>VBAH01000027.1 GCA_005884685.1 Alphaproteobacteria bacterium
AGGGGAGGGGGAAGAAAGGTTCACGCCAGCCACCGCTTCCTGCGCTTGTAGTGCTTGCCGTCACGGAACGACTTGCGCTTGCCTTCCGCGATGCCGAGGTAGAATTCCTTCACGTCCTCGTTCTCGCGCAGCGCCTTCGCCTCGCCGTCCATCACGACGCGGCCGTTCTCCAGGATGTAGCCGTAGCGGGCGTATTTCAGCGCCTGATAGGTGTTCTGCTCGGCGAGCAGGAACGACACGCCTTCCTTCTCGTTCAGGTCGCGCACGATCTCGAAGATCTCCTCCACGATCTGCGGCGCGAGGCCCATCGACGGCTCGTCGAGCAGGATCATCTTCGGGCGCGACATCAGCGCGCGGCCGATCGCGCACATCTGCTGCTCGCCGCCGGAGGTGTACCCGGCGAGCGAGGCGCGCCGTTCCTTCAGGCGCGGGAAATAGCTGTAGACGAGATCGAGGTCGCCCCTGATCGCGGCTTTGCCGTCGCGCCGCGTGAACGCGCCGGTCAGCAGGTTCTCCTCGATGGTCAGGTGACCGAAGCAGTGACGGCCTTCCATCACCTGGATGCAGCCGCGCCGCACCAGTTCGTTGGGCGACAGGTCCTGGATTTCCGCGCCGTCGAACTCGATCGATCCCTTGGTGACGTCGCCGCGCTCCGAGTAAAGCAGGTTCGAGATCGCTTTCAGCGTCGTGCTCTTGCCGGCGCCGTTGGCGCCGAGCAGCGCCACGATGCCCCCCTTGGGGACGCCGAGCGACACGCCCTTCAGCACGAGGATGACGTGATCGTAGACCACCTCGATATTGTTGACGACGAGGATGTTGTCGGCCGCGGGAGCCGAGGCGATGGGAGAACTTGCGATGGGGGCGACGGTGGACATCACGGGCTCCGTTCACCTCTCCCCGCTTGCGGGGAGAGGTCGACTAGTCTTCAGCTCCGCTCGTCCCCGCGAAAGCGGGGACCCAGCGCCAAGCAGAGGAAGAACTGGATTCCCGCTTTCGCGGGAATGAGCGGAGAATGCGCACATCCCTCCCCGCTTCGCGGGGAGGGATAAGCAAGCAGGGATCAGCTCGACTTGTCACACGGCTCGGAGCGCTTCGGCCAACCGGCATTGGCGCTGACGTAGTCTTTCGACGCCTGCTCGATCAGCGGATTGACCTTCTCCTTGATCGGCGAAATCCAGTCCGACACCTTGTTCCACTTGGTGCCGTCCCACTGCGTCACGAAGGCGCCGTTGTGGCCGTTGTGATCCTCGCAGGTCACCTTCATCGGCGACGCGAAGCCTTCGGCCCCGATTTCCTTCAGCCGCGCCGCCGAAATCTCCAGCGTTTCGAGTCCGCGCCGCAGGTCCGAACCGTCGATTTCCTTCTTGCCGGAAATCTTCTGCGCATTGCGGATCGCCTCGGCGATGATGATCGAGTTGAGGACGCCGCGATTGTAGAAGGTCTCGCCGATCTTCTCCTTCGGGAACAGGCTCTTGCCCTTCTCGACCACGTGTTTCTCGATTTCCTTGATGATCGGGAAGTTGGTGCCGGTCTGGTTGAAGGTGAAGGAGAGATAGCCCTTGGCCTGCGGGCCCGCCGGGCGCGCGTCGTCGTCGCCGCCGGACCACCAGTTTCCGACGAAGTGGTCCATGGGATAGTTGATCTTGATCGCTTCCTTGATCGCTGTCGGATTCATCGCGCCGAAGCCCTGCATGTAGATCCAGTCAGGACGGTCGCGGCGCACATTGAGCCAGAGCGAAGACTGGTTCTGCGCTTCGGAGGCCGGCACCGGATAGAGCTTCAGCTCGAAGCCGTAGTCCTTCGCCAGCGCCTCGAGCAGCGGGATCGGCTCCTTGCCGTAGGGCGCATCGAGATAAACGAGTCCGATCTTCTTTCCCTTCAGCTTGTCGAGGCCACCCTCCTTGCCGCCGATGTACTTCACGAACATCGAGGCGCCGTCCCAGTAGGTCGCCGGCGGATTGAAGATCCAGGGGAAGTTTTGCCCGTCGGCCGATGCCGAGAGGCCGTAAGCCATCGAGAGAATCGGAATCTTGTCGACCGCGGCCTTGGGAATGATCTGCAGCGTAATTCCGGTCGAGTAGGGGTTGACGACGATCGGGTTCTTCGACTTCACCTGCTCGTAGCACTCGACGCCCTTCTTGGTGTCGTAGCCAGTCTCGCATTCCTCGACGTTCAGCTTCACGCCGCCGATCCCGCCGTCGCGCTCGTTGAGCATGTTGAGATAGTCGGCCATGCCCGAGCCGATTGCCGCGCCGGACACCGCAAACGCGCCAGTGCGATAGGTCAGCAGCGGGATGTAGATTTCCGCAGCGCTCGCCGGGATGGCGGTAACCACCATCGAGGTCAACGTTGCCGTTCCCAACAGAAGATGCTTGAGCTTCATTTGCATTCTCCCTTCTTTTTCGGCTGCTTGCGCCGCCGATTCTGGCTCCGGCCTCGACTGGACCGGAATTGCCTTCAGTTTCGCACGTTTAATAGGGGAAAGGCCACACCCTCAGCTTCTGCTTTCCGATCTGCCAGAGCCGTGCGAGCCCGTTCGGTTCGACGATCAGGAAGAAGATGATGAGCGCGCCCACGATCATGAACTGCAACTGTTCGACGGTCGAGGGATGCAGCGGCAGGCCGACGGCCGGCGACAGGACGCGCAGCGCGATCGGCAGGATGAAGATCAGCGCAGCCCCGAAGAACGAGCCGGTGAGGCTGCCAAGCCCGCCGACGATCACCATGAACAGGATGAAGAAGCTCTGATTCACGTCGAACACCGCAGACTCCGCGCCGCCATACCAGAAGAACACCAGGAGAGCGCCGGCAACGCCGCAGTAGAAGGAGGACACCGCAAAAGCGAGCAGCTTGGTCGGCAGCAGGCGAATGCCGATGAGCTCGGCGGCAAGGTCCATGTCGCGTACCGCCATCCACATGCGCCCGATCCGGCCATGCACCAGATTGGAGGCGACCCAGGTCATCAGTACGACGATCGAGAGCACCACGAGGTAGCGTGTGAGCGGCGTCGCGGTCGCCCCGGTGACCGGAACGCCGAAGACATAGCGCGACGGCACCTCGATCGCGCCCGACACGTTGTAGTTGTAGAGCCATGGGACACGGATGAAGCACCATGAGAGGAAGAACTGGGCCGCGAGCGTCGCGACCGCGAGATAGAAGCCCTTGATGCGCAGCGAGGGAAGTCCGAACAGCGCGCCCACGGCCGCCGAGAACAGCCCGGAAGCAATTGCCAGCACGATGATGTTCACTTGCGGAAAGAACGTTGTGAGCTTGTAGCAGGCATAAGCCCCGACGCCCATGAACGCGCCGGTGCCGAGCGAAACGAGTCCGGTATAGCCCGTCAGGATGTTCAAGCCGATCGCGGCAAGCGCGAACACCAGGAACGGAATCAACACCGCCTGCAGCATGAATTCGTTGGCCGTGAGCGGCAGCACGACAAAGCCGATCAGCAGAATGACGGCGAGCCCGATGCGATCCTCGCGCAGCGGAAACACCGCGACGTCGGTGGCGTAGTTCGTCTTGTATTGTCCGGCCTCGCGGTAAAGCATTGCGTCAAATCCGCTCGATAATGCGTTCGCCGAACAGGCCCTGCGGCCGGTAGAGCAGGAACAGGAGCGCGATCACATAGGCGAGCCAGCTCTCGATGCCGGAGCCGAGCAGCGGACCCCAATAGAACTCCCCGAGCTTCTCGCCGATGCCGATGATCAGGCCGCCGACGATCGCGCCTGGAATCGAGGTGAATCCGCCGAGGATCAGAACGGGAAGCGCCTTGAGCGCGATGATCTCGAGCGCGAAGGAAACTTCCGAGCGCGCGCCCCACATGATGCCGGTCGCCAGCGCCACGATGCCGGCCGCGAACCACACCACAATCCAGATCTGCTCGAGCGAGATGCCGACCGAGAGCGCCGCCCGGTGGCTGTCGGCGACCGCGCGCAGCGCGCGTCCGATGCGGGTGCTCTGGAAGAACACCGCGAGCCCCGCCACCATGACGGACGCGATCACCGCGGCGGCGATGTCGATCTTCTGGAAATTGACGAAGCCGCCGAGCATTTTGACTTCGATCGACCCGCTCGGCAGGTGCAAATCCTCGGCGATCATCACCTTGGACTCGCCGCCGAACACGAGCTGGCCGAGTCCGATCAGCAGGTAGGTCAGGCCGAAGGTGGCCATGAACAGGATGATGTCCGGCTGGTTGACCAGCGGCCGCAGCACCAGCCGCTCAACCGCGACCGCAAGCACGAACATCACGCCGATGGTGAGAAGGAGCGCCAGATAGGCCGCAAGATCGCCGGGCGCGACGCCCCAACGGCGCAGCAGCGCGTAGAGGCCGACGAGCGTGAGAGCGGCGAACACTACCATGATGCCCTGCGCGAAGTTGAACACGCCGGAGGCCTTGAAGATCAGCACGAAGCCGAGCGCGATCAGCGCATACAGCACGCCGGAGACCAGCCCCTCCCACAGCGTCTGCACCAGAAGGTCGGGCGCCTGCCCCATCTGCATGAACGGATCGATGAAGATCTTGTAGAGGAGGTCCATCAAGTTGCCCTCACTCCGCTCATTCCCGCGAAAGCGGGAATCCAGATCTTTCGCGTGCAGAACTGGGTCCCCGCTTTCGCGGGGACGAGCGGAGGTTGCTGGGCATGCGCGCCGTTCATCACACCCTCAATGCGCCACGCCGAGATAGGCGTCGATCACCGCCTTGTCGCGCTTCACCTCGTCCGGCGTGCCGTCCGCGATCTTGCGCCCATAGTCGAGCACGACGACGCGGTCGGAGAGGTCCATCACCACGCCCATGTCGTGCTCGATCAGCGCGATCGTGGTGCCGTAGAAATTGTTCACGTCGAGAATGTAGCGCGACATGTCCTCCTTCTCTTCGAGGTTCATGCCGGCCATGGGCTCGTCGAGCAGCAGGAGATCGGGCTCCATCGCGAGCGCGCGGCCGAGCTCGACGCGCTTCTGCAGCCCGTAGGGCAATACGCCGACCGGAATTTTCCGGATATGCGCGATCTCGAGAAACTCGATGATGTCCTCGACCTTGCGGCGATGCGCGACCTCTTCGGTCATCGCGGGGCCGTGGCGCAACAGCTGCCAGAAGAAATTGCTGTGCATCTTGAGCGAGCGCCCCGCCATGATGTTGTCGAGCGCCGTCATGCCGCGGAACAGCGCGACGTTCTGGAACGTGCGCGCGATCCCGCCGGTCGCCGCCTCGTGCGGGCGCATTTTGCTGCGCGTCTCGCCCTTGAACATGATGCGGCCGTGCTGCGGCCAGTAGAAGCCGTTGATCACGTTGAGCATCGAGGTCTTGCCGGCGCCGTTCGGCCCGATGATCGCGCGGATCTCGCCCTTGCGGACGTCGAACGAGACGTCGGTGATCGCCTTCACGCCGCCGAATGCGAGCGACACGTTCTCGACCGCGAGGATGGTCTCGCCGGCCGCGATCTTGTCGCCGGTCGGGGCTCTCATTGCGGCGCTCTCTCAACGCGCTCCGATACCTCCCCCTGAAAGGGGGAGGTCGGCGCCGAAGGCGCCGGGTGGGGGTCCAATCTCGAAAATGACCCCCACCCGCCACGCTGCGCGTGGCGACCTCCCCCTTTCAGGGGGAGGTGGACGGAGTACGCGGCGCCACTCACGCCGCTTTCTCCATCGCCTTTTCCGGCACCGGATAGGTCTTCATGTCGCGGATCGCGACGCGCGCGGACAGCGTCCCCTTGCGTCCGTCCTCGAAGGTCATTTCGGTCGAGATATCGGCGAGAGCCGCGCCGTCGTAGAGCGCGCGCACCAGCGCGCCGTAGCGGTCCGCGATCAGCCCGCGGCGGATCTTCATCGTGCGGGTGAGTTCGCCGTCGTCAGCGTCGAGCTCCTTGTGCAGCACCAGGAAGCGCTTGATCTGCGCGCGCGCCATCACGGCTTCCTCGACCAGCGACCTGTTCACCTCGTCGACGTGCTTTTCCAGCATCTCGTAGACCTTCGGGTGCCCGGCGAGCTCCTGATAGGAGCCGTAGACCACGCCGTTGCGCTCGGCCCACGAGCCGACGGCCACGAGATCGATGTTGAGCATCACGGTGACGTCGTCGCGCCCGTCGCCGATCGCGACCGCTTCCTTGATGTTCGGATAGAACTTGAGCTTGTTCTCGATGTATTTCGGCGCGAACAGCGTGCCGTCCTTCAGCCGCCCCACGTCCTTGGCGCGGTCGATGATCTTGAGGTGGCCGGTCTTCGGGTCGAAGAAGCCCGCATCGCCGGTGCGCACCCAGCCGTCCGGCGTTTTCGCCTGCGCGGTCTTCTCCGGATCCTTGTAGTAGCCCTGAAACACGCCCGGCGACTTGAACAGCACCTCGCCGTTGTCGGCGATCTTCACGTCGACATCGATGTTCGGCTTGCCGACCGTGTCGGCGTAGATCTCGCCGTCCGGCTGCGCCGTGATGTAGACCGAAGCCTCGGTCTGCCCGTAGAGCTGTTTCAGATTGATGCCGAGCGCGCGGTAGAAGCGGAAGATCTCCGGCCCGATCGCTTCGCCCGCCGTGTATCCGACGCGGATGCGCGTCAACCCGAAGCGGTTCTTCAAGGGCCCGTAAACCAGCACGTCACCGAGGCGGTAGATCAGTCGCGCGCTGAGCGGCACCGGCTCCTTGTTGAGGATCTTCTCGCCCCATTTGCGCGCGTGATCGATGAAGTAGTGGAACACCTTGCGCTTGAGCGCTGCGGCATCCTCCATGCGCACCATCGTGAGCGTCAGCAGGTTCTCGTAGATGCGCGGCGGCGCGAACGCATAGGTCGTGCCGATCTCGCGGCGGTCGTCCACCACGGTCTCGCCCGCCTCGGGGCAATTGACGCAATAGCCCGCCACATAATGCTGCGCGTAGGAGAACAGGTGATCCCCGACCCAGGCGAGCGGCAGGTAGGCGATGGTCTCCTCGGTCTCGTCCAGTTTGTCGAACACGTTGCCGTTGCGCGCCGAGATGATCGCGTTGTCGTAGGTGAGCATCACGCCTTTCGGCCGCCCGGTCGTGCCGGAGGTGTAGAGGATCACCGCAAGGTCGCCGCCTTTGCCTTGCGCCACGGAGGCTTCCCAGCGCGCCAGGCGACCCGGCTCGGCCAGCTTCTCGCGTCCGACCTTCTGCACGTCGTCGATCCACGCGAGTTTGCTGCGATCGTAATCGCGCAGGCCGCGCGGCTCGTCATAGACCATGTGGCGCAAGGTCGGGACGCGCTCGGCAATCGAGGCCACCTTGTCGACCTGCTCCTGGTTCTCGGCGATGACGACGGTGACCTCGGCGTGCTCCAGCACGTAGGCCATCTCGTCGGCGACCGAATCCGCATAGATCGGCACCGGCACGGCGCCGAGCGCCTGCCCGGCGCACATCGCCCAATAGAGCCGCGGCCGGTTCGAGCCGACGACGGCGAAGTTGTCGCCGCGCTTGAGCCCGAGCTCCTCCAGCCCGACCGAGAACGCGCGCACTTCCTCGAGCACCTGCGCCCAGGTCCACGCCTGCCAGATGCCGAGATCCTTGTGGCGCACCGAAATGCGGCTGCCGCGCGTCGCCGCGTTGTCGATCAGGAGCTTCGGAAACGTGTCCGCCTCGCCGGCGCGGTCAGTGCCCACGAGTCCCCTCCTTCGCGCGAACGGCCGCTGTTTAGGCCCGGCCGCGCTGCTGTTCACCCCTCGCCGCCGTTCGCCGGCGGTCGTTATCTCATTGCGGCATATGAAATGACCGCCCGCACAGGGTCAAGCCTCGACGGTGCGCGGCGAATTGGCCTTTGGTCACATGAGCGACGCCGCGGGCCGGCCCGCGCGCCGGGCACTGCGGCGCATCGCCCGGCCCGGTATAGTCGAACCACAAACGGGAGGCCGCCTGATGTCCGACATGACCATCCGCGACGTGCGCGTCACCATGCTGCGCATGCCCTGGGCCGACGACCCGTGGCTCAAGGGCCATGCGCTGGGACCGACGCGCGACATCCTGATCGTCGATGTCGAGACCGCCGGCGGCATCACCGGCATGGGCTACCTGTTCGTCTTCCGTCCGGCGATGAGGACGATCGCGGCCTGCCTCGAGGAATGCATCATCCCGCGCGTGAAGGGCAAGGACGCGACCGCGGTCGAGGCGATCTGGCGCGACCTGTGGAACGCCACCATGACCTATGGCCGCGGCGGCATCGCCGCGATGGCGATGTCGGCGCTCGACATTGCGCTGTGGGACGCAGTCGGCAAGCGCGCGGACCTGCCGCTGCACCGGCTGTGGGGGCACTATCGCGCGAAGATCCCGGTCTACGGCTCGGGCTGCTGGCGCGGCGCCGGCGGCGACGGCATGATCGCCAAGGCGAAGCACTACGTCGCGCAGGGCTACAAGGCGATCAAGATGCAGGTCGCGCATGTGGCGACGCTCGCGCAGGACCTGGAAAACGTGCGCCGCATGCGCGAGGCGCTCGGCCCCTCCATCGACATCATGATCGACGTCAACATGGGGTGGGATGCGGCGACCGCGATCGAGATGGGACGCAAGTTCGAGGCCTACGACATCTACTGGCTCGAGGAGCCGGTGCCGGCCGACGATTTCGCCGGCTACCAGCGCATCGCCGCCGCGCTCGACATGCGCGTGGTCGGCGGCGAGACGCATTTCACGCGCTACGATCTGCGGCCGTTCTTCCTCAATCCGTGCCTGCCGATCCTGCAGCCCGACCCGATGCGCGGCGGCATGACGGATTTGCGCAAGATCGCGACGCTGGCCGACACGTGGGGCATCACCATCGCGCCGCATCTCTTCCCGGAGCTCAACGTGCATCTGCTCGCCTCGATCCCGAACGGGATCTGGGCCGAGAACATGGGGCTGCTCGACGACCTGTGGGTCGATCCGCCGCAGATCGCGGATGGGTTCATCACGGCGCCGGAGCGCCCCGGGCATGGGCTCGCGTTCAAGGAGGAGGTAAGGCGGGAGGTTGTGGTGAAACCGTAGGGCGGATTAAGCGAAGCGCAATCCGCCGAATAACGGGCGGCGCAATGCGCTGCGCTTATTGCGCCCTACAGCTGAGGATCGTCCGCGCGAGGCAGCTTCAGCCGCGTTTGCGGCCGTCTCGGACGACGTTGCGGTTTGCGGCCCGACTGAACTCCGCGTTTCGCGATATCTCCGTTTGCATACGTCAGCAGGACGTAACGTTCGTCCCCTTCTTCAATGACTTCAACGCTCACCGGCTTGCGTGGCATGTCTCCTCCAGAGGCCAACAGGCATCCAACGCGGCTTGCGAGATATCTCGAACGAGCCAGGCACGAAAGACCGGATGAGCGATCCTTGACTCGATCCTACAGCCTGCTCTATATTCCTATCACCCTGCTCGCTGAGGGGCGTCACTCGAGAGGCGTCTTGATGGCGGAGCAGGCCGGAGGGTGGAGCGGAGATTCGCTTCACAGCTCCGGCAGCCGGCGCCCGGCAATTCCGGGCCTCGTGCTGGTGCGGCGCCCGCGCTGCCGGCTCGCAACCGGCACCCGGGCGGCGTCGGGGCTCCGCCCGGAGGTACTACGGCCTCCTGCCAGGAGCTGGCTGACGGCAGCGCTTGAAGCGATGCTGAAAGCGCGGCCCGGCGCCGTGGTGAGAACGCCGCAGCAGAGCGTCGAGAGGCGCGCCGGCCTGCGTCACTGGCCGGTGATCTTCGGGCGCTTCCCGAAGATCGGTCCGCTCGCGAGACGGACCACGGGGTGCGGCGCTTCCGCACCAGCGCCTGTCGGCGCCCTGCTCCCCTCATTTTTCTGGGGAACGGAAAAAGACAAGGGGCATCCGGCGCCCTGACGCAAATCCGGGCGATGGCGCTTGGCTGTTTGACAAGCAAATCCGAAGCGAGCGAGCCGACATCGAGCCGGCGTCCGCCTGCAGCAGGCGTCGTGAGTCAGCGTTTCTCGCCGAGCTGCCGAACTTCCCACGGCAGGATCACCTTGCGGAAGATCACCGGGTCCGGCCATGCACCGGCGGTGCGGCCCATGTGGCCGCCTCCGGGATTGATCCAGGCCTCACGCGGCTCTGTGCCGCTGTTGATCAGCATCATCAGATCGGCGATCGGCACTTGCGTGTCGCGCGTTCCTCCGACCACGAAGATCGGCGCCGCCGGCTTGCCGAGCAATCCTTGAGCCTGCAGCGACATCTTCGGCAAGTACGCAAGGAGCTCGTCCGGCGATGTCATGCCGTACACGAACAGCGAGGCAGGCAGCAGATCGAACAGGTATTCGCGCGTGTACATGCGCTTGCGATAGAACTCGGTCTGGAACGTCTCATGCACCGGCGGCGATTGCACGACGGCGCCGGCGAGCCGCGCGCTCTCCGTGTGGGCGAGCTTGGCGGCCCAATAGGCCCCGAAGCTCTGCCCATGCGCCACGATGCGGGACTTGTCGATCTCGGGGCGGTTGCCGAGATAGTCGAGCACGCGCGCATAGATCTTGTCGGCGGTCTCGCCCGCCTTCAGGGGCGCCTGGCCCGTGCCGGGGCTGTCGACGGCGAAGAACCCGATGCCCGCGGCAATCGCCGCCGCATAGGTTTCGCTCACGGTTTCCTTGCGACTGTCGAGCCCCGAGATAGCGAGGACCAGCGGCACCGGGCGCGCCACGTTCGCAGGCAAGCGCAGATAGCCGACGATCTCGGAGTCCTCGAAGGGAATGCGCACCACTTCGAGCGGCGGGTCGAAGCTCTTCGCATGCATCAGATAGGCGTCGACCGCCTTGCGATAGGCGGCAAGCTTGCCCGGCGAGGTCGGCGCGGGCCATCCGCCGAAGTAATAGAGCCGCCATGCCTTCAGGTAGTTCGCGTCCGCTTGCCCGCCGTCGGAGGCCGTTCTGGCTTTCTCCATGTAGCGGTCGGCGACCTTGCTCCACCCAGCCGCCCAGTCGTCCGGATCGCGCGTATTGATCAGCGCGAGCGCATCGCGCGCGTCGTCCGGCGCGATCCCGAGCGTCGGATAGGCGCCGGTTTCCGCGCGCGCCAGCGTCTCGGTCTTGATCTCCTCGATGGTGCGGTCGGCGTTTTGCGCGGACGCCGCCGCGCTCCATACCAGGCACGCGAGGAGACCGCTGCATCGCAGAAAAGCCCGCCGCATCGCATCGCTCCCTTGTTGGTCAGCCGCTCTTCAATCCGAACAGCTTGGCGGCGTTGTCGCCGAGGATCGCGATCTTCTCCTCGTCGGAAATCGGCGCAGACATGATGTGATCGACCGGGTGCTGCTCCCACGGGAACGGGTGGTCGCTGCCGAGCATCAGCTGGCTCACGCCCACCTGCGCGATCAGATGGCGCACCGCCTCGCCGGTGAAGACAAGCGCATCGAAGTGCATCTGCTTGAGGTATTCGGTCGGCTTCTTCTTCAGCTTGATGTCCGGATTGCAATTCATCGGCGAGGCGGTGCAGGCGTGATCGCTACGCGCCGCATAGGACGGCAGATAACCGCCCCCGTGTGCCGCGAGAATCTTCAGCCCGGGGAACTTGTCCATCGTGCCCTCGAAGATCAGTTTCTGCAGCGCGATCGTGGTGTCGAGCGGATTGCCGATCGTGTTGGCGAGCCAGCCATTGCCCTTGAAGCGGTTGGCGAGCTGCGGCGTCGACTGCGGGTGGATGAACAGCACCGCGCCGAGCTCTTCGGCCTTCTTCAGCACTGGGTGATATTTCTCGTTGGCGAAATCGTCGCCGAGCACGCTCGCGCTGATCGCGGCGCCCTTCAGCCCCTGTTTCTTCATCGCGGTGTCGAGCATCTCGGCCGCGAGATCGGGGAACTGCATCGGCAGCGACGCGAACGCACCGAACCGGTCGGGCTTCTGCGCACACAGTTCGGCAAGCTTCTCGTTGTTGATCTTGCAGACCGCCTCGGCGACGTCACGCTCCTTGCGGTACCAGAACGGATTGATCGACAGGATCTCCATGTCGATCGCCATGTCGTCCATTTCCTTCAGCCGTTGATCGAGCGTGATGAACACCTTGTCGGTGCCGAGAACCTTCGGCTGAAAGACCTCGAACTTCTCGCCGGAGGCGTCGATCGCCTCCTGGAAGAAGCAATGAGCATGGGTGTCGATCGTCTTGATGCGCTTGCCCTTGACCATGACCGGCCGGCGCGCGGGCGCCGCGGTCTGCGCGTGCGCCGCGTACGGCAGGCCGCAGCCGCAGAAGACGAGCCCGGCAAGCGAGCCCTTGAGGAAATTACGGCGTGTGGTCATCTGGTCTCCTCCCCAAATTTTTCAGCGTTGAAATCAGCGTAGCATAGGTCGGTGCCCATGGTGCAGAGTGGCCGGCGCGAATAGCATATCGTGAAAATTCTGCAGCGACGCGAGCTGGATGGATGTCCCGAGACGCAACAAGAAGAGAGGACTTGATGACCGCTTTCGACTTTACGCCTTTGCTGCCCGCCGGCTTGCCACCCGCCGCCGCACGTTGGACGGGGCTTGCGCAATACAATTTCACCGGCGGCAACAATGACGCCGATGAGGTGCCGGTCGACGGGTTGCTGGCGGCGGCGGACGCCGTAATCGGCCGCGAGGGGCGCAATCTCGCGACCTATAATCTCGGCCATGGGCCGCTCGGCTATCGGCCGCTGCGCGATTTCCTCGCCGAAAAACTCAAGCGCGATGCCGGCATCGCATGCACCGCGGACGACATCCTGATCGTCTCCGGCTCGTTGCAGGCGCTCGATCTGGTCAACGGCGCGCTGCTTGCGCGTGGCGACACTGTGATCTGCGAGAAGGACTGCTACCAGGGCACGCTCACGCGCTTTGCCCGGCTCGGCGTCAACGTGATCGGCATTCCGCTCGACAAGGACGGCATGCGCACGGATGCGCTGGCGACCGCACTCGCCGACTGCAAGCAGCGCTCCGTGCGGCCGAAGATGATCTACACCATTCCGACGGTGCAGAACCCGACCGCGACGATCATGCCTGCGGCACGGCGCGCCGAGTTGCTGCGGCTCGCCGGGCAATACGGCGTCGCGGTGTTCGAGGACGACTGCTATTCCGATCTGATCTGGGACGGCGAACGCCCGCCCGCGCTCTATGCCATGAGCACCGCGGGGAACGTCATCCACTGCGGCTCGTTCTCGAAATCGATCGCGCCGGCGCTGCGCGTCGGTTTCATGGTCGCGCCGTGGGCGATCATGTCGCGCATGCTGCCGCTCAAGACCGATGCCGGCTCGGGTGCGCTCGAACAGATGGTGCTGGCCGAATACTGCGCGCCGCACTTCACCACGCATGTGCCGGCGTTGCGCAAGGCGCTGCGCGCGAAGGTCGAGACGTTGATGGAGGCGCTGAACGAGCAGTTCGGCACGGCCGCCGAGTTCGAGGATCCGCAGGGCGGCATCTTTCTCTGGGTGAAGCTGCCCGACACCGTGGACACGATGAAGCTTTACCAGGCGGCGTTGAAGGAAGGCGTCGCAATCAATCCCGGACCGGAATGGTCGACCGACAAGGCGCACGCGACGCCGCGCCTGCGCATCTGCTTTGCGAGCCCGACGCACCGGCAGATCCGCGAAGGCGTCGCGATCCTCGCCGACGTGTGCCGCAGGGAATTCGGGGTGCCGACGCGCATCGCCAACGTGGAGCGCGCGCGAGCGTAAGGCATGTATGTCACGGTCAACGGCGCGCGGCTCTACTTCGACGTCGAAGGCGCCGGGCTCGTGCCGGACGGACCGCGCATGCGCGAGAAGCCGACGCTGCTGCTGCTGCACGGCGGGCCGGGCTTCGATCATACGATCTACAAGCCGGCGTTCTCGGCGCTCGCCGACATCGCGCAGGTGATCTACCTCGATCACCGCGGCAACGGCCGCAGCGAGGGCACGCTCGGCCGCAGCAACCTGCCGCAATGGGGCGACGACGTAAAAGGCTTCTGCGATGCGCTCGGCATCGAGAAGCCCATCGTCTACGGCGCTTCCTTCGGCGGCTGGGTGGCGCAGTCGTACATGACGCGGCATCCCGAGCATCCAGCCAAAGTCGTGCTTGTGAGCACGGCCGCGCGTGTCGTGTATGACGAGATTTTTGACGCGTTCGAGCGCATCGGCGGCAGCGAGGCGCGCGCGATCGCGGAGGCATACTGGCTGGCGCCGACCATGGAACGCCGCATGGCCTATCTGGAGACATGTTTTCCGCTGTACACCACCCGCGCCAAGCATGACCCGGACGCGCTCAGGCGCGCAATCCTGCGTCACGATGTCGGGCTCGCCTTCAACGGCCCGCACAACGAACAGGGCCAGATCGACTATCGCGCAGACCTGGGATACGTGAAATGCCCGGTGCTGGTGATGGCCGGCGATCGCGATCCGATCATGCCGATGGCGTTCAGCGAGACGCTCGCCGCCTGCCTGCCGCGGCATCTCGTTTGCTTCGAGCGGTTCGAGAATTGCGGGCACGGCGTGGTGCCGGATAACCCGGAGCGAGCCTTCAGGTTGCTGCGCGAGTTTGTCCTCAATTGAGCGCCGCGCGACCGTTCAATAGCCGGCGGCGCGGTCCACGACATTCTGCAGCGGCTCGCCGCGCTCGTGGCGCGCAATCTGCTCGGCCACGTAGAGCGAGATCGCATCGGGATCGGTATCGGCCGCGTTGTGCGGCGACAGCGTCACCCTGGGGTGGGACCAGAACGGGCTGTCGGGCGGCAGCGGCTCGGTGGCAAATACATCCAGCGTGGCGGCCAGCAGCGTGCCGTCATCGAGCGCCGAAAGGATGTCGTCCTCGACCTGCAATCCGCCGCGACCGGCGTTGATGATGACCGGGCCGCCGAGCTTTCCGTCACGCGCCAGCTTCGCAAAGGTCCGGCGGCTGAGGATGCCGCGCGTCTGCGCCGTCAGCGGCAGCAGGCAGACCAGCACATCGGTGCGCGCGAGAAAGTCACCGAGCTGTCCCTCGCCCGCGAAGCACTTGATGCCGGGTATCGACTTCCAGGTACCGCTCCAGCCGGCAACATCGAACCCGATGCGCGCCAGCACTTCGGCGCAATCGCGCCCGAGCACGCCGAGACCCATGATGCCGACGCGCAGGTCCGACGCGGCCCACTGCAGCTTCGGCGCCCAGACCTTCGCGCGCTGGCTTTCCGCGTAATAGCCCTGGCGGCGGTGATGCATCAGCACGTGCATCACGACGTATTCCGTCATGCGCCCGGTGAGGTCGCCGACGGCGACGCGCACCAGCGGGACCGGCGGCAGGGTGAGATCGGATATCACCGCGTCGACGCCGGCGCCGAGATTGAAAATGACCTCGAGATTGGGAAAGTCGCTCAGCGCACCGGGCTTCGGTTTCCACACCGCCGCGTAGCGCACGCTCGCCGCATCGACCGCATCGACCGGGATGAGTGCCACCGGCCGCCCGGGGCAGACGCGCAGGAAGCGCACGCGCCAGCGCAGCGGCGCCCAGTTCTCCGTGCCGCCTGAGATCAGGAGGGCAAGCGCGCCTTTGCTCACTCGGGCGGATTCCAGCTTTTACCAAGGTCTTCTGTCAGCGCCCCGGCTTCCGTCCCGGATACACGTGCCGGTTCTGTCGCTGCACCTTCCGCAACGGCCTCGATGTTGAACGCGGCGGCAAACAGCGCGCGCGTGTATTCGCTCTGCGGCCGCTTGAAGATTTCGGCGGCAGCCCCCTCTTCCACCACCTTGCCGTTGCGCATCACGATCAGCCGGCTCGCCAGCGCCGAGACCACGCGCAGGTCGTGCGAGATGAAGAGATAGGTGAGATTGCGCCGCTTCTGCAAGTCGCGCAGCAGGTCGACGATCTGCGACTGGATCAGCATGTCGAGCGCGGAGGTCGGCTCGTCGAGCACCACGAAGGTCGGCTCCAGCACTATCGCGCGCGCGACCGCGATGCGCTGGCGCTGGCCGCCCGAGAACTCGTGCGGATAGCGGAAACGTGTCTCGGGGTCGAGCCCGACATCGGTGAGCGCAGCGACCACGCGGCGCTCGCGCTCGGCGTCGGTGAGTTCCGGCTGATGCACGCCGAGGCCTTCCTCGATGATATCCGCGACCGACATGCGCGGTGAAAGCGAGCCGTACGGGTCCTGGAACACGATCTGCATGTCGTGGCGGACCGGTCGCATCTCCTTGAACCTGAGGCCTTGCAGCTGCTTGCCCAGGAACACGATCGGACCATCGGACGAAATGAGCCGCAGGATCGCGAGGCCGAGCGTCGTCTTGCCCGAGCCGGATTCGCCGACGATGCCGAGCGTCTCGCCCTTGCGCACCGCGATGCTGACGCCGTCGACCGCCTTGATGTGGCCGACCACCTTGCGCATCACGCCGCGCTTGACCGGAAACCAGACTTTCAGGTCAGTGGTCTCGACCACCACCGGCGCCTGCGGCTGCAGCGGCGCGGGATCCGGCTTCGGCACGGCAGCGAGCAACGCGCGTGTGTAGGGGTGCTGCGGCTTTTCGAACACGTCGGCGACCGGGCCGGTCTCGACGATCTTGCCGTCCTTCATCACGCAAACGACGTCGGCGATCTTGCGCACGATGCCGAGGTCGTGGGTGATGAACAGCATCGCCATGCCGAGCCGTGTTTGCAGGTCTTTCAGCAGCGTGAGAATTTGCGCCTGCACGGTGACGTCGAGCGCGGTGGTCGGCTCGTCCGCGATCAGCAAATCCGGCTCGTTGGCGAGCGCCATCGCGATCATGACGCGCTGGCGTTGGCCGCCGGAAAGCTGGTGCGGATAACTCGCGAGCCGGCCTTCCGGATCGGGGATGCCGCACAGGCCCAACAGCTCGACGATGCGCGCACGCGCGCGCGCGCCGGTGATGCCGCCATGCAGCAGCAGGATTTCGCCGATCTGCTTCTCGATGGTGTGAAGCGGATTGAGCGAGGTCATCGGCTCCTGGAAGATGATCGTGATGTCGTTGCCGCGCACATGGCGGATGTCGCGCTCCGCCAGGCTGAGCAGCTCCTGCCCCTTGAAGTGGATGGTGCCGGAGGGATGGCTCGCGGCCGGATAGGGCAGCAGCTTCATCACCGACAGCGCAGTCACCGACTTGCCCGAGCCGGACTCGCCGACCAGCGCGACGGTCTCGCCCTTCTTCAGCTCGAACGAAATTCGGTCGACCGCGAGCAGCTGCCGCGCGCCCTGGCGGAAGGCGACGGAGAGATCGCGAACCGAGAGGAGGGGTTGAGTCATGGGATGGCGCCGCGCACGTGATCGAGCACATGAGGACCGAACGGCACAATTCGCACGCCGAGGTTCTTCGGGATGCGCCGATCGTCGGTCACCATTGCGGTACATGCTGCGCGCAATGCGGTCGCGCAATGAATCGCGTCGGGAAGCTTCAAGCCGGGCCTGCCAGCGCGCAAGACAGCCGTCTCGATCAGCGTCTCTCGTGTCACGGGCAAGACTTCCATATTGGGTCCGTCGGATAATATCCGTTTGTAAGCATCGGCGAGATCATCATTTCCTTCTTCGACAGGCCCGGGAAGGAGCTCGGCCAGCGTGATCTCGCTTGTGACCCCTTGTATGTCACCACTCTCGATCGCCGAGAAAATCCAGAACGCATGATCCGACCGTGCACCGGCAGATTCATAGGCAGCGAGAAAGACGTTGGTATCAAGATAGACCTTCGGGCTCACCGATGATCCCATTCTTCACGTAACGCCGCGACGTGATCGTTGATCTCCTCTAGCGTGCGGAAATGATTGCGCCGCAGATGGCGAAAGCGCGAGAAGTGGCCCTCACCGCTCGGTGGTGGCTCCTTCGCCTGAGCCGGCGCATCCCGCTCCCACTGCTTTCCTTCCTCCGAAAGCCCCGCCGGCATTTCGTCCGCGGCGCTGCGGGCATGCAGGCTCACGAGCAGCTCAGCGGTCACTTCGGGATGGCCGTGTTTGCGCGCCATCCGCAGGAGATCGAACCAGTATTCCGCAGGGATGCGTCCCCGGCGCTTCATTTCGGAGGTGGTGGACTGGCCGACCCCAAGCGCTCGGGCCACGGCCGAATTGCCACCGAGTAGCGCGAACACGTCGGCGATGGACATGATCTCTGTAATTGCCATCGTAGTTCTCTGCATTTTCTGTGCGCATTTTACATGAATACTGTCATATCCGCAATGAGCAACTTATTTCGTGTCTACCCGAACGTCTTCCTCGGATCGAACGCGTCGCGCACCGCCTCGCCGATGAAGATCAGCAACGAGAGCATCACCGCCACGGTGATGAACCCGCACAGCCCGAGCCACGGCGCCTGGATATTGGCCTTGCCCTGCGAGAGCAGTTCGCCGAGCGAGGGCGAGCCGGGCGGCAGGCCGAAGCCGAGGAAGTCGAGCGCGGTCAGCGTCATCACCGAGGACGACACGATGAACGGCAAGAACGTCATCGTCGCCACCATCGCGTTCGGCAGCAGATGGCGGAACATGATCTTGGCGTTGGAGACGCCGAGCGCACGCGCCGCCTGGATGTATTCGAAGTTGCGTCCGCGCAGGAATTCGGCACGCACCAGGCCGACGAGCGACACCCACGAGAACAGCAGCAGGATCCCGAGCAGCACGAAGAAACCGGGCACCAGCACCGAGGAAATGATCAGCAGCAGATAGAGCGACGGGATCGAGGTCCAGATCTCGATGAAGCGCTGGAACAACATGTCGGTCCAGCCGCCGAAATAGCCCTGCACCGCGCCGGCAGCGACGCCGATGATCGACGAGATGATCGTGAGCGTAAGTCCGAACAGCACCGAGATGCGGAACCCGTAGATCAGCCGCGCCAGCACGTCGCGCCCCTGGTCGTCGGTGCCGAGCCAGTTGTATTCGAGGTCGCGGCATCCCGCGCCGCCGATCTTCTCGGCCGCCGGCTTGCACTGCTCCTCGGTCAGCATCCAGGTCGGCTTGGACGGCGCCGGCGTCGGCAGATTGAGATTGTGCGTCGAGTAGGAAAAATGGATCGGCGGAAAATACATCGCGCCGCCTTTGTCGGCGATCAATTGCTTCAGGTACGGATCGCGATAGTCCGCCCCCGTCTCGAATTCGCCGCCGAATGCGGTTTCCGGATAGGTGAACAGCACCGGGATGAATGTCTTGCCATCGACACGCACCAGAAACGGTTTGTCGTTTGCCAGAAACTCGGCAAACAGCGTGACGACGAACAGCACCATGAAAATCCAGAACGCCCAGTAGCCGCGCCGGTTCGCCTTGAAGTTCTGCCAGCGCCGCCGGTTGATCGGAGACATCACGAGCGGGCGCCGCGCCGGAGGCACATCGACGCCCATGATGCCGATCGCAGTCGTATCCGGCGTATCGGGGGTGCGGGCGTCCACGCTCACACCTCCCGGGTCTCGAAGTCGATGCGCGGATCGACCCAGGTGTAGGTGAGATCGGCGAGCAGGTTCACCACCAGCCCGACCAGCGAGAAGATGTAGAGCGTCGCAAACACCACCGGGTAATCGCGGTTGAGCACGCTCTCGAAGCCGAGCAGACCGAGGCCGTCGAGCGAGAAGATCGTCTCGATCAGCAGCGCGCCGGTGAAGAAGGCGTGCACGAAGGCGCCGGGAAATCCGGCGATCACGATCAGCATGGCATTGCGGAAGATGTGGCCGTAGAGGACCTGCGTGCTGGTGCAGCCCTTGGCCCGTGCCGTCAGCACGTATTGCTTGCGGATCTCGTCGAGGAACGAGTTCTTGGTCAGCAAGGTCATCGTCGCGAACGCGGCGAGCGCCATCGAGATGATCGGCAGCGTCAGGTGCCAGAAGTAATCGCCGATCTTGGCGTACCACGGCAGCGCGGCCCAGTTGTCGGAGGTCAGCCCGCGTAACGGGAAGATGTCCCAGAACGATCCGCCGGCGAACAGGATGATCAGCAGGATCGCGAACAGGAAACCGGGAATCGCATAGCCGATGATGATGATGCTCGACGTCCAGGTATCGAACCGCGAGCCGTCCGCGACGGCCTTGCGGATGCCGAGCGGAATCGAGATCAGGTAGGTCAGCAGCGTCATCCAGATCCCGAGCGACATCGAGACGGGAAGCTTCTCCTTGATGAGCTGAAGCACGCTGGTGTCGCGGAAAAAGCTCTTGCCGAAGTCGAACGTGGTGAAATTCCAGATCATCAGGAAAAACCGCTGATAGGCGGGCTTGTCGAAGCCGAACTGCTTTTCCAGATTCTTGATGAATTCCGGATCGAGGCCCTGCGCGCCGCGGTATTTCGAGCTGACGCCACCGCCGGGAGACGCCTGCCCTGCCCCGCGCGCACCGAAATCGCCGCCCTGCGAGCCCGAGATGCGCGAGGTCGCGCCGGTGTCGGAGCCGGAGATCTGCGCGATCACGCGCTCGACCGGCCCGCCCGGGGCGAACTGCACGACGATGAACGACACCAGCATGATCCCGAGCAAAGTCGGGACCATGAACAGGATCCGGCGGGTGATGTAGGCGGCCATTCAGTCGATGTCTCGCGCGCGTGTCGCCAACATGAATACTAGCGCCCCCGCTCGAGTTTCGCCGCCTTGTCCTGATCGTACCACCATGTCTCGGGAATGCCGCGGGCAAATCCGGGCTTCTTTGGCGGAAAGCCGAACACGTCCCAATAGGCAATACGGTGTGCCGCCAGATACCAATGGGGGATCCAGTAGCGTCCGGCGCGGATCACGCGGTCGAGCGCGCGGCAGGCGAACACGAGTTCGGAGCGCGTCTGCGCCGCGATGATCTTCTCGATCAGCGCATCGATGACCGGATCGGCGATACCGCCGAGATTGTTGGAACCCGGAATCCTGGCGGATTGCGCAGAGAAGTAGGAGCGCAGCGAATCCCCCGGCGCTGTGGAGAAGGCGAACCGGGTCGTCGTGATGTCGAAGTCGAAATCGTCGACGCGCTTGCGATATTGCACCGGATCGACCATGCGCAGCGTCGCCGCGATGCCGAGCAATTCCAGGTTCTTGATGAGCGGCATGTGGTGCGGCTGGAAGCTCGGCTCATCGAGCAGAAACTCGACGGCGAATTGCTCACCGCTCGCATCGACGAGCTTGCCGTCCCTGATGCTGTAGCCGGCTTGTTGCAGGAGTTGCATGGCGCGGCGCCGCATCGTGCGGTCCTGGCCGGAGCCGTCCGAGATGGGCGGCAGGTAGGGTTCGGCAAACACTTCATCGGATACCTTGCCCCGAAACGGCTCCAGCAGCGCAAGCTCCTCGGGCCGCGGTTTTCCCTCGGCGGTGAGATCCGAGTTCTGAAAGACCGAGAACGTGCGCTTGTAGGCGCCGTACATGATGGTCTTGTTGGTCCACTCGAAATCGAATGCGTTGATGAACGCCTCGCGCAGCATCGGGTCCTTGAACTTGTCCCGGCGCGTATTGAAGAACCAGCCCTGCCCGCCGGACGGCGTGTCGTCGGGCAGAATCGCCTGCTTGACGCGACCGTCCTTGAGCGCGGGGAAGTCGTAGCGCGTCGCCCAGGTGCGCGCCGTGAACTCCTCGCGGAACAGATAATTCTTGCCGGTGAAAGCCTCGAAGCCGACGTCACGGTCGCGGAAGAAATCGAAGCGCACGGTGTCGAAGTTGTTCTGGCCGCGCTGGATCGGCAGATTTGCGCCCCACCAGTCCTTCACGCGATCGTATTCGATGTAGCGGCCGGCTTCGAAACGCCCCACCTTGTAGGGCCCCGAGCCGAGAGGGATCTCGAGGGTCGTTTCGTCGAAATTCTTCACCGAGTAATAAGCCTTCGAGAAGATCGGCAGCACTGCGACGAACAGCGGCACGTCGCGTCCGCGCTTCGGCGCAAATCCCAGCACGACTGTCAGGTCGTCCTCGGCCATCGCGCCGGAAAAATCCCGCGTGAGCTGCTGGATGATGGGATGGCCCTTTTCCTTCAGGAGATTGAGCGAGAAAGCGACATCGTGCGCCGTCAGCCGGCTGCCGTCATGAAAACGCGCCTCGGGGCGCAGCAAATAGCGATAAGTGAGCTTGTCTGCGGAAATCCGCACGGCGCGTGCCGCTAGCCCGTACATGCTGTCCGGCTCGTCTGCGGCAGGCTGCATCAGCGACGCGAAGGTAAGCTGCATTCCCTGCGCGCCGTCACCCTTGAGGATGTAGGCGTTCAGGGAATTGAAGGTGAGGAAATTCTGGTTGTATTGCCGCGAGGGACCGATCTGCGAAAACACGCCGCCCTTCGGGGCATTGACGTTGACGTATTCGAGCTGCGCGAAGTCCGCCGGATATTTCAGGTCGCCGAACGAGGAGATGCCGTGCGTTTCGATTTCGCCGGCGGCAAATACCGGCCCGCTGGCGCCAATGCCGGCAAGTGCGCCGGCACCGATCAGGACATCACGGCGGGTAGCGGCCACTAACGCGATCCTGTCTTGGCGGCGCGCTCGGCGTCCCACCACCAGATGGCCGGGAACGCGGACGAGCCGTACTCGGGCAGCTTCTCCGGACGGCCGAAGCGGTCCCAGCGCGCCGCACGCGTCTTGTTGTAGGTGAATTGCGGCACCACGTAGTGGTTCCACAGCAGCACGCGATCGAGCGCCTTGGAGGCGGCAACCAGCTCGGCGCGATCCTTCGCGAAGATGATGCGCTCGATCAGTGCATCGACCGCCGGATTCCGGATGCCCGCATAGTTGCGCGAGCCGATGCGATCGGCTGCTGCCGAGCTCCAGAAATCGCGCTGCTCGTTGCCGGGCGAGAGCGACTGCGTCCAAACCGTGGTGATGCTGTCGTAGTCCCAGTTGCGCTCGCGATTGACGTATTGGGCCTCATCGACGGTGCGCACGCTCACCGTGATGCCGAGCCGTTCCAGCGAAGGCTTGTAGAACAGCACGAAACGATCGGAGTTCGGATCGTAGGTGAGGAACTCGATCGAGAACGGCTCGCCGGTTTTGGCATTCGTGAGTTTGTGGTTGCGGATCTCGTAACCCGCGTCCTTCAACAGCCGGATGGCCTCGCGCAAGTTCGCGCGGACATTCTCCGGCGTTCCGCCGACCGGGTTCTTGAACGGCTTGGTGAAGACTTCGGCCGGAACCTGGTCGCGCACGGTGTCCAGGATTTCCAGCTCCTTGCCCTCGGGCAGTCCCGCGGAGGCAAGCTCGGTACCCTCGAAGTAACTGTTGATGCGCTGGTACTGGCCGAAGAACAGCTGCTTGTTCATCTCCTCGAAATCGAACGCGTAGTTCAGCGCGAGGCGCACGCGCGGGTCGGCGAATTTCTCGCGCCGCGTGTTGAGTACGAAACCCTGCATGCGGCCGCTGGCGCGATTGGGGAATTCCTCCAGCACCACGCGCTGGTCCTTCACCGCAGGGAAATCGTAGGCGGTGGCCCAGTTCTTTGCCGAATTCTCGGTGCGCCAGTCGAGCGCATCGCCCTTGAAGGCTTCGAGCGCGACCGTGGAGTCGCGGAAATATTCGTAGCGTATCTCGTCGAAGTTATCGCGCCCGACATTCACGTTGAGGTCCTTGCCCCAGTAGTCCGTCACGCGTTCGAGCGCGATGGTGCGGCCGGCGACGAAGTCCTTGATGCGGTAGGCGCCGCAGCCGAGCGGCGGCTCGAGCGTGGTCGCCGCCACATCGCGCTTCCTGCCCGACGCATCGGTGCCTTCCCACCAATGCTTCGGCAGCACGTTGAGCTGACCGACGATCTGCGGCAGTTCGCGGTTGCCGGGACCGTCGAACGTGAAGGTGATGTCGCGCTCGGCCGTCTGCTCTGCCTTCACGACGTGGCGATAGTAGGCCGAGAGCATCGGATGATTTTTCTGGAACGCCTGCAGCGAGAAGATCACGTCGTCCGGCGTCACCGGCTTGCCGTCATGCCACCTGGCTTGCGGGCGCAGCCGGTATGTGACCGAGGAGAAATCGGCCGGATGGCTGACGGCTTCGGCGAGCAAGCCATATTCGGTCGAGACTTCGTCCGACGACGGCACCATCAGGGTGTCGTAGATCTCGTTGATGCCCGCCGCGATCGTCCCTTTCACGCCGGAGACGACGATATTGAAATTGTCGAACGTCCCGAAGCCGCCGAGCCGCACCGTGCCGCCCTTCGGGGCCTTCGGATTGACATAGTCGAACTGCTTGAAGCCGGGCGGATACTTCAGCTCGCCGAACAGCGAGAGGGCGTGACGCCAGAGTGTCTCTTCGGCGCGCGCGCCACCCGCCCCGGCGATCTGGCTCAGCGGATCGATGGCAGCAGCGGCAGGCGCGACGATTGCGGCGGTGCCGCTGCGCAAGAGGGTCCGGCGGGAAAGCTTCACGGAATGGCTCCCAAAGTCGTCGCACCCACAATTTTCGGTCAATTATGTCAGTTTTCCGGTGCTTCAACAGACACCTTGGTTCAGGTGTGCGTTATCCCGCGCCGGCACTGACGCGCGAATCGTCGCAGCGAACGCGCAGATCCGAAACCGGCTACTTCTTCTGCCCGGCGGGCACCTCGGCCGGCTTCGCAGCGGCACCCGCGGCAGGCGCTTCGGCCGGCTTTGCGGCGGCGCCTGCGTCCGCCGCCTTGGGCAGCGGGGCCGGATTGTCCGACTTGGAGTTCAGGTAGGCGATCACGTCGGCGCGCTCGCTGCCGCGCGGGAGGCCGGCAAAGCTCATCTTGGTGCCGGGCGCGAAAGCCTTCGGATTGGCGAGGAATTTGTCGAGGTCGTCGACGCTCCAGTTGCCGCCCTTGCCCTTGAGTGCAGCCGAATAGTCGAACTTGGCTTCGGTGCCCTTCGGGCGCCCGACCACGCCGTAGAGATTGGGACCGACGCGGTTCGGCTCGCCCTTGCCGAAGGTGTGGCAGGCTGCGCATTTCTTGGCTGCGTTCGCGCCCTTCTCGACGGTCGCGCTGGCGAGCAGCTTCTCGATCGGCTCGTCCGGCTCTTTCGCCGCCGCGGGGCCAGCGGTGGATTCTGTCGCGGCGACTTCGAAGCCGGGCTTGGCGGGCTTCGCCGGATGAAACACCGCCTCGGCGGCGATGTTGAGCGAGAGCAGGCACAGGCAGGTAAACAGCAACGCGCCCAGGATCTTGTTGATTTCGAAGGAGTCCATCGCGAACTCGGCTCCTCAAGGCGGGAAATGATGTGAATCGGTGCTGGAGCGGCACCCGGCGGGGCCGACACATAGCCGGTTTGCCGCCGCGCTGGCAACCCGTATAAGCGGCGCCGTTGCTGTGACAGAAATCCGCTTCCGATGGACCAATCCGACGTTCTGATCCTCATTCCGGCGCGCATGGCGTCGGTGCGACTGCCGGGCAAGCCGCTCGCCGACATCGGCGGCGAAGCGATGATCGTGCGTGTGATGCGGCGCGCCGAGGAGGCAGCCGTCGGGCCCGTGATGGTGGCAACGGACGCGCCGGAGATTGCCGATGCCGTGCGGGCAGCCGGCGGCCGGGCCGTGATGACGCGCAGCGACCACACGACCGGCTCGGACCGCATTTTCGAGGCGCTCGGAATCGCCGACCCGGAGGCGCGCGCGAAAGTCGTCGTCAATGTGCAGGGCGATTTCCCGATGCTGAGCCCCTCCGACATCAAGGCGGCGCTCGGGCCCCTCGCCGATCCGGCGGTCGACATCGCGACGCTTGCGCTGGAGATCAGCGAGGACGCCGAGCGCACCGATCCCAACGTCGTCAAGGCGATCTGCTCGCCGGTTGCGCCCGGGCGCTTCCGCGCGCTTTATTTCACCCGCGCGACCGCGCCCGCGGGCGAGGGGCCGCTGTATCATCACATCGGGCTCTACGCATACCGCCGCGCAGCGCTCGCGCGCTTCGTCAAGCTGCCGCCGTCGATGCTCGAGCAGCGCGAGCGCCTCGAGCAGTTGCGCGCGCTCGAAGCCGGCATGCGGATCGACGTGGCGCTGACCGAAAACGCGATCTTCGGCGTCGACACGCCCGAGCATCTGGAGAAGGCGCGCGCGCTGCTTGCGCCGCGTGGTTGACCCTTGAGGAAGCGGCGCGTACGGGACTGACCATGAGCAAGCTGACCATCGCCTTCCAGGGCGAGCCCGGAGCCAACTCCGACATCGCGGCGCGCGAGGCCTATCCGGGCTGCGTGCCGTTGCCGTGCGCAACGTTCGAGGATGCGCTCGCGGCGGTGCAGCGCGGCAAGGCCGACCTCGGGATGATCCCGATCGAGAATTCGATCGCCGGGCGCGTCGCCGACATCCATCACCTGTTGCCGCATGCCAGGCTGCACATCGTCGGCGAGTATTTCCTGCCGATCCATTTCAACCTGATGGCGCCGAAGGGCGCCACGCTGAAGACCGTCAAGTCGGTCGAGAGCCATATCCACGCGCTCGGCCAATGCCGCCGCTTCATCCGCAAGCACGGCTTCAAGCCGGTGATCGCCGCCGACACGGCCGGCGCGGCGCGGCATATTTCCGAGACGGGCGACGTGACGCGCGGCGCGCTCGCGCCGAAAATGGCAGCGAAGATCTACGGTCTGAAGGTGCTGGCCGAAAACGTCGAGGACGAGGACCACAACACGACGCGCTTCGTGATCCTCTCGCGCGAGCGCAGGTATGCCAAGCCCGGGAATGGCCTGGTCGTGACCACGTTCGTGTTCCGCGTGCGCAACCTGCCGGCCGCGCTCTACAAGGCGCTCGGCGGCTTTGCCACCAACGGCGTGAACATGACCAAGCTCGAAAGCTACATGATCGAGGGCAATTTCTTCGCCACCATGTTCTACGCCGACGTCGAGGGCCACCCGGACGATCGCGGGCTTGCCTTCGCGCTCGAGGAGCTGAAGTTCTTCTCGCGCGAGCTCACGATCCTCGGCGTCTACCCGGCGCACCCGTTCCGCGCGACGTTCAAGGAAAAGAAAGCCTGACAGCAGGGCGCAGCCGAGGGAGACGATGATGGCCAAGAAGGGACGCAAAGTCCGGCGCACGCTGCATTTGCGGTTTACCCTGCCGTCGGCCGATCCCTCGCAACTGCTCGCGCTGGTGAATGCGTCGAAGCCGTTCTACGAAATGCTCGGCGGCACCGAGGTGCGGCTCATCCAGAACGTCGACGATCCCGGCAAGTTCATCCAGACGATCGAGTACGAGACGCCCGAGGAGATGGAGGTCAACCGCGCGCGCATCGCGGGCGACATGCGCATGCAGGGCATTCTGACCGCGTGGCGCACGATGCTGCCGGGCGGCGTGGAGATCGACGTGTTCAAGGACGTCGAGCCGTAACCTTTGCCCTCATGCCGAGGAGCGTGTGAAGCACGCACCTCAGGATGAGGCCTGTGAGGCCCGTCGGCCGCGCCAGCCATGCCATTTGTCGAGGCCCCAGCGGAGCGCTCTCGCCGTTGGCCGGCGCAAGAACGGCACGTCGATCGCGAGCAGCGCGAGGCCCGCCGCAAACCTTGAATTGAGACCCGGCGTCGCGGACACCAGGCCAGCGATCAGCAGCAGAATGCCGACCGGCAGACGCACCCACTTCCAGTCGGGCCGCCGCAGTTTGTGAACCGGTTTGGCGACAGGTTTGGGCAATTCCTGCTCCAGACGGTCCAGTTGTTCGTTGAGCTGGCGCTTGCGCTCTCCCATGCGGCGGAAAACGCGGGGGCCGATGAGGGAGTTCCAACATCATTCCGCTCGTTCTCGCGAACGGGACCCAGCGCCAACAACTGGATGCCCGCCTTCGCGGGCATGAGCGGACTGTCGGCTAAATCGTCTGATTGTATTCGCCGACTTCCGGGTGCGTGCGCAGCACGGCGTCGACTGCCTTGAACATCGCCCGCATGTTCGCCTCCGAGGCCGGGCTCTCGACCACCACCACCAGCTCGGGCTTGTTCGATGACGCGCGCACCAGGCCCCAGGTGCCGTCCTCCACGGTGACGCGCACACCGTTGACGGTGACCAGATCGCGGATCGGCTGGCCGATCACCTTTTCGCCCTTGGCCTTCGCGCGCTCGAAATACTTCACCACGTCGTCGACCACGCGATACTTCACCTCGTCGGCGCAGTGCGGCGCCATGGTGGGCGAACCCCAGGTCTTGGGCAGCGCGTTCTTCAGGTCGGCCATGCTCATGCCTGGGTTGCGGTCGAGCATGTCGCAGACCGCAAGCGCGAAGATCAGCCCGTCGTCGTAGCCCCGCCCCATCGGCTTGTTGAAGAAGAAGTGGCCGGATTTCTCGAAGCCCGCGACCGCGCCAATCTCGTTGACGCGGCGCTTCATGTAGGAATGGCCGGTCTTCCAGTAATCGGTCTTGGCGCCGTTTTTCTGCAGCACCGGGTCGGTGGCGAACAGGCCGGTCGATTTCACGTCGGCAACGAACTTGGCATTGGGAATGTTTGCCGAGATATCGCGCGCCAGCATCACGCCGACCTTGTCCGCAAAGATCTCGTCGCCCGTGTTGTCGACCACGCCGCAGCGGTCGCCGTCGCCGTCGAAGCCGAGCGCCACATCCGCCTTGTGCGCGAGCACGGCGTCGCGCATCGCGTGCAGCATCTTCATGTCTTCGGTGTTCGGATTGTAGTTCGGGAACGTATGGTCGAGCTCGCAGTCGAGCGGGATCACCTCGCAGCCGATCGCTTCGAGTACGCGCGGCGCGAATGCGCCCGCCGTGCCGTTGCCGCAGGCGCACACGACCTTGAGTTTGCGCTTGATCTTTCCCCGGTTGGTCAGATCCGCGATGTAGCGCGCGGGGAAATTCTCGATGAACTCGTAAGCACCGCCGGCGCGCGATTTGCCTGCTCCGCCGAGCACGATTTCCTTGAGCCGCGTCATCTCGTCGGGGCCGAACGTGAGCGGGCGGTTGGCGCCCATCTTCACGCCGGTCCAGCCGTTGTCGTTGTGCGACGCCGTCACCATCGCGACGCACGGCACGTCGAGATCGAACTGCGCGAAATAGGCCATCGGCGTGACCGCAAGCCCGATGTCGTTCACCTTGATCCCCGCGCTCATCAAACCGGTGACGAGCGCCATCTTGATCGAGGCCGAATAGCCGCGGAAATCATGCGCCGTAATGAGCTCAGGCTTGACGCCAAGCTCGTGGATCAAGGTGCCGAGCCCAAGGCCGAGCGCCTGCACGCCCATCAGATTGATCTCCTGGCCGAACAGCCAGCGCGCGTCGTATTCGCGGAAGCCGGTGGGCTTCACCATCGGCTCGGATTCGTAGGCATAAGTATTGGGGGTGAGCGAAGGCTTCGGCTTGGGGAGCACAGGAAACTCCGTGTCATCGTCCGCGACGGCGGACGACCCAGTAATCACTGAGAGATATGTAGGTACTGGATTGCCCGCTTTCGCGGACAATGACAACCGGGGACTACTGTTCCATCACGAGTCGGCCGTTGGCCATCTCGAAGCGTCGCACGCGCGAGAGAAACGACATGCCGAGCAGGTTTACGCCGAGCGCCTTGTCGGGGATCACGACCGCACCGACGTCGTAGATGCGGATGCCGTTGATCTCGAGCGAGGAGAGCCGCACCGGAGCGACCGCGATGACGCCGTTCGCGGTCGAGGTGCGGCCGGTGTAATCGCGCGGACCAGGGAATATGCCCAGCTTGTTGGCGTCGCGCTCGCGCAGCGCAACGAGCGAAGCGCCGGTGTCGACCATGAAGTCGAGGCGGCGGCCGTCGACCGAGCCTTCGACCTGGAAGTGGCCGAGCCGGTCGCCGCGCACCGTGACGGTGCGGCCGGCCGCCTGCTGCGGCGCAGGCTCGGCGCGCTTGCCGGCATACTGCGTTTGCGGGGTGACATCCTTGCCGACATTGCCCATCACGCGCGGCATGACGCCGGCGAGCACAAGCGCCGCGATCGCGAAGAAGAGAATCTGCCGCATGACTCCCCGCACAAACAGGAATGGCGCCATCCAAGCACAGGAGTGGCAAGCGGGAGGCTAACGGCGGGAGCATGGGCCGCGCTTTTGGGACGGGTGGTGAATGAAGCGTTGCGGAGAACGATCGAATTGTCGCGGCGGCCTCTCCTGCTTTCCCCTCTCCCGCTTGCGGGAAAGGGTGGCGAGCGCCGAAGGCGTGAGCCGGGAGAGGGCCCTCTCCCGCCTCAGTCGCTACGCTCCTTCGGCACCCTCTCCCCGCTTCGCGGGGCGAGGGGAAAGCAAGGAGTCATTTCGTCCCGAACATCCGGTCGCCGGCGTCGCCCAGGCCCGGGATGATGTAGCCATGCTCGTTGAGATGATCGTCGATCGCGGCGGTCCAGATGTGCACGTCGGGATGCGAGCCGCGGAACTTCTCGATCCCCTCGGGCGCCGCGAGCAGGCACACGATGCGGATGTTCTTTGCCCCGGCCTCCTTCAGCCGGTCGACCGCCGCGATCGCCGAATTGGCGGTCGCCAGCATCGGGTCGAGCACCAGCACCAGGCGGTCGGCGACATCCTCGGGCGCCTTGAAGTAATACTCGACCGCGACCAGCGTCTTCGGATCGCGATAGAGGCCGACATGCGCGACGCGCGCGGACGGCACGAGCGTCAGCATGCCGTCGAGGAAGCCGACACCGGCGCGCAGGATCGGCGCGAACACCAGCTTTTTGCCGGCGAGCACCGGCGCCTGCATCGGCGTGAGCGGCGTCTCGATCTCGGTCAGTTCGAGCGGCAGGTCGCGCGTGACCTCGTAGCACAAGAGCATGCCGATCTCGTGCATGAGCTCGCGGAAGCCCTTGGTCGAACGCTCTCTGTCGCGCATCAGCGTGAGCTTGTGCTGCACCAGCGGATGATCGACGACGGTCACGCCTTGCATGGGGTCCCCTGCTCCGCCCTCTCCTTACCTCCCCCTGCAAGGGGGAGGTCGGCGTGCGCAGCACGCCGGGTGGGGGTCGGCTGCGAAGATTGACCCCTCCCCGGACTGCCTTCGGCAGTCCGACCCTCCTTTCAGGGGAGGGATGAGAAAGCAAGATCAAAATACCGTCCCGTCGCTGACGACCGCAATCGGCGGCGACCCGTCGGCGCGCTTTTCGCGCGCAAGGCGGCGCCCGGCCGCCCAGGTGCCGCCTTCGAGCACGCGCGCGAGCGGGAATTCGTCGATCGTCAGCCCACGCCGTTCGCGGATCAGCACCGCGATCTGATCGAGCAGCGCGACGGTGAGTGCGCGCCATTCGACCACCAGCGAAGAGCCGACCGGATTGGGATGGATCGCGGCCTCGGGATCGCGCAGGCGCAGCACGCCGGCATCGACGAACAGCCCGCCGTTGCGGTATTCGGCCAAGCCGGTGAGTCCGTCGATGTTGGTCACCTCGATGCCGGACCACTGCAGCGGTTCGATCAACGAATAGGCGAGCCATTGCGACAGCTTGTGGATCGGCACCAGGCCGTTGGTGGCATCGCGCCGTTTGATGGCGGAATGCCGCCACGTGTCGCCGAGCGGTACGCCGCCGAGTGTCAGCCGGCTCGGCCAGATCGGCCCGAGATGCTCGAGCACCGCCGCGAGGATGCGCGGGGCCGGCAGGCGTCCATCCTGCGCGAGCGAAGCAAGATAATCGTAAAGCCCGCCCGGCCGCGCGCGATCCGCGCGCGCGAACACAGCAGGACTGGCGGCGACCGCCTTGCCCAGGCTTGCGAGCAGCTCGGCGCGCCCTCGACACCGGCGAGCCGGTTGCCGACCATGCTCTGAAAGCCGTCGGCCACTTCCTCATGCTTCAGCTGCATCAACCGTTCGGCATCGGCGCGCAGCGGATCGGCCGGATCGGATGAGAACGCGCCCGCCTCGAACAGGCGCAGGCTGGCGACCGCGAGGCCCTCCGAGCGCGATATGACCTGCTCGGTGGCGGCGTCGAGGTAATGCCACGATGCGCCCGCACCGGCATCGAGCAGCACCGAGGTGATCGCGAGATCGAACTCGGCGCGCGCCTTGGCGGCAGGCGTGGGCCACTTCACTTGAGCGGCACGCTCCGCCCACAGGTCGCGCGCACCGATCACGAAATGGCGCCAGCGCGCATGAAACGGTACGTTGAGATCGGGATAGCCGACGCGGATCAGCTCGGAGACGACCTGCGCGGCCGATCCGAGGCTCTCCAGGTCCACGGTGAAATGCTCAAGCTCCCCGCGCAGCCCCGCGGCGAGCATCTCGTGCGCGCGCTCGCGCACGGCCGCCGCCGAGAGAAGCGAGCGAGCGGCTTCGGCGTCACTCACTGGCGTCATGCCCCGCGAAAGCCGGGCACCCAGTAATCACCGAAAGAAATAGGACGCTCTGGCGTGCCATAACGTGAGCTTGCGTTGACTGGGTCGCCCGCCTTCGCGGGCGATGACGACCGCGTGGGTCAGAATTCCTCGATCTTGCGCCCGACCGTCGCGCGCAGCTCGTCGGCGGTGGGCGCACGAGGCGTGAAATAGCCGGCAGCCTTCTTCGCCTCCATCTCGACCCTGGCGTCGTCGGGAATGAGCTCGTCCGGGATCGGCACGCGCTCGCCGATCGCGATGCCCGAGGCGGTCAGCGCATCATGCTTCATGTTCGACATCGACACGAAGCGGTCGATCTTCGTCACGCCGAGCCAGTGCAGCACGTCGGGCATCAGCTGCTGGAAGCGCGCGTCCTGTACGCCGGCGACGCATTCGGTGCGCTCGAAATAGGTGGCCGCCTGGTCGCCGCCCTCCTGGCGCTTGCGCGCATTGTAGACCAGGAACTTGGTGACCTCGCCGAGCGCGCGGCCTTCCTTGCGATTGTAGACGATCAGCCCCGCGCCGCCGTTCTGCGCCTCGCGGATAGCCTCCTCGATGCCGTGAATGAGATACGGCCGGCAGGTGCAGATGTCGGAGCCGAAGACGTCAGAGCCGTTGCACTCGTCGTGCACGCGGCACGCGAGCGTGCGGCGCCTGTCCCACACGCCGCTCGGATCGCCGAAGATGTAGAGCGTGATGCCGCCGATCGGCGGCAGGAACACCGAAAGATCCGGCCGCGTCACCAGCTCCGGATACATGCCGCCGGTCTGCTCGAACAGCGTGCGCCGCAGCGAATCCTCGGCGACGCCGAAGCGCTCCGCGATGCCGGGCAGGTACCACACCGGCTCGACCGCCGCCTTGGTCACGGCGACTTCGCCGGTGTCCTTCATGATGGTGCCGTCGACCTTGAGCCGGCCTTGCGCCACCGCCTCGTCGAGCTCGGAAATCGTCAGCCGCGCCTTGGTGACCGCGATGCTCGGGCGGATGTCCACGCCCTCGGCGATCTCGGCACGGAAATCCGCCGCCACACGGTGGCCCCAGGGATCGAGCGAGACGATGCGCCCCGGCTCGGACCATTGCGGGAATGGACCGATATCGACCACCGGCGCCGTGTTGGTGAGGTCCGGCCGCGCGATCGGGCTGAGCGCACCGGACGACACCGCAAGTGCGCGATAGAGCGCATACGACCCGCCATGCGCGCCGATCGCATTGCGATCGACGCCGGCATTGACGGTGCCGACCACCGCGCCGCGCTCGCGCGCCGAGGCCGCGCCCCAATGGATCGGAAAGCGCGTCGCAACGCCGGTCCGCCCCGGATGCGAGGTGAGCCGGATATGGCCGGTGCGGTTGCTCTTTGTCATCGTCTGCGCGGCTTCGCCGCCCCAAAAGCAATAAGCCCCCCGCCGACGCGTGCCGAACGAGAGGCCTCCAGATCAGTGCACCGAATATGGGGCAAAAAGGCCCGGATTTCAAGCCTTTGCGGCCACGACCAGGGCGCGCGCGAGCCGCGCGAGTTCGGCCGCCGGGCGGCCCGGTTGGTACAGCGCCGAGCCGATGCCGTAGCCGGACGCGCCCGCCTTGCGATACGACGCAATGTTGTCGACACCGACGCCGCCCACGGCGAGCAGCAGCGTGGCGGCCGGAAACACCGCGCGCCATGCCTTGAACACGGCCGGCGGAATGATCTCGGCGGGAAACAGCTTCAGTCCGTCGGCACCGGCCCTCAGCGCCGCGAATCCCTCGGACGGAGTCATCACGCCCGGCAGCGCCGCGAGGCCGGCTGCCTTCGCGGCGCGCACCACATCGGCATCGAAATTCGGCGCGACGATCAGGCGCCCACCAGCGGCGGCGACGCGCGCCGCATCCGCCGCCTCCAGCACCGTACCTGCCCCGACGAGCGCGCGCCGGCCATGCCGGGCCGCAAGACGCTTGATGCTGTCGAACGGCTGCGGCGAATTGAGCGGCACCTCGATGATGACGATGCCGGCGTCCACCAGCGCATCGCCGATGGCGTCGACCTCGTCGGGCGTCACGCCGCGCAAAATCGCGGCGATCGGACATTGCTTCAGGGCAGCGCGCAGGTCGAGCATGCGGTTTTTCAACACAGGCCGGCGGCGCGCGCAATGCGCCAATGGCCGGCCGCGCCGCAATCGGCCGGCGCGAGCGCGCTCTCATGCCCGAGCAGTTTCAAGGCCTCGGTATAACGGTGAGCAAGCGCCGGACTGGCAATGATGGTCACGGGATTTTCGATCTGCTTCGTCGCCTCGGCGATCTCGGCCCCGACCAGAAGGCCGCTGAGATAATCCGACAGTGCGGTATCGGGGAGCCGGTTCATCAGGCCGTAGGTGCGCGTCGCGAACAGGCGGTTGAGCAACGCGCCCGCGCTTGTCAGCGTCGTGCTTGCGCGCACGCCGCGCGCAAAGCCGTCAGCGTCGGGCGCGCCTTCGCGCATCAGGCGGCCGAGGATCGTGTGGTCCTTGAGCGCGCCGAACACTTCGCCGGTCATGAAGGTGCGGAACGATGCGATGCAGCCTCCGGTCACGCCTGCCCATTTCGAGTGCGTGCCGGGCAGCAGGAACACGCCGCCGTCCTGCTTCGCGATCTCCAGCGCGCCGAGAATCTGCGTCTCCTCGCCGCGCATCACGTCCGGCATCCCGCCGTTCTCGCAGGAAAGACCGGGCACCAGCGCAATTGCGCGGCCCGCATGCTCGATCCTTGTGAGCGCGGCCACGATATCTCCGGTGGCCGCCGGGCAGTGCGCATAGGGCGCTTCCTTCCAACCCTGGCGCGAGCCGATCATGCCGGACAGGATCATTGGCAGCGCCGGCCAGCCCGCAATCATTGTATCGAGTGCGGCGCCGAACGCGCCGCTTTCGACGCGCAGGATGCCCGGGCCGTCTGTGACCCGCGCCAGCACTTCACCCCCGGCACCAATCAGATAGGCGCGGCACGCCGTGGTGCCCCAGTCGAGGCCGATGAGGTGGGGATTACTCACATTCTCTCCGTCATCACCGGGCCGCCGCGAAGCGGCGAGACCCGGTGATCCCGATAGAGCATGCACCATCCTACCCGATCAATCGGGATGGCCGGGACAAGCCCGGCCATGACGAGTGAGAGATTCAAGTCCCGCGCGGCTTGGCGCGCCGGGTCGGCGCGGCGGCGAGCGGATCGTCCGGCCAGGGATGGCGCGGATAGCGCCCGCGCATCTCGCTGCGCACTGCCGCATAGGAGCCGCGCCAGAAACCGGGCAGATCGCGCGTGATCTGCACGGGCTTGTGGCCGGGCGAGAGCAGCTCGATCACCAGCGGGATGCGCCCGCCCGCGATACTCGGATGCGTGCTGAGCCCGAACAGCTCCTGAAGGCGGATCGAAATGGTCGGCCCGGCGTCCGCCTCATAGTCGATCGCGGCGTTCGTTCCGGTCGGCGCTGCGAAGTGCGTCGGCGCCTCCACGTCGAGCCGGCGGCGCAGCGGCCACGGCAGCAGTTCGTGCAGCGTGGCGGAGAGATCGTCGGCCGAGAGGTCCGATACGGCGGTCTTCCCCGCACTCGCTGCGATCAGCCAGTCGATGTTCGCGGCGAGCGCCGCATCCGACAAATCAGGCCACTCGTCGCCTTCCGCCCTGCGCAGGAACATCACGCGGTCGCGCCATTGGGTGAGCGCCTTCGTCCAGGGCAGCTTGGCGATGCCGGCACGTGCGATCCCTTCAGCCAGCACGCGCGCGGTCTCGTCGTTCGGCTCGACCCTGCGCGTCTGTTCGGCGAGCGCGATCGCGCCGAGACGGCGTGAGCGGCGCGCGCGCAGGCTCAAGGATTTCTCGTCGAACGTGACGTCGTCGTGGCTTTCGATGCGATCCGCGAAGCGCGTCTCGATCTCCTGAAGCGAAATCGGCCCCGCCAGGACAATGCGGGCATTCGCCGCCGCACCGGTCAGTTCGGCGACCGCGATGAACGGCTCGCGCGACAGCGGCGAGGCCTGATCGACGTTCCCGCCGCGCCCGTTCGCCAGCGTGAACGCGCCATTGTGGCGATTCTTCGCGACGCGGTCCGGGTAGGCGAGCGCGAGGATCGCGCCGGTGCTCTCCGTACCTCCCCCTGAAAGGGGGAGGTCGACGCGCGCAGCGCGGCGGGTGGGGGTCGACGCAGCAGATGACCCCTCCCCGGCGCTTCGCCGTAGCGGATGCTTTGCATCGGCGTTCTGTTCGACGGCGGCCGAAGGCCGCCTATGCCCTCCCCTTTCGGGGGAGGGTAGGAGAGAGAGCCACCGCTTCGCCATCGCACGCGCGTCGCGCCCGCGCGGCGAGCGGTCGCGGCGGAAATTCTCCACGCGGTGCGTCAGGTCCACGTCGTCGCCGCCGAGCCCGCGCTCGGTCAGCACCGCCGCGATATCCGCCGCGAGGTCGCCGGCGCCCGCCTGCGCTGCATCCACCACCATGCGGGCAAGACGCGGCGGCAGCGGCAGCCGTCGCAGCGCATGCCCCTCCTCCGTGATACGGCCGTCGTCGAGTGCGCCGAGTTCAGTCAACAACGCGCGCGCCTCGGCGAGTGCAGCCTTTGGCGGTGGATCGAGGAAGGAAAGCGTCTCCGGCGCAGCGCCCCACGCCGCGAGATCGAGCACGAAGGAGGAGAGATCGGCCGCGAGAATCTCCGGGCGCGTAAAGGGCTCGAGCGAGGCTGTCTGCGGCTCGTCCCACAGCCGATAACAGATACCCGCCGCGGTGCGGCCCGCGCGGCCGCGGCGCTGATCGGCGGCGGCGCGCGACACGCGCACGGTTTCGAGGCGGGTCAGGCCGACATCGGCCTCGTAACGCGGCACGCGCGCCAGCCCGGAGTCGATCACGATGCGCACGCCTTCGATGGTGAGCGAGGTCTCGGCGATCGAGGTCGCGAGCACGACCTTGCGGCGGCCCGGCGGCGCGGGCGAAATCGCGCGGTCCTGCGTCTCGGCATCGAGCGCGCCGTAGAGCGCCACCACATCGGTCGCGGCATCGACGCCGTCGCGCAGCAAGGTCTCCGTGCGGCGGATTTCGGCCGCACCGGGCAGGAAGGCGAGCACGGAGCCCGGCTCGGCGAGTAGCGCGCGCGTGACCGCGTCCGTCACCTGATCCTCGATGCGTGCGCGCGGATCGCGGCCCGTGTAGCGCGTTTCGACCGGGAACGCCCGGCCCTGCGATTCGATCACCGGCGCGTCGCCGAGCAGCGCGGCCACGCGCGCGCCGTCGATGGTCGCCGACATCACCAGGATCTTCAGGTCCTCGCGCAGGCCATGCTGTACGTCGCCCGCCAGCGCCAATCCCAAATCGGCATCGAGCGAGCGCTCGTGGAATTCGTCGAACAGCACCGCCGCGATGCCCTTGAGTTCGGGATCGTCGAGGATCAGACGGGTGAACACGCCTTCGGTCACGACCTCGATGCGCGTTCTCGCCGACACCTTCGAGCCGAAGCGCACGCGCAGGCCGACCGTCTCGCCGACGCGCTCCCCCAGCGTCCTTGCCATGCGGTCGGCGGCAGCGCGCGCCGCGATGCGGCGCGGCTCCAGCACCAGAATCCTGCCGCTCCTGGCCCACGGCTCTTCGGCCAGCACCAGCGGCACGCGCGTGGTCTTGCCCGCGCCGGGCGGGGCCACGAGTACGGCGGCGTTGCGGGAGCACAACGCCGAGGTCAGCGCGGGCAGCGCCTGGTCGATGGGAAGGGCAATCGGATCGGTCATGCCGCACGCGAGGCTGTCATCCCGGACGGCCCGAAGGGCCGATCCGGGACCCATATATCCCGGCCGGGGGTGTATGGGTCCCGGCTCTCCCCCGGCTCAAGGCCGGGGTCGGCCGGGATGACAGCGGAGCTTATGGTTAACACATTCCTAACCGCTGCCCCGGCCCGCTCCTTGCTCGCGTAAAGCCGAACGCAACGCGGCAGTCGCATAATGGCACGCATGGGAACGGAACTGGGACAGGCCGGCGCCGCGCGCGTCGACTGGATCGACTACGCCAAGGGCTTCTGCATCGTCATGGTGGTGATGATGCATTCGACGCTCGGCGTCGAGGCCGCGGCCGGACACGAGAGCTGGATGCACTATGCGGTCGCGTTCGCCAAGCCGTTCCGCATGCCCGACTTCTTCCTGATCTCGGGTCTGTTCCTCGCGCGCGTGATCGATCGCGACTGGCGCACTTATCTCGACCGCAAGGTTGTCCACTTCGCCTACTTCTATGTGCTGTGGGTCACGATCCAGTTCGCCTTCAAGGCACCCGCCTTTGCGGCCGAGCACGGTGTGCTCGGCGTCGCCAAACTCTACGCCGAGGCCTTCGTCGAGCCGTTCGGCACGCTCTGGTTCATCTACCTGCTGCCGATCTTCTTCGTCGTCACGAAGCTCACGCGCGGCGTGCCGATACTGATCGTGTGGACCGTCCTCGCCGCGCTCGAGATCGCGCAGATCCAGACCGGCTGGACCGTGATCGACGAGTTCGCTGCCCGCTTCGTCTATTTCTACACCGGCTACATCCTCAGCATCCGCATCTTCCAGCTCGCCGCCGCCGTGCAGGCTCGGCCGGCGCTTGCCGCCTATGCGCTCACCGCCTGGGCGCTGCTGAACGGATTTTATGTATTCGGCGGCCTCGCCGACAAACCGTTCGTCTCGCTCACGCTCGGGCTGATCGGGGCCGCCGCGGTCGTTTCGGTCTCGGCACTGATCGCGAAGAGCGACGCATTTTCGGTGCTGCGCTATCTCGGGCGGAATTCGATCGTCGTCTATCTCGCCTTCTTCCTCGGCATGGCGGCCTCACGCTCGGTGCTGCTCAAGAGCGGCCTGATCCCGGACCTCGGGACGATCGCGCTCCTCGTCACCGCCTGCGCCATCGGCGTCGCTGTCGCGCTGTTCTGGGCAGTGCGCGGCACGCCGCTCCGGTTCCTGTTCGAGCGCCCCGCCTGGGCGCGGCTCGAGGCGAAGCCGAGATTCACCCTCCAGCCTGCCGCGTGATCGGGAACCGACCCGGCGCCGCCCGGCTTACCGGGCCATGCAACTCGTCACTGTGATCGGCCTCGTCGCGGCATTCTGCACCACCGTCTCCTATATCCCGCAAATCCGCAAAATCTGGGCGACCGGCGAGACTCATGACATCTCGCTGAAGATGTTCCTGATCCTTGCGGCGGGCATTGCGCTCTGGGTCCTCTACGGCGTCTTGCGGGGCGATGCCGTCATCATCCTCGCCAATAGTGTGAGCCTCGCGTTTCTCGCCGCGATCCTGTTCTTCAAGTTGCGCAACGTCGCCCGCGGGCGTGGATAACGCCGCCGCCGGTGTGAAATCTCCCGCCAAAGTCCTATATTCGCCCCATGGCCAGAGCATCCGCAACGTCGGCCGCGCCAGCGGCATCTGCCGCGTCGCGCCCGCTGAAGAAGGGCGACCACGTCTTCCTGATCGACGGGTCGTCCTACATTTTCCGCGCCTATTTCGCCATGTTTGCCGCCGCGCAGAAGAGCGGCAAGAAGCTCACGCGCAGCGACGGGTTGCCAATCGGCGGCGTGCTCGCCTTCTCCAACATGCTGTTCAAGCTGTTGCGCGAGGGCTTCGACGCGGTGAAGCCGTCGCACGTCGCGGTCGTGTTCGACTACGCGGAGAAGACGTTCCGCAACGACATCTACCCCGATTACAAGGGCCATCGCCCCGATCCGCCGGACGAGTTGATCCCGCAGTTCCCGCTGATGCGCGAGGCCGTGCGCGCCTTCGGGCTGCTGCCGATCGAACAGCGCGGCTACGAGGCGGACGACATCATCGCCACTTACGCACGCCAGACGGTCGAGGCGGGCGCCGACGCGACGATCGTTGCCGGCGACAAGGACCTGATGCAGCTCGTGCGTCCGGGCGTGCGCATGTTCGATCCGATGCCCGGCCGCGAGCGGCCGATCGGGCGCGACGAGGTGATCGAGAAGTTCGGCGTGCCGCCGGAGAAAGTCCCGGAGGTGCAGGCGCTGATCGGCGATTCGACCGACAATGTGCCCGGCGTGCCCGGCATCGGCGTGAAAACCGCCGCGCTGCTGATCAACGAATTCGGCGATCTCGAAACGCTCCTGGCGCGCGCCTCCGAGATCAAGCAGGAGAAGCGCCGCCAGGCGCTGATCGAGCACGCCGAAACCGCGCGCCTTTCGAAGCGGCTTGTGCTGCTTGATGACCATGCGGCAGTCGATCTGCCGCTTGATCGGCTGTGCCTCGCGGGCGCCTCGTGCCTGGAGGGGGTCGAGCCGCACCGGCTGATCGCATTTTCCAAGGCGATGGAGTTCAACGACCTGACGCGGCGCGCATCCGCCCTGCTCGGCATCGACCCGAACACCGTCACGCCCGATGCGCGCTTCGCCGCCAAGGGGATTGGGGCGCCCGCGCTCGAAGCGGTCGAGGCGGCGGCCGCCCCGGCCGCGGCGACGACGGCCTCCACGCCGCTGCCTGCCACAACGGGCGAATTGTTTCCCGAGACGCTGCCGCGGCGAAAGCCCGGCAACGACAATTTCAGTTTTGCGCCGGATGCGCTGGTCACCGGGCGGCGCGCCGAGATCGCGGCCGCCGAAATCGAGCATGCGCGCTACGGCACGATTTCCGACATGGCGGCGCTCGACCGCTGGATCGCGGCGGCGACACGCGAGGGCGTCATCGCGCTCGACCTGCGCACCACGTCGGACGATCCGATGCAGGCCGACATCACCGGCTTCGCGCTTGCGGTGCGGTCGAACGAGGCGTGTTACCTGCCGCTCGGCCATCGCATGGCCGACGACCTGCTCGCGGGCGGCGGTCTGGTCGGAGGGCAGATTCCCGCACGCGATGCGCTCGCGCGGCTGAAGCCGCTGCTGGAAGACCCGGGCATCCTGAAGATCGGGCACGATTTCAAGGCCGACACGCTGGTGCTGGCGCGCCACGGCATCACGGTGCAATCGATCGACGACGTGATGCTGATGTCGTACGTGCTCGATGCCGGGCTCGGCGGCCACGGCATGGATGAGCTCGCGACGCGTCACCTCGATCATGCGCCGATCGCGTTCCACGACATCGCCGGCAAGGGCCGCACCGCGATCGCCTTCGAGCGGGTCGAGATCGCGCGCGCCGCGACGTTTTGCGCGGAAAGCGCCGACATCGTGTTCCGCCTCTGGCGCCTGTTGCGCGCGCGTCTCGTCGCCGAGCGGATGTCCACCGTCTACGCCACGCTGGAGCGGCCGCTGTTGCCGGTGCTCGCCCGCATGGAGCGGCGCGGCATCGCCATCGACCCGCAGATGCTGCGCCGGCTCTCCTCGGATTTCGCCCAGACGACCGCGCGGCTCGAGGACGAGATCGCCGTTCTCGCGGGCGAGCGCATCAACCTCGGCAGCCCGAAGCAGCTCGGCGACATCCTGTTCGGCAAGATGGGGCTGCCGGGCGCAAGCAAGACGCCGACCGGTGCGTGGTCGACGCGCGCCAACGTGCTGGAGGAGCTGGCCGAGGAACAGGGCATCGAGATCGCGCGCAAGATCCTCGACTGGCGCCAGGTCTCCAAGCTCAAGTCCACTTACACCGACGCACTGCCGACTTACGTTCACCCCGAGACCAAGCGCGTCCATACGTCGTACGCGCTCGCCGCGACCACGACCGGCCGCCTCTCCTCTTCCGAGCCGAACCTGCAGAACATCCCGGCGCGTACCGAGGAGGGACGCAAGATCCGCCGCGCGTTCATTGCCGCGCCGGGATACAAGCTTGTCTCCGCCGACTACTCCCAGATCGAGCTGCGGCTGCTGGCCGAGATCGCCAATGTGCCTGCACTGCGCGCCGCCTTCCAGGCCGGCATCGACATCCACACCATGACGGCGTCCGAGATGTTCGGCGTGCCGGTGAAGGACATGCCGACCGACGTGCGCCGGCGCGCCAAGGCGATCAACTTCGTCATCATCTACGGCATCTCGGCGTTCGGCCTTGCCAATCAGCTCGGCATCGGGCGCGAGGAGGCCGGCGCCTATATCAAGAAGTACTTCGAGCGCTTCCCCGGCATCCGCGACTACATGGAGGAGAGCAAGGCGTTCTGCCGCCAGCACGGCCACGTGCTCACTTTGTTCGGCCGCAAGATGCATTACCCGGAGATCAAGGCCAAGAATCCGTCGGTGCGCGCCTTCAACGAGCGCGCCGCGATCAACGCGCGGCTGCAGGGTTCGGCCGCCGACATCATCCGCCGCGCGATGGTGCGGATGGAGGATGCGCTCGCCGAGCAGAAGCTCGGCGCGCTGATGCTGCTGCAAGTGCACGACGAGCTGGTGTTCGAGGTGCCGGAGGCCGAAGTCGACAGGACGCTCCCGGTGGTCAAGCGCGTGATGGAAGACGCGCCGATGCCGGCGGTGGCGCTCTCGGTGCCGCTCGCGGTCGATGCGCATGCGGCGAACAATTGGGAAGAGGCGCACTAGCCTGTGCCGACCAGGCAGCCCATGCCGTGATCGCTCTCGCCAGCCTGCTCGCCTTCGCGCTCACCTGTGTGATCGTCGAGATCACGCCGGGGCCGAACATGGCATGGCTCGCGGCGCTGTCGCTCGCGCGCGGCTGGCGCGTCGGCCTCGCGGCAGTGGCGGGCGTTGCGCTCGGCCTGTCGGCCTACGGCGTCGCGGCCGCGCTGGGTGTCGCAGCGGCAATCGAGAACTCGGCCTTTCTGTATGAGACCTTGCGCTGGGGCGGGGTCGCCTATCTGCTCTGGCTCGCGTGGGACGCCTGGTCGACCGCCGGCGACATGGCGCCCGAGGCCGGCGCCGCCAACCATGAGCACCGCTCGGCATTCCGCCGCGGGGTCATCACGAACCTGCTCAACCCCAAGGCGGCGGTATTCTACATCGCGGTGCTGCCTGAATTCGTCACGCCGCAGGCGGGCAGCATCGTCGCACAAACGCTCACTCTCTCGGCAATCTATGTGGCGATCGCGACTGCCATCCATGCGCTCATCGTTATCTCGGCAAGCCGCTTGCGTGAGTTAATCAATGATCCGGCGCGCTTGCGCCCGATCCGGCGCATCCTCGCCGTTATGCTTGCTGGCGTCGCGATCTGGCTTGCGTGGAGCACGGCGCGCTGATCGGCGCGTTTGCGGCCGAGGTGCCCGATGTCGATGTCGCGCTGACGCTGCCGGTGGGCAAGCGCGTGACGGAAGACGCGCCGATGCCGGCCGTGGCGCTCTCGGTGCCGCTCGCGGTCGATGCGCAACTGGCAAGAGGCGCGTTGAGCGCGCTAGGTAACTTCGACCAATCTTTTCACGTCGGCCGGTTGAAAGCGATGCCGCGAGAGCGCGTTGAGAAAGCGTGTGTCCTCGGTGACCAGCGTTATTCCCAAACTTTCGGCCAATGCCAGATAGATGCAGTCATAGACGGGATGATCGATCGCGGCAGCGATCATGAGAGCGCGCCGGAGATGAGGCCGATTGGAATGCACCTCGAATGCCGCGCTATTGAATACTTCGATCAAATCGATGGCTGCCTCTTGTGCCAAACGGCGGTCGTGGACACGATTCAAAATCGCGTTGCCGATTTCTGCGTAGACGAGTTCCGGAACGACGATGCGCGAGCTTGCAACTAATGAACTGGCACGATTGCTGTCCGGTTCTGTAACCAATGTTTTGAACAGGATACTGGTGTCGGCTACGACGATCATTTTTTGGCCGGTGGTGCCGTCAACTCCGCAATATAACGGCTGCGCTCCTCACGCATCTTGCTGATTTCCTCGCTCGAGTCGGGAAAGACCTGATCGCCGAATATTTCTTTGCGCTTCGCCGTCATCCGCTCGACCCACTCTCGCTGCCTCGCCAGTTGCTCGTCGAGCACGGCGGCGCTTAAGATTGTTCGCGCCTCTTCCTCCATCGAGCGGCCCGCGGCGGCCGCGCGTTTTTTCAGGCCGTCGATCACGGTCTGGTCGAGCCGGCGAATGGTAATTTGGGTCATGGTGTCGGCCTGTTGACCGGTGCATGCAATGCATGCACTTTAACCCATGGCAGCCCGTCCGGCAAACATTATCGCGCCAACAGACAGGCGGCGGCCATCGCGCCGGAACCGCTCCCGTATGCTTGCCCGTGTGATCGCCGCGATCCCTATAGCATTTGCGACCGAGCCGGCCTTCGCCGCCCCAGGTCTCGACGGCGCCGCCATGCGCTGGCCGTGGGCGCTGCCGTTCGCCGCCATGCTGCTCTCGATCGCGGCCGGCCCGCTGCTGTTCCCGCAAGTCTGGCACCGGCACTACGGCAAGATCGCGTTTGGCTGGAGTGTCCTGGTGCTCGCGGCGGTCGCGGCGTTTTACGGCGTGATGGCGGCGGTGGCCGCGTTCCTCCACACGATCCTGACCGAATACCTGAGCTTCATCGTGGTGCTGTTCGCGCTCTATGTCGTGGCCGGTGGCATCCTCGTGACCGGAAACTTGCGCGGCACACCGCTCATCAACACGGCGTTGCTCGGCGCGGGCACGCTGATCGCGAGCCTCGTCGGTACGACCGGCGCCGCCATGATCCTGATCCGGCCGCTGCTGCGCGCCAACGAGCAGCGCGAGAACAAGACACACATCGTGGTGTTCTTCATCATTCTGGTAGCCAATGTCGGCGGCGCGCTGACGCCGCTCGGCGACCCGCCGCTGTTTGTCGGTTTCCTGCGCGGCGTCGATTTTCTCTGGACCGCGCAACATCTCTGGCTGCAAACCCTGATCGTCGTGGTTTCCGTGCTGGGGATGTTCTTCGCCGTCGATTGCTGGTTCAGCCGCCGCGAGCCGCGCGCCGAAACGAGCGAACCGGCGCACATCACGATCCGCGGCGGCGTCAATCTGTTGCTGATCGCATTCATCGTCGCGGCCCTGCTCGGCTCGGCGGTGTGGAGGCCGGGCGTCTCGTTCAACGTCCTCGGCAGCGACATCGCGCTGCAAAATCTCGCGCGCGACGCTGCCATGATCGTCATCGCGCTGGCGTCGCTGTGGCTCACCCCCGAGGAGCACCGCGCCGCCAACGGATTTTCCTTCGAGCCGATCCGCGAAGTCGCCAAGCTGTTTGCCGGCATCTTCGTCACCATCATTCCGGTGGTGGCGATGCTCGAGGCGGGGCGCAATGGCGCATTCACGTGGCTCTTGCGCGTCGTCACCGAGCCGGACGGCACGCCGCATGAAGTCGCCTATTTCTGGCTCACTGGCGCACTCTCGGCGTTCCTCGACAATGCGCCGACCTATCTTGTGTTCTTCGAGCTTGCGGGAGGCGATGCGCAAATGCTGATGGGGCCGCTCGCCGGCACACTCGCGGCGATCTCGATGGGCGCCGTCTACATGGGCGCGCTCACCTACATCGGCAACGCGCCGAACTTCATGGTCTACGCAATCGCGCAGGAGCGCGGCGTGAAGATGCCGAGCTTCTTCGCCTACACGCTGTGGGCAGCGCTGATCCTGGTGCCGCTCTTTCTGCTGCTCACCTGGCTGCCGGTCGCGCCGATTCTCAAGTCGTCTTGACTTGGTTTCTCCGGTGCCGGACTTTGGCCGCGGATTCTGGGGGGAATGATTGATGGGCGGGCACGCTTCCACGGTCTATTTCGGGCTAAACCCGATGTGGGTTTCGACGGTCATTCTGGCCGTCACCTACGCCATCATCATGTCGGAGAAGGTCAATCGCGCAATCATCGCGCTGATCAGCGCCTCCCTGATGATCCTGGTCGGGGTGTTCAGCCAGGAAGAGGCGATCCGCGGCATCGACTGGAACACGATCGGCCTGCTCACCGGGATGATGATCCTGGTGTCGATCTCGCGCCGTTCCGGGATGTTCGAATACATCGCCATTTGGTCCGCGCAGGCCGCCAAGGCGCACCCGGCCGGCATCCTGTTCCTGCTGCAGATCACCACCGCGGTGCTCTCCGCGTTCCTCGACAACGTCACCACGGTGCTGCTGATCGTGCCGGTGACGCTCGCGATCTGCAAAGAGCTCGAGGTGCCGGTCTATCCGTATCTGTTCGCCGAAGTGTTCGCCTCCAACATCGGCGGCACCGCGACCTTGATCGGTGATCCACCCAACATCCTGATCGGCACACAAGCCGGGCTTTCGTTCAACGAGTTCGTCATCCACCTCACGCCGGTGATCCTCGTCGTGATGGTCGCGCAGGCGATCATGATCCACCTCTTGTGGGGCAAGGACCTGAAGGCAACGCCCGAGCGCGAGGCGCGCGTGATGGCGATGAACGCCACGGAGTCGATCAAGGACTGGCTGCTGCTCAAGCAGTCGCTGGTGGTGATCGGGATCGTGATGGTCGCGTTCGTATTGGCGCGGCCGTTGCACCTCGAGCCCGCCACCATCGCGATGTTTGGCGCCGCCGTCCTGATGCTGCTCGACAATTGGGTGCATCACACCGAAAAGGCCGCGCACAACATTCACCAGACCTTCGGCGACGTCGAATGGATCACCATCTTCTTCTTCGTCGGGTTGTTCATGGTGGTGCACGGCGTGGAATACGGCGGCCTGCTCACGCTGCTCGCGGAAAAGCTGGTCGCCGCAACCGGCGGCAGCATGGCGACGGCCGGCTACGCCATCCTGTGGGCGTCGGCGTTCCTCTCGGCGATCGTCGACAACATCCCGTTCGTCGCGACCATGATCCCGCTGATCAAGAGCATGGCGCCTGCCTACGGCGGGGCGGACAAGATCGAGCCGCTGTGGTGGTGCCTCTCGCTCGGAGCTTGCTTGGGCGGCAACGGCACGCTGATCGGCGCCTCGGCCAACCTGACGGTCGCCGGCATCGCGGAGCGCAACGGGGTGCCGTTCCGCTTCCTGACCTACACGATGTACGCCATGCCGATGATGATCGTGTCGGTCGCGATCTGCCACGTCTATGTATGGTGGCGATATTTTTGAGTGGCTTGGCCGGTGCGCTCGGCACGGTTAGCGCCGGGGTTACCTTCGGCCGCCAGGGTTAATCCCGATGGCACCTTGAACGTGCCCGGACGCGGTGCGACGGCTTGTTCGGGAACTTTTCGGCCCGCCGCGCGTCAGTAGCCAGCACGGGCCGGCGGGTGGTGTCGTGCAGGGAGTAGGCCGTGCGACCTGATCGCGCATTCATCCCCTGTCTGGCTCTGACGCTGCTTGCCATGATTGCGCAGGCCGCGCCGGCATCCGCGCAGGGACTGTTCGGCTGGTTCGGCGGCCGGCAGGACGACCGCTACCCGCAGCAGAATTCGTGGTCGGGCCAGCGCCAGAATTCGTGGTCCGGCCAGCGCCAATACACGCCGCAGCCAAGCGCCTACAGCGATCCCGGCCCGGTGATGCAGGAGCGCTACGGACCGGCGAGCACCCCGTCGATCGGCGGCGGCACCGGACGCGCCGTCGCCTACTGTGTGCGGCTGTGCGACGGGCGCCATTTCCCGATGCAGCGCCACACCAACGCGACCTCGATCCAGCTATGCAATGCGTTCTGCCCGGCTGCGAAGACCCAGGTGTTCAACGGCAGCCAGATCGACCACGCGGTTGCATCCAACGGCGCGCGCTACGCCAACCTGGAGAACGCGTTCGTCTACCGCGAGAAGATCGTCCCGGGCTGCACCTGCAACGGCAAGGATGCGTTTGGGCTGGCGAAAATCGATGCGGCACACGATCCGACCTTGCGGCCGGGCGACATTGTGGCGAGCGGTGACAACCAGAAGGCCGCGCTGCTCGCGGCGGCCAACCGTCAGGCGCGCAACACCATCGAGAAGCCGGCCGCCCTGCGCGGCAGCAAGGCGGCAAAGCCCACCGATCCCGAGGCCGAAGAGCGGCCGGAAGATTGAGTTCTCACTCCAGCTGCCCCGCCACGTCCTCGGCGATCGAGAGCGCGGAGGTAAGGCCGGGCGATTCGATTCCGAACAGGTGCACCAGCCGCGCCAAGCCATGGCCCGCCGGGCCGTCGATCAGGAAATCCGCCGCCGGCTCACCCTTCCCGGTCAGCTTCGGGCGGATGCCGCAATAGTCCGGCACCAGCGAATTGTCGGGCAGGCCGGGAAAATACGTGCGCACGCTGGCGTAGAACGAGTCCGCGCGTTTTGGATCGACCGTGTAGCTCTCGGTCTCGAGCCATTCGACGTCCGGGCCGAAGCGCATGCGGCCGGCCATGTCGAGCGTCACATGCGTGCCGAGCCCGCCCTCGACCGGCGCCGGATAGATCAAGTGCGAGAACGCCGGCTTGCCGACGAAGCCGAAGTAATTGCCCTTGGCGAGCACAAGGCGCGGCACGCGTGCCTCCGGATAGCCCTCCGTCGCGCGCGCGACCGCCTGCGCGCCAAGCCCGGCCGAGTTGATCACCGCGTCGACCGTCAGCGTGCCCGCCTCCGCGCCGCCGAACGTGACCTCCCATCCTGACGCGCAAGGCGTGAGCCGCTCGATCCTCGTATTGAACGCGATCATGCCGCCGCGGTCCTCCAGATCGCCTTGCAGCGCCAGCATGAAGCCGTGGCTGTCGATGATGCCGGTCTCGGACGAGAGCAGCGCGGCGGTGCAATTCAGCGCCGGCTCCATCGCGCGCGCCGCATTGCCGCCGAGAAACTCCAGCCCCTCGACGCCGTTGATCTCGCCCTGCTTCGCGATGCCCTCGATCTTGGCGGTCTGCTTTTCGTCGGTCGCGACGATCAGCTTGCCGACCTTTTTGTGCGGCACGCCGTGGCTGGCGCAAAACTCGTAGAGCAGGCGCCGCCCGCGCACGCAGTGCTTCGCGCGCAACGAGCCGGTCGGGTAATACATGCCGGCATGGATCACTTCGCTGTTGCGCGAGGAGACGCCGTTGCCGATCCCGCCGGTCGCCTCCGCGACGATCACCTCATGGCCGGCCAGCGCGGCCGCCCGCGCGATCGCAAGGCCGACCACGCCGGCGCCGATGACGAGGACTTGCATGCACCTTTCCTGTTGCGTCATGGCCGGGCATAGCCCGTCGAAGACGGGCGTGAACGCCCTAGTGCCCGGCCATCCACGACTTGATTACAGGGAAGTAGTAAAGACGTGGATGCCCGGCACAAGGCCGGGCATGACGAAACTATTCGCCGATGCCGTCGAGCCGATAGAAGCGCTTCGCCGCCCCGACGAACAGGTCGGCCTTTTCCGACGCGCTCGCGCCCTTCGCCAATATCTTGCCGGCGTTCCAGAACGCCGGATAGCTGTAGGAGCCCTTGTCGACCGGGAAGTTGCTCTCGAACATGCCGCGCGACGGTCCGAACGCCGCGATGCAGGTTTCGATGTACGGCCGCCACGCATCGGCCAGCGCCTGCGAGGACGGCGGGTCGGCGAGCCTCTCGAAGCCGAAGCCGCCGATGCGCATGCCGAGGCCGCCGAGCTTGACGTAGACGTTCGGCCGCTTGGCCAGCGCGTCGATCGACTTCTTCCAGCCGGGGAACACTTCTTTGTGCTTGTAGGCGTTGATGCCGACCGGGCCGCCGCAATGGTTGAGCACGATCCTGGCGTCCGGAAATGCATCCGCGAGATTCGTGAGCTCGTCGAGCTGCGGATGGTACATCCAGGCATCGAACGAATAACCCATGCGAGTGAGCACCGCGAAGCCCTCGCGGAATTTCCTGTCCGCCAGCACGCCGGGCGGCGACGAGAACGCCGGATTGCGCACCTGCGGATCGGGATCGTAGGCGACGATGTGACGAATGCCGCGGAAGCGCCCGCCGCCGGCGCGCTCATGCGCCTGCAGCACCGTCTCGACGCGGCCGCCGAGCGTGAGATCCGCGTGGCTGACGATGCCGGCGCAGGCGCGGATTTTGCCGTAGATGCCGCTCGCCGTCATCGCGGCGACGCCGTTGACGAACTCGGTCTCGCCGACCGGCTTCATTTCCTCAGGCCCGTCGGCGCGATTCATCGCGCGCGCCTGGACGAACACGGTCGCAACGATGTTGTGGCCCGAGTTGGTATCGGCGAGCAGCTCGTCGAGCAGGTAGCGCCAGCCGCCGCGGTCCCACAGGTGATGGTGCGGATCGATGATGGGGAGCGCGGGCTCGAGGATTTCTTCCTTGCGCCGGTCAAGCCAGTCCTGACGAACTGCCAGATAGTTCGCCGCATGCGCAGCGGGCACGGCCTCGGTCATCTAGATTTCCTCCCGATCTTTGTCGGCGGGACACTATCAGGCCGCGCCTTCGCTCGTCCCCGCGAAAGCGGGGACCCAGGGCCGCACAAAAAAAGAACTGGATTCCCGCTTGCGCGGGAATGAGCGGGAGAGTTTACGCGTTACTCCGCGGCGATCCGCACTTCCGGCTGCGCGTCGCGCACGTCGGCATCGACATGGGTCTCGAACTGCACGAAGTTCTTCTGGAACATCGCGACCAGCTCGCGCGCGGTCTTGTCGAACTCGGATTTGTTCTGCCAGGTCTTGAACGGATGGAGCAGATGCGGCTCGATCCCGGCGACCTGCGTCGGCACCGAGAAGCCGAAGTACGGATCGGTGCGGAATTTCGCGTTGCGCAGCGAACCGTCGAGCGCTGCGGTCAGAAGCTTGCGCGTCACCTTGATCGGCATGCGGCGGCCGACCCCGTATTTGCCCGCGGTCCAGCCGGTGTTGACCAGCCAGCAGTCCACATCGTGCACCGCGATCAGTTCGCGCAACAGATTGCCGTACACGGTCGGATGACGCGGCAGGAAGGGTGCGCCGAAGCAGGTGGAGAACTCCGGCTGCACACCGACCAGGCCTTTCTCCGTGCCGGCGACCTTCGCCGTATAGCCGGAAAGGAAATGGTACATCGCCTGCGCGGGCGTGAGCTTGGCGATCGGCGGCATCACGCCGAACGCGTCGGCGGTGAGCATCACGAGGTTCTTCGGCATCCCGGCCCGGCCGGTGCGCGAGGCGTTCGGGATGAATTCGAGCGGGTAGGCCGAGCGGGTGTTCTCGGTTTTCGACTCGTCGTCGAAATCCACCAGCCGCGTCTCCGGATCGAACACGACGTTCTCGAGCACCGAGCCGAAGCGCAAGGTCGCGTCGTAGATCTCGGGCTCGGCCTCGCGCGAGAGCTTGATGCACTTCGCGTAGCAGCCGCCTTCGAAATTGAACACGCCGTGCGGACCCCAGCCGTGCTCGTCGTCGCCGATCAGCGTGCGGTTCGGGTCGGCCGAGAGCGTGGTCTTGCCGGTGCCGGAGAGACCGAAGAACAGCGCGACATCGCCGTCCGGGCCGACGTTCGCCGAGCAATGCATCGGCATCACGCTTTCGGCCGGCAGGTAGTAGTTCAGCGTCGTGAACACCGACTTCTTCATCTCGCCGGCATAGAAGCTGCCGCCGATCAGGATCATGCGCTTGGTGAGATTGAGCGCGACCACGGTTTCGGAACGCACGCCGTGGCGCTTCGGGTCGGCCTTGAAGGTCGGCAGGCACAGGATGGTGAAATCCGGCACGTAGGCGGCCAGGTCCTTGCGCTCCGGGCGGATCAGCAGCGAACGGATGAACAGCGAGTGCCAGGCAAGCTCGGTGAACACGCGCGCCTTGATACGGTATTTCGGATAGGCGCCGCCGTAGAGGTCCTGCGCGAACAGCTGCTTGCCCTTGGCGTGCTCGAGGAAGTCGTTCAGCAGCACATCGAACTGTTGGGGAGAAAGCTTGCCGTTCTTGTCCCACCAGATGGTGCGCTCGGTCTGCTCATCGCAGACGACGAACTTGTCCTTCGGCGAGCGGCCGGTGTGGATGCCGGTCTCGGCACAGAATGCTCCGCCTTCGACGACGTGGCCTTCATTGGCGGCGAGCGCATATTCGTAAAGCTGCTCGGCAGGCAGATTCCAGTGGACCGCCGCCAGATCCTTGAAGCCGAACTTCTCGACGCCGTGCGCGCCGTTCCGCAAGCCCGTTTCCTTCACGCAAGACCTCCGCACCCCGTCACGCCGCCGCGTGACACCTTATGCCGCACGGTTAAGACCGCCGGGCCGGTCGGGGTTCCGGCCAAGGCGGGGAGCTATAATCACCATCTTACCTGCTGCCAAGGCGGCGCGCCGCCACAAATGGCAGGGCGACACTAGAATGTTAGCGGCAAGGTTAGTGCCCGCGGCGCATATTGCTGCGCCGCATCAATCCACGAATCCTTTGCCGGCCAGCCACTTCTGCATCACGTCAGCGACCGCGTCGCTGTTCTTGTCCATCATCACCATGTGGGTGTTGCCCCTGATGCCGACGTCGGGGAGATCGATCACGTCGACCTTGCCCCCTGCCTCCTTGATGGCGCCGAGGTAATTCACGACGTTCTGGCGTATCTTGCCCCAGCGCGGATGCTCCTTGGCATTATCGCCGTAGATCACGACCATCGGGATATCCTTCAGCGCCGCGACCTTCTCCATGGCTCCGGTCGCCGATGGCTCGACCGCGATCAGCGCCTTCACCTTGTCGGGACGCGCCTCCGCGACCTTGAAGCCGAACGAGCCGGCCTGTGAGTGCACCAGAACGACGCACGGGCAGACCTTGTCGACCAGCTCGATGTAGGCGGCGACGATCTGTTCGTCGGTGGTCACCCAGCGCGGCACGCCTTGCTTCATGAACTGCTCGTAGGCGTCGATCGGGAACTGCACGCCCGGATAGGTCGTGCGTTTCCCCTTGTCGTCGTTCCAGGAACCGATCGGGCCGACGCGGAAGCGTTCCCACGGATCGCCGAGCGGCAGGAATACCGGGTCGCCCTTGAACTTGTCGGTCCAGCCCGAGCGGCCACGCTCCATCGCGTCGGAAATGTAGGTGTCCCAGCCGTGGCGCAGGAAATAGTTGAGCCAGCCCGGATTGCCGTCCGGCTTGGTCTCGTAGGTCACGCCGGTAAGCCCGCCGCCATGCCACATCAGCAGCGGCAGCTTGCCCTTGCGGTTCTGCACCAGGAAATACTGCGCGTACATCTGCTCGACCTGATAGACGCCGTTCGGATCGACCTTCGCCGGCACGCCGCCCGGCGTGAACACGATTTCCTTGACCGGCTGCCCCTTCACTTCGATGTGCCGGCCGCCGACGTGGAACGAACCCATGTCGCGCAGCAGGATCGGCTCCTTGCCTTGCGCGAGCGCGGATGACGCGGCGAGTGTGGCCATCAGTGTGAGCACCATGCGCATGGAAAATCTCCCGAAGCTTTCATTGTTGCAAACCTTACTCCCGTCATCGCCGGGCTTGGCCCGGCGATCCCGCTTAGGCGGGCATCACCCTGCGTTCCTCTATCGGGATCACCGGGTCTCGGCGCGGAGTCATCGGGCGGCGCTGCGCGCCGGCCCGTTGGCGCCGGCCCGGTGATGACGAGTGCTGCTATTCAGTCATACCCTTGCTCGCCAGCCACTTCTGGATCACCTCGGCGATCTCGGCATTGTTCTTCTCCTGCATCAGCATGTGCGAATTGCCCATGATGCCGATCTCGGGAAGGTTGACCAGATCGACGCTGCCGCCGGCCGCCTTGATGGCATTGCCATATTCGGTGTCGATCTTCTTGTAGGCGGCCCAGCGCGGATGCTCGTCGACATAGTCGCCGAACATCAGCATCACCGGAATGTCCTTCAGCTTCGGCGCGTTCGCGACCTTGCCGGCGCTCGCGGATTCCACCGCGACGATCGCCTTGATCTTGTCCGGCCGCTGCTCGGCGACTTGGAAGCCGAATGTGCCGCCCTGGCTGTGCAGCAGCAGCACGCACGGACACACCTTGTCGACCAGCGCCAGATACGCATCGACGATCGCCTTGTCGGTCGAGAGCCAACGCGGCACCGACTGCTTCATGTAATTGTCATAGGCATCGACCGGAAACTGCGTGCCCGGCATCGGCTTGCGCTTGGCCACATCGGCATTCCACGAGCCCGCGCCCTGTCCGATGCGGAACCGCTCGTACGGATCCTGATAGTTCAGGAAGATCGGGGAATCGCTCCACACGTCAGGCGAGGCGAAGCCCGAACGCCCACGCTCCACGGCGTCGGACACGTAGGTGTCCCAGCCCTTGCGGACGAACATGTTGAGCCAGCCTTCGCGCCCGTCCGGCGTCGACTCATAGGTCGCGCCGGTGAGCCCGCCGCCGTGCCACATCAGCAGCGGGTATTTCCCCTTGCGGGCCTTCGGCAGGAAATACTGCACGTACATCGCCTCGACCATGAACTGGCCGTTGGGGTCGAGCTTCGACACCGGGCCGCCGGGCACCCGCTGAATGTCCTTGATCGGCTTGCCGCTCACCTCGGCGATGCGGCCGCCGATATGAAACGAGCCCATGCCACGAAGCACGATGTCGTCGGCGGCGAAGGCGGGCAGCGCCGCGATGGTGAATGCGAATGCGATTTGCGCACGCATTCTTGTCCTCCCTGATTTTCGCTGAGCGATTGTCGCCGATCTCGCGAGGCCGCGCCACGGCAGCGCGGCGCAAAAAGAGAAGCCGGGCGCAGCATAAGCCGCGCCCGGCTGACTGTTACGCGCGCTCGCTCAGTGCGCGAGCGGGTCGGGCCGCAGCTGGAAGTGCGCGGCAAGCGGCTTCGTGCCTTTGCCACCCTCGATCAGCCACGGCGTGCGATCGCCGTTCGCGGCCCACAGCCCACGGCCTTTCCAGCCGGCATTCGGATCGTCGATGCGGCCGTCGAAACCCTTGGCGTAGAAGCCGAGCGGATACGGAACGCGGATCGACACCATCTTGCCGTCCTTGTTCAGCGCGACGAGCCCGTCCATCAGGTTCGCCGTCGACATCGGGATGTCGTCGCCAAGACCGAAGGTGTTGTGCTGGTCGACCCACGAATAGTAGCTCGCCTCGGCACTGTTCTCGCCAATGCCTTTAAAGCCCGGGCCGGGATACTGATAGAACGACCAGCCCTCGGGGCAATGATCGCCGGTCGCTTTCGGCCCGTTGAGCGGCCCCTTGCACTTGCGGCGATCGAACATGCCCATGTGGCCGCTCGCGAGCGAGGCCCAGACGCGGCCCTGCTTGTCGATGTCGGCGCCGCGGATGCCGAAGCCCGGCATCGGTACTTTGTAGATCTCGGCCAGCGCCTTGTGCGGATTCTTGCCCGGATCGACGCGCACGATCGCGCCCGGGCTGCCGCGCAGCGTGCCCCACACCGTGCCGTCAACCGGGCTCGTCATCACGGCGTAGAACGTCGGGCCGAGGCGCATGTCCTTGTTGGGATCCTGCGGCTGGCCGGGCTCGGTATATTCGTCGCGCTGGCCGTTGCCGTTGGTATCGACAACGAGCGCGGTCCAGCCCTGCGCCTTCTCGATGTCGCCGGTCTCGTCGAGCAGCTTGGTGTTGATCCAGCCGACATTGCCGCCGCCGCCGCCGGTCGACATCCACAGCGTCTCGTTCTCGTCGTAACCGAACTGCAGATGATGCGAGCCGAAGCAGGTCTGGTAGGCGGTGTACTTGCCGGTCTTCGGGTCGTACATCGTCACGCGGCGGTTGGTGCTGTTGAGCGGGAATTCAACCGCGGAGGGGTGCGTCGAACCCTTCTTGCAGAAGGCCGGGTTGTCCGGCTTGTGTCCGGTCGCCGCGAGCCAGATGCGGCCTTTGCGGTCGAACATCGAGTTGTGATTGTTGGCTTTGCTGTCCCAGATGTTCTCGTCGCCCCAATAGGCCGAGGGCTGCAGAATCTTGATCGAGCCGGCGTTGCCGGGCCCAAGCGCCAGCGGCATATCGGGCGTGGTCGGCAGCACGAAATTCGACGCGGTGTTCTTGACCACGTCGAGGATCGGCATGTCGTTGCAGGCATGCTCGCATTGCCCGTACACCGGGCCGTAAGCGTTCACCGTCGGGTAGCGGCGGTCGCTGGCAATCAGGTCGTGCAGGTATTGCTTGTCGTTATGCCAGTCGCGCAGCGTCACGACGATGTTGCGCTCGACGCCCTGCGGGCGCGTCGGTTTCGCGAACGGCAGTTCGCCCTTCTCGATCCGCTCGGTCCATTCCGCGAAGTACTTGAACGGCGCGCCGCCGAGGTCGCCGGCGGCAAGATTGACCATGTTCTCGCCGGCCTGGCCCGACTGGATGCGGCGGATCCAGGCATCCTCATGGGTCTTGCCCTGATCCATGTGGAATTTCGGGATGGTGCGGGTCGAGAGCTGGCCGAGCTGATGGCAGCCGACGCAGCCGTTGTTCTTCATCACGTTGAGCCAGTCGGTCTGCTTGATCTTTTCCGGCGCGCCGATTTCGTTGTTCGGCCCGAACTGGTCCGCGCTCGGGATCTTCAGCATCGAATACCAGTAGATCGCCGGATAATACTGCGCGGCGGATTTCTCATCGGGCGCGATCACCGCGGTGAGATTGAGCTGCTTGCCGGGCTCGCTCTTCACTTTCGGCGAATCGACGAGGCCGTAACCGCGCACCCAGACGTCGTAGGTCGCTTTCGGCAGATCGGGCACGACATAGCGGCCTTGATCGTCGGTGACGACGCTCTTGATGTAGCGCACGCCGAGGTCGCGCGTTTCCGCGATCACCCAGACGCCGGCCTCCGGCCCATTCGGTCCGGTGACGACGCCGCCGATGTCGTCGTTGTCGATTTCCACCGCCTGCGCGGCCGGTTGCTGCGCGCGCGCCGGCGCGACCGCCAGTGCCGTCAATGCCGCCAGGGCCACTGACGCAAAGAGACACAATTTTATGGAATTCATCCGCATGGCATCGCTCCCTTGCCCTTTGGCAATCGTTGTCCGTTGCTGGTCGGGGCTGAGGTCAAGGATACTCCCGCCTTGCAAGTGCGCGCAATGCAAATAGCGCGAACTCAGGCATGCGCATCACGCCGCCGCATTCGCGCCGCTCACTTCCTGGCCAACAGGCACTCGATTTCAATCGGCGAAAGTTTCGCGCTGGACATCTTGCGGTGCATCACCTCGACGGTGCGAAATCCGTCCTTCTCGCACGAGAACTCGACCTTCTCCGGGTCGACGTCGAGGCCGAGGCCGTTGCGCCGGAAGCGGCCCTCCGCGTCCGTCTGCACGATGAAGAACCGCATCGTGCCCTTGACCTGCACCTTGATCCGCGCGTTCTCGACCGGGTTCAGCCCCTTGATATCCTTCGCCTCCCCGAAATATGGATTGCCGTGCTCGTGGATGTCGGCGGGCTCGAAATCGGCCTCGCCGGCGAGTGCCGGCAGCGTCAGGAGCGCGCAGCCCACAACTCCCAAGACACAGCAGTGTTTCGATCGTCGCGACATGGCGTGCACAGATCAACGCAGAAAAAAGCTGCGCAAGAGATACACGAAAACCAGCATGACCGCGAGCGGAACCGCCCATCCGATCCAGACCGGCGGCTGCCACCGTCGCGTCAGCGGCAATGCAACAAGACTGATCGCCGACGCGGCCAGAAATGACGTTGCGAGCCAGCCGTACCAGTACATCGGCGGACCGGATTTGGCGGGCCTGGTCAGCCACTCCCACTCGTTGATGCGCGGGTGATAGGTCACGAGCGCCCAGTTGCCTTCGACCGAGAGGACATAAACCACCGCAAACGCGGCCGCGAAGAGCGGGAAGACGCGGGTGTAGCTCATCGTCCGAACAGCCCCCTGACATTGTTCAGCACGTGGCCGACGAGAAAGCTGTACCAGACGATGAAGCAGAGCAGTGCCGTCACCGCGCCGCGGGCGGATGCGAGCTTCGGATCGAGCGGCGTGCGCCAGACCCACCAGTAGAGCGGCAGCATTCCGAGCCCGATCGCGGCAAACTGCTCCTTGAGCTCGAACGAGCCATTGATCGTCCAGAGCTGAGCGCTTTCCAGGTACGGCCGCACCGCCAGCCGGTAGGCGACATAGACCACCGCCCCGAGCAGGCCGGTCACGACATACAGAATGATATTGGCAACCGTGTAGCGCGCGCCGGCAACGCCGCGGAACGACGAGATGAACGAGGCTTTGCTGGTTGCCGGCCAGAGCGCTGCCGCGGTCTGGTGGGTCATGCTGCCGAGCAGCGCGACGGCCATCAATCCATGGATGATCAGCAACGTCGTGAACACGGCCCGGCCCCGCACCGATCTGCTTTTCCGCAGGATTGTGCCGATTGGCCGTAGCCGCGCAAGCGGTTCAGCGCGACCGTGACGATTTGCGCCGGCTACTCGATACGCTCATTTCGGCCAGTCCGGTCCGAGCGCGGCGAAGGGCTCGGCGGCGTAGACGATCTTGCCGCCGACCATCGTGAGCAACGAGGTGAGCGAACCGAGCTCGCCGGCCGGAACCGTCAGATAGTCCTGGTCCAGCACGGCGAGGTCGGCGAGACGCCCCACCTGCAGCGTCCCGCGGCTGGCGTCGTCGAACGTGAACCAGGCGCTGCCCTGCGTGTAGAACCGCAGCGCCTCCTCGCGTGTGACGAGTTGCGATGCGGCGCGCGTCGTCATGCCGTCGACCGTGCGTCCGTCCGTCATCCACTTCAGCGAGACGAACGGATTGTAACTCATCACGCGGTTCGCATCCGTGCCGCCGCCGACGTGAAGGCCGAGCTGGAGCGCCGTGCGCAGCGGCGGCGCGCGATTGATCGCGGGGCCGCGGCTGCCGAGGAAACTCGACGCCGCGAAGTACAGTCCGTTCTGCATCAGCCAGCCGATGCCGAGCGCCTTCATCCGCATGAGGGAATCGTCCGAGGCGTCGTGCAGATGCGCGATCGACCAGCGCAGATCGCGGATCGGTATCGCGCGGTCGACCCGTTCGAGCACGTCGAGCAGATGGTGCACCGAGCGATCGTTGTTCCAGTGCACCGTCAGCGCCATGCCGCGCTCGGCGGTCCACCTGGCGACGCGATAGAAGTCCTCCTTCTGCGCCTCGGTCGGCATGTCGTTGTTGTACATGCCCCAGGTGACGCGCTCGCCGATGCCGTTGAAGCGCAGCATCCCGTCGCCGACGCCCATCGGGAGGAAGCGGGTGAGCATCTGAAGATCGGCAAGTTCGCTGCCGGGCCGGGGGCTGCAGATGCTGTATGCGATGCGTACCGTCAGCCGGTCCGCGCGCCACAAGGCAAGCAGCGCCTCATAGTCCTCCGGCGCGAGATTGTGCCCGCCCGGATCGAACACGCCGGTGATGCCAAACCGATTCAACTCGCGCAGAAAACGGCGCGTCCCCTCCATGCCTTCGTCCAACGCGGGTGACGGGAGCCTCGCATAAAGGCCCGTGATCGCGGCGCTGTCGCCGCCGATCCAGCCCTCACCCTCGCCCTGCTCGCGTTTGCTCGTTGCCGGCAGATCGGCATCGCTTGCGATACCCAACGCTCTCAGCCCCGCCGGCGTCAGCAGCGCGGCACGATAGAACAACTGGATATAGACCGGATGCTCCGGCGCGGCCGCGACAAGCTCGGCCTGTGTCGGCCGCCGCCGCTCGGCGAATTGCGCCGGCGTCCACCCTCCGGCGACAACGATCCAGGTCCCGGGCCGCGCATAGATCGCGGCAAGACGAATGCGCTCCATCGCCTCCGCGATCGACACGGCGCCGATCCAGCTCACCTCGGCGGTGAACCTCAAGCCGGCCCGGATGGCATGGATGTGGGAATCGATCAGGCCCGGGATAACCGTGCGCCCGCCGAGATCGACGAGGCGCGTCGTGGCGCCCGTCAGTCCGGCGAGGTCATTCGAGGACCCGGTCGCGATGATCCTGTCGTTACGAATCGCCAGCGCCTGCACGACCGAGGACTGCTCGTCGAGCGTCAGGATCTTGCCATTGAGCAGAATGGTGTCGGCTGGTTGTGCGATGGCCTGCGGCACCTCGGCCAGCGCCAATCCGGCCAGCGTGAGCGCGATCGCCGCACGAACCCAATGTGCCATGTTCGCGCCTCGGGATGGCATCAGCGCAGGTACTTATTCTCGATCTCGCGCATGCGCGCATCGCCCTGCAGCGAAAACACGTGCGCGACCGGGGCGATCTCGCGTTCCACGCCTGCAATCCCGCCCTCGGCGATAATGCGGGCAAACGTGCTCTGCATCGCCGCCACCGCGGCGCGGATCGCATGGTTGCCACAGATGATCAGGCCGACTTTGCCGAGCGCGGCGACTTCCGCGAACGAAAGCTGAGGATAGCTGGTGGGCACCAGCACGAGCGGCACCTTCCCGCTCCAGGCGCGGCAAAATGAGAGGATCTCGTCCGGGGTCTTCTGCTTGCTATGGATCAGCACCGCATCGGCACCCGCTTCCGCGTAGGCGGTGCCGCGCTGCAGCGCTTCGGTTTCGCCGAGGCCGGCGATCAGCGCCTCGGTTCGCGCGATGACCAGCACATCGCCCGCCGCAGCTTTCGCGGCCGCAACCTTGCCCTGAAATTCCGCTTCAGATACCAGTTCCTGCCGCCCGCCGGCGCGCAAGCTTGAATCCTTCGGAAAGGTTTTGTCTTCCATTACGACAGCCGCAACGCCGGCCGCCACGTAGCGCGGAACCACGTAGGCGACGTTGACGGCATTGCCAAAGCCGGTGTCGATGTCGGCGATCACCGGCGCGTCCTGCACCTCGCCGATCGCACGCATCATCGCGAGGTGAGTATCCATCGAGAGGATGTTCGCGTCGGGCACCGCGTAAGAGGCGGAGAGCTCGAAACCGCTGCCCCATATCGCATCGAAGCCGGCATCGGCGGCGAGCTTTGCGGCCAATGGATTGTGCGCCGCCATCGCCAGTGCCGGCTTGCGAACGTCGAGCCTGGCGCGCAGTGCGCGCGCTTTCTGTTGAGCCGTCATTCCCGATTTTGCTCCCGAGCTTTCTTCGCCAGGTCCACCAACACCTGCCGCAGCGCGCCCGCGGACGTGACCCGATGCGGAAAAGCAAGCCGCGCGGTGCGGTCGCCCGCCGCGAGGTCGGCACCATCGGGATCGAGCCCGCTGACGCGCCACGGGCCATCCGGGAGACCGAGCAGCTTCACGGCACAAAGCCGCGTCGCCTCGGCGTGATCGGCGTTCATGTGTTCGACCGCGCCTTGTTCGGCGTCGATCAACTCGCCGGCGCCTGTGACATCCGTCAGCACGTCGCCGGCTTTCAAATCGGCCGCGCGCGCGAAGCCGCCATTGAGATGCGCGGAGGCAACCTGCATCCGCCAGAACGCGAAGTCGCCGAAGCCGGCGTAAAGCTCCGACTTCGGATGCCTGGCAAGGAACCGCCGGCGCACGCGCGGCTCCTCCGCGCCGTCGCGCTCGATGCGTGCGAACACGCCGAGCACGGTGAGCCGTGGATGCGCCAGCGGATCGCCCTTGCCGGTTTCGGGGAGCAGCACCGAGGCGCGGCCGTCGGCCTCCAGGTTCGCGGTATGCGTCGAAAGCCGCGACGTGAGGATCAGCGGTGAGCCGTCGACGTCGGTCGCGAGGTTGACCAGCGAGGCAAACGGGTGGCCGGTATTGCGGTCGAGCGTGCCGAGTGTGCCGGCGCGGATCGCCCGCAGCAGCGTCCTGGCGAGGGCTGCCGGATCGAAGTCGGCGGGCGCCCGCGCGCCCTCGGACAGGCGATCCGGCATCGCCCCGGGTAGTGGTTGTGTCATTTTGGGCTCCATCGATCCCCTCCCAAATGCTTCATCTGCCACGATTTTTCTCAAGTCTGCCACAATTGCGCCGGTTGCCGGGGGTCTGCTGGAACCGGGGCCGGGCAGGTTTTCGCGCGGCCGATTCATGCTAGAAGGCGGCCCATGCCCACAATCGCCCTGGTCGATGACGACCGCAACATCCTGACCTCGGTTTCGATCGCACTCGAATCCGAAGGGTACCGGATCATGACCTACACGGATGGCGCGTCGGCACTGGAGGGCTTCAAGACGAGCCCGCCCGACCTCGCCATCCTCGATATCAAGATGCCGCGCATGGACGGGATGGAGCTTTTGCGCCGGCTGCGCCAGAAAACCGACATGCCGGTGATCTTCCTCACCTCCAAGGATGAGGAGATCGACGAGCTGTTCGGCCTGAAGATGGGCGCGGACGACTTCATCAAGAAGCCGTTCTCGCAGCGTCTTTTGGTCGAGCGCGTCAAGGCGGTGCTGCGCCGCGGCACTCCCAAGGATGCCGCCGCCGTCAAGGAGACCGACACCCGCAAGGTTCTGGAACGCGGCCTGCTGCGCATGGATCCGGAACGCCACACCTGCACCTGGAAGGACGAGCCGGTGACGCTCACCGTCACCGAGTTCCTCATCCTGCAGGCGCTCGCGAGCCGCCCCGGCGTGGTCAAGAGCCGCAACGCGCTGATGGACGCGGCCTACGACGATCAGGTCTATGTCGATGACCGCACCATCGACAGCCACATCAAGCGGCTGCGCAAGAAGTTCAAGCAGGCCGACGACGATTTCGACATGATCGAGACGCTCTACGGCGTCGGCTACCGCTTCAAGGAAGGCTGACTCGGGGACCCGGATTGCGGTAGAACGGTGCGCGCGAATTTCCGGCGCACGAACCCTCCAGCGGACGTCAAGACAAGGTGCTGGATCGAACCGCGAATATATCTGCCGCCGCCGAGGCGCCTCCCCCCGAGGTGCCGCGCGTTTCGCGCGGCTGGTGGCGCCGTGCCGCATACATCGTGCGGTCGCGCTGGCGGTTTCTCGTGGCGCAAGGCTCATCCAGCCTCACCCGCCGCATCGTGCTGCTCAATGTCGCGGGCCTGCTCGCGCTGGTCATCAGCATCCTTTATCTGTCGCAATATCGCGCCGGCCTGATCGACGCGCGGGTGCAGAGCCTGCTGGTGCAGGGCGAAATCATCGCAAGCGCGATCGCGGCCTCGGCCACGGTCGAGACCGACACGATCACCATCGATCCCGACAAGCTGCTCGAATTGCAGACCGGGGAAAGTTACGGCCCCCAGGACGAGTCGCTCTCGGCGCTTGAATTCCCGATCAACCTGGAGCGCGTCGCGCCGGTGTTGCGCCGGCTCGTGCAGCCGACCCGCACGCAGGCCCGCATTTACGACCGGGACGGCGCGTTGCAGATCGACTCGCGCAATCTTTACGGCCGCGGCGACGTGCTGCGCTTCGACATCATCCCGCCCGATGACCGGCCGACGCGCCTCGAGCGCGCCTGGATCGCGATCAAGGGCTGGTTCGGGCGCTCGAGTTATCCGCTCTATCGCGATCTGGGCCCCGCCAACGGCCGCGGCTATCCGGAAGTCGTGCAGGCGCTCGCCGGACAGAAGGCGAGCACGGTGCGCGCAAACGAGCGCGGCGAGATCATCGTGCTGGTCGCGGTGCCGATCCAGCGCTTCCGTGCGGTGCGCGGCGCGCTGCTGCTCTCGACGCAAGGGGGCGAGATCGATTCTGCGGTCGCGGCGGAGCGGCTGCAGGTGCTCACCCTGTTCCTCGCGCTCGGCGCCGTCATGGTGCTGCTGTCGATGCTGCTTGCGCGCACCATCGCCGAGCCGGTGCGGCGGCTCGCGGATGCGGCCGAGAACGTGCGCCGCCGCATCAGGTCGCGCGGCGAGATTCCGGACTTCACCTACCGCCGCGACGAGATCGGCGAACTCTCCGGCGCGCTGCGCGAGATGACCAATTCGCTCTACAGCCGCATCGAGGCGATCGAGAGCTTCGCGGCGGACGTGGCGCATGAGTTGAAGAATCCGCTCACCTCGCTGCGCTCCGCGGTCGAGACCATGCCGCTCGCCAAGACGCCGGAGAGCCGCGCGCGCCTGCTCGCCGTGATCCAGCACGACGTGAAGCGGCTCGACCGCCTGATCTCCGATGTCTCCGACGCGAGCAGGCTCGATGCCGAATTACAGCGCCAGGACACGGCGCCGGTCGATCTGACGCGGCTGCTGAAAACCGTGGTCACCGTCGCCAACGAAGTCCGCCGCGACGACGGGGTGAAGATCACGCTCGCCTTCGAGGGCGGCGCGCCACGCTCGTTCACGGTGCGCGGGCACGACTCGCGGCTCGGGCAGGTGATCGACAACCTGATCGAAAACGCCCGCTCGTTCTCGGCCCACGGCGGCACGGTGCGCATCACGGCGAAGCGCCTGCGCAATGCGGTGGAGATCACCGTCGACGACGACGGGCCCGGCATCCAGCCGGAAGCGATCGAGCGCATCTTCGAGCGCTTCTACACCGACCGGCCGCATCAGGGCTTTGGCCAGAATTCCGGGCTCGGTCTCTCCATCTCGCGCCAGATCGTCGAGGCGCATGGCGGGCGCATCCGCGCGGAGAACCGCATCGGCATCTCCGCGGAGCCGGACGGCCCGAAGGTGCTCGGCGCGCGCTTCGTGGTTCGCCTGCCGGCGCTGTGATGACCCTGCACGCCTCTGCTGTCCTGATTGGCCCGCGCGCCGTACTGATCCGCGGCGCGGCCGGCTCCGGCAAATCCGGTCTCGCGTTTGCGCTGATCCGGGCGGGCGAAACCGGCGCCCTGCCGTTCGCACGCCTCGTCGGCGATGACCGCGTTCATGTCGAGGCCGCGCACGGGCGCCTGCTGGTACGTCCGGCCGGAGCGCTCGCCGGCCTGATCGAAATCCGCGGGCTTGGAATCCGGCGCCTTCCGTCTGAACCCGTCGCGCTCGTCGGCCTCGTGGTCGACCTCGAAGTGGCGGACGCGGAACGGCTGCCGCCTGCGGATGCAGCCGTTACGGAACTTGCCGGAATACGTTTGCCGCGACTTGCGGTCGCGCCCGCCGCCGATCCTGTTGGGCTCCTGTTTGCTGCGCTGCGCACCGCCGATTCTGGCCAATAATTCACTCTTTCTGGCCTTCCCTATCGCGCTGCAAAATATATATCCGCACCGCCTCCACCCCCTTGCGCTTGCCCGGCACATGGTCATGATGGCGCCCTTTCGTGCGGTGGGACGCGACGCGCGCGCCGGCCGGAGTCCCGATCTTCAATGATAGGCTTGGTTCTCGTTACCCACGGGCGGCTTGCCGTCGAATTCCGCGCGGCCCTGGAACACGTGGTCGGTCCGCAGGAACAGATCGAGACGATCACCATCGGTCCCGACGACGATGTGGAACAGCGCCGCCGCGACATCATCGAGGCGGTGAAATCGGCGGACTCGGGCGACGGCGTCGTCATCCTCACCGATATGTTCGGCGGCACGCCCTCCAACCTCTCGATCTCGGTGATGAACCGGCCGAATGTCGAGGTGCTCGCCGGCATCAACCTGCCGATGCTGGTGAAGCTGGCAAAGGTGCGCAACGAGTATCCGCTCGAGAAGGCGGTCATCGCCGCGCAGGACGCCGGCAAGAAATACATCACGGTCGCGAGCCGCGTGCTTGCCGGGAAATGAGCCCGCCGCAACCTGACGATCCCGCGAATGCGCCCGGCGCGGTCACCCGCGTGATGCGGATCGTGAATGAAAAGGGCCTGCACGCGCGCGCGTCCGCCAAGTTCGTGCAGACAGTGGAGAAGTTCGACGCGGCCGTGACGGTCTCGCGCAATGGCGAGAGCGTCGGCGGCGACTCGATCATGGGGCTGATGATGCTCGCCGCCGGCATCGGCACGTCGATTACCGTCGCCGCCACGGGACCGCAGGCGCACGAGGTGATCGCGGCGCTGGACGCGCTGGTATCGAGCCGGTTCGGCGAGGAGGAGTAGGTTGGGTAATCTCTCACCCGCTCATTCCCGCGGAAGCGGGAATCCAGTTCTTCCTTTACGTGGCTGTGGGTCCCCGCTTTCGCGGGGACGAGCGGTCAGGTTTCCGATGCCGCCAGCCGCGTCGGCCTCGCGGTCTTGCTCTCTCCACCTCGCCTCCTTAAACGCGCCGCATGGCTCCCCCGCCCCTCCTCACGCTCCAGGACATCCACCTCACGTTCGGCGGCACGCCGTTGCTCGAGGGCGCGGAGCTGTCGATCGGCGAGCGCGAGCGCGTCTGCCTGGTCGGACGCAACGGCTCGGGCAAATCGACCTTGCTCAAGATCGCGGCCGGTCTGGTGGAGTCCGACCGCGGCGCGCGCTTCGCCCAGCCCGGCGCCACCATCCGCTATCTGCCGCAGGAGCCGGACCTCGCCGGCCACGCCAGCGTCCTTGCCTTTGTCGAGGCCGGGCTCGCGCCCGGCGATGACCCGCACCGCGCGCGTTACCTGCTCGAACAGCTCGGTCTGAGCGGCGAGGAGCAGCCCGCGCGGCTTTCCGGCGGCGAAGCGCGCCGCGCCGCGCTTGCGCGCGTGCTCGCACCGCAGCCCGATATCCTGCTGCTCGACGAGCCGACCAACCATCTCGACCTGCCCGCGATCGAATGGCTGGAGAACGAGCTCGCAGCCTCCCGCTCCGCGCTGGTGCTGATCAGTCACGACCGCCGATTCCTCACGCGACTGTCGCGCACGACCGTATGGCTCGATCGCGGCATTACGCGGCGCATCGAGCGCGGCTTTGCGTCATTCGAGGAATGGCGCGATCAGGTGCTCGAAGAAGAGGAGCGCGAGCAGCACAAGCTCGGGCGCAAAATCGTCGCCGAAGAGCACTGGATGCGCTACGGCGTGACCGCGCGGCGCAAGCGCAACATGCGCCGCGTCGGCGAGCTCGTCGACCTGCGCAAGCGCTTCCGCGATTATCGCGGCGCGCAAGGTACGGTGAAGCTGGCCGTCAGCGAGGCCGAGCTGTCAGGCAAACTGGTGGCGGAGGCGGAGCGGATCAGCAAGAGCTTCGGCAACGAGCCGATCGTGCGCGACTTTTCGCTTCGGCTCCAGCGCGGCGACCGCATCGGGCTGGTCGGACCGAACGGCGCAGGCAAGACCACGCTCCTGAAGCTGCTCACCGGCGAGCTTGCGCCGGATCACGGCAAGGTCACGCTCGGCGCGAATATCGCGATGGCAACGCTCGACCAGCGCCGCGAGGCGCTCGACGCGAATACCTCCGTGCGCGACACGCTTACGGGCGGTCGCGGCGACTCCGTATTTGTCGGCGGACAGTCGCGCCACGTCGTCGGCTACATGCGGGATTTTCTGTTCACGCCCGAGCAGGCCGGCACGCCGGTTGCGGCGCTCTCCGGCGGCGAGCGCGGCCGCCTCACCCTCGCGCGTGCGCTGGCGAAGCCGTCGAACCTGCTGGTGCTCGACGAGCCGACCAACGATCTCGATCTCGAAACGCTCGATCTCCTGGAGGAAATGATCGACGACTATCCCGGCACCGTGCTGCTCGTTTCGCACGACCGCGATTTCCTTGACCGCACGGTGTCGGCAGTTGTGGTCGCCGAAGGCGGCGGACGCTGGAACGTCTATGCGGGCGGCTATTCCGACATGGTGGCGCAGCGCGGCGAAGGCGTGACCGCCAAGGTGCCCGTCAAAGCTGACCCGAAGGTGGCGCGGGTGAGGTCCGCTGTTTCCGGCGCACCGGCGCCGAAGCGCCGCCTGTCGTTCAACGAAAAACACGCGCTTGAAAACCTGCCCGTGCGGATCGCCGCACTCGAAGCGGAGATTGCGCGGCTGTCGAAGACGATCGCGGACCCAAATCTTTACGCGAAGGATCGCGCCGCTTTCGACAAGGCCTCGGCGCAACTCGGCGAAGCGCAGGGCGCGCTCGCGGCGGCTGAGGACGAATGGCTGCGGCTGGAGGAGTTGCGCGAGCGCGTCGAAGCGCGGTGATCAGACCTCATCCTGAGGAGGGCGCAAAGCGCCCGTCTCGAAGGATGGCCCCATGCGGCGCCCTCGCCCTTCGAGGCGCGTCGCATTCGCGACGCTCCTCAGGGTGAGGGCAGCTACGCCGCCCGCTTGAACACCAACTTTGCCGCGATCTTCAGGTCTCTCACAAACGCCGCATAGGCGGCGCGCTTCTCGGCTTCCTCCTGCATGCGCAGCAGCGCCGACGGATGGATCGTGACCAGCAGCCGTGTCCCGGTCTCAAGCGACAGCGCCTCGCCGCGCAGTTTCGTGATCGTCACCACGCGCCCTATCAGGCTGCGCGCCGCCGTCGCGCCGAGCGCGACGATCAGCTCCGGTTGCACGATCGCGCGCTCCTGCTCGAGCCACCAGTGGCAGCGCTCGATCTCGTAAGCGTTCGGCTTCTTGTGCAGGCGCCGCTTGCCGCGCGGCTCGAATTTGAAGTGCTTCACCGCATTGGTGACGAACGTCTCGCTGCGCGGAATGCCGGCATCGGCGAGCGCCTGGTCGAGCACGCGGCCCGCCGGCCCGACGAACGGCTTGCCCGCGAGGTCCTCCTTGTCGCCCGGCTGCTCGCCGACCAGCATCACCTTGGCGCGGCGCGGCCCCTCGCCCGGCACCGCCTGGGTGGCGTTCCTGTAAAGCGGGCAGCGGCGGCAGCCGTTCTCCGCCGTGCGCAGCGCGGAAAGCGAGCGCACCACCGGCGCCTTGTCGTCGACCGGCGCGACTGCGCTATCGCTCGCGACCGCACGCTTTGCCATCGAGACTCTCCCCCGGCGTAACGCCTTGATCGCACACAAGTTCAGGCATCGCTGTGAATTGCATATAAAGAAATCCTTATATCTTTCTTGCCCACTCCATGGCGCGCTGCTATAGGCACGCCCAAGCGCCGGTTCGGCGCTCAGATTTCCATTGCCAATCAGGGACTGTCATGACCGCCAAAGCGAACGGCTCGCCCGCATCCGAATACATCGTCAAGGACATCGGCCTCGCCGAATTCGGCGCCAAGGAAATCTCCATCGCCGAGACCGAGATGCCCGGGCTGATGGCGACGCGCGAGGAGTATGGGCCGAAGCAGCCGCTCAAAGGCGCGCGGATCGCCGGCTCCCTGCACATGACGATCCAGACCGCGGTGCTGATCGAGACCCTGAAAGCGCTCGGCGCCGACGTGCGCTGGGTCTCGTGCAACATCTATTCGACGCAGGACCATGCGGCGGCCGCGGTCGCGGCCGGCGGCACGCCCGTGTTCGCCATCAAGGGCGAGACCTTGAAGGATTACTGGGATTACACCGCCAGGCTGTTCGAGTGGCACGGCGGCGGCTACCCAAACATGATCCTCGACGACGGCGGCGACGCCACCATGTTCGTGCATCAGGGCGTGCGCGCCGAGAACGGCGACACGGTGTTCCTCGACCAGCACAACAGCGAGGAAGAGGAGATCTTCTTCGCGCTGATCAAGCGCATGCTGAAGGAAAAGCCGAAGGGCTGGTTCGGCGAGATCGCCAAGTCGATCAAGGGCGTCTCGGAAGAAACCACCACCGGCGTGCACCGCCTCTACGACATGCAGAAGGCCGGCACCTTGCTGTGGCCCGCCATCAACGTGAACGACTCGGTGACCAAGTCGAAGTTCGACAATCTCTACGGCTGCCGCGAGTCGCTGGTCGACGGCATCCGCCGCGGCACCGACGTGATGATGGCCGGCAAGATCGCGATGGTCGCGGGCTTCGGCGACGTCGGCAAGGGTTCGGCCGCCTCGCTGCGGCAGGCGGGCTGCCGCGTGATGGTCTCCGAGGTCGATCCGATCTGCGCGCTGCAGGCCGCGATGGAAGGCTACGAGGTGGTCACCATGGAGGACGCGGCACCGCGCGCCGACATCTTCGTGACGGCGACCGGGAATAAAGACGTGATCACGCTCGACCACATGCGCGCCATGAAGGACCGGGCGATCGTCTGCAACATCGGCCACTTCGACAACGAGATCCAGGTCGCGGGCCTGAAGAACCTCAAGTGGAACAACATCAAGCCGCAGGTCGACGAGATCACCTTCCCGGACAACCACCGCATCATCCTGCTGTCGGAAGGGCGGCTGGTGAACCTCGGCAACGCGATGGGCCATCCGAGCTTCGTGATGTCGTCGTCGTTCACCAACCAGACCCTGGCGCAGATCGAGCTGTGGACCAACCCGGCGAAGTACAAGAAGGAAGTCTACACGCTGCCGAAGAAGCTCGACGAGAAGGTCGCGCGGCTGCACCTGGAAAAGATCGGCGTGAAGCTCACCACGTTGCGCGACGACCAGTCGGCCTACATCGGCGTGCCGAAGGACGGCCCGTTCAAGAGCGATCATTACCGGTATTGATGCTCGTCATCACCGGGCCGCGCCGAACGCGCGTGACCCGGTGATCCCGATGAAAGGCTGCGCGGCCTTGCCGGCGTACGCGGGATGCCCGGCACAAGGCCGGGCATGACAAACGCCCTTTGATTGTACCTTCCGCCCCTGCGCGCTAGTCTCCTCGCGTTCGGCGCTGGGGGAACCATGCGGCGCAATGTCCTGATCGGGGCGATCGTTGCGGTCGCCGTGGCGATCGTTGTCGCCGCGCTGGTCGCCCTGGCGGGCGACACCGCCGTGACCGCCGCGCGCTTCTCGGCGATCCGCTCCGACCACACCGCGCTGCGCGCGTTCCTGCAGCGCATGCCGAAGGGCGCGGACCTGCACGTGCACCTCTCCGGCGCGGTCTATGCCGAGGACCTGATCGCATGGGCGAAAAGCAAGAGCCTGTGCGCTTCGCTACCGATGAAAATCGTCGCCTGCAGCGAGCCGGAAAGCCAGCCGATCGGTGACGCGTTCAAGAATCAACCGTTCTACGACGACCTCGTCAACGCGCTGTCGATGCGCTTCTTCCTGCCGAATGCGGAAAATCCCTCCGGCCACGACCAGTTCTTCGCGACGTTCGGCCGCTTCGGCGGCGTCACCTGGCTGATTCCGGCGGAGATGACCGCCGCGATGCTGCGGCACTACGCGGGAGAAGCCGTGCAGCACACCGAGCTGATGATCACGCTGTTGCCATACGACTACGGCCCGAAGCTATTGGCCGCGATCGCCCGCGTCAGCGGCAACGACGAGCGGCTGCAGCGGCTGCAGGCAGGCGACCTCAGCGCGGCCGTGGCGGAGGCAAGCAAGACGATCGACGGCTGGGTCAAGCGCATCGACGAAGTGCTCGGCTGCGACGCGCAGCGCAGCCAACCGGGCTGCGCGGTGAGCTACAAGTACATCGCGCAGATCAATCGCAATGCGGACGAAGCCAACGTGTTCGTGCAGACCGCGTTCGCCGCCGCGCTGATCCGCACCGACAGGCGCGTCGCCGGGCTCAATTTCGTCGGCCCGGAGGATTACCGCGTGGCGCGCGCGGATTATGCGCGCCACATGCAGATGATCGGCTTCCTCGCCAGGGACGTGCCGGTCGCGCTGCACGCGGGCGAGCTCTGGATCGGGCTCGTGCCGCCGGAGGATCTGACCTTCCATATCCGTCAGGCAGTCGAGGTCGCGGGCGCGCGGCGCATCGGCCACGGCGTGGCGCTCGCCTACGAGCGGCGCAGCAGCGAGCTGCTCGACGCGATGCGCAGGAAGCCGGCCGCGGTCGAGGTCAACCTCACCAGCAACGACGTGATTCTCGGCGTACGCGGCAACGATCACCCGCTGATGGCCTATTGGGCGGCGCGCGTGCCGGTCGTGCTCTCGACCGACGATATGGGCGTGTCGCGCATCGATCTGTCCAACGAATATCTCCGCGCCGCGCGCGACTACCCCCTCGGCTATCGCGAGCTGAAGAAGATCGCGCGCAATTCGCTCGACCATTCGTTTCTCGATGCGGCCGAGAAGGACGCGCAGCTGAGAAAGTTCGAGCAGGCGTCCGCCGAGTTCGAGCGCGCGGTCGCAAGCGAGCGCGGGCTGCTGCGCGGCATCGGCGCGCTGATTGCCGGCCTGTTTCGCTGGCCGTGATTATCCCGGCGGCACGATCGCGATCGTGTAGCGCACGGGCGGATCGGCAATGCCGAAATGAGTCCGCGATAGCGTGACTTCGCTGCGCCGCGTGCCGGAGGCGCCCGCCGTGGCGCGCACCAGCGCCTGCATGCACATCGGGTCCTCCGCGGCGCAAACCAGCGCGATGCCCTCGCGTGCGATGCGCGCATCGTCGGCCCACGGCGTATCCTGCGGCCCGCCGATGTCGATGCGCAGCGGCTGGTCGCGCAGGTAGAAACCGGCGCCGTTGACGATGTTGGTCGTGCTGCCGAACAGGCGCAGCGGTCCCGCGACCTGCTCCTTCCACGCCTTGTCGACCGCTGCGGCGATCATCCGATAGTGCGTCGCGTTGTTCGGCACTCCCTCGCGGTGGATGATGTAGGCGATGCCCGGAGAGAGCAGGATCGCGATCAGCGGCAGCGCACAGGCGAGGGCCAGAACGCCGGCCGCCGCATCGCGCGTCGCCGTCACGCGGCGCGACGACAGCAGCACGGCAGGCAGCATCGCCCACATCGGCAAGGTCCAGAGCGCCGCAAGCCGCGTCCACAGTGCGAGTGCGAGCAGAATCGGCGCCATCAGCGCGACGAGCGTGACCGTCCACATCAGCCTGCGGTCGGGCTCGCGCGGCGCGAGCATGTCGCGCAGCCCCGCGCGATCGGGCCGACAGGCGACGAGCATCACCGCGATGCCCCCGGCGAGATACAGAACGCCGGCGAAGTAGTTGCCGAACGAGCGAAGGAGGCCGTGCAGGTCGGCAGCGATGTGCGCGCTCGAGGCATAGCGGAAGGGCTGGAAGTCGTAGCCGACCAGCGACGCGAGATTTGGGGCGAGCAGCAGCGCGCCGACCGCGGCCGACGCCCACGGGGCGGGCGAGCGCAGGTAGTCGAGGCGCTTGGGATGCAGCAGCGCGGCGATCACAAAACCGAGGATGAGGAAGATCGACCAGTACTTGGTCAGCATCGCAACCGCCGCCGCAAGGCCCGCCGCGACACCCCAGCCGAGCGTGCGTTCGCCGAACGAGCGCACGAACAGATAGGACGCGGCGGCCCAGGCCGGGATCAGCAGCGCATTGGAATTGAATTTCAGCGGCTGAAGATTGGAGCCCGGAGAGAAGGTCAGCAGCGTCAGCGCGATTGCGCGTTTGGGGCCGTCGACATAGCTTGCCGCGATCAGCCAGACGAACCAGAGCGCGATGCCGATGCTCACCGTCGAGAGCAGGTAATAGGCCCAGTCGGCGTAGGGAAACAGCGTGAACCAAACCGTCGCAACCCATGCGGGGAACGGCGGATGCTTCGGATATCCGAACGCCGGGACCAGCGACCACGAGACCACCTCGCCCATGTCGAAATGGATGTCCTGCGTGTGCTTGGCGACCAGCGCGTAGATCCACCACAGCAGCACGTAGCCGGCGATCAGCGCCGCCGCCGCCGCGTGGCCGCGCTTCGGATCAGCGAGCGCGTCCACGAGTCGGCCGAACGGTTTCACCAGAGCATTCATGGGCGCGGCGGCACGATCAGGATGACGAAGCGCTTCGGCGCGCTCTCCAGTCCAAGCCAGCGCCGCGCCAGGCTCACGTCGACACGCCGCCCGCCGCCGAACGGCGCGGCGACATGCTCCATGAACTGCAGGCAGAGCGGCGTGTCCTCGCACAGGATCGCCATGCCGTCGCGCCGGATGCGTTCATCGTCAACCCAGGGCGAGAGATATTTCGAGAAATGCGCATAGGTCGAAGGCCGGTCCTTGCCATAGAACGCCGCGGAACTTACCAGCGTGAACGGTCCGGCGATAAGCTTGAGCGGCTTGTCGGTCGTGGCACGCCACTCGCGTTCCGCCGCCTCCATGGCGAGCCGCGCATAGGCGGCGTTGTTTTCGACGCCGCTCTTGAGCAGCGTGAACGCAACGATCGGCGACACCGCGACGAACAGCAGCGTCACTGCCGTAATGACGCTCGCGATGCGCAGCACCGCGATGCGCGGCACGGCCAGGCGCGGCGAGCCGAGCAGCATCACCGGCAGCAGATTGAGCGCCGGAGCACTCCACAGCGAGAGCAGGCTCGTGCCGGTGACCAGGGCGGCGAGAAGCGGCAGCAGCAGCGGCGTCCAGAACAAGACCGCGGCCAAACGACGATCGTCGCCCGCCGCGAACCCGTCCACCAGCGCGGCCGGCCGCGCCCGGGCGAAGACGAGCGCCAGCGCGATCGCAGCCGCCGCATAGGCCGCCGTCCCGCCGAGATATTCCGCCATCGAGCCGAGCGTGTCGCCGAACGACGCCGCCATGCGCCGCGTGGTCACCCAGGTGACGGGCGGGAAATCGTTCGCGACGAGCCACCAGACATGCGGCGCAACCGCGAAAAGAAAGACCCCCGCCGTCACCCACGGCGCCGGGGAGCGGAAATATTCCCGCCGCTGCGGATGAAACAGCGCCGCGAGCGCCAGCGCGGCGATGAGAAACGCCGACCAGTATTTCGACAGCATCGCGGCCGCCGCCGCGAGCCCGGCGAGCGCCGCCCAAGCCGGGTGGCGCGTATCGAGCGCGCGCAGCATCGCCCACATCGCGAGCGCCCAGAACGGGATCAGCACTGAGTTCTGGTCGAACTTCAGCCCGAGGAAATTGTAAAACGGGATCGCGGCGAGCAGGAACGGAACGGCCGCGAGCTTCTCGCCCGCAAGCCATTCGGCGCACAACTCGATCGCGAGAAGAATCCCGGCCGACACGGTGACGACCGCGAGCAGCAGATAGGCCCAGTCCGCGAGCGGGAAGACCTTGAACCAAGCCCACAGGATGTAGGCGAGCAGCGGCGGGTGCTTCGGATAGCCGAGTGCCGGCTCGCGCGTCCACACCACCATCTCGCCCATGTCGGCGTTGATGTCCTGGCTCGATTTCGCGATCACGCCATAGACGAACCACAGTGTCGCATAACCGAGCACAAACGTGAGCGCAGCGCGCCGCCGCCGCGCCGGATCGGCGAGCCCATCGATGACGCGCAGCAGCGTGTCGTTGAATGGAAGCAGGAACTGCAAGATGGACATTCGCCGCTGACCGGAACGCGCCGCGGTGCGCCACGCGGAGCCGGGATTATCTCACAAGCTATTGAGGAGCAACTCCTTTTACCAACGCTACCGCTTGCCGACGCACCTCCGCGCGCCGTATAAAGAGCAAATGAAGAAACGGGTTGTCGACGCCGCTCCAGCCGAACTTGACCGCTTGGCGGCGAGTGCCTGGAGCACGGCCGCAAAGGATGCACGTTCGCGCGGCGTTGCAGCCTTCGGCCGCAAGGGTGGCCGACTCGTCACTGTGCGCCCGGATGGCACCGTCGAGGCCGCAGACGACCGGAATGATCCGGTCACGAAGCGCGGACGCAAGGCGCGCCAGCCAGCCTGATGGCTGACGAGCGGCCTTTCGTCCTTGTCATCGCCGGCCCCAACGGAGCAGGTAAGACCTCGCTTACCGCACACCTGCGCGGTACGTTCGATTTCGCGACGTATATCAATCCAGACGACATCGCGGCTACGCTCGAAGGCTCCTATGAGACTCGCGTCCGGCGGGCACAAGATCTTGCGGATGCACAGCGCGCGGAAGCGATTGCGGCGCGTACGAGCTTTTCCTTCGAGACTGTCTTCTCCGACCGCCGCAAGCTCGATGTGCTGGATCAGGCGCGCGCAAACGGTTTCGAAGTTGTCCTGTTCTTTGTCGGTGTCGATGATCCAAGAATCAACATCGAGCGCGTTCGTGCGCGTGTCGCTCTCGGGGGGCACGATGTGCCGACAAACAAGATTATCGAGCGCTACCAGCGCGTGATGCAATTGCTCCCCGAGATGCTGGAGCGCGCCGACCGTGCCTATTTCTTCGACAACTCTGTCGCCTTCCTTGATCCCGAGGACTTCCGCGGACGTCTGTTCGCAACATTCCGGCGTGAACCGGGTGCAACGCTGACGTTGCGCGCAGCAGCTCCAACCTGGGGGCACGTCCTCATGGATGGCGCAATGGATCGCGGCTGGCCGATCGAAGGCGCGCCATCCGCGCCCGGGCCGGCGCCCGAATTGAGCGTCGTGGTTCCGACCTTCAAGGAACGCGACAACGTTCTGCTGCTGGTCGAGAAGCTCGCGCACACGCTCGCCGACGTCGACTGGGAAGTCATTTTCGTCGACGATAATTCGCCCGACGGCACCGCGGCAGTCGCGCGCCAGATCGGCGAGGGCGACGCGCGGGTGCGTTGCGTGCGCCGCATCGGCCGGCGCGGCCTGGCGGGCGCCTGCATCGAGGGGATGCTGGCGAGCCAGGCGCGCTACGTCGCCGTCATGGACGCCGACCTGCAGCATGACGAGACGCTGCTCACCGAGATGCTCGCGCAATTGCGCGGCGGGATCGATCTCGCAGTCGCGAGCCGCTACGTCGACGGCGGCTCGGCTGCCGGGCTCGCCGGCGCGCGGCGCGAACACGCGAGCCGGCTCTCCACCGCGCTCGCGCGTAATCTGCTCGGCGTCACGCTCAGCGACCCGATGAGCGGCTTCTTCATGATGCGGCGCGACCGCTTCGAGGAGCTCGCGCCGCAGCTCTCCTCGCAGGGGTTCAAGATCCTGCTCGACATCGTGGCGACCGCGCGCGGCACCTTGCGCATCACCGAATTGCCGTTCGTCTTCGCCGAGCGCCGACACGGCGAGAGCAAGCTCGATACGCGCGTGGCGCTGGATTTTGCCGCCCTCATCCTCGCCAAGCTCACCAACGACACGGTCTCGTTCCGCTTCCTCTTGTTCTGCCTCGTCGGCCTCACCGGTATCGCGATCCACATGGCGGTGCTGCAATTCGCCGTCGGCCTCGGGACGCGCTTCGGCCTCGCGCAGACGCTCGCCACCTTCGCGGCGATCACGTGGAATTTCGTGCTCAACAACATGTTCACCTATCGCGACCAGCGGCTCGCCGGCCTCGCATTCGTGACCGGGCTTATCCGCTTTCAGGTGATCTGCGCGGTCGGCGCGATCTCGAACGTCGGGATCGCCAGCGTGATTTATCGCTACGACCCCGACTGGTGGATCGCCGGCCTCGGCGGCGCGCTGATGGGCGCGGTATGGAATTACGTGGTCAGCGCGGCGTTCGTCTGGCGCCAGCGGTAGCGCATGATCCCGAAACGCCGGCCCTGCGCTTGATGCGGGAGCGGATACCGGTTTTCGGAAGAAGGTGCTGCCCCGGCGAAACCGCGCATCCGGACCCGAAAACGGTCAAATTTGTCCTGTCAATTGCTGTTCGGGATAACAAATTTACCGTTCAGGCGCTATTATCGGCCTGAAGGAGTAGTCCGATGTGCCGCTGGATCGCCTATCGCGGGGAAACCATCAAGCTCGAGCGCTATGTGACGGCACCGTCGCATTCGCTGGTGGTGCAGAGCCTGCGCGCGCTCGAGGGCACGGCCTCCACCAATGGCGACGGATTCGGCCTCGGCTGGTACGACGCGCAGGACCGCGAGCCCGGGCTTTACCGCGAGGTGCGCCCGGCGTGGTCGGACGAGAACCTGCGCCATCTCTGCCGCCACATCCGCTCGCATCTGTTTTTCGCGCATGTGCGCGCCTCGACCGGCACCCCGACCACGCGGCCGAACTGCCATCCGTTCGCGTTCGGAAAATGGCTGTTCATGCACAACGGCCAGATCGGAGACTGGTCGCTGATCCGCCGCCGCGTCGAGGCGCTGATCCCGGACGAGCTCTACAAATGCCGCAGCGGCACGACCGACTCCGAAGCCGTGTTCCTGGCGATCCTCGGCGCGTGCGCGCAGAGCGATCCGGTCAGCGCCACCATCCATACGCTCAACGTCCTCACCGACATGGTGCGCGCGAGCGGCACCACGGAGCCGCTGCGCTTCACCTCGGCGCTCTCGGACGGGGAGAATCTTTACGCCTTCCGCTATTCCAACAACGACACGCCGAACACGCTGTATTACCGCGAGTCGAGCGACAACGTGGTCGTCGTATCCGAGCCGCTCGATACCGACCGCGCCAACTGGAAGCTGGTGCCGCAGCGCCATCTGATCGTGGCGCGCAAGCATGGGCCGGTGCAATTGATGCCGTTCGCCGAAGAGGTGCGCGTGGCGGCTGAGTGATCAGCCATCATTCCGGCCGAGCGAAGCGAGAGCCGGAATCCATAGCCACGACACTCGCGATTTCGCACACCTTGCGGTTATGGATTCCGGGCTCGCCGCTGCGCGGCGCCCCGGAATGACCACTACTGGCCCGGCTTCGAAATCCGCACCTCGTAGATCATCGTTTCGCCTTTCACGTCGCCGATTTGGCGCGTGACCGAGACGGTGAGCTTCTCCGCGGCGGAATCGAGCGCATCGAGGCTGGCGATACACTCCAGCGCATAACTCGCACAGGCGCCGACAAAGCCCTTGCGCTTCAATTCATTCGGATAATCGATCCAGGGCGACAGCGCCGGGTCGAAGTCCGCGTACATCTTCGGATGGTCCGGGCTGTAGAACACCACATAGGCGGCGACCTCGTAGCCTCCGACCACGAGCGGCAGCGGCGAATGGAATCGCACGCGCCATAGCCTGGTGAGTTCCTCGGCGATCTCGTGATAGGGCGCATGCGAACCGCCGACCGGGCGCAGCCGGTAATTGACCCATGGATAGATCGGCGCGGCAATCAGCAGGATGAGCGTGAACACGGCCGCGACGATGCCGGCGCGCGCGACGGCGCGGCGCGTAACGAGAGGCCGCGCGAGGACGAGCAACGCCAGCGGGACGAGGGAGAACAGCGGATTACCCCAGTCCTGCCGCAGGTAGCTGCCGAGCACCAGCGCGGCTGCCGGCGGAGTGAACACCAGCACGGCGGTGATCACGAGGATGAGAAATGCATCGCGATGCTTCACGGCGGTCGCGTGGAACGCGCGGCGCCACGGCCACAGCAGTGCGGTGCCGGACACGACCGGAAATGCGAGCAGAGCAAAATGATGCCCCAGGTATCCCAACGTGCGCCGCAGCGATCCGGGCTGCTCGGCGAGCGAATTGGCCCATTGCAGCGTGGGGTAATCCCATTTGATCAGCCACAACACGTGCGGCGTCAGCGCGACGCAGCAGACGAGGGCCGCAACCCATGGCGCCGGCGAGCGCAAAAACCGCATGCGATCGGGATGCAGCAATGCGGCCAATCCAACCGCCGCAACGCCGATCAAGCCGGAATAGATCGTGAGCGTGCCGGCGGCCGCGGCAAGCCCAAGCAACGCGCCCGACAGCGCCGTGCACTTTTCGTAGGCATTGAGAAATGCCAGCACCAGCAGCGGCATGAACGCAAGCAGCACCTGATAATTGTTGAAGCGCTCGCCTTTGGTGTGAAACAGCGGGTAGAGCATCATCGCCAGCACGACGAACAACGCACGGCGCGGGCCGACGACGCGCCGCGCGATGAAATACAATGCGGTCAGCGTCACGAACGCCATCACGCGCGACAGCGCATAGGACGCCCAGTCCGCCGCCGGAAACACGCTGTACCAGAGATGCGCGATCCAGCCGGTCATGAAGGGATGGCGGCCGTAGCCGCCGAGCAGGCTTTGCCCCCACGCGTAAGCCTCGACCGAATCCACGAACAGATCCTGCGCGGCCTTCATGCCGGTGAGAAAAAACACGCCGGCGACGCAAAACAGCGCAATCGCAATCAGCGCCGCGCGCGTGTCGCGTTCGCGCAATTGCGCCGCAACCCAGGCTTCGAGGCGGCGCCAACGTCTCATGAGGCCAACGCGGCAGCGCGGTCGAGCAGGAGCTTGCGCTCACGGGCGTTCTGCGTCAGCGCAGCCGCGCGCTCGAATTCGGCGCGCGCCTCATCGAGCCGGCCGAGCTTCTTCAAAAAATCGCCGCGCACGCTCGGCAGCAGGTGATAGCCCTTCAGCGTCGGCTCGGCCGTGAGTGCATCGACCAGCTCGAGCCCGGCAGCCGGACCATGCGCCATCGCGACCGCGACCGCGCGGTTCAATTCCACCACCGGGGACGGCGCGCGCCCGGCAAGCTCGTCATACAGCCCCGCTATGCGCGCCCAGTCGGTCTCGCCGGCGGTGCGTGCGCGCGCATGGCAGGCCGCGATTGCGGCCTGGAGCACATAAGGCCCGCGTTCCTCCGTCAGCCGCTCGGCGCGCGTGAGCGCCGCGAGGCCGCGGCGGATCAGCAATTGATCCCAGCGCGCGCGGTTCTGCTCGAGCAGCAGCACCGGCTCGCCGTTGGGCCCGACGCGCGCCGCGAGGCGCGAAGCCTGGATTTCCATCAGCGCGGCGAGGCCGTGCACCTCCGGCGCGTCAGGCGCAAGTTCGGCCAGAATGCGCCCGAGCCGCAGCGCCTCCTCGCACAAGGCCGGGCGCACCCAGTCATCGCCCTTCGTCGCCGAATAGCCCTCGTTGAAAATGAGGTAAATCACTTCGAGCACCGAGGAGAGCCGCTCGGCCAGCGCGTCGCCGCCCGGCACTTCGAACGGCACGCGCGCTTCCGCGAGCGCGCGCTTCGCGCGCACAATGCGCTGCGCCACCGTCGGCTCCGGCACCAGGAACGCGCGCGCGATCTCCTCCGTCGTGAGGCCGCCGATCAGCCGCAGGGTCAGCGCAACGCGCGCCTCGGTCGCAAGCACCGGGTGGCACGCGGTGAAGATCAGCCGCAGGAGGTCGTCGCCGATGTCGTCGTCGAGCGCCGCATCGAGATCGGGAAAATCCGCCTCGTCCATCTCGCGGCCCAACTCCTCGTGCTTGCGCGCGATCAGTTTCGCGCGCCGCAGTTCGTCGAGCGCGCGGTTCTTCGCGGCCGTCATCAGCCATGCGGCGGGATTGTCCGGGATGCCCTGTCCGGGCCAGCGCTGCAGCGCGGCGAGCAGCGCGTCCTGAGCCAGTTCCTCGGCGCGGCCGACGTCGCGCACCATCCGCGCGAGACCGGCGATGATCTTCGCCCGCTCGATGCGCCAGATCGCCTCGATCGTCGCGTGGGTGTCGGGAGCGCTCACGACTCCCGACTAGAGCAACTCCTGCCCGAACGGCAAGCCCGCCGCGGCCGCCCTCATGCCGCCGAGGCTTGCGGCATCTGCCCGCAATCGCCCGGATTCATCATGGGACGCAGCTCGATCTCGAGCTCGGTGACGCCGTGCTCGGCATGGATCTGCATCACGCGCCGCGCGCCGGCGATCGCGTCCTCATGGCTGGCGTAATTGAGGATCGCGAAGCCGCCGATCACTTCCTTGGTCTCGGCGAACGGGCCGTCGGTGACGGTGATCCTGCCGCCGGTCATGCGCACCTTGTGGCCTTGCGCGCTTGGCAGCAGGCCGCCTCCCATTTCGAAGATGCCGAGCTTCTGCTCCTCCTGGGCAAGCCTGCCCATCGCCGCCATCAGCTCGGGGCTCGGCGGCTGCCCCGCCTCGTAGTCCTTGGTGGCTTTGACAATTGCCATGAAGCGCATGGTTTTCCCTCGTGCCTTCGGGCGGAGGAATTTCCGCCGCTGATGTGATGACGAATGGGGATTTGCGAGATCGACAGCGCAGCGGAATTTTTCGCCTCGGGCGCCTTACTTCTCCCAGCACGGCGCGACTTCGCGCACCTCGATTGTGGCGAACTCGGCGGCCGGGCAGGCCGCGGCGGCTTCGAGCGCCTGTTCGCGCGAGCAGTCGAGCAGGAAAAACCCGCCGACGATCTCCTTCGCCTCGGCGAACGGGCCGTCGAGCATATTGCGCTTGCCATTGCGCACCTGCACGCGCGCGCCCTTCGCCGGCCCGCCGAGCGAATTGGACGCCTGCAGAATGCCCTTCGCCCGCAGGCTCTCGCCGAAACGCACCATGCGGTCGTAGACCTCCTGGCCCTCGGCGAGCGAGCGCGTGTCGCGCTGTCCCGCCGGCTCCATCACCAGCAGCATGTATGACATCGAGGACTCGCCCGTTATTGCCCGATCAGCACCATCCAGTTCACGCCAAACTTGTCCGACAGCATACCGAATTTGGGGGAGAAGAACGTCTTCATCAACGGCTGCTGCACTTGCCCGCCTTCGCTCAAGCGCGCGAACAGCCTGTCCGCTTCCGCCTCGGAGGCGACCGAGAGCGTGAGGGCGAAGCCCTTGAACTCCGGTTTGCCGCCGCTATCGCCGTCGGATGCCATCACGCGCTGGTCGCCCAGCTTGAACGACGCGTGCATGACGGCCTCCGGGTTTTTCGGCGGCGGACAATTGGGGTCGCTTGGGCCGGGCACGTCCTTGAAGCGCATCAGCGTCTCGACCTCGATCCCGAGCGTCTTCTTGTAGAAATCGAGCGCCTCGGCGGCGCGGCCGTCGAAGAACAGGTAGATCTGCGTTTGCATGGCTGGCTCCTCGTGAGGTGAACGTTGGCGCGCGATTGCGGCTAGTTCTTCTGCGCCGCGATCTGTTCGCCGACCGCCTTGTGGTGCTCGACCGCGGGGCTTTCGCCGAAGTCCTCCAGCTCGAAGAACTGCCGCAGCTCGATCTCGCCATCCTCGTTGTACGGATTGGGGCAGCGCTTCATCCACTCGATCGCCTCGGCCTTGTTCTTCACCTGGATGATCCAGTAGCCGGCGATCAGCTCCTTGGTCTCGGTGAACGGTCCGTCGATCACGCTGCGCTGACCGCCGGAAAAGCGGATGCGCGCGCCCTGCGAGGTCGGCTTGAGGCCGGCGCCGTCGAGCATCACACCCGCCTTGACCAGTTCCTCGTTGAACTTCGCCATCGCGGCGAGCATTTCCTCGGACGGCATCTTGCCGGCTTCGGAATCCCTGGTCGCCTTGACGATCACCATGAAGCGCATCGCATCTCTCCTCGTGTGGCCCCTGTCGCTCTCTCATTGTCACGACGAACGGGCAGGCGCCGGATCGACAGGGGGTGCGATGAAAATTTTGTAGCCCGCATGGAGCGAAGCGTATTGCGGGATCGGCCGCCCCGGATTACGCCATAGCGCGTCGCAGACGCGCGTAAACGCGCTTTAGGCTTCATCCGGGCTACCGCTCCTATTCCGTTGGAAAATATCGGAAATACGGCTCCGCCTCGGTAAGCGCGCGGGCATAGCAGGGTCGCTGCGTCAGGCGGCCCAGATAGGCCGCGACATTCGGAAATTTCCCGGCGAGCGGCGCCACCTTGTCGGCATAGAACAGCGCCGGTCCGGCCGCGCAGTCGGCCATCGTGAACGTTTCGCCCATCGCCCAGGTGTTCGATGCCACCTCGCGCTCGAGCATGCCGAGCGCACGGTCCATCAGCTCGCGCGCCTGCGCCACGCCGTAGGCATCCTTCTTGTCTGCCGGACGCAGCCGGTCGCCCACGATCGTCTGCATCTGCATGTGAATGTGCAGATCGAGAAAGCGGTCGCGCAGCCGCGTCTGCCGCGCGAGGTCGGGATGGTCCGGAATGAACTTTGTTTTTCCGGGATAATGTTGATCCAGATACTCGATGATGATGCTCGACTCGGGCACCGTGCGGTCGCGCGCGGAATCCTGCAGCACCGGGAATTTTCCGATCGGCCAGAGCGCGCGGAGCGCAGCACGTTCGGCCTCGTCCTGCAGGTTGACCAGCTTCGGCGTGAACGGCGTGTCGTTCTCGTACAGCGCGATCAGCGCCTTGTGGCAGAACGAGGAAAGCGGGTGGAAGTGCAGCGTGAGCGACATGCGGATTACGCCTCCACGATCACCTTGAACCCGCCGTAGATCATGCGTTTGCCGTCGAACGGCATCGCCTTGGGGTTCATCATCGCGGCAAGCCGCGGGTCCTTCATCACCCTGGCGAGGCACTTGTCGCGGCCGGCGCGCGACTTGTAGACGATGTAGGAGAACACCACGGTCTCGTTCTTCTTCATCTTCACGGCGCGCGGGAACGAGGTCCATTTGCCCATCTTCACGTCGTCGGCGACGCATTCGCGAAACGCGAGCGCGCCGTGCTCGCGCCACACCTTGGCGGCCTTCTTCGCCATCGCGCGGTAGCGGCTGAGATTCTTTTTCGGCAGCGGCACGACAAACCCGTCGATATAGGGCATGGGATTTCCCCTCTCGTTGTAGCCCGCATGGAGCGCAGCGCAATGCGGGGCGACCAATCTGAGGCCGGGCGCAACCAGCCGCTGCCGCGGCCTCTTTTCACACGACGTGCGAAGCTGCCGGGGATCGACAGGAGGCCGAAAAGAATTTTCCAGCGCCGTCCGGCGCCCTCTCTTCTAGCAAACTGATCGAGGCCCTGCCGCGGATGGAACTCTGTTCCAGCTGGCACGTTGCCGCTGCAAATACGCCTCGCTGCCCGGTGTCTGGCGCCGGCCGGGGCCATTTGTCTGCCGCGTTGGGTGGGGTTGGTGGTCGATCCGCAAAAAGCTCTCGGGTATCAGCGCGCGCTCGCGACCTTCACCCGGATTGTCGGCGAGGCCGATTCAGCACCCCGCCTCCTGCAAAACGCAGCCGCCCAGGTCGCGCGCGTCACGCATATCCGTCACACCAAGGTGCTGCGCTATCGCGCCGACCAGGGCGACCTGCTGGTGGAGGCTGGCGTCGGCTGGAAGCCGGGCGTGGTCGGGCACGTGTGCTTCGCGGTCGACCGCCACTCCGCGCCCGGGCGGTCGTTGCAGACCGGCATGCCGGTGGTCGTCGAGGATATCCGCCACGATTCGGAATACCGCTATTCCGATGTGCTGCGCGAGCATGGCATCGTCTCGGTGCTCAACGTCCCGATCTTCGTCGACGGCAGCCATTGGGGCGTGCTCGAGATCGACGCGGAGGAAAAGACCGCTTTCGACGAATTCGACGTCCATTCGCTTTCGATCTTCGCCAACATCCTTGGTCTCTCGCTGGCGCAGCGGCTGGCGCAGGCCGAGACGCTGAAGGCCGCGACCGATATCACCGGCACGCGCACGCACACCGAAATCCTGCTGCGTGAGCTGCAGCATCGCATGAAGAACAATCTGCAGGTGATCGTGAGCTTTCTCGCGCTGCAGCGCCGCCAGTCGTCGAGCGAGGAAGCGCGCGAGCGCATCGCCAGCGTGATGGACCGCGTGCTCGCGATCGGATTGGCGCACGATCAGCTCTCTTTCAAGGACAGCGCCTCGAGCGTCAGCATGCACGACTATCTCAGGGCGCTGTGCGCCAACATCGACCCGCGCCGTCCCCAGGTGACGATCGAGATGGATGTGGACGCGGCCAGCATCCCGCTCGATCGTGCCGTGCCGGTGGGGCTAATCCTGAACGAGCTTGTCACCAATTCGCTCAAATATGCCTTCGACGACGCGGGCGGCGTCATCAACGTCACGTTCCGCATCAACGAAGTCATCGGCGAGGCAGAGCTGACCGTCGCCGACAACGGCCGCGGCATGGGACCGACGCGCAAGGGCGCGTTCGGCCTGCGGCTGGTCGAGACGCTCGCCGGCCAGCTTGGGGGACGCGCCACGCGGCCGGACGTGCCGAAGGGCACGCGGACGACGGTGATGTTTCCTTATTCGGTGTAACGCCCCTGCCCGCCCCGCAAAAAAAATCTCGCGCGCCGCTCTTGAAACCGCGACTTGTTTTTCTAATTCGATTCTCCGTCCACCCCTGAAAGGAGACGAACGGAGGACCCCATGCGCGAACCCGCCCTTGGCCCGCACGACGATTTCGACCTGGATCTCAATGCATTGCTCCACCCGGCATCCGCCTTCGACCACCCGCGCGATGTCGTCAACGACCCCGATCTCACCCGCCACGAAAAGCGCGCCATCCTGTCTTCCTGGGCGTCCGATGCCTGCGCGGTCGCGTCCGCGCCGGGGCTGCGCCAGCCGCCGGGCGCACGCCGGCCCGTGACATTCGACGAGATCATCGATGCGCTGCGCAGCCTCGACGATCCCGATCCGCCGCGGCCCGGCGGCAAGAGCATGCGGCTGCGCCCATGGCGCCGCCGCGGCGGCCATGAGGGCAGCGGCGCCCCGGCCATGTAGCTCGAGATTTCCAACGCAGGCCGGACGAAGCGAAGCGTGGCCGCCGTTGCTCTATTCGGTGTGACCCTGCGGCGACAACGGCGCCGGGAAGCCGCCCATCGCTTCCGGCAGCATCCGCTTCAAGACGTCATCCTTGCGGATGAAATAGTGATAGAGCGCCGCGCCGACGTGCATCAGCACCAGCAGAATGACGAGAAAACCGGCCCAGCGATGCAGCGTGAACAGTTGCTTGGCGAGGTCCTGGTTCTCGCCGACGATCTTCGGCAAGGTGAACAGCCCGAAGAACGGCGTCGGCGCGCCGTAGGCTGAATTCGCCACGTAGCCGACGACCGGCATCGCGAGGAGGAGCAGATAGAGCAGGCCGTGCACGGCCGACGACACGGTCTTCTGCCACGGCTCGATGTTGGGGTCGGCGATCGGCGCGCCGACGGTGAGCCGGTTGATCAGGCGCAGCAGCATCAGGATGAGGATCAGCACGCCGAGCGACTTGTGGAAATTGTACAGCATGTCCTGCGTCGGCCCCTTGTCGACGCGCACCATCGCGATCGCGACCGGCGCCGTGGTGAGGACGCAGATGGCGACCAGCCAATGCAGCAGCTTCGAGGTGGCCGGATAGCCGTCGAGCCGTGTGCCGTAAGTCATGGTTTCCTCCTCCCCTCGGGCATAACGCGGATGCCGGTAAATCCGGTCCCCCGCGCATGATCGGATAAACACGAGCGGTCTTGACATATTTCCTTTGTTCTGCTTTTGTTCCACATAACCCGCCCACCTTGGGGCGCTCTCGCGAGGCATCGCTTGGGTGGGGCGGGCCGGAGGAACGGGCTGGAGATGCGGCCCTGATACTTCCGGGCATAGGGGTCGCGAATGCGATCCCCGTGTTACGCGGTTCCCGCGCCCGGCAGGCATGCCGGTCCCGGGCGACCCGGGGCTCCACCTGGAGGTCACTACGGACCTCCCGCCAGGAGCTTGGCTGACGGCAGCGCAAAAGTGAGCGCGATGCAGAAAGCGTGGCCCGGGATCGACAAAAGCCGCAGCTGAGCGCCGAGAGGCGCGCCTCCTCGATCGCAAGAGGAGGCGACGCGCCTCGCAAGCGCGTCAGGGGTGGCTTCGCCGGCCACTCAGGAGGCTGCGTCAAGCCTCCGCGTTTCTCGGCGCTCCGCTCCCCTTTTCTGGGAGCGTGGAAGCACACAAGGGATACGGCGCAACCCGCGCGCCACGACAAGCGGGCGATGAGGCGTGGGGTGTTTCACAATTGAATCGCTGGTGAGCGCTGAACGCGCCGCGTTCTCCTCTTTCCCCTCTCCCTGAAAGGGAGAGGGTGGCTGAGCGGACGCCAGTCCGCGAAGCCGGGAGAGGGTCACATTGCACCAAGGAAAGACCCTCCCGCCCTCGCTGCGCTCGGGCACTCTCTCCCTTTCAGGGAGAGGGGAACATAGAGACATTGCCGCACTGCAATGCGGGTGTTATCTGCCGCCCATGACGGCGCAGCCAATCAACAATATCCGCAATTTCTCGATCGTCGCGCATATCGACCACGGCAAGTCGACGCTCGCCGACCGGCTGATCCAGCTCACCGGCGGGCTCGATGCGCGCGAGATGGCCGGCAAGGAACAGGTGCTCGACTCGATGGACATCGAGCGCGAGCGCGGCATCACCATCAAGGCGCAGACCGTGCGGCTCTCCTACCGCGCGCGCGACGGCATGGATTACATCCTCAACCTGATCGACACGCCCGGGCACGTCGACTTCGCCTACGAGGTGAACCGCAGCCTCGCGGCCTGCGAGGGCTCGCTGCTGGTGGTCGACGCATCCCAGGGCGTCGAGGCGCAGACGCTCGCCAACGTCTATCACGCGATCGACGCCGGCCACGAGATCGTGCCGGTGCTCAACAAGGTCGACCTGCCGGCATCCGAGCCCGAGAAGGTCAAGCAGCAGATCGAGGACGTGATCGGGCTCGATGCCTCGCAGGCCATCGAGATTTCGGCCAAGACCGGGCAGAACGTGCCGGAAGTGCTGGAGGCGATCGTCACGCGTCTGCCTCCGCCGAAGGGCGACCGCGATGCGACCCTGAAGGCGCTATTGGTCGACAGCTGGTACGACCTCTATCTCGGCGTCGTGGTGCTGGTGCGCATCGTCGACGGCAGGCTGAAGAAGGGCCAGCGCATCCGCATGATGGGCACGAATGCGGCCTACGACGTCGACCGTGTCGGCGTATTCACGCCCAAGCTGCTGCTGGCCGACGAGCTCGGCCCGGGCGAGATCGGCTTTCTCACCGCGTCGATCAAGGAGGTGGCCGACACGCGCGTCGGCGACACCATCACCGACGACCGCAAGCCGGTCGACGCGATGCTGCCCGGCTTCAAGCCGGCCATTCCGGTGGTGTTCTGCGGACTGTTTCCGGTCGATGCCGCGCAGTTCGAAGACCTGCGCGCCGCGATGGGGAAGCTCAGGCTCAACGATGCGAGCTTTTCGTTCGAGATGGAGACGAGCGCGGCGCTCGGCTTCGGCTTCCGTTGCGGCTTCCTCGGGCTGCTGCATCTCGAGATCATCCAGGAGCGGCTGCAGCGCGAGTTCAATCTCGAACTGATCGCGACCGCACCCTCGGTCATCTACAAGATGAAGCTGCGCAACGGCACGGAGATCCAGATTCACAATCCGGTCGACATGCCGGATCCGATGGCGATCCTCGAAATCGACGAGCCGTGGATCGAAGCGACCATCCTGACGCCGGATGAATACCTCGGCTCGGTGCTCAAGCTCTGCCAGGACCGGCGCGGAGCGCAGAAGGAGCTCACCTACGTCGGCAGCCGCGCGATGGTGAAATACGACCTGCCGCTCAACGAGGTGGTGTTCGATTTCTACGACCGGCTCAAATCGGTGTCGAAGGGCTACGCGTCGTTCGACTATCACCTCACCGACTTCAAGCCCGCCGACCTCGTGAAGATGCAGATCCTGGTGAACGGCGAGCCGGTCGATGCGCTTGCCATGCTGGTGCACAAGACGCGCGCCGAGAGCCGCGGCCGCGCCATGGTGGAGAAGCTGAAAGAGCTGATCCCGCCGCACATGTTCCAGGTGCCGATCCAGGCCGCGATCGGCGGCAAGATCATCGCGCGCGAGACCGTGCGCGCGCTGCGCAAGGACGTCACCGCGAAGTGCTACGGCGGCGACGTGACGCGCAAGCGCAAGCTTCTGGAGAAGCAGAAGGAAGGCAAGAAGAAGATGCGCCAGTACGGCAAGGTCGACATCCCGCAGGAGGCGTTCATCGCCGCGCTGAAGGTGGATGTGTGATCGTCGATGCCGAAGCCGTTGCGACTGACAGCGCATGCGGAGTTCAGGGCGCGGACGCGAAAGATCAGACTGAGTGGATCGACGGTGCCGCGCGCAACCCGGATTGGTCGGCCGCCGATCCGAAGGACGCGCGACTTGAGCGGCGGGTTCGACGGATTGATGACTTTGGCGGCCGCGTTTTGCGTGTCGTTTGTGACGAGACGGATGAGACCATTCGCGTTATAAGCGTGATGTTCGATCGGAACGCGAGGCGAAAGCCATGATCGATGTGACATATGATCCGGAGGCGGACGCCGTGTATCTGCGAATCGGCCGCGGCAAGGTCGATCACACGGAAGAAGCCGGGCCGTTCATTTACGACGTCGATGCGGAAGGCCGCGTCCTCGGCATCGAAATTCTATCCGCCAGCAAAATGCTCGCGCCCGGCGATTGGAAGAACGCCCGGCTACCTGGGCAAACCCAAGTCGACGCGGCGGAATAGAGCATGCCGGGATCCGCGTTGCGTCTGCTTACATTGCTGACCGCCTGCCTTGTGGGAGGGAGCGCCTCCGCCGCCGACATCAAGGTGATGATCTCGGCCGGCTTCTTCAACGTCTACAAAGAGCTCGGCCCCGCGTTCGAGAAGTCGACCGGGCACAAGCTCGTCACCACGCGCGGCCCCTCGGTGGGCGATTCCCCCGAGGCGATCCCGACGCGGCTTGCGCGCGGCGAGGAAGCCGACGTCGTGATCATGGACGGCGCCGGAGTCGATATCCTCGACCAGCGCGGCCTCGCCCGCCCCGGCAGCCGGGTGCCGCTCGCGGAGTCGTTCATCGGCATGGTGGTGCGCGCGGGCCAGCCCAAGCCGGACATCGGCACGGTCGAGGCGTTGCGCAAGACGCTGCTCGCGGCGAAATCCATCGCCTATTCGGACAGTTCGAGCGGCACCTATTTGTCGACCGTCGGGTTCAGGAAGCTCGGTATCGCCGACGAAATCGCCGGCAAGACGCGCAAGGTGCGCGGGCCGCCCTCGGGCGAGCCGGTGGCCGCCGTCGTCGCGCGCGGCGAGGCAGAAGTCGGCTTCCAGCAGGTCGCCGAGCTGATCCATGTTCCGGGCGTCGACTTCGTCGGCACGGTGCCGCCCGAGATTCAGCCGCCGACCTTTTTCGTCGGCGCGCTGCCGAAAAACTCGCAGCAGCCGGAGGCCGCAGTCGCGCTGCTGCGCTTCCTCTCGTCGGCGGAGGCCGCGGGTGTCATCACGAAGGCCGGGCTGAAGCCGCTCGCGGCGCGCTGATGCGTGAATGAAAATCGCCCCGCGCGGATGGCCGAACGGGGCGCTGCACCTCGCGCAGCACCTCATCCTGAGGAGGGCCGGAGGCCCGTGCTGCGCACGCTCCTCAGGATGAGGGACGCGACTTACATCCAGTAGGGCGGCACGCGGTAATAGTCGTAGACCTGCTGGGCGCGCTTGCGGTCCTCCCAGTCCCAGTCGTCGTCGCGCGTGTAGCCCGGCGCGCCGCGCAGCTGGTCGTCGGAGATGTTCACCTCATAGCCACCGAGCTTCGTGTTGTAGGTGAGCAGCGACCACGGCACCGGATAGTGGTCGTGGCCGATGCCGAGGAAGCCGCCGAAGCTCATCACCGCATAAGCGACCTTGCCGGACAGCTTGTCGATCATGATGCGCTCGATGGAGCCGATGTTGTCGCCGTTCGAGCGATAGACATTGGTGCCTTCGACCTTGTCGCTGCCGATCAGGGTTCCGATTTCGCGCCGTTCCGTCGTGAGCGTTGCCATCTTTCCTCCTCCTGCGCTTCGCGTTTCTTGCCCCTCGCGTGTCAACGGAGGCGCGCGACGGATGTTCCTCGCCAGCCGGAACCGCGCGATACCTCTCACGTTGACATTTGTTCCAACCACCGAGGGAGATCGTCATGCCGCGCGGAGACAAGTCGAAATACACCGACCGGCAGAAACGCAAGGCGCAACACATCGAGGAGGGCTACGAGAAGCGCGGCGTGTCCGAGAAGGAAGCCGAGCGGCGCGCGTGGGCGACGGTGAACAAGGAGGAAGGCGGCGGCAACAAGAGCGGCTCCGGCCGCGGCGTTCCCGATACGCACGTGTCGTCGCGCAAGGGCGGACGCGCGGCGGCGCGGCGGCCGGCGGCGGCGCGCTCAGCCTCGGCCAAGAAGGCGGCATCGGCGCGCAAGCGCCGCAAGGCCGGCTAGCGGGCGGCATCGGCACGCAAGCGCCGCAAGACGGGCTAGCGGGCGCCCGCAAACCGGCGGCGCGAGCCCGGATTTGCCCCGCTGACCAGGATCGACGTGTTGGCGAGGCCCGCGCGGCTGACCAGCGCGAACAGCCGCGCCGCGTTGCCGGGATGCAGCCGCACGCAGCCATGCGAGGCCGGTCCGCCGAGCCGCGAGATGTGGTAGGTGCCGTGGATCGCGTAGCCGCGGTGGAAGAAGATCGAATGCGGCATCGGCGCGCCGTAATAGCGGGTGGAGAACCAGGAGCGCGCCAGCCATTGCGGGCGGAAGCGGCCGGTCGGCGTGCCGAAGCCGCCGCGCCCGGTCGACACCGGCCACACGTAGGCAAGCCGCCCGTTCACCGCGACCGCCATGCGCTGCGAGGATTTATCGATGTGCACCAGCACGCCCGCGGACGCTCCGCGCGCGCAAGCCACAAGCGCGATGGCGGCACATAACACGACGGCAAAGCGGCGCATGACCGAACTCCGGGAACTCGCCATCTTTGCCCGCCCGCGCCGCCTTGTGCATTATCCTTGCGATATCTTGGTAAAGGGCGCCGCGCTGGAATCCCCGCGAAAAAGGGACTAGCTGCGGCAGGGCGATTTCTCGGCGACGGACTTTTCGGTATGGCGGTACGGCACGCGTTCACCATCCTGGCACTCGCGGCCTCCCTTCTCGCGGCGCTGCCGGCGCGCGCGCAGGACAAAGGCACGGTCAACCCCAAGCCGCTGCCCCCTCTCGCCAAGCCCGACGATCCGAAAAACCCCGCCAAGGAGTTGTTCGCGCGCAAGCCGCAGCCGGCCCACATGGAGGCGCGCTCGATCGGCTTCTATACGCGCGGCTGCCTCGCCGGCGGCGTCGCGCTGCCGATCAACGGCAAGACCTGGCAGGTGATGCGGCTCTCGCGCCAGCGCAACTTCGGCCATCCCGAGCTGGTCGCGTTCATGGAGCGGCTCGCCGCCAAGGTGCCGAAGGTGTCCGGCTGGCCGGGCCTGCTGGTCGGCGACATGGCGCAGGCGCGCGGCGGTCCGATGCTCACCGGCCACACCAGCCATCAGGTCGGGCTCGACGCCGACATCTGGCTCACCCCGATGCCGAAGACGCCGCTCTCGCGCGAGGAGCGCGAGGAGATGTCGGCGGTGAACGTGGTGGCGGAGGACAAGCGCGACGTCGATCCGAAGATCTGGACGCACGGCCATTTCGCCGTGATCAAGGCGGCGGCCGAGGACGGCAAGGTCGAGCGCATCTTCGTCAACGCGGCGATCAAGAAGGCGCTCTGCCGCGAGGCAGGCACGGACCGCGCCTTTTTGCATAAAGTGCGCCCGTGGTGGGGACACAACTATCATTTCCACGTGCGCATCGCCTGTCCGGCCGGCAGCCCGGAGTGCAAGGCGCAGGACCCGGCCGCGGAGACCGAAGGCTGCGGCAAGGATCTCGACTACTGGTTCTCGCCGGGCGTGCTCAATCCGCCGCCGCCGAAGGAGCCGGCCAAGCCGAAGCCGCCGCTCACGATGGCCGATTTGCCGCCGGGATGCCGGCAGGTGCTGGTGGCGCCGTGAACCGTCTGTTTGAAATCGGACATAAGGCCGCGAGAAATGGGCAGTCAGGGCGCGCAAACAACGTGCGCTGTTCCGCGTGTGCACGCGGCCCGCTCGGCATGGTCGAAGATCTACCCCCGAGTCACCACAAAGCTGGCTCAGTCAGCTCTGCTCGGCGTTTAGGAGCGTGATAAATGCTGCCACGAGGAGCAGGAACATTGAGGCGATCCCGGCGGCGATCGCCCCGTAGAACATCCAATGCCGGCTTTCTGCAATCACCTTGGCAGGATCGGCGGCCGTTCGCTTCATCCGTTTTGGGATTGAGTCGTTTGCGGCCGGGGGCGATATCCTGCCCGCTGACATTCCCGTCGAGATCAGTTCATTTGTTCTTGCGCACTCTCTGATAGCACCCATCTTGCGACCCGCTCCTTGACGCGCCTCACTGGCCGACTACTAATGCTCGCATTGGATCGGGCCAACGCGAATAGCTCCAAGGGACTGTTTTGTGCCGCCAACGAACTGCAGAGATATTCGGGAAGAGATTGCCGCAGGGACTGTTCGCAAAATGCATCGCCGGCGAGCTTTCGATCGAAAGGTCGGGCCACCCTACCGGTCCTTCGTGATGAATGGCACGCCCGATACATGAAGGAGCTAACAGCGCTCCCGGTAAACGCAGCAATCCTGGATACGGTGGGAACGATAGTAAGCGTAAACGATACGTGGAAGGAATTCGCGCGACAGAATGGATTGCGTCTTGCGAACTTCGGAATTGGCTCGAACTATCTGCAATTTTGTGTCCCTGACGGGCAATATCCGTCACTGTCCGCAACGAACCTGAAGGAATTACTCGTCGGACGGAAGAAACTTTTGACCCTTATCTATCCTTGCGATTCACCGACAAACAAACGGTGGTTTTCCCTCATCGGACTACACCTCTCCCCCGAGAAAGGGGCCGGCGTGGCGATGTTGCATATCAACCTCACAGACACGTTTCCGATCGGTGCGGATCAAACGCTGACCGCAACGAGCTCAAAAAGGCAAATTCGCGGTGCGGCCAATTTGAATTCAATCAGTGAGGCAATAGAGCGTTCCGTATTGGAAACGGTTTCATCGCAGCTGAATATAATGGGTTTGGACGCTCACCATGGCGCTGCCCACGATGCTTCAACACACGATGCTGAGGAAGTCGGCGCCCAGCTCAGCAAGCGTCAGATGGAAGTTCTTCGACTCTTGGGCGAAGGGAAATCGAACAAGGAGATTGCTAACGCGCTCTTTCGCTCACCCCACACGATCAAGCTGCATGTGTCGGCGATCTTGCAGCAATTGAATCTGAAGAGCCGCACCCAAGCGGCTCTCCTTGCATCGAAGATCTACAAACAGGGTTCGGCCGATCGGCCGCGAACCGGCGCTGACGCCTGGAAGAAGGCAAGCACCGCACCAGCGCCACGCCCGCCTGGTCGGTCGGTGCGCGAAAAGGATTCTATCGATTGATAATGCGGAGCGCGCAAGCGCAGAACGCCTCTCCACGTCCGCAAGCGGACCTTCCGTCTGTCGTTCAAATCCGGCCCAGCAGAAGCAGCACCACGAGGATGATGATGATGATGCCGATGATACCGACGCCGCCATGACCATAGCCATAGCCATAGCCGCCGAAGCGGCCACTGAAGCCGCCGAGCAAGAAAATGATCAGGAGGATGATGAGGATGAGCCCGATCGACATAATTGATCTCCCGTTGCGGCGGCTGCGCGCCTCTCGCCGCCAGGTTTTATGCGCGCGGGGACTTTCGCGGCCCCAGCCATAGTCGCATCATGCCGAGCGCGGGCCACAGATAAGGAAAATCGGGACCATCACGATCTGCCACGGCCACACGCGCTGCCAGGACTGGCGCCTCATTGCCGCCGGTCGTCGCCACGTTGGTGACACCGACGCGCTTGCGATGCTTCGCTTGTTTCGGCTTACCGCGCTTCGATTTCGCTCTGACGAGCGTCTTCGCTGCCGTCTTTTTCGCGCCTGACAGCTTCTTCGCCTTCTTGGCCTTTGCCATTTCGGAGCACCTCTATCGGTGCCAACACGCTGCAGTGCAATAAGGTTCCATCTTGTGGCAACAGTGCGGGTGTATCAGGCGATCGTGGATTGACGTCCTCCTCATCCTGAGGAGCCGACCGAAGGTCGGCGTCTCGAATGATGGCCGCAGGCTTCGTGTTTCGGGCCATGGTTCGAGACGGCGCTGCGCGCCTCCTCACCATGAGGACTAGAGAAGCTTCACCATCCTCGCCAGCTGCCAGCACGACAGCGCGATCACCAAAATGCCGACCGCGACCATCAGCACGCGCGCCGGGATGTGCTTGACCGCAAAGCCGCCGAGCGGCGCGGCCAGCAGCCCGCCGAGGATCAGCGCGAGCAATTCGCGCCACGGCGAGGCGCCGAGCTCGACGAAGAAGGTGGTCGCGGCCGCGATGGTGACGAAGAACTCCGTGGTGTTGACCGAGCCGACCGCCATGCGCGGCGCGTGACCGGAGCCGACCAGCGTGGTGGTCGCGACCGGTCCCCAGCCGCCGCCGCCGCTGGCATCGAGGAAGCCCGCAACGAAGCCGATCGGCCCGACCCATGGGGCCGGCGCGTCGCGCGCCGGAACGCCGCGCCACGCCTTGAACAGGATGAAGCCGCCGACCAGCATCAGGTAGGCCGAGATGAACGGCCGCACTGCGGTCGCATCCACGTTCGACAGGACCCACGCCCCGAGCACGGCGCCGAGCACGCCGGCGACGCCGAGGCGCGCGACCAGCCGCCAATCGACATTGCGGTTCCAGATGTGCGAGCCGGCCGAGCCGGCGGTGGTGAAGATCTCCGCGGTGTGCACGATCGCGCTCGCCTGCGCCGGCGGCATGCCCATCGAGAGCATCGCGGTCGTCGAGATCACGCCGAATGCCATGCCGAGCGCGCCGTCGACCAGCTGCGCCAGGAAGCCGATGGCTCCCAGCAGGATGTATTCGGTCATCGGCGCGTCGCCCCTTGCGATTGCGGGCGAGAATCTATCGCGAAAGCGGCGCTGCGGAAAACGTGGCACAAAGGCGAATGGACGTGGCTGCCTGCGGCAAATTCAACGCTATAATGCCGCCGGAACAGGACTCGCATGGCAAAAAAAGGCATTTCAGCCGCGGAGCTGACGATTCTCGGCGAGCTCGAGAAGAAGGTTCTCTGGCTCTCGAGCTGGACCATCCATCACGCCAACCACATCCGCGCGGCGAGCGACGGGCTGAAGGTCGGCGGCCACCAGGCCTCGTCCGCCTCGCTCGCCGCGATCATGACGGCGCTGTATTTTCACGTGCTGCGGCCGCAGGACCGCGTCGCCGTGAAGCCGCATGCGTCGCCGAACTTCCACGCGATCCAATACCTGCTCGGCAAGCAGACGCGCGCGAAGCTGGAAGCCTTCCGCGGCTACAAGGGCGCGCAGAGCTATCCCTCGCGCACCAAGGATGCCGACGACGTGGATTTCTCCACCGGTTCGGTCGGCCTCGGGGTCGCGCAGACGCTGTTCTCCTCGCTCACGCAGGACTACGTGCGCTCGCACTTCCCGACCGAGCGGCCGGAAGGCCGCATGGTGGCGCTGGTCGGCGACGCCGAAATGGACGAGGGCAACATCTTCGAGTCGATGCTCGAAGGCTGGAAGCATGGCCTGCGCAATTGCTGGTGGGTGATCGATTACAATCGCCAGAGTCTCGACGCTGTCATCCGCGAGGGACTGTGGGCACGCTACGAGGCGCTGTTCAAGGCGTTCGGCTGGGACGTGGTGATCGTCAAGTACGGCTCGCTGCAGGAGACCGCGTTCAAGGAGCCGGGCGGCGAAGCGCTGCGCCAATGGATCGACAGCTGCCCGAACCAGCTCTACTCGGCGCTGACGTTCCAGGGGGGAGCTGCATGGCGCAAGCGGCTGATGAACGACCTTGGCGATCAGGGTCCGGTGTCGAGGCTGATCGACAAGCGCTCGGACGACGAGCTTGCGCGGCTGATGGGCAATCTCGGCGGGCACGACCTGCCGTCGCTGATCGAGGCCTTCACCAAGGCCGGCAGCGACCGGCCGACCTGCTTCATCTGCTACACCATCAAGGGCTCCGGGCTCGCGCTCGCCGGTCACAAGGACAATCACGCCGGCATGATGACGCCCGCGCAGATGGAGAGCCTGCGCGAGGCGATGCACGTGCGGCCGGGGCACGAATGGGACAAGTTCGAGGGCCTGTCCACGCCGGCGAATGAGCTGCAGGCGTTCCTCGATCGCGTGCCGTTCGCCACCAAGGAACCACGCCGCTATCGGGCGAAGCGCATCGACGTGCCGGCCGAGCTCGCGGTCGCGATCCAGCCGACGATGTCGACGCAGTTCGGGTTCGGCGCGCTGTTGAACGAACTCGGGCGCGGCGACTCCGATTTCGTCAAGCGCATCGTCACGACCTCGCCGGACGTGACGGTTTCGACCAATCTCGGCCCGTGGGTGAACCGGCGCAGCCTGTTCGCGCGCGAGAAGATGGCGGACGTGTTCAAGAGCGAGCGCATCGCCTCGACCTTCAACTGGGAATTCTCGCCGGCCGGCCAGCACATCGAATTGGGCATCGCCGAGAACAACCTGTTCATTCTCTTATCCGCCCTCGGCCTGTCGCATGCGATCAACGGCGAACGGCTGTTCCCGATCGGCACGCTGTACGACCCGTTCATCGCGCGCGGCCTCGATGCGCTCAACTACGCCTGCTACCAGGAGGCGCGCTTCATCCTGGTGGCGACGCCATCCGGCATCACGCTCGCGGGCGAGGGCGGCGCGCACCAGTCGATCGGCACGCCGCTGATCGGCATGGCGCAGGACGGCCTTGCGGCGTTCGAGCCGGCCTACGTGGATGAGCTCGCGGCGATCATGGCGTGGTCGTTCGACTACATCCAGAAGGACGGCGAAGGAGCGCCCTCCGAGCGCAACTGGCTGCGCGACGAGACCGGCGGCTCGGTGTACCTGCGGCTCTCCACGCGCCCCATCGAGCAGATCAAGCGCACGATCACGCCGGAGCTGCGCCAGGCGATCATCGACGGCGCCTACTGGATGCGCAAGCCGGGCCCGAACTGCCAGGTGGTGGTCGCCTATACCGGGGCGGTCGCGCCGGAGGCGATCGAGGCGGTCGGCCTGATGGGCGAGGACCGGCGCGATGTCGGGCTGCTCGCCGTCACCTCGGCCGACCGGCTCAACGCCGGCTGGAGCGCGGCGCAACGCGCGCGCGAGCGCGGGCTCGTGCATGCGCGCTCGCATATCGAGCGGCTGATGGCCGGCCTGGCCCCGCATTGCGGCATCGTCACGGTGTGCGATGCGCATCCCGCGACGCTCGGCTGGCTCGGCGCGATCAACGGCCACCGCACGCGCGCGCTCGGGGTGGAGCATTTCGGCCAGACCGGCTCGCTCGCGGAGCTTTACCGCCACTACGGCATCGACGCGAATGCGATCGTCGCGGGCGCGCAGGCGATCGCACCGGGCCGGCCGATCCGCTATCTCAAGGCGCTGCCGTAAGACTGGCGTGAGCAAAGCGAAAGCCGGGGAATGTGCCGCGTGGGCGCTCCCGGGTTTCGCTGCGCTCAACCCGGGCTACGGCAGAGAATCACATCCACAATCGCATGCCAAGCAGCGCCAGCGGCAGCGAGAAGATCAGGATCCAGACGATGAAGGCGCACACGATCACGGCAAGGACGTAGCCGACCGTCTTCTCGGGCGGCGTGCGCATCAGCACCGGCAGCCCGAGGTAGATCAGATAGAGGCTGTACAGCCCGAGGATGGTCAACGCCGAAAGCACCGGCAGCAGCGAGAACACGCCGGCGACCCAGACGGCGGTCGGCGCATAGGCGGCGACCTTGAACGCCCTGGTGAAATCCTTGGCACCGCCGAAGGTCGGCGCCAGCGCATCGATCAGGAAGGCGATCACGTACACGCCGGCCAGGGTCAGCAGGTAATTGATCAGCGCGACGATCGACCCGAAGAAGAAGCCGGTGCGGTAAGGCCCGACTCCGATGATCGATGCGCCGATGAACCAGCAGACCACCGGCACGGCGGCGAGGATCGCCACATAGGTCTTCATGATATTGGCCGGCGTATCGGGCTCGGCGTCGATCACGCGCCATTCGTTGTGCGGATCGATCAGGATGTTCTTCACGCGGCTGACGAGGTCCATGGCCTTCTCCAGCGGTTGAGTCGGCATTGTTCCGCCGCGCAACCGCGCTGTCACGGGGGTCGGGCGCGCTATCAACGGCTTTGATCGGCGAGCACCATTTGCGCGCCCTTCTCGGCGATCATCATCGTCGGCGCGTTGGTGTTGCCGGAGGTGATCGTCGGCATCGCCGAGGCATCGATCACGCGCAGGCCCTCGATGCCGAGCACGCGCAGCCGCGCGTCGACCACCGCGTTCGGATCGCCGGTGAGGCCCATCTTGGCGGTGCCGACGGGGTGGAAGATCGTGGTCCCGATGTCGCCGGCAGCCTTCGCGAGCGCGGCCTCGTCGTCGCTGCTCACTTGGTCGCCCGGCAGCGTTTCGACCGGCTTGAACCTCTGCAGCGCGGGCTGCGCCACGATGGCGCGGGCAACGCGGATCGAGTCGGCGGCGACGCGGCGGTCCTCGTCGGCGGTGAGATAATGCGGCGCGATGACCGGCTTGTCGGCCGGATCGGCCGAGCGGAGGCGAACGAAGCCGCGGCTCTGCGGCTGCAGATTGCACACGCTGGTGGTGAAGGCCGGATAGGTGTGCAGCGGATCGCCGAACTTGTCGAGCGAGAGCGGCTGCACGTGAAACTGGATGTTGGCACGCTCGCGCGAGGGATCGGACCGGGTGAACAGGCCGAGTTGCGACGGCGCCATGGTGAGCGGCCCGCGCCGCCGCAGCGCGTAGTCCAATCCCATCGCGGCGCGGCCGATGAGCGAGTGGTAGGTCTCGTTCAGCGTCTTCACGCCGGAAACCTTGTAGATCATGCGCAGCTGCAGGTGATCCTGCAGATTTTGTCCGACTCCGGGGCGGTCGAGCACGACGGAGATGCCGAGATCGTAGAGATCGCGGCCCGGGCCGATCCCGGACAGCAGCAGCAGTTGCGCCGAGCCGATCGAGCCGGCCGAGAGAATGACCTCGCCGTTCGCGCGCGCGGTTCTCGTCTGACCGTCCTGGCGCCACGTCACGCCGGTCGCGCGCCAGCCGTCGAACTCGACGCGCTCGGCGAGGCAGCCGGTCTCGACGCGCAGGTTCGGCCGGTTGAGCACCGGCTTGAGGAAACCGCGCGCCGCCGACCAGCGCCGCCCGCGCCGCTGGTTGACGTGAAAATAACAGGAGCCTTCGTTATCGCCGCGATTGAAATCGTCGATCGGCTCGATGCCGTATTGCTCCGCCGCTTTGCGGAAGGCATCGAGCAATTCCCACTGCACGCGCGGCGCCTCGATGCGCCATTCGCCCCCCGTCCCGTGGTGCTCGCTCTCGCCGAGGAAATGATCCGTCTGCTTGCGGAACAGCGGCAGCACGTCGTCCCAGCCCCAGCCCGTGAGCCCAAGCTGGCGGCAGTGGTCGTAGTCGGCTGCCTGCCCGCGCATGTAGATCATGGCGTTGATGGCGGATGAGCCGCCGATCACCTTGCCGCGCGGGTAATTCAGCGCGCGGCCGTTCAGCCCCGGCTCGGGCTCGGTCTTGAACATCCAGTCGGAGCGCGGATTGCCGATCGCAAACAGGTAGCCGACCGGAATGTGAAACCAGATCCAGTTGTCCTTGCCCCCCGCCTCGAGCAGCAGCACGCGGTTGTTTGGATCGGCGCTGAGCCGATTCGCCAGTACGCAGCCGGCCGATCCCGCGCCGACGATGATGTAGTCGTAATCGCCGTCGATCGGCGTCGCGTCCGGCATTCGGCACCTCTGTCCGCCCGTCATTAAAGCCCATCGGTCCGGCCTGACAACACTCCGACCTCATCCTGAGGTGCGAGCCTTAAGCGCGTTTACGCGCGTCTGCGACGCGCTATGGCGAGCCTCGAAGGATGGCCACGAGCGCCGGCGTTTGCCGCCATCATTCGAGACGGCCCCCACCCTACCCTCCCCCGCGAGCGGGGGAGGGATAAGGGGAGGGGCACTCCTCAGGATGAGGGCGGGCTTTGACGGCGTGCGCCGGATCGCTAGGATGCGGCCGATGGTGCGCTGTCCGCGCGCCCGCTGGTCCCGGAACGGCGGTTCCCGGGCGTTTTGCAATCCGAACAGAGACTGCGTCGCGAGGCGCAAGCCGCGGTGAACCGCCATGCGATCTTTCGTCGTCTTCGTTGTGGCGAGCCTCTTTGCCGCTGTGCCGGCCTCGGCACAGGAAAAATCCATCACGGTGTTCGCCGCGGCCTCGATGAAGAATGCGCTCGATGACGTCAACACGGCGTTTTCAAAGCAGACCGGCATCAAGGTCGTGACCAGTTATGGAGCGAGCTCGACGCTTGCACGCCAGATCGAATTCGGCGCGCCAGCCGACGTTTTCCTGTCCGCGGATATCGACTGGATGGGCTGGGCGTTGAAAGCGATGGCCAGGGAGAGGCTCATTTATCTGCTGGGAAATCGGCTGGTCGTGATTGCCCCAAAAGACTCGCCCATCGAACGCGTCACTGTCAGCCAAGGTTTCGATCTCGCCAAGCTCATCGGCCGCGGGCGCATCGCAATGGGCCAGGTCAATGCGGTGCCGGCCGGCAAATACGGCCAGCAAGCACTCGAAACGCTGGGCATCTGGACAACCGTCGCCGGCAAGGTTGCGATGGCCGAGGATGTCCGTGCCGCACTCGCCCTGGTCGCGCGCGGCGAGGCCGCGCTCGGAATTGTCTACGAAACCGACGCTAAGGTAGAGCCGAAAGTGAAAATAGTCGGCGTCATTCCGCCCGAGTCGCATCGGGAGATCCTTTATCCGGCCGCGGCCACGGCGAAAGCGAAGCCTGAGGCCGTGTCGTATCTCGCATTCCTGCAGTCCCCGGCAGCCAAGGCGGTATTCGAGCAATACGGCTTCGCCTTCCTGGCGCGTCCGGCATCGTGAACTGATCGCGTGTTCTCCCTCACCCCCGACGAATGGACCGCGGTGCTGCTCTCGCTGCGCATCGCGGTGGTCGCGACGGCCGTCGCGCTGCCGTTCGGCATCGCGATCGCGTGGGTGCTGGCGCGCAAGGATTTCTGGGGCAAGGCGCTGCTCGACGGCCTCGTGCACCTGCCATTGGTGCTGCCGCCGGTCGTCACCGGCTATCTGCTGCTGATCGCTTTCGGCCGGCGCGGCGTGATCGGGTCGTTCCTCGCCGACGCGTTCGGAATCGTGCTCTCGTTCCGCTGGACCGGCGCAGCGCTTGCCTGCGGCGTGATGGGCTTCCCGCTGCTGGTGCGTGCGATCCGACTGTCGATCGAGGCGGTCGACACGCGGCTGGAAGACGCGAGCCGCACCCTCGGCGCAAGCCCGTTCCGCGTCTTTCTCACCGTGACCTTGCCGCTCGCACTTCCCGGCATCATTGCCGGCATGGTTCTGTGCTTCGCCAAGGCGCTCGGCGAGTTCGGCGCCACCATCACGTTCGTGTCGAACATACCGGGCGAGACGCAAACCCTCTCGACGGCGATCTACACCTACCTGCAAGTCCCCGGCGGCGATGCGTCGGCGGCGCGGCTCGTCGTTGTAGCGATCGTCATCTCGCTGATCGCGCTGATCTCGTCCGAATGGCTTGCCCGGCGCGCCGGCACCCGGCTGCACGGGGGCTGATGTGCTGATCGTCGATGTCGAAAAGCAGCTCGGCGAGTTCAAGGTCGATGCCAGGTTCGAGGCGCCGGACGGCGTGACCGCGCTGTTCGGCCCCTCCGGCTCGGGCAAGACCTCGATCGTCAACATGGTGGCGGGTCTGCTGGCGCCCGATCGCGGCCGCATCTCGTGCAACGGGACGCTGCTGTTCGATTCCGCGGGCGGCTTCGGCCTGCCGCCGCACCGGCGCCATATCGGCTATGTGTTCCAGGACGGCCGGCTGTTTCCGCACATGACGGTCGCGCAAAATCTGGACTATGGGCGCCGCATGTATCGGCTGCCGCGGGACGAAGCCGCGCGGGCGCGCATCGTCGAGATGCTGGACATCGGCCGTCTGTTCGACCGCCGGCCGGGCAAGCTGTCCGGCGGCGAGCGCCAGCGCGTCGCGATCGGCCGCGCGCTGCTGATGGGCCCGCAGCTCCTGCTGCTCGACGAACCGCTGGCGTCGCTCGATGCCCCGCGCAAGCGAGAAATCTTTCCGTATCTGCTGCGCCTGCGTGGGGAGGCCGTTCCGATGATCTATGTCAGCCACCACGCAGCGGAAGTGAAGCGGATCGCCACGACGGTGGTGCGAATCGAAAGCGGCAGGGTGATCGGTGTCGGCGGGCCCGAAATCATCGATACGGCGGATGCGGATGCGTTGTACTAGGATGCGCGCATGTTTCCGCCCGCGCGCATCGTCTGCCTGACCGAGGAAACCGTCGAGACGCTCTATCTGCTCGGCGAGGAGCGGCGCATCGTCGGCGTGTCGGGCTATGCGGTGCGCCCGCCACAGGTCAGGAAAGAAAAGCCGCGTGTTTCGGCTTTCATCTCGGCGGATTTCGAGAAGATCCTCGCGCTCAAGCCCGATCTCGTTCTGACGTTCTCGGATCTGCAAGCCGACATCGCGGCCGAGCTGATCCGGCGCAACATCGCGGTGCATGCCTTCAATCAGCGTGACGTCGCCGGCATCCTCGACATGATCCGCACGCTCGGTGCCCTCGTCGGCGCTGCCGAGAAGGCGGAAGCGCTCGCAGTCTCGCTCGACGACCGGCTCGATGCCGTGCGCGAGCGGGCGGCCGCATTGCCGCGCCGCCCGCGGATCTATTTCGAGGAGTGGGACGAACCGATGATCTCCGGCATCAAATGGGTATCGGAATTGATCGGGATTGCCGGTGGCATCGAGGCATTCCCGGCGCTTGCGGAAAACAAGAATGCGAAAGACCGTATCGTCGGGAGCGAACAGGTCATCTCCGCCGCACCCGATATCATCATCGGCTCATGGTGCGGCAAGAAGTTCGTCCGCGCAAAACTGGCGGCGCGGCCCGGTTTCGGCGCAATTCCCGCGGTGCGCGACGGCGCATTATTCGAGATCAAGTCCGCGCTGATCCTGCAGCCCGGTCCGGCCGCGCTGACCGACGGGCTGGATCAACTGGTGCGCATCGTCGCCGGCTGGGCCTGCGGCGGCCGCCGATGACGAGCTGTGCGCCGAAGATTTAAAGAGCTCCGCTGATGCCCGCGAAAGCGGGCATCCAGAGCCAACGAACTGGGTCCCCGCTTCCGCGGGGACGAGCGGTTCAATCACTCGCTCTCTGTTCTTTCTTGTGCGCCGCGAGCGCCGCCAGCCGCTGATCGCGCCAGCGCGTGAGTGCTGCGAGCTCTTCCGGGCCCGCCTGTTTACCCCATTCGCGCAGAATGGTCGCAATGTTGGCATCCTCGAACACCTCGACCCCGGCGGGCTTTGCCTGCAGCCGCTTGTAGAAAGCGGTGTAGCGCGCGCAGTAGTCCGCGATCCCTCCGGGCGCATTCAGCTCGATCGTCGCAAACGGTCCCATGAACGACCAGCGCAGGCCGAGCCCGTCCTTGATGGTCTTGTCCAGATCCTGCGGCGACACATAACCCTCGCCGACCAGGCGGAACGCTTCGGCGAGCAGCGCGCCCTGCAGTCGGTTGAGGATGAAGCCCTCGATCTCGCGGCGCACCACGATCGGCACCTGCTTGATCTGCTCGTACACCTGCTTTGCGCGCGCGATCGTCTCAGGCGTCGTCCACGGCGCGCCGACCAGCTCGACGATCGGCACCAGGTGCGGCGGGTTGACCGGATGCGCGACGAGACAGCGCGCGCGCCCGGCGAGGTTTTCCGTGAACAGGCTCGCGACGATCGCCGAGGTGGACGAGGCGAGGATGGCATCGGGCGAGGCCAGCGCATCGAGCTCGGCGAAGATCGCGCGCTTCGCCTCCACGGTTTCCGGCACGTTCTCCTGCACGTAGCTCGCGCCATCGAGCGCATCGGCGATGCTCTTTGCCGCGCGCACCCGGGCTGCCGAGCCCTTCGGGTCGTCGACGAGGCCGTGGTCGGCGAGCTCGTTGAGCCCCTCCGCCACCAAGTCGAGCGCCTTGTCGGCCACGCCCTCGACCGCGTCGTAAAGCGCCGCTTCCCAGCCGGCGCGCGCGAACACCATGGCCCAGGCGCGGCCGATCAGGCCCGATCCGATGATGGCGACACGGGGCATGGGCTCTCCTTTTTTTCAGGCCCTCATGCTGAGGAGCCGCCGAAGGCGGCGTCTCGAAGCATGGCGCCGGGCTCGGCGATCGCGGCCATCCTTCGAGATGCGCCCTGCGGGCGCTCCTCAGGATGAGGGCCGGTGTTTCGGGCAACCATTCTCACATCCACAATTTCTGCCGGCGCAGTTCGAGATCGTCGCGCAGCAGCTTCGACGCGCCGGTCCAGGTCACGCTGCCGCGCTCCAGGATCACGGTGCGGTCGGAGAGCGCAAGCGCGAGATCGAGATGATGATCGACGATCACCAGCCCGATCTCATAGCGCAGGCGATTGAACGCCTCGAACAATTCCTCGGTGATCGCGGGCGACAGGCCCTCGAACGGCTCGTCGAGCAGCAGCAGCCGCACGTCGCCGGCGAGCGCGCGCGCGACCGCGACCATCTGCTGCTCGCCGCCGGAGAGGTAATCCGCCGGCGTGTACCAGCGCTGCGCAAGACGCGGGAACACCCAGACGATGCGGTCGTCGTCCCAGTGAACGCCTACGCCGGTCTGGCGCTTGAGCCGGCCGAGCGCGAGGTTGTCGGCCACCGTCATGCCGGCGAACAGGCCCCTGCCCTGCGGCACATAGCCGATGCCGCGCCGTGCGATCTCGGCCGAAGTGTGCCGCGCGATCTCAATCCCGCCGAGCTTGATCGAGCCGGTCTCCGGCGGCGCGATGCCGATCAGCGTCTTCAGCAGCGTGGACTTGCCGGCGCCGTTGCGGCCGAGCAGCGCGACGATCTCGTGCTCGGAGACATCGAGGGAGACGCCATTGAGAATATGGCTCTTGCCATAGAACGTATCGACATTCTCGACGCTGAGCAGCGTCGTGGCACCCGCCGCCGACGGCGGAGGCTCGGCGGCGACGTGCGCGGTTCCGGAGCCGATGTAGATCTCGCGCACCTTGGCGTTGTTGCGCGCATCGTCGACGCTGCCGTGCACCAGCACGGCGCCTTCGTTCATCACGGTCACTTCGTCGGCGATCTGGAACACACGGTCGATGTCGTGCTCGACCAGCAGCACGGGAATTTGCCGCGAGATCGACTTCACCAGCGCGGCAACGCGCGTGCGCTCGGCCGCCGCGAGGCCTGCGAGCGGCTCATCGAGCAGAAGAATGTGCGGCGCGGTCGCGAGCGCGAGGCCCATGTCGAGCAGGCGCTGCCCGCCATAGGAGAGCGAGGCGGCTTCGGCGCGCTCCATGCCGGTGAGGCCGAGATAACTCATGAACGCGGTGGTCTCGGCATTGACGTCGGCAAGTCGCTGCGCTGAAGGCCACCAGGCAAAGCGCTTGCGGTGGCGTGCCTGCACGGCGAGGCGGATGTTCTCGTACACCGACAAGCCGCCGAACAGGTTGGTGATCTGGAACGAGCGGCCGACGCCGGCGCGCGTGATGTTCTCGGGTTTCAGGCCGGTCACGGCCTGACCCGCAACCGTGATAAAGCCGGTGTCCGGCGGAAACATTCCCGACACCAGATTGAACGCCGTGGTCTTGCCGGCGCCGTTCGGCCCGATCAGCGCGTGCAGCGTGCGGTTCTGCACGATGATCTCGGTATTGGCGACCGCGCGAATGCCGCCGAAGCTCTTGGCGAGTTCGCGCGCGATCAGCACCGGGCCGTCGTGCGCCTTGCGATCGGCGAGTGCGGCCGGCAGCGGCGCATCGGCAGAGATCGCACGCCCCGCCATGGCGGCGGATTCGATTTCCCGCTTGCGGAATGGCCGCAGCAACTTGGCGGCAACGCCGACGAGGCCGCTCGGCGAAAAGATGATGAAACCGACGAACAGCAGACCGAAATAGAGCAGCCAGTTCGCGGTCCAGATCGACAGGAATTCCCGGAACAGGATGAAGAACAGTGCGCCGAGCGCCGGCCCGAGGAACGAGCGCATCCCGCCGATGACGACCATCGCCAGCAACTCGCCGGAAAACGCAACCGAGATCGGCTCGGCCGACGCGAAGCGGTGGTGAAATACCGACAGCGCGCCGGCCGCTGCCGTGACGGCGGCGGAGGCAGTGAACGCGAACAGCTTGTACTGGTCGGCCGGATAGCCGATGAAGCGCGCGCGCTGCTCGTTCTCGCGGATTGCGACCAGCACGTGGCCGACCGGCGAGCGGTGAAACCGCCACAGCAGATAGACGGTGATCAGTCCGATCGCTGCGACAACCCAGTAGTAAGTCCACGGCCGCGCGAGATCGAGGCCCAGCACGGCGGGGCGCACCACGCCGCCGAGCCCGCTTTCGCCGCCGGTCACCGCGGTCCAGCGGAACGCGATCGCGAACAGCATCGCGGACAGCGCGAGCGTCAGCAGCGAGAAGTAGACGCCGCGCCGTCGCAGGATCAGGAAGCCCGTGAGGAAGGCAAAGACCGCAACCGTCGCGATCGCAAACAACAGCGGGATGACGATATCGCCGGGAAACCAGTGCCGCTGCGACAGCGCCGCCGCATAGCCGGCAAGGCCGAAGAACGCGCCGTGGCCGAACGAAACGAGCCCGGTATGGCCGACCAGGATGTTCAGCCCCATGCAGGCGATGGCGAACAGGACCACGTCGGTCGCGGTGGTCAGCGTGAGGCCGAGCGCGAGCAGCAGGAACGGCAGGAGCAGCAGGCCGGCGCCGGCGATCAGCAGCGGACGATATTCCGGCGCGATCTGCATCATTCGAATTTCTGGATACGTTCGCCGAACAGGCCGCGCGGGCGGAACAGCAACACCAGCAGCATCAGCAGGTATATCGAGGCTTCGCTCGCCGGCGGCAGGAAATAGCTGGTGAGCCCGCGCACGACGCCGACCAGCAGCGCGGCCGCGACCACGCCCCAGAACGAGCCGAGCCCGCCGATCACCACCACGACGAACGCCGCCGTGAGGATTTCCGCCCCCATTGCCGGATGGATGGTGACGATCGGCGCGAGCAGCACGCCGCACAGGCCGGCGAGGCCGACGCCGAGCGCCGCGATCGCCATCATGTAGGGCTCGAGCGAGATGCCGAGCGCGCCGACCATTTCGGGGTTCTGCACGCCGGCGCGCACCACCCGGCCGAACGGCGTGCGGTAGAGCAGGAGCCAGGTGAGCGTCACGGCCACGACCGCGACGCTCAGCATCATCAGGCGGTAGTAGGGATAGATGAAGTCGCCGACGAACACCTGGCCGCGCAATGCCGACGGCATCGCGTAAGGCAGCGGCGACGCGCCGAAGATCATGCGCAGGCCCTGCTCGGCGATCATCGCGAGGCCGAAAGTGAGCAGCAGCGAGAGGATCGGGTCGGAGCGGTAGAAGCGGCGGAACAAAAAGCGCTCGACCGCGATGCCGATCAGCCCGACCAGCACCGGCGCCGCCACCAAGCTGCCGGCAAAACCGATGCGGTCGGTCAGCAGCACCGCGAGGTAGGCGCCGATCGCATAGAACGCGCCGTGCGCCAGGTTGACGATGCCGCCGAGCGAGAAGATCAGCGACAGCCCGAGCGCGATCAGCAGGTAGTACACGCCGATGAGCAGGCCGTTGAGCACCTGCTCGATGATGAAGATGAGTTCCATGGGACGTCTCGTCGGCGCCGCGGGCTCTTCTTTCCCCTCTCCCGCAAGCGGGAGAGGGGAAGCGGAGCGCGTGGCCAGCTACGGCGCCTACGCCATGTTGCACGCGCCCTTCGGCGGCGCGATGACTTCGAGGTCATCGTCCGGCCCCGGCACGGTGCCGAGCGCGTCGTAGATGTCCCACTGGTCCTTCATGTCGGCGGCCTTCTTGGCGCGCACCGCGTACATCTCCATCATCATCTGGTTGTCGTAGGCGCGGAAATAACCCTCGCGCTTCTTCATCACGTCGAACTTCGCGCCCTTGCGGAAATGTTCGGCAAGCTTGACCGGATCGGTCGACTTCATCTCGGCCATCGATTGCGCGACGATCTTGAGGGAATTGTAATCCCCCCAGGACTGGTTCTCCGGCGGTTTGCCGTATTTCTTGGTGAATGTCTCGACGTAGGCCTTCGAGGCCGGCGTATCGACGAGGTGGTGCCATACCAGCGGCCAGACGCCGGAGAAGTTGCCCTTGCCGAGGCCCCACGCGACCGCGGTATCGAAGGCGAAGCCGACCACCGGGAACGGCAGGCCATACTCGGAATACTGCTTGAGGAAGTTGGTGATCTGGTTGCCGGCGAGATTCGAGATCACGATGTCGGGTCGCGCCTGACGGATCTTCAACAGGAACGGCGAGAAATCCGAGATATCGGTCGGGATCAGCTCGTCGGCGGCGAACTGGCCGCCGTTCTTTTCCATGAACATCTTGGCGACCTTGAGCAGGTCGTGGCCGAAGGCGTAGTCGGCCGTGAGCGAGTACCACTTCTTGCCTTTGACCAGATTCTCCTTGAGCAGATATTGCGCCACTGCCTGGACGTACATCGAGTTCGCGCCCTCGATGTGGAACATGTACTGATTGCAGTCGGAGCCGCGCAGTGCGTCCGAATTGCAGCCGGTGTTGATGAACACGGTCTTGGTGCGCTTCGCGACCTGCCCGATCGCCAGGCCCGAAGCGGACGAAATCTCGCCGATCAGCATCGCGACCTTGTCGCGCTCGATCAGGCGCTCGGCTTTGGCCGACGCGGTCTGCGGGTTGACCGAGTCTTCGAGCATCAGCTCGATCTTGCGGCCGTTGACGCCGCCCGCGCCGTTGATTTCGTCGGCGGCGAGCTGAATGCCCATCACGGCATAATCGCCGAGCGGCCCGAGGAAGCCGGTGCGCGGCGTCAGATGCCCGATCTTGATCACGTCGGATTGCGCGCGCGAGATTGCCGGCATGCCGATGCCCGCGAGCAGGGCGGAGCCGGCAGCGCCTTGCACCAGCGCGCGGCGCGAGAGAATGGGCTTCACAATCATGGTCGTCGCTCCCGTTTGACTTTTCATTGACCGCAACGGTTGCGCGTCACATCGTGATTGTCCAGAGACAAAATCGCACGGGAGGCAGGCGTGAATTTGGGCATCAGGAACTTGCGCGTTCTGGTCACCGCGGGCGCGGGCGGCATCGGGCTGGAGATCGCGCGCGCGTTCGTCGCCGAGGGCGCGCGGGTGCATGTCTGCGACGTCGATGCGAAGGCGTTGCGCGCGCTCGCGAAGAGCGATCCGAAGATCACGCAAAGCAAGTGCGACGTATCGGACCGCAAACAGGTGGCGCGCCTGTTCAAGGACGCGCTCGCGACCCTGAAAGGCCTCGACGTGCTGGTGAACAATGCCGGCATCGCCGGGCCGACCGGCAAGGTGGACGCGATCGCGCCCGAGGAGTGGGACCGCTGCCTCGCGATCGATATCACCGGCCAGTTCAACTGCACGCGCCTCGCGGTGCGCATTTGCGCAAGAGCAAGAACGCTTCGATCGTGAACCTGTCGTCGGCGGCCGGCCGGCTCGGATTCCCGCTGCGCACGCCCTACGCGGCGGCGAAATGGGCGGTGGTCGGTTTCACCAAATCGCTGGCCGCCGAACTCGGGCCGGAGGGCATCCGCGTCAACGCGATCCAGCCCGGCATCGTCGAGGGCGCGCGCATCCGCCGCGTGTTCGAGAACAAGGCGAAGGCCCGTGGCATCTCGTACCAGGAGATGGAAAAGGAGGCGCTCTCGGTCGTCTCGATGCGCACCACGGTGACGCCGCAGCAGATCGCCGACCAGATCGTGTTCCTGTGCAGCGTGCGCGGCCGCACCATCTCGGGCCAGGCGATCTCGATCTGCGGCGACACCCAGATGCTGCCCTAGCCGAACCCCGCTCATTCCCGTCCCCGCCTGCGCGGGGACAGGCTCCGGCGGGAATCCAGTTCCTGGTCTTGGGGTCCCCGCTTTCGCGGGGACGAGCGCCGGCTCGTCAAGCCCTTGAATTTACAGCAAAATAGATTCTTTTCGGGTCGCCGTGAACCGGTCGCGCAGGACGCGCGACTAACTGGCATGGACGGGCCGCATGGCCCTCACGTCGAAATCCTCGGAAGGGATGACCATGACCAGGATCACCAAACTCGCGGCCGGTGCGCTCGCCGCTCTCACCCTCACTGTCGGTGTCCTGGCGGCGCCGAGCCAGGCGGAAGCCCGCTGGCGTGGCGGTTGGGGCCCGGCAGTCGGCCTCGGAATTGCGGCCGGTGTCCTCGCAGGCGCCGCTTACGCGACCACCGCTCCCGGCTACGCCATCGGCGGTCCGGTCGGTTGCCGCTGGGTTGCGCGCTACGACGCGTGGGGCAACTACCGCGGCTCCGTGAAGGTCTGCGACATCTACTGAGTTTTCGGGGCACGAGTTCTAAGCTCGATCGGCGCGTCCGCCCCCCTTCCACCCCCGCGCCGATTGAATCGACCCGCTCCGACAGTCCCCGTTGGAGCGGGTCGTACCTTTTTGGGCGCAGTCATTCCGGGGCGCCGCCAAAAGCGCGTTTACGCGCGTCTGCGACGCGCTATGGCGGCGAGCCCGGAATGACGGGCACCTTCTCCACCAATCCTCCCCCCAAGAAGAGCTGCCCGATGCGCGGATCGGCGAGAATGGCCTCGGCCGTCTCCGCGATGCGGGTGCGGCCGAGCTCCAGCACGATGCCGTGGTCGGAGGATTCGAGTGCGCGCTTGGCGTTCTGCTCGATCAGCAGCACGGTGATGCCGCGCCCGCGCAGCTCGGCGAGGATCGCAAACAGCTCGTTGACCATGATGGGCGAGAGGCCGATCGAGGGCTCGTCGATCAGCATCAGCTTCGGCTCGAGCAGCAGCGAGCGCGCGATCTCCAGCATCTTCTGCTCGCCGCCGGAGAGCGTGGACGCCTGCGCGGCCGCCTTGCGGCGCAGCACCGGAAATCGGTCCATCGCGGCCTCCAGGCGGCCGGAAAGATCGAAGCCGCCCGGCGCCATCACGGCGCCAAGCTCCAGGTTGTGCCGCACCGAGAGCTCGGGGAAAATGTTGCGGCCCTGCGGCACGTAAGAGATGCCGCGCGCCAGCAATTCGCGCGGCGCCATGTTGGTGATCTCGGCATCGTCGAACAGGATGCGCCCCGAGCGCGCCGGCAGCATGCCGAACACGGTCTTGAACACGGTGGATTTCCCGGCGCCGTTCGGGCCGATCACCGTGGTGATCGCGCCGCGCCTCACCGCGAAGCTCGTGCCGTGCAGAATCGTCATCTTGCCGTAGCCGGCGACGACGTCCTCGAGCGTGAGGATGTCAGTGGCCAAGATAGGCCTCGATGACCTTGGGGTCGCGGCGGACGTCCGCGGGATCGCCTTGCGCGATGATGCGGCCCTCGGCCAGCACGACGATGCGCGAGCAGAGCGCCATCACGAATTCCATGTTGTGCTCGATCACCACGAAGGTCGCACCCTCCTCGCGGTTGATCGCTGCGAGGCGGTCGCGCAGGTTGGCGAGCATCGTGAGGTTGACACCGCCGGCCGGCTCGTCGAGCAGCACGAGGCGCGGACCCGCCATGAACGCCATCGCGGCGTCGAGCAGCTTCTGCTGGCCGTAGGAGAGCGCGCCGGCCTTGGCCTCGGCGACATGCGCCAGCCGAAAGAATTCGATCATCCGGCCGGCATCGCCCGTGAGCCCCACGTCGCGCGCGCCGAACAGGCGCGTGAGCATCGAGCCTTTGTGCTCCTGCGCGGCAAGGATGAGATTTTCCCGCACGGTCAATTCGGGGAAAACCTGCAGCAGCTGGAACGTCCGGCTGACGCCAAGCCGATTGAGATCGCACGGACGCATGCCGGTGACGGCGCGGCCGTCGAGCCGCACCTCGCCGGATGTCGGATGCAGCTGGCCGAGGATGCAGTTGAACAGCGTCGACTTGCCTGAACCGTTCGGCCCGATGATGCCGAGGATTTCGCCCTCGTTGACGTCGAACGACACGCCCTCGACCGCATGGATGCCACCGAACTGTTTGGAGAGATCGCGCACCTCGAGCACCGCCATCACGCCACCTTCGCTTGCGTGACGGGCGCCGCGGGCGGCGTGTCCGGCTTGCGCCTCGTGAAGCGGCGCTGGAAGAATCCGATGATGCCGCTCGGGCGGAACACCAGCAGCACCATCACAAAAATCGCGTAGGCAACGAGATAGTGCTTCGCGACGTATTTCAACGCATCCGGCGGGAGCACGAACCGCATCACATCGGACAGCGGCCCGAGCGCATCGTAAAGTCTGTCGGCCGACTGCAGCCATTCGGGCAGCAGCACCGCGACCACGGCGCCGACGAACGGCCCGAAGAAATAGCCTGAGCCGCCCACGATCACCATCAGCAGCAGATTGAGCGACAGCAGCAGCGAGAACGGCGTCGGATCGATGTACTGCACCAGCGGCGCGTAGAGCACGCCCGAAATGCCGCCGAGAGCCGCACCGAGCGCGAACGCCATCAGGGTGTAGCGCCGCGTGTCGACGCCGAGCGAGAGCGCGCGCACCGGGTTTTCCCGCAGCGCGACGAACGCGCGGCCCCAGGGCGAGCGGATCAGCCACCATGCGGCAAGCGACACCAGCGCCAGATTGGCGAGGCAGAAATAGTAAAAGTCGCGCGGGCTGCGCAGCAGGTAACCGAACAGGCTCGGCCGCGGAATGTTGCTGATGCCGTAGATGCCGCCGGTGATCCATTCCTCGTTGCGCAACACGAGATAGATCAGCGTGGAGAAAGCGAGCGTGACGAAGGCAAGATAATGGTGCTGCACGCGCAGCGCCGGATAGCCGAGCAGCCACCCAATTGCGAAGCACGCGAGCGCAGCGACCACGTATGCCGCGCCGAGCGGCCAGCCGTGCGTCGTCAGCAGCGCCGCCGCATAGGCGCCGATGCCGACGAACGCCCCCTGCGCAAGCGAAATCTGTCCCGCATAGCCGAGCGTCAGGTTCAGCCCGATGGCCGCGATGGCCGTCACGGCCCAGAGCGTGAGGATATAGATGCCGTAGGGCTTCAGCCCGAACGGCGCCGCGATCAGCCCGGCGACGATGATCAGTCCCGTGGCACTGCCGAGCAGAATGCGCGCCCGGCTCATACGGTGCGTTCCTCGACGCGGCCGAGCAGGCCCTGCGGGCGGAACAGGATCACCACGATGAGCAGCACCAGCGGGATCGCGGCACGATATTGCGCGGAGAGATACGCGGCGGCGAAATTGTCGACCACGCCGAGCAGCAGGCCGCCGAGGATGGCGCCGCGCACCTGGTTGAAGCCGCCGACGATCGCCGCGATGAAGGCCGCGATGCCGAGATACTCGCCATTGGAGAATTTGGCGAGATAGATCGGCGTCACCAGCGCGGAGGCGAGTGCGGCGAGTACCGCGTTGATGACAAAGGCGAGCAGGATCATGCGCTCGACCGGGATGCCGAGGATGCGCGCGACGGTCGGGTTCTGCGCGGTCGCCTGCATGCGCCGGCCGGTCTGGGTGTTGTTGAGGAAAAGCTGCAGCGCGACGACCGCGCCGATCGCGATCGCAACGACGATCAGGCTTTGCAGCGAAACGGCTGCGCCGAGGAACGAGACGTTGACGTCGGCGGCAAGCGGCGGAAACGGCTGCGCCTCCGCGCTGTAGAAATCCTTCACGGCCTCTTTGAGAAACAGCGACAGCGCCATGGTGGCGATCGCGAGCGGCAGCACGCCGTGGTGGAGCATCGGATCGACCACCAGGCGCTTGAACAGTACGCCGAGCACGAGCGCCGCGACGAGGATGCCGACGACGACCGCTCCCCAGAACGGCAGACCGAGCACGCTCATCGCGCCGAGCATGAAGAACGCCGGCAGCATCACGAACTCGCCTTGCGCGAAGTTGATGGTCTGCGAGGTCTGCCACAGCAAGGTGAAGCCGATCGCCACCAGCGCGTAGATCCCGCCGGTCGCGAGCCCGGCGACGAGGAGCTGGATGAAGTCGGCCATTCTCTCACTCGTCGTCACCGGGCCGATGCGAAGCGTCGAGTCCCGGTGACCCCGATAAGTTTAGCTCAGCTCAGCCCGTTCCCAAGCGGGATGGCCGGGACAAGCCCGGCCATGACGAGTTCAAGAGCAGCGTTCCGTTCGCTCACTTCCCGAGCTTCGGCAGCTCGCTGGTGATCTTCTGCTTTCCGTCGACGACTTCGGCGATGTAGCTGATGCGGTCGATGTCGCCTTTGTCGTCCCAGGTGGTCTCGAGCAGGATGCCCGGCTCGTCCTTCGGCGAGATCGTCATGCCGTGCAGCGACTTCGCCAGCGCCTTGGAGTCGAACTTGCCGAGCTTCGTCGTCGCGTAGGCCGCCGCATAGACGCCGGTGTAGCCCTTGATGCCGTTGTGATCGGGCACGTACTTGAAGCGCGCGTTGAACTTGTTCTTGAACTCGGCCACGGCCGGCACCGGAATGTCGGCGGAAAGGCCGACGTGGCCGCGTGCGCCATTCGCGGCGTCGCCCGCAAGATCGATCACCTTCTGGCCGAGCAACGTGGTCTCGCCGATCAACGGCACTGCGATGCCCTGCTTGCGCGCCTCGCGCAGGAAGCGCGCGCTCTCTTCCTCGTTGAGGTAGACGAAGATCGCCTCGGCATTCGCAGCCTTCGCCTTCACGACGTCGGCGGCGAAATCGGTCTGGCCGGATTCGGTCGAGAGATCGGCCACGATCTTGATGCCGCGCGCATTCATCTCCTTGGTGAAGTTGTCGCGTCCGCCCTTGCCGAAATCGTTGTTCACCCAAACGATGGCGACGTTCTTGGCCTTCACGCTGTCGCGCATGTAGTTCGCGATCTTCGGCATCGAGACCTGCTGGCCGAACGAGGTGCGGAACAGGTAGGCGTTGCCCTGCTGGGTGAGGTCGCTCGCCTCGCCGCCCATGATCTGCGGAATCTCGGCCTGCTGGGCAAGCATCATGCTCACCTTGACGATACCGGAGAAGATCGGGCCGAGGATCACGTAGGGCTCTTCGTCGATCGCCTTCTGCATCTGCGAGCGCGCGGTCCCGGGGTTGGTCTGCGTGTCGTATTGCTTCAACTCGATCTTGCGGCCGAGGATGCCGCCCTTGGCGTTGATCTCGTCGATCGCCATCAGGGCGCCGTCGCGGAAGTTGGTCGACGACACGGCGCCCGCGCCGGACAGCTCGCCGATGAAGGCGAACTTCACCGGGCCTGATTGAGCGAGCGCGCTGCCGGCGAAGACCGTCGCAAGTGCGGCCGCAATGAGTGTCTTTTTCATTCGATCCTCCCTGATGGATTTCGTTTTGTTGGAGACAGCTTAGCGGGGCTCGTTGCGCTTGGCGATCACCGCATCGAACGCCGCACCGATGCGCTCGCGCGAAGGCTCCAGCTCGGTGAACAGCCGGAACGCGTCGGCCGCCTGATAGATGCACAGCTCCCGCCCGGTCATCACGCGTGCACCAGCCGCACGGGCAGCCTGCAGCAGCGGCGTCCAGAGCGGGGTGTAGACCGCGTCCGCGACCCACAGGCCGGCATGCAGCAGTTCTGCGGGGACGGGGCTGTCGCGGTTGGGCAGCATCCCGATCGGCGTACCGTTGATGACGCCGCCGGCGCCGTCGAGTGCCTCCGCAATGGTGTCGCACACCTGCGTGTCGAGGCGGTCGGCAAGCCGCGCCGCCAGCGCCTGCGCCTTTTCGGTTTCGCGATCCACGATGCGCAGTGCATCTGCGCCGAGCTCGGCCAGCGCGAAACCGATCGCCCGGCCAACGCCGCCGGCGCCGATCAGCAAGACCGGCGCATCGCCCGGGTTGCCCAGCACTGCCCTGAAGGCGGACGCAAAACCGGTGGCATCGGTGTTGTGGCCGGTGATCCTGCCGTCGCGCACGACCACCGTATTGGCGGTGCCGATCGCGGCGGCCCCGGGCGCGAGCGCATCGAGCAGCGGAATGACGGCTTCCTTGTAGGGGAAGGTGACGTTGACCCCCGAGAAGCCGAGCAGTCGCACGCCGTCGAGCATGGCGCGCAGCTTTGTCTCATCCGCGCCCGGGACATCGATGAGCCGGTATTGCGCGCGCAGGCCGAGCGCTTCGGCTGCGGCTTCGTGCATGGCGGGTGCGGCGGAGCTCATGATCGGCGAGCCGATCAGGCCGAGCAGCAGCGGCTGCGCCGGTTTCAGCGCGCCGCTCCCGTCCCCTGCGGCATGCGCCGCGTTACCCATTCCATTCTCCCGCCCGCCGGTGCGCGGCATGTTTGTCCAGCGTCCTAACGTATCTCCCGATATCTCGCCAAGGTGATTTGCGCCTCTTGCCCTTCTGGACGCGAGCCGGTCTATTTGGTGCGCCGGTCCAGTCCGAACCGAGGCTTGTCAATGCTGCTCCGACCTGTCGCCGCGCCCGCGATCCTCATTGCGCTGACCAGCACAGCTTTCGCCCACACCGGCCCCGGGGATGCGAGCGGCTTGGCGCATGGGTTCATGCACCCGATTGGCGCCCTCGATCATGTGCTCGCGATGGTGGCTGTCGGCCTCTATGCCGCCACGCTCAGGGGGCGCGCGCTGTGGCTGGTGCCTGCCGCATTCCTCGGCGCGATGGTGCTCGGCGGCGCAGCCGGCGTTGCGGGCGTCCCATTGCCCTACGTCGAGGTCGCGATCGCGCTCTCCGTCGTGTTGCTGGGTCTTGCCGTCGGGTTGCGCGTCGGCTTTCCGATGGCGGTCGCTGCCACGCTGGCAGCGCTGTTCGCGGTTTTCCATGGCCATGCACATGGCGCCGAGATGCCGCCCGACGTGCCCGGCTACGCCTATGCGGCCGGCTTCACGCTGGCGACCGCGCTGCTGCATGGCGCCGGCATCGCGCTCGGACTTCTGGCCGGCACCTTCGGCGAGCGGAGCGGCTGGCGCTTCGCGCAAGCCGCGGGTGGCGCGATGGCGCTTGCCGGCATCGCGATGCTCGCGGGCGTGGCCTGAGGGGCGCACTCCAGGCGATTTCGACGCATTTCCCGGCATAGCGGGTGTTGGCGGCCCTTGAGTGGGCCGGCCGTTGGCCGGACCCCTTGGCGGCGCCCCGGAATGACAGCTACTTCTCGTTCTCGATCGGGTTGCGCAATACGCCGATCCCCTCGATCACGATCTCGCACACGTCGCCGGCTTTCATCCACACCGGGTTCGGCTTGCGCGCATGGCCGACGCCCGACGGCGTGCCGGTGAAGATGACGTCGCCCGGCTCGAGCGTCATGCCCTGCGTGACGTAGACGAGCAATTCGCGCACCGGAAACATCATGTTGTCGGTATTGTCGCTCTGCATCACCTGCCCATTGAGTCGGCTCTCGATCTTGAGTCCCTTGCCGGCCTCCGGCAGTTCGTCGGCCGTCACCATCCAGGGGCCGAAGCCGCCAGTGCGGTCGAAGTTCTTGCCCATGTCCCACTGCGTGGTCTTGCGCTGGAATTCGCGCACCGAGCCTTCGTTGGCGCAGGAATAGCCGGCGATGCACGCGGTCGCATTCTCCATCGTGAGGTGCTTCGCGCGCTTGCCGACCACCAGCATCATCTCGGCTTCGTAGTCGAGTTGTTCCGAGACCTTCGGACGGAGGATCGGCTCACCATGCGGCACCATCGAGGTGAGGCAGCGCATGAAGATGGTGGGGAATTTCGGGATGTTGTCGCGCTGCGAGCCTTCTTTCACATGCTCGAGGTAATTCAGGCCGAGGCAGAGGATCTTGCCCGGCCGCGCGACCGGCAGGCCGAATGTCAGCCCCTCGAGCGGGCGGCGCGCCGCGGCGGGCGCGCGCTTGGCCATATCGGCGAGCGGCTTGAGGTTGCCGTTCATCGCCTCCAGGACGGTGGCAAGATCGCCCGGCAGGTTCGGATCGATCGCCTGCAGGTCGATCAGGCTATCGCCTTCGACAACCCCGAGCCGCAAGCCGCCGTCGGCCTCGAATCCTGCGATCTTCATGGACGCTTCCCCTGTTTGCCTGACATGTTAGCGCGCGATAAAGCATCGCCCTGCCCTTCTGGCAACGAGCAATTGGTGAACCGAGCCATGCGCATTTTCCTGACCCACGTCCCGGACATGCTGGAAAACTACTACGGGCCGCGCGCGCTTGCCGAGATGCGCAAACATGGCGAGGTGCGGCTCAACACCTCCGGCAAGGTGCTGGACGCCAGGGCGCTGGCCGAGGCCGCGAAGGGCTGCGAAATCGTCGTTTCGGATCGCCAGACGCCGGGGCCCGCGGAGTTCTTCCCATTGGCGCCGGACTGCTGCGCGTTCCTGCGCGTCGCGGTCGATATCCGCAATATCGACGTCGAGGCCGCGAGCCGCGAGGGCATCCTGGTGACGCGCGCGACGCCCGGCTTCATGGCGTCCGTCTCCGAGATGGCGATCGGCATGATGATCGATTGCGCGCGCGGCATCACCGACGCGACCATCGAATATCGCAGCGGCCGCGAGGCCGAGCCGCGCAAGGGCATTCAGCTCCACGGCGCGACTGTCGGCATCATGGGCTACGGCGCGATCGCGCGGCACCTCACGCCGATTTGCCTCGCGCTCGGCATGACGGTGCTGGTGAGCGACCCATACGCCAAGGTCGAGAATGCGCGCCTCAAACAGGTCGATCTCAACGTACTGCTCGCCGAGTCCGATTTCGTGATCTGCCTCGTGATCGCGAACGAGCAGACCGAGAACCTGATGAACGCGGCGAATTTCTCGCGCATGAAAAAGAGCGCCTACTTCCTCAACCTCTCGCGCGGCAATCTGGTGGACGAGGCCGCGCTGATGGCCGCGCTCGACAAGAAGCAGATCGCCGGCGCCGCGATGGACGTGGGGCGCGCGTTCGACCAGAAGCCCTCGCTCGCTCTCGCGCGCCGCGCCGACGTGATCGCGACGCCGCACACGGCAGGTCTCACGCCCGATGCGATCGAGCATCAGGCCTTCGATACCGTGCGGCAGGTCGGCGAACTCGTCGCCGGGCGCATTCCGCCCGAGGCGGTCAATCGCGCCAAGGCGACGCGTCTGACGCGGCTCGGCATCAATGACCTGACTTGACGCTGGATGGAGCAACTGTAACGCATACCCGATCCGCTCATTCCCGCGAAAGCGGGAATCCAGTTCTTGGCCAAACACTGGGTCCCCGCTTTCGCGGGGACGAGCGGAACCGGGAATGATTTGGGGGGACTAGCGTGGCGACGCGCAAGCTCGGCATCATCATGAACGGCGTCACCGGACGCATGGGGCTGAACCAGCACCTCGTGCGCTCGATCCTGGCGATCCGCGACCAGGGCGGCGTCACGCTGCCGAACGGCGACCGCGTGATGCCCGATCCGATCCTGGTCGGCCGCAATGCCGAGAAGATCGGCGCTCTGGCCCAGCAATACGGCATCGCACGCACCACCACCGACCTCGCCGCTGCGCTGCAGAACCCGGACGACGCCGTGTTCTTCGATGCCGCGACTACGCAAATGCGGGCGGACCTCGTGACGCAAGCGATCGAGGCCGGCAAGCACATCTATTGCGAAAAGCCGGTGGCCGACCGGCTCGACAAGGCGGTCGCGCTTGCCAAGCTCGCAAAACAGAAAGGCGTGAAGAACGGCGTCGTGCAGGACAAGCTGTTCCTGCCGGGGCTGCGCAAGATCGCGATGCTGCGCGATGCGGGCTTCTTCGGCCGCATGCTGAGCGTGCGCGGCGAGTTCGGCTACTGGGTGTTCGAGGGCGACTGGGGCCAGCCGGCACAGCGCCCAAGCTGGAATTACAAGAAGGCCGAGGGCGGCGGCATCATTCTCGACATGCTGTGCCACTGGCGCTACGTGCTCGACAACCTGTTCGGCGCCGTGCAGGCCGTGAGCTGCCTCGGCGCGACGCATATCCCGGCGCGCGTCGACGAGAGCGGCAAGACTTACACGGCCGACACCGACGATGCCGCCTATGCGACGTTCCAGCTTGCAGGCGGCGTGATCGCGCACATCAATTCGTCGTGGGCGACGCGGCTGCGGCGCGACGACCTGGTCACGTTTCAGGTCGACGGAACGCATGGCTCGGCGGTGGCGGGGTTGACGCGCTGCGTCACGCAATCGCGCGTGAACACGCCGCGCCCGGTGTGGAATCCGGACGTGCCGCAGACGATGAAATTCAATGAGCAGTGGGAAGACGTGCCGGACAACATCACCTACGAGAACGGCTTTAAGATCCAGTGGGAGGACTTCATCCGCCACGTATGCGCGCACACGCCGTGGAAATACGATCTGGTCGAGGGCGCAAAAGGCGTGCAGCTCGCCGAGCTGGGGTTGAAAAGCTGGGCCGAGCGGCGCTGGCTCGATGTGCCGGCGCTGAGCATCTAGGAGATTTGCGTGGCGACGATTTCGCTTCCGACCAAAGATCGCGGCTTCGCGCCCTACACGACCGGCGAGCCGATCGTGCTGCCAAAGAAGGGCGCGGCGCCGAAGTTCAATCGCGTCGCTTACGCGGCCGCGCATGTGGTCGCCGATCCGCTCGCCGACAACGATCCCTGGCTCGATGCGGCGGTCGACTGGGACAAGACGATCGCATTCCGCGAATACCTCTGGGACCTCGGGCTCGGCGTCGCCGAAGCGATGGACACCGCGCAGCGCGGCATGGGTCTCGACTGGAACGGCGCGACGGAACTGATAGGGCGCGCGCTCGACGCCGCCAGGCATCGTCCCGGCGTGAAGATTGCGTGCGGCGCCGGGACGGATCATCTCGACGCGAACGCGCGCGTGACGATCGACGACATCATCCACGCCTACGAGGAGCAGATCGAGACGATCGAGGGCATGGGCGGGCAACTTATCCTGATGGCGAGCCGCGCGCTCGCGCGCGTCGCACAGAGCCCGGAGGATTATGCGCGCGTCTATGGGCGAATCTTGAGGCAGGTGAAACAGCCGGTGATCATCCACTGGCTCGGCGAGATGTTCGATCCGGCGCTCGCGGGCTACTGGGGCGCCGCGGATCATTACGCTGCGATGGAGACGTGCTTGGCGATCCTGCAGGAGCACGCCGGCCAGATCGACGGCATCAAGATCTCGCTGCTGTCGAAGGAGAAGGAGATCTCCATGCGCCGGCGCCTTCCGCCAGGCGTGCGCATGTATACGGGCGACGACTTCAACTACGCCGAGCTGATCGCGGGCGACGAGGAAGGCCACTCGGACGCGCTGCTCGGCATTTTCGACGCCATCGCGCCCGCGGCCTCGGCCGGCCTCGCGCGGCTCGCCACCGGCGACATCCAGGGCTTTCACGGCATCCTCGAGCCGACCGTGCCGCTGTCGCGCCACATCTTCAAAAGCCCGACGCGCTTCTACAAGACCGGCGTCGTGTTCCTCGCCTGGCTCAACGGATTGCAAGACCATTTCCTGATGATCGGCGGCCAGGAGAGCGCGCGCTCGCTGTTGCACTTGGCCGAGCTGTTCCGGTTGGCCGACAAGGCGCGCGTGCTGCACGATCCCGAGATGGCCGCCGCGCGCATGAGCAAGCTGCTGGCGGTGCACGGCCTCGCCTGAATGCGCATCTCGCTGTGCAACGAGGTGATCGCCGAGCTGCCGTTCCAACGGCAGTGCGAAGTCGCCGCGGCGCTCGGGTATGATGGGCTCGAACCGGCGCCGTTCACGTGGAGCGAGGATCCGACACGACTGTCATCGGCTGAGATCGCAAGCTTGCGCCGCGCCGCCGCCGATGCCGGCATCGCGATCACCGGCCTGCATTATCTGATGAAGGCCCCGGCCGGGCTGTCGATCACCTCGGCCGATGCGGCGGTGCGCGCGCGCAGCATCGAGGCGATGCGGCGCTATTGCGGGCTGTGCGCGGAGCTTGGCGGCAAGATCCTCGTGCACGGCTCGCCCGACCAGCGCGTGCTCAGCCCCGGCGATGAGGAGAACGGCCGCAAACGCGGCGCTGAATGCTTCGCGGCGGTCGCGGACACGGCGCGCGACGCTGGCGTCACCTATTGCATCGAGCCGCTCGCGCGCAAGCAGACCGCGTTCATCAACACGATTGCGGAAGCCGCCGCCATTGTGCGCGCGGTTGGCAATCCGGCCTTACGCACCATGGTCGACTGCTCGGCGGCCGGCCAAGCCGAGAGCCAGCCGGTCGATGCGCTGGTCCGGCGCTGGCTGCCGACCGGCATGATCGCGCACATGCACTTCAACGATCCGAACAGGCGCGGCCCGGGCGAAGGCGATCTCGCGTTCGCGCCGATCCTCGCCGCGTTGCGCGATGGCGGCTATCGGGGCGACGCCTCGATCGAGCCGTTCGTCTATGAGCCGGACGGACCGACCTGCGCGGCGCGCGGCATCGGCTATATCCGCGGCATCCTGCAGGCACTGCCATGAACGCGCCGAAGCTCAAATTGCTCGCGGCGGACTTCTTCGAGCGGCCGGTCAAGCTGCGCCTGCCGTTCCGCTTCGGCGTCGTCACGCTGACCGAGGCGCCGCAGGTGTTCGTGCGCGCGCGCATCAGGCTTGCCGACGGGCGCGAGGGTGACGGTGTCTCCGCCGAGATGCTGGCGCCGAAATGGTTCGACAAGTCGCCGGCGCTGACGAACGAGCAGAATTTCGATCAGTTGCGGCAATCGCTCGCGCTGGCGCGCGACGCGCTGCTCGCGGCGGGAGCGGGCACGCCGTTTGCTCTCTCCGCCGCGGTCGATGCACCGCATCACGATGCCTGTAGCGCCATCGGACTGAACGGACTCGTTGCATCGTTCGGCCTCGCGTTGCTTGATCGCACCATCATCGACGCGCTCGGACGGCTGGAGGGTCTTTCGGTTTTCACAATGGTTCGCGAGAACCGGCTTGGAATGAATGCCGCGACGGCGGCCGATCTTCAGGGACTCGATTTCGACAAACTTCTCTCCAGCCTCCGGGCGGCGCCCTCGGTCCACGCGCGCCACACCGTCGGTCTGGTGGATGCGCTCACGCGCGCCGAGACGCAAGGCAAGCGTGTCAACGATGACCTGCCGGAAAGCCTCGAAGAGGTCGTGGCGTCTTACGGCCATCGCTACTTCAAGCTGAAGGTTGCCGGCCAGATCGAGGCCGACATCGAGCGCCTGTGCGGCATCGCGGCGGTGCTCGACACAATCGCAGAGCCTTATTATGCGACGCTCGACGGCAACGAGCAGTATCGCGACATCGGCGAAGTCGACGCGCTGTGGCGCCGCATGGCTGAGGAGCCGCGTCTCGCGCGGCTGAGGTCGTCGGTCCTGTTCATCGAGCAGCCGATCGTGCGCGACCGCGCACTGTCTGCGCCGGTTACATCGCTGTCGGAGGAAGTGCCGATCGAGATCGACGAATCCGACGCGGACGTGACCGTCTTTCCACGCGCCCGCGCGCTCGGCTATCGCGGCATCTCGTCGAAATCCTGCAAGGGCTTCTATCGTGCACTGATCAACCGCGCGCGCATCGAAAAATGGAACGCCGGGGAACCCGGCCGCTATTTCATGTCGGCCGAGGACCTGACCACGCAGGCGGGCGTCGCCGTGCAGCAGGATCTCGCGCTCGCCACACTGATCGGCGCAACGCACATCGAGCGCAATGGTCATCACTACGTCGACGGCATGACACGGATTCCGAGCGCCGAGCGCGAGGCATTCCTCGCCGCGCACCCCGACCTCTATCACCGCGCCGGCGACAATGTGCGCCTGACGATCCGCGATGGCGTGATCGCGCTCGGCTCGCTCGACACGCCGGGGCTTGGGGTCGGGGCGATGCCCGACTTCACCACGATGATGCTTTCGCCGAGGATCGCCGCATGAGAACCGAAGGCCTGTCGATCAATCTCGCGACCGTGCGCCAGCAGTTCGACCTGAAGAGCGGCATCGCCGCATATGTGAAACAGGGCGTGCGCGGGATTTCGCCATGGCGCGATCACGTGCAGGCGATCGGCGCGGCGGAAGCCGGGCGCATCCTGCGCGACAACGGCATGCGGGTGACCGGCTATTGCCGCGGCGGGCTGTTTCCGGCCGCGGATGCGGCGGGGCGGCAGGCGGCGATCGACGACAATCTGAAAATGATCGACGAGGCGGCCGCGATCGGCGCCGACTGCATCGTGCTGATCGGCGGCGGGCTGCCCAAAGGTTCACGCGACATCGCGGGCGCGCGAAGGATGTTCGCGGACGGCATGGCGGCGATCCTCCCCGCTGCGCGCGCCGCCAAGGTGCCGCTCGCGATCGAGGCACTGCACCCCATGTATGCGGCCGACCGCGGCTGCATCTCCACATTGGCGGAGGCGCTCGACCTGGCGGAGGCGCTCGGCGAGGGCACCGGCGTGGTGGTCGACGCCTATCACCTGTGGTGGGCCCCGGACCTCGCGAACCAGATCGCGCGCGCGAAGGGCCGCATCCTCGCGCACCACATCTGCGACTGGCTGGTGCCGACGAAAGACCTGCTGCTCGACCGCGGCATGATGGGCGACGGCGTGATCGACCTGCCGGCGATACGCCGCATGGTCGAGTCCGCGGGCTTTACCGGCTATCAGGAGGTGGAAATCTTCTCCGCCGAAAACTGGTGGAAGCGGCCGGGCGACGAGGTGATCCGCACCTGCATCGAGCGCTTCAACACGGTCTGCTGAATTTCTCTTTTCGCAGGATCCTGTCCGATCGCGCGCTACTCCGCCGGCTCCGCGGCAGTCTCCTCCTCCGTATCGGCTTCTGCCGGCATCATCTGGCTGATCAGCCAGCCGACCACCAGCGCGCCGACACCTGCGGCCGCGAGCCCGCGATTGCGGCCCAATATCCGTGCCGCCTGAAAACCAAGCGACAACGTCGACGGACTGATCCATTGCGTCGCACGCGCCTTGGCAACCGCTTCGGCGACGCGTTTCTCCTCGGCGCGCCGTTTTGCACCGTAGATCACGATGGGAATGATCGCGATGACGAGGAACGCGCCCGCAATGATGAGGCATGCGATGATCGGCGAGAACACCTGCGCCAGCCACGCGTAGAGCGCCGCCAGACCGAAGGCGAAGGCGATCGCGCCCGCAACGCCGGCGACGGCGTAACAGGCGGCGCCGGAGATCGCGAGCCGGAATTTCGCCCGCCAGGGTGCGAGCAAGCTCTCAAACATGGGGGCCCCTTTATGGGCGAGGGGTTAGCGCCGCCACGCTGCGCCGAACAGGAAGCCGAGGCCCGCGGCCATCGCCAGCGTCGCGTATGGCCGGCGCTTGAGCGAGTCCTCGAGCGCGTCGCCGAACGTATCGGCCACGTCGCGGAACGCGTCGACCGCCTCGCGGCCGGTCTCCTGCGCGCCGGTGATCGCCGAATCCACCTGCGCCTTGGCGCTGCGAACCTGAGACTTAACCTGAGCCATTGTACTGTCCTTTGTCTGGCTGACCAGATCAGCCATCTGGCTGGTCAACGTCGAAACGTCGTTGCGGATCGTTTCGAGCTGTTTTTCGATGTCGGCGGGTGCTGTGCCGTTGGTTGGATTTGCCCTGTAGGTCGATCCGGGATTGGCCGTGGCCATGAGAGCCTCCCTGTTTCCGGCCGAAAACGTGCGG
>VBAH01000101.1 GCA_005884685.1 Alphaproteobacteria bacterium
TGTGCGTGTTGCACCCTGTCGCGACCACCGCCCCCGATCCGCACTCCAAGACGCCTCTAGAAGCGCCCCTCGTGGATCGAGGCGCGCGTATTATCCGCGCGGTTTTTTTTCGCGTGCGTAACTTTTTTTTCGGCGAAGCCAAGGCAGGTCCGCTCGCGTGTAGGGCAATAGCGCAGCGTATTGCGCCGGCCGCCGGCGGATGACGCTTCGCTGATCCGCTCTACGTTGCCGCCTGCACCATCGCCGGCGGCTTCCGAAACAGCAGCCGCTGATAGAGATAGCCGATCCCGACCAGCACCAGGCCGAGGCCGATGAACGAGAAGGCCCGCCACACGCCGGCGAGGCCCGCCATGTCGATCAGGAACACCTTGCCCACGGTGAGCAGGACGACCGCGGCGGAGCAGAGCCGCACCGGCTGCGAGCGCAGGAAGATGCCGACGATCAGCAGCGCCACGCCGAACGCGAGCCACACCGCCGAGTACGTGTAGCCTTCGGCATCCGAGACATTGCCGATGGCGGTGCGTTCGGGACTGAAGAAGATGCGCACTTCGAGCGAGAGGTACATCAGCGCGAGCGCGACGGCGGTGACCGCCGCGACGGTGCGGTACGATTGCGGGCGCGTCGCGCGCGTGACCAGGCCGAGGATCGCGGCGAGCACGGCCGGCAACGCGTAGCCGAGCAGGATGATGTTGAAGAAGTATCCATCGACCCGGTGATTCACCAGGAACGGGTTCTCGTCGAACATCAATCCGATCACGATCACGGCGAGCGAAAGACCCGCGATGATCTGCGCCGCCACATCGTGCACGATCGACTGCGTGCGGCCGCGGATGCGCTCGAGCCCGATCGCCATCGCGAGGCCGCCGCAGGCCTGCAGCGCGTATTCGGTCAGCGCCGCGGAGCGGTGATAGATGTCGCCGCCGTAGACGTAATGGCGGATTTCGAGGAACGCGGTCAGCACGGTGAAGAGGATCGCGCCGGAATCGACGATGCGGGCGGGAAGATCGTCGGCACGGCGGCGCAAGAGCCAGCCTGCGACCCAGAACGAGATCGCCGGCACGCCGTAGCCGTAAAGAATCCAGTTGAAGATCGTCGTGGTGCCGGCGTCCGCGACGATGCGCGGCTCATGCGCGATGCGCAGGACGACCAGCGCCACGAGAATCGCGCACAGCCAGCGCAACCAGGGCAGGGGCCGTTTCTCAGCGATCCATGCGGTGCCCGGCACCATCAGCGCGAGCGCGACCGTGAGCCAGCCCTCCTCCAGCGCGAAGGTGAGCGCGAGTGCGAGCGCTGCAATCGAGCCGGTGGCGAAGATCGCCGCGGCCGAGGGTTGGCCGGGGCGCGGCTCGCGCTTGGTCAGCATCTCGGTCGCGACCGCGAACAGCGCTGCGATGAGCAGTGCGAGCGCCGCGAAGGGGAGCGCGCGCTCGAAGCCGTAGATGCGGTAATAGAGCGCGATCAGGATCGCGAGCGGCGCAATCACGCCGGTGGCGGCCCAGACGATCGGCGCCAGCGCCTTGCTCGAGCGGCCTTGCGCGAGGAAGCCGGACGCAGCGAACAGCGCCATGAAGAAGAAGCCGACCGCGAGGTGCGTGCCGTAGAGCGCGGGGTTCGGCTCGGGCGGGAGGCTCGCAGGACCGCCGGGCGCAATCAGCGTCTTGAACTCCATCCCGACCGCCCAGTTCGCCATCACGATGAAGGCGAGCCCGGCTGCGGCGGGGAGGGCGGCAACCGCGGCCTCGGTGCGCCATGCGATCGCGACCGTTGCGGCGACCAGCAGGGTGAAAGCCGCGAGCGCGATGCCGTCATGCTGGCTCGCCAGCACCAGGATGGCCGTGGCAAAGAGATAGGCGGCGAGCGCACCCGACGAGATCTCGTCGATTTCGCCGGGCTCCGCGTCCGGTCCATAGAACAGCCCGGAGACGAGCAGCGCGGCGGCGAGCGCAAAGCCGATCAGCGCATGCAATGCATGGGGTATGAGCGATTCGACGCGCAGGTCGTCGATGCCGGGGAACATCCACAGCGTGCCGAACACGACCGCGGTTGCGGCGAGCCAGCGCCATAGCCGCGCGCGCGCCAACGCAAAGGACGCGGCGGTGACCACCGCGAGATAGAGATAGAGCGCCCAGTAGTTCGGCGTGTCGCTCGCGACCAGCAGCGGCGTGACGAATGCGCCGACCTGCCCGAGTGCGGCGAGCGCGGGTCCATGCAGCAGCGCGGCGGCAAGCGTTGCGAGCGCCACGATGCCGAGCAGCACGAAGGCTGTCCCGGGCACGAGGAAATCGTACAGCGCATAGGCCGCGTAGATCGTCGCGTAGGCGACGGTCGTGCCGGCCGCGGTGAGGATGCTCGGGACGTGCGCGCTCGGCACTCCGGCAAAGCCCGCAAGCTGGTCGTTGCGGCGCGTCCATTCGCCGGCTGCGATGAGCGCTGCGGCCAGCAGGGCGCCGAGGAAGATGCGCACGCCCGGCCCGATCAGCCCCGCCTCGATCGAGAACTGCACCAGGAAGATGCCGCCGAGCGCGAGCGCAAGGCCGCCGATCCAGACGACCCAGCTCGCGCCGAAGCGCTCCTCGAAGCTTTTGCCTGGTGCCTCAGGCTCGGGCGGAGGAGGCGGGGCTGCCGGCGCGGCTTCCTCAATGATTCCTTCGCTTGCGGCCTCGTCCATGCGCGCGCGTGGCGCTGCGCGGGTGGATTCGGTCGCAACGAATGGCTGCGCGGTGGCCGGTGGCCTCTCCGCTGCGGCCCGAGGCGCCGGTTGAATGCTGCCGCTCAAGGCCGCGACGCGCAACTCCAATTCGGTCATGCGCTTGCGCATCTTCAACACGAAGATGAGCGCCACGATCGCCAGGACGGCGGCCACGAATTCCATGAATTGCCCCAGCCAGAAACGCGCCGGCGGCTGCCAGCGTCACTCTTGGTCGCGCCGTCGCGGCACCAGGTTCATCGCCCGCCCAGCCGCAGCCCCGGGGCAGGGCGCTCGGAGAGCACTTCGCGACGGAAGCGAAACAGCGCCGCCGGCCGACCGCCGGTTGCCGTCGAGGTCTCGCCGGTCGGTTCGACCAGCGCGGTGCCTTCGACCAGCCGGCGGAAGTTCTGCTTGTGCAGGAGCCGGCCGGAAATGGCCTCGACGGTGTGCTGCAATTCGGTGAGCGTGAACTCGGCCGGCATCAATTCGAATACCACCGGGCGGTATTTCAGCTTGGCGCGCAGCCGCGCGATCGCGGTCGCCAGAATGCGGCGATGATCGAAGCGCATCGGCTCCCCGAGCGCGGGCAGCCTGTCGCGCGCGAGTGCGGCCGCGCGGCCGTCGCGCCGCGCCTCCTCGATCAGGCCCGCCTCATAGAGCATCTCGTAGCGGTCGAGCACTTTCTCCTCGTCCCAGGGCGAGCCGCCGACGCCGAAGCACAGCCGCAGCCGCTCGCGCCAGCCGAGCGCGCGCCCGATCTCGCCATGCGGCGGCGCGGTCCATTCGCTCAAGCTCGGGATGATGGCGTCGTCGAGTATCGCGGGGCGCTTCTTGCGCCAGTCTTCCCACGGGAAAAAGCGGTACCACGGCTCGAAGCCTGCTCCGCCGGTCTTCAACGCCGCCGCGCTCTCCATGCGGGTCAAAGCGAGATAGCCGACCGACACCATGTGCGCGACGTCGGCCGGGCCGGCGTGGCGGCCGCGGTCGCCGAACGTATAGAGCTGCTCGACATAGCCGACGTTGAGGCCGGTCTGCGCCTCGACCCACTCGCGCAGCCCGATCTCGAAGGTGCGGTGTGCCAGGGGATCGAACGGGCCGAACGGAAGTCCGGCGCGCGGCTCGGATTTCCCGCCGTCGCCGGCCACAAGGATCGCGGGCTCGCCATCCTCCACGGCGACGATCGCGGCGGTCAGCCCGATTTCGATCGGCGTGAGGACGGTCTCGGCCATCGCTATTCGAGGTCGAGCCGGAACGGTTCGCTCGCATAGGCCGCGATGCCGGGACCGATCGATTCGATCGCCGCGATCATGCGCCCATTGCGCCCGAGCATGCGGTCGGCGAGCGACACGATGCGGATGTTCGGAATCGCGGTCGGCGATGCGGCGCGCAACGCGCGCGCGATGGTCGCTTCGTCACGCCGCGGATTGAGTGCGCAGGCGGTGACGAACGCGCCCGCCGTCGAGCGGCTGATGCCGGCGTAACAGTGCACCACCATCGGGTTGGCGCGGTCCCATGCGCGCACGAAGCGCAGAAGGTCGCCGACGTGCTCCTCGGCGGGCATCACGTAGCCCTCGATGTGGTCGGTGATGTCGTCCATGTCGAGCAGCAGATGGTTCTCCGGCGTGATGGTCGCGGGCCGGTGCACCAGCGAGACGTCCTTGATCAGGGTCACGACGTGGCGCGCGCCGGTTGCGCGCACGGTGTCGTGCAGGCGGGCAAGGGAACAGACGTGGATCATCAAGGGCCTTTCACCGCATCAAATCGTTTCAGATAACGGGCCTCGGCATCCTTTGCCGCCCATGGGGTTAGATAATCCCTTTCGAGCGTGGCCGGAACCTCCGGCGGCGTGCCGAAAAAGCGTTTCGCCTCGCTCGCGGCGAACCCCGCGAGCCGCGTCGCTTCCAGATAGGCGGCCGCGCGGTCGGAACTCTTGATCAGCCGGGTGAGCTCCGCCGGCAACGCCGGCGGCAGCCCGAAGCGCAGATGAATCGCGCCGAGCAGGCGCTGTTCCACGGCCTTGTAGGATTCCCCGATGACCGACTTGAACGGCGTAATCATGTCGCCGATCACATATTCGGGTGCGTCGTGCAGCAGGATTGCGAGCCGCGCGCGGGCATCGAGGTTGGTGCGCCTGCGCGCGATCGCCTCGACCAGCAGCGTGTGCTGCGCGACCGAGAAAATATGGGCGCCGGAGGTCTGCCCGTTCCAGCGCGCCACACGCGCGAGGCCATGCGCGATGTCGGCGATCTCGACATCGAGGGGGGATGGATCGAGCAGGTCGAGCCGCCGCCCGGACAGCATGCGCTGCCAGGCGCGCGCGCCGGGCGATCCGCCCGCGCGCGTGCGGGACGTGGGGGCTGAGGGAGGCCGAGTCATCGCGGCGGCAAATTAGAGGATAACGCGCCGTCGGGCGACGGATTAGCCGCCTCCCCGCCGGCGTTCCTGAAAAATTCCAAAACCGAGCGCCACTCCGTCACGTGGAGGCGTGACAATCAGCAAAGGACCGGCCTTTTCCACCGGGCAACAATGCAGGGTTGCTTTGCAGCGGGCCGTTAAAGGGATATGACCGGAATCGAGCGAGGGCGACCAATTCCCGTTAGTTTATTGTTTCATCGACGGCGACTATGGTCCCCGGGCGACCACCGCATTATGAGCCCCTGCCGAAGGTCCCTTAAATCGCGCATTCGGTAAACTGAAAAGGTCGATCATGGCAAAAAAAGCCAAGCGTAGAGGCCGGCCCCCCGGCGCGAGATCTCCCGATAAAATGGATATTGGCCAGCTGCGCCAATACATCGATCGGATGGAAAAACTGCTGAAGCAGAAGGTCAGCGAGCAGCGCTCCTTCCTCGAGGAAAAGCTGTCGGAATTGTCCGGCTACGCGTCGGCCAAAGCCTCGGGTTTCGTGCGTGCCATGGGCGGCTCGAAGAAAAAGGGCACCCGCCGGAAGGCGACTCCCAAATACCGCTCGCGCAAAAATCCCAAAACCGTCTGGTCCGGCCGCGGCGTGACGCCGGTATGGATGCGCGAGGAGATGAAGGGCACCAAGCTCAAGAAGGACGATTTCCTGATCCAGAAGGCGTAAATCCCGGACTATTTTTCCGGACGCCCGATCAAATGATCGTGACGGTAGCAGTCGACCAGGTGGTCATTGACCATCCCGGTCGCCTGCATGAAGGCGTAGACGATCGTCGGGCCGACGAACTTGAAGCCGCGTGCGGACAGCTCCTTCGACATCGCACGCGATTGCGCTGTTGCGGCCGGCACCTGTTTGACGGTGCGGAAACGGTTGACCTTCGGCTGACCGCCGACAAAGTCCCACAGCAGCGCGGAAAAACCCGGCCCTTTTTCCATCACGTCGAGCCAGGCGCGCGCGGAGGCGACCGCACCCTCGATCTTCATGCGGTTGAGCACGATGCCGGCATCCTGCATCAGGCGCTCGATTTTCTTCGGTGAGTAGCGCGCGATCTTTTCGGGCTGGAAGCCAT
>VBAH01000028.1 GCA_005884685.1 Alphaproteobacteria bacterium
ACGGGTCGCTCGTGTCCAGGTCCTCCGGGAACAGCCCGGGCCGGCCGACGAGCGGCGTCCAGTCGGTGTATTGGCCGAACACGTTGCCGAGATACGGTCGCTGGATTTCCAGGCAGCGGCGGAAGTCCATCTCGTCGGCCTCGGTCACGCCGCGCTCCGGGTTCTCCAGCATCCACACGATTCCGGCGAGCACCGCGCTCGTCACCTGCAGGCCGGTCGCGTTCTGGTAGGGGGCGAGCGCGCGCGTCTGCTCGATCGAGAGCGAGGAGCCGTACCAGTAGGCATTCCGGGCGTGGCCGTAGAGCAGCACGCCGAGCTCGTCGACGCCGTCGACGATCTCGTGCTCGTCGAGGATCTTCCAGTCCGGCTGGCGCGCCCACGCGGCGCCAGCCATCTCGTGCAGCGAGAGCACGGCGTCGTCGCACGGGTGATAGGCGTAGTGGCAGGTCGGGCGATAGACGACACGGCCGTCCGCGTCGCGCGCCGTGAAATAGTCGGCGATCGAGATCGACTCGTTGTGCGTCACCAGGAAGCCGTGCTGCGCCTGCGCGGTCGGCGTCCACGAGCGCACGCGCGTGCCGGCGCCGGGCTGCGTCAGGTAGATCGCGGCATCGCAGCCGAAGTCGTGGCGATGGGCGTTCGCTGGCATGTGCCGCTCATGGGTGCCCCAGCCGAGCTCGGCCGGCTGCAGGCCTTCCGAGCAGAAGCCCTCGACCGACCAGGTGTTGACGAACACGCCGCGCGGCTTCGGGTCGCGCGCGCGCTGCGTGTCGCGTTCCGCGATGTGGATGCCCTTGACGCCGAGGCGTTGCGCGAGCCGGCCCCAGTCCTCGCGGGCCTTCGGCTCGGTCACGGTGGCGCCGGTGCCGCGCGCGACGTCGAGCAGCGCCTGCTTCACCATCCACGACACCATCCCGGGATTTGCGCCGCAGCAGGAGACCGCGGTGACGCCGCCCGGGCGGCGGCGGCGCACGTCGAGCACGCCCTCGCGCAACGCGTAGTTCGAGCGCTGCGAGAGCGAGGCCTTGGCGTTGGTGTAGAGGCCGGGCCACGGCTCGCACACCGTGTCGATGTAGAAGGCGTTGATATCCTTGCAGAAGTCCATCAGGTCGGCCGACGAGGTATCGACCGAGAGGTTGACGATCATGCCGCGCCCGGGACCGCCGGTGAGCAGCGGGGTCAGCACCGCGCGGTAGTTCTCGCGCGTGATCGCGATTTGCGCGAACTTGAGCTGGCGCTCGTCGAGCAGCGCGCGGTCGGTGTCGACCGGATCGATCACGACGAATTTTGCGCGGTCGAAGCCGATGTGGCGCTCGAGCAGCGGGAGCAGGCCGCGCCCGATCGAGCCGAAGCCGATCATCACGATCGGGCCGGCGAACTCGGCGTGAATGGGATGGCTCAGCGTCATGCGGGCGAGCGCGTTCATATCGGATACTCCAGGCAAGGGAAAGCCGGACGCCCTCGCGAATGCCTTGCCGATTCGGGCAAGGCCCGCAATGCGTCCGGCGGATTTCGCCGAAGCGAGCTGGCTAGATGTGGACCGTCTTCAGCGGCGAGAAGCCGTTGAAGGCAACCGAGGAGTAGGTCGCCGTATAGGCCCCGGTGCCCTCGATCAGCACCTTGTCGCCGATCTCCAGGCTCACCGGCAGCTGATACGGCTCGCGCTCGTAGAGCACGTCGGCCGAGTCGCAGGTCGGCCCGGCGAGCACGCAGGGAGCGAGCTCGTCGCCGTCGCGCGGCGTCTTGATCGGGTAGCGGATCGACTCGTCCATCGTCTCGGCGAGGCCGCTGAACTTGCCGATGTCGAGATAGACCCAGCGCACGTCGTCCTCATTGCTCTTCTTCGAGACGAGCACGACCTCGGCCTCGATCACGCCGGCATTGCCGACCATGCCGCGGCCGGGCTCGATGATCGTCTCGGGGATCGCGTTGCCGAAATGCTTGCGCAGTGCGCGGAAGATCGCCGTGCCGTACGCCTTCACCGTCGGGACGTTCTTCAGGTATTTGGTCGGGAAGCCGCCGCCGAGGTTGACCATCGACAGGTTGATGCCGCGCTCGCCGCACTCGCGGAACACCGCCGCGGCGCTCGCGAGCGCGCGATCCCAGGCGTGCTGGTTGCGCTGCTGCGAGCCGACGTGGAACGACACCCCGTGCGCCTCCAGCCCGAGCTTGTGAGCGTGCTCGAGCACGTCCGCCGCCATGGCGGGCTCGCAGCCGAACTTGCGCGACAGCGGCCATTCGGCGCCGATGCAGTCGGAGAGGATGCGGCAGAACACGCGGCTGCCCGGGGCGGCGCGCGCGATCTTCTCGACCTCCGCGATGCAGTCGACCGCGAACAGCCGTACGCCAAGCGCGTAGGCGCGCGCGACGTCGCGTTCCTTCTTGATCGTGTTGCCGTAGGAGACGCGGTCCGCCGCCGCGCCGGCCGCGAGCCCCATCTCGATCTCGGCGACCGAGGCGGCATCGAAGCAGGAGCCGAGCGAGGCGAGCAGCGAGAGCACCTCGGGCGCCGGATTGGCCTTCACGGCGTAGAACACGCGCGTGTCGGGCAGCGCCTTGGCGAAGGCCTGGTAGTTGTCGCGCACGACATCGAGATCGACCACGAGGCAGGGGCCGTCATCAGTGCGCTTGCGCAGGAAGTCGCGGATGCGAGCTGTCATTCCGAAGATATCCCTATCCGGTACGCGCGGACGAGCCGCGGCTTAAGGTGAACCTCCTGTGATGTTCGCGCGCGCCCGCGGAATGCGGACGCACCTACACCACGGCGATGGTTGCCTTAGTCCGGATGAGGGAAGGACCCGTTCCGCACTGTTGGCAAAGAAGGACAAGCCTTTTCAGTCAGACCGGCATTCACGCCGGTGTTGCCAAAAAAGCCCGTTCCGTCGTTGCTTTAAGCCGCGTCCCCCGTTGAGCGCGGGGTGCGCCGGTTTCGCCTCCGGCTGCCGGTTGCATGGTTAGGGGAGCAGGTTCTCCCCCAGGCGGCTGTCCGGCCTCTTGTCCGGATGCCCACCAACCGACACGCGGCCACAGGCACGTGCGAAATTGGGCAGTCACGAAATAAGTAATTTGTTCGCGGTGTGCAAGAAGTTTTTTCGCGGTGCGAGCGAGGACTGTTAGCAAATTGTTGAGAAGCGTTCGCGCGGCGCGCTGCGCGACTCAGTTTCGCGTGACGAACGGCTCGACGCGCATCGCGGCGCGGACGAACGCGACCATCACGGCGATGCCGAGCGCAAAGAAGGCGACCTGCAGGATGTAGGTGCCGTATTCGCCGAGATTGAACAGGTTGCCGAACGCCCAGCCGCCCGCGAAGGCGGCGCCGAACACCTCGGCCGCGATCAGGATCGCGGCGGACAGCACGGTCGAGACGTTGATCCAGTTGATGCGGCCTGCGCCGCGCGGCGTGTTGGTGGCGTCGAGCATGGCGCGCAATGAATACCAAAGGGACGGGGGGATCAAGCCTACGATTTCCACTGGTTTGTCGGTCCTCGATGGCTCATTAGAGATCGCTCAGGAGTGTCTGCAGGAATGAGCCAGGAAAACCCTCTACTCGCCGATTGGACGGGCCCGTTCGGTGCGCCCCCGCTTGATGCGATCAGGCCGGAGCATTTCCCGCCGGCATTCGCGCAGGCGCTGGTGGAGCACCGGGCTGAGATCGCGGCGGTCGCGAGCGACACCGGCGAGCCCACGTTCGGGAACACGGTGGCGGCGCTGGAGCGCGCGGGACGATTGCTCACCAAGGTGAGCAGCGTCTTCTACGTGCTGGCCGGGGCGCATACGAGCGAGGCGATCCAGGCGATCGAGCGCGACATGGCCCCGACGCTTGCCCGGCACTGGAACGAAATCCATCTGAACGAGGCGCTGTTCGCCCGGCTGGACGCACTCAATCTGCGCCGCGACAGCCTCGGCCTTACTCCCGAGCAGGCGCGCGTGCTGGAGCGCTATCACGCGCTGTTCCGCCGCGCGGGCGCCGGCTTGGATGCGGCGGCTAAGGAGCGGCTGAAGGCGATCGGCGACCGGCTCGCGAGCCTCGGCACCCCCTTCGGCCAGAACGTGCTCGCCGACGAGCAGTCCTACGTGCTGCCGCTCGGCGAGGACGATCTCGCGGGTCTTCCGGATTTTTCCCGTGCTGCCTCGCGCGGAGCCGCCGAGGAGCGCGGCCTGAGCGGGCAGTATGCCGTCACGCTCAGTCGCTCCAGCGTCGAGCCGTTCCTGCAATTCTCCGCCCGGCGCGACCTGCGCGAAAAGGTGTTCCGCGCATGGACCGCGCGTGGAGATAATGGTGGGAACACGGACAACGGCGCGATTATTACGGAACTGACCGCGCTGCGCGACGAGAAGGCGCGGCTGCTCGGGTATCCGAGCTTCGCGCACTACAAGCTCGACGACACCATGGCCAAGACACCCGCCGCCGTGACCGGCCTGCTCGACGCGGTGTGGGCGCCGGCGCGCCGTCGCGTCGCTGGTGAGCGCGACGCCCTGCAGGACACGGTGACGGCCGAAGGCGGCAACTTCCGCCTCGCGCCGTGGGACTGGCGCTACTACGCGGAGAAGCTGCGCAAGGCGCGTTTCGACCTCGATGAGAGCGAGATCAAGCCGTATCTGCCGCTTGAGCGCATCATCGAGGCAGCGTTTTACGTGGCCAACCGGCTGTTCGGGCTCACCTTCACGGAGCGGCCCGGCGTGCCGGTCTATCACTCCGATGTGCGCGTCTGGGAGGTGAGCGGCCCTGGCGGGCGGCATGTCGGCGTGTTCTTCGGCGACTACTTCGCCCGGCCCTCCAAACGCAGCGGCGCCTGGATGACGGGCCTGCGCGAGCAGGACAAGCTCGACGGCGAGGTGCGTCCGCTCGTCCTCAACGTGATGAACTTCAACAAGGGTGCGGGCGGCGAGCCGACACTGCTGTCGTTCGACGATGCCCGCACGCTGTTCCACGAGTTTGGCCATGGCCTGCACGGGCTGTTGTCCGACGTGACCTATCCGATGATCTCCGGCACCGGCGTGCTGCAGGATTTTGTCGAGCTGCCCTCGCAGCTCTACGAGCACTGGCTCGACCGGCCCGAGCTCCTTGAGCGCTTCGCGCGCCACTACCAGACCGGCGAACTGATGCCGCACGCGTTGATGGACCGGCTGATCGCCTCGCGCACGTTCAACCAGGGCTTCCTCACCGCCGAATATCTCGGTTCGACCTATGTGGACCTCGATTTCCACCTCGGCGGCGCCAAGGACGCGCGTGCGGTCGAGCAGCAGACGCGTGCGCGCATGCAGATGCCAGACGAGGTCGTGCTGCGCCACCGCCCGCCGCACTTCCAGCATATCTTCTCGGGCGACCACTATGCGGCCGGCTACTACAGCTATCTGTGGTCGGAGGTGCTCGACGCCGACGCGTTCGACGCCTTCGAGGAGGCGGGCGACGTGTTCGATCCGGCGGTGGCGAAGCGCCTGCGCGACAACATCTATGCGGCTGGCGGGGCGCGCGATCCGGCCGAGGCCTATCGGGCGTTCCGCGGCCGCATGCCCTCGGTCGAGCCGCTGTTGCGCAAGCGCGGGTTCACCGGCGAAGACGCATGAACCTCCATACCGCAGGCCATCGCCGCGGTGTGGTCGCGGCACCGCATCACGCGGCCGCCGAGACCGGGCGCCTCATTCTGGAGGATGGCGGCAACGCGCTCGAAGCCATGGTCGCGATGGCGGCGGCGATCGCGGCGGTCTATCCGCACATGAACCACATCGGCGGCGACGCCTTCTGGCTGTTGCGCGAGCCCTCGGGCCGTGTGCGCGCCATCATGGGGGCGGGACCGGCGGGCGCGAAGGCGACGGCGGCGCTCTATCGCGAGCACGGCCACGACGAAATTCCGTCGCGCGGGCCGCTCGCGGCGCTGACCGTGCCGGGCGCGGTCGCGACCTGGATGCTGGCGCTGCAGGCGGCCGAAGCCTACGGCGGCAAGCTGCCGCTGGACGTGGTGCTCGGGCCCGCGATGCGTCACGCGCGCGATGGCTACACGGTGACACGGAGCCAAGCGCGGCTTACGGCGGAAAAGCTTTCCGAGTGCAAAGACGCGCCGGGCTTCGCCGACATGTTTCTCGTCGATGGCACCCCGCCCACCGAAGGTTCAACGCTGAAGCAGGCGACGCTTGCCGCGACGCTCGACCAGCTCGCCAATGCGGGGCTGGATGACTTCTATCGCGGCGACGTCGGACGCGAGATCGCGGCAGATCTGGAGCGGATTGGTTCCCCGGTGACCCGCGGCGATCTCGAAGGATACGAGGCGGTTGTCCGCGAACCTCTCAGCGTCGCGCTGCAAACGGGCACGCTCTACAACACGCCGCCGCCGACGCAGGGGCTCGCCTCGCTCATCATCCTGGCGCTGTTCGAGCGGTTGCGCGTCAGGGACGCTGAAAGCTTCGATCACGTGCACGGACTGGTCGAGGCGACCAAGCGCGCGTTCCTGGTGCGCGACCGCTATGTCACCGACCCCGACCGCCTGCCGCATCCGGCCGCGCGTTATCTGGAAAAATCGTTTCTCGATGCCGAAGCCGCAAGGATCGACCGCCGCAAGGCCGCACGCTGGCCGGCGCCGAAAGGCGAGGGCGACACGATCTGGATGGGTGCGGCGGACAGCTCCGGCCTCGTCGTCTCATTCATCCAGTCGCTCTACTGGGAGTTCGGCTCCGCCTGTGTGCTGCCGCGCACCGGCGTGCTGATGCAGAATCGCGGCGCAAGCTTTTCGCTCGACAAGGGCGCGGCTAATCCGTTGCAGCCGGGCCGCCGGCCTTTCCATACGCTCAATCCGGCGCTCGCCGCCTTGAGCGACGGCCGCGTCATGGCCTACGGCGCCATGGGCGGCGACGGGCAGCCGCAGTCGCAGGCCGCGCTGTTTACGCGGCACGTGCTCTATCGTCAGCCTTTGGAGGAGGCCGTCGACCGCCCGCGCTGGCTGCTCGGGCGCACCTGGGGATCGGCGCACACGAATTTGCGCCTCGAGTCCCGCTTCGATGCTGGATTGATCGACCGGCTGCTGTCAGCCGGTCACGATGTCGAGGTATTGCCGGACGCCTATTCGGACACGATGGGCCACGCCGGAGCCGTGGTCCTGCGTCCGGACGGAACGCTCGAAGGCGCCCACGATCCGCGCGCGGACGGCGGGGCGGCCGGGATTTAGCGATCCCAGCGCGGCGCGTAGTCGCGCCAACTCGGCTCGCGCGTGCGGCTTCCCGCAAACAGCAGGCCGAGCGCGAAGCCGATGCCGACGCCGAGTGCCACCATCGCCTTCGGGTGCCGGCCGACCTGCTCGCTCACCATGTCGTCGAGCTCGGCGGCGCGGTCCTGTGCACGGGTCATCGCGTCGCCGGCGTACTCGGCCGTCTTGTCATACACGTCCGATGCCGCACTTTTAGCCTGCTGATAGACGCCTTGGGCTTGCTCGCCCGTTTTCTTGGCGGTCTCTTCGATCGCCTGACCGCCCTGCTTGAACGTCTCGAAGCTGGAATTCGCCATAAGTGCCTCCGGGAGCATTGTTCAGGGGAGGAAACTCGGCTGCGCCGAAAGAGTTGCATGGCGCCGCGCGACTCCACGCTTGTGCCTCCATTCCGCCCCAGTCGGTGCTATGGTCGCGGTCGCGCCGCTGCCGGCGTCCGGTTTTGCCGCATGACCCGACTTATCCGCTGTTTCGCTCTCGCCGCGCTGGCCCTGCTTGCCGCCGGCAAGGCCCAGGCGCACCCGCACGTCTGGGTGACGATGAAGAGCGAACTGATCTTCAGTGACGACGGCCGCGCGACCGGCATACGCCATGCCTGGACCTTCGACGACATGTTTTCGACCTTTGCGACGCAGGGTCTGGAGAGCAAGGAGAAAGGCCGGTTCACCCGCGAGGAGCTGGCGCCGCTCGCCCAGGTCAATGTCGAGTCACTGAGGGATTTCGACTACTTCTCGGTCGCGCGGGCCAACGGCAAGAAGGCCGACCTCGGTGCGCCGGTCGATTATTGGCTGGAATTCAAGGACGGGCTGCTGACGCTGCACTTCACCCTGCCGTTCAAGACGCCGGCGAAGGCGCAGACCCTCGACGTCGAGGTCTATGACGCGAGCTATTTCGTTGACTTCGCGCTTGCCGAGAAGGAGCCGGTCACGCTGGTCGGCGCCCCGCAGGCCTGCAAGCTCGCCGTCGCGCGGCCCGGCGAAAGTGGCGCGGCGACCGCCAAGCCGGGCGAGGCGTTTTTCAACAATCTCGCACCGGGCAGCAACTTCGGCGCCCAGTTCTCCAACAAGATCTCGGTGACATGCCCGTGACAACCTTGGCCGGGGGGCGCAAGGCGACATTCCTGTTTCTGCTGCTGGCCGCGAGCGCGGTGCTGCTCGCGCTGGGGAACGATGCGTTCGCGCAATTCGGTGTGCCGCGTCCGCAGGCGCCGCCGCCGGCGCCCGACGGCATCGCGGGCTGGCTGCTCGTCAAGCAGGCCGAGTTCTATCGCATGCTCTCCGGCACCATCCGCGCCGCCAAGACCGACGGCAGCGCGGTGTGGCTGTTGATGGGCATCTCGTTTGCCTATGGCGTGTTCCATGCCGCCGGCCCAGGACACGGCAAGGCGGTGATCTCGTCGTACCTGGTCGCCAACGAGGAAACCTGGAAGCGCGGCATCACGCTCTCGTTCGCCTCCGCGCTGTTGCAGGCGCTGGTGGCGGTCGCCGTCGTCGGGATCGCGGCGGCGCTGCTCGGCGCGACTGCCGGGACGATGAACCGCGCGGTGTGGTGGATCGAGATCATCAGCTACGCGCTGATCGCCCTGATGGGCGCGCGGCTGTTATGGGTCAAGGGCAGGGCATTCCTGCGCGAGTGGGTCGCGATGCGTGCTCCGAAGAGCGTCGGCGCAGCCGCGACGCATACGCATGCGCATCATCATCACGATCATGGCGAACATCATCACCATCACGCGCATGATCATCACGATCATGGCCACGACGACCATTCCGGGCATTCGCACGGGCCGACACCAGACCAGCTCGCCGGGCCCGGCGGCTGGAAGCGCGGCCTGACCGCGATCGTCGCGGTCGGCCTGCGGCCGTGCTCCGGCGCGATCCTCGTGCTGGTGTTCGCATTGGCGCAGGGCATCTTCTGGGCCGGGGTGGCGGCGACCTTCGTGATGGGGCTCGGCACCGCCATCACGGTCGCGGCGATCGCGACGCTCACCGTCAGCGCGACCGCTTTCGCGGCGCGGCTCGCCGCAACGCGCACCGGCTACGGCTCGCTCGCGCTGCGCGGCATCGAGGTCGCGGCTGCGGCGGTCGTGCTGTGCTTCGGCGTCGCGCTGCTTGCCGGTTACGTGGCGAGCGAGCGTCTGCTCGGAGCGTGACGGCCGCCACCACCCGCTGCTGCATCGTCGGCGGCGGGCCGGCCGGGATGATGCTGGGCTTCCTGCTCGCGCGCTCCGGCGTGGACGTCACGGTGCTGGAGAAGCACGGCGACTTCCTGCGCGACTTCCGCGGCGACACCATCCACCCCTCGACGCTCGAGATCATGGCCGAGCTTGGCCTGCTCGATGAATTCCTCAAGCTGCCGCACACGCAGGCGCGCACCCTCGCCGGCGCATTCGGGCGCGAGCATTTCACCTTCGTCGACTTCAGCCATCTGCCGACGCGCTGCAAATTCATCGCGTTGATGCCGCAGTGGGACTTCCTCAATTTCCTCGCCCAGCACGGCAGCCGCTATCCGGGCTTTCGCCTGCGCATGCAGGCCGAGGCGATCGATCTGATCGAGGACGACGGCCGCGTTACCGGCGTGCGCGCCAGAACGCCGGAGGGAACGCTCGACATCAGCGCGGATCTCATCGTCGGCGCTGACGGACGGCACTCGACGCTGCGCGGACGCGCGGGAATGAAAGTCGACACGCTTGGCGCGCCGATGGACGTGCTCTGGTTCCGGCTGCCGCATCATCCGGGCGATCCGGATACATCGATGGGCAAGTTCGAGCCGGGCCGCATCTTCGTGCTGATCGACCGCGGCGATTATTGGCAATGCGCCTACGTGATTCCGAAGGGCACGATCGAGGACATCCACCGCGCCGGGCTCGATGCATTTCGCCAGGGCGTCGTCGCCAGCAATCCGTTCTTTGCCGACCGCGTCGGCGAGTTGAAGGATTGGGGAGAGATCAAGCTGTTGACCGTGGCGGTCGACCGCATGCCGCGCTGGCACCGGCCGGGCCTGCTGTTCATCGGCGATGCCGCGCATGCGATGTCGCCGATCGGCGGGGTCGGCATCAATCTCGCCGTCCAGGACGCCGTCGCGGCCGCGAACATCCTGTGGGAGCCGCTGCGGGCCGGGCAGGCCGGCGAGGACGATCTCGCGCGCGTGCAGAAGCGGCGCGAATTTCCGGCGCGCGTCACGCAGGCGATCCAGGTTTTCCTGCAGGATCGCGTCATCAGCCGCGCGCTGGCGGCGAAGGGCGAGTTGCAGGCGCCGCTTGCGGTGCGGCTGCTCGCGCGCTTCCCGCTCCTGCGCCGCGTCCCGGCGCGGCTGTTGGGCTTGGGCGTGCGGCCGGAGCATGTGCGCACGCCGGTCGCGTAACTGTCTTGCAACATCCATAAGTCGTGTATGATTTCAGCGGTTGCAGACAGGAGAGGGCCGATGCCAAAACTCATACCGATCGCGCGCGCAGCGATTTTCGCTGCCTTGTTGGCGCCGGCCGGCGCCCAGGCGGGCCGCGTAACCGAATGCACCGCCATCAACATTTGCTATTGCGTCGAGCAGGACATCAAGCCCGCGATCGACGCCAACATCAGCAAAATCCGCCAGCAGATCGCCGAACAGAAGTCCTACGGCAAGGCGATCGGCTACATGAGCCTGCCGATCTCGACCGTCGGCGGCGCATATTCCGGCATCAACCTCAAGGTGGCGGCAGAGACCAAGGACAAGGTCGAGAAACGGTTCGGTGTGAAGTCGGTGTGGATACTCAATCCCGGCGGCTCGGGGTTCTCGCTGCCAAGCGGGGCGAACGGCGCCGACTACATGTTGCAATGGACGCGTGTGCTGGAGGGGCCGAACGGAAACGGCGAGGACTTCGACTTTTTCTATTTTGTCGGCCCTGCAGACTTCGCGAGTGCACTCGGGCTGACCGGCGAAGGCGACATGGAGAAGATCGACGACCTGTTCGACAGGCGTTACCTGGCGGATCAAGGGCTGCGTGATGCCGTCGCGCAGGGCAAGGTCAGCAAGCCCACGTTCCGCAATTACTATGGGTTGCGGGCCTCGATCGCATTCAGTTACGGATCACATGACGAGTGGAATATCCTGCGCCTGCTCAACGACCGGCGGCGCGGCGGGACGCAGTTCGGCGTCGCCAACCAGATCGCGAGCTTCTACGACGGACACGCGACGCCGCCCTCCGCCGCCGAGCAGGGGGTTTCGACAGGATACGTCGGGCGCTGCAATTTCTGAGCGGTCACAAGAACCGCGGCGTGAATCCGTCGCCTTTCGCTTCGATGTGACAGAGGTGCGGCGCGCCGAAGTGCTGCGGCGCGAGCAGCGCGCCTGATCCGGCGCATTTCTCGAGCGTCATGCGCCGCGACGTTCGTGCGGTCGGCTGGTCCGCGCAAGCAAAGCTGTTCCAGGCCGGGTGATAGACCTGGATCAGGTGGTGAAGGATGTCGCCCGAGAAGTAGGCCTGCTTTCCCTGCGAGGTGAGGTTGATCAGCACATGACCCGGCGAATGGCCGGGCGCAGGGGTAAGCGACAGATGCTCCTCGATGGTCTCGGTGCCGTCGACCATTTGCGCAAGGCCCGCCTCGACGATGGGGTACACGCTGTCGCGCATCGCGCCGCCGATGGCGGGGCCTTTCGCCGGATCGCGATCGATCGCCGAGAAGTGGTCGAAGTCGGTCTTGCTCCAGACGTACTTCGCATTCGGGAACGTCGGCACCCAGCGGCCATTGTCGAGCCGCGTGTTCCAACCGACGTGGTCGACGTGCAAATGCGTGCACATCACCATGTCGATCTCGTCCGGCGTCACGCCGGCAGCGGCGAGCCGCTCCAGATACGGTGTGTTGAGCTGGTCCCAGAACGGCCGGTGCTTGCGCGATTTGTGGTTTCCCACGCAGGTGTCGATCAGGATTCTCTTTCCGCCGATTTCCAACAGCCACGAGTGGATGCTGAGCTTGAGGAAGCCGGTCGCGGGATCGTAGTGGTGCGGCACCATCCAGCTCATGTGCTCGGCGGCGATCTCGTCGCGCCAGTCGGCAAAGAATTGCTTGGCCTCGAAGAAGAAGCCGTAGGTTTCTTCGATGCGCGTGAGCTTGGCCGCGCCGACGGTTGCGGTGGTCATGCGGTTTCCTGCTGTCAGTCGTGGTCGTGAAAATCCTGGGGGCTGAGCTCGATCGGCTCGCCATGCGGCGTGCGGTCGGCGGCATGGTCCCAGGCGTGTTGGTAGCGCGCAAGCGTCGACGTATCGGTCACGCCCTTCTCGGCGACGAGGCGCTCGAGCGCGTTGAGCCAGTGATGATAATAGGTCTCGCCCGTATCCGGGTCGCCGGCCGCCTGCGCGCGCTTGATCTCGGCGGCGAGCGCCGCGGCCCACTCGGGCCACTTGAACAGCCCGCGCTCGTGCAGTGCGAGCGTCATGGCGAAGGCCTGCGCCTCCCATGGTTCGCCGAACACCGGCCCGTCAGCGTCCTGCGGCAGGTCGGGCAGCGCGCGCGCTGCGAAGCGGGCGGCTTTGGGACTGATGAGCCGGTCATCCCGGCCGAGCGAGCGTTGCGAGCGAGAGCCGGGACCCATAACCACGAACCTCTAGATGAGCTCCGAATAAAGATCGTCCCAATTGGGATTGTCGCGTTCGATCAGTTCAATCTTCCAGTCCCGCTTCCAGCGCTTGAGGCGTTTCTCGCGGCTGGAGTGGATAGCTCAACTAACGCAGATACTTACCCCGTCTGACGGACAAGTTCACCAACCCTTAACCGGTGCGAGTCTACGTTAACCTTCTGTTAACTAGTATGGCGTGGCGTGGAAAGTGCCATGATCGAGCTCGGACCATTCGCAACGCTGCTTGAGAAGTTTTGCGCCCGGCTGGGTGCTGCTTATCGTTGTCGCTGCGATCCTTGCCTATCGAGCGCCGCTCATCGTCAAGGAGTTGATGGCCGGCCTTGCAAAGCTCAGATCGAGACAAACCTCTACGCCCCGGAAGGGCTGACGATTGGGTGCTGATGTGGATAAGGCCGAATTCGTTAGGAGAGCGCCGGGCTACTACGTCGCGGCAATTGCATATGCGCTCGAAGGAATTCCCTTCCCCTTTACGCGAGAGAAACTTAGCGAGCGGTTGGGCGGGAATTCATCGCTCGGAAACGACATCATATTCGATGCGGCGATCAGAGAACTAAGAAGAATTGGCGTCATTGAGGTTCAGAGCGATGACTTTGCTCCCACCCTCTATCAGGGCGGCAGCACGTTCGATGATTGGTGGCGCTCGGACGAAGCGGGCAAGCAGTTTCCCATCATCGGTCGGCTGCACGGAATATTTCCTGACGACAGAAGGGATTGGCTTCGAGAAGCACTAGGCTCCCTAAATCAAAAGGCGTGGACATTCTCACTGAGGCCGGAAGATTTCGAGAACGAACCTCCTGATGAATGGGAGCCCATACCGATAGACCGACGCGATCCTGCCTTTCAGGCGGTTGATGCAGCGTTGAAGAGGCGATAGGCGAAATAGAGGGAAGCAATGGATATGCTTCAACCGCTCCTCACGAACGAAACTACGTTGTCGCGCAACTGACGCGGCTGCGAGACATTCTAAAGACCGAAGTGCAGCTTCAATGGATGGTTATAAAGACGTTTGCTCTCGAGCCGTTGGCCATGGTTGCAAAGCGTTTCGGAACGGCGGCCGTTGGTCTTGCTGCAGTTGCTGCTTCGCAGGCGATACAAGATTGGCTGAAGAAAGTTGCGACTAAAGCGTTCGAGTGGTTCTCGTCACATTAACTGCCGCCGATCGCGCTCGGAATCGTACATAGGGCCGATCAGCGCCAGTTCGACGCTATCGACCCCCGCCCAAGGCTGCGCTCGGCCCGGATGACCACGGCGTTACGCCGGGTCAAGATACGGGTCCCAGGCATCGACCGAAACCGTTACGCTCGGATCGCCATCCGGTCCCCATAGCTCGCGCCCGTCGAACCGCACCGTGTAGAGCCAGTGCGGATCCTCACCGCGCCGGAGCGAATTCGAATCGGGAAACACGTGGCAGCCGAGCACGCGCTCGACCGTGCCGACATGGCCGCGCACATAGCGCGGCAGGCGCGTGTGCGTGGCGGGATTGATGTTCTTGGCGCGCACGCGGTCGCCGGCGGAAAAGCGCGGCGCCGTGTTGATCTCGCGTTCGGTCGGGCCGCCGCGGTAGAGCACCTTGGCGACATCGGCGGCCGAGAGCGTACGCGGCACCGGCTTCGGCGCGCCGATCGGGTGGCCGGTCTCGATCTCCTCAGGCGACACGAGACCTCGCTCAACCATCAGCTTTTCGAGGCCCGCGAGCCAGATCTGGTAATACGTCATCGAGAGGTATTCTTGCGGCGCGCGGTTCTCGCGCGCGAAGCGCGACATGTCGATGTTCCAGCCGCCCGGCATGCCCATCGCGAGCGTCAGCGCGAAGGCGCGCTTCTCCCATTCGGCGTGAAATACCGGTTCGTTCGGCTCGGGCAAGACCGGGCCGTGGCCGTGCGCGCCGCCGAGATCCTGACCGCCATTCATGCCGCACCCTCTTTCGTCATTCCGGGGCGCCGCGAAGCGGCGAGCCCGGAATCCATAACCACGATCCAGGCAAGATCGCACCGTTTGTGGTTATGGATTCCGGATAGCCTCGCTGCGCTCGGCTTCCGGAATGACCAGGAAAATTTCATGCGACTTCGCCCGGCGACTTCGGCAGGCCGGTACCGATCATGGAGTCGCGCGTGACCAGCGTGGCGAGCCGTTCCTCGCTCCAGCCTTCGGTACCAGCGGGACGTTGCGGCACCACGAGATAGCGGATCTCCGCGGTGGAATCCCACACGCGGATTTCGGTTTCGGCCGGCAGCTCGACACCGAAATCCTTCAGCACGCCGCGCGGGTCGATCACCGCCTTGGCGCGATAGGGGGCCGACTTGTACCAGACCGGCGGCAGGCCAAGCACCGGCCACGGATAGCAGGAGCACAGCGTGCAGACGACCATGTGATGCGTCTGCGGCGTGTTCTCGAGCGCGACGATGTGCTCGCCCTGACGGCCCGCATAGCCGACCGTCGCGATCGCCGGTGTGGCGTCCTGCAGCAGGCGGCGGCGGAAATCCGGATCGCTCCAGGCTTTGGCGATCACGCGTGCGCCGTTGTGCGGACCCACCTTCTTCTCGTAGGTCTCGATCAGCAGATCGAGCGCGGCCGGATCGACGTAACCTTTCTCGGTCAGGATCGATTCGAGCGCGCGCACCCGGATTTGCGTCTCGGACAGCTCCGAGCCGTGCTCGTGATCGTAATCATGATCGTGGTGATCGTGCGCCAAGCGGGCCTCCGTCGAGCCGTTTTGCGCTAGTATATAGCATGGCGATTTCGCATTTCACCGCCCTTGCCGACCGCATCGACCGGCTCAATACGGCAATCGGGCGTGCGGCGTCGTGGTGCGCGCTGTTCATCGTGCTGACCGGCTTCGCCGTGGTGTTGCTGCGCTACGTGCTCGGGCTCGGCTCGCTCTGGCTGCAGGAGTCGCTCCTCTACGCCCATGCGGCGCTGTTTTTGCTGGCGGCCGCCTGGACCTTGAAGGAAGGCGGGCACGTGCGCGTCGATGTGTTTTACGCGAACGCGTCGCCGCGCACCAAGGCGTGGGTCGATCTCGCCGGGGCGCTGTTGTTGCTCTTGCCCTTCGCGCTCGCGATCATTTGGTTCGCGCTCCCTTATGTCGAGCGCTCGTGGGCAATCCTCGAGCGCTCGCGCGAAACGAGCGGCTTGCCGCTGGTATTCTTGTTGAAGACGCTTATTCCCATCTTTGCCTTGCTCCTCGCATTGCAAGGTGTCGCGCAGGCGATCAGGGCGTCAGCGGTCCTGCGCGGGGCGTCCTAGTGCCCCTGCCAGAACTCCTCGCAATCCTGATGGTGGCCGCCGTGTGCGGCCTGCTGTTCGCCGGCTATCCGGTGGCGCTGACGCTCGGCGGCGTGTCGCTTGCGTTCGCCGCGCTCGGTCATGTGCTCGGCGCGATGGACATCGGGCTGCTCTACGCGCTGCCGCAGCGCATCTTCGGCGTGATGACCAACGCGGTGCTGCTCGCGATCCCGTTGTTCATCTTCATGGGGGTGATGCTGGAGCGTTCGCGCATCGCGGAGGATCTGCTCGAAACGATGGGCCGCCTGTTTGGATCGCTGCCGGGCGGGCTCGGTATCTCGGTCGTGCTGGTCGGCGTGCTGCTCGCCGCCGCCAAGGGCGTGGTGGGGGCGACCGTCGTCACCATCGCGCTGATCACGCTGCCGACCATGCTGCGCCACGGCTACGATCCGCGCCTCGCCGCCGGCACCGTCGCGGCAACCGCGACACTCGCGCAAATCCTGCCGCCCGCGACCGTGCTGGTGCTGCTCGGCGACCAGCTCAACAATTCTTATCAGGCCGCGCAGCTTGCCAAGGGCGTGTTCGCACCGGAATCGGTGTCGGTCAGCGACCTGTTTGCCGGGGCGATCGTGCCGGGGCTTACGTTGGTGGCGCTCTATATTCTTTTCCTCCTGGCGGTCGCGGTCGTGCGCCCCGCCGCGATGCCGCCGATCCCGCCCGATCCGGCCGCGCCCACCGGCACAGCCCTGTTTGAGCAGCTGGCGCGCGTCCTGCTGGCACCCGTGCTGCTCATCGTGGTGGTGCTCGGCTCGATCCTGATCGGCCTTGCGACTCCGACCGAAGCCGCCGCGGTGGGCGCCGTCGGTGCGATCCTGCTGGCGGCGCTGCGTAGCGCAGGCGCGCCCGGCGCGGTCGCACTCTGCCTCGGTGCGTTCGCCGCCTTGATGTTTGTCCGCGCGTTCCTCGATGCGCGCGGCGGAGCGGGCTTCGCGCTCGCGCTGATCCTGATGGCGGCGCTCGCGCTCGGCCTTGCGGGCGCGCTGCGCCAAGTCTGGCGCGCCGGCTATCTTACGGCGACGGCCGGCAAGACCACGCAGATGACGGCGATGATCTTCCTGATCCTGATCGGCGCGACGCTGTTCAGCCTGGTGTTCCGCGGGCTCGGCGGCGACGGCATGGTGCACCGCGCGCTCTCCAACCTGCCGGGCGGCGCTGCGGGCGCGATCCTCGCCGTGATGGCGGCGATGTTCCTGCTCGGATTCGTGATGGATGCGTTCGAGATCATCTTCGTGGTGGTGCCGATCGTCGCGCCGCCGCTGCTGGCGATGGAGGGCGTCGACCCGGTGTGGCTCGGCATCCTGATGGCGGTGAATCTGCAGACCTCCTACATGCACCCGCCGCTCGGGCCGACGCTGTTCTTCCTGCGCGGCGTCGCGCCGCCGGAAATCACCACGCGCCACATCTATGTCGGCATCATCCCGTTCGTGGTCATCCAGCTTTTTGCGCTGATCGTGCTCTGGTTCGTGCCGGGCCTTGCGACCTGGCTGCCGCGCCTGTTGTATGGCGGCTGAGGAAACAGCCATGAAACCCAATGAGTTGTTCGACATCTCGGGCCGCGTCGCGCTGGTCACCGGCGCATCGAGCGGGCTTGGGGCGCATTTTGCGCAAACGCTCGCCGAGAACGGCGCGAAGGTCGTGCTGGTCGCGCGCCGCGCCGAGCGGCTCGATGCATTGAAAAAGAAAATCGAATCGACCGGCGGCCAGGCGATCGCCGTCGAAGCCGACGTGCTCGATCGCGCCGCGATGGTGCGCGCCTTCGATGCGGCCGAGAGAGCCTTCGGCAGCGTGACGATCCTGATCAACAATGCCGGCATCACGCACGCCGATCGCGCGTACGAGATGACCGAAGAGACCTGGCGGCGCGTGCTCGGCACCAACCTCGACGCCGTGCTCTACTGGGCGCAGGAAGCCGCAAAGCGCATGATCGCCGCGAAGCAACCGGGCGCGATCGTGAATATTGCGTCGATCCTCGGGTTCAATGTCGCGAAGGGCGTCGCGGCCTATGCGGTCGCGAAGGCGGGCGTCGTGCAGCTCACCAAGGCGCTGGCAATCGAGCTCGCGTTTCGCGGCGTGCGGGTGAATGCGATCGCGCCGGGCTTCGTCGTGACCGAGATCAACGACGAATACCTCAAGAGCCGGCCGGACATGACGCGCAATATCCCGGTCGGCCGCTTCGGCGAGACGAAGGACCTCGATGGTGCGCTGCTTCTGCTGTGCTCGAATGCCGGCGCCTTCATGGCCGGCTCGACCGTCGTGGTCGACGGCGGACAGGTGCTGACGATTACGGGGGCGTGACGGGAGCGCCTGATCCCGAAAAGTGGGAACCGGTTTTCGGACAAGATCATACGCAAAGGACAATCATGAAATTCTACGATTGCTCCACCGCCCCGAGCCCGCGCCGCGTGCGCATCTTTGCGGCCGAGAAGGGCATCGCGCTGCCGACCGTGCAGGTCGATCTGCGCAACGGCGAGCAGTTCACGCCCGCGTTTCGCGCCATCAATCCGGACTGCACCGTGCCGGTCCTCCAACTCGACGACGGCACGGTGATCGCCGATGCGGTCGCGATCTGCGGCTACCTCGAAGAACTCCATCCCGATCCGCCGCTGATGGGCTCGAACCCGCAGGAGCGCGCGGTCGTCACCGCGCTCAACCGCCAGATCGAGCGCGACGGCTTCTTCGCCGCGATGGATGCGTTCCGCAATACCGCCAAGGGGCTGAAGGGCCGCGCGCTGCCCGGGCCGCACGATTACGAGCAGATCCCCGACCTCGCTGCGCGTGGCCGGGTCCGGGTCGAGCATTTCTTTCGCGCCATGGACGCGCGGCTCGATGACCGCGCGTTCGTCGCCGGCACCCGCTTCACCATCGCGGACATCTCCACGCTGGTGCTGATCGACCTCGCGGGCCGGGCGAAGCTCACGTTGCCCGAGGCGTGCGCGAACCTGCGCCGCTGGCATAGGGAGGTGGCTGCAAGGCCGAGCGCGTCGGCCTAGGTGCTGCATTGCGCCAAATTTCTCCGCGCCCGGCGATCCCGCAACTTCGTGCTGGCATCCCAGCCGCGAACGAAATTGACCGTATGAGGCTGAAATGTCAGCATTACTGACACTTTTATTCTGCCGACTCGACGCCTAGATTGCGGCTGGGCGGCGTTATGTTCTTGGCGGCGGTGGGCTCGCCACGGCAGACTGCCTCGCGGGAGGCCTGAATGACGCTGAAGAACGTCACCCTCGACGACAAATACGACCTCAGCCAGAGCCGCGTGTTCGTCACCGGCTATCAGGCACTGATCCGCGCCTGCCTGATGCAGCAGGAGCGTGACCGGCGCGCAGGCCTCAACACCGCCGGCTACGTCTCGGGCTATCGCGGCTCTCCGCTCGGCGGGCTCGACCAGCAGTTCATGCGTGCCAAGGCGGCGCTCGATCGCCAAAACGTCCTGTTCCAATCAGGCCTGAACGAGGATCTCGCTGCGACCGCGATCTGGGGCACGCAGCAGGCCGAACTGCGCGGCGAGGGCAAATACGACGGCGTGTTCGGCATGTGGTACGGCAAGGGTCCGGGTGTCGACCGCACCGGCGATGTGTTCCGCCACGCCAATTTCGCCGGCTCGTCGAAAAACGGCGGCGTCGTCGCCCTGATGGGCGACGACCACACGGCCGAATCCTCCACCACCGCCCACCAGTCCGAATTCCATTTCGTCGATGTGATGATTCCAATCCTGAATCCGGCGGGCGTGCAGGAGATCATCGATTATGCGCTCTACGGCTGGGCGATGTCGCGCTATTGCGGCTCGTGGGCGGCGCTCAAATGCATGCACGAGACGGTGGAGTCGACCGCGGTGGTCGACGGCGCGCTCGACCGCGTGAAGATCGTCATTCCGGGCGACGACGAATTCCGGATGCCGCCGGGCGGGCTCAACATCCGGCTGGTCGACGGCATCCTCGAGATGGAAGCGCGCCTGCACGACTACAAGCGCGACGCCATGCTCGCCTTCGTGCATGCGAACAAGCTCAACCGCGTGATCATCTCGGGCGGGCGCAATCCGAAGATCGGCATCATCACGGTGGGAAAGAGCTATCTCGACGTGCGCCAGGCGCTCGACGAGCTCGGCATCGACGAGGTGAAGTGCAACGATCTCGGCATCAAGCTCTACAAAGTCGCTTGCCCGTGGCCGCTCTCGCGCCGCGAGCTGAAAGAATTTGCCGAAGGTCTCGAGCTCATCATCGTGGTCGAGGAGAAGCGCTCGCTGATCGAAGTGCAGGTGCGTGAGGAGCTGTACGGCATTCCGAATCCTCCCAAGGTGATCGGCAAGCGCGACGAGCAGGACAACTGGCTGTTCCCTGTGAAAGGCGCGCTCGAGCCCAACGACATCGCGGTCGCGATTGGTGAGCGCGTGCTGCGGCGCGGCCACGTCGAGGAAGTCGCCAACAAGGTCGCGCGTTTGAAACAGGCGCAGAGCGCGGTCGCGGCGATGACCGACGTTTCGGCGCGCACGCCGTACTTCTGCTCCGGCTGCCCGCACAATTCCTCCACCGTGGTGCCGCAGGGCATGCGCGCCTATGCGGGTATCGGCTGCCACTTCATGTCGCAATGGATGGATCGCAACACGCTCGGCTGGACCCACATGGGCGGCGAGGGCGCGAACTGGATCGGCGAGGCGCCGTTCTCCAAGCGCCGCCACGTGTTCCAGAACCTCGGCGACGGCACCTACAATCATTCGGGCTATCTGGCGATCCGCGCCTCGGCGGCGGCGGGCGTCAACGTCACCTACAAGATTCTGTTCAATGATGCAGTCGCGATGACGGGCGGGCAGCGCAACGATGGCGGCCTCACGGTGCCGATCATCGCGCGCCAGGTCGCGGCCGAGGGCGCGAAGAAGATCGTCGTCGTCACCGACGAGCCGTGGAAATATCCGAAGAACACCGAATGGCCGGCGGGCCTTACCATCCATCACCGCGACGAACTGATGGCGGTGCAGACGGGGCTCGCGGATGTGCCCGGCCTGTCGGTGCTGATCTACGACCAGACCTGTGCGGCAGAGAAGCGGCGCCGCAGGAAGCGCGGCCAGTTCCCCGACCCCGACAAGCGCGTTGTCATCAACGAGTTGGTTTGCGAAGGGTGCGGCGACTGCGGCGTGCAGTCGAACTGCGTCTCGGTGCAGCCGCTGGAAACCGAGTGGGGGCGCAAGCGCACCATCGACCAGTCGAGCTGCAACAAGGACTATTCCTGCCTCAAGGGCTTCTGCCCGTCGTTCGTCACCGTGGAAGGCGCGAAGCTCAAGCGCGGCAAGGCGATCGAGGCACCGGCAGATTTGGCCGCGTTACCGGAGCCGGCACACCCCGCCATCGCGCAGACCTACGCGATCATCGTGACCGGCATCGGCGGCACCGGCATCGTCACCATCGGTGGCGTGCTCGGCATGGCGGCGCACCTTGAGGGCAAGGGCGTCGGCATCATCGATCAGGCCGGCCTCGCGCAGAAGGGCGGCGCGGTCTACAGCCACATCCGCATCGCCAGGAAACCGGAGGACATTCACGCGATCCGCGTGGCGGCCGGCGAGTGCGACCTCGTGCTCGGTGGCGACATGGTGGTGGTCGGCAACAAGAAGATTCTTTCGACCGCCAAGCTCGGCGGCACCACGATGGTGATCAACACCGCCGAGATTTTGCCCGGCGATTTCACCCGCAACGCCGACTTCTCGCTGCCGACCGAGCGCTTGAAGCGCGCGATCAAAACCGCGGCCGGCGCCGAGAAGACCAACTTCGTCGATGCTACGCGGCTCGCGACCGCGCTGCTCGGCAACTCGATCGGCGCCAATATCTTCCTCGTCGGCTACGCCTATCAGCTCGGCGCGCTGCCGCTGTCTGCGGAGTCGATCGCGAAAGCGATCGAGCTGAACGGCGAGGCGGTGGAGATGAACCTGGCGGCGTTCCAGTTCGGGCGCCGCGCGGCGTTCGATCCGGCTTCGGTCGAGGCGCTGATCAAGCCGGCGCCGGACGCCACAAGCGATGCGCGGCGGCTGTCGCAAAGCTTCGATGAGATGGTGGCGCGGCGCGTCGAGTTCCTCACCGCATACCAGAATGAAAAATACGCGGCGCGGTACAAGACCTTCGTCGCGCTCGCACAAGCGACCGAGACAAAGCAGGCGGCCGGCAAGAGCGGGTTTGCCGAGGCGGTTGCGCGCTATCTGTTCAAGCTGATGGCCTACAAGGACGAGTACGAAGTCGCGCGGCTCCATGCCGAGACGTCTTTCATGGCGCAGGTGAAGAACGAGGTCGCGGGCGACAATCTCACGCTCAAGTTCCATCTCGCGCCGCCGCTGCTCGCGAAAAAGGACCCGGTGACCGGCGTCGCGAAGAAGATGACGTTCGGCCCCTGGATGCTCTCGGTCTTCCGCGTGCTGGCGAAATTCCGGTTCCTGCGCGGCACGCCGTTCGACATTTTCGGCTACTCCGAGGAACGCCGCACCGAGCGCAAGCTGATCGCCGACTACGAGGCATTGCTCGGCGAGGTGATGGGCAAGCTCAACTCCGAGAACCACGCGCTGGCGACAGGGCTCGCGGCGATCCCGGAGAAGATCCGCGGCTTCGGCCACGTCAAGGCGCGCCACCTGGTGGCGGCCAAGGCCGACGAGGCGGCGCTGCTCGAGCAATTCCGCTCCGGCCAGCCGACGCTCTTGAAGGCCGCCGAATAGTCACCGCAATCAACTCCGCTCGTCCCACGAAAGCGGGGACCCAACTCCTTGCCCTGGATGCCCGCTTTTGCGGGCATGAGCGGAGGCAGGCTTACGTCTTCTGCCGCTTCGCCCATTCCTTCAACACCGCGAAGGCGTCGCCGTCGAGCTGCTGCTCGGTCGGCATCTCGCGCTTGCCGGTCGGCAGTGCGACCTGCTTGCGCAGCCTGTCGCCGCGCAGGTGGGCCGGCCGCGGAATGACGCTGTCGGATTGCGCGGCCGAGGCGGCGTAGTACATCCGGGCGATCCCCGAGATCGTCATCGTCGAGACGCACAGCGAGCAGGGCTCGCACGACGTGTAGAGCTCGCACCCGGATAGATCGAGCGTCTTGAGGTTCCGGCAGGCATCGCGGATCGCCTCGACCTCGCCGTGCGAGGTCGGATCGAAATTCTTCGGGGATTGGTTGAGCCCCTCGCCGACGACCCGGCCGCCCTTTACGATCACGGCGGCGTAGGGCTTCGTGCCCGGCTTTTCCAGCGCCTGCGCGGAGAGTTCGATCGCGCGGCGCATGAATTTTTCGTCGTACATCTGAGCCTCGAACGCAGTTCAAGCGAGACGCAAAGCGTGCCATTCTCCGGCCAACAACGCAAAGGAGGCGCGCCATGCGGCCGTTCGAGGGAATTCGCGTCATCGACGTGACGCACGTGCTGGCGGGGCCGTTCGCGGCCTATCAGCTCGCGGTGCTGGGCGCCGACGTGATCAAGGTCGACGATCCCAACGATCCGGACCAGAGCCGCTCGAGCGGGACGGATGCCGAGCTGAACCGGCGCCAGATGGGCACGGGCTTCCTGACGCAAGCCTCGAACAAGCGCGCCGTCACGCTCGATCTCAAGACCGAGCGCGGCCGCGAGATCCTGAAGAAGCTGGTCGCGACCGCCGACGTATTCGTCGAAAACTACCGCCCCGGCGCGTTCGAGGCGCTCGGGCTCGGCTACGAAGACCTCGCGAAGATCAATCCGCGGCTGATCTATGCGTCGTTCTCGGCGTTTGGGCAGAAGGGCCCGCGCGGGCAGCAGACCGCCTACGATCACGTCATCCAGGCGACCTCCGGCATCATGGCGATGACCGGCACGAAGGACGTGCACCCGATCAAGTTCGGCTCGCCCGCGATCGATTATGCGACCGGCATGACCGGCGCCTTCGCGCTATCGGCAGCGCTGTTCCAGCGCGAGCGTACCGGCAAGGGCCAGCGCATCGACATGGCGATGCTCGACGTTGCGATGATCCTGATGAGCTCGCACCTCACCGGATACCTGCGCAACGGCGTGCATCCGAAGCCCGCCGGAAACCGCCATTCGCATGCGACCAACGGCGCGTTCGTCGCGAAGGACGGCGCGTTGATCATGCTCGGTGCGAGCAACATCCGCCAGCAGAAGCGGCTGTGGACCGTGCTCGGCCGTCCCGACATGATCAAGCGGACCAACGACGAGCGCGATGCCGACCACGCGCGCGAGATTGCCGTGCTCGACGACATCATGCTGACGCGCAGCGCGGACGAATGGGAGGAATTCCTCCAGGCGCGTCACGTGCCGGCATGCCGCGTGCGCACGATGGGCGAGGCGGTGGCGGACCCGCATCTCGGCCACCGCGGGATCATCCATCGGCATGATGGCGCGACCGGCGTCGAAGGCGGCTACGGCGTGCCGCTTGCGGCGTTCACGTTTGCGCATGGCGGCCCGAGCATCGAGACGCCGCCGCCGGCGCTCGGCGAGCACAATGCGGAAATTTTCGCGGAGCTTGGTTACGGTCCGCAGGCAACCGCCGCGGAGTGATCCCGCTCAGAGCCGCTTCACGCTCGTCACGTCGCTGCCCGCCGCGCTGATGCGCGCAACAGCTTCGTCGATCGGCTCGATCGCCACCATCATGTGGAACGCGTTCGCGTGCAGGAACGTCGCCTCGTTGCGCACGATGGCGACGTGACCCTTCCAGAACACGAGATCGCCGCGCCCCACCGAGTTCAATGCGATCTGCGTTCCCAGCCCGCGCTCCTGCATGTCGCCATCGCGCGGACACCGGATACCGCAGGCGTTGAGCGAAACCTGCACCAGCCCCGAACAGTCGAGGCCATGGTTCGTCTTCCCGCCCCACAGGTACGGCGTGCCGAGGAAGCGTTCCGCCACCGCGACGAAATCCGTCTCGCGACGATCGAGCGGCGCCAGATGACTGGCCGGCAGGAACCCGAGCGGGGACACCGCGAACCGATCCTGCTCGCGCCTGACCGCGAGCCTGGCGCCGAACGGCGGCATCGCGACCGGCGGCAGCTTGATCGACGGTCCGGGAAACGCGAGCGTGCGCAGCGCCGTCACCTTGTGCGTCGGCGCGTCGCGCGGCGGCAGCAAGGCATTCGCCGGCAGCCAGCCGACATATCCGTCATCCGCGAGCTGGCCCCAGGCCCAGCCTTCGTCGTTGAACTCGTAGACGGTGACGCGCTCGCCCATCAGCGCTTCGGTCACCAGCGCCGCGTCCGGTGAGGGTTCTGCGCGCACCGGCGTCTGGGCGTCGATCACTTCGCGCACCTCGCCTGCGACGAAGCGTGCAGCCGTAACCTTGCCTTCGAGGTGCTTCGCGGCGAGGCCGGGCTTGGCCGGCGTGATGCGCGGATCGAAATTCACGGGGGCGCGCTCCATTCGGAGAAATTATCCGTAGCGCTCCTTAAGGAGGGCATAAAGCGCGCGCGCGACCTGGCACTCGCCGCCGTCCGGGCGGCCGGGCTTCGCGCTCGGCGTCCAGGCGAAGATGTCGAAATGCGCCCAGGCTTTCGCCGCGCCGACGAAGCGGTTGAGAAACAGCGCCGCCGTGATAGAGCCCGCGTGCGGCCCGCCGACGTTGTTGATATCCGCGGTCTTGGAATCGAGCATCGATTCGTACGGCCGCCACAGCGGCATGCGCCATACCGGATCCTGCTCGGCGCGCGCATGGCGTGCGAGGTCGAGCGCGAGCGCATCGTCGGTGGTGTAGAACGGCGGCAGCTCCGGCCCGAGCGCGACGCGCGCCGCTCCCGTCAGCGTTGCCAGGTCGGCGATCAGCTCGGGTGCTTCCTCATCGGCGAGCGCGAGCGCATCCGCCAGCACCAGCCGGCCTTCGGCGTCCGTGTTGCCGATCTCGACCGTGAGGCCCTTGCGCGACTTATAGACATCGAGCGGACGGAAGGCATCGCCCGAAATCGCATTCTCGACCGCGGGGATCAGCACGCGCAGCCGCACCCCCAGCTTTGCATCCATGATCATGTGCGCGGCGGCGAGCACGCAGGCCGCGCCGCCCATGTCCTTTTTCATGTTGAGCATGCCGGCATCGGACTTGATGTCGAGGCCGCCGGTGTCGAAGCACACGCCCTTGCCGACCAGCGTGATTTTGGGCGCGGCCGGATCGCCCCAGGCGATGTCGATCAGGCGCGGCGCGCGCGGCGAGGCGTGGCCCACCGCGTGGATCAGCGGAAAATTCTGCTGCAGCAGGTCGTCGCCGACGATGACATTGAACGCGGCGCCGTGGCGGGTCGCGAGCGCTTGCGCAGCTTCCGCGAGCTCGGCCGGGCCGAGATCGTTCGCCGGCGTGTTGATGAGGTCGCGCGCGAATATCACGCCTTCGGCGATGCGCGAGAGCTCTGCGCCATCGACGCCGTCGGGCAGTTCCAGCCGCGCCCCGCCCGGCTCCGCCTTGCGGTAGCGCGTGAACTTGTGGGAGCCGAGCGCAAAGGCGAGCGCGGCCAGTCGTGTGTCATGCGGCGCATTGGCAAAACGATAGGCGCCGGCGGGCAGCAGACCGGGCAGGCGGCCCGGCAGCAAGCGGTCCTTTTCCGATTTGTCCCCGGGCTCGAGCCCGAACAGGACGCCGCAAAGCGCGCCGTCTTCGCCCGGCAGCAGCAGGAACTGGCCTGGTTTCGGCTCGAGTCTCGCGCTCTCGGCAAAGCGGCGCGCCCCGGCGCCGAGTTGCGCGCGCACCTGCGCGTAAGTGTCGGTGCCCACGAACCAGACCGGAATAGGCGTTGCGCTGCCGCGTGGAACAAACGCCGGATGCATGGAAAGTCCCCGCAAGCGGCCCTGCTAGCATGGCGGCCCAAGTGCGGAAAGCGCGCCGATTAACCAAGCCTTAGGGTTAACGATCTATTGCTCAAGGCGGCTGGCGCGCGGGGGTTTCGCCGGCGGAGCAGCATCATGACTGTCGGCGTAGCTTCTCGCGTTCGCCTCCTCACCGCTGTCGTTTTCACTGCACTCGCGCTTGCCGGCTGCAAGACCACCGGCTCGACCGAGACGACCGGGTCGGTTTCGCCAGGCAGCCGCAGCGAGGCGGATTGGCGCCGCGACAGCGAGGCGCTGGGTGAGAAATTCCGTGCCGATCCGCGCGATCCCGACAACGCGGTGCGCTACGCGCAGGCGCTGCGCGCGACCGGGCAGCGCACCCAGGCCGCAGCCGTGCTGGAAACGGCCGCGCTGCATAACCCGGCAGACAAGGTTCTGCTCGGCGCCTATGGCCGCGCGCTGGCCGACGCCGGCAACTTCAAGCAGGCGCTCGATGTGCTGGAGCGCGCCCATTCGCCCGATCAGCCCGACTGGCGCATCCTGTCGGTGCAGGGCGCCGTGATGGACCAGATGGGGCGCCACGCCGACGCGCAACGCTACTACGCGAGCGCGCTGCGGATCGTGCCGGACGAGCCTTCCGTGCTCTCGAACCTTGGGCTCTCCTACGCACTCTCGAAGGACCTGAAGCGCGCGGAGCAGACTTTGCGCCGCGCATCGGCCAAAGGGACCGCGGACAAGCGGGTGGGCCAGAATCTCGCATTGGTGGTCGGGCTGCAGGGGCGCTTCCAGGAGGCCGAGACGATCGCCCGCGCCGACCTTCCCGAGATCGAGGCCGCCGCCAACGTCGCCTATCTGCGCCAGTTGCTGGCCCAGAAGGGCAACGCAAATTTGAAGAAGACCATCCGCTCACGCGCCGTCGACGGGCTCGAGCCGGTCGACGAGAGCGGGTCCTAGCTCCAGTTCACACCGGCGAGCCGGTGCTGAGACGGCGAATGCGGCGCGCTGGTTCCCCTTCGCCGGTTACGCTCCATATGGGAGATGTCTGCGGAACGTGCTATATTCCGCCCTGATCGATCACGGACGATTGCCATGTCGGCCGCCGCCGTCACCGCCCGCCGCGTCCCGGCTCGCGAACTGCTCGCGCCCATCGAGCTTGCGGAGTTGCGCGAGCGCGTCGAATGGAAAGGCATTGCGCTGATCGCGCATGCCTGGGGCGTGATTCTCGCCTCGATCGCGCTGGTTGCGATCTTTCCCAATCCGCTGACCTACGTGGCCGCGGTCGTGCTGATCGGCTCGCGCCAACTCGGGCTCGCGATCCTGATGCATGACGGTGCGCATGGATGCCTGTCGCGCGATCCCGCGCGCAACATGGCGCTGAGCCAGTGGTTCTGCGCCTATCCGGTGTTCGCCGAAACGGTCGCCTACCGGCGTTATCACCTGCAGCACCATCAACGCACACAGCAGGATGACGATCCCGACCTCGTACTTTCGAAGCCGTTCCCGATTACCAAGGCAAGCTATCGGCGCAAGTTCTGGCGCGACATCACCGGGCAGACCGGCTACCAGCAGCGCAAGGCGCAGTTCGTCAATGCGCTGGGCGAGCCGTCATGGCCGCGGCGCCAGCGGTTGCGCCATTTCGGAGAGAAGCTCGGGCCGCAGTTCCTCGCCAATGCGATCCTGTTTGGCGGTCTCGCTGCGGCCGGCGTGTGGTGGGCCTATCCGCTGCTGTGGCTGGTCCCGCTGTTCACCTGGATGATGGTGATCACGCGCATCCGCAATATCGCCGAGCATGCGGTGATACCCGACAAGGATGACCCCTTGCGCAACACGCGCACCACCCGGGCGAACCTCGTCGAGCGCGCGCTGATCGCGCCGTATTTCGTCAACTATCACCTCGAGCATCACCTGCTCTATTACGTGCCCTGCTACAATCTGCCGAAGCTGCACGCGATCCTGATGCGCGGGCCGCATGCGGCGCGCATGGAGGTGCGGCCGAATTACCTCAGCGTGCTGCGGCTCGTGACCTCGAAGCCGGATTCGGAGGATCGCCCGGGCGAGATCGTCAACACGGCGCGGCGCAAGCACGCCGGCCTGACGGTCAACGAGGACCGCGCCGCGACCGGATTCTGAAATCGCTCCCTTGTCATCCCGGCCGAGCCTTCAGCGCGTTTGCGCGCGTCTGCGACGCGCGATGGCGAGAGCCGGAATCCATAGCCGCCGCGCCGTCCCGGGGCGACAGCCAATGTAGGCCCTACTGGATCGCCATAACGCGGATCGCGGCCGGGCCCAGAATCACCACGAACAGCACCGGCAGGAAGAACAGGATCATCGGCACGGTGAGCTTGGGCGGGAGCGCGGCCGCCTTCTTCTCGGCCTCCGACATGCGCATGTCGCGGTTTTCCTGCGCCATCACGCGCAGCGTCTGGCCGAGCGGCGTGCCGTAGCGTTCGGACTGTTGCAACGCGACGCAGACCGCGCGCACACCTTCCAGGTCGGTGCGGCGGGCCAGGTTTTCGTACGCCACCTTGCGATCCTGCAGATACGACAGTTCCGCAGTGGTCAGCGTCAGCTCCTCGGCGAGCGGAATCGACTGCGAGCCGATCTCCTGGCTCACTTTGCGAAACGCCGCCTCGATCGACATGCCGGATTCGACGCAGATCAGCAGCAGGTCGAGCGCGTCAGGAAACGCGCGGCGGACCGAGAGCTGGCGCTTGGTGATCTTGTTCTTCAGGAACAGATAAGGCAGCTGCATGCCGACGAAGGCCGCGAACAGCGCCATGCCGAGCTTGATCGTCGCCGGCCGGTCCATCTGCAGCACGAAGAACAGATAGAACGCCGTCACCATGAACGCGACGACCGGCGAAACCAGGCGGAAGAACAGGTAGGTCACATACGGCGCGTTGCCGCGGAAGCCGGCCTGAATCAGCTTCTCGCGTGCCTGCTCCTGTCCCACCCATTTGTTGAGGTTGAACTGGTCGACGATGCGCTTCATGAACTGCTTCGGCGTCTGGCGCAGCTGCACCTTGTCGCCGCGCGCGAGCCGCTCGCGCTCGCGCTGCCGCATCTTCTCGCGCTCGACCGAGACGGCGTTCATGCGGCGATTGAGATCGTTGCGCGCGAGCAGCGGCATCGCCAGCGTGATGACGGTCGCCATCGCCGCGATGGCGGCGAACACGCTCGCCATCATCTTCGGATCGTGCAGCTTCTCGATCAGGAACTCGACCACGATGCCCGCCTAAAAGTCGAAATTGATCATCTTCTTCATCACGAAGACGCCGATCGACATCCACGCCGCGCAGCACGCCATCATCAAGCGTCCGGTTTGATGGGTCCACAACAGCTCGATGTAGTTCGGGCTGGAGATGTAGACGAGGATCATCACGGCGAACGGCAGCGCCGCGATGATCACCGCGGAGGCCTTGGCCTCCATCGACATCGCCTGGATCTTCGCCTTCATCTTCTTGCGGTCGCGCAGCACGCGCGACAGGTTGCCGAGCGCTTCCGACAGGTTGCCGCCGGCGCGCTGCTGGATCGAGACCACGATGCCGAAGAAGTTCGCCTCGGGCAGCGGCATGCGCTCGTACATCTTCGCGCAGGCGTCGCCCATCGAGATGCCGACGGTCTGCGCCTCGACGATGGTCTTGAACTCGCTCTTCACCGGCTCGGGCGATTCGTTTGCGATGATGCGCAGACAATCGCCGAGCGGCAGGCCGGCTTTGACGCCGCGCACGATCACGTCGACCGCATCAGGGAAAAAATGCAGGAACTTCGACTCGCGACGCTTCTTCAGGAACGCGAGCAGCCAGCGCGGCACGCCGAATCCGCCGGCGAATCCGGCCCCGGCCGCGGCCAGCAGACCCCCGCCGACCAGGAAAACCACGACGAACAGCGCAAGGCCGATCGCGACGCTGATGATGATGTACTGGCGCTTGCTCCACTCGAGCCCCGCCTGCGAGATGCGCATCGCGAGCGGCAGGTTCTTCTGCTTCTTCTGCCGGACCTCCAGCTCCTTGAGCGTGTCCTCGATCTGCTCGCGGCGCACTTTCGGGCCACGGCCCGTCGCAGCCGCAACGCGCGCGGCCGGCTCGGAGCGCACGACGCTCGCCTGGCGTTTCTCGGCCTGCCGCTCGCCGGAGAGGATCGGATAGACGAAGACCCAGATCAGCCCGCCTGCCGCGAGCGCCACCAGGAAGAACAGCGCAAGGGTCTGGATCGGCATGGGTGCCTCAGCCCTTGTACGCTTCGCCGGCCACCTCGGCGGCATCGAGCGCGGCAGCGAGCCGCTGCTCGTCGCCGAAATAGCGCGCGCGTTCCCAGAAGCGCGGCCGCCCGATGCCGGTCGAGCGGTGGCGGCCCGTCAGCTTGCCGTGCGCATCCTCGCCCAGCATCTCGTAGACGAAGACGTCCTGCGTGATGATCACGTCGCCTTCCATGCCCATCACTTCGGTGACGTGCGTGATGCGGCGCGAGCCGTCGCGCAGGCGCGCCGCCTGGATCACCACGTCGACCGAGGAGCAGATCATCTCGCGGATGGTCTTGGAGGGCAGCGTGTACCCGCCCATCGTGATCATGGATTCCAGACGCGACAGCGCCTCGCGCGGCGTGTTGGCGTGCAGGGTACCCATCGAGCCGTCGTGGCCGGTATTCATCGCCTGCAACAGGTCGAAGGCTTCCGGTCCGCGTACTTCGCCGACGATGATGCGCTCGGGGCGCATGCGCAGGCAGTTCTTGACCAGGTCGCGCATCGTGACCTGGCCCTCGCCTTCGAGGTTCGGCGGGCGGGTTTCCAGGCGCACCACATGCGGCTGCTGCAGCTGCAATTCGGCCGCGTCCTCGCAGGTGATGATGCGTTCGTCTTCCTCGATGAAGCTGGTGAGGCAGTTGAGCAGCGTGGTCTTGCCCGAGCCGGTGCCGCCGGAGACCAGCACGTTGGCGCGGCAGTGGCCGATGATCTTGAGGATTTCGGCCCCCTCGGCCGAGATCGAGCCGAACTTGACCAGCTGATCGAGCGTCAGCTTGTCCTTCTTGAACTTGCGGATCGTGAGCGACGGGCCGTCGATGGCGAGCGGCGGCACGATCGCGTTGACGCGCGAGCCGTCCGGCAGGCGCGCGTCGCAGATCGGCGAGGCTTCGTCGACGCGGCGGCCGATCTGGTTGACGATGCGCTGGCAGATATTGAGCAGCTGCTGATTGTCGCGGAAGCGGATGTTGGTCTGCTGAATCTTGCCGGCGACTTCGATGTAGACCGTGTTGGCGCCGTTCACCATGATGTCGGCGATGTCGTCGCGCGCGAGCAGCGGCTCGAGCGGGCCGTAGCCGAGAACGTCGTTGCAGATGTCGTCGAGCAGTTCTTCCTGCTCGGAGATCGACATCACGATCGCCTTGATCGCGATGATCTCGTTGACGATGTCGCGGATTTCCTCTCGTGCGGACTCGGCGTCGAGCCGCGCGAGCTGCGAAAGGTCGATCGCCTCGATCAGCGCCGAGAAGATCGCGCCCTTGACCTCGTAATAGGATTCGGAACGGCGCGTATCGCGCGCGGTGGGGATGAGCGGTTTCGGTCCGCGCCCGGGTGCGAGCGGCGGCGAGGTGATCGGTGCGCCAAGCCCGTCGGACGGCAGCGGCGCGAGCCCGACATCGCTCCCGCCGGCGCTCGCCGGAACAGGCGCGTGCGCAGGCTCGGGCGCCGGGAGCGGCGGCGGAGCCGGGCTGCGGGCCTCTGGGCCTGATGTGGAACGCTTTCCGAACACGCTGTTCTCCGCGCCTTATGACTGCTTGCGCCTGAGCTTTTCGATGAGCGGGGTGAGCAGGCTGGAGCGTGCCCGCTTCACTTCGGTACGTCCGGTCATCGCCTGCGCGAGATGGCGGAAGGTTTCCGCCGCGCGGTGCCCGGCCGAGACTTCGGCGATCATCTGTCCGTTGTTCGCCGCCGTGCCGAACAGTTGCGGCTCGAACGGGATCGAGGCGATCGGCTCGAACTCGAGCGCCTTGGCGAAATCCGCGGCCTTGATTTCGGGGCGCTTCGGCACGCCGACCTGGTTGAGGCAGTATTGCGGGCGGTTGTCGTTCGGGCGCGAGGCGCGCAACAGGTCGATGAGGTTCTTGGTGTTGCGCAGGTTCGCCAGATCCGGCGCCGCCACGATCAGGATGTCGTCGGCGCCGATCAGCGTGCGCTTCGCCCAACCGGTCCACACGTGCGGCACGTCGAGGACGATGCAGGGCACGGTCGCGCGCAGCACGTCGAAGATCGAGTCGAAGGCCTCGCTGCCGAAGTCATAGACCCGGTCGAGCGTGGCGGGCGCGGCCAGCAGGCTGAGATGGTCGGTGCATTTCGACAGCAGCCGATCGACGAAGGCGGTGTCGATGCGGTCCGGCGACATCACGGCGTCCGCGATGCCCTGCGGCGGGTCCTGGTTGAAGTCGAGCCCGGCGGTGCCGAACGGCAGATCGAGGTCGGCGACGACGGAATCGAGGCGCACGTCGCGCGCAATCGCCCAGGCGACGTTGTGCGCGACCGTCGAGGCGCCGACGCCGCCCTTGGCGCCGACCACCGCGAGCGTACGGCCGACCGGTTTCGCATCCGGCGCATAGAACAGGCCGGAAACCGAGCGGATGAGGTCGACGGGGCCGACCGGCGCGATCATGTAATCGCTGATGCCGCGGCGAACCATCTCGCGGTAGAGCACGATGTCGTTGAGATGGCCGATCGCGATCACGCGCGTGCCGGCGTCGCAGACTTCGGCCAGCATGTCGAGGCCGCCGAGCAGCTCCTCGGCGCGGCCGTCCGACTCGATGATGACCACGTTCGGCGTTGCGGACGCCCGATACGCCTCGGTCGCCGCCGCGATGCCGCCCATCTGCACTTTGAGGTGAGCCTTGACCATGCGCCGGTCCTCGCTCGCTGCCTGCATGGCGGCGGCGGTATCGGCCGAGGCGCAGAACGCCTGGATCGAGATGCGCGGCACCGGCGCGATGTGCTCGTCCGGCACGGCCGGATCGGCGGTTGCGGCGCTCTCGCCGCCTTTGAGTGCGAATTTGATCATTGGCCCAAATCGCTGATCTTGCCCTTGTTCGAATCCGGATATTGCGTCGCGGTGGCTTCACCCTTGCGGTACTTCTCGACGACCGTGCCGCGGCGCGACGCCAGCACCGGTCCCTCGGCGCGCGGCTGTACGAGGTCCGTGGGGTTTGCGACTTGCGCCGCGAGATTGCGCTGGCTGGCGCAGCCGTGATTCCAGTGCGGCCGGTTCGACCAGTAGACCGGGTCGTAGGTCGGGCCCAGATCCTCGGGCCACAGTCCGCAGGGCCCGGTTTCGGCTGCCATGCGCGGATAGTTCACGCGCACCGTGCCGAGCCGCACCGGGTCTTGCGTCGGGTAGGGCCGGATTTCGATCGAGTGAGGCGGCACGCCCGAAGCACTGAGGATCGCGCGGATCTCGCGCGACGCGCTCGCCGCGGCACGTTCGTTGGCGGTGCCGACCGGCATTTCGATCACGACGCCGCCGGTCCCTTCCTGGCGCCAGTTGGACGCCAGCGCGCCGACTTCGGCGCGCTGCGCCGGGGTCAGCGTGCCGCGGCCATCGCCGATGAACACGGTGACGCTTTGCACTTTCTCGCGCACCGCAATCGGATGCCGCAGGCGATAGTCATTCGGAACGCTGGTGACCTGTTCCTGCAGCGACGGCGTCTTGCATCCGGCCATGACGGCCGCGATGCTGACGAATGCGAAGGCGCGCGCGACGTGGTTGAGTTTTTTCATCGGGTCTGTCCTGGTCGCGTTCATCAATCGAGAATGAAGCCGTATTTGCCGCTGTAGCCCGCGGCGGGCGCCGGCTTGCCCGGCGCGCCATAGATGCGGTTGAGGCGCCCGAGCAGGATCGCGGCAGGATCGGCACTGTCGGCAAAGCCGTCGTCCGGCCGCGACAGGTCCTTCTGCGCAACCGCGCGCGCGATGTAAGGCGTCACGATCACCATCAACTCGGTCTGGCGGTTGACGTAGTCGCGGCTCTTGAACAGGGTGCCGAGCACCGGCAGGTTCATCAGACCGGGGAGTCCGCTGATCTGGTGCTTGGTCTGCTCCTGGATCATGCCGGCGAGCGCGAGCGCGCCGCCGGAGGGAATTTCCACGGTGGTCTCGGCGCGGCGGGTCTTGATCGCCGGAATGGTCTGCGTCGCCGTGCCCTGCACCAGCTGAATCGAGTTCTCGTTCGAGAGTTCGGAGACTTCGGTCAGCACCTTCAGGCTGATGCGGCCTTCCGAGAGAACCACCGGCGTGAAGTTCAGGCCGACGCCGAACTTCTTGAACTGGATGGCAAGCTGACAGGCGCGCGTCGTCGGATCGCAGGTGTAGCCGGCGGGCACCGGAAACTCGCCGCCCGCGAGGAAGCTCGCGCTCTCGCCGGAGATCGCGGTCAGGTTCGGCTCCGCCAGCGTGCGGATCACGCCGGCGCGCTCCATCGCGCGCAGCGTCGCGGAAATCGTCTTGAACGTACCGGTTGCGCCGTTGCCTTCGACCAGCGGCTGGCCGAGCGCGGTGAACGGGTTGGCGTTGTTGAAGTTGATGACCGCGCTGCCGTAGCTCAGGCTGCCGTTGAGATCGACACCGAGCTGCTTGATCACGTCGCGCTGAACTTCGGCGACCGTCACCTTGAGCATCACCTGGTCGCGGCCACGCACATTGAGATTGTTGACCACCTTGTCGGCGCTGCCGACCAGCTTGACCGCGACGTCGTTCGCCTGCGCCAGCTCGGCCGCGTTCGCGACCGAGCCCGACAGCATCACGCCCTCGCCGACGCCGTCGACGCGCACGTCCGCGTGCGGCAGGAGCTTCTGCAGCATCGCGCGGATGCCGTTGAGGTCGCGCGTCACCGCGACATCGAAGCCGGCGATCTGGCGCCCTTCGGCATCGAAGAAATAGATGTTGGTCTGGCCGACCGCGACGCCGATCAGGTAGGCGCGGCGGGTCGAGCGCACCACCGCGTTGGCGAATTTCGGCTCCGCGACCAGCACATCCTTGATGTCGCGCGGCAGGTCGATCACCACCGACTTGCCGATGCCGAGCTGCACGAAGCGCGAGGAGGAATCCGAACCGACCACCTGGATCGATCCGCTCTGCGCGGGCACGCCGACCGGCTCGGCCGCGAATGCCGCGGCGAAGGAGGCCGCGAGCACCGCCGCCCCGAGCGCTGCTCGTGTCAAGTTACGCGTCGACATGATACTCGTCCCCTACCCCAACTCACTTCGACGTGGACATGGTGCTGATGCCGAAGCGCACCGTGTTGATTCCGGCGCGCTTGTTCGCGGCACCGTCATCCGGAAGCGTGGTTTCGCCGGCGTCCGCGAGGCTGCGCAGCGCAAGCGACAGCGTGCCGAGCTGACGCGACAGCGCGAGTGTTTCGGACTGGCGCGGCGTGAGCTCGAGCGTCGCGGTCTTGCCGATCACCACCTTCTGCCCGTCCTTCTCGCCCAGCGTCTGGTCGATCGCGAGGATGCGAATGTTGGACAAGATCGTCTCGGAGATGTGCGATTCGGCGGCGCCGGATTTCTCGGCTTCGCGATCGCGCTTGGACAGGATCACGTCGACGCGGTCATTCGGCAGGATGAAGCCGCCGGCGCCGGTCTCCGGCGAAATCTCGGTCGAGATCGCGCGCATCCCCTTGTCGAGCACGGCGGCCATGTAGCCCGAGCCGTTCGCCTTGATCAGCTTCGCATCGCGGATCGGCTCGCCGGCAACGAAGGGAGCGCGCGCAATCGCCCCGGAGAGTTGCTCGATCGCGTTCGGCTTGTCGGACCGGCGCACGAAGGCGGGACTTGCCGCCTGTGTCGGCCACTGCTGCCACTGCATATCCTGCGCCGAAACGGCCTGACCGAGCGCGATGTCGCCGCGCGCCACCAGGATGTCGACGGTATCCATCTTGACGACTTCGACCGGTGCCGCAGGCGGCGGTTCATCGCCGCCGCGTCCGGCGAGCAAGGCGGCAACACCACCGGCCGCGACCGCAACCACAAGAACAACGAGACGCGCGGCTTTCATACGCTGGACTTTCCACAATGACGCTGTGGCCGAAGGGGGCCGACAACCGGATTTCACCAGTGAAACGTCAATCCATGGTTAATGGCGCGTATCCAATTTGAGTTAACCGAATATTGCGCGGAGTTTTGCACGCGAATGCGCTGCGCAAGCACGCGCAACCGCGCGCGCGCACGCGAAGGAATTGTTAACGACGGGAAAAGAGGGAAGCGCCGGCTAGATGCCGAGCGATTTCATGAATGGCGTATCGGAATAGACCCACAGCGCCGCGATCGCGAGCGCAATGCCGTAGGGCACGCCCGCGTCCATGCGGTGCAGGCGCTTTGCCCATTCCTGATCGGCGAGCAGGGCAGGGAGCGGCATCAGGCGGAAGCGCATGATCAGCAGCGTCAATACGCCGCCGAGCAGCGACGCGATGGTGAGATAATTGAGCAGCTGGTCGAAGCCGAGCCACAGCGCGGTCGCGGCCGCGAGCTTGGCGTCGCCGCCGCCGATCCAGCCCTGGGCAAAGAACGTGAAGGTCACCACCAGCACGACAAGCCCGGCGCCGACATGCATGCCGATGTCGGCGAGCGGCATGCCGGACCAGACCGCCAGCGCGAAGAAGCTTCCAACCAGAATCAGCGAGACCCGGTTGGAGATCGTCATGGTGAGCAGGTCGCTCGAGGCCGCAAAGGCCATCAGCGCCGGAAACAGCAGCAACCTGATTGCATCAGCCACCATGATCACACCCGCCAAAGCCTGCGCGTGCCGCGCAGGCATCACGACCCTACCCGGGTGGCGTTGCGGATCGGTTAGCGGCGGGCGGCAAAAGCCGCCAAAGGGGACCGCCCCGGTTCCCCCTGTGCGCGCCTTTGGGCCTTAGTTGATGGCGGTGCTGACGTTCGAGAACACGTTGCTCAGCTTGGTGCCGAGGCCCTGGACGACCACGATGATCGCGACCGAGATGCCGGCGGCAATCAAGCCGTATTCGATGGCGGTGGCGCCGGATTCATCGCGCAGGAAAGACTTGAGGACGGCCATGACGCTGATCTCCCGAAGTTTCGTTGATGTGTTGCCCAGCCGTGCGCTGGGCGTTTCAGGAGATACAAGAGAGGTCATAAGCCAAGGTAATTTTGGCCCGGTAATCTAGCCCGCTGTTTTCAATAAAGGTCTAAGTATTACTGGCCCCCGGAAACGAAAAGGCTCCGGCAAGCTGCCGGAGCCTTTCTGATTTCGCTCGCTGGCGCGAGAGTTAGTTCAGCTTGCTGGTGATGTTGCTGAACGTGGTGTTGAGCTTGGTGCCGAGGCCCTGCACGACGGTGATGATCGCGACAGAGATGCCGGCGGCAATCAGGCCGTATTCGATCGCCGTCGCGCCCGACTCGTCCTTGGCAAAACGCTTGAGGGTCTTCATGGGTAGGCTCCTTTGGGTCCACACGTGGCTGTCTGAGCACTTTCCGCCCGGGCTCGTTCTCCGGCCCGATGCGATGGTGTGGACGTTAACAGCGAGCAATTGCGACAACGTTAATCCGCAACAGGAAAATTGCAGTCATAATCGAGGTTAAGGACGTGGTTAACATCGTGTTGCTGTGATATTCTAAAGTACAGTTCGCTTCGAATGTTTCAATGTCGGCTGTGAATATTTCAGGGGACTTAGGTATATCCCCGAGTTATTCATGCTTCGAGATGGTCATACTGCGCCGACGGGCGGAGGCGATACGAAGGACTTCCTCGGATAGCCCGGGGGCAAACGCCATGAACACGCTGCATTTGCACTTCATTCACCAATTTGAAGTCAAATCTGCGCTGGCGGGCTGCGTCGATGTGCTGACCCGGCGCGAGATTAAGAGTTCCGGAGACGCTGTGATGATGGCGAGCCGCCCCCCTACCAGGATCGCCCGACTTGGCGCTGCGGTGCTTCTGGCCGCTGCCATGCTCCTGCTGCCCCGCCCGGGGTTGGCGCGGGACACGCTCGAGGTCGCGCTCGACCAGGCAACCCTGATGAAGCTGCCCGAGAAGGTCTCGACCATCGTGGTGGGCAATCCGCTGATCGCGGACATCGCGGTGCAGTCCGGCGGGCTGATCGTGGTGACCGGCAAGGGCTTCGGCACCACCAACCTGATTGCCCTCGATCGCGCCGGCGCCGTCCTGCTGGAGCGCTCGATCGTGGTGCGCGGCCCGAGCGGGCCGACCGTGCAAGTCTATCGCGGCGTCAACCGCGAGACCTATAGCTGCACGCCGGATTGCGAGCGCCGCATCACGCTCGGCGATTCCGCCGACTACTTCACCGCCACTATCACGCAGTCCGATGCGCGCAACGGCGCGGCGAGCAGCAGCGGCTCGGCGGCGACCAAAGCGCCGGCGCGCTGAGCGCCGGCTCTGGCCGCGTCGCCTCGAGGCGGCTACATGCGCGCGCATGCGCGCCATGGTTAGCAGAGCATGAACGCGCGGACCAAATTTCTCATCAATCGCCGCAACAATTCGACAACACGATTTTGCTAACTCTCAACCGGATCGGATGTATCGCTTGATCAGCGGCGCCGCCCGGCGCCAAACGATCCGGAGAGTAGCGTGATGATCGAGGCAATCCGGACTGCGCTCCCCGTCGGAACAAAACGGCTGGGGCGTGCCAGAATAATGAATTGGCGCATCGTGCGCCGCTTCGCGCGCGGCGAAGATGGAGCCGCCGCGGTCGAGTTCGCGATGGTCGCCGCGCCATTCCTGGCGCTGATGTTCGCCATCATGGAAACCGCACTGGTGTTCTTCGCGAGCCAGACGCTCGAGACGGCGGTCGCCGATTCGGCGCGCCTGATCATGACCGGCCAGGCGCAAACCCAGAGCTACGACGCTGCCGCGTTCAAGTCCGCGGTATGCGCGAAAATCAGCGGCCTGTTCGACTGTTCCGGCGGCCTGAAGATCGACGTGAAGACCTACACGTCGTTCGGATCGGTCGACAATTCCAAGCCGCTCGATGCCAACGGCAACCTGAAAACCAACTTCGGCTACACCCCGGGTGGACCGGGCGACATCGTCGTGGTGCGCCTGATGTACCAGTGGCCGGTCTATGCCTCGCTGCTCGGCTTCAATCTCGGCGACATGGCGGGCAACAAGCGCCTGATCATGGCGACCGCCGCATTCCGCAACGAGCCCTACCAATGAGAGGCCGTGACATGAGGTTCGCCCGTCTGGCTGCACGTGCGCGCCGGCCGCTGCGCCGTTTCCTGCGCGACAAGCGCGGGGTCTCGGCGGTCGAATTCGCGATGCTGCTGCCGTTGATGATCACGCTCTATCTCGGCGGCGTCGAGGTCTCGTCGGCGATCGCGGTCGATCGCAAGGTGACGCAGGTCGCGCGCACGCTGGGCGATCTGGTCTCGCAATCGACCAGCCTCAATGCGACCGACATGAGCAACATCCTCAACGCGGCGAGCTCGGTGGTGCAGCCTTATTCGCCGTCGCTGATCCAGGTCACGGTGTCGCGCGTCGACGTCGACGCCAACAAGATCGCGAAAGTCGTCTGGAGCAAGACGCTCAACGGCACCGCGCGCCCGCCGAATTCCCTCGTCACCTTGGACGATGCGCTCAAGACGGCCAACACGTCCTTGATCTGGGCCGAGACGCAATACGCCTACACGCCGACCATCGGCTACGTCATCACCGGCACGATGACGTTGAGGGACCAGATCTACATGCGGCCGCGCCTGTCCGATACGGTGGCGTGCAACGCGTGTTGAGCAATGCCAGGCCGCGCACCTGATGCGGCGCGGGCAGCTGCGTTCGGATAACGTCCCGCCCCGCAAAGATCAGGCGATCGGCAGCACCGTCGTCTGCTTGATCCGCTCCATCGCGAAGCGCGACGTGACGTTCTTCAGCGGGATTGCGGCGATCAGCCGCTTATAGAACGCGTCGTAGTCCTGGATGCTCGCGCAGGCGACGCGCAGCATGTAATCGACATCGCCGGCCATCCGATAGAATTCCAGCACCTCGGGCATCGCACGCACCGCATCGGCGAACCGCGACAACCACTCCTCCGAGTGATCGCCGGTCTCGATCGCGACGAACACCGAGACGCCGAGCCCGACCTTGTCGGGGTCGACCACCGCGACGCGCCGCTGGATCACGCCCTCGGCTTCGAGCTTCTGGATGCGCTTCCAGCAGGGCGTCGACGACAAGCCGACGCGGTTGCCGATTTCCGCGACGGACAGCGACGCGTCGTGCTGCAGTACGCCGAGTATCTTCCGGTCGATGGCATCCATGCCAAAATTCCTCAGGAAACGAGATGAAAGTTCCATCATGGCGCACAAACGAGAACAATCTTCTTAGTTGATGCGGGTATCTGTTCTTATAGAGAACAATATTCTATTTCAAGGGTGAGATCGCCCGAGGTCCCCCATGTCCATTCCCACAGCTTTTCGAGCCGCTTTCGGTTTCCTGCGCCCGCTCCTCGTCGCCGCGCTGGCCTCGCTCGCCCTCGCGGGTGCGGCCCGGGCCGAGAGCGTGACGCCGCTGGTCCCGGTCGGCTGGCTCAAGCAGCACCTGAACGATCCGCAGGTGCTCGTCCTCGACATCCGCTCCGCCATCGATGGCGGCGGCGCCGAGGCCTATCAGAACGGGCACATCCCGGGCGCGATCCACAGTGACTACGACAAGGCGGGCTGGCGCGTCACCCGCGGCGGCGTGCCGTTCATGCTGCCGACCTTGGCGGAGCTGGAGAAGCTCATCGGCGAGCTCGGCATCGACGAGGATAGCCACGTGGTCGTCGTGCCGGCCGGCGTGCACTACACCGACTTCGGCTCCGCGGCGCGCACCTACTGGACCTTGAAGGTCGCGGGGGTGTCGAAAGTGTCCATTCTCGATGGCGGCTACGCCGCGTGGGCGGCCGCGCACAATGCGACGGAGACCGGCGCGAGCAAACCGTCGCCGAAGATCTTCAGCGCCACGCCGAACAAGGCGCTGCTCGCCGAGCGCGCCGACGTGCAGATGATCGAGCAATCCGGCGGCGCGACCTTGATCGACGCGCGCCCGGCGTCGTTCTTCTCCGGCAAGCAGAAGGCGCCGGCGGTGCAGGCCTATGGGCACATTCCGGGCGCCGTGAACGTCGACAGTGCCACGTTCTATGACGACAAGGCGAACCGGCTGAAGCCGCAGGCCGAGCTTGCCTCGATCGCAGCGACACTGCCCGCGGGTCCGGCGGTCACCTACTGCAACACCGGACATTGGGCGGCGACCGACTGGTTCGTGCTCTCCGAGCTGCTCGGCCGCAAGGACGTGCGGCTCTATTACGGCTCGATGATCGAGTGGGCGTCCGATGCGAGCCGTCCGCTCGCGTCGGCGCGCACCAAGTGGGATGACCTGAAGAAGACGCTCGGCTTCGGGTCGTAAATTCTATCCCCGCTCGTCCCCGCACTCGGGTCCAGCCTTCGGCTGGCCCGAGCACAGGCTCCAGCGGGGACCCGGTTCTTGGCCCTGGATTCCCCGCTTGCGCGGGAATGAGCGGAGCGGGAGGCACGCAACACATCATGAGCACTGCTGTCGAAACGTCCACGATTGGGGCGCCGCCGCGGCTCGACTGGCCGTTCCTGCTCGCGGCCGTGCTTGGCACTGCCGTGCTGGTGGCGCTGGTCGCGCTCGACGGACAGCCGGCCTCGGCTGCGCTGGTGATGCTGGGATTTGCGCTCGGCGTCGCGTTCCTCAAAGCCGAGTTCTCGTTCACCGCCGCGTGGCGCCGCTTTCTCGTCAAGGGCGAGGCGGGTGGATTGCTCGCCGCGTTGCTGCTGATTGCGGTCGCCGCACTGGTGATCGTGCCGGTCGCCGCGCTGGTCCCCGGCTTCGGCGGCGCGATCGCGCCAATCGGGCCGTCGCTCGTCGTCGGGGCCTTCGTGTTCGGCATCGGCATGCAGCTTGCGAACGGCTGCGGCTCCGGCACGCTTTATACCGCGGGTGGCGGCTCGGGACGCATGCTGATCGCGCTCGCGCTGTTCATCGTCGGGAGCGTGATCGGCAGTCTGCACCTGCCGGCATTCCTCGCGCTCGGCGGCGTCGATCCAATCCTCGCGTCGAATTATTTCGGACCGTGGGGCGGGCTCGCGGTCACGCTCGCGAGCCTCGCGGCGGTTGCGCTGGTCATCGCGCTGATTGCTCGTGCGCGCGGCGCGAGTTTCGGGCCGCGCCCGCTGTTGATCATCGGCGCGATCGCAATCGGCCTGATCTCCGTCGGCGTGTTCCTGGCCGGCCATCATCCGTGGAGCGTAACGTTCGGATTTACCGTGTGGGGCGCGAAGCTCGCGGCGCTGGCGGGCTTCGATTTTTCGGGCGCAGAGTTCTGGCAATGGCCGGGGCCCAAGCGCGCGCTCGCCGAATCCATTCTCTCCGATACCTCGAGCCTCACCGATTTGGGCATGATCCCCGGCGCCATGGCGGCCGCCGCCGCCTCGAAGCCGTTCGCCCGCACCGCCTGGCCGCCGGCGCGCTCGTTGTTCGCGGCGGCGGTCGGCGGCTTGCTGATGGGGTGGGGCGCGCGCATCGGCTTCGGCTGCAACATCGGGGCCTTCGTCGGCGGCGTCGCGTCCGGCTCGCTGCACGGCTGGGTGTGGTTTGCGGCGGCGCTGGGCGGCTGCGCGATCGGCATCCGGCTGCGCCCGCTGTTCGGCCTCTCGCGCGAGTAAGCCGCCATGCGCATTGTCTATGTCTTGGCGATGATCGCGGCGTTTTGCGCCGTGATAGCAGACCATCTGGCAAGTCCGTCATCCGCGCGCGCCGTCTCGCCGGAAGATTTCGCCGGCGCGTGTGCGCCATGCGGTGCGCCGTGCCCGTCGGCGGCGAAGAAGTGATAGGAGGCCCGCTCGTCCCCGCGAAGGCGGGGACCCAGTTCTTGGTTCTTGGCCCTGGATGCCCGCTTTCGCGGGCATGAGCGGAAAAGTCACTCGTGCGTCGCCAGAAAAGCTTCGACCTCCGCGCGCGTCGGCGCGCCCAAAATGCCGCCGTAGCGCGTGCATTTGAGCGCCGCTGCGGCCGCCGAGAACCGCATTGCCTCGCGCTCGGTCTTCCCCTCGGCCAGCATCAGCGTGAAGGCGCCGTGGAAGGTGTCGCCGGCGCCCAGCGTATCGACCACATCGACCGTGAACGCGGGGATCTGCCTCAGCTCGCCGTCTTTCAGCCACAGCACGTCATTGGCCCCGTCGGTCACGGCGACGAATGCGTCGGTCTGCTTGCTGACGTCGATCAGCGCGCGGCCCAGGTGATCCGTGCCGGCGGTCGCGCGTAGTCCTTCGGCCGAAAACACCACGTGCGACACCAGCGTGAGCAGCACATTGCTGTCCTGGCGCGGCTCGTCGGCGTCGAGCACGACGGGGATGCGGCGCTTCAGCCCGGCCGCGCAAATCTCGCGCACGAATCCCGGAAAGCGATTGTCCGCGATCACGGCGTCGGCATCCGCGACCACCGCATCCGCGTCGCGCGGGCGCGCCGCCATCAGCGCATCGTCGCGGAAGTTGACGATCGCACGCTCGCCGCGCTGATCGATGGAGATCGCCGAGATCGGCGAGGTGATGCCGTCGACGCGCGGACAATCGACGCAAGCGATGTTCTCGCGCGCCGCGAGCGCCAGCATCGTGTCGCCCACGCTGTCGACGCCGGCCGGGCCGCCGAGCGGGCCGGCGAAGCTCGCGCGCGCGCCGAGGTGCGCGATCGCGACCGCGGCGTTTGCGGCGTTGCCGCCGTTGATGGTGCGGAATTCGCTCGCCTGCGTCTTCACGTCGGGCCGCGGAAACGATCCGACGCGGAACACGAGGTCGAGCACCGCGATGCCCGTGCACAGTACGTGTTTGCGCGCTGCGTCAGCCGAAGACACCGTCGCCCTCCTCGACCCAGGCGCGGATGATGTGATGCGCGATCGCGATCGGCGGCGGAATGCTGATGCCCTCCGGATGCCGGCCGACGAACATCAGTGCCACCTCGTCGCGCGTGAACCAGCGCGCGTCTTCCAGCTCCTCGCGGTCGACCGTGATGTCGGAGTTGGTCGCGCGCGCGTGGCAGCCGATCATCAGCGACATCGGAAACGGCCACGGCTGCGAGCGGAAATATTTCACCTCGCCGCAGACGATGCCGGCCTCCTCGAGCGTTTCGCGCCGCGCCGCTTCCTCGATGCTCTCGCCCGGCTCGACGAAGCCCGCAAGGCACGACCACATGTTGGCGACGAAGCGCCCGGCGCGGCCGAGCAGGCACCGGTCGCCGTCGATCGCCAGCATGATCACCACCGGGTCGGTGCGCGGGAAATGCTCGACCTTGCAGGACGGGCATTCGCGCTTCCAGCCGGCCTGCGAGACGTTGGTCGCCGCGCCGCAGTTCGCGCAGAAGCGATGCCGCGCATGCCAGGCGAGCAGCGCCTTTGCTTCGGCGAGCGGAGCCAGATGCTCCGGCGCGACCAGGCCCTGCACGGCGATCGAGCGCAGATCGGTGACGAAGAGATCCGGCCTTCCCTTGAGCGCCTTCGTGGCTTCCGGATCGAGCGCGATGCCGAAGCGCCCCGCATCGCCTGCGAGACCGAGAAACACGCTCTCGGCCGTGGGCGCGAGCGCGCGCGCTTCCTCGGGGCGGAACAGCGGATCGGCACCATTGCGGCTTTTCTTCAGCACCACCAATTCGCCGCCGATCGCGAATGTTGCAGCGCGCTGGTCCGCCTCGCAGGCGGCGAGAAACGCCGCATCGCTGCGCCGCTCGGCGACGCGCGCCAGAATGCTTGCAGTGTAGCCGAGCAGCGGCTTCGGCCCGAGATCGAACGACATGAGGGAACTCCGGCGAGGGCGCCGAACTTGCACGGGATCGGTCGCCCTATCAAGGGAAGCGCCTGTCACCTCACGCGAGCCCGATGCTCGCGCGCAGCGGCGTGATCAGCCTCTCCAGTTCCCCGCGTCGGTAGACGCGCCGCGCCACCGCGTTCCACACCGGATTGGGCCACGCAGCGTCATGGCGGAAGCGCGCGATGATGTGCACGTGCAGCTGCGGGACCGCATTGCCCAGTGCCGCGATATTCAGCTTGTGGCACGCGGTGACCTCGCGCAGCGCGCGCGCGACGCGCGTGACCTCGGTCATCAGTTGCGCCTGCGCGGCCTCATCGAGGTCGATCAGCTCGACGAGGTCCGGCTTGCGCGGCACCAGGATCAGCCAGGGGTAGTTGGCGTCGTTGTTCACCAGCACGCGCGACAGCGGCAGATCGCCGAGGTTTGCGGTGTCGCGATCGAGTTGCGGATGCAGCCGCCAGTTAGCCATGAAAATTCGCCCGGAAAATCAATGTCGGGGAAAGCTAGCACGGCGCGCGCGGGCGGCGCTTGCATTCGTGCTTTGTTCGCCTGATATAGAGGCCGGGAGGTTGGCGGTGGACGAGCCACTCGCCAACCGGGTCAGGTCCGGAAGGAAGCAGCCCTAACGAGCTACGACTCGGGTCGCTCGTCAGCCTCCCACTCGCACACTGTCATTCCGGGGCGCGCGATAGCGCGAGCCCGGAATCCATAAGCCCGATACCTTCCGTACCACTCAGTTTCGGGGTTATGGATTCCGGACAGCCGCGTTGCGGCTTCCGGAATGACGCCGGACAACGGGTCACGATGAACGACGCCACGAGCCCTGGATTGGATCTCGGCACGACGGGCGGTCCCGGCGGATCGTCCTACCGCGTGCTCGCGCGCAAGTACCGACCGGCGACGTTCGCCGACCTGATCGGGCAGGACGCGATGGTGCGCACCGTCTCGAATGCGTTCGAGAGCGGGCGCATTCCGCAGGCCTGGATCCTCACCGGCGTGCGCGGAGTCGGCAAAACCACCACGGCACGCATTCTCGCGCGCGCGCTGAACTACGAATTGCCGGACGGCTCGATCAAAGGGTCGACCATCCACATGCCGGCGCTCGGCCTGCACGATCAGGCCATCATGGAAAGCCGCCATGTCGACGTGATCGAGATGGACGCCGCCTCGCACAACGGCGTCGACGACGTGCGCCAGATCAATGAGGCGGTGCGCTATTCGCCGGTTTCGGCGCGCTACAAGGTCTACATCCTCGACGAAGTGCACATGCTGTCGACTGCGGCATTCAACGCGCTGCTCAAGACGCTCGAAGAGCCGCCGCCGCATGTGAAGTTCGTGTTCGCCACGACCGAAATCCGCAAGGTTCCGATCACGATCCTGTCGCGCTGCCAACGCTTCGACCTGCGCCGCGTGGATACGTCGCTGCTGGTGCGGCATCTCGATGGCATCTGCCGCAAGGAGGGCATCACGGCCGAGCCGGAGGCGCTCGGGCTGATCGCGCGCGCCGCCGAAGGCTCGGTGCGCGATGCGCTCTCGCTGATGGACCAGGCGATCGCGCATGCGGCGGGCTCGGTCCGTGCGGAGGACATCCGCCAAATGCTCGGTCTCGCCGACCGCACGCGCATCATCGACCTGTTCGAGGCAATGATGCGCGGCGACATGGCGAAGGCGCTCGGCGAACTGCGCGACCAATACGATTCCGGCGCCGATCCGGCGGTGGTGCTGTCCGATCTCGCGGAGTTCACCCATTTCGTCACGCGCGTGAAGGTCGTGCCGGCGGTCGCTGACGATCTTGCGCTCGCCGAGGCCGAGCGCACGCGCGGGCGCGCGTTCGCGGCGGCGCTTTCGATGCGCGTGCTCTCGCGCACGTGGCAGATGCTGTTCAAGGGGCTCTCCGAGGTGAAGGAAGCGGGCAAACCGCTCGCCGCCGCCGAGATGGTGCTGGTGCGCATCGCCTACGCGGCCGACCTGCCGACTCCCGACGAGGTGATCCGGGAGATTCAGCAGAACGGCGCCGCCACGCCGGCGCCGGCAAATGGCGGCGGTGCTGCGCGCGGTACGGCCGCGCCGCGCTTCGATCCGCCGCGCGGGTCCCCGCGTGCCTCGCTTGCACCGGCGCAGCTTGTCACCGCGCAGGTGCCGGATATTTCCACGCTGCGCGCCGAGCCCGCGGCGGCACCAACGCTCGGTGTCGCGAATTTTCCCGCGCTGATCGCGCTTGCCGGCGAAAAGCGCGACATCCTGATGAAAACTGCGCTGGAGCGCGACGTGCGGCTGGTGCGCTTCGAGGACGGCAAGCTCGAGATCGCGCTCGAGCCGAGCGCGCGCAAGACCATCGTGCAGGACCTGCAGCGCAAGATTTCCGAATGGACCGGCCGGCGCTGGATGGTGGTCGTGTCCTCGGAACAGGGCGCGCCGACGGTGAGTTCGCAAGCCGCGGCGCAACGCACCGAGCTGGAGCAGGGCGTGCGCGCCGATCCGCTGGTTCAGGCCGTGCTCGCGCGCTTTCCCGGCGCCGAGATCGTCGGGGTGCGCCGGCGCGACGATTTGAGCCCGCCCGCCGCGCCGCCCGCGGGCGACGATCCGATGCCCGATCCGGATGATTACGGCGCGGATGACGACGACAGGTGATGCATGGCTGACTTTCTCGGCCTGATGAAGCAGGCGACGCAACTGCAGGCGAAGATGGCCGAGATGCAGGCCGAGCTCGACCAGATCACCGTCGAGGGAACGGCCGGGGGCGGCATGGTGGCGGTGACGATGTCGGCCAAGGGCGACCTGAAGAGCGTGCGCATCGACGATTCGCTGGTGAAGCCGGGCGAGAAGGAGATCATCGAGGATCTGGTCGTCACCGCACATGCGGATGCGCGCCGCAAGGCCGAGGCGCTGATGGCCGAGAAGATGAAAGGCCTCACCGGCGGCCTGCCGCTGCCGCCGGGGCTGAAGTTGTTTTAATGCCCGCCGTCGCCGGTCCCGAGATCGAACGCCTGATCCAGCTGCTCGCCCGCCTGCCCGGGCTCGGGCCGCGCTCGGCGCGCCGCGCCGCGCTGCACCTGATCAAGAAGCGCGAGCTCTTGATGGCGCCGCTCGCCGGCGCGCTGCAGACCGCGATCGAGAAGATCGTGGTGTGCGCCAGCTGCGGCAATATCGATACCCAGAGCCCCTGCACGGCATGCATCGACCCGCGCCGCGATGGCTCGGTCATCGTGGTGGTGGCGGATGTGGCCGATCTGTGGGCGTTGGAGCGCGCGGGCGCGATCAACGCGCGCTACCACGTGCTCGGCGGCACGCTCTCCCCGCTCGACGGCATCGGTCCGGGCGATCTCACCATCGACGCGCTGGTGTCGCGCGCGCATGACGCCGCGGTGCATGAGGTCATCCTCGCGCTGAATGCGACGGTCGATGGCCAGACCACCGCACACTACATCACGGATTTGTTGCGCGACGCGAACGTGAAGGTGACGCGGCTCGCGCACGGCGTGCCGGTCGGCGGCGAGCTCGATTATCTCGACGAGGGTACGCTGTCGGCGGCGATCAGGCAGCGGACGGCTTTTTGAGCGCCTCGAAATGCCCGCGTAGCTGCAGCCAGGCGAGCAGCAGCAGGCCGGGAATTCCCGCAAACGCGCAGATGGCAAAGAACCACGCCCAGCCGGCCGCCTCCGCGACGTAGCCGGCGCTGGCCGACAGATATGTACGTCCGACGGCCGATAGCGCGGTCAGCAGCGCGAACTGGGTCGCGGTGTGCAGCGGATTCTTGCACAGCGCCGAGAGGTAGCCGACAAAGATCACCGTGCCGATCGCGCTGGTGAAATTCTCGATCGAGATCGCGAAGGTGAGCCACCAGACGTCCTTGCCGACAACGGCCTGCCAGGTGAAGGCGAAGTTGGCCGCCGCCTGCAGGATGCCGCCGATCCAGAGGCTCGTCACCAGCGGATAGGCACGCGCCACATAGCCGCCGGCAAACCCGCCGATGAGCGTCGCCGCAAAGCCGACCCCCTTGATGATGTTGGCGTAGTCGATGCGCGAGAATCCAAGGTCGATCACGAAGGCGGCGGTCATCGCGCCCGCGAGCGCATCGGTGAGCTTGAACAGCACCACGAACGCGAGCACCACGACCGCCATGTCGCGGAGGAGAAAATCCGCGAGCGCGGCGCGTGCGGTCGCGATAACGCGCGCGAGGCGGCTTTCGCCGGCGTGGCGCGCATGCTCGGCCAGCACGGCGGCGGATTTTTCCGGTTCGGTCGCGAGGATCGCGGCGCCCAGTCCGATCACGACGAACAGCGCCATCGCGATGTAGCCCGCGGTCCAGGCCGCGCTGCGGGGAAAGCCGAGACCGGTCTCGAAGCCGGTGACGATGTAGAGCGCACCCGCGGTCGAGAGCAGATTGGCGACGCGGTAGGCCGCGACATACGACGCCATGCCGGCCGCCTGCTCGTTTTCCGGCAGGCTTTCGACGCGGAACGCATCGATCACGATGTCCTGCGTCGCCGATGCGGTCGCGACCATCAGCGCTGCCGCGATGACGAGGCCAGGCCCGAGCTTGGGGTCGCACAATGCGAGCAAGACGATCGCGATCATCAGGAGGATTTGCGAGAACACGAGCCAGCCGCGCCGGCGCCCGAGCAGCCGCGACAGCACCGGAACGTCGAGCGCGTCGACCAGCGGTGCCCACAGGAACTTGATGGTGTAAGGGGTGCCGACGATGGCGAAGAGCCCGATGGTGCGCAGATTGACGCCACTCTCGGCCGCCCACACCTGCAGGGTCGAGCCTGACAGCGCGAGCGGGAGCCCGGACGAGAAGCCGAGGAACATCACGATCAACACGCGCGGACGCAGGTAGACGCTCAGCGTTTCGGCCCAGGTGCTTTGCGGAGTGTCCGGTGCGGCAGCCACCTTCACCCAGCCCCTTCTAGCCGCCTGCCCGCGAAAGCGGGCATCCAGCCGCCTCGGTTGATTCTCGCATTTCTGGATTCCCGCTTACGCGGGAATGAGCGGAGCGTAAACCGCGACGGGCCGCCTAGTGACTGACCGTCTGCGTCGGCACGGCGGCGCGCAGCGTGTACATCGTCAGTGCCGGCGAGAACGTCCGCGCGAGGTCGCCGATCTCGGTTTTCTGCACGCCATGCGCCGTCACCTGCACCTGATAGATCGAGTAGGTGGTGTGATTGGCGGCGATATTGCGCTCGAACCGCACCGTGCGCGCGCGCACGTCTGCCTTGGTGGCGTAGATGCAGGCGGTATGTCCAACCCGTACGTTGACGTCGTCGACCACGCGCGTTGGATTCGCGCCGCGCTCGGCAAGCTCCACCACCCGCTCGACCAGCGTGAGGGAGTCGCAGAACAGCCCTTTCTCGTAACTGCCCACGCTCACCGGCGCGCCGAACACCAGCGCAACGGGAAGCAGCAAAGCCCCGACATCCACGTTCAGCCCCTTCGCTCCCGGCGAAGTCCCCGACTCGAAAATATTATAAGCCGCCGGGTTAACGCAATATTAACCCTGAATCCTTTTCCAGGATGTTATCCGAAGAGTGCGCGATCCTATCCAGAGAGTGGTCGGTCTCGGGCGAAAGCGTCGTCGATACCTTCATTCGATTCTGCCGCGGCGCGCGGCCTCGGCTCTGCGCGCCGGGACCCTTGTGAACAGAGGGAGAACGGAGTGCCTTCGCCCCCGGCGATTGACCGTTCACACCCGGTTCAGCGCGGCCGGCGCCTTCTCGTCGCACGGCAGGGGAATCAGAGGAGAGGAAACATGCGCAGATTTGTCTTGATCGCTTTAGCCGGTGCCGCGCTCGCATTCGCCGCGCCGCAATTCGCTTCGGCCATGCCGGCCGGCCTCGGCAGCGGCATCGGCGCCGCCGCGGACAACGTTTCGAGCACCGAGGTGGTGCACCACCGCCGCTGGCATCATCGTCACCGTCACCACCATCGTCATTGGCGCCATCATCGTCGGCATCACCGCCACTGAGGAAAGGGCGAAACGGACTGCACGGCCGATGCCGCAAGGCGCCGGCCGTTTGCATTTGCATCCGCGGTTGACCGCGCCCGGCGCGCCGCTTAAATCGCCGCGCATGGCGTTGCGCGAGATCATCATCCTTCCCGACAAGCGGCTGCGGCAAGTGTCAGAACCGGTGCAGCGCATCACCGCCGATCTGCGCGCGCTGGTCGAGGACATGTTCGAGACGATGTACAAGGCGCCCGGCGTGGGGCTCGCGGCGATTCAGGTCGGCGTGCCGCAGCGCGTCGTCACCGTCGACACCGCCAAGAAGGACGAGCCGCAGAATCCGCAGGCGTTCATCAATCCGGAGATCGTTTGGTCGTCCGAGGAGAAGGGCACTTACGAGGAGGGCTGCCTCTCGATCCCGGAATATTACGAGGAGGTCGAGCGGCCGGCGCAGGTGAAGGTCCGTTACATGGACCTCGACGGCAAGACCCAGGAGGTCGCGGCCAACGGGCTGCTCGCGACCGTGCTGCAGCACGAGATCGACCACACCAACGGCATCCTGTTCATCGACCACATCTCCAGGCTCAAGCGCGACCGCGTGATCAAGAAATTCACCAAGGCGGCGAAGCGGGAGGCGGAGTAGACATTCCGGGGGGAGTCTGATATCACTGATATCAAAGGTGAGCGATGTCCGACCTTCTGATTCGCAACATCAAACCGAAGCTCAAGCGGCAGCTCGTCGAGCGCGCCAAGAAGCATGGCCAGAGCCTGTCCGCCGAGGCGCAGGAAATTCTCCAGCGCGGCCTTGCAATACCTCCGGCGGAAAGAAACCTGGGCGAGTGGCTTTATTCGCTCGTTGATGAAAAGCATCGCGGCGACGATCTGGTATTTGAGGTTCCTGGCGGCGACATCGACCCGCCCGACTTCAAATGATCGTACTCGACACGAATGTCGTCTCGGACTCGTACCGCGCAAGGCCTCATCCTTCGGTTCGAAACTGGCTCATCGCGCAGCCCTCCGCCGACCTGTTCATCTGCGCGCCGGTATTGGCCGAATTGAGTTATGGTGTGGAGTGCCTTCCGCCGGGTGAACGGCGGCGTGATTTGGCAGACTGGGTTCGCAAGATTGAGAAAGAGGTTTTTGCCGGTCGGATCTTGCCATTCGATGCGGATGCCGCGCATGAATTCGGCAAGGTCTTTCATCGACGCAAGAGCATTGGGCGGCCAATCGGCATCATGGATGCCATCATAGCGGCGGTCGCCAAAACCAACGGCGCGGTAGTTGCGACCCGCGATACCGACGACTTCGCCGATCTTGGTCTTCGTCTCGTGAACCCGTTCGAATTCACCGGCGCATAGCCCATGCCGCTCCGCCTCATCTTCATGGGTACGCCCGACTTCGCGGTGCCGACGCTCGTCGAGATCGTGGGGCGCGGCCATGAGGTCGCCGCCGTCTACACGCGCGCGCCGAAGCCGGCCGGGCGCGGCATGGAGCTGCAGCCGAGTCCAGTCGAGCGCGAGGCGCGGCGTTTCGGTATTCCGGTTCTGACACCGAAGAGCCTGCGCGGCGCGGAAGCGGTCGCGGACTTCCGCGCGCATAAGGCGGATGCCGCTGTGGTCGTCGCCTATGGGCTGATCCTGCCCGTGCCGATCCTCGAGGCCGTGCCGCTCGGCTGCTTCAACCTGCATGCCTCGCTGTTGCCGCGCTGGCGCGGCGCCGCGCCGATCAACCGCGCCATCATGGCGGGCGACGCCGAAACCGGCGTATGCGTGATGAAGATGGCCGAAGGGCTCGACACCGGTCCGGTCGCGATGGCGGAGCATGTGCCGATCGGCGCCGACATGACGGCGGGTGACTTGCACGACGTTCTGGCGCGGTGCGGCGCCGATCTGATGGTGCGTGCGCTGGACATGCTGGAGCGTGGCAGCCTGCAGTTGACGCCGCAGCCGGACGAGGGCGTGACTTACGCGGCGAAGATCGACAAGAACGAGACGCGCATCGACTGGGCCAGACCATGGAAGGCCGTGCACGACCATTGCGGGGGTCTGTCGCCGTTTCCCGGCGCCTGGTTCGAGCTGCCCGGTGGGGGGCGCATCAAGGCGCTGCGCACGACGCGCGGCGAGGGATCCGGCGCCCCCGGCACGGTCTTGGACGACCGCCTGACGGTCGCGTGCCGCGAGGGCGCGGTGCGGATCACCCAGGTGCAGCGCGCCGGCAAGCAGCCGATGAAGGCGGAGGAGTTTTTGCGTGGCGCGCGGCTCGTGCCGGGTACGCGTCTGTCGTGATCATCCGGCCCGAGCGCGCGGAGGATGCCGGCACGATCGGTGGCGTGCTCGCCGCCGCGTTTGCGGGTCCCGCCGAAGCCCGCTTAGTGCGGCAGTTGCGCGCGGACGGCGACCTGATACTCGCGCTGATTGCCGAGCAGAACGGGGTGGCTTGCGGTTATCTCGCATTTCCACGGCTCGTGATCGAAACCCCCGATGGTAACGCGAACGCCTGCAGCCTCGCGCCGCTCGCGGTTGCTCCGGAATGGCAGCGCCGCGGCATCGGGACCGCGCTGGTCCGGGATGGGCTTCGCCTGCTCGCGGGACGAAACGAAACGCTGGTGTTCGTGCTGGGCGACCCGCGCTACTACGCGCGCTTCGGATTTGATGCCGCCGCCGCGCGTCCTTTTGAATGCGCTTACGCGGGCACTCACTTGATGGCGCTGCGGTTGAACGGGAACGCGCCAGGTGAGGGCACGCTTTGTTATCCTGCGGCGTTCGCTGAGCTTGGCTGAACCGACGGGCACGCCGCATCAAGCCGCCCGGAAACCCGCCCAGTGGTGGCGGCGCGCCTCGACGTGCTCGGCAAGATCGTGGTCGGTGACACGCACCAGATCGGCATGCCCGAACCCCTTCGAATAATCGAGGATGGAGACGACCTCGGGCGTGATGCGCAGCATCGGCACGGCGGCGGGGTCGGGCCGCGGCATGACCTTGTATTCGGGATAGCGGCGCAACAGGATCTCGGCGGCGTGATCGATCTCGCCCTGGTCCTCCACGAACTGCACGCGCGCCGCCATCGAGAGGCCCTTGATCAGCAGCGGCTGCGGATAGTCGTTGGAAATGGCGATGGAGATGCGCGGATCGCGCGCGGTGTTGGCGTATTTCTGGCTGTCGCGCGCGATGAAACAATAGATGACCAGCCCGTCATTGGCGTAACCGACCACGGTTGCCTGCGGCCAGCCGTCCGGGCGGTTCGTCGCAATGGTCATGATCCGGTGCGTGTCGAGAAGGTCAATAATCTGGCGTTTCAATTCGCGTTTCATGCGAGCCTCTGTTTTCCGATCCGGTACCTTGATAGGGCTTTCAATCCTGCACCGGGTTGAGATGGATCAAGCAACGTGCCGCGCTACAAGCTGACCATCGAATATGACGGCACGCCCTTCGTCGGATGGCAGGTGCAGGGCGCGGGCGTGAGCGTGCAAGGCGTGCTGACCGATGCGGTCGTCCGCTTTTGCGGTCATGCGGTGAAAATCGCGGGCGCGGGGCGCACCGACGCGGGTGTGCATGCGCTCGCGCAGGTCGCGCACGTCGATCTTGCCAAGGACTGGCGCGCCGACCGCGTGCGCGATGCCGTGAACGCGCATCTGCGCCCGCATCCGGTCGCGGTGCTGTCGGCCGAGAAGATCGCGGATTCCTTCGATGCGCGGTTCTCGGCGAAGAAACGGCATTATCTCTATCGCATCGTGAACCGCCGCGCCGATCTGGCGCTGGAGCGCGCACGCGCGTGGCGCGTGCCGCGCCGGCTCGACGCCGAGGCGATGCACGCCGCGGCGCAGCGGCTGATCGGCAAGCACGATTTCACCACGTTCCGCTCGACCGAATGCCAGGCCAAGTCGCCGGTGAAGACGCTCGACCAGCTCGACGTGACGCGCGAGGGCGACGAGGTGCAGGTCAGAACCGCGGCGCGCTCGTTCCTGCACAATCAGGTGCGCTCGATCGTGGGCTCGCTGGTGCCGGTCGGCGACGGGAAATGGAGCGCCGACGATCTCAGCCGCGCGCTCGCGGCGCGCGACCGCGCGGCGTGCGGGCCGGTCGCGCCGCCGGAGGGACTTTATCTGATGCGCGTGGATTATTGAGATGATCTCGCGCCGCATCCTGTTGGGCCTGCCGCTGTTCGCCGCGGCCGCCGCCCACGCGCAGAGTTACCCGAACGGCCAGGTGCGCATCATCGTGCCGTTCCCGCCGGGCGGCGCGACCGATGTGCTCGGCCGCGTGCTCGCCGCCGGCCTGCAGACGCTGTGGGGCACGACGGTTATTTCCGAGTACCGTCCCGGCGCGGCCGGCCTCATCGGCACGCGGCAAGTGGTGGCCGCACCGGCCGATGGCCTGACGCTGCTGATAGCATCGACCGGCGCGATCCTCGCGCTCGCGGGCAGCGTGCCCGCGCCGTTCGATATTACGCGCGAGCTCAGTCCCATCTCGCTGATCGCGGCGCCGCCCTACATTCTCGTCGTCAATCCCAGCGTGCCGGCGCGCAGCGCCGCCGAGCTGATCGCGCATGCCAAGGCCAATCCCGGCAAGCTCTCCTTCGGGTCGTCGGGCGTGGGATCGGCGTCGCATCTTTCCGGCGCGCTGTTTGCGCAGATGGCCGGGATCGAGATGCTGCATGTGCCCTATCGCGGAACCGGGCCGGCGGTAACCGACCTGCTCGGCGGACGCATCGACGCCATGTTCTCGCCCGCGCTGGTGGTCACGCCGCATATCGCGGCCGGCACCTTGCGTGCGATCGGCACGACCGGCGTGGCGCGCTCGGCGCTGTTCCCGGATTTCCCCACCGTCGCCGAGACCGGCCTGGCGGATTACCAGTCGCTCGGGTGGTTCGGGTTGTTTGCGCCCGCCGCATTGCCGCGCGGGATCGCCGCCAGGATCAGTGCCGATGTGCGCCAGGTGCTCACGACGCCGGAGGCGAAGCAGCGCCTCGCCGAGCAGGGCGCCGAGCCGGCGCCGACGACGCCGGACGAATTCACCACGTTCGTGAACGCGGATGTCGCGAAATGGCTCGCGCTCGCAGCGCAGGCCGGTATCAGGCTGAGCCCGTGAAATAACGTTCCAGGATATGCCGGTAGATCGCGGTGAGCGCCACGAGATCGGCGGTCGCGACGTGCTCGTCGGTCTTGTGCATCTGCTGGCTCAGCAGCCCGAACTCGATCACCGGGCAATAATCCTTGATGAAGCGCGCATCCGACGTGCCGCCGGTGGTCGAGAGCGTCGGCGTGAGCCCGGTCACCTCCTTGATCGCGCCGCTCACCATCGCGACGAACGGCCCGGGCGCGGTGAGGAACACATCCGCGTTGGACGGCTCCCAGTCGATGCGCCAGCGGATGCTGCCGGCCGCTTGCGCGGCCCGCGCCTCGATCAGCTCGCGCAGCTCCTGCCGCGTGCGGGTATCGTTGAAGCGGATGTTGAAGCGCGCGCGCGCCTCGGCCGGAATCAGGTTGACGGTCTTGTTGCCGACATCGATCGAGGTGAATTCGAGGTTGGACGGGCCGAAATGTTCAGTGCCGCCATCGATCGGCTCGGCATTGATCGCGACCATCAGCGCCGCGATGCCGCGCACCGGATTGTCGGCAAGCTCCGGATAGGCGACGTGCCCCTGCGTGCCGGTGACGATCAGCGTGCCGTTCTGCGAGCCGCGCCGCCCGATCTTGATCATGTCGCCGAGCCTTTGCGGATTGGTCGGCTCGCCGAGCACCGCGTGATCGAACTTTTCGCCGCGCTCCGCCGCCCATTGCAACAGCTTCACGGTGCCGTTGACCGCGATGCCTTCCTCGTCGCCGGTGATGAGAAACGAGAGCGAGCCGTTCGGCTTGCCGCCGTGCGCGCCGAGATAATCGAGCGCGGCCGCGAGCTTGGCTGCGATCGCGCCCTTCATGTCGACCGCGCCGCGCCCGTAGAGCACGCCGTCGGCGATCTCGGCGGCGAACGGCGGGTGCGTCCATTTCGCTTCGTCGCCCGGCGGCACCACATCGGTGTGGCCGGCGAGCATGAGGTGGGGGGCTGCCGTGCCGATGCGCGCGTAAAGATTCTCCACCGGATCGGTGCCGGGTTCCGCGAACGTGACGCGATGCACCGCGAAGCCCGCGCCTTTCAGGATCTGCTCCATGAAGGCGAGCGCGCCGCCCGCGGCGGGCGTCACCGAGGGGCAGCGGATGAGGTCGCGGGCGAGCGCGATCGGATCGGCGGTCATGATCCAATTATCCGCTCATTCCCGCGTAAGCGGGAATCCAGTTCTTTCTTGGCTGTGGCTCTGGGTCCCCGCTTTCGCGGGGACGAGCGGACATGGGTGTGCGCTGTCCGCATGGGCCGAGGTCAATCCCTCAGCAGCTCGTTGATACTCGTCTTCGAGCGCGTCTGCGCGTCCACGCGCTTCACGATCACGGCGCAATAGAGGCTGGGCCCCGGGCGACCGTCCTTCAGCGGCTTGCCGGGCAGCGCGCCCGGCACCACCACCGAATAGGCCGGCACCTCGCCCATGAAGATCTCGCCTGTTTCGCGATCGACGATCTTGGTCGAGGCGCCGATGAACACGCCCATGGAAAGCACCGAGCCCTCGCGCACGATCACGCCTTCGGCGACTTCCGAGCGTGCGCCGACGAAGCAATTGTCTTCGATGATCACTGGGCCGGCCTGCAGCGGCTCGAGCACGCCGCCGATGCCGGCGCCGCCGGAGATGTGCACGTTCTTGCCGATCTGCGCGCACGAGCCGACCGTCGCCCAGGTGTCGACCATGGTGCCCGAGTCGACGTAGGCGCCGAGGTTCACGAAGCTCGGCATCAGCACCACGTTCGGCGCGATATACGCCGAGCGGCGCACCACGCAGCCGGGCACCGCGCGAAAGCCGGCGGCGCGAAACCGGTTCTCGCCCCAGCCTTCGAACTTCGACGGCACCTTGTCCCACCAGGTCGCGCCGCCGGGCGCGCCCGCGATCGGGCCCATGTCGTTCAAACGAAACGACAGCAGCACGGCCTTCTTGAGCCACTGGTTGACCCGCCATTGGCCATTCTGCTTTTCGGCGACGCGCGTCTCGCCCTTGTCGAGCAGGTCGAGCGCCTCATCGACCGCCTCGCGCACCGGGCCCCTGGTGGCGGGGCTGACGTCGTTGCGCGCCTCGAAGGCGTCATCGATGGTCTTTTCCAGATTCTTGGCGAGATCGGCGTTCGACATGTCGGGAAGTCCTGGGAGGTCGGTCGCGGGTTTGTCGGGGCGCCGCCGCGCGATGTCAAGGCGGCGTGGAAATGCGCTTGAGAAAGCCCGTCAAATCGTCGGTCACGTGATCCACGTGCGCGGCATCGCGCCCTTCCATTTCCCAGTCCTCGCGCAGCACTTCGCGGCTGCCTTCCGGCACCACCAGCACGGTGGTCATGCCGAGCGCATGCGGGACAGCGAGATTGCGCGCGAGGTCCTCGAACATCGCGGCGCACGCCGGATCGACGCCATGGCGTTGCAGGAAGCGATCGTAGGTCTGCGGCAGCGGCTTCGGCTCAAGCTCCGCCGCGACGATGTCGAACACGTCCTCGAATTTTTCGTGGATCTCGAGCCGCCGCATTACGGCGTCCGCATGCTTGCGCGTGCCGTTGGTGAGAATGAGCTTGCGGCCAGGCAGCTGCTCGATCGCGGCGCCGAGCGCCGGGTTCGGCTCCAAGGGGGAATGGTCGATGTGGTGCACGAAGGCGAGATACTCGTCCGGGTTCATGCCGTGCTCGGTCATCATGCCGCGCATCGAGGTGCCGTAGCGCTTGTAGTAGTCCTTCTGCACGCGGAATGCTTCGTCGCGGGTGACCTTCAGGAAGTCCGCGATGTAGCTGCGGATGCGCTCATCCACCTGCTGCCACAGGTTCAGGTGATGCGGGTAGAGCGTGTTGTCGAGGTCGAACACCCAGGTGTCGATGTGGGCGAACGAGCGCGGTGTGGCGGGAGTCGACATGCACGCGCGTTGTAGCGAACCGGCGTGATGGACGCGAGGGCGTTGCCGCTTGTTCCCTCTCCCCGTGAAACGGGGAGAGGGTGGCGAGGTGCGGAGCACCGAGCCGGGTGAGGGGCATCCGTGAAAATTGCAAGAGCCCCTCACCCGCCTCAGACCTTCGGTCTTCGGCACCCTCTCCCCGCTTTGCGGGGAGAGGGAAAGCAAGTCACTCCCGAAACCGCACCGTCGCGCCCGGCTTGCCGGCCATGTCGATCACCGCAAAGCCCGTCGCGGTCAGCCCCTGCGCGCCGCAGTCCTTCTGCTCGGAGATCTCGAAGCGCACATCGCGCGTGCACAGCTGCATCGGCCCGCCCCAGACCAGCAGCCGGTTGCCGCGCTTCAAGGCATGGCCTTCCTTGTCGACCGCCTCGGCGAAGCTGTAGAGCCTGGCTGGTTTCGCCGGCAAATCGGGCTTGACGCACTTGCCGGCGTCGACGCGATACCACCCGCGTGTCGTGACGACACCGCTCTCATCGATACCGAGCGCTGCCATCACGGCGTGCGGCGTTTCGTTGCACCAGGAAAAGCCGACGCCATCGGCGGCCTTGACGGCATCGAGCATGGCCTGGAAGAAACCAGCGTTGCCCGGAGCGTCCGCAGGCAGCCGGCGATCTTTCAGGAATTGATCGAGCGCGGCGCTCGTCTTCTTGCCCTCCAGCCCGTCGATGGGGTTTGCGTCGTAGCCCGCGATGACGAGCAGGCGCTGGATGCCGGCGAGCCGCGCCTGCGCGGGATCGTAATCGGCCTCCTCGCCGAGGTAGGCCGTGAGGCCCTGCTCGGTCTCCGAAGGCTTGATCTGCGAGAACCGCACCAGCCGCTGGCCCGACCGGCTGTGGCAGGTCCCGGCCGCCGCGATGACGAAGTTTTCCTCGGTGACGCAGAAGTCCGCATGCCCGGCCTGCGGCAGCGGCGACGGGCCGTAAGCGGCAAGCGCGCGCGCGTGCACGAAAACCCTTTCGGCCGTGATCGCACCCTGCAGGACGCTGCGGCACGCGCCGGGATCGGCGCGGAACCAGCCGCGCGATGCGGCGGCGCCCTTCTCCTCGAGCGCGAGCGCGAGGTCGAGCATGTAGCTCGTCTTGTTGCAGAACTGCAGGTCGGCGCGCGCGGGCGCGGCGAGGCCCAAGACGGCCGCCATTGCCAGGAGGAAGCGCGATCTCATCTCGCCCCGCGAATCGCCCGATGCTCAATCGATGAATCGGATTTGGGATGGCGGCAAGGTGTTTCCGTCATTCCGGGGCGCCGCGCAGCGGCGAGCCCGGAATCCATAACCACAGAACGCGCAATGACGCTCCGTCTGAGTTAACCCGCCCGTGTCGTGGTTATGGATTCCGGACACGCGCCTTCGGCGCGTTCCGGAATGACCAACAACTGACACCTACCGGTGCATCAACGTGCCGGCGCCCGCATCGGTGAGCAGCTCGATCAGCACTGCGTGCTCCTGCCGGCCGTCGAGGATGGCCACCGCCTCGACGCCGGCTTCGAGCGCGTACATGCAGGTCTCGACCTTCGGGATCATGCCGCCCGAGATGGTGCCGTCGGCGATCAAACGCCGCGCGTCGTCGACCGAAAGCTCCTTGATCAGCTGCTTGCCCTTGTCGAGCACGCCCGGCACGTCGGTCAGCAGCAGCAGGCGCTTCGCCTTCAGCGCGCCCGCGATCGCGCCGGCAAACGTATCCGCATTGACGTTGTAGGTCGCGCCGTCGGCCGAGGTCGCGACCGGCGCCAGCACCGGGATCAGTTCGCGGCCGAGGATCTGGGTGAGCACGGTGGTGTCGACCTTTTCGGGCTCGCCGACGAATCCGAGGTCGATGACCTTCTCGATGTTCGAGCCCGGATCGACCATGGTGCGCGTGATCTTCCGCGCCGTGACCATGTTGCCGTCCTTGCCGGAGAGGCCGATGGCGCGGCCGCCCGCCGCATTGATGAAACCGACGATCTGCTTGTTGATCGAGCCCGCGAGCACCATCTCGACGATCTCGACCGTGGCCTTGTCGGTGATGCGCAGGCCGTCGGCGAATTCGGACTTGATGCCGAGACGCTTGAGCATGTCGCCGATCTGCGGCCCGCCGCCGTGCACGACGACCGGATTGATCGCGGTCTGCTCCATCAGCACGATGTCGCGCGCGAAGCTTTTCGCGGCTCCCTCGTCGCCCATCGCATGCCCGCCGTATTTCACCACGACGATTTCCTCGTCGTACTGCTGCATGTGCGGCAGCGCCTCGACGAGGATGCGGGCCTGGTCCTGGGGCAAAACGGTCATTGCGCGGTCCCGGAATTCATTTCCAGGCGCGCTTGTAGCGGGCGAGGGGGAGAGGGGGAAGAGGTTCAGGTGTCATCCCGGAAGCCGCGAAGCGGCTATCAGGGATCCAGTAAACACCCACCGCGCCGTATCGCTGAACCTGTGTTTCCTGGATCCCGGGTCTCGCGGAGCCTGTCATCGGGCCGCGTCTTCGCGCGGACCCGTTGGCTCGCCCGGGATGACAGGCAGCGCGAGGCTTGGTGCGCTACGCCAGATGCGCGGCGATCAGCGCCTCGCCCATGCGCACCAGCAAGTAGCCCGGATGGAGCGAAGCGAAATCCGGGGTCAACCCCTCGCTCGCGGAATTCCATCATGGGTTCGTCGACATCACCCGCCCAGTCGGCTGGCAATCTCGTTCCGAATGAGGTGCCTCCTGGGAACGAAGTTGCGCCGGTATCGGGACCGTCTGCGAATCTTATTCCCGGATTTCGCTTCGCTCCATCCGGGCTACAAGCTGGCTACGCACTGGCCGCTCGTTGCGAAAGCAACGGGCGCGCCGCGCTTTGACAGGGCTAAGAAAGATGCGCGGCGATCAGCGCTTCACCCATGCGCACCAGCCGTGAGGCGGGGCCGGTCGGGCCGACGCTCTGCGCACTTACGCGCGCACCTTCGAGCAACAGGAAGAGTTCGTCCGCCAGCAGCTCGGGCTCGTCGGCCCCGGTCGCGCCGCACAGCGCGATCAGCCGCTCGCGCTGCGCCGCCTTGAACTGCTCGATCACGCGCCGCGCCGGATGGTCCTTCTCGGGCAGCTCGATCGCGGCATTCGCCAGCGCGCAGCCGCGCTGCTCGGTGTCGACCACGTGGGCTTCCATCGCGGCGAGCCAGCCGCGCAGCTGTGCGCGCGGGTTGCCCGGATGGGCCGCCGCGAGGCCGTCCCAGAAATGGCCGGCGTCCCCGGCCAGACGCCGCAGGTATTCGGCCACCAGCTCGTCCTTGGAAGCAAAGTGCCGGTAAAGGGTCATTTTGTTGGTGCCGGCGGCGGCGGCGATCGCCTCGACCCCGACGGCCCGGATGCCGTTGCGGTAAAACAGGTCGCTGGCCGCCGCCAGAATGCGTTCGCGCGGCGGCGTTTGCGAATTTGCAGAGACGGAAAGGGCGTTTGCAGACAAAGACATCAAATTTTGCCTTGACAGGGGTGTTACCGGTCAGTAACAAGCATATATGTGACCGGTCAGTAACACACCAGAGGCGGAATGTCGAATGCGGCATTCGCCGCAGCCGGCACCAGCGAAGGAAGCAGCACCCATGAACATCCTCTATGTCACCTCCAGCTCGCGCGGCAGCGCATCCTATTCGAACCGCGTCGCGCGGAACGTGCTCGACGAGCTCATTGCCCGCAGCCCCGGCGCGACCGTCACGGTGCGCGATCTTGCGCGCGATCCGCTGCCGCATATCGGGGACGACTTCGTGGCCGCGACCCGCTCGCCCAACGGCCCGCAGACCGACGAGCAGCGCGCGCTGCTGGCGCAGTCCGACGCGCTGGTGGACGAGCTGTTCGCCGCCGACCTGATCGTGATCGCGGCGCCGATGATCAACTTCACCATTCCGTCGAACCTGAAAACCTGGATCGATTACGTGGCGCGCGCCGGGCGCACCTTCCGCTACTCGGAGAAGGGGCCGGAGGGCCTCGTCACCGGCAAGCAGGTGATCGTGGTGGCGGCGCGCGGCGGCATCTATTCGGGCGCCGGCAACGCGCTCGACTTCCAGGTGCCGTATCTCAAGGGCGCGCTCGGCTTCCTCGGCATGACGGACGTGGACGTGCTCGAGGTCGAGGGGACCGCCTACGGCCCTGATGCTGCCGAGAAGGCCGTCGCGGCCGCCAGCGCCAAGCTGCACACCCAATGCGACCAGCGCAGCGCAGCCGTCGCCGCGTAACGCCCGAACAAGGAACACAACGATGCGGACATGCTACGACGAACCGACCCTCGACGACATGTTGAGCGATCCGCTGATTGCGACGTTGATGCGGGCGGACGGCGTCGATGTCGATGAACTGCGGCCGGCCTTGAGCGAGATCGCGGACCTGGTCTCGTCGCGCGAAGAATCCGGTCGCTGACCGCGCGCCCGTCAAAAAGCATGGACAGCGCGGAGGCGTTCGGCGACAAAAGCTGACATGTCTCCGGCCGGATCCAGGCTCGCCAATGCGGCGCTGGTGCTGCTCTCGCTTACGGTGACTTATCTCGCCGCAAGCTTCTTGTTGTTTCGGGTGTTCATCTCCGGCCTGCCGATCAATCTGCGCCCGCATTTTCCCGATCGCGCCGAGGTCTTCGCGCAAACCTCGAAGGCCGGCACCGTGCCGCGCGACTATATCGCGCTTCTCGGCGACTCCTATGCGGAAGGGCAGGGCGACGGCCTGCTCGATGCGAATGGCGACCGCGCGAAGCTGCAGCACTCGGCGCATACATTGCAGCGCCTCACCGCCCGCGACATCATCTCACTCGGCATCGGCGGCGCGGGCAGCGCGCAGGCGATGGTGCGCCAGCCGGCGCGCATCCTGGGCGACGGCTGCTTCCTCTATCCGCGGCTCGATCCGCCGCGCCGGATCTTCATCTATTTCTACGAGGGCAACGATCTCGACGAGAACGGTTATGTGGCGAATGTCGTCGCGCAAAACGGCGCGGTCACGCGCGAAAACCTGGCACGCTATATCGCGCAGCATTACGCGGTGCCGCCCAGGTTGCGCTGTTTGACCGATCTCGCCGAGACCGGTCTGAAGATGGCGCAGTTTCTCGCCACCAAACCCGAGAGCCTGGAAAACCTGCGCAGGCCGTCGGCGCACAACCATGTGCTGGCGGGCGGCATGGCGCATGCGGCGCCCACATTGCAGAAGCCGCCGGTCGAGCTCGGTCCGCAGGCATCCGACGCATCGCTGATGGTGTTCGACGTGTCGCTGGATTGGCTGATGCGAAATTTCCAATCGGCCATCACGGTGGTCTACCTGCCGTCGCCCGCCGCGATCTATCGCCATGCCGACGCCGCGGTCGATGTGTATTGGCGCTGGCCCCTGATGAACGTGCAGCCGGTACTGGCGGCCGACATCTACGCGGCGAGCCAGCGCACCTGCGAGCAGATCCGCGCACTCACGCTTGCGCACGGCGCGCGTTTCATCGACATGCGCCCGGCGCTGCGCGCCGCGGGCGCGACGGCCCTGATCCACGGCCCGCGCGACTGGAATCATTTCAACGATGCGGGCTATCGCGTGCTCGGCGAGACGTTGGCAAGAACGATTGACGAGCCGGCCGGCAGCCGCTGCGCCGACTGGGATTGACCGATGGCCGCGCAGACGAGCCTGCTCCGAACCGCCGCGATCCACCTCGCGATCTGGCTTGCGACCTTCGCCATCACCGAGATAGCGCTGCGCATTGCCGATCCGCGCGCGCTGCGCGAAGGGCAGAGCGAGCGCACGATCGCCTACCGGCACGATGCGGAGCTCGGCTGGGTGCCGGTGCCGAATTCCGCCTTCACCGTGACGGCCGAGCGCCCGATCCACGCCCGGCACAACAGCCTCGGCCTGCGCGATATTGAACCCGGCGCGACCGGAAAACCGCGCATCCTGTTTGTCGGCGATTCGTATGTGTGGGGCAACGACGTGGAGGCGGAGGAACGCTTCACCGATCTGCTGCGCGAGCGGCTGCCGAACCACGACATCGTCAATGCCGGCGTCTCCGGCTACGGCACCGACCAGGAATATCTCTGGCTCACGCGCCTGTGGGATCGTATCACGCCGCAAGTCGTCGTGCTGATGTTCACGGTGGTGAACGACCGCTGGGACAACAGCAGCAACGTGCGCTACGACGGCTACTTCAAGCCGTATTTCGCGACCGCGCCGGACGGCGCGCTGCGGCTCGGCGGCCAGCCGGTGCCGCAGCCGCGCCAGCTTTATTTCAAGGAAGATCCGCTCGTGCACAATCTCTGGATTGCGCGCGCCGCGGTGTTTGCCTGGATCGCGCTCGCCCATCCGCAGATCGCCGTGCCGGATCCGACCGAGCGCCTGGTCGGCATGATGCGCGATTTCGTGACCGCGCAGGGCGCGACATTCCTCGTCGGCATGCAGATCACCGAGCCGCGCATGGCCGCGTATCTGGAAGCACAGAACATCCCGTACGCCGCCTTCGACGGCGCGGACGTCTATCGCGGACTGGAGTTCGGCTTCCATTGGACACCCGCGGGCCACGCGCTGGTGGCGCAGCGGCTGATGACGCTGCTCGCGCGCGCGGGCATCAAGCCCTGAAACAATCTCCGCTCATGCCCGCGAAAGCGGGCATCCAGTGCTTGGCCAAGAACTGGGTCCCCGCGTTCGCGGGGACGAGCGGAGGGGGTCAGCTCCGCTCCTTCACCACCCGCGCGATTGCGGCGCGCAGCTCCGCCATCCCGCTGCCGTCGCGCGACGATGTCGCAAGGATCTCGGGAAATGCGGCCGGCCGCCTGGCGAGCGCCGCCGCCGTCGCGGCCATGCGCGCCTCAAGCTCCGCGGCCTTCACCTGGTCGGCCTTGGTGAGCACCACCTGATAGCTCACCGCCGCGACGTCGAGCGTCTTGAGCACCGCCTCGTCCGCCTCCTTCAGTCCGTGGCGCGCATCGATCAGCACGTAGACGCGCGCGAGATTGGCGCGCCCGGAAAGGTATGCGTGGATCAGCCCGGTCCAGGCCTCCACCTTGGCCTTCGGCGCCTCGGCATAGCCGTAGCCCGGCATGTCGACGAGGCGCAGGACCGAGTCGGCCGCAAAGGTGATCAGCTCCTGGGTGCGCCCGGGCGTGTGCGAGGTGCGCGCGAGCGCCTTGCGGCCGGTGAGCGCGTTGATCAGGCTCGACTTGCCGACGTTCGAACGCCCCGCGAACGCGACCTCGATGCCGCGCATGGCGGGGAGCCGCTCGAGCGTGCCGGCGGCGGCGGCAAAGTCCCACTCCGCCGCGAACAGCTTGCGGCCAGCCTCGATCTCGGAGCGGGTGAAGGCGGTCATGGTCGCCCGCGTGGTTACGCTGGCGGCGGCGCAGCATCAAGCCGTGGCGTTGCGTTCAACGCAGGCGCGGGCGCGGCCCCAGGCTGAGCTGGTAGAACCAGCCTCTGGCTCTTCGCCTGGCCTTCCAATCGCCGCGCGCGATCTGTTCCTGCCGCGCGATGCAGTTGTCGTCGGGGTCGAGATTGCAACGATCCGACCGCTCGCAATCGCCGCAGTTGAAGCCGGCGAGGCGCCGCCGCGCGGCGTTGCGGTCCGAAATCTCCTGGAAGATGCCACGAATTGCAGCGGTCAAAGGCATGGCTGGCTCCATGATTCCCGAGCATCCGCCAAACCGGCGCGGGCCGCTTTGCGGCAGATCAACTTTGCGCAAGCGCGCGAACCGGTCCGGTGGCAGGCTCGTTGAGGCAAGGCTGGCGAAGGGGAGACCGCGCATGAGCGACCACGTCTACAAGATTCTCGAACTGACAGGATCGTCCGCGACCTCGATCGAGGATGCGGTTGCCAACGCCATTGCCAAGGCGGCCAGGACCGTGCGCCGGATGCAATGGTTCCAGGTGCTGGAAACGCGCGGCCACATCGCCGACGGCCATGTGTCGCACTGGCAGGTCACGGTGAAGGTCGGGTTCACGCTGGAGGAATAGTGCGGGGCGGCCCACCATCTTGTAGCCCGGATGAAACGAAGCGAAATCCGGGGCGGAGCGTTTTATCCACTCATTGCGGCTGCATCTCGATGGTCTCATCCTCCGCGAGGAAGGCCGCATAGCGCAGCGCCTCGTCGTCGGGCGCGTTACCTGGCTTGCTGGCGCGTCTGACCCGGCTCCGCCGCCTCCTTGGCCGTGCCGGTCTTCTGCCCGGCATTCAGGTTGGTTTTCTTCTCCTGCATCTTGTTGCTCTCGGGCGCACTGGTCGCTTGCGGCGACTGCAACAAAGCCGGCCGGCCCGGGCCCGCCTCCGAGCCCTCGGTCTTGTCCGTGCCGGCGCCACCGGCCTGCGCCATCGCCAATCCGCAACTTCCGAACAGCAATGCGGCCGCGAACGTCAATCGGGTCGCTTTCAACATTGCGCATCTCCTCTCATACGCCCCAAGCCGCAACCCGGATGGCAACGTCGAACAAGATCGGCTGGTTCCCCCGCGTGTATGCCTTGTGATGGCCAGCAAGCGTAGCCCGGATGCAGCGCAGCGAAATCCGGGACAGCAGGGCCGTAGGGTGCAGTAAGCGAAGCGCACTGCACCGCTCCCCGCATCGGCGGAATGCGCTGCGCTTATTCCGCCCTACATCCGCGCCTATTCCGCTGGGACGAACACGATTGCGGCAGAACCGAAGCCTATGGCTTCGCTCCTTTTAGAGCGGCCTTGGCAATCACGGCACCGACTCGTTCCTGGACTTTCCTATCGAAGAATGGATCGTCGAGGTCATGGGGTTTCGACGAAGCCAGATCGTGAATTATGAGGTCAAGCCGCGCGGGTCGCGGCGGGCTAACGGCCGACCATAATTTCTGAAAAATCGCCAAGCTTGACTGCCGTGACGACACACCAAAACCCGTCCGGCGAGATCCTTGACGATAGCAAATGATGCCGATTGTGACCCCAAGCAAGACGGCCGAGGCAATCACGATAAAAGGTATTAACTGGAGTGCTTGCGGTAACATTGAGGGTCCGAAATGCCTTCCCACTCGCAAAACGTGAGCGGCGCACCGGGCAAAAAACGCCATTAGGCTGGCGACAATCGCTCCCTAACAGGATTGAAACGGGCGGCTGGCTTCGAAACCGGCCACCCCATTCCATTTGCCTCAGTCGCAACGGCGAATTCTGCGCGTCGATCCATCGTCGCGCTGGATTGTGATCGTCCGGCATCCCTGGCCGTATCGCACTTCGCGCTCGCGGTATCGGCGGCGCTCGTATTCGCGGTAACGCGGACGATCCGGCTCGCCAACTTGAACCCCGACGCCGGGCAATACGATTCCGATGCCTTGAGCGGTGGACGGTGCCGGTGCGTAGAAAGTGATCGCCGCCGCGGCGCCCAGCAAAATCAGTATTTTCTTCATGGATCCTCTCCGTTTCAACTTTTGAGGGAACGAGTGGCGAAGAACAAAGGTTCCTCCCGGAAAAACTGTATTATGGGCAAACCGCCGCACAGTCGGAGCGGCTCGGACTTATTTCAGATCTCTGCGCTCCAGACATGCGCGCGACGGCAGCACTCGACGTTAAATACTTGCGATAAGCGGTGCCGGCGGAACCAAACAGGATGCCGCACATTGAGAGGCGCCCCCAAGGAGGGGGTTCACCATGAATATGAAGCTTATCGCCGCTGCCGCTCTCGCCGTTTCGTTTGCGGTGCCAGCCTTTGCTGCCAATGAGTTTTATCTCGTTCAGGATACGGCGACGAAGAAGTGCTCGATTGTCGAGGCCAAGCCCACGATCGGCACAATGACGGTCGTCGGCCTTGTCCATAAGACGAAGCTCGAAGCCGAAACCGCGATGAAAGCAGACAAGAGCTGCGTCGCCTAACGTCGGGAATAGCAATCTGCGCTGAGGACGATCGATCTTCAGAAACCCGAACAACGAAATGTTGATCGGCGACCGATACCCCGTCCACCGAGCCGATCGGCATCGAACCCCCGACGCGAGTCGGGGGTTCAGTTCTGTTTCAGTACTTCGCACATCCACCTATCAATTCATCCGCGTCATCCCCATATCAATTGATCGCCGGCACGCGCCGATCACGCAATCCCGAGGGCGCTGGCGACTGAGAGACCGGTTGCTCTCCCCCTTTCGAGAAGGGCGGACCATGTTCACAGCGCAACAATACCGAGCCAAGGCAGCCGAATATGACGGCTTCCTCGCTGCGGCGCAGTCACCGGCCGAGATCGCCGAATATCGCGGTCTCAAGCAAAGTTATGCCTTGCACGCCGACAACCTGGACTGGCTCACGGCGAACGCCGGCAAAACGATGAGTACCGAGGTACGCGATCCGCCACGCCGGAAGCGCCGCGACCGGGATGGGACATACGCCGAGCAGGAGAATATTCTGCGCTGTCTCGGAGCCGCCGTGATCCTGAACTGGAACACGATGCCCACCAAGCTGCAGCGCGCCCTGTTCGAGGCCGCGAGTACCATTCAGGACAGTGAGCGGACAACACCGCTCAAGGATGCGCTCGCCCAGTTTCTGCACGACCACAAGGACGATGCGCCGAAGCAATAGAACGGCGCGTGACGTTTTCGACCTTGTGCGCGAACTAAATCACGACTGAGGATCGGGGAGGACATTTGTGTCGCATAAATTCTCTGTGGGGCAGGCGGTCGATCTTGTGCCAAGAGTTCTGCGCGCAGCAGCCGCGGGGCAATACGAGGTCCGCCGGTTGATGCCGGCATCCGATCGCGATGCGGGCGATCCCAGCTACCAGATCAAGAGTGTCCACGAAAAGCACGAGCGCGTCGTGTTCGAAAGCGACTTGACGTTGTCGGCGCGGTCCGAATTCTTCGCCTGACGCGATCGGCGCTAACGCGCCGCATTGGCCTGCGCTGCGGATGAGAACGCGACTGTAAACCGCGCCCCGCGACCCTTGTCTCCCGCCGAAATGTTCAGCTCGCCGCCGATCTGCTTCACCAGGGCCTGGACGATTCTCATTCCGAGTCCCTTGCTGCCGCCAGGATCGAAGCCCGCCGGCAATCCAGGCCCGCCGTCCGACACCGAGAGCGAATGGCAGCCGGGCGCCGCCGTTTCAAACCGGACGATGATGTTGCCCTTGGCGTATTTCGCCGCATTGGTGATCAGCTCGTTGACGATGAAGCCGAGCGGGATGGCGAACGCCGTCGGAATTTCGGCATTCGCGCCCTCGACCAGCACGGCGCAATCGTTTGATTCCTCGCACAACAGGCGTGAGAGATCCTCGCAAAGATGCTCGAGATAGCGCTTGAACTCCACCTGATCCTGATGATCGAGCAGATGCAGCGTGCGATGCACGCGCCCGAGCGCCGCAACGCGGCCGGCCGCAACGGCCAATTGATCGGCTGCCCCGAAAGTCTTCGCCTTCCTGGCTTTGCAACGAGAGCAGACTTGAGATCACTTGCAGACCGTTGACGAGCCGGTGCTCGAATTCCTGCGCCAGCATGACTTGGCGTTGCGCCAACTCACCCATCTCGCGCCGCAGCGCAGCTTCACGCCCGAGAGCGGCCTGCAATTCAGCGACCGCGGGGTGCGTTTTCTGGTCCAGCGGCGCACTGCTGAGCAGCGCCAAAGTGTCTGCGGTGAACGGACGCTCCAACCATTGTGACATCTGCATTACGGCTCTCCCGAAAAGCCAGAAACCTCACTCGATGCTACGGCGCGAGCTACCAGCGTCTTCCCCAACTTCCTCCCCAGCGGCCTTGCCATCCCCCTCCGCCGCGGACGAGCTTGATGATCAAAAGCAGGATCAGCGCACCGATGGTGGCGTTGACGATGGCGGCAACGATGCCGGCGCCAAGATGGATGCCGAGTTGAGGCAGCAGCCAGCTGCCGATGAAAGCGCCGACGATTCCGATCAAGAGATCGCCGATAATACCGAACCCGGTGCCCTGCACGATCTGGCCCGCAAGCCATCCGGCAACGAGGCCGACCAGCAGGATGACCACAAGGCTCTCGCTCGACATGTGCATGTTGTTACCCGTCCGGATTGGCCTGATCGCCGGACAAATCCTCTCCACAGGACTCGCGCGGAGCGACCGAAGCCGACAACGATCGCCTGTGAGTATCGCGACAACGCTACGCTTTTGTCAGGGCGGAAACCGAGCAAAATTGCTCACATCGAAAGGTCGCGACGAAATATTCGCTGCGACAATTTGAATACAAACGAAGCGGTGACTCCGGCCGTCGCCAGAATTGCGCGGTGAGCAATTCAGCACAGATCACTGATCGTTACCTGCTAGGTGGTTAAGCACACCGGCCGGGCGGCACGACCTGCACTCAAGGAGCTTGCAATGGCACAGGATATTTCAACGATTACGAGACGAGGCGCAGTCGCAGGACTGGCGCTGAGCGCCGCTCCGGCCGGCCTGTTGGCGGGGACGGAGCGTGTGTACGCGCAGGCCAAGCAAGTCGCGCCTGAGGCCAAGCAAACTAAGCCCGAGAAGACTCTCTACGACCGGCTGGGCGGCGTCTTCGCCATCGCGGCGGTGGTGGATCACTTCAGCGACGCCGTCGTGAAGAACCCGATCGTCGGGCAAAAGTCCAAGAACCCGCAGCTGCAGGAATGGCACACCAAGAATTTGGGAAGGTTGCCCGGCCTGAAGTTTATGCGGACGCTGTGGGTCTGCAACATTTCGGGCGGGCCTTACCAATTCGCAGCCACCAAGCCTGGCACGACGCCGCTCGGGCTCGAGGAGGCCCACCGGAGCCTAAAAATCTCCCCGGCAGAATTCGATGAAGTTGCAGCAGAACTCGGACGCACTCTGGACTTCGTCAAGGTCCCGAAGCAGGAAAAGGGTGAAGTTCTGGCGGCGTTCGCTGCGCACAAAGATGAGGTCACCGCCGGCTACGTCGCAGCCCATAAAGCCGGCTGAGCGGTACCTCGAAGAACCTGCGGCCTTCGACCACCGGGTCGCTCCCGGTGGTGTTTTCCGCGAGGGCGCGAGCCCGGCGATTACGCCTTCGCGCCAGATTAAATCTTGATTTGGGGCTGCTCGTGCAGCACCACGTTCAACAATGAGCTGTGCACGTGAATGCCGCCGTTGTAGTCGATGAAACCCAGCTTCCTGAACTTGTTCATGAAAAAACTCACGCGCGACCGGGTGGTCCCGATCATCTCGGCCAGCGTCTCCTGGCTGATCTTCGCGATGATCGGCTCGGGTTTGCCTTCCTTGCCGAAATTCGCCAGCAGCAACAGCAGCCGCGCAAGGCGCTTCTCGCTCGAATTGAACAGCTGATCGACGAGATCCGCTTCGACGCGGATGGTCCGGCCGAGAAGATGCGCGATGAACATCTCGGAAAACGCCGGTTCGCGATGGATCACGTCGACCACGGCCGCCTTGTCCAGCCGCATGAGGACGGTGTCCGTCATCGTCGTGACCGTGGTGATGCGCTGCGCCTGGCCGGCAAGACATCCCTCGCCGAAGAATTCATTCGTTCCGAAAATCGCGACGACCGCTTCCTTGCCCTGCTCGGAAACAACGGTGACTTTCGCCTTGCCCTTCTGGATGTAGAAGACAGCGTCCGCAGGGTCGCCCTGCGAAAAGACGATCTGGTCCTTGCCGAACCGGTCGATGCTGCGTCCGTCGCCCACCTTGGCGAGGAAGGATTTCGGATCGAACGGCGGCCGGCGCTTGATTGCCATGACGGGCCCTCCTGACCGGGCGTCCCCGACGCAATTGATTCATAAGATTTTTCGCCGCGGTTTTCCACGTCGAACATCGCGGGCGCGAACCCGCCCGCCGATGGTGAATCGCATGTATGGCCCGGCGAAACTGTGCAATTTTGCTCAGACGTGCCGCGCGGCCGCGTCTAGCTTGCACAACGCCGGACGTGCAGCGTCGCCCCCCGTCCCGCGCGTCCGGTCCCCCGGACCCCGGCTGGAAAATCCGGCCGAGGTCTTCTTTCCGCGGGTTCCCGGGGTGAAAGCCTCCCGTCATAGCAACGACATGGCCAAACAACCGACCACCGCCGCCGGATTTCGCAAGCGGGCCGACGACATCGGCAAGGGGCTCAAGTTCCGCACCCCCAAGGATCGGGCGCCCCTGCGCAGGAGGCAAAAGGCTTTGAACGATATGGCCGACAACGAAGACTGGCTGGACGGCAAGCCAGCGTCCGCGGCGAAAGAGTAGATCGGCCGCGCGCGCTGCGCGCTCCAGGCCCGAGCGGATGGCCGTTCGGGGGACCGGGCGCGCCATGCGGCGGTTGGAACGATCAGGCCAGTTCGGCACTTCGGATAGAGGTGTCGATATGAACAAGCGCGACGAGTGCCAGGCAAACGCCACGGAATGCCAGCGGATGGCCGATATTGCCAAGGACCCCCTCGACAAAGCCCTTTGGGCCGTCATGGCGGGACACTGGCTCTACGTGTCGCCGGCCGGGGACGCGCCGCCGCAGAATCCGCTCAAGCATTGAACGTGTCTTAGCATCCTGCGCCGGCCTCGCGCACGAGGCGGCCCGGCCGCGCCGGCCGCGCGCTCAATCGTCCTTCAGGATGCCGCGGCGGTACGCCTCGCTGACCACCGCCATGCGCTCGAGCTTTTGCAGGTCTGCGGCGAAAAATTCGTCGTCCTCGTCACGCTTGGCCGCGGGGTATTGGTTCAACATCGCATTGAGCTCGCGCAGCGTGCGGGTGAGCCCCGCGAGGGTGCGCGCGGCGCGCTCGACCTCGCGCGGATGAGCCAGGACGGACGCGAGCTGCGCCAGCGTGACTTCGATCGCCGGCAGCATGCGCGCGATGGCGCTTTGCAGGCGCGGCACCATGAGCGCGGCGTCGTCCAGCCGGACCGGGCGCTCGGCGAGCAGCGCCGCCGCGGCGGCGTAACGCGCCATGTCGGCGGCGGACACCGGCGCCGCAGCGGCGGGCGCAAGCGCGGATGCCGGTCCCGACGGGACGAGCGGCGCTTCGTGGATCGGTGGCGCTTCGATCTCGGGCAAGGGCGGGCCTTGCGCCGGGACCGGCGGGCGCCGCGGCGTCCAGTTCCACTGGCGCACGCGGTTGCGCAGCGTCGAGGCGCTGATCCCGTGCTCGGCGCAGATCACGAGGTTCGGCTTGTCGGTTTCTTCGTAGTCGTGGCGGATGCGCGGCCAGTCCTTGCCGGTCAGTCTCGGGGGTGCCATGGGATTTCCTTTCAGGTGAACCGACCGCGCGTTGGATGTCATCCCGGCAGCCGCGCGGCGGCTATCCCGGGACCCATCTCTCCAATGCGCTGATCTGAAAAAGCCGGGATACATGGGCCCGGCGCTCGCCATCGCGCGTCGCAGACGCGCGTAACCGCGCTGATGGCTCGGCCGGGATGACGCGCTCGCGCGCCACCCGGCCCGGCATTGCGCGAATTCAATTGTGGGAGTGTGGGCGCTTGCTAGCAGAGCAGCGAGTCGCTGTCAAGGAATACAAGCAAGCATTAGGACGGATGGTGCAGCCCGGGTTGGTAGGGTGCAGTCAGCGAAGCGCACTGCACCGCCCTCCCGCATCGGGGGAATGCGCTGCGCTTGGTCCGCCCTACATTCTGCCGCCGCGCGCGAGCGCCTCGGCGAGCGCCACCAGCGCGGCGCGCTCGCTGCGCACCGCAATCCCCGCATAGGCGCGCACCAGCCGCACGGCGCCGGCCGAGTTCATGTAAGCGAAGCCGCGCTCGCTCTTGCGCCGCGCCGCCGCATCGTAGAACGCCGTCACCGGCACATGCAGCACCGCCGCGATGCGGGCAAGCCGCGCGGCCGAGATGCGGTTCGCCCCCTTCTCGTACTTCTGCAGTTGCTGGAACGTGACGCCGATGAGGCTGCCCAGGTCGTTCTGCGACAGCCCACGGTCGAGGCGGAGCGCGCGCAGCTTTTGTCCGATCGCGACGTCCTCCGCGGTGGCGCGCCGCTTGGGCGGAGGCTTCCCCTCTTTCATGTGCGCAAAGCCCGGTTACACATTCGAAGTTCAATTTCCTGCCTTATACGACGCAGACTACGATCTATAGTACATTGGCCGTGCGCTGGCAACCTTGCTCAATCGTGCGCATGGCGCAGCGCGATTTTCAGCGGGCAAAGGACGTGCTGGCACGAAACGTTCGTGTGCATCGCGCGATCCAGGAGCTGTCGCAGATCGGCCTCGCCGACGAAGCTGGAACGACGCAGCGGACCATCAACCGCATCGAGGCGCGCAAGGCCAACCCGACCGTCGAGACGCTCGCCAAGATCGCCGCCGCGCTGCGCGTCGAGGTCGACGCGCTGTTCGCGAAGCCGGAGCGCGGGAGGTAAAGCGCTAATCTCGGCTGGAACGAATCGTCGGGGAACGCGGAGGTCAACTCCGGATATCGAACTGACTCCGTCGGAACGCGCAGTGTTCGACAGAATCCAATTTGACGTGAGCAAGATCGGCTATGACAACTTCGCTCATAATGGCGAGCACGTTGTCGAGTTGATGCAGAGTTTATTGGCACGCAACGCCATTTCAAAGGCGCGTATGCTGCATTACACCGATCCGGAGTATCGGAGCGGGCGCATGAAAGGTTCGCGCCGAGACCTCCTCCTTCGCAACCTCAAGACAGATGAGGAGGTGACGGGTCGCATGGTGCGCCAAGGATCAGGTGGCGAAGCTGTCATTCCCCGATCGGAAGGCGGCGCCTCCGCACCCGGAAATGATCGATCACAATGATGCTACCAGCGATATCGGCTTCCGTGAGTGCTGCGAGCACCTCGCCCAGTCGCGCGGCCACGGCCGCGTCGCTCCAATCGCCCTCGCGAAACAAAATCAGGCTCGGTTCGATGGCCTGAGCGAGCGTGAGCAGGCGCGGATAGTCGAGATCGACCGTAATCACGGTTCGTCCCTCCTGCTTCGCGCGTTCCAGGATCGCAGCATCGGTTTCGCGCGCAAGCCCGAGGTCAGCGGCATGCACGGCATCGTGCCCGCGCTCGACAAGCCAGACCGCCAGCGTGGGCGACAGCGGCATGTCGATCAGAAATCTCACTTTGCGGGTGAGGGCTGCAGCTCGATCGTCTCGTCTTCGGCGATGAAGGCTGCATAGCGCAGCGCCTCGTCGATGTCGCCGGATTCCAGGTACGGATAAGACGTAAGGATCGCTTCGCGTGTCTCGCCCGCTGCCATGAGCCCGAGCAGCCGCGCGACCGGAAAACGGAGTCCGCGAATGCAGGGCTTCCCGGTGCACACCGCCGGATCGATCGTGATGCGGGTGAATGTCATGGCGCTAGCCTAACCTGCCGGGGCGCCTCTCGCCAGTGCGCGGCGATTGAGCAGCGGCGGTGGGCACGCTCGCACTCGCTTCGCTCGCGCCCGCTTTGCCCACCCTCAAGATCGCGCGAGCGCGAACGTTACTCCCTCTTCCCCACCCCCGTCATCCTCCCCCACAAATCCCGCAAATTATCCCACAGCTCGATCTTCGCCCCGTGCTTGTTCATGATGAACGCCTGCTGGCACACCGAGAGCGTGTTGTTCCAGGCCCAGTAGATCACCAGCCCGGCCGAGAACCCCGCCAGCATGAAGGTGAAGATCAGCGGCATCCAGTCGAAGATCATCTTCTGCGTCGGGTCGGGCGGCGCCGGGTTGAGCTTCATCTGGATGAACATCGTGATGCCCATCACGATCGGCCAGAAGCCGAGATGCAGGAACGGCCCGACCACCGGCAGGATGGTCGGGTCGACCGGGATCAGCCCAAACAGGTTGAACAGGTTGGTCGGGTCGGGCGCCGAGAGGTCCTTGATCCAGCCGATGAACGGCGCGTGGCGCATCTCGATGGTGACGAACAGCACCTTGTAGAGCGCGAAGAACACCGGGATCTGGATCACGATCGGCAGGCAGCCGGCGAGCGGGTTGATCTTCTCCTTCTTGTAGAGCTCCATCAGCGCGGTCTGCTGCTTCATCTTGTCGTCGCCGTAGCGCTCGCGGATCGCCGCCATCTCGGGCTGCACCGCCTTCATCTTCGCCATCGAGGCGTAGGACTTGTTGGCGAGCGGGAAGAACAGGAGCTTCACGATCACGGTGACGATCAGGATCGCCCAGCCGAAGTTGCCGGTGAGGTGGAAGAAATAGTCGATCGCTTTGAACATCGGCTTGGTGATGAAGTAGAACCAGCCCCAGTCGATCAAGAGCTCGAAGCGGTTGAGGGAGAGCGCCTTGTCGTAGGCATCGACGGTGTTGACTTCCTTGGCGCCGGCGAAGAGGCGCATGTTGGCGGCGCCGGTCGCGCCCGGCGCAATCGTCTGCGCGTCCTGCAGATAGTCGGTCTGGTAGGTTTTCAGCGTGCCGGCGGCGCCGCCGGAAAAGCGCGCCAGCTGCAATTTCGCATTGGTGTCGGGCAGCAGGGTCGCGGCCCAGTACTTGTCGGTGAAGCCGAGCCAGCCGTTGGTCACGTTCGCGAAGGTGACCTCGCGCTTGCCGTCGGCGGGCTTCAGGTCATCGAGCTTCTTATAGGTCTCTTCCTGCAAGCCCTTGTCGCCGAGCACGCCGATCAGCCCCTCGTGCAGGATGTAATACCCTTCCGTGTGCGGCGTGCCGTGGCGCGAGATCAGCGCGTAGGGGAAGAGCGTCACCGGCTCGGCGGCCTTGTTGGTCACCTCGTCGCGCGCGGTGAACAGATATTTCTCGTCGACCGCGATGGTGCGGCGGAAGGTCAAGCCCTCGCCGTTGTCCCACGTGAGCGCGATCGGCTTGTCGGCGGTCAGGGGCCCCGCGCCCTCCTGGCGCCACACGGTGTCGGCGTTCGGGAGTTTCGCAGGCGCGCCCGCGCCCGCCACCCAGCCGAACTCGGCGTAGAACGGGCGCTCGGTGCCGGAGGGCGAGAGCAGCACGATCGGCGGCGACTTCGGGTCGACGGTCTCGCGGTATTGGGTGAGCGCGAGGTCGTCGATGCGCGCGCCTTTGAGCGCGATCGAGCCTTTCAGCCGCGGCGTGTCGATCAAGATGCGCGGGGAGGCGGCGAGCACGGCCTCGCGCGCCTGCGCCTGCGCCGCCGGGGTGGCCTGGCCGGGGGCGGGCGGCGCGCCGGGCTGGCCCACGGTTCCGGGCGCGGGGGCCGAGCCGGGGGCGGGCACCGTGGTCGGCGCGGGGGCGCCGGAGGGGGTGGTGCCGGGGGCGGGGGCCTGGGCCGTCTGCTGCTGCTGCTTCAGCAGCGCGTCCTGGCGCTGCTTCTCCACCTGCGGCATCCCGATGAAGTACTGCCACCCGAGCAGCACGATCGCCGAGAGCACGATGGCGATGATGGTGTTCTTGTCGTTCATGATGTGCTTTCAGCCTGGCCGCGCAGCCGCGTCAGCGCGCCGATGAACTCCGTGACCATCCGGTCGAATGGCGCCAGCAAGGCTTCCCGCCGCCCGATCAACACGTAGTCATGCCCGTCCTGCGCCAGCAGCGCGGCATGGCGGCGCACGACCTCGCGCAGGCGCCGCCGTACGCGATTGCGTTCGACCGCGCTGCCGACCTTTTTTGATACCGTGAAGCCGAACCGCGGCGGCGCCGCATCGCGACGCTCACGTGCCTGCAGCACGAATGTGCCGGCCGGAAGCTTCCGGCCCTTGGCGGCGGCCAGGAAATCCGCCCGTTGCGTCAGCCGTTCCATTGGAGACGCCGCGAAACGCGGCTCGCGCCTCAGGCGCTGAGCCGCTTGCGTCCGCGCGCCCGGCGCGCGCTGAGCACCTTGCGGCCGCCCTTGGTGGCGGTCCGGGCGCGGAAGCCGTGACGGCGCTTGCGCACCAGTTTGCTCGGTTGATAGGTCCGTTTCACGGGTGAAACTCCGCTGATCGCGGCCCAAAGCGCTCAATATCGGGATGAGCGGTGCCGGACGGGTGAAAGTATGCGCTGAAACCGGCCTAAAGGCTGCCGGCACTCAAGCTTGGCGCGGCTTATAGGTGAGGCGGGCCCTCCAAGTCAACGCGAGCCGAGGCGCAGCGCCCCGGCGAATTTGGACGAAAACTCGCGTTGCGCGCGGCCTTCACGCCAGCGGGAGGCGCCCGCGACCTGGCGTCAATTGGCAGTGAGAAGCCTTATTGTTAAGGGGCTCTCGTGTATAGCTGTAAGCCACGATGACAGTTCTGCAACGATCCTCGGTCAAGGCGGACGATGGCGGAGTTCCGAGAGCCCGCCTGCGCCGCTTCGTGCCGGTGGTCCTCATTCTGCTAGCCATGATCGCGGTGTTTGCGACCGGTGCGCACCGCCATGTCTCGCTCGAGACACTGGTGAAGCATCGCATGACAATCGATGCGTTCATCGGCGCGCATGCGATCGCGGCGGGCGCGGCCTACATGGCGATCTACATCATCGTGGTTGCGCTCTCGATCCCGGGCTCGCTCTTTCTCACCATTACCGGCGGAATCCTGTTCGGCGTCCTGGTCGGCGGCATTGCGACGGTGATCAGCGCCACGATCGGTGCGACGATCATCTTCCTGATCGCGAAGGGGGCCTGCGGGGAGAGCCTGGTGCGCCGTGCAGGACCGCTTGCCTGCAAGCTGGTCGAGGGCTTCAAGGCGGACGCGTTCAACTATCTCCTGTTCTTGCGGCTGGTGCCGGCGTTTCCGTTTTTTCTGGTCAATCTCGTTCCGGCGCTTGTCGGCGTGAAGCTCCCGACCTTCGTCGCCGCAACATTCATCGGCATCATCCCGGCGGTGTTTGCTTTCACCTTTCTCGGCTCCGGCCTTGATAGTGTGATTGCCGTGCAGGAAGGCATCTACCGCGCGTGCCTCGCGGCGGGACGTACCGACTGTCAGATCCATTTCAATATCGGCATGATCGCGACGCCGCGGCTGCTGGCGTCGCTCGCGACACTGGGCGTGATCGCGCTGATCCCGGTGATCGTGAAACGGCTGCGTGCGCGGAGCGGTCGATCGCGCACCGCTGCGCTTTCCTGATCGATCGCCTTCGAGGGGAAGGGAAGGCCGTGGAGGTTCTCACCCCCGACATTTGCGTGATCGGCGCCGGCTCCGGCGGCCTCTCGGTCGCGGCCGCCGCCGCAGGCTTCGGCGTGCCGGTGGTGCTGATTGAAAAAGGCAGGATGGGAGGCGACTGCCTCAATTACGGGTGCGTTCCCTCCAAGGCGCTGCTCGCAGCCGCCAGGCATGCGGTCGAGCCGAAACATGTGACGCCGTTCGGGCTCACGCTGCCCCGCGCCGAGATCGATTTCGCCAAGGTGAACGCGCACGTGCATGGCGTGATCGCCGCAATCGCGCCGAACGATTCCAGGGAGCGCTTCACCGGCCTTGGCGTGCACGTGATCGAAGGCGCGGCGCGCTTCACGGACGCCGCGACTGTGAGGGTCGGCGACAAGTTCGAGATCAAGGCGCGACGCTTCGTGATCGCGACGGGCTCGTCGCCTGCAGTGCCGCCGATCCCCGGTCTGGCCGATACGCCCTATCTCACCAACGAGACGATCTTCGAACTCAAGCGTTGTCCGGATCATCTCGTCATCATCGGCGCGGGCCCGATCGGCCTTGAGCTGGCGCAGGCGCATCGGCGCCTCGGCGCGAGGGTGACCGTGCTGGAAGCGGCGACGCCGCTCGCCAAGGACGACCCCGAGTGCGCCGCGATCGTGCTCGAACAGCTGGCGCGCGAAGGCATCGTCATCCGCTCCGGGGTGAAGGCGACACGCGTTGGCCATGGCGATGGCAGGATCCGGGTGGCGATCGAAGGCCCGCAAGGCGAGGAGACGGTCGAAGGATCAAATCTTTTGATCGCTGCCGGGCGCCGCGCCAACGTGGACGGGCTTGATCTCGAGAAGGCCGGCATCAAATACGGGCCACGTGGCATCGTGGTCGGCGGGGGATTGAAGACGACGAACAGACGAACCTACGCAATCGGCGACGTCGCGGGGGGCCTGCAATTTACCCACGCGGCGAACTATCACGCCGGCATTGTGATCCGGAATGCACTGTTCCGCCTGCCCGCCAAGGCGCGCGACGATGTCGTTCCGTGGGTGACGTTCACCGATCCGGAACTCGCGCATGTCGGCCTCACGGAGGCGCAGGCGCGCGAGCGCTCCAAGACCATCCGTGTGCTGCGCTGGCCCTATCACGAGAACGACCGCGCCCAGGCCGAGCGCCAAACGCATGGCCACATCAAGGTGATTGCGGCGAAGAACGGCCGCATTCTCGGCGCCACCATCGTGGGCGCGCATGCGGGCGAACTGATCACCCCCTGGACGTTGGCGTTGTCGCAGGGATTAAATATCCGCGCGATGACGGACATTGTCGTTCCCTATCCGACCTTGTCCGAAATCGGGAAACGCGCGGCAATCAGCTATTTCCTGCCAAGTTTGACCAATCCGCGGGTGCGAAGACTGATAAACTTCCTGCGCCGTTTCGGATAAAGTTGTCTGCAGACGAGGCAGCATGAATGACGCCTGAGCCGTCATCCGGCGAGTTCGACCGCCCCGACCGAAGCCCCCGCTTCGGGCTTTCGGGCAAGCTTCTGCTGCTCACGATCCTGTTCGTGATGATCGCGGAAGTGATGATCTATGTACCGTCGATCGCGAACTTCCGCCTCAACTGGCTGTCCGATCGCCTCGCGGTCGCGCGCACCGTCTCGATCGTGCTGTCGGCGCGAACTGAACCCGAGGCGCTCGATCCGACCGACGGCAGGATCAAGCTGCCGGATATCGTGGTGCAGCAGATCCTCGACAGCCTCGGCGCCAAGACCGTCGCGGTAAAGATGGGTAACCAGCGCAAGCTGCTCGCCGTCAACGACCTGCCGCACGAGATCCACCACGCCGTCGACCTGCGAGAGGCGACGCCGATGCGTGCCGTCTGGGCGTCACTTCAAACGTTGCTGCTGCGCTCAGACAGCGACATCGTCCGCGTCGTCGGACAAGGACCGCCCGGCGCCGACTTCATCGAGATCGTGATCGAGGAAGGGCCGCTGCGCCAGGCCATGCTCCGTTTCTCGCGCAACATCGTGTTTCTATCGCTCATTATCTCGGTCATCACCGCGGCGCTGGTTTATCTGTCGCTGCATTATCTGATGGTGCGGCCGATGAACCGGCTCACCACCAACATGGTCAGCTTCCGCGAAGACCCCGAAAACGCCGCGCGTGTCATCGTGCCGTCCGGACGCAACGACGAGATCGGCATCGCGGAGCGCGAGCTCGGCGTGATGCAGCGCGACCTTGCCTCGATGCTGCAGCAGAAGAGCCATCTTGCGGCACTCGGCCTCGCCGTATCGAAGATCAACCACGATCTGCGCAACCTGCTCGCCTCCGCGCAGCTGTTCTCCGACCGGCTCGCCAGCGTGCCGGATCCGAACGTGCAGCGTTTCGCGCCGCAACTGATGCGTTCGCTCGAGCGCGCGATTGCGCTCTGCCAGTCGACCCTGTCCTACGGCCAGGTGAAGGAGCCGCCGCCCGACCGCCGGCAGGTTTTACTCGAAGGGCTGGTGGACGAGGTGCGCGAGACGCTTGGCTTCTCGGCGGAATCTCCGCTGCGCTGGATCACCGCGGTCGAACGTGGAATGCACGTCGATGCGGACCCTGATCAGCTGTTTCGCGTGGTCCTTAATCTCACGCGCAACGCGCTGCAGGCGCTGGAGAGCCGCGCGCCGAACGAGCCCGGGCGCGACCAGTTGCGCATCACCGGCCGGCGCGAAGGCGCCGTCGCGGTGATTGAGGTGTCCGACACCGGCCCGGGCGTGAGCGAACGTGCGCGCCTGCATCTGTTCGAGGCGTTCCAGGGCTCGACCCGGCGCGGCGGCTCCGGGCTCGGGCTCGCGATCGCGGCCGAGTTGATCCGCGCCCATGGCGGCCAGATCCGGCTGGTCGACGGCACCATCGGTGCCACGTTCCGCATCATCATTCCGGACCGCGCGGTCGAGTTCGGCGCTCGGCGCGGCGAGCGGGCGCGCGCCTGAGCGCGGAGCGATCCGCGCTTGCCATCGGCGGGGTGACCCGATAGCTATGCAGCCGTCCGCAGGGGGCTTTAGCCCGCAGCCGGCACAAGCGCCCGTAGCTCAGCTGGATAGAGCACCAGACTACGAATCTGGGGGTCGGGAGTTCGAATCTCTCCGGGCGCGCCATTCTTTCGGATTTTGACATTCCGCTGGCGCGAGCATTGGAACTGCGGCGCGTGCCGCGCGTCATCAGAAGACCCACCGAACCTGCCCGCCTCCGCGCATGATCACCCACAAGCGAAAGCTGCGTTCCGAAGGCTCGCTGTGGCAGCACGTGCGTGCGCCGCGCGTTCCGTCGCGGGCCTTGGCGAGGGACACACACACCGATGTGCTGATCGTCGGCGCCGGCATTACCGGTGCCTTGATCGCCGAAGCGCTGAGTGAGGCCGGACTCGAAGTCATCATTGTCGACCGGCGCGGGCCGGTGCAGGGATCGACCGTCGCGAGCACGGCACTGGTGGCTTCCGAGCTCGATGCGCCGGTCATCGAACTGCAGCGAAAGATCGGAAGGCGTGCCGCGCTGCGGGCTTGGCAACGCTCGCGGCTCGCGGTCGCCGGGCTACGGTCATTTTTTCGCCAGCGCGGACTGCAGGCGCAATCGCGCGACGCGCTCTATCTCGCCGGCACCAGCTACGGCGCACGCGCGCTGCGGCAGGAGGCGAAGCTTCGCCAGGCGGCCGGGATCGAGACCGGGTTTCTCGATCGTGCTGCGTTGCACGGGCGTTTCGGCATCAACCATGGCGCCGCGCTGTTGAGCTTCGACAACCTCACCATCAATCCGCGCGCGGTGACCGCGCAACTGTTGATCCGCGCGCAGAAGCTCGGCGCGCGCGTTTACGCACCGGTGCGCATCGACGACCTGTCACGCACGAAGTCATCCATTGTCGCGACGGATGGCAACGGCCGGCGCATTCGCTGCAAGCAACTCGTGCTCGCGACCGGCTACGAGTTTCCCAAATTCGTGCCGCTGAAGCGGCATCGCATCACGACCACATTTGCCTTCGCGACTGCGCCGCAGCCGCGCAAACTCTGGCCGGACGAATGTCTGGTGTGGGAAGCGTCCTCGCCGTATCTCTATATCCGCACGACGCCCGACGGACGCGTGCTGTGCGGCGGCGAAGACGAGCGGACCTCCCACCCGCCTGCGCATGGCCCGCTGCTGGACCGCAAGATCGCGCGCCTGCAACGAAAGCTCGGAACGCTGTTTCCGCAGATCGATACGGACGCGGAGTTCGCCTGGGCGGCCGCGTTCGGGGAAACCTCCACGGGTCTTCCGATCATCGGCGAGATTCCCGGCTGGAAGAATTGCTGGGCAGCGCTCGGCTATGGCGGCAACGGCATCACCTACAGCCGGATCGCCACCGACGTGATCCGGTCCGCGCTCACCGGCGAGGCCGACCCGGATGCCGATCTGTACGCATTCGAACGTTGAAATGCCGGCGACGCACGATGGCCGGGAACTTGCCGCCCGGATTTCCGTTAAATTCGCATGTTGCAGTTCCATGACATCGGCGTTTGCGTGGAGGCGAAGGCGGACCGCTTGCATGGCGCCTTCGTAGCGGCATGAGCGAAAGTGGCCTCGATCGGCGTGTCAAAACCGCACTCGATGAGACGCGCCTGCTCATCCTTGGCGGGCAAATCCTGTTCGGCTTCCATCTCAACGGCGCGTTTCAGACGGGGTTTGCCGACCTAGCGCCCAGCTCTCGCGCGCTTCACGCGCTCTCGTACCTGATGATGGCGGTCGCGCTCGCGCTGCTGATCGCTCCGTCGTTGCAGCATCGTCTGGTCGAAGGCGGGAGGGCGTCAGGCCGCATTCTCACCGCGACGACGCAGTTCGCCGGCTTGGCGCTGTTTCCCTTTGCGCTTTCGCTCGGCGCGGACCTGTACATCGTGATCGGGCACCGCTTCGGCGCCGCGGCCGGCACGATGGCCGGCTTGACATTCACCGCTCTCGCCATGGCGGCCTGGTATGGCGCGGAGTGGCTCATGCAGCGGCCGGAGCACAGGGGCAAGCCGGCGCGCGAAGAGCGCGAGACGCCGATCGACGTGCGGGTCGAACATATGCTGACCGAAGCACGTGTATTGCTTCCGGGCGCGCAGGCCCTGCTCGGATTTCAGCTCGCCGTAATGCTCACGGATGCATTCGGCGGACTCACCCTCGGGTCACGCGTCACTCATGTGGTCGCGCTTTGCTGCACCTCGTTGGCAGTCATTCTGTTGATGGCGCCGGCCGCGTTTCATCGCATTGCCTTCAGCGGCGAGAACACGGAAAGCTTCCACCGGCTCGGCTCGGCGCTGATCCTTGCGGCTGCCGTACCGCTCGGCGCCGGGATTGTCGGGGACCTCTATGTCGCGGTCGAGAAGGCGCTACGACAGCCGGCGATTGCCGCGGTTGTCGCGGCGGCTGCGTTCGTCGCGCTGCTGGCATTGTGGCTGGTCCAGCCGCTGCTGCTGCGCGCAAAACGTCGGCGGTGAGGAGCTCCGCCATGGTTGTTCGCAAACTTCCCTCCGGGCCGCACAGCCGCCGCGCTCCATCCGAGGACGCGTGGGCACGTGCAGAGGTTTTCATCTTCGATGTGGAAGGCACGCTGGTCGACGCGATGATGCCGACGCTGCGCTGCTGGCGCGAAACGTTCGCGCATTTTGGCCATGATGTCAGCTTGGCGGAGCTGCATTTGCTGGCCGGGATGGATGGCGGGGAGATGCTGACACAGCTGCTTCCCGGCAGCCCCAAGACCGAACGCAAGGACATGCTGGCGTACCAGGGCAAGCACTTTCGCGAGGAGTACCTTTCGCACGTACGCGCGTTTCCTGGCGTGCGCGCGCTGTTCGAGGAACTGAAGGGACGGCAGCGCAAGATCGCGCTGGCGACGGATTGCGACAAGGACCAGTTAGGCCACTACCTCCGTGTGGCCGGAATCGAAAATCTGGTCGATGCGATCGGCTGCGGCGAGGACGTAAAGCGCGGCAAGCCGGCCCCCGATGTGGTGGAGGTCGCGCTGCGCCGCGTGCGGGCGGGACGCAAACCCGCCGTGCTGATCGGGGATACGCCGTTTGACGCGCAGGCCGCGCTCAAGGCCGCCGTTACGCCTCTCGGTGTCCTGACCGGACACTTCTCGGCGCCTGCGCTGCTTGAGGCCGGATGCCATGCGGTATGGCGCGATCCGGCCGCGTTGCACGAGGCTCTCCTGGAAGGCGCTGAGCGCGCGGGAGAGCCGGCCGAAGCCTCCGCGGCTTGATGGCTCGAAATCAGCGGTGATGTCGCGAGCGGCGCACCATCATGCCCTTGCCGCACAGTCCGCACTGATATTCGCGCCGGCTGGCAGTCGAGTCGTCGTTCGCGCAGTATTCGCCGTTCAATTTCATCGCAACATTGCACATCTCGCACAACGGCGCGGGAAACGCCGCGATCCGCGGGCGGAAGTATTGGACTTCGGGCTGGGCGACGAACATGGCGCTCTCCTGCTCTCAAAACTCGCAGTGCCGCCCGGAGTTCCGCGCGGAGCGGTGCGGTCGAAAAGGCAGGACGCCCGCTAAAAGCCCGGCATTCTTCTGTGATAATCGGTCGCAGCCTGAAAAGCGCTGCCGAGCGCGACCAGGCTCTCATCCCGGAATGGCCGTCCGACCAATTGCAGACCGATCGGCATGCCGTGCTGGCCAAACCCGCCGGGCAGGACCAGCGCCGGCAGGCCGAGATAGTTGATCGGTCGCATGAAGCGCGTGATGCCGAGAATGACGGTGTCCGCATTGGGCCCGCCACCCACGTCCGTTTCCGCGATCGTCGGCGCGACCGTGCGCACGGCAGGCGTCAGGATCGCGTCGCATTTGCCGATCGCAGCGAGATGCGCGGCGAGCGCCGGGCCGCGCCAGCGCAGCGCTTCGAGATACTGAACGCCGCTGAACGCCAGTCCGTTCGCCAGCCGGTTGCGCACCTGCTCGCTGTAGTCCTGCGGGCGCGCGCGCAGCCACGGTGCGTGGGTTGTCGCGGCCTCGACGGCGATGACGATCAGGGCCGCGGCGGAAACCAGCGATTGATCCGGCAGGTCGACCTGCACGACCCGCACGCCAAGCTTGCGGAACATTGCGATTGCATCGTCGAAAGCCTTCTCGACATCGCGTTCGAGGTCGTCGACGTAAAAGCTCTTCGGAACGCCGATGGTCATGCCGCGCGCCGGGCGCTTCGCCGCCTTGGCGTTCCACGCCGGCGCGCCGTCCGTGGTCGGATCGAGCGGATCGGGTCCGGCGATTGCCGTCAGGATCAGCGCGCAGTCCTCGGCCGTGCGCGCGATCGGGCCGACCGTGTCGAGCGTGAACGAGAGCGGCATCGCATTGGCGCGGCTGACACGGCCGTTGGTCGGCTTCAGCCCGGTCACCCCACAGAAATGCGCCGGCATGCGGATCGATCCGCCGGTGTCCGAGCCGAGCGCTGCGGGAACGAGCCGTGCCGCGACCGCCGAGCCGGAGCCGGACGACGAGCCGCCGGTAACGCGCGCGGGATCCCACGGATTGCGCACATGCCCGGTGTGCGGATTATGCCCGGTCGGGCCGAAGGCGAACTCGACCATGTTGAGCGCGCCGAGCCGAAACGCGCCGGCCGCTTCAAGCCGCGCAACGGCCGTCGCGGTTGCGGGCGCGATCCAGCCTTTGCGGATCTTCGAGCCGCATTCGGCGAGCTTGCCCTTCACGTAATACATGTCCTTGTGGGCGAGCGGCACGCCGTGCAGCGAGCCCTTCGCCTTGCCGGCGGCGAGCGCGCGGTCGGCGGCGCGCGCGGCTTTCAGCGCGTCCTCGGCTTCGACGCGCGCGAACGCGTTGAGCTTCGGCTGCCATTTGTCGATGCGTGCAAGCAGCGCCCGCGTGGTTTCGAGCGAAGAGACCTTGCGGCGGCGGATCGCGGCGGCAAGCTCTTTCAGCGTCAATTCGGACGGATCGCTCACAGTCCGGCATCCTTGCGTTGCACGGCAATGAATGTGGCCGGCTCGATTTCCATCTCCAGCGTGATGTCGGCGAGGCGCTTCACCGGCATCGTGACCGCACGCGCGATCCGCGCGGCGTCCTCCGAGGTGAGTGCCACGCGCGCCATCGCGGCGGCGGCGGCGACACGTTCGGGACTGACGTCGTCAGGCATGTTTCCCCCTATCGATTTCTGATCCGCCGCAGCGTCTGCTCGACGTGCGCGATCGGCGTTTCCGGCAGGATGCCGTGTCCGAGATTGAAGATGAAAGGGCCTTGGCCGAAGTTTTCCAGAATCTCGTCGATCGCGCGATCGAGCGCCGCCCCGCCGGCGAGCAGCACCAGCGGATCGAGATTGCCCTGCACGGCGACCTTGCTCTGCACGCGCTCGCGCACGAATTCGGGCTCGGCGGCCCAGTCGATAGTCACGGCATTGACCGGCACTTGCTGCACATATGACGCCAGCGACGCACCGGCACCGCGTGGAAAACCGATGATCTTCGCGTCCGGAACTTCACCGCGCACATTCGCGATGATCTGCCGAACCGGTTCGACGCACCAGCGCGCGAATTCGAATGGCGGCAGCACGCCGGCCCAGGTGTCGAAGATTTGCACGGCGTCGGCGCCGGCGCGCACCTGCTCGACCAGATAGCGCGACGACACCGCAACCAGAATGTCGATCATGCGGGCAAACGCGTCGCGTTCGCGGTAGGCCATCAGCCGGGCAGGGGCCTGATCCGGCGTGCCGCGGCCGGCCACCATGTAGGTCGCGACCGTCCACGGCGCGCCGCAGAAGCCGAGCAGCGCGACATTCGCGGGAAGCGCGCGCTTCACGCGCCGCACCGCTTCGTAGACAGGCGCAAACACCGCATCGTCGGCGTCGGTCGCGAGCGCGTTCAGTTTCGCCGCATCGTCGAGCGGCGCGAGCCGCGGCCCTTCGCCGGCCTCGAAGGTGACGGTGCGGCCGAGCGCGTGCGGCACGACCAGAATATCGGAGAATAGGATCGCAGCGTCGAAGCCGAAGCGGCGGATCGGCTGCAGCGTCGCCTCAGTGGCCATTTCAGGCGTGAAACAGAGATTCAGGAAGCTTCCGGCGCGTTCGCGCAAGCTCCGGTATTCCGGCAGATAGCGCCCGGCCTGGCGCATGAACCAGACTGGCGGGGTCGTTTGCGCACGGCCGGAAAGGACTTCGAGGATCGGTTTCACGCCGTTTGCTTACACGGTAGATTGCGAGCCGGCAAAGGCGGTTCGCATGCGCATCGACGCGATCAAGATCGGCAACAACCCACCTGACGACGTCAACGTCATCATCGAGGTGCCGATCGGCGGCGAGCCGATCAAGTACGAAATGGACAAGGCCGCCGGTACGCTGGTCGTGGACCGTTTCCTCCACACGCCGATGCGCTATCCCGGCAATTACGGGTTCGTGCCGCACACGCTGTCGGATGACGGCGATCCGATCGACGTGCTGGTCGCAAACACGCGCCCGATCGTGCCGGGCGCAGTGATCAATGTGCGCCCCGTGGGCGTGCTCAAGATGCAGGACGAGGCGGGCGGCGACGAGAAGGTGCTCGCCGTGCCGGTGCCGAAACTCACCAAACGCTACGCGCATGTGACGAACTACACCGACATGCCGGAGATTACGCTGCAGCAGATCCGGCATTTCTTCGAGCACTACAAGGATCTCGAACCCGGCAAGTGGGTGAAGGTGCTCGGCTGGGGCGACGCCGCGGAGGCGAAGCGGATGATCGCCGAAGCGATCGAGCGAGCGAAGGGCAGCTAGACCAGCCGACTTTGCCGGACGGCTGCCCCGATAAAATCAGCAAACAACGGGTGCGGTGCGAACGGCCGCGACTTCAGTTCCGGATGAAATTGAACTCCGATGAACCAGGGATGGCTATGGATTTCCAGAGTTTCCGGCAACTGGCCGTCCGGAGACATTCCTGAAAAGGATACGCCGGCTTTTTGGAGCCGATCCTTGTAGTTTATGTTGACTTCATATCGGTGCCGGTGCCGTTCCTTAATCGTGGTAGCGCCGCCGTAGATTTTTGAAATCTGGCTTTCCGGCTCCAATACGGCCGTGTAGGCACCCAAGCGCATGGTGCCGCCCAGATCGCCGTTGGCCTTGCGTTTTTCTCTCACGGAGTCACGCATCCACTCGGTCATAAGTCCAACGACCGGGTCCTGACATGGTCTGAATTCGGTCGAGCTCGCGCCGGGCAGGTCAGCGAGATTTCTCGCCGCCTCGACAACAGCGAGCTGCATGCCGAAGCAGATTCCAAAAAAGGGAATTTTTCGCTCGCGGGCAAAGCGGGTCGCATGGATCATTCCTTCAGAGCCTCGTTCGCCGAAGCCGCCCGGAACGAGGATGCCGTGCTGGTCGCGAAGGTGCTCCTCGGGCGCTGCGTGTTCGAGCAGCTCCGCGTCGATCCAGGAAACGCTCACCTGAATTCCGTTGGCGATGCCGCCGTGTATTAACGCCTCGGCAACCGACTTATAACTGTCGATAAGATCGACGTATTTACCCACAACGGCGACGGATACTGCGCCGTCAGGGCGCCTGACAGAATCGACCAGCTTTTGCCAACGGCCGAGATCAGGAGCGGGTGAACTGAGCTTGAAATACCGGCAGACCTGTTCATCGAGGCCTTCGGAATGACAGGCAATAGGAACCTGGTAGATGGTGTCGACATCGATGACGGGAATGACTTGCTCAAATCGAAGATTGCAAAACTGTGCGATCTTCCGACGCACGTCGGGGGGAACCTCACGGTCGCACCGGCACATCAGCACATCGGGCTGAATGCCAATGCTGAGTAACTGCTTCACCGAATGTTGCGTCGGTTTTGTCTTCAGTTCCCCTGCTGCCGATATCCACGGCACCAATGTCAGGTGCACATACATCACTCTTTCGGTGCCGAGCTCATTGCCCAACTCGCGGATTGCTTCCAGAAAAGGAAGGCTTTCGATATCGCCGACAGTCCCTCCGATTTCACAAAGCACGAAGTCCTCGCCGTCAAGATCCGCTTGAATAAACTCCTTTATGCTGTCCACGACGTGGGGGATTACCTGAACCGTTGCGCCCAGGTATTCCCCTTTTCTCTCGCGGGCGATCACCGTCGAATAGACGCGGCCCGTTGTGATGCTGTCACTCCGCTTTCCGGCGACGTTCGTAAAGCGCTCGTAGTGCCCGATATCCAGGTCAGTCTCGGCGCCGTCCTCCGTCACGAAGACTTCGCCATGCTGATAGGGGCTCATCGTGCCGGAGTCGACGTTCAGGTAAGGATCGATCTTGCGTAGCCGCACGCGGAAACCGCGGCCTTGCAGGAGCGCTCCGAGCGCTGCTGCAGACAACCCCTTGCCTAGCGATGAGACCACGCCGCCCGTGATAAAGATGAAGCGAGTCATGGACGAAGATAATGCCAGAACGAGCCGGTCGCGGCAACCGATAAGGCCGAGAAGCTGGGATTTTCTCAGGCGATAACCCCAAATTTCGCAGGCGCTATCCTGAGATCGGCGTGCTTTTGGGAACGTGCGCCGCCCACGAGTTCCAAACTCGAATGATTATGAGCGAGCCCTCATGGGCTTGCAGCCTGAGCTTGCAAGCCCTATGTCACCGGCATGGGTGCCGCGGCCGCCCGGGCCGCTGGCAGCACGGTGGTGCAAGGTGGCAAACCTCGTTTGTTCGAAAGGCGCGGGAGCACGTTTCGGCGGCGCTGCCCGTTCGGCATTCGCCGTGCTTGCCGTTTTCGCGATTGGCTTGGCGGACTTGGCCGGCCATCCAGTCCGCTCCCAATCTTCCAGAGCCGTGAGGCTGATCGTCGGCTTTCCGCCGGGCGGCACCACCGATGTCATCGCTCGTACGCTGGCGGAACACATCAGCAGGACGCAAAGCGTCTCCGTGCTCGTCGAGAATCGGCCCGGCGCTGCCGCCTCGCTCGCTTACACCGCGGTCGCACGCGCCGTAGCTGACGGCAATACTCTCGGCATCAATGCCAATTCGCTCGTTATCAACCCGTATTTGCAGCAGGTCGAGTACAATCCGTTCTCCAGCTTCGAGCCCGTCTGCAACTTGTTGAAGTCCTCTCAGGTGATTGTCGTTCACATCGATTCGCCCTATCGAACGCTGACCGATCTCGTCAACGCCGCGCGCGCACGGCCCGGCGAGCTCACGCTGGCGAGCTCCGGCCCCACGACCCCCCAGCACATCGGCTTTGAGCAACTCAAGCGCGCCGCCAACTTCGACATGACTCAGGTCCCATTCTCCGGAGGCTTGACGTCCGTTGGCGCGGTGCTCGGCGGACATGTGACGTCGACTTTCGTCAACCTTTCCGAGGTCGTCGAAGCGGTTCAGGCCGGAAAATTGCGGCCCCTCGCAGTCGCGTCACGGGAGCGCATCGGACAGCTGCCGAATGTGCCGACTTTCATCGAGAGCGGTTTCAGAGAATTTGAGTTGGAGGTGTGGTACGGGGTGATCGCCCCCGCCAAGACGCCGAAGCAAACATTGAAAGAGCTTGAAAATTGGTTCAGCACCGCTTTGCAGTCGCCCGAGTTGAAGGGCAAGTTTGCGACCCTGGGCCTGGATCCTCTTGCAATGTGCGGCGACGATTATGCCGCATTTATCAGGAAGCAATATGGAATTTATGGCGATGCTTTGCGCAACGTGGCCAGGTAGCGGACAGTTGCCGCCTTTTACCGCTCCCGGCTAACGCTTGACCAGCCGCGGCAGCGGCTCCGGCATCAGGCCGCGCGGACGGAAGAACAGCACCAGCAACAGCCCGAGGCCGATCAGGAATTCGCGCAGTGCCGCGAGTTGTTCGGCGGAAAGCCACGGAACGACGCCGACGAGGAAACGGGTCGATTCCAGAAAGAACACCACCACGAAGGCGCCGATCACCGCGCCCCAGTTGTTGCCGATGCCCCCCGCGGTGAGCGCGAGGGAAATGTAGATGGTGAGCAGCGGCACATAGATTTCCGGCACGATGTAGCTCGAATAATGCGCATAGAGCGCGCCCGCGAGGCCGGCGAGCGCCCCGCCGAGCGCGAACGCCTTCACCTTGAACCGGAGCACATCCTTCCCCGCAAAGGCCGCGACCTGCGCGTCCTCGCGAACCGCGCGCAGCACGCGCCCGAATGGCGAGGTGCGCACGCGCTCCAGCACCCACAATACGACCGCGAGGACAACAAGGCAGAACACCAGATATGCCGCATTGAAATCCGCGCCGAGCGTCGATTTGAGCGGCTGCGGGATGCCGGAAATCCCGTCGGTACCGCGCGTCAGCCAGATCTCGTTCTCCGCGGCGATACGCACCACCTCGGCGAAGCCGAGCGTCACGATGGCGAGATAATCGTCGCGCAGCCGCGTCAGCCCCAGCGTGACCAGCGCCGCCATCATCGCGGTGCCGATCATCGCGGCAAGAAACCCTAGCGCGATCGGTGCGTGCGCGTTGAGGGTGAGCAGCGCCGTGATGTAGGCGCCAAACGCGTAAAATCCGACGATGCCGAGGTTGACCATTCCGGCCATGCCCCACATCACGTTGAGCGCGAGCGCGAGAACGGCGTAGATCGCACCGAAGGTCGCCATCGCTATGAGATAGTTGATCATGCGCGCGCCCCCAGCAGCCCGCGCGGGCGCAGCGTGAGCACGACCAGAATCGCCAGAAAGCCGACCGCGGATTTGTACGTCGCGGGCAGGGCAAGCAATGACAACTCCTCGGACAGCCCGATCGCGAGCCCGCCGACCAGCGCCCCCGGCACGCTGCCGAGACCGCCGACCACGGCCGCGGCGAACACCGACAGGATGGCACGGAAGCCGACCAGCGGATCGATCGAGGTGTCGAGCCCGACCAGCATGCCGCCGATACCGGCGAGCCCCATGCCGATGCCGATCGCGAGCCGCGCCATCGCGTCCGGGTCGATGCCTTTGGAGTCGGCGAGCATTGGGTTGTCGGCCACCGCACGCATTGCCTTGCCGGTGGTGGTGACCGTCAGGAACACGAACAAGATCGCCATCGCGATCGCCGCGATGATCGCGTTCTCCACCTGCTGTGGACCGACATGCAGGAAGCCGAGGGTCCAGTCGCGGCGCAGCGGGATCGCGTAGTCGCGCGGTGATCCGCCGAAGAAGAAGCGGATCGTGCTCTCGATCATGATGTTGACCGCGATCGAGGCGATCGCGAGCGTGAGCGCGCTGTAGCCGCGCAGCGGACGGAGCGCCGCGTGATCGCTGGCGATCCCGACCGCGGCACCCGCGATGAATGCGCCGAGCACCGCGACGACGGCAGGCAACCCGGCCCAGGCGTTGAGCATGTAGCCGGCGAACGCGCCGACCGCCATGTGGCCCGCGATCGAGAAATTCACGAAGCGCAGCACCGCGTAGATCATCGTCAAACCGATTGCGGGCACCGCCAGGACGGTGCCCGCCATCAGGCCGTTCAAGGTGAGTTGGAGGAGCTTTTCCAAGTTCGTATTTGATCCACAGCCGCTCACACATATTCCGCTCATGCCCGCGAAAGCGCCCCCTCCCTTTATCCCTCCCCCGCAAGCGGGGGAGGGTGGGGTGGGGGCTGGGTCCCCGCTTTCGCGGGGACGAGCGGCGGGAATATTAGATCTTCACCTCCACGAGCTTCCCGTCCTTCACTTGCGTGGTGCGGAAGGCGACCTCGATGATGTTGCCGGTGTCGGAGAACTTGCACGGGCCGGAGGCGCCCGAATACTTGATCTCCTTGCCCTCGCCGATCGCCTTCAACCCGTCGAGCGCGTTGTCGACCATAACGCCCGCATCGTTGTTGGCGATCTTGCGGATGTTGTCCTTGATGCCGGTGCCGGTCGCCTCCTTGCCCTTGGCCATCGCGAGGATCGCCAGATTGGCGTGGTCGTAGGCCTGGCAGATGTAGGTATCGAGCGCGTCCTTTTTCACCAGCGCTTTCAGCTTGGCGTAAGCCGACGATCCGCCCGCCGGCGCCGGCTCGGCGCAGGCAAACATGCCTTCGGCCGCTTCCTTGCCCGCGCCGTCGATGAAGCCCGGCGTCATGCCATAGGCGAAGCCGATGACCTTGCCTTTGTAGTTGGCACGGAACAGGTCCTTCGCCATCACGATGTTCTCGGCCTGATAGCCGCCCATCATGAACAGCTCCGGATTGGCACGCACCATCTCGTCGATCTCGGATTTGAACGAGGTCTTCTTGCCGTCGATGATGACGCTTTGCACTTTCACGCCCTTCGGCTCGACGGTCGTGCGGATTGCGTTGAACACCGTCTCGGTGAACGGCGTCTGCGGCATGATCAGGTAGGCGCTCTTCGCGCCCATCGCGAGAATGACGCGGCCGAACTCCTTGCCCTGCAATTCCGTGTGCGGCTGGGTGCGCACGAAATACCCCTGGTGCGGCAGCAACGCGAGCGAGTCCGCCGCCGAGATCGCGAGCATCACCACCTTATTTTCCCAGCAGAGCGGCAGCACCGCGGTGCCCACCGCGGAAGCCCACACGCTCATGATCGCCTGCGTCTTGTCGACGTCGATCAGCTTGCGCGCGGCGCGCTGGCCGGCTTCGGCGTTGGTCTGGTCGTCCTCGGCGAGGTACTCGATCTTGCGCCCGAGCAGTCCGCCTGCCGCGTTCACCTGATCCACCACGGCCTGATGCGCCATGCGGCTGTTCGGCCCGAATGGCGAGCCGGAGCCGGTGAGCGAGACGAGGCCGGCGAGCTTGATAGGGCCGGTCTGTCCGAAGCCCGGCGTGGTGATGACGAACGGTGCCGCGATGGCGCCGACACCGGTGAGCAGCGCCTTGCGGCGGGTGATGAGCGAACGTTTCTGCATGACTTTCCCCTGTTGGTTGGCCGGATGATAGCAGCGATTAGCCGCCAAGGAACGCGTGACGAACTTCCGCGTCAGCCGCCAAAGTGCTGGCGCGCCCCTCGCGCGCGTTCGACCCGTCGACCAGCAGGTAGCCGCGATCCGCAATTGCCAGTGCGTCGAGCGCGTTCTGTTCGACCATAACGACGGTCATGCCTTCATCGTGCAGGCCCTTGATCAGCGCGAACAATTCGGCCGAGGCGGCGGGCGACAGGCCTGCGGAGGGCTCGTCCAGCAGCATCAGGCGCGGCGCCGCCATCAGCGCCATCGCGACCGCGAGCATCTGGCGCTGGCCGCCGGAGAGCGTGCGCGCCTCCTGCGCGCGCCGCTCGGCGAGCACGGGAAAGCGTGCAAAGGCAGCCTCGATGCGCTCTTTGGTCGCGCGCCGGTCCACATAGCCGCCCATCTCCAGATTGGCTTCGACGCTGAGCGAGGGAAACACGTTCGCTTCCTGCGGCACGAACGCGATGCCCTGGCGCGTGATTTCGCGCGGGCGCAGGCCGCCGATCGGCTTGCCTTGATAAGCGATCGCGCCTTCGCGGGGCTTGAGAAATCCCGCGATCGATTTGAGCAAGGTCGATTTTCCCGCGCCGTTCGGGCCGATCAGCACGATCATCTCGCGCTCGGCGACCGTGATGCCGACGCCCTTGAGCACCTCGTCATGCGCGCCGTAGCCGGCGACCAGGTTGGTGACGGAGAGCATCGTCATCTTGTTTCCCGGGCGCAATGCAGCACGCAGCCATAAGCGCGTTTACGCGCGTCTGCGACGCGCTTTGGCGGAGTGATGCGTTGCGGGCCCGGGAGCGCCCGAGTCTGAGGCGGTCCCGCATCTGCGGTGCACCGCGAGGGCGCTGCACCGCGTGCGGGACACATCCAGAGAGTCCTCACGCGCGATGCCCCATGTAGGCTTCCTGCACGCGCGGATCGCTGCGCAGATCGGCGAAGCGGCCTTGCGCGAAGCGCTTGCCCTGCACCAGCACCACGACGTGATCGCACAGCGCGGCGACCAGCCCCATGTTGTGCTCGATGATCAGGAACGTCATGCCGCGCGCCTTGAGCGCGAGAATGTGCTCGCCGAGTTTTTTCGCGAGCGTCGGATTGATGCCGGCGGCCGGCTCGTCGAGCATGATCAGCTTCGGCTCGGCCATCAGCGCGCGGCCGAGCTCCAGGAGCTTCTTCTGCCCGCCGGAGAGGTCGATCGCGCGATTGTCGCCGACCTGCAGCAGGTTGAGTTCGCGCGCGACTGCGATGGCGCGCAGGCGCAACTCCTCCTCGCGCGCACGCGCCGCCTTCGTACGCAGCACGGCTGCGCAAAATGCCTCGCCGGGCTGATGCTTGCCGTACAGCATCAGGTTCTCGATCACCGTGAGAGCGCTAAGCCCGCGCGCGATCTGGAATGTGCGCGACAGGCCGACTTCGGCGAGCCGGTCCGGCCGCCAGCCGGTGACATCGGTGCCGGCGAAATAGACGGCGCCATCGTTCGGCCGCAGCGCGCCGGTCACTGCGTTGAACAGCGTGGTCTTGCCGGCGCCGTTCGGGCCGATGAGGCCGGTGATGCGCCCTTGCTCTACGGAAAGGTCCGCGCCGTCGAGCGCCGTGACGCCGCCGAACCGCCGCCGCAGACCTTTCACTTCAAGAAGCGCCATCATCCACCCGCACTCCGCTCATGCCCGCGAAAGCGGGCATCCAGGGCCAAGAACTGGGTCCCGCTTTCGCGCGGACGAGCGGAAGGAAAAACCTTAGCCTCGATTCCCCCCGAAGGATTGCACGAACAGATTGCCGGCCGCGATACGATCATGGCTGAACTGGCGGAAATCGTCCGCGACCTTGCCGGTGAGCAGCCAGTCGGCCAGTTCGCGGCCGATTGCCGGCGCGATCTTGAAGCCGTGTCCGCTGCCGCCGCAAAAGTCCGCATAGCCCGCGAGGCCCGAACGCGGGCCGACGAACGGATACCAGTCGGGTGTCACGTCATAGAGCGCCGCGTAAGCTTCGATCAGCTTCATGCCGGCGAACGACGGGAAGCGGCGCTCGACGCGCGTCTGCACATCGCTGATGAAGTCGGCGTCCGCGCTGGTTTTGTAGTTGTAGGGGTCAACGTCGAAGTAGTCCTTCGGAAAGCCGCGCCCGATGATGAAGCGGCCCTGGCCGAGCGGGCGGAAATACGTTGCATCGACGCCCATCGAGATCGAGGCCTTGGGAATTTTGCGGCCCGACGGAATTTGCCACACCGTGTCCTGCTCGCGCACGCAGCGCAGCGGCAGGTCGAGCCCGGCACTTTCCGCCAGCGGCTTTGCCCAGGGGCCGGCGGCGTTCACCACAAGATTGGCCTTGGCTTCGCCGCTATCCAGTTCAACGCCGGTGATGCGGTCGCCCTCGCGCAACAGCCGCCGCACCGGCGTGCGCGGGCGAAATTCGCCGCCTGCGGTCTTGAATGCCTCTACGTACGCCTCGGTCGCCTGCACGGGATCGGCGTAGCCGCCATGCGGCTCGTAGACGACGCCCGCGATGCCGTCCGGATCGATCTCGGACAGGTGCTGCGGAAAGCCCGGCCCCTCGGACCACTCGTTGACGATGCCGAGAGACTTCTGCATCGCGACGTTCTTCTTCGCGCCATCGACCATCTCGCGCGAGACCACGAAGCAGTAGCCGTCCTGCACGAAGCCGGCATCGCGGCCGAGCTCATTCTTGGCATTCTCGAACATCGTGATGCTGGCCCGCGCGAGCCGAACCAGCAGCGGCGTCGAATAACTCTGCCGGATGATCGCCGCGCTTTTTCCCGTGCCGCCGCTCGCCGGCTCGCCGCGCTCGAGCAGGAGCGTCTTCGCGCCGCCCTTCGCCACGTGATAAGCGGTCGCGGCGCCGCTGATGCCCGCGCCGACGACGATTGCGTCGTAGCTCATGCCTTCGGCTCCACGCCGTAATTCGTCTTGATGAAATCGCGCGAGAACTTGCCCGACACCAAATCGTCCTCGATCGCGGCCAGCTCGCGCTCCGCTGGCTTGCCGTAGCCGCCCGCGCCGGGCGTCTCGACCACGATCGCTTCGTCAGGCCGCACCTCGAGGTTCGCCGGCTTGGTCGGCAGCGGCACCTCCGCGGCGCCTGAGAGCTTGACGAACTTGCCGGTCCCGCCGCTGCCGCCGCCGAACAGGCCCCACGGGCGGTTCACGAAGCGCTCGCCCTGGCCCGAGAACGTCATCGTGTGCCCGACCGGGCGCACCACGCGGCGCAGCCCCAGCCCGCCGCGGTGTTTTCCTGCGCCGCCGGAGTCCGGAACGAAGCCATAGCTCTCGACCAGCAGCGGATATTCCATCTCGATCGATTCGACCGGCAGGTTCGACGTGTTGGTGATATGTACCTGCACGCCGTCTTTGCCGTCCTTGGTGAAGCGGCCGCCAAAACCGCCGCCGAGCGTTTCGAGATAGACGTAGTCGCGGTCGTGGCGCGGGTCGTGGCCGAAGAACACGGCCGTCGTATTCGCGCCGTTCGCAGCGCCGACCGCGGCCTCGGGGATGGCCGGCGCGAGCGCGCCGATCACCACATCGACGATGCGCTGCGCCGTATTGGCGCGCGCTGCCACGGCTGCCGGAAACCTCGCATTGATGATGCTGCCGAGCGGGGCGTGGATGTCGACGATGTCGATCAGTCCCTGATTGTTCGGCACGTCCGGATCGAGCAGCGCCTTGAGCGAATAGAGCACGCCCGCCTGCGTCGCCGTGATGGTGGAATTGATGTTGCCCTTCACCTGCGGGCCGGAGCCGGTGAAATCGAACAGCACGCGTGCGTTGCTGCCATGCGGCGGCACCGTGATGCGCAGCTTGATCGGAATGTTCGTGGTGCCGGCGCCGTCGTCGTCCATCACGTCTTCGAAGGTGTATTCGCCCGGCGCGATGCGCGTCAGCGCCTCGCGCAACCGGTCCTCGGTGCGGCGGATGATGTCGTCGAAGGCGGCGGTCAGCAGCGGCACGCCGCGCGCGTCAATCATCTCGGACACACGCCGCACGCCGAGCCGCGCGGCCGCGACCTGGGCGAAATAGTCGCCACGCCGTTCCTCGGGTACGCGTGCGTTGAGCAACAGGAGATCGAGCACGTCGGTCTGCAGCTCGCCGCCGCGGAACAGCCGGATCACCGGAATGCGCGTGCCTTCCTGATAGATCTCGGTGCCGCCCGCCATGCTCCCGGGCGTGATCCCGCCGATGTCGGCGTGATGCGCGATGTTGCACATGAAGCAGACGAGCTTGCCGTCGGCGAATACCGGCATCGCCATGTTGACATCCGGCAGATGCGAGCCGCCGGCCACGTAGGGATCGTTGGAGATGAAGATGTCGCCCTCGCGCACCTCGGAGAGCGGCATTTTTGCGAGCAACGTGTTCATCAGGCCCATCATCGAGCCGAGATGAATCGCGAGGGAGTTCTCCGCCTGCACGATGAGCCGCCCGGCTGGATCGATGATCGCGGTCGAGTGGTCGTGGCGCTCCTTGATGTTGGTCGAATAAGCACTCTTCATCAGCGCGATGTAGGTCTCGTCCGCGATGGACTTGAGCCCGTTCGACATGATCTCGAGCGTGATCGGATCGATGCTCATGCGGCGATGTCCACGATGAGGTTGAGATGGGGATCGACGGTCGCGCGGTCGCCGGGAAACAGCAGGGTAGTGGAGTCGAGCTGCTCGATCACCGCGGGACCGTCGATCGTATCGCCCGGCATCAGCGTCGCGCGGTCATACACGGGCGTATCATCCGCCTTGTCGGCTTCGAACCACACCTCGCGACGGGACGCGGGCTCGGTCTTGCCGCTCTTGCGCGGCGCGGCGGGACGCGCCGCGGGCTGGCGCAATCTGCCGACCGCGATCAGGCGGAAGTTGACGATCTCTATCGGGTCGGCCGGATTGTGGAAGCCGTAGGCGCGCTCGTGCTCGGCAAAGAAGCGCCGCTTGATGTCGTCTGCGCTCGGGAGCGGATCGGCGGCCCCCAAGCCGATCGCGAGCTCGAAGTTCTGCCCGACATAGCGCGCGTCGAGCACGATATCGATGCTGCGGCTTGCCCGTTCGACATGCTCGGCATCGAACCAGGCATCGGATTGCGCCTTGAGCTCGGCGATGCGCGTGCGTACCTCATCCCTGTGTTTGTCATCCATTGGCGTGACCGCCGTGCGCACGAACGTCTCGCGCAGATCCGACACGATCAGGCCCTGCGCGCACAGTATACCCGGCGCAAACGGCACAAGACTGCGGCGAATGCCGAGACTCTTCGCAACGTCGGTCGCGTGCAGCGGTCCGGCGCCGCCGAACGGCAGCAGCGCGAAGGCGCGCGGGTCGTGCCCACGCTCGACCGAGACCGCGCGGATCGCCCGCACCATGTTGGCGACGACGATGCCGAGCATGCCATGCGCGGTGCGCTCGACCGAAAAACCGAGCCGGCCGGCCAGCGGTGCGATGGCCTTGCGCGCCAAGCTTTCATCGAGCGCCATGCCGCCGCCGAGCAGGCCGCGCGGCGAGAGCCGTCCGAGCACGAGATTGGCGTCGGTCACGGTCGCCTCGGTGCCGCCGCGACCATAGCAGGCCGGCCCCGGCTGCGCGCCGGCGCTCTGCGGGCCGACTTTCATCAGTCCGTCGCGGTCGAACCATGCGATCGAGCCGCCGCCCGCGCCGACCGCATTGATGTCGAGCGAGGCAAGCCGCGCCGGATAGCCCTCGATCCATTTGTTGAAGGTGGTGCCCGCGGTGTACGCGCGGATCAACGCCACGTCCGCGCTGGTGCCGCCCATGTCGAGCGAGATCACGTCCGGCATGCCGGAGAGTCGCGCCATGTGGATCGCGCCGACCGCACCCGCCGCCGGTCCCGACAGCGCGGTGCGGATCGGCACATGGCGCGCGCGCGCAACCGACATCAGCCCGCCGGAAGATTGATTGATGCCGAGCGCGGCCATAGGCGCCGCCTCCGCGACGCCCGCGGCGAAATCGCCGAGATAGCGGTCGATCACCGGCTGCAGGTAGGCATTGAGCACGGTTGTCGAAAGCCGCTCGTATTCACGAAACTCCGGCTGCACCTCGGAGGAGATAGAGAGGTACATATCCGGATAAGTCGCAGCGAGTGCGTTGCGGATCATCGTCTCGTGCGCCGGATTGAGGAACGAGAACAGCAGGCATACCGCACAGGCGTCAGGCTTGGCCTCACCGATCGCCCGGACCAGCGCGGACAGCGCGTTGCCGGTGAGTGCTTTGACGGTGCTGCTATCCGCCGTGATGCGCTCTGCCGCCTCGAAGCGCAGTTCGCGCGGCACCAAAGGCGCCGGATAGTCCTCCTGAAGCGAGAACACATGCGGGCGGATCTGCCGCCCGATCTCGATCAGGTCGCGGAAGCCTTCAGTGACGATCAGGGCGACCTTGCCGCCGCGCCGCTGGATCAGCGCGTTGGTGGCGACGGTGGTGCCGTGCGAGAGTCGCGTGACCGCGGATAGATCAATGCCATGGGCGGCACCAAGCTCGCGCAGACCGGCGATCACCGCCTGCGCGGGATTCGCCGGCGTGGAGGCCACCTTGTGCAGGACGATGCGGTCATCGGCGTCGTCGAACGCGAAGAAATCCGTAAAGGTGCCGCCGACATCGACACCGATCATCCAGGCCATTCCAAATACCCCGTTGCGGCGATCTTGGAGGGCGAGACCGGCAAGATCAATCGACACAGGGTTGTCGTATGGCTGCCTTGCACAAGCGTTCGTTTGCGCGAGAATGCCGCGCGGAGGAAGCATGAACTGGGTCGGCCAATCGATCGAACGCGTCGAGGACGCCGCGCTGTTGACCGGGCGCGGGCGCTACATCGACGACTTGGCCGCGCCGCCCGGCTGCCTGCACGCCGCCGTGCTGCGCTCACCGCATCCGCACGCGGCGATCCGCGCAATCGATGTGAGCGCCGCGAGGGCTGCGAAGGGTGTCGCGGCCGTGATCACCGCGGATGACGTTACGCAATTCGGTGCGCCGCTGCTCGCCGGCGTGAAGGCGAACATCCGGTGCTGGCCGATCGCGGTCGAGCGCGTGCGCTACGTGGGTGAGCCTGTTGCGGTGGTCATAGCGGCAGACCGCTACCTCGCAGAGGACGCGCTGGAATTGATCGCGGTCGACTACGCGCCGCTGCCGATCACGCTGCGGCCCGCGGATGCACTCAAGCCCGACAGCGCGGTGCTGCATGAAGGGCTCGGCTCGAATATCGCGAGTGACCGTTCGTTCCGCTACGGCGATCCCGCGGGCGCGTTCGCGCGCGCCGCGCATCGCGTGTCGGTGAAGGTCGACTACCCGCGCAACTCCTGCACGCCGATCGAAACCTATGGGCTGATCGCGGATTACGATCCGGGCGAGGACGCCTACGACATGCTCGCGACCTTTCAGGGACCGTTCAGCATCCACGCGGTGCTGGCGCGCGCATTGAAAGTGCCGGGCAACCGGCTGCGCCTGCGCACGCCGCCGGATTCGGGCGGCAGCTTCGGCGTGAAGCAGGGCATCTTTCCCTACATCGCGCTGATGGGGATCGCGGCGCGCGTCGCCGGGCGCCCGGTGAAATGGATCGAGGACCGGCTCGAACATCTCGCCGCTTCGGTGTCGGCGACGAACCGTATGATCACGCTCGAGGCCGCCGTCGAAGCGGACGGGCGTATCACGGCGCTGGCGTGGGATCAGGTGGAAGATGTCGGCGCACACATTCGCGCGCCCGAACCCGCCACGCTCTATCGCATGCACGGCAACCTCACCGGCGCCTACGACATCGCTAACGTCTCGGTGCGCAACCGCGTGGTGATGACGAACAAGACACCGACCGGACTGAACCGCGGATTTGGCGGCCCGCAGGTCTACTACGCGCTCGAGCGGATGATGCAGCGCATTGCGGTCGAGCTGCAGCTCGACCCGCTCAATGTGATCCGGCGCAATCTCGTGCCGAGCGGGGTCTTTCCATTTCGGACCGCGACGGGTGGGCTGCTCGACTCCGGCGATTACCCCGCCGCCGTGCAGCAGGCGATCGACGAGGGGGGCCTCGCCGAGTTGCGCGCGCGGCAACAGCAGGCGCGCGCCGAAGGCCGCCTCTATGGCGTCGGCATGACCGCCGTGGTCGAGCCGAGCGTCTCCAACATGGGCTACATCACGACCGTGCTCACCCCCGCGGAGCGGCGCAAGGCCGGCCCGAAGAACGGCGCGCAGGCAACCGCCACCATCTCGCTCGATCCCGGCGGCGCCGTGACGGTGCATGTCTCGTCGGTCCCGCAAGGCCAGGGGCATCGCACCGTGGTGGCGCAAATTGTCGCCGACGCGTTCGGCCTCAGGCCTTCCGACATTCGGGTCATCACCGAGATGGATACGGCGCGCGATGCCTGGTCGATCGCGTCGGGCAATTATGCGAGCCGCTTCGCGCCCGCCGTGGGCGGCGCCGTGCAGCTTGCATGCGAGCGCATCCGGGAAAAGCTTGCGCGCGCGGCCGCGGCGCAGCTCAATGTGCCGGCGGACGAGATCGAGTTTGCGGCGAGCCGCGTTCGCGCACGCGGCAATCCCGACAATGCGCTGCCCTTCGCTCGCCTTGCCGCAACCGCGCATTGGGCGCCCGGCACGCTCGCCGATGATGATCAGGCGCTGCGCGAAACCGTGTTCTGGACACCGCCGCAACTGACCGCGCCCACCGAGGAGGACGGGATCAACTCCTCCCTTTGCCACGGCTTCATCTTCGATTTCTGCGGCTTGGAGGTCGACCGCATCACCGGCGCGGTGCGCATCGACAAGTACGTCACCATGCACGACTGCGGCCGCGTGCTGCATCCCGGCATGGTCGCGGGCCAGGTGGCCGGCGGCTTCGCGCAGGCGCTCGGCGCGGCGCTCTACGAGGCATATGTCTACGCCGACGACGGCAGCTTCATTTCGGGAACGCTCGCCGACTACCTGATGCCGACCAGCGCCGAAGTGCCCGCGCCGCTGATCCTGCATTTCGAATCGCCGTCCCCGTTCACGCCGCTCGGCGCCAAGGGCGTCGGCGAAGGCAACTGCATGAGCACGCCGGTGTGCATCGCCAACGCGGTGGCGGATGCGCTCGGCGTGAAAGAGCTCGACCTGCCGCTCACGCCCGCGAAGCTTGCGGCGCTGGTGCACGCCGCATGAAGCCCGCGCCGTTCGACTATGTGCGCGCCGAAAGTTTGGCCGAGGCGCACGACGTGCTCGCCGCCGAGGGCGGCGATGCCGCCGTGATCGCCGGAGGGCAATCGCTGGTGCCGCTGCTCTCGATGCGCATGGCGCGGCCAAAGGTGCTGATCGACATCATGCACATCGCCGAGCTTGATGGTATCGCGATGGACAATAATACAATCCGGGTCAGCGCGCGCGTGCGGCAGGCGGAGTTGCTCGCATGGCCGGACCTTGCGGTGCGGCAGCCGCTGCTGGCGCAGGCCATGCCCTGGATCGGTCATTGGCAGACGCGATCGCGCGGGACGGTATGCGGCTCGATCGCGCTGGCCGATCCGAGCGCCGAACTGCCGCTGTGCCTTCTGGCACTGGGCGGCGAAGTCACACTCTCATCGAAGCAGGGCCGGCGCAGCGTAGAGGCCGGAGATTTCTTCACCGGCCTGATGTCGACCGCGCGGCGCGACGACGAGCTGATCGAACAGGTCTCGTTCCCCTGCCGCCGCCCCGGCGAGGGGTTCGCCTTCCGTGAGTTTGCGCGCCGCCATGGCGATTTCGCGATCGTGGCCTGTGCGGCGGTCGCAACGGAGAAAAGCGTGCAGCTTGCCGTGAGTGGCGTCGCAGACCGCCCCGTCGTGCGCGACTTCGATGACGCGAGCGACGCGGCGCTTGCGGCGTTCGCGTCGGAGCTCGACACGCGCGATGACCTGCACGCGACCGCCGAATACCGCCGCATGCTGGTGCGCGAGCTCGGCCGGCAAACCATCGAGGAGGCGCGCCGATGCCGCGCCTGAGCCCCGATGCGCGGCACACGGTGCGCGTTACCGTCAATGGCCGTGCGCTCGAAGGTGAGGCAGAGCCGCGCATGCTGCTCACCGATTTCCTGCGCCACAAACTCGGCCTCACCGGCACGCATGTCGGCTGCGAGCACGGGGTGTGCGGCGCCTGCACGATCCAGATCGATGGGGCGCCGGCGCGCGCGTGTCTCACGCTCGCCGTGCAGGCCGACGGCGCCGATATCCGCACCGTGGAAGGCCTTGCGCCGGAGCCGGGCCGCCTCTCGATTTTGCAGGAAGCCTTCCGCCGTCATCACGCGCTGCAGTGCGGCTTCTGCACGGCGGGCATCCTGATGTCGCTCAACTGGTATCTTGCCCGCACGCCGGACCCGAGCGAGGTGGAGCTGCGGGAATTCCTCTCAGGCCACATCTGCCGCTGCACCGGCTATGTGCCGATCGTCGCGGCGGCGCTCGATGCCGCGCAGCGGCTGCGCGAGACGGGAGAGCAAAGATGAAATGGTGCCGGTTCTCTGTGGGCGGCGAGGCCTCATTCGGACTGATCCAGGACGACACCATCGCCAGGGTCGACGGCCCGCCGTGGGGCGAGCACGCGGTGACCGGGCAGATCCTGCAGCTTGCGAACGTCAAGCTCGAAATCCCCGTGGTTCCGAGCACGTTCTTCTGCGTCGGCGTGAATTATCGCGATCACGTCGAGCGCATGGCGGCGAAGCGCGGGAGCAAGCCGTCCTATCCGCCGCGGCCCGACATCGGCTATCGCGCCAACAACGCGCTGATCGCGCACGGCGAGGCTATCGTGAAGCCACGCGACGCCGGCGAGCAGTTTCAATACGAGGGTGAATTGGTTGCGGTGTTCGGCAAGCGCTGCCGCAACGTCTCGAAGGAGCAGGCGCTCGATTACGTGTTCGGCTGGACCATCGGCAACGACGTGAGCGAGCGCACCTGGCAGGCCAACGATCGCACGCTCTGGCGCGCCAAGAACAGCGACACATTCAAGCCGATGGGGCCGTGGATCGTCACCGGCGCGGAGCTTGACGCCATGGTGACGACAATCCGTATCAACGACCAGGTGACCGAGACGTTCAAGACCAACAACATGATCTTCGATGCGCCGACCTACATCTCCGAGGTCAGCAAATACTGCACCATCATGCCGGGCGATGTAATGTGGATGGGCACCGACGGCGTGCCGTCGAACATGAAGCCGGGGGATGTGTGCGAGATCGAGATTTCGGGGATCGGGACTCTCCGTAACAAGGTCGTAGCCGAATAACTCCGCCGTCATCCCGGCCAAGCCCGCAAAGCGGGCGCGAGCCGGGACCCAGTGTTGGGCTTGCGCTAGCGGAGCCCTGGGTCCCGGGTCTCGCTGCGCTCGCCCGGGATGACACCTGCGTGCGGGGTAGCTACTTCAACCCCCGCACCCATCCCGCAATCGCCTTCACCACGGCGGCCGGCTGCTCCGGCAGCAATGCGTGGCTCGCGTTCGGGATCACCGCCAGCGTCACGCGATCGGGAAACTCGTTCTTCAAGTCGTTGCGCGAGGCTTCCGGCATGAACGGATCGATCCCGGCCTGCAGGTCGAACAGCGGCACGGAGCCCGCGTGCCACCAGTCGGACTGCTTCACGTTCGCGGCAGCGACCCGCTGCGCTTCGCTTGCCTCCTTCCACCAGCCCTTGAGCCAGATGCGCGGATCGTTGCCGCTCGCGAAGAAAATCTCCTGCATGGCGGCAAGCCGCTCGGCTTCCGGCACCGACTCATCCGCGCTTTTCGACACCAGCTGCGAGAGCCGCGGCGGAAACGTCTTCGCGGCCGCTGCCGCCAGCACCACGCCGCGCACCAGCCGCGGATGGTCGACCGCCGTCATGCGTGCCACCCAGTTGCCGTAGGCGTGGCCGACAATCACGGCCGGTCCCGCGTTCTCGCGTTCGATCACGGTCGCGATGTCGCGCGCGAGATCATGCAGCGTGATGTCCTTGAGCGGCCCCTTGCTCGCATGCATACCGCGCGGCTGCGGGCGCAGCACGCGGAAGCCTTCCCTGGCAAGGCCGGCCGCGACCTCGTCGTAGTCCTCCGAGTCGCGCCCGCGCGAGGGCAACAGCACGATCAGCGGCCCGCGCCCCTCGGCGATCAGATCGATCGTTACGTCGCCATAGGTCACGAGGCTGCGCGTACGCTCCTGCGCGAGTGCCGTGCCGGCCATCAGCATCGCTCCCATGAGAAACAAGGCCGCGAGCGTGCGTCGCATGGATAGTCTCCCGGCGCGCAGGCTAACCGAACAGCCGTGCATGCGCACCATGCGCCATGCGTGTTGATCCGCCGCGCGCCGGAGGGCAGAGTGGGCCGGGGAGAAAACGCGATGCCCAATGACGCCACGTCGCCCTACGCGACCTACCTTTCGCATCTGGAAAAAGGCGAACTGGCCTATCAGTTCAGTCCCGCGGCGAACTGCGCGGTGTTCTTCCCGCGCTTACTTTGTCCCTACAGCGGCAGCGATCGACTCGAATGGCGCGTCAGCAAAGGGCGCGGCACGGTTTATGCCACCACAGTGGTGCATCCGGCGGAAGGCCAGCCGTACAACGTCGCACTGATCGATTGCGACGAAGGCTTCCGCCTGATGAGCCGCGTCGAGGACATCGCCCCGACGGACGTGAAGATCGGCATGCGGGTGAAATTCCGCGTGCATAAGCCCGGCGGCGAGGAAGCGCCGATCCCCGTGTTCACGCCGGAGGCCGCGTGATGGAAGGCCTCAAACGCGGCGCGGCCGCAATCGTCGGCGTTGCCGAATCCGATCTCGGCCAGGTCGCCGAGGGCATGAGCCCGATGGATCTGGTGGCGCAGGGCACGCAGCGCGCCCTCGCGGACTGCGGGCTGACGCTGAAGGATGTGGACGGGCTGTTCTGCGCGATGACGCAACAGCGCATGTCGATTACGTCGATGATCGAGTATCTCGGTATCGCCCCGAAGTTCATCGGTTCCTCGATGACCGGCGGCTCGTCGTTCGAATTTCACGTCGCGCAGGCGGTCGCGGCGATCGAGGCGGGACTGTGCAGCGTGGCGGTGATCGGCTACGGATCGACGCAGCGCAGCGTCGGCCGGCGCGCGGCCTCGCAGCGCGAGGTCAACCCGTACGAAACGCCGTTCAATCCGTTCCTGCCGACCAGCGCCTACGCGCTCGCGGCCTCGCGCCACATGCATCAGTACGGCACCACGCGCGAGCAGCTCGCCGAAGTGGCGGTTGCGGCGCGCAAATGGGCGCAGCTCAACCCGGTGGCGTGGGAGAAGAAGGACCTTACCGTTGCGGACGTGCTGAAGTCGCGCATGATTTCGCATCCGCTCTCGGTGCGCGACTGCTGTCTCGTGACCGACGGCGGCGGTGCGATGGTGATCACGTCGGCTGCCCGCGCAAAATCGCTGAAAAAGGCGCCGGCCTACATTCTCGGCTGCGGCCACGGTATCACGCACATGAACATTTCATCGATGCCGGACCTGACCGTGACCGGCGCGGTGGAGGCCGGCCGTGCGGCCTACAAGATGGCGAAGTTGTCCGCGAAGGACATGGACGTGGTCGAGCTCTATGACGCGTTCACGATCAACACGATCCTGTTCCTGGAGGATTTGGGCTTCTGCCAGAAGGGCGAGGGCGGACCGTTTGTCTCGGGCGGCAACATCGCCCCGGGCGGCGGCTTGGCCGTGAACACCAATGGCGGGGGACTGTCGTACTGCCATCCCGGCATGTACGGACTGTTGATCCTGATCGAGGGCGTGCGGCAGTTGCGCGGCGAGTGCGGCGAGCGCCAGTCGAAGAAGCACGACACCGCGATGGTGCACGGCAATGGCGGCGTGCTTTCCGCGCAGGCGAGCGTGATTTTGGGGACAGGCGCGACCCTATAACTCTGCTGTCATCCCGGGCGAGCAGAGCGAGACCCGGGACCCATCGCGCCATTCGCGCGGTCCGTAGTTCATGGGTCCCGGCTCGCGCTCGCTTCGCCCGCTTGGCCGGGATGACAGCGGAGATTAGGCGCCGACTGAATCCAAAAACGCCGCGATCTCTTCCGCGATCAGCTCCGGCGTCTGCACGCCGGCGTAGTGCCCGGTTGGCAGCACCTTGAACTTCGCGCCCGGAATGGCTTGCGCGATTGGCTCGACGCGCGAGGGCGGGCGCCCGCGATCCAATTCGCCGCCGATCACCAGCACGGGGCATTTGATCGACGGCAGCTCCGCCGACAGGTCCATGTCGAGCAGCATGCGGTACACCGCCGCGAAGCTCGATGGGTCGTTCGCGAGCCAGCGTGCGCGCCAGGCGGCGAACTTCGCCTTGTCGCCCCGCAATTCCTCCGGATAGCCGTTCGCGGCGGTCCCGTCGAAGACAACACGCACGCCCTCGCGCTCGAAACGCTGCACGCGTTCGCGTGTCGCATCGCGATTGGCAGCCGGGATCGACGTCGCCGGGCTGGTCACGATCGCCGCCGACACGCGGCCGGAAAAACGAAACGCCATATGCAGCACGATGCCGCCGCCGACCGCCGTGCCGGCGAGCGCGACCTTCTCCTTCACGCCCAGCCCGTCGAGCAGCGCAATCAGGTCTTCCACCATCGTGTCGATCGTCAGCGGCCCCCGTACTTTCTCGGAAAACCCCGCGCCGCGCGTGTCGTAGCGGATCACGCGGCGGCGACGCGCGAGCAGCGGCGCTACCAGGCCCCAGCTTTCCATCGAGCCGCCCATCTCGTGGATCAGCACGATCGGCGGGCCCGCGCCCTCGACCGCATAGCGCAGCGACACGCCGTTCGCCTCGATGAAGTTCATTTTGTCCTCTTCTCCGCTCATGCCTGCGAAAGCGGGCATCCAGCGCTTTGCAAAGAACTGGGTCCCCGCTTTCGCGGGGACGAGCGGCCTAGTCAGGTACAGCAATCGCCGGCGCGGTCAGCAGCTTGCAGTCGCTGGCGAACGTCAGCGGCGCGCCGGTCTTGGCCTGCAACTCGTCGCGGCTGATCGCGACCATCTCGCGCACCACGAAGCCCTGCGGCGTCACATCGACCACCGCGAGGTCGGTGTAGACTCGGGACACGCACCTCACCGCCGTCAGCGGCAGCGCGCATTGTTCCAGGAGCCGCGGCGCACCGTTGCGGGTGACATGCTCCATGATCACGCGCACTTCGCGCGCACACGCCGCCAAGTCCATCGCACCGCCCACCAGCGGGCCGCGGTTCGGCACGCGCATGTCCCAGTTGGCGAGATCGCCATTCGCCGCCACCTCGAAGGCGCCGAGGATCGTCACGTCGATGTGTCCGCCGCGGATCATTGCAAACGACCACGAGGAGTCCACGATCGACGCGCCCGGCCGCAGCGTGATGCGGCGGCTCCCGGCATCGACCAGATCGGTGTCGGCCTTGTCAGGCGCGGCGAGCGGGCCGACGCCGATCACGCCGTTTTCCGACTGCAGGATCACGTCGACCTCGGGGCGCAGGTAATCCGAGCAATGCACCGGCAGCCCGATACCGAGATTGACCACCTGGTGGTCCGCGATGTCCTGCGCGGCGCGCCAGGTGATCTGCAGGCGGTTGAGCGCGCTCATACGGCCACCACGCGGTCGACATAGACGCCGGGCAGCTGGATGCGCTCGCGTGCCAGCGGCTCGTCGGAGACGGCGCGCACCTCCGCGACCGCGAGCTTTGCGGCGCTCGCCATCACGGGCCCGAAGTTCATCTGCGCATAATTGAACGAAAGATTGCCGGTGCGGTCCGCGATGTCGGCGCGCACCAGCGCGAGATCGCCGGTGATCGCCTCCTCCATCACGTAATCGCGCGCGCCGAAGCGGCGCACCTCCTTGCCCCTGGTCAGTTCTGTGCCGAACCCGACCGGCGTGTAGAACGCCGGAATGCCGGCGCCGCCGGCGCGGATGCGCTCGGTGAACGTTCCCTGCGGCACCATCTCAAGCTCGATCTGGCCCGCCATCCAGCGGGTCTCGAATGGCGAGGGCTCCTTGTCGTGCCCGCGCGCCGCCGTGCAGATCACCTTGCGCACGAGGTCCGCGGCGATCAGCTCATGGGTGAGCGAATAGCGGTGCGTCGCCGAGTTGACGACCAGCGTGAGGTCCTTCGGCCCGCGCTCACGCAACGCGCGAATGAGCTTGTTGGGAAAGCCCGCGCCGCCGAAGCCGGTGATGAAGACCGTCGCCCCGTCCGTGACACCGTCGAGTGCCTCGTTGAGGCTGACACGCTTGTCGATCGGCATTCCGCCCCCGTGTGTTGTTGGTTTCTAGCATCGCATGTTCCGGCCGGCCATGACGAATGCGCCGATGTGCCATGACTTTGCGGCGGCCGCGATCGATGCCAAGCTCGCGGCGGGACGAGGAGACGCAATGACTAAAATGCTGCTGCACTGGTCGCCGCGCTCGCCTTATGTGCGCAAGGTGCTGATCACCGCACACGAGACCGGCCTTGCGGATCGGATCGAGACGGTGCGCACGGTGGTTGCGTCCTCCGAGCCGAACGTCGAGCTGATGAAGGAGAATCCGCAGAGCCGCCTGCCGACCTTGCGGCTCGCCGACGGCACCGCGATCTACGACTCGGTGGTGATCTGCGAATATCTCGACTCCCTGCACAACGGCGCGAAGCTGTTCCCGCCGGGCTGGCCCGAGCGGCTCGTTGCGCTGCGCCGCCATGCGCTCGGCGATGGCATGCTCGACACCATGCTGATGTGGCGCGCCGAAGTGCTGCGCCCGCCGGCCAACCAGTCGATCAAGCACACGCAGGCTTGGCGGCTGAAGACGAACATCTCCGTCGACATGCTGGAAGAGGAGGCCGAAGCGCTCGGCCAATCGCCGTTCTCGATCGGCCACATCGGAATCGGCGTCGCGCTCGGCTATATCGATTTCCGCTTTCCCGAGCTTGCCTGGCGCAACGGCCATCCGCGCCTCACGAAGTGGTATGAGATGTTCTCGGCGCGACCCTCCGTCAGGGCGACAGAGCCGGTGGACGAGCCGTGATCCACCATCACTCCATCGGCGATGCGCGTATTGCCGGCGTGATCGAGTATTCCGGCCCGACCCATGCGCCGGACTTTCTCTATCCGGCGGTGCCGAAGGCCGAGCGCGACGGGGTGCTGAACGCGAACGCGAGCTGGCTCGCGCCGAACCATTACGTGCCGCACATGGACCGGCTGATCGTCACCATCCAGCTCTGGGTGCTGCATGCGGGCGGCAACGTGATCCTGATCGACACCGGCGTCGGCAATCGCAAGCCACGTGCCGCGGCGGCGCGGATGGACCAGCTCAACACGCTGGTGCTGCCATGGCTCGAGGCTGCGGGCGCCGCGCCGGAGCAGGTGACGCATGTGGTGATGACCCATCTGCACACCGATCACGTCGGCTGGAATACCGTCGAGAAGGACGGCAAGTGGGTGCCGACGTTCCCAAACGCGCGCTACCTCATTCCGCAGGATGAGTTCGACTACTGGAAGGCCGAATACGACAAAGGCGACACCCAGGTGAACCAGGGCTCGTTCACCGACAGCGTGTTGCCGATCGTCGATGCCGGAGTGGCGCAATTCATGGACGGCAGGCAGGAAGTGGCGGGCTGCCTCATGCCCGAGCCGGTGCCCGGCCACGCGCCGGGCATGCTGTCGTTCCGCCTGCACTCGCGCGGCGAGGAGGGCATCTTCACCGCCGACGTGATGCACAATGCGATCCAGATCGTGCGGCCGGACTGGAACGACCGCTATTGCGTCTGGCCCGACAAGGCGCTGCAATCCCGCGCCGCCCTGCTCGCTCGTGCGGCCGAGCGCGGCGCGCTGATCATGCCGATGCATCTCGGTGCGCCTTACTGCGGCTACGTGCGCCGGCAGGGGGATGGTTACACATTCGAGCCGGCCGCATGAGCGATCTCGTCGTCCGCAATCCTGTGAAGGAGCGGCTCGCGCGCGGCGAGGTCGCGTCGTCGATGACGGTGCGGCTCACGCGCAGTATTGAGATCGCGCAGCTTGCGAAATCCGCGGGCTTCGACTCGCTCTATGTCGATCTCGAGCATTCGAGCCTCTCGCTCGAGACGACCAGCGCGATCTGTTGCGCGGCGCTGGCCTGCGGCATAGCGCCATTCGTGCGCGTCCCACAACTCGAACTGGTGCAGCGCGTTCTCGATGGCGGCGCGCTCGGCATCATCGTGCCGGATGTGCGCAACGCCGCACAGGCGCGCGAGGCGGTGAGGGCCGCGAAATACCCGCCGCTCGGCGAGCGCGGCTTTGCGACCGCGCTGCCGCATTTCCAGTATCGCAGTCCCGGCGCGAAGCAGCAGTACGCGGCGCTCAACGAGGCCACGATGGTGGTAGTGCAGTTCGAATCCGCCGAATGCATTGAGCGCGCGGATGAGATTTTTGCCGTCCACGGCGTCGACATGGTGCTGTTCGGCACCAACGACATGACCGCCGACATGGGCATCCCGGGCGATTACGAAAATCCGCGCGTGCGCGACGCCTATGCGCGCGCGATCGCGGCGGCAAAGAAGCACGGCAAGCACGTCGGCGTCGGCGGCCTCGGCGGGCGCCCGAAACTCACCGCCGAGTTCGTCAAAATGGGCGCGCGCTATGTGTCGACCGGCACCGACCTGGGGTTCCTGCTCTCCGCCGCGACCGAGCAGGCGCGGCAGGTGCGGGCGCTGGAGACTTGAGCTGGTCATTCCGGCCGAGCGGAGCGAGGGCCGGAATCCATAACCACGAGACCCGGGCTCGCCGCTTGCGCGGCGCCCCGGAATGACGGCGGAGATGCTGGCACCGCTCGGGCTTCCCCGCTAAGCTCCCGCCAGACACAAAGGGGATCACCATGCACACACTGCTCCTGACCGCGGCCGCCGCGGCCATCGGCCTCGCGCTCAGCTTCGCGCCCGCCGCCGCGCAGACGCTGGAGAAGATCAAGCAGCGCGGCGTGCTCGTCGTCGGCTCGAAGGCCGACTACAAGCCGTTCGGCTTCCGCGATCCGTCGGGCGCGATCGTCGGCTTCGAGCCGGATATCGCGCGCCTCGTCGCCGAGAAGCTCGGCGTGAAACTCGAGCTCGAGCCAGTCGTCTCGTCGAACCGCATGCAGTTCCTGCAGCAGGGCAAGATCGACCTGATGATCGCCACGATGAACGACAAGCCGGACCGCCGGCAGATCGTCGGCATCATCGAGCCGCTCTATTACGCCTCGGGCGTGAACGTGCTCGCCAACAAGAAGGCGAACCTGAAGAGCTGGGAGCAGCTCAAGGACCAGAAGGTCTGCGGCATCCAGGGCGCCTGGTACAACAAGCCGGTCGCCGAGAAATACGGCGCCGACATCGTGGCGTTCAAGGGCCAGACCGAGGCCGAAGTCGCGCTGTTGCAGGGCAACTGCGTCGGCTGGGTCTATGACGATACCGCGTTCGCCGAGCGCCTCGCCGATCCGAAATGGGCGGGCTTCGAGATGACTCTGCCGACCATCCTGGAAGAGCCATGGGGCCTCGCGGTGCCGCTGCCGGAGCGCGACGGGCCGTGGGGCAAGTTCATGGCGCAGCAGCTTGAGGACTGGCACCGCAGCGGCAAGCTGATCGAGCTCGAGAAGAAGTGGAATATCCCGGCCTCCGCGTACCTGAAGAAGATGCACGAAGAGTATTCCAAGAAGAAGGGGTCGTAGTGCGGCATTCACGCGTCGTCATGCCCCGCGAAAGCGGGGCATCCAGTAGACACCGGCGGTTACTGGATCGCCCGCCTTCGCGGGCGATGACGACCGAGTGATCGACCTATCGCCTCTCTGGGACTGGTTCCGGGTGCTGCATGAGACATCCGGGATCAAGCTCACCATTTTCTATGACGCGTTCGACCGCGCGCGTTTTTTCAACGGCTTCCTCACCTCCGTCCGCCTGATGGCGGTGTGCCTCGTCGCGAGCGTCGTCATCGGCGTGGTCGGCGCGTGGATCCAGGGCTCGCGCCTGCGCGTCCTGCGCCTGATCACGCAGGGCTACATCCAGTTCTTCCGCAACACGCCGCCGCTGGTGCAGCTCTATTTCTTCTACTTCGCGCTCGGCTCGTACCTGAAGCTCACCACCGGCAACGGCATCGCGGTGCCGATCGTGTCGAACTTCACCTGGGCGGCGATCTGCCTGTCGTTCTACGCCGGCGCGTTCAACGTCGAGATCTTCCGCGCCGGCATCGAGGCGGTGCCGCGCGAAACGCTCGAAGCTGCCGAAAGCCTCGGCTACTCGCGGCTCAAGGCCTACGCCTACGTGATCCTGCCGCTCGCGTTCCGCATCAGCCTGCCGGCGCTCAACAACAATCTGGTCAACCTGATCAAGACCACTACGATTGCCTACGCGATCGCGGTGCCCGAAATGCTTTATGTGGCGAACCAGATCTGGTCCGACGAATCGAATGTGCCAGAGATGATGAACGTGCTGCTGATCACTTACGTGTCGCTGGTCGGCATTCTGGTCTGGGTGATGGGGCGCTGGGAGCGCGGCTTGCGCATCCCGGGATATTCGCCGGCATGATCGCGAACCGCTCGGACATGGCCGTGATCAAGCCGTTCCGCATTGCGGCGGCTGAACCTTGGCGCTTCACTGTCTGGCACGGCCTTGTGCTGGTGGCCGCACTGCTCGTCGCACTCGGCATCGGCGAGGCGCAGGCCGCTGCCGCCGAGAAGCCCGGCATCATCGCGACGATCCTGAAATGGACGCCGCTGCTGGCGCAGGGCTTCGCGCTCAACATCGCGATGAGCTTCCTCGCGATGGCGATCGGCACCGTCATCGGCGTGCCGCTCGGCTTGGCGCAGATCTCGCTGCTGCCCCCGGTGCGCGCCGGCTCCTGGTTCGTGACGCAGTTCTTCCGCAACTCGCCGTGGCTGGTGCTGCTGTTCTACTGCATGCTGCTGCTCCCGTTCGAGGTGAACATCGGCGGCACCATCATCCCGCTGCCGGGCTGGCTGAAGTCGACCATCGGCCTGTCGCTGCCGGTGATGGCCAACGTCTCGGAGCTGGTGCGCGGCGCAGTGCGCTCGATTCCGTTCGCCCAATGGGAATCCGCCGAGTCGCTTGCGATGTCGCGCGGCCAGACCTTGCGCATGGTCATTCTGCCGCAATGCATCAAGCGCATGACGCCGCCGTGGATGAACCTTTATGCCATCCTCACCGTGGCGACGCCGCTCACCTCCGTGGTCGGCGTCAGCGAGGCGATGACCCTGACCGGCGATATTCTTTCATCGGAAGCGCGCACCGAATTGCTGGTTCCGATGTATCTCTATCTGCTGCTGTGGTTTTTCCTCTATTGCTATCCCATCGCGCGCGCGACGCTCGCGCTGGAAAAGCGGTTTCAGGTTCGATGATGATCGGCAACACATACTCCGCTCGTCCCCGCGAAAGCGGGGACCCAGTTCTTTTTGAGCCTGCGGCCCTGGATGCCCGCTTGCGCGGGCATGAGCGGAGAGAGTTGCGCTGATGCCCTGGACCCCCGACCAGCCGCTGGTGCGCCTTGCCGACGTGCACAAGACCTTTGGCGGCGGCGTCGAGGTGCTCAAGGGTATCACGATGGATGTCATGAAGGGCGAGGTGATCTGCATCATCGGCCCGTCCGGCTCGGGGAAGTCCACGCTCTTGCGCTGCGTCAACGCGCTGGTCCCGATCGACCGCGGCTCGATCCTGGTCGAAGGGCAGGAGGTCAACGATCCGAAGCTCGACAAGCTGGCGCTGCGCCGCAAGGTCGGCATGGTGTTCCAGCAATACAATCTGTTCCCGCACAAGACCGCGCTGGAGAACGTCATGATGGCGCCGGTGCACGTGCTCAAGCGGGACAAGAAGGAGGTCGAGCGCCAAGCGCTCGCGCTGATCGCCAAGGTGCGCCTCACCGGCAAGGAAGAGTCATACCCGGGCGAGCTCTCCGGCGGCCAGCAGCAACGCATCGCGATCGCGCGCTCGCTTGCGATGAACCCGGACGTGATGCTGTTCGACGAGGTGACCGCCGCGCTCGACCCCGAAACCGTGAAGGGCGTGCTGGTGACGATCCGCGAGCTCGCCGAGGACGGCATGACCTGCATGATCGTCACGCACGAGATGGGTTTCGCGCGCGAGGTCGCCAACCGGGTCTATTTCACCGACGGCGGGGTGCTGGTGGAGCACGGCCCGCCGAAGGAATTTTTTGCGAGTCCGCGCGATCCGAGGACAAGGCAGTTTCTCGATCAGATTTTGTGAGCTGCCGTAGCCCGCATGGAGCCGGAAGCGCGGTTACGCGCGTCTTCGACGCGCTATGGCGCAATGCGGGATCAGCCCCGGATTTCGCTTCGCTTCATCCGGGCTACAAATCACTCCCCCTTCAACCCCAGCCGCCTGATCACCGGTCCCCAGCGCTCGGTCTCGGCCTTGATGAAGGCGCCGAGTTCCTCCGGAGTCGAATGCGTAAGCTCGATCGCCGCCAGGCGGTCGCCCATGCCGGGTAACGCGACGATCCGCTTCATCTCGGCATTGAGCTTGTCGACGACCGGGCGCGGCGTGCCGGCGGGGGCGAGCAGGCCGTACCACTCGGTGGTCACGACATCGATGCCCTGCTCGCGGAACGTCGGAATTTCCGGGACGGACGCATAGCGCTCCGCGGATGAGATGCCGAGCGCGCGCAGCTGGCCGGCTTTGTATTGCGGCAGCGCCTGCGCGACGGTCGCGAATTGCAGCGGCAGGTGACCTGCGAGCAGATCGTTCATCGCGGGCGTGCCGCCGCGATAGACGATGTGCAGCATGTCGATGCCGGTCTGCGCCTTGATCAACTCGCCGGTGAGATGCGTCATGCTGCCGACGCCGGCCGAGCCGAAATTCAGCGTGTGCGTCTTCGCCTTGCCGAGTGCGACCAGCTCCTTGGCGTCTTTCGCCGGCACGGAGGGATGCGCGTACAGCACTACGGGCGTGCGCGCGAGCAGCGCGACCGGCTGGAAATCCCTGATGCCGTCGTACTGCATCGAGGCATAGAGCGCCGGGTTGGTGGTGTGGCCGCTCACTACGATGATCAGCGTGTAACCGTCGGGCTCCGATTTGGCGGCCGCCGCCGTGCCGATCATCGTTCCGGCGCCGGGCCGGTTCTCGACGATGACGCTCTGGCCCCAATTCTCCTGCATGCGCTGCGCCAGCAGCCGGCCGAGCACGTCGACCGAGCCGCCCGGCGGGTAGGGCACGATGATGCGGATCTGCCGCTCGGGATATTTGTCGGCCGGCGATTGCGCCGATGCAGGCGCAAGCAGCGCGAACGCGGCGAGCGCGAAAGCGAGGAGCGCGCGCACGAGTCAGCTTCCGTTCAGGTCGTGGGCTTCGGGAAAGAACATGTCCTTCCACGATTTCGGCGCTTCCTTGATCGAGCCGACGCTCGCCATGAAGTTCGCGAACTTCATGGTGTTCTCCGGCGCCATGGTCCAGCGCACCTGCGGGCCCGAGATCACCGCCGTCACCTTGTCGAGCGGCAGCTTGGATTTGACATCCTCGATCCAGTAGCCGGCGGCCTTCTTGCGATCCTGGTCGACGATCTCGGTCGCTTCCTTCAGCGCCGCGATCAGCGCCTTGTAGAGCACCGGGTTCTTGTCGCGGAAACGCGCCGAGGTCCACGCCACAGTGAATGTGCTCGGCCCATCCATTACGTCGAACGAATTCAAAATCGTGCGAATGCCGGGCTTTTCCAGTTGCTGCTGCTGGAACGGCGGCACGCTGAACACGCTGGTGACCTCGCCCGAGCCGGACAGCAGCGCGATGGTTGCGTCGGGCGGCGACATCGAGACCGTGAGCGCGTCGTATTTTCCGTAGTTCGCTTGACCATGGAGCTTCGCGGCGGCCATCTGCAGCAGCACGGCCTGCAGCGACACCTTGACGGCGGGCACCGCAACACGATCAGAGTCCTTCAAATCGGCAATCGTCTTGATGTGGTCCGCCCGGGTGTTGAGGTAGATCGGCTGCGAGGTGAGTGCCGAGATGCCTTTCACCTCGTTCGCCGTGCCTTTGGTTCGCGCCCAGAGCGTGACCAGGCCGGGCGTGCCGCCCGCCACGATGTCGACCGAATCCGAAATCAGCGCGTTGTTCATCGCGTCCGGCCCGTTGAAGATCGACCACGCGATCTTGACGTCCTTCAGCCCGAGCGCGGCGGCGTGCTTCTCCAGGAGCTTTTCGTGCTCCATCACGTTGAACTGCAGGTAGCCCATGGAGAATTGGCGCGCGATGCGAATCTCCTGCGCGGCGGCAGCGCCGGCAAACACCGGCGCAAGTGCAGCGGTCAACAGAATGGCGATTGATCGCTTCATGACGTCTCCTCGCGCCTCGTGTTCTTTGTCGTTGCGCGAAGGCTAGAGAGTCGGCTGGTGGCCGGCAAGGGCGTCAGCGCGGCGCGAACGTCGGATACGGCCCGTCGGTCATGGCGTAGCGCGTCAGCACGAGCTCGCGCACGCGGGATCGCTGCACCTTGCCTTGCAGGCTGCGCGGAATCCGCTCGATGGTGAGGCACGCGCGCGGCTGCTTGTAACGCGCAAGCCCCCTTGTCGCGTCGGCGACCGTCTCGGTGTGATCGCCGCCACCCTCCGACACCGCGACGATCACCTCGCCCCAATGCGCCGAGGGAATGCCGACCACCACGACGCCGTCCGGCAGCACGCGCTCGATTTCCTCCGGATAGATCTTGTAGCCGCCGGTCTTCATCACATCGTGCGCGCGGCCGGCGAGAAACAGCCGCCCGCGTTCATCCCGATAGCCAAGGTCGCCGGTCGCGTGGAAATCGCCTTCGGGCAGCTCGTGGAATCCCTGCGCATCGACATGGCCGAACATCATGTGCGGACTGCGCAGATGGATTTCGCCGTGCTCGCCGGTCGCGCACAGTCGGCCGCTTTCGTCGCGGATTTCGATCTCGACGCCGTGCGCTGGCGATCCCAGGCACACCGCATCGAGCGTGACGAGATCGCGGTAGTAGTCCGCGGTCTCGTCCATTTCGAGCACGGTGATCGGATTGAACATCTCCGATTTGCCGTAGGTGACGCGGATCACCGGGCCGAACAGCGCCGCCGCCGCACGATAGAGCGCGGGCTGCAAGGTCGCGGTGCCGCAGAAGATGCACTTGATCCCGCCGATGCGCTTGTGGCGCGTGCCCTGCACGAGCTTGGCCAGCACGGTCGGCGGGGCGAACACGGCGGTCACCTCGCCGCGCGCGAACAGCTCGTCGGCGTAGTCGACGTCGACGCCGCCGATCAGCTCGACCGATGCGCCGGCCTCGAACCACGTGGCGGCGAGCAGCGCGGCGCCGTGCGCATAGGCGTTCATCAGCAGCACGCGGTCGTTTTCGCCCGGCACGAACGGCAGATGTGCGCGCAGCAGCTCGTGCGCCAGGAAGCGCCGATCGTGGCGGTGCACGATCGCCTTCGGGCGCCCGGTGGTGCCCGAGGTCATGATCGTCTTGCCCCAGGCGTGCGGATCGAACGGCGGCGCGGCGACCGAGCGGGGAGGGCGCGCGAGAATATCCTCCAGCACCAGCACGTCGAGGCCGAGCGGCGCAACGCGCGGCAATTCGCTACGCTCCACCACGGCAAGCCGCACCCGCAGGATCCCGATCGCGTAGGCGATGTCGTCCGGTCCGAGATTGAGATCGACCACGAATTCCGCCGCGCCGCTCGCCAGCACGCCGTAACTTGCCGCGACAACGCCGGGCCCGTTGCGCGCCACGATCGCGATCACCTCGCCCGGCTGCGCGCCCGCTTCGAGAACGGCGGCACGCACGGCCTCTGCCTGGCGGCCGAGTTCCGCATACGTCAGCGTGTGCCCGCGCGCGGCGACCGCCGTGCGGTCGCCACGTTTCGCAAAATCGCGCAACGCGCGGGTCCAGGGGTTCTCGGCAGTCATGGCTGGCATTCTTTGACGCTCCGCGGCGAATTCGTTAGCGTCTCAGCCAACCCCAGGCAAACCGCAAGAAGAGCCCCCGAGGAGCAAACATGGCCGAATTCATCGAGGTCCGCGAGGTCGGCCTGCGCGACGGTATCCAGAACATCAAGACGGTCGTGCCGACCGACCTGAAGCTCGCCTGGATCAAGGCCGAGGTCGCGGCCGGCGTGCGCGACATCGAGGTGTGCTCGTTCGTGCCGCCGAAGCTCCTGCCGCAGTTCGCCGACGCCGAGGAGGTGACGCGGCGTGCGCTCGGCATTCCGAGCCTGACGGTCGCGGCGCTGATGCCGAACCTGAAGGGCGCCGAACGCGGCGCAGCGCTCGGCGTGCACCGGCTCGATTATGTCGTCTCGGTCAGCGAAGGGCATAACCTCAACAATGTGCGCCGCTCGACCGCGGAGTCGCTCGCGGATCTGCAGCGCATCGCGGAGTTCCTCAAGACCATTCCGGCGGAGAAGCGCCCGCGCCTCCTGTGCGGGCTCGCGACCTCGTTCGGCTGTACCATCGAGGGCAATGTGCCGCACGATCGCGTGGTCAGCTTTGCCGAGCAGGTCGCGGCGATCGGCGTCGACGAGATTGCGCTCGCCGACACGGTCGGCTTCGGCAATCCGAATGCGATCCGCACGCTGTTCACGCGCGTGCGCAAGGCGATCGGCCAGAACATCGTGCTCGCCGCCCATTTCCACGACACGCGCGGCCTCGGCATCGCGAATGTCGCGGCTGCGATCGACGTCGGCGTGCGCCACTTCGATGCCTCGCTGTGCGGGCTCGGCGGCTGCCCGTTCGCGCCGGGCGCGACCGGCAACATCGTGACCGAGGACGTGGTGTTCCTCGCCGAGGCGCTCGGATTCAACACCGGGATCGATCTCGAAAAGCTGGTCGCGGCGCGCAAGATCGTGCAAGAGGCTTTGCCGAACGAAGCGCTGTACGGACAAGTCGCCAAGGCCGGCCTCCCGAAAGGCTTCGCCTATGCCGATGCCCGCAAGGCGGCGTAATCACCGGCTGTCATCCCGGACGCGCCGCAGGCGCGAGCCGGGATCCAGTAAACACCGCATAGTGTTGTTGCTCGATGGATCCCGGCTCTCGCTTCGCTCGGCCGGGATGACAGGTAGGGATACCGGATGAACATTGAATCCCCCATCAAGGATGGCGAGGCAGTCTCGTTCGAGCTCGGCGAGGATTATTCCGAGCTGCGCGAGGCGGTGCGGAAAATCTGCGCGAAATATCCCGGGCTCTATTGGCGTGACCTGGAAGAGCGCTCCGCCTATCCGACCGAAATGGTGCGCGATCTCACCGAAGGCGGCTATCTCGCGGCATTGATCCCGCAGGAGTATGGGGGCGCCGGCTTGCCGATCCGCGCGGCCGCCGCGATCCTGGAGGAAATCAACATCGCGGGCTGCACCGCGACGCAGTGCCACGCCCAGATGTACATCATGGGCACGCTGCTGCGGCACGGCAACGCGGAGCAGAAGAGCCGCTATCTGCCGGGCATCGCGCGCGGCGAGTTGCGCCTGCAGGCCTTCGGCGTGACCGAGCCGACCACCGGCTCCGACACCACCAAGCTGAAAACGCGCGCGGTGAAAAAGGGCAACGACCGCTATGTCGTCAGCGGCCAGAAAGTGTGGACCTCGCGCGCGCTGCACTCGGATCTGATGCTGCTGCTCGCGCGCACCACGCCGGTCGAGGAGGTGAAGAAGCGGTCCGAAGGCCTGTCGGTGTTTCTGGTCGACATCCGCGAGTCGCGTGGGCGCGGCATGGACATCCGCCCGCTCAAGGCGATGGTCAATCACAACACCACGGAAGTGTTCTTCGACAATCTCGAAGTACCGGCCGAGAACCTGATCGGCGAGGAGGGCAAGGGCCTCTCCTACATCATGGACGGCATGAACGCCGAGCGCATCCTGGTGGCCTCAGAAGCGGTCGGCGACGGGCGCTGGTTCCTGAAAAAATCAGTCGATTACGCCAACAGCCGTGTCGTGTTCGGCCGCACCATCGGCAAGAACCAGGGCGTCCAGTTCCCGATCGCGCGCGCCTACGCGGAGCTCGAGGCGGCCGACATGATGTGCCGCCGCGCTGCCGCGCTGTTCGACGCGAACGCGCCGTGCGGCGCGGATGCCAACATGGCGAAGCTGCTCGCCTCGGAAGCGTGCTGGAAGGCCGCCGAAGCCGCGATGCAGACGCACGGCGGATTCTCGTATGCCAAGGAATACGACATCGAGCGCAAATGGCGCGAGGTGCGGCTCTACCAGATCGCGCCGGTGTCGACGAACCTGGTGCTCGCCTATCTGGGGCAGCACGTGCTCGGCATGGAGCGGTCGTATTAAGCGCGGTTGCGCTTGTGAGCCGGCACTCCAGCGGATATTGACGGGATCGACGCGCCCGTAGCTCAGCTGGATAGAGCATCAGACTTCGAATCTGAGGGTCGGGAGTTCGAATCTCTCCGGGCGCGCCACGATCAGTTCATCATGGGGGAACGTCCCCCGGATTTGATTTGATCTTGTAGTCGATGCCGTTGTTTGCCGGCGCACCCAGCTTCACGACCTTGATGAACCCGTAGCCCATTCCTGCATGACAGCCGTTGCAAGCACCAATGGCCGCGGTATACGCGGGTTCGAATGCCTTGAAATCTTTGGCCGCGATGGCCTTGGTTACCGGGGCAAAGGTATTCTCATAGAAGCTCTTCCACGTCTTGTACTCATCCGGCTTGGTTACGCTCGCCGGATTCATTGCCCCATTCATGTACTTGGACATGTATGCCGCGAGCGCCCAATTGTCGCCCTTGGCGGCGAAATACATATTTTGAAAGCGGTCGCCGACTTCGCGCATCGGGATGGCAAACTTGGGAAGCGTCGACTTCACTTGATCGATCTGCTTTTGCAGGTCCTTTGGAGGGTCTTGGGCGAATGAACTTGAAGCGCTCAGGACCGAACCTGCCAAGCAAACTGCTGCAATTCTTGTAATTCTCCGCATTGTGTCCTCCATCAGAGGTAACAAATTAGGAAATTACAAAAAACCGAGCAGCGCGTTGATTAGAATCAAAGGATCAAAAGAATCGTGCAGCGCCGCATATAGAAGGTCACGCGTCTCAGATGCGGCACCCACCGTCCACTCTTGGCTGTTCTCGGAAGATCACGGATAGTCCGCAAGGTGCAGGTGAGCGGACATCGGCTGAGGGCTGGAATGGGTTGCAGTCAGCTACGCGATTGATCCGCAAGCGGCTGAATGGTGCTCGGTTTGCAAAAAGAACCTGATATAACAACGCCTGCCGCCAGACTTCGAATCTGAGGGTCGGGAGTTCGAATCTCTCCGGGCGCGCCAGCAAAAGGCCCCACTGTGTTACCCATGTCTCCGGAATGAACTGTCACTCTTCTCCCAGGAAGGGCATCTCCGCCGTGACCGCCCGCGCATGACCGAACCAGAAAATCCCGACGCCGCGCTCGACCGCATCTTCGTGCACGATTTCGTGCTGCCGGCGCGCATCGGTGCGTTCGACGAGGAGCACGACCGGCCGCAGCAGGTGCGCTTCACCGTGGATTGCCGGATTGCGCGGCCCACGCGCGTGCCCGAGCGCCTGCCGGAGGTTTTCTCCTACGATCTGATCACCGACGGCATCCGCGCCATCGTCGCCGAGGGCCACATCCATCTGGTCGAGACGCTGGCCGAGCGCGTCGCCGCGATGGTGCTGGTGCATCCGGTGATCCAGCAGGTGACTGTGCGGGTGGAGAAGCTGGAAGTCATTCCCGGCAGCACCGTCGGCGTGCAGATCACGCGTCAGCGCCGGTAATCATACGCCGCGTCTTCTCGCATCTCCGCCAGTTCGGCGACCAGCGCGTGCCGCGGCGACAAGTGGCACACGGGATCGGTCGCGCGCGCATCGCCGGTGAGGGCGAAGGCCTGGCAGCGGCAGCCGCCGAAATCCTCTTCGCGCTTCGGGCACGAGCGGCACGGCTCCTGCATCCAGCCGGTGCCGCGAAACGCCATGAAGGCCGGCGAATTGTCCCAGATGTCGGCGAGCGAATGCTCGCGCACGTTCCAGAACGTCAGCGCCGGAATGCTCTCGGCCGCGTGGCAGGGCAGCACCCTGCCGGAGGGCGTGACGTTGAGCGAGCGCCGCCCCCAGCCGCCGACGCAGGCCTTGGGAAAGCGCGCGTAGTAGTCGGGCACCACGGCATCGATCACGATCTCCCCGTGATGGCGCAGGCGCAGCGTCTCGACGGCCTTCACGGCGCGCTCGACCTGCTCGCGCGTCGGCATCAGGCGCGCCCGATTCTTGAGCGCCCAGCCGTAATACTGCACGTGGGCGATCTCGACGCGCTTCGCCCCGAGCTTGAGTGCGAGCGCGACCATGCCCTCGACATGATCGATGTTGGCGCGGTGCATCACGGCGTTGACGGTGAGCGGAATGCCGAGCCGCGTCACTTGCGCGGCGAGCGCTGCCTTCCGCGCGTACGCGCCCTTGTATCCGGCAATATGATCGGCGCTGCCAGGTTCGCTGTCCTGGATCGAGATCTGCACATGGTCGAGCCCGGCATCGGAAAGCTTCGCGAAGGCTTCCGGCGTAATGCCGACGGCCGACGTGATGAGGTTCGTGTAGAGCCCGGCGTCATGCGCCGCCTGCGTGATGTCCACCAGGTCGCGCCGCGCGCCCGGCTCGCCGCCGGAGAGATGCACCTGCAGCGCGCCGAGCGCCGCGGCTTCGCGAAACACGCGCGCCCAGGTCGCGGTGTCGAGCTCGTCCGCGCGGGCCTCGAGCGCAAGCGGGTTGGAGCAGTACGGGCAGCCGAGCGGGCAGCGGTGCGTCAGCTCGGCGAGCAGGCCGAGCGGGCGCGGTGCGTTGTTCGCCCTTGCATCCATCAGCTCATCACCTCCCCGCTCGTCCCCGCGAAAGCGGGGACCCAGAGCCAGGAAAAGAAAGAACTGGATTCCCGCTTTCGCGGGAATGAGCGGAGTTCGTGGTGCGCACCATCACACTTCCACCAACCGCTTCTCGACCAGTCCGCCGAGCATTGCCGAAACATCCGTCATGATCCGTTCGCGCGGCGCGTTGAAGGCCTTGGCCAGATCGTCGACGATCTCGGCGACCGTCGCCTCGCCGGTGCAGCGCTTGACGATCTCGGCCGCGATCGCGTCGGCCTTGAACACGCGCTCCGGCGCGAGCAGCACCCAGCCGCCCTGCGCCTCGTTGTGCGTCAGCCGCACGCCGCGCGGCAGCTTCGGCTTCGCGTCGGGCGATATGCTCATGCGCGCGCCTCGCGCTCGGATACCCTCCCCTGGAGGGGGAGGGTCGACGCGAACGAAAGTGAGCGGCGGGTTGGGGTGAAGATTTCGCCACGCGATTCACCCCCACCCGGCCCGCTGCGCGGACCGACCTCCCCCCTCCAGGGGGAAGTAAGAAGAGTATGCGGCGCGCCCATGCGTCACTCCTGCGGCACGAAGGCGCCGGGCGGAATCTGCCCCGGCTCGACGTAGGCGAAATGCAGCGCGTCGAGCATCGACCACAGCACGGCGCATTTGAACTCGAGCGCCGCCAGCACGGCGCGCTGCTCGGCCGGCGTGCGCGCATTGCGCTTCACATAATCGAGCGCGAAATCGGAATCCTTCTTCGCCTGCGGCGGGCGCTTGGCGAAATAGGCGAGCGTTTCGCTCGTGACGAACGGATAGCCCTTGAGCATGCCCTCGACCCGCTCGCCGATGATCGCCGGCGAGAACAGCTCGGTGAGCGACGACGCGATCGCTTCGAGCAGGGTCTTCTCGCGCACGAATTGCACGTAAGCCTCGACCGCGAACCTGGTGCCGGGCAACAGCCCGCGCAGCGAGGTGACGTAGTCGCGGTCGAGCCCGAGCCCGTCGGTCAGCTTGAGCCAGCGCGCGATGCCGCCGTCGCCCTCCTGTTCGCCGTCATGATCGTGCAGGCGCGAGCGCCATTCGCGGCGGATCGCGGGATTGTCGCAGCGCGCGATCAGGCTCGCGTCCTTGATCGGGATCATCGCCTGGTAATAGTAGCGGTTGAGCGCCCAGGCCTGCACCTGGCCCTTGCTGCATCGGCCGCCGTGCAGCAGGCCATGGAATGGGTGCAGGCGATGATAGCGCTTCGCGCCGATCTCGCGCAGCTCGGCTTCCAGCTCGTCGGGCGTCAGCAGCTTCACAGGTCTATCCCTTAGAGCGAAATTTCTTGCCCGTCCGCGGCGACTTCCCAACCGGCGGCTTCGACGCGCGCGCGTTCGGCGGAGCCGTCGATCAGGATCGGATTGGTGTTGTTGATGTGGACGTAAATGCGCCGCTTGCCAAGACCGGTCAGCGCCGCGAGCGAGCCGTCCGCGCCGTCGATCGGCATGTGGCCCATGCGGCGTCCGGTTTTATCGCCGATGCCGGATGCGATCATCTCGTCGTCGGTGAATAGCGTGCCGTCGAACAGGATGACGTCGGCGCGGGACAGGCGCTCGCGCAGCGCCTGCGTCACCGCGGCGGCGCCGGGGATGAACATCAGTGTCGCGCCGCCGGCCTTGATCTCGACGCCGACATTGGCGCCGCTCTCGACCGACGTCTCGGGCATGCCTCGCTCGAGATAGAGCGGGACCTTGCCCGGCACCATGAACAACTCCGCCGAAAGCCCGCCCGGCAGCACGAATGGCGTGCCCGGGCTGATCGGGCGCCGCATCACCACCTCGTGGCTGAGCGCGCCGAACATCGGATTGTCGCCGAGCGCGGCGTGAGTTTGTTCTGTCGCCATCAGGGCGAACGGCTGGCGCTCGCGCAAATTCAACAGGCCGGCGGTCTGGTCGATCTCAGCCCCGGTGAGCACCACCGCTTCGATCGGGCTGCCGCGCAGTTTTTCGCGCGGGTGCAGCGCGGGTGTCGCAGCGATCTGCGCGCGCAGATCGGGAGAGGCGTTGAGCAAGCTCCAGCGTGCGCCATCGGCGGAGACCGCAAGGCTCGCCTGCGTGCGCGGGCGCACGCGCGGATCGCCGTCCCATGCGAGACGGCACACCGCACATCGGCAATTCCATTGCGGATAGCCGCCACCCGCCGCTGCGCCGAGCACGATGGCGGTCAAACCCATCAGCCCCTCAGGCGGGGCGCGGGCCCAGTACCAGGAAGTCTAACGTCAGAATTCGGCCGGCAGATAGCCGTTGATCTCAAGGCCGATGCAGATCTCGACGAGTGTCGGGGTGGTCCAGGCCATGGCGTTGCTCCGCGTGGTTTCTCGTACTCGCAATTGCCGCAAGAGTAGTCGAGCAAAAACCGCCACGCAACGCCCTTGCGGCAGCTACGCGCTCAATCGGCAGTGAACACCTAAGTCTTTGATCCCGTTTTGGTTTGTCAAGCGGCCGGCCCCGGCGGCTTCTCCAGCGCGCCCAGATCCGGCTCGCCGACATGCTTGAGCATCGCGGCGCGGGCCGCGTCGCGCAGGTTGAGCATCGCGGTGAAGTCCGTGCCGGCCGGCCGGATCGGCTGCTCGATGATCACGCTCACCGGCGTACGGCGCGGGAACCACTGGTCGCCGCGCAACAAGGTGCGCACGCCGCGCAGGATGCCCGGCACCACCGGCAGGTTCGCTTCCGCCGCGACCTTGAATGCCCCCATGTAAAAACCGAGCAGCCCCGCGCGGCGGGTGAACGTGCCTTCCGGAAAGAACACGAACAGGCGGCCTTCCTTCGCGAGCCCCGTCACCGCCTCGGCATCCGCGAGGCTGGCGGCGGCATCGAAGCGCTCGACAAACGACACGCCGAGCCGGCGCATGAAGCTGCCGGCGAACGGCTGATCGGCGAATTCCTTCTTGGCGATGAACGCTGGTTCGCCCGGCAGCACCGAGGCGATGATCACCGCGTCCATGTAGCTCGTGTGATTGAACAGGATCACGACGTTGCCGTGCGGCAGATTCTCCAACCCCGTGACGTCAACCTTGATGCCGGTGAGCGAGAGCGTCGCGCGCACGATGGCGCGGATCGCCGCCCAGCGCGCGGGGATCGTCGGCATGATCAGCGTTGCGAGAAACGCGAACACCAGCGCAATCGCCGTCACGAAATACCACCAGCCGGCGTAAAGCGTGTCGCCGATCACGCGCACGACGCGCGTCGCCGAACGTCCGGCGCTCGAGACCGCAAGGCGCGCGATCTGCAGCCACACGCCGTGCTGCTTCACGTCGGTGCGGCCGGTTTCGTACAGCTCCTTCGCCGAAGAGCGGCGCACCTTGCCGCTCGATGTCTTCGGCACGCCGCGCGGCGGCACCAGCACCACGTCATCGGCGGCAGAGCCCGCAATGGCGGTCACCACCTCGTGCGCCTGTGCGATCAGTTTGGCGCGCGCCTCGGCGTTGCCCTCCTTGGTCTCGGCCATCACGATCAGGCGCTCGGTGCCGGTCTGCGGATCGGGCGAGCCGAAGGCCGCGACGCCGCCCTTGCGGATGCCGGGGATCGCCGAGATCGCTTCCTCGATCTCGTGCGGATAGGTGTTGCGGCCGGCGCGAATGATGATGTCCTTCACGCGCCCGGTGATGTGGATGTCGCCGCCCGCGATGTAGGCGCGGTCGCCCGACTTGATCCAGCCGTCGTGGAACAGCTCGCGGGTCTTTTCCTCATTGCGGAAGTAGCCGCGGGTCATCGAGGGCCCGCGAAACTCCAGCATGCCCTCCTGGCGCTCGCCGAGCTCGCGTCCGGCATCGTCGACGATGCGCACGTCGTTCTTCTCGATCGGGTGACCGCACGCGACCATCTCGATCGCGTCGTTATCCTCAGGTCCGGCCGGCTCAGCGTAACTGCGCTTCGCGAGCGATTCGCGCTTGATGCGGTCGATCAGCGGCCCGCGCCCGAACGGCGGGAAACAGAGGCCCACGCAGTTCTCGGCGAGGCCGTAGCTCGGCGACGGCACGCCGCGGCTCATGCCGTATTTGGCGAAGCGGTCGGTGAACTTGCGCAGCGTCTGCGGCGAGATCGGCTCGGCGCCGTTGACGACGAAACGCAGCGAGGAGAGATCGAGCCCTTCCAGATCGGCATCCGGGATGCGGCTCGCGCACAGCTCGAATGCGAAGTTCGGCCCGCCGGAAAACGTCGCGCGGTATTTGTGCATCGTCCACAGCCAGGTGGCCGGGCGCAACAGGAACGAGATCGGCGACATCACGTAGAGCCGCGCGCCGAAATAGCAGCAGCCGAGCCACGCGCCGATCAGGCCCATGTCGTGATAGAGCGGCAGCCAGCTCACGAACACGTCCTTGGAGGTGGCCTCCATCGCGTGGCCCATCGCGCGCACGTTTTCCAGGAGGCCCCAATGCGTGAGCATCACGCCCTTCGGATCACCGGTGCTCCCCGAGGTGTACTGCATCAGCCCAAGCGCTTCCGGATCGTTGAGCGGCGGCAGCGGCGCGGCGGAGCGCTCCGCCGAGAGGGTGGTGACGGTCTCGACCGACTCCAGTGTCGTAACCTGGCTGCGCAGCAGCACCGCGAGCTTGCGGCCCTCCGGCACCGTGATCAGCATGCGCGCGCCGGCGTTGTTCAGGATCACGATCTGGCGGCGCATGTGCTCTTCGAGCTGCGCCATGCGCGCGGGCGGATAGATCGGCACCGGCACCGCGCCGGCATAGAGAATGCCGAAGAACGAGGCGAAGAAATCCGTCGAGGTCGGCAGCATCATGGCGATGCGGTCGCCGGGCACGATGTCGCGGCTGATCAGCCCCTGCGCGACCGCGCGCGCGGCGGTCTGCAGGTCGCGATAGCTCATGGTGCCGAGCACGGTGTTCTCGTCCTCCAACACCGTGACGTGGATGTGGTCGGGATGCTCCTGCACATGCCAGTCGAGCATCTCGGTCAGCGTCCTCGCGTGGTCCGGCTGGCCGATCAGCGGCGTTGTCGTTTGTGTGGCGATGTCGAGCGTGTAGGCGACCGGCCCATCCGGCGCGGCCTGCTCCACGGCGTTCAACGGGTCGGCGACGGTCTCCATCTCGGCGACATCGGTGACGGCGAGCCGCACGTGGAATTTGCGCTCGATGCGCAGCACCAGTTCGGTGCGGCCGAGCGAGTCGATGCCGAGATCGCGGTCGAGCCGGCTCGACAGCGTCACGTCGCCGCGCTTCAGCCGCTGGGGCGAAAGCTCGCGCACCAGTTCGCGCACGACCGCAATCAGCTCAAACTCGCGCGACGGCATGTCCATTCAGTATTCCCCTTGCGGCGGAACATATGAGCCTGCCGCCGCCAAGGCTAGTGTGGCGGGTCGCCCCGCAACAGCGCCGCAACCGACACCGGACGGCCGGTTCTGGCCGATTCCGCAATCGCCAGCGTTGCGGCGAGCGTGCGCGCGCCCTCCGCGGCGTCGATGACGGGCTTCTCTTCCCCGCGGATGACGCGCGCGAAATGGCGCAGCTGGCGCGGGTAGGGGTCGGCATGCCGGACCGGCAACGTGCGGCGCGTCAGCGGATCGGTCCAGGCGCCGTCCGGCTTGTCGTAGGACCAGTGTTGCAGTTGCGGGATTGCGAGGCTGCCCATGGTGCCCGCGACGATGAAGCAGTTCTCCAACTCGCCCGGCGTGATCGCGCTTTCGCGCGACGTCGCCTCCCAGTTCCACGGGCTTGGCGTCGCGTCGCTGACGATGAAGGTGCCGAGCGCGCCATTCGCAAAGGTGAGGACAGCGGCCGCCGTATCCTCGACCGCAAACCCGCGCGTCTTGCCCGATGCGGTCGCCTGCACGCTCGCGATCTCGCCGACCACCATGCGCAGGCAATCGATGTCGTGGATCGCGTTGATCAGGATCGGCCCGCCGCCGGCCTCGCGCCGCCACGTGACATTGAAATAGTCGTCCGGCTTGCGGTGCAGCCATGCCCCGCTCGCGGCGACGACCGTGCCGAGCGCGCCGCCTGCGACGAAGTCGCGCGCCGCCTGCATGATCGGATTGTGCCGCCGGTGATGGCCGGTGAGGACGGGCACCCTGGTGTTCGCCGCAGCCTCGACGATGGCGAGCGCATCGGAGATCGTGTCGGCGAGCGGCTTCTCGACGATCGCCGGAATGCCGCGCGCAATTGCTGCCAGCGCCGTCACGCGGTGCAGCGCGTTCGGATTGGCGACGATCACGCCGTCGGGTTTTGTCTGGTCGAGCAGCGCTTCGGTATCGGCGAAATGCGCGAAATTGTTCGCGCGCGCATAGGCGGCCGTCTCCGGCGACGGATCCGCGATCCCCGCGACCTCGAACGCCGGATCGTCTTTCAGAATGCCAAGATGCTTGCGGCCGATCAGGCCCGCCCCGATGACGGCGATGCGCGTTACCATGAGGCAAACTTGTAAGGCAGTTGCCGGATGACGCATAGTCGACCGTCACAAGGACGAGGCGCATGAGTGATTTCTATGTCACGGTCGGCGACACGACGTCGTTCTCGAAAACGGTGGGCGAGTACGACGTGTACGGTTTCGCCGGCATCTCGGGCGACTTCGCGCCGAACCATGTCAACAAGGCTTACATGGAGAAGTCGAGCTACGGGGCGCTGATCGCGCACGGCGCGCTGCTGGTCGGCTATATGTCGACCGCCTCCACCCAAATGGCGGCGCACACGCGCGCCGACCCGAGCGTCACCGGCGTGTCGCTCGGCTACGACCGCATGCGCTTCCTCGCGCCGGTATTTTTCGGCGACACCATCACGGTGAGCTACACGATTGCGTCCATTGATAGAGAGAAGCTGCGCGCCACCGCGGATATCAGGATCACCAACCAGGACGGCACACTGGTCGCGGTCGCGACGCATCTGTTGAAGTGGGTGAGGAATTGAGCGCGATCTCTCCCGCTCGTCCCCGCGGAAGCGGGGACCCAGGGCCGAGCGAAGAAAGAACTGGATTCCCGCTTTCGCGGGAATGAGCGGAGTACGTGGAGTCACGCCCGCTTCACGTCGCTCACCGCAAATCCCGCGATCCGCTTGTAATTGTCGCTCAATGCCCGCAGCTCGTCCTGCGTGATATAATCATCGAGATTGCCGAACGGTCTGTCGCCGGTCAGTTCCTCGACCCTGATGTTGATGAAATCCGGCGGATGCTCGCGGTTGGTGCGCACGATCTTGCCGGTCGCTTCGCGCCGCGCCGCCTCATAAGCCGCGAGCGCATCGCGCGGATCGGTATTCGCCGCGAGACACTCCGCCAGCACGCGCGCATCGATCACGCTCTGTGCCGCGCCGTTCGATCCGCGCGGATACATCGGGTGCGCGGCATCGCCCGCGAGCGTCACGCGCCCGAACGTCCAGCGCGGCAGCGGGTCCTTGTCGACCATCGGGTATTCGAAGATGAAGTCGGATTTGCGGATCATCTCCGCCACATCCAGCCAGTCGAAGCGCCACGAGTCGTACACCGATATGAAATCGGCGAGATCGCCCGGCTTGTTCCAGTCATTCATCTCCGTCGTGTCGCGCTTGAACTCGGTGGTCCAGTTGATCAGCTGGTTGCCGTCGCCATCGATGTCGTCGGCGATCGGATAGATCACGATCTTGCCGGTGAGGATCGAGCCGATGCGCAGGTAGCTGCGCCCGGTCAGGATCGGCTTGTGTCTGGTGACGCCGCGCCAGGTGTTGATCCCGGTGAACACCACGCTGTCGCCGACAAGCTGCTTGCGGATGGCCGAGTTGACGCCGTCGGCGGCAACTACGATGTCCGCCGCGACCGGCGGCAGCGCGCGGCCGCTGCTCGTCTCCTTGAACTGAAGCTGCGCGCCCGCCTCGTCCTGCTCGACGCCGGCGCAGAGATGATTGGTGACGACGCTGTCCGGCCCGAGCCGCTCCTTGACCGCGCGATAGAGCGCGAGATGCAGCCGGCCGCGATGGATGCCGACCTCGGGATATTGATAGCCGGCGCGCTTGCCGCGCGGCTCCCGGTAAATCAACTGGCCGAAGCGGTTGAAGAAGCAGCTCTCGGCGTTCTCGATACCGGCGCGCAGCAGCTCGTCGCCGAGGCCGAGCGCCGTGAACTCGCGCATCGCATGCGGCAGCAGCGTGATCCCGACGCCGAGCTCCTTCACCTCGGGCGCCGCCTCGTAGACGCGGCAGGCGATCCCGCGCGCGTGCAGGTTCAGCGCGAGCGACAATCCGCAAATCCCGCCGCCGACGATCGCGATGGTCATACACGCACCTTGTCATCCCGGCCGAACCCCGGCGTTAGCCGGGGGAGAGCCGGGACCCATGTATCCCCGCATCGCCGATTGATCGCAAGACTTGTGGTTCATGGGTCCCGGCTCGCGCTCACCGGCCTGCGGCCGGGTTCGCTTGGCCGGGATGACAGTTGGGGACTATGGCGCGCACCGTCTTGACCATGCTCCCGCACAGGCAAAGCATCCTCTCAGCTTCGCGCGGGGGGAGGCACTCATGGCAGAACGCTATTTCGTCGTCTGGACCGTCAAGCGCGAAGGCGTGATCCTGCCCGAGGAGCGCCTGCCGACGGGTCCGACGATCCTCGTCGGACTGCAGCACGTGGTCGCGATGTTCGGCGCAACCGTGCTGGCGCCGATCCTGATGGGCTTCGACCCCAACGTCGCGATCTTCTTCTCCGGCATCGCAACGTTGATCTTCTTCGTGGTCACCGGCGGGCGGGTGCCGAGCTATCTCGGCTCGAGCTTCGCCTTCATCGGTCCGGTGCTGGCCGCGACCGGCGCCACCGTCGCGGCCGGCGCGAATCCGAACATCGGTCTGGCGCTCGGCGGCATCATCGCGGCCGGCGCGCTGCTCACGCTCATCGGCCTGATCGTCATGGCGACCGGTCACCAATGGGTCGAGAGGGTCATGCCGCCGGTGGTCACCGGCGGGATCGTGGGGGCCATCGGCTTGGTGCTCGCGCCGATTGCGATCAACAGCGCGTCCGGCATCGGTCCCGGCAACGCGGATGGCTCGGCGTTCGCGCGCTGGATCGCGCTGATCACGGTGGTGGCGGTGGGGCTGTTCGCGGTCTATGCGCCGGGCATTTGGCGGCGCATCCCGATTCTCCTCGGCGCGATCGCCGGCTACATCGTCTATTACGTCGCGGCGAACGTGATGGGCTACGGACCGGCGATCGACTTCTCCAGGATTGGCGCCGCCGCGTGGCTGGGCTTGCCGAACTTCGCCGCGCCGGTGTTCGAGTCCAGGGCCATGGTCCTGATCGCGCCGGTCGCGATCGTGCTGGTCGCCGAAAACCTCGGGCACATCAAGGCGATCGGCGCGATGACCGGGCGCAACCTCGATCCCTATCTCGGCCGCGCCTTCCTCGGCGACGGCATCGCCACGATGGTGTCGGGCTCGGGCGGCGGCACCGGCGTCACCACCTACGCGGAGAACATGGGCGTGATGGCGATCACGCGCATCTACTCGACCGCGCTGTTCATCGCGGCCGCGCTCATCGCGATCCTGCTCGGCTTCTCGCCGAAGTTCGGCGCGCTGATCCTGACCATTCCGGGGCCGGTCCTCGGCGGGCTGTCGATCGTGGTGTTCGGCCTGATCGCCGCGACGGCGGGGCGCATCTGGGTGGAAAACCGCGTCGACTTCTCCGACGCGCGCAATCTCATCACGGTGGCGGTCGCGCTGGTGCTCGGCGCCGGCAACTTCAAGCTGTCGCTCGGCGGGTTCACGCTCGACGGCATCGGCACCGCGACGTTCGGCTGCATTATTCTGTATCACCTGCTCAACGCCGGCCGGCGGGAGGATGTGATTTAGCGCGAGGCGCGAGCCGCATACTCCGCTTCCCCCTCTCCCGCCTGCGGGAGAGGGTGGCGAACGCCGAAGGCGTGAGCCGGGAGAGGGCTCTTTGACGTGAATTGCAAGCTTCCCTCTCCCGCCCTCGCTGCGCTCGGGCACCCTCTCCCGCAAGCGGGAGAGGGGAAAGAGGAGTTCGCGGAGGGATCACGGCACTTCAACAGGGGGCTCACACATGCCATCAAACTCCGACCCGCGCCCGCTCATCCCGGCGCTTGGCGTCCTCTACGCACACACCGCCGACCTCTCCTGGCTGATCGTGCGCGCGACCGCGGGCCTGATGCTGCTGCCGCACGGGATTCCGAAAATCTTTACCCAGGGTGTCGCGGCATTCGCCGCCGCAGGCCTCTCCCGCCGCGGCATCGAGCCGGCGCTGCCGCTCGCCTACCTGATCGCGTTTCTCGAAACGGTCGGCGGCGTGTGCGTCGCCCTCGGCCTGTTCACGCGCTTCTTCGCCGCCGCGATCGCAATCGAGATGGCGGTGATCGCGTATCACAGCGCGGCGAAAGGCTTCGGCTGGATCAACGGGGGCTACGAATATCCGCTGATGTGGGGACTGATCATGTTCGCGATCGCGCTGCGCGGCGGGGGCCCGTATTCGCTCGACCGGCGGATCGGGAAGGAGTTGTAGCCGCGGAGGGCGGATCAAGCGAAAGCGCAATCCGCCGGCAGCCTCAGGGGCGGCGCAAAGCGGAGCGCATTGCGCCCGGAGGCGGAGGAATCGTAGGGCGGATCAAGCGCAGCGCAATCCGCCGATAACGGCCGGGCGGCGCAATGCGCTCTCGCCCCCGCCTTCGCGGGGGCATACTTATTGCGCCCTACGCCGATGCACCCATTTTTGTGCACATAGTCCTTGACCTAGGATCGGACTTCATTCATAAGCGATCTCCCTGCTCGCTGAGGGGCGCACTCATGAGGCGTCTTGAGCGTGGAGCAGGCCGGACAAGCGGGGCCGGAGATGCGGCCTCGTCTTCCGGCAGCCGGCGCCCGGCAATTCCGGGCCTCGGACTGGAGCGGCGCCCGCGCTGCCGGCTCGCAACCGGCACCCGGGCGGCGGCGGGGCTCCGCCCGGAGGTACTACGGCCTCCTGCCAGGAGCTGGCTGACGGATGGCGGGCACACGTTTGCGCCGCCGTCCGAAAGCGCGGCCCGCCGCCGTAAGGAAGACGCCGCCGCAGAGCGCCGAAAGGCGCGCCGGCCTCCGTTACTGGCCGGTGATCTTCGGGCGTTCCCGGAGATCGGCCCAACCGCGAGGCGGCCACCGGGTGCGGCGCTTCCGCACCAGCGCCTGTCGGCGCTCTGCTCCCCTCTTTTTTCGGGGGGCGGACAACGGACGAAGGGGTCCCCGGAGCCCCACCCAAACCGGCGGCGGAGCGTTGGCTACGCCCGTGTCATTCCGGGGCCGAGCGGAGCGAGGAGCCCGGAATCCATAAACACCGAGCGAGAGGATGAAACCGAGCGCCAACGAAAGGTTTGTGGCTATGGATTCCGGGCTCGCGCCCATGGCGCGTCGCAGACGCGCGTGAACGCGCTTTCGGGCGCGCCCCGGAATGACGGCAGACGGCTGGAGCCGCGGGAAGTTTGACGAATTCCTTCACTACACCTTGGTCAGCTCATCAATCTCCTTCATCTCCTCGCCGCTCAGCTCCCAGCTCACCGCCTTCACGTTGGCGGCGATCTGCTCCGGCTTGGTCGCGCCCGCGATGATGCTGGCGACCGTCGGCCGCGCGGCGAGCCAGGAGAAGGCAAGCTCCAGCATGGTGCGGCCGCGCGCTTTGACGAACGCCTGGAGCTTTTCGACCTTGTCGAAGTTCGCGTCGTTGATCCAGGTGGAGAACATCGGCATGGCGAGGCGCGTGCCGGCCGCTGCGGCGCCGCGCTTGTGCTTGCCGGTGAGCAGGCCCGAGGCGAGCGGATAGTAGGGCAGAACTCCAAGCCCGTAGCGCTCGTACACGCCGAGCGCTTCCGCCTCGATCTCGCGCTTGAGCAGGCTGTATTCGTCCTGCGCGGAAACGAAGGTGTTGAGATTGAAATGCCGCGCCGCCCATTGCGCCTCGAGGGTCTGTGCCGGCGTGAAATTGGAGTGGCCGATGTAGCGCACCTTGCCGGCGCGCACGAGATCGTCGAGCGCGCGCAGCGTCTCCTCGATCGGCGTGTGCGGGTCGGGCCGGTGCTGCTGGTAGAGGTCGATCCAGTCGGTTTTCAGCCGCTTCAGGCTCGCCTCGACGGCCGCCATGATGTAGCGGCGCGATGCGCCGACCTTTTCGCCCTCGTCCATCGCCATGCCGAATTTCGAGGCCAGCACGATGTCCTTGCGCCGGTCGCCGAGCACGGTGCCGAGCACGGTTTCCGAGCCGCCGCGCCCGCCATAGACGTCGGCGGTGTCGAACAGCGTGATGCCCTCGTCGAGCGCCTTGTGAATGACGGCGCGCGAGCTCTCCAGATCCATCCGCTGGCCGAAATTGTTGCAGCCAAGCCCGACCTGCGATACCCGCAAGCCCGACTTGCCCAGATTGCGCAAAATCATGTTCGCTCCCTACGTCAATGCGGCCGCACGCTCGCACGCGCATCCGCCGCAGACAATCCGACTGCCATGCGCGGCATCGGTACGACCCATGCGCCTATCGCGCTCTGCCTGACGTTCTGCTACGGATTTGCGCAGCCCGAAAAAAACAAACAGGGGCTTCACCGGCCCGAGGGAAAAGGAATGCTCCATCCACTGCGCGCAGCGGCGCGGTTGATCGATCAGAAGATCGGCTGGAACCGGATCGGCCTCGCACTCAGCCTGATCATCATCGCGGCGGCCGTGGTGGTGATGTATCGCATCCTGCGCGGCATCAACTTTTCCGACGTGATCGTCGCGCTCAAGGCGACGGACCTTGCCGATGTGCTGCTCGCCGGCCTGTTCGTCGCCGCCGGGTATTTCACGCTCACGTTCTATGACCTGTTCGCCCTGCGCACGATCGGCGCCAACCACATTCCCTACCGCATCGCCGCGCTCGCCGGGTTCACCAGCTATTCGGTCGGCCACAACATCGGTGCTAGCGTGTTCACCGGCGGGGCGGTGCGCTACCGCATCTATTCGGCCTGGGGGCTGACCGCGATCGACGTGGCGAAGATCTGCTTCATCGCCGGCCTGACGTTCTGGCTCGGCAATGTCGCGGTGCTCGGCCTCGGCATCGCCTACGAGCCGCAGGCGGCGAGCGCGATCGACCAGCTGCCGCCCTGGTTCAACCGGCTGATCGGCTGCGCGGCGCTCGCTCTGCTGGCCGCCTACGTGGCGTGGGTCTGGGTCAAGCCGCGCGTCATCGGGCGCGCCGACTGGGTCGTCACCCTGCCGGGCGGGCCGCTCACCCTGCTTCAGATCGCGATCGGCATCGTCGACCTCTCCTGCTGCGCGCTCGCGATGTACGTCCTGCTGCCCGACGACCCGCAGATCGACTTCATCAAGCTCGCGGTGATCTTCGTCTCAGCCACGATGCTCGGCTTCGCCAGCTCATCGCCCGGGGGCCTGGGCGTATTCGATGCCGCCATGCTGGTCGCGCTGATCGAGTTCGAGAAGGGGGAATTGGTCGCCGGGCTGCTGCTGTTCCGGCTGCTCTACTATGTTATTCCCTTTGCGCTATCGCTGTTGATCCTGGGCGCGCGCGAGTTGTGGCTGGGCGTCGCGCCGAAGGCGTGAGCAGCGCCAAAGCGCGCGGGACGGTGCGGGATACGCGAGATGGTGTTTGACTGGCTCACCGGGCGGGGCACGGAGCGCGCAGCCGCCGCGCCCGCAAGCGAGGCGGGCGATACGGAGCAACTGCTCGATGCCGTGATCGCGAGCCTGCCCGACGCCGCGATCGTGCTCGACCGCGAGAGCCGTGTCGTTGCCTTCAACGCGGCCGCGCGCACCATCGCGCCGGCGCTCGCGCGCGGCGCACCGGCCTCGCTCGCGCTGCGCGTGCCCGAAGTGGTCGAAGCGGTGCGCGAGGCTGCGGCCGGCAACGAGCCGCGCACAGCGGAGTTCGCCCAGCGCGTGCCGGTCGACCGCTGGTTCATGGCGCACATCCGGCCGCTCGCCGGCGTCGCGCCGGCCACGATGCTGCTGGTGTTTCACGACCTCACCCCGCTGCACCGCGTCGAGGAAATGCGCGCGGACTTCGTCGCCAATGCAAGCCACGAATTGCGCACGCCGCTCGCCGCATTGTCCGGATTCATCGACACGCTGCTCGGCTCCGCGCGCGAGGACGCCCAGGCGCGCGCGCGGTTTCTGGCGATCATGAAAACGCAGGCGACCCGCATGGCGCGCCTGATCGACGATCTGCTCTCGTTGTCGCGCGTCGAATTGATCGAGCATATGCATCCCGAAACGCCGGTCGATCTCGTTCCGATCGTGCGCCAGGTGGTGGACGGCCTGCAGATGCTTGCGACCGACCGCAATGTCGAGATTGCGATTGCGCTGCCGGAGGAGCCGACGCCCGTGCCGGGCGACCGCGACGAGCTCACGCGCGTGTTCGAGAACCTGATTGAGAATGCCCTCAAATATGGAGCGAGCGGCAAGCGCGTCGATATCACTTTCTCGGCCGGGACTGCGGCGGGCGACGAAGCCGAAACGCTCGTCACGATCCGCGATTACGGTCCCGGGATCGCGGAGGAGCATATCCCGCGCCTGACCGAGCGGTTCTACCGCGTCGACGTCACGCAAAGCCGTGCCGAGGGCGGCACCGGACTGGGCCTTTCGCTGGTCAAGCACATCCTCAACCGTCATCGCGGCCGCCTGACCATAGAGAGCGAAGCCGGCAAGGGCGCGACATTCACGGTGCGGCTGCCGGTCCTCCACAGCAAGTTCCCTGCGGCCGCCTGAAACCATCAATCAGTTCAATTGTTTGCGCTGTCATACTGGCGTCGCCCAAGCGTCATAGAACGATGACAAGTGGCGCCTAACGCTCCGCACGGCTGCATCTCGGCCAACAGGAGAGAACCCGTGAGATTGATTCACACCGTAGCGGCTGCCGCGCTTGTTTCCGCGGCAATCATTGCGCCAGCGAGCGCGGTCGACATCTCGGGCGCGGGCGCGACCTTCCCGTACCCGATCTACGCCAAGTGGGCGGACGCCTATAAGAAGGAAACCGGTATCGGCCTGAACTATCAGTCGATCGGCTCCGGTGGCGGCATCAAGCAGATTCAGAACAAGACCGTGACCTTCGGCGCTTCCGATGCGCCGCTCAAGGGCGACGACCTGAACAAGCATGGACTCGTCCAGTTCCCCATGGTGATGGGCGGCATCGTGCCGGTCGTGAATCTCGAAGGCGTCAAGCCCGGCGAACTCGTGATCGATGGCCCGACGCTTGCGAAGATCTTCCTCGCCGACATCAAGAGCTGGGACGATCCCGCGATCGCCAAGCTCAATCCGAACGTGAAACTGCCGAACCAGGCGATCGCCGTCGTGCACCGCTCGGACGGCTCCGGCACGACTTTCAATTTCGTCTATTACCTGTCGGACGTCAGCGCGGACTTCAAGTCCAAGGTCGGCGTCAACACATCCGTGCAGTGGCCCGCGGGCATCGGCGCCAAGGGCAACGAAGGCGTCGCCAACAACGTCGCCAACACCAAGGGTTCGGTCGGTTACGTCGAGTACGCCTACGCGAAACAAAACAAGCTGACCTTCACCAAGATGGTCAACAAGGACGGCAAGGCCGTCGCGCCGACCTCGGAAACCTTCCAGGCGGCGGCGGCCAACGCCGATTGGAAGTCGCAGCCCGGCTTTGGCGTGATCCTCGCCAACCAGCCCGGTGCGACCTCCTGGCCGATGACCGCGGCGACCTGGATCCTCATGTACCGGGTCCCGCAGGATGTCGCGAACAGCACCGAGGCGTTGAAGTTCTTCGACTGGGCCTACAAGACGGGCGGCAGGATGGCCGAGGAACTCGACTACGTCCCGATGCCCGCCAACGTCGTGAAGGACGTCGAGGGCACCTGGGCGGCCGAGATCAAGGACGCCAATGGCAAGCCGCTGTACAGCGTGACGAACTGATCGCAGGCGGAGGGAAAAGGCGCGGCCAAGGCGCCTTTTCCTTATCCACCGCAATCCTTGCGTTTGCGGCTTGTTTTGGGGGAAGCGGGCGGCTTGATTGAGCTCCTTAATGGCGTCTGAGGGAGCCATCGATGCAGCTCGACCGGAGAATCCTGTGGTCGATCTCGCATTACACGGGCAAAGCGTCGTGACCGGCGAAATCCGGTCGCGCGCGAAGATTCTCGACCGCCTGCGCATCGGCGATGCCGTCTTTCGCCAACTGACCCGCGCCGCCGCCGTAATGGTCCTGGTGATCCTCGGCGGGGTGATGATTTCGCTGGTTATCGGCGCCTCACCCGCGTTGCGGGAATTCGGCCTTGGCTTTTTGGTCGAAGAGACCTGGAACCCGGTGACCGAGCGCTTCGGCGCCATCGCGCCGATCTACGGCACCATCGTCACCTCGTTCATCGCGATGCTGATCGCGGTCCCGGTTGGCTTGATGATCGCGGTGTTCCTGACCGAGCTGTGCCCGATGTGGCTGCGCCGCCCGATCGGCATCGCAATCGAGCTGCTCGCCGGCATCCCCAGCATCATCTACGGCATCTGGGGCTTGTTCGTCTTCGCGCCGTTCCTGCAGCAATACGTGCAGCCCGCGCTGATCGGCCTGTTCGGCAACGTGCCGATCCTCTCCACGCTGTTTGCCGGCCCGCCTTACGGCATTGGCGTGCTCACCGCCGGCCTGATCCTCGCCATCATGGTGTTGCCGTTCATCACCTCGATCTCGCGCGACGTGTTCGACGCCGTGCCCCCGATGCTCAAGGAGTCGGCCTACGGTCTCGGCTGCACCACGTGGGAAGTCGTGCGCTACGTGGTGCTGCCTTACACCCGCGTGGGCGTGATCGGCGGCGTGATGCTGGGGCTCGGACGCGCCCTCGGCGAGACCATGGCGGTCACCTTCGTGATCGGAAACGCGCACAGGATATCGGCGTCGATCCTCGCGCCCGGCACCACGATCTCGGCGACCATCGCGAATGAATTCACCGAGGCGGTGGGCGATCTCTACACGTCGTCGCTGATCGCGCTCGGACTGATCCTGTTCGTCATCACCTTCATCGTGCTCGCTTGCGCGCGTTACATGCTGATGCGGCTCGAGCGGAGGATCGGCTGATGGCGACCGCGACTCCCCTCTACCGCGCGCGCCGCAGGCGCAGCGGCATCGCAATGGGGCTGTCGCTGGCCGCGACACTGTTCGGGCTCGGCTGGCTGGTGCTGATCCTGAGCGTGCTGCTGTATGAAGGCTTCAGCGGGCTGTCGCTCAAGGTCTTCTCCGAGATGACGCCGCCGCCCGGCGCGGACGGCGGGCTGCTCAATCCGATCATGGGGAGCTTGGCGCTGACCGCATTGGCCGTCCTGATCGGCACTCCGATCGGCATCCTCGCCGGCACCTATCTGGCGGAATACGGCCGCCACGATAAGCTTTCAAGCGTCGTCCGCTTCATCAACGACATCCTGCTCAGCGCGCCGTCGATCGTGATCGGCCTGTTCGTCTACGAGATCATGGTTGCGCCGATGGGCCACTTTTCCGGTTGGGCCGGCGCGGTGGCGCTCGCCGTCATCGTCATCCCGGTGGTGCTGCGCACCACCGAAGACATGCTGACGCTGGTGCCCGACACCTTGCGCGAGGCGGCCGCCTCGATCGGCCTGCCGCGTTCGCTGATGATCATCCGCATCGCCTACCGGGCGGCCAGCGCCGGCATGCTGACCGGCGTGCTGCTCGCGGTCGCGCGGATCAGCGGCGAGACCGCGCCGCTGCTGTTCACGGCGCTGAACAACCAGTTCTGGAGCTCCAATCTCAACGCGCCGGTCGCGAGCCTTCCGGTCGTGATCTTCCAGTTCGCGCTCAGCCCCTACGCCGACTGGCAGAAGCTCGCATGGACCGGCGCGCTCATCATCACCATGACCGTGCTGGCGCTCAGCATCATCGCGCGAATCATCGCCGCACCGAGAAAGACATCATGAGTGCGCCCTCCGTCGCAGTCCCGACCGTCACCCACGCCGCGATCGATCCGGCCAGCCTGGACGCCAAGGTCACGATCCGCGACCTGAATTTCTATTACGGCGATGCCCGGGCGCTGAAGAACATCAGCCTGTCGCTTTACGAGAACAAGGCGACCGCGTTCATCGGCCCCTCGGGCTGCGGCAAGTCAACGCTGCTGCGCGTCCTCAACCGCATGTACGACCTCTATCCGGGCCAACGCGCCGAGGGCGAGGTGCTGTTTGACGGCGAGGACATTCTCTCTGCCGGCCAGGACGTCAACTTGTTGCGTGCGCGCATCGGCATGGTGTTTCAAAAGCCGACGCCATTCCCGATGTCGATCTACGAGAACATCGCATTCGGCATCCGTCTTTACGAGCGCCTGTCCAAGTCGGAGCTGGACAGCCGCGTCGAGCACGCGCTGCGCCGCGCCGCGCTGTGGGAGGAGGTCAAGGACAAGCTCGCCAAGAACGGACAAAGCCTGTCCGGCGGGCAGCAGCAGCGCCTTTGCATCGCGCGCACCGTCGCGGTCAAGCCCGAGGTGATCCTGTTCGACGAGCCGTGCTCGGCGCTCGACCCGATCTCGACCGCGAAGATCGAGGAACTGATCGACGAATTGAAGCGGGACTACACGATCGTGATCGTGACCCACAACATGCAGCAGGCGGCGCGCGTATCCGACTTCACGGCGTTCATGTATCTCGGCGAGCTGATCGAATTCGGCTCGACCAGCCGCATGTTCACCTCACCCGGCGATCGCCGCACCCAGGATTACATCACCGGCCGCTTCGGCTGACGCTGGGACCAGGAACAAGGGTAAAGGCTCATGGTCGATCAACACACCGCGAAAGCCTTCGACGTCGATCTGCAGGATCTCGCCCGCATGGTCGCCGAGATGGGCGGCCTCGCCGAGAAGCAGATCGCCGACTCGATCGACGCGCTGGCCAAGCGCGACGCGCGTCTCGCTCAGCGCGTGGCCGCGCTCGATCCGACCATCGACGGACTGCAGCGCGAGATCGAGGAGCGCGCGATCCTCACCATCGCACGGCGCCAGCCGATGGCGGTGGACCTGCGCGAGATCGTCGGCGCGCTGCGCGTGTCGAACGATCTCGAGCGGATCGGCGATCTCGCCAAGAACATCGGCAAGCGGGTGATCGCGCTTGGGGCGCCCACCTACCCGAACCAGGTCATCCGCGGGGTGGAGCACATGTCGGAACTCGTGCTTGCCCAGCTCAAGGACGTGCTCGACGCCTACGCGCGCCACGATGTCAACAAGGCGCTGGCGGTATGGCGCGGCGACGAGGAGATCGACGCGGTCAACAATTCGCTGTTCCGCGAATTGCTGACCTACATGATGGAAGACCCGCGCAACATCACATTCTGCACGCATCTGCTGTTCTGTGCCAAGAACATCGAACGGATGGGAGACCATGCGACCAACATCGCCGAGACGGTGTATTACATCGTGGAAGGCCGGGCGCTTACCGACGAGCGGCCGAAGGGCGACAGCACGTCGTCGACCACCGTGCCGTTTCCGGCGGCGTAGTAGATCATCATGAGCGCGCGCATCCTGATCATCGAGGACGAGGAGCCGCTGACGCTGCTCTTGCGTTACAACCTGGAAGCCGAGGGTTATGACGTCGATACCTCGGCGCGCGGCGACGAAGGCGAGACCAAGTTGAAGGAAAGTCCGCCCGACCTGCTGGTGCTCGACTGGATGCTGCCCGGCATGTCCGGCATCGAGCTGTGCCGCCGCCTGCGCGCGCGGCCCGACACCGAACGCCTGCCGATCATCATGCTGACCGCGCGCGGCGAGGAGAGCGAGCGCGTGCGCGGGCTTGCGACCGGCGCCGACGACTACATCGTCAAGCCGTTCTCGGTCCCGGAGCTGCTGGCGCGCATCCGCTCGCTGCTGCGCCGCGCGCGCCCCGAGCGGGTCGCGGCCGTGCTCGGCGCCGGCGATCTCGAGCTCGACCGCGAGAAGAAGCGCGTGGCACGCTCCGGCCGCGAAGTGCATCTCGGGCCGACCGAATTCCGGCTGCTCGAGTTCCTGATGGAGAATCCCGGCCGCGTCTACACGCGCGCGCAGTTGCTCGACGGCGTCTGGGGCCGCGACATCTATATCGACGAGCGCACCGTCGACGTGCACGTCGGACGGCTGCGCCGCGCGCTCAACCGCGGCCGCGCCTCCGACCCGATCCGCACCGTGCGCGGCGCCGGGTATTCCTTTGACGAGCGCTTCGGCCGGCCGGCGTGAATAAAAAAGGGCGGCATTGACGCCGCCCAGTTTGTTACGCTCGGGAGGACACTCGGATCACGGACGCGAAGGACGCCTGTCGCGCCGGGCTGCCGGCGGCTGATAGGCAACGCGCCCGTGGTATCCGCAATAAGGTGTCCCGCTGGTGGTCTTGCCACCGCAGAAAAAGAAATCGGGCTGGCCCGGATCGCCGATCGGCCAATGGCACTTCTCGCTGTCCAGTTCGAGCAGGCTGCAACGCTGTCCGATCGGAATGATGTTCTCGATCGGCTCCGGCTCGGGGTCCGGCTCGTAGTCATAGGCCGGCATATGCGCGAGCGCGGTGTTGCCGCGCATCATGGTGCGCTGCGGCCGGAACATGGACGGCGCGCGCGGCTTGCGCTGGCGCGGCACCGAGGAGGAGGGGGCCTTGGCGCGGCCCGAGAGCCCGAGGCGATGCACCTTGCCGATGACGGCATTGCGCGTGATGCCGCCGAGTTCGCCCGCGATCTGGCTTGCCGAGAGGCCGTCAGCCCACAGCTTCTTCAAAAGCTCGACCCGGTCGTCGGTCCAAGTCTGCAGCTCGGGCCGCTTCTGGTCCAAAAACGTCATTGGGCTCTGCTCCACTCTTCCTGGTGGCCGATGTCCCGTGCAGAATCCGCCCCCGACGCCCGGCAAGCCCACGCTGCCGTACGTACGCTATACCTGGTAGGACCGAACTCAGGAGACAGTCCGCCGCACGAGATGTCGTACCTGACAGTCACAAAACTACAATATACCGTGACTCGTGCGCAAGAGTCGGGGTTTACCGGATGCACCGCCATCCTCTGTTTTCCCCAGCAATGTCCCTTCTGACGGCAGGAAACGGCAAGCGTGTGGCAATGCGGTCATGTTGACCGGAGTCCGCGGCGCACATAGAATTCGTTCGAGAGTGCCGCCCGGCGAGGCGGCACATTTCATTTCAGGGCTCGCCAACGAGAACGTGCCATGAGCACCGCTCATCTTCTCCCGGCTTTCGCGCGCGTCGACCTCGCATTCGACCATGGGGAGGGTGCGTGGCTCACCGCCACCAACGGCGAGCGCTACCTCGACTTTACCTCCGGCGTTGCGGTCAATGCGCTCGGCCATGCGCATCCGAAGGTCGCCGACGCGATTGCGCGCCAGGCGCACAAGGCGATCCACGTCTCCAACCTCTTCCGCGTGCCGGAGCAGGAACAACTCGCCGACCGGCTGTGCGCGGCAAGCTTTGCCGACTACGTTTTCTTCTGCAATTCGGGCGCCGAGGCGATGGAAGGCGCGATCAAGACCGCGCGCAAATTCCAGGCGGTGAACGGTCATCCGGAACGCTACCGCATCGTCACGTTCGAGGGGGCATTCCACGGCCGTACGCTTGCCACGCTCGCGGCGGGAGGACAGAAGAAATATCTCGAAGGCTTCGGCCCGGTGGTCGAGGGCTTCGATCAGGTGCCGTTCGGCGACCTCGAGGCGGTGAAGAAAGTCATCGGTCCGGAAACCGCCGCGATCCTGGTCGAGCCGATCCAGGGCGAGGGCGGGGTGCGCGTGCCCGCCAACATGTTCCTGCAGGGGCTGCGCGCGTTGTGCGACCAGCAAGGCCTGCTGTTGATCTTCGACGAGGTGCAGACCGGCATGGGCCGCACCGGCGAGCTGTTTGCGCATCAGCGCACCGGCGTGGAGCCGGACATCATGGCGGTTGCCAAGGCGCTCGGCGGCGGCTTTCCGGTGGGGGCGTTTCTCTCCACCAAGGAAGCCGGCGAAGGCATGACCCCCGGCACGCACGGCTCGACCTTCGGGGGCAATCCGCTCGCGATGGCGGCCGGCAATGCGACGCTCGACGTGATGCTCGAGCCCGGCTTCCTCGATCGGGTGAAGCGCATCGGCCTGCTCTTCAAGCAGCGCCTCGCCGAGATCAAGGATCGTTTCCCCAGCGTCGTCGCGGAGGTGCGCGGCGAGGGCCTGCTGCTCGGCCTGCGCTGCCTCGTGCCGAACAGCCAATTGGTCGACGCGCTGCGCGAGGAGCATCTGCTTGTGGTCGCGGCCGGCGACAATGTCGTGCGTCTCGTGCCGCCGCTGATCGTCAGCGAAACGGAAGTCGGCGAGGCGATGGGCATGCTGGAGCGCGCCTGCACGCGGCTCGCGCGCGCTGAGACGCCGGCAAAACGGGGGGCGGTGGGGTGAGCGCTCAGGCGCTGCGGCACTTTCTCGATCTGACGGAAATCCCGGTCGCAGAACTTCGCGGGATGATCGAGTCGAGCCGCGCCATGAAGGAGCGCGTCAAGCGCGATCGCGCGAGCGCCGACAAGCCGCTCGCCGGCAAGACGCTGGCGATGATCTTCGACAAGCCCTCGACGCGCACGCGCGTGTCGTTCGACGTGGCGATGCGCCAGCTCGGCGGCGACGTCGTGATGCTCACCGGGCAGGAAATGCAGCTCGGCCGCGGCGAGACCATCGCGGACACGGCGCGCGTGCTGTCGCGCTATGTCGACGCGATCATGATCCGCATCCTCAATCACGAAGCGCTGGTCGAGCTGGCGCGCCATGCGACCGTGCCGGTGATCAACGGGCTGACGCGGCTGTCGCACCCGTGCCAGGTGATGGCCGACGTCATGACTTTCGAGGAGAAAAAGGGGCACATCAACGGCCACACGGTCGCGTGGACCGGCGATGCCAACAATGTGCTGTCGTCGTGGATGCATGCGGCCAAGAGCTTCGACTTCCGTCTCAGGGTCGCGACACCTCCGGAGCTCAAGATCGACCGCAAGATGACGGCGTGGGCGCGCGAGTCCGGCGCGAAAATCGACATCGGGCACGATCCCGAGGAGGCTGTGTCCGGCGCCGACTGCGTCGTGACCGATACGTGGGTCTCGATGGGCGATCGCGACGGTGAGCGCCGCCACAATCTGCTCCGGCCCTATCAGGTCAACGCGCGGCTGATGGCGCAGGCCAAGCCCGATGCGATCTTCATGCATTGCCTCCCGGCCCATCGTGGCGACGAGGTGACCGACGACGTGATCGACGGGCCGCAATCGGTCGTGTTCGACGAGGCCGAGAACCGGCTGCACGCGCAGAAGGGCATCCTGGCCTGGTGCCTGGGGCGGTGAGCTTTCTCCTAGTCCGCATGGCGAAAGCGCGTTTACGCGCGTCTTTGACGCGCTATGGCGGACTGTGGGGTTCCCGGATTTCGCTGCGCTCCATCCGGGCTGCTGATGCTTTGAAGTTCAGGCTCGCAATTCCAGCCTGAATCTCTAGATAAGTTCCGCATGCCCCATCCGGATATTGCGATACCCAGCCGAGCTCCCGCGGAGGTTTCGGCCGACGACACCGTCCTGCCGTTCGAGGTCGCGCCCCTCGACCTGCGCGGCCGCGTCGTGCGGCTTGGCCCCGCGGTCGACACGATCCTCACCGGCCATGACTATCCGCAGCCGGTCGCGAAGCTGCTCGGCGAGGCGATCGTTCTCGGCGTGCTGCTCGGGACCGCGCTGAAATTCGACGGCCGCTTCATCCTGCAGACGAAAACCGACGGGCCGGTGCGCATGCTGGTCGTCGACTTCATGACCCCCGACAAGGTGCGGGCCTGCGCGCGTTTCGACAAGGAGCGCGTGGTTGAAGCGATCGCGGCGGGCGCAACGGATGCCGGTGCCCTGCTCGGACGCGGCCATCTCGCGATGACGATCGATCAGGGCGGCGAGATGAGCCGCTATCAGGGGCTGGTCGCGCTCGAAGGCGGCACTCTGGAAGATGCCGCGCACGAATATTTCCTGCGCTCCGAGCAGATCCCGACGCGGGTGCGGCTTGCCGTCGCCGAGGAGTTGCGCGCGGCATCCGGCGGTCCGAGCCACCGCTGGCGCGCCGGCGGGATGCTGCTGCAATTCGTGCCGCGCGCGCCCGAGCGCGCGCGCGTTGCCGATCTCCACCCGGGCGACGCCCCCCAGGGCACGGCACCGCACACGGTTCCCGAAGACGACGCGTGGATCGAGGGCCGCGCGCTGATCGAAACCGTGGAGGATGTCGAATTGATCGACCCGGCGCTTTCGTCCGAGCAACTGCTCTATCGCCTGTTCCACGAGCGCGGTGTGCGCGTCTTCCGCAGCATCGACCTGCATGCAGAATGCTCATGCTCGCGCGAGAGCGTTGAGGCGATGCTGCGCTCGTTTCCGCAGCGCGACCGCGACGACATGATCGAGAACGGCGTGATCTCGGTGACCTGCGAGTTCTGCAGCACGAATTATGTGTTTGAGCCGGCGGACGTGGCGGACAAACTGGCGAACAACGAATAGCTCAAGTCCCTGCTTGCTATTCGCTGTCGCTCAATTGATCGTGCGCTGCGAATCCGGGCTGTCGAGCGAGAAGGTCGGGATGGCGATCTCGAACGCTTCGCCGTCGGCCGACGCCATGCCATACGTGCCGGTCATGAAGCCGGACGGCGTCGGCAGCGGCACGCCGCTGGTATACTCGAATGACTGGCCGGGCTCGAGCACCGGCTGTTTGCCGACGACGCCGGCACCGCGCACCTCCTGGCGGCGGCCCATCGCATCGGTGATGCGCCAATGCCGCGTCCGCAACTGAACCGTCTCGGCGCCCCGATTTGTGATCTCGATCGTGTAAGCCCAGAAATATTCTCCGCTTTCCGGCGAGGAGCGCTCCGCGAGATACTGCGGCGTGACGGTGACCTCGATGTTGCGGGTGACGGACTGGTACATGGCTGATCGCTCATGAGCATCGGTTGGCAGGCCTGCCGGCGCCGCAACAGTGAATCGCGTTCCGCGCGGGTGCGCAATGGTCGCGGCGGCCGCCATTCTCAATTCGCCGCCATCGCATTATGATCCACGAAGCGCGCCAACAAGAGCACTTCATGCCCCCAATTGAACCAGCCGGACGGGACCTGCGCCTCGATCTGTTTCGTGGCCTCGCTCTCTGGCTCATTTTTCTCGACCACATTCCGGCGAATATCGTCAACTGGGTCACGATCCGCAATTACGGCTTTTCCGACGCCGCGGAGATCTTCGTCTTCATCTCCGGCTACACGGCGGCCTTCGTCTACGGCCGCACGATGCAGCAGCGCGGCGTGGTGGTTGCGAGCGCGCGCATCCTCAAGCGCGCCTGGACCGTCTATATCGCGCACATCTTCATCTTCGTGATCTTCATGGCGGAGATCGCCTATCTCACCCGCAGCCTGGACAACCCCCTCTACAACGAAGAAATGGGCGCGCTCGATTTCATGAAAGAACCGGGCGACACGCTGATCCAGGCGTTGTTGCTGAAGTTCAAGCCGACGTTCATGGACGTGCTGCCGCTCTACATCGTCCTGCTGATCGGGTTTCCGCCGGTGCTCTGGCTGCTGCAGCGCGCCCCGACGGTGGCGCTGGCGCTCTCGGTCGCGCTTTATACGCTCAGCTGGAATCTGAGCTGGAACCTGCCGTCCTATCCGAGCGGCACGTGGTACTTCAATCCGCTCACTTGGCAATTGATTTTTGTCTTCGGGGCGTGGTGCGGTCTCGGCGGGGTGAAGCGGCTCCGTCCGTTCCTGCAATCGCGCTGGCTGCTCGGCATCGCAGTCGCATACCTGCTGTTCTCGTTTCTCGTGGTGATGACGTCGTATTTCCCGCGCTATGCCGTCTACATCCCGAAGTGGTTTCAGGATTGGATGTACCCGATCGACAAAACCAACATGGATGTTCTGCGCTTCGCGCATTTCGTCGCGCTCGCGCTCGTCACGGTGCGGTTCATTCCGGCCGACTGGCCCTATCTGAAATCACCGGTCCTGCGGCCGATGATCCTGTGCGGCCAACACTCGCTGGAGATCTTCTGTCTCGGGATCTTCCTGTCGTTCCTCGGGCATTTCGTGACCTCGGAAATCTCCCGGTCGATGGGAATGCAGATAGTCATCAGTGCGTTAGGTATCTTTGTGATGATTTGCGTTGCCTGGCTGCTCTCGTGGTACAAGAGAATCGAAGGACGAGGCTCGGGGCCACAACCGAACGCGTCCAACGCGGACCTCGCGGGAGGCGAGGCATGAGGGCAGTTGCCGGGATAGCGCTAGGTATATTCACGTATGTCGGCGCGGCTTTCGCCGTCGCCGGCGACGGCTGCGACGTAGCGGCGCATCTGGTGCACGCCGATGCCGAGCTTCCGCGCGTCGCGGCGGCTATATCAAAGTCGAAAAGCCTTACCGTTGTGGTTATTGGAACCACGTCGTCGACGCTCCCGGGCGCTGGCGGACAGGCGCTTGCGTATCCCGCGCGGCTCGAAGCTGCATTGCAGAAAAAGTTGCCGGGCGTGGCCGTGAAGGTTATATCCATGGCCAAGCCGCGGCAGACCGCGGCCGACATGGCTGAGGGATTTCCCAGGCTTCTGCGAGATGAAAAGCCCGCGCTGGTGATCTGGCAGACCGGCACGGCCGACGCCATGAAAGGCGTCGGTGCCGAGGCCTTCCAGGGGACGCTCGAGGCGGCGGTGGACAGACTGCACGAAGGCGGCGCGGACGTAATCTTCATGAACATGCAATACAGTCCGCGCACCGACGCCGTGATCTCAACCGCGGCATATGCCGACGCGATCCGCTGGGTCGCGCTGGAGCACGCCGTCAACCTGTTCGATCGCCAGGCGATCATGCGCCAGTGGAGCGAGCTCGGGACCTTCGATCTTCTCGCCGCGACCAAGTCGCTCGATACCGCGGCCAAGGTGCACGATTGCTTCGGCCGGATGCTGGCCGAGCTGATCGTCGAGGCGACGACTGTGCAACCCGACAGGCCGAAGGACATCGACAAGCAATGAGCCGTTCGCGTTATTCTGCCGCCGGCGCGGCGTTCCGTTTTGCGCTGGTGCTGTCCGTGTTTTGCCCGGCTGCTGCAGTCACGGCGTACGCGCAGGACGCTTTGCCCTGCGCCGCGCCGGCCGAGGCCACGGCCCTGGAGCATGTGCCGGTCCGTTTCCGTGAGCGCATCGCGCAGGGCCTGCCGATCAAGATTGTCGCCATCGGCTCCTCTTCCACCTTCGGAGCGGGCGCGACCAGCCCGGCCGCCAGCTATCCGAGCCGGCTCGAGGCGGAGTTGAAAGCGCAGCTTCCCGGCTTGCCGATCACGGTTCTCAACAAGGGCGTCGGCGGCGAAGAAGCCGCGCAGATGGTCGCACGCTTCGACGCTGACGTGATCGATGAGAACCCCGATCTCGTGCTGTGGCAGGTCGGCAGCAACTCCGTGCTACGCGATCATCCGACCCCGGGCGAGGTGATCCGCCAGGGCGTCGAGCGCCTGAAACAGAGCGGCGCCGAAGTGATCCTCATCAATCCGCAATATGCGCCGAAGATCATCGTCAAGCCCGACATCGGGCACGCGGTCGATGTGATCACGGCGACGGCGCGCGACGAAGAGGTCGGCGTGTTCAATCGCTTCGCCGTGATGCGGCATTGGCGCGAGGCCGAGCGGATTCCTTACGAGCAGTTCCTTTCGCCCGATCTGTTGCACATGAACGACTGGAGCTATGGCTGCACCGCCAGGCTGCTCGCCAGCGCGATCCTTGACGGTGTGAAGCTCCCCGCCGCGACCGCGAAGATCAGTACGCTGAAGTAACCGGCTAGACCTTATCCAGCGCGGCGAGCAGATCCTCGCAGACATCGTCGGGGTGTTCGAGCCCGCACGACAGGCGCACCATTCCATCCGTGATCCCGAGCTCGGCGCGCGCGGCCGCTCCGATGCGCTGGTGCGTCGTGGTGGCCGGATGCGTGATCAGGCTCTTGGCGTCGCCGAGATTGTTGGAAATGCGGATGAGCTTGAGCGCGTCCTGAAACCGGAAGGCGCCCGCCTTGCCGCCCTTCACCTCGAATGCCACGAGCGTTGACCCGCCGCGCATCTGTTTTTGCGCGATCGCGGCCTGCGGGTGATCCGGCCGCCCTGGATAGATCATGCGCGTCACCTTGGGGTGATCGACCAGCGCGACCGAAACGGTCGCGGCCGTATCGGTCTGGCGGTGCACCCGCACGCTCAGGGTTTCCAGACCCTTCAGCAGGACCCATGCGTTGAACGGGGAGATCGAGGGGCCGGTCTGGCGGATCAGGCTCTGCACGTTGTCCTGGATGAATTTCTCCGCCCCAAGAACGACGCCGCCGAGACAGCGCCCTTGCCCGTCGATGTGCTTGGTCGCCGAATAGACGACGCAGTCGGCGCCGAGTGCGAGCGGCGACTGAAACAGCGGCGTGGCGAACACATTGTCGACAACGAGCGTCGCGCCCGCCGCGCGCGCGATCTTGGCGACCGCCGCGATGTCGATGATGTCGAGGTTGGGATTGGTCGGGGTTTCGAGAAAGAATGTCTTCGTGTTCGGCCGGACCGCGTTCTTCCATTGCTTGAGATCGGTGCCGTCGACCAGCGTTGAGGCGATGCCGTAGCGCGGCAGGAAATCCTCCACCACGTAGCGGCACGAGCCGAACAGCGCCTTCGCGGCGACGACATGATCGCCTGCCTTGCACTGGCCGAGCAGCGCGACCGTCACGGCCGCCATCCCTGTTGCCGTCGCGCGCGCGGCCTCGGCCCCTTCGAAGGCCGCCATGCGCGCTTCGAACATCGCGACCGTCGGATTGGCAAAGCGCGAGTACTGGTAGCCGGGCTCCTCGTTCTTGAACCGGCGCTCGGCCTGCGCGGAGGTTTCGTAGACATAGCCCTGCGTCAGAAAGAGTGCCTCGGACGTCTCGCCGAATTGCGAGCGCAGCGTGCCGGCGTGCACCAGTCGGGTTTCGGGGCGGTAGCGGGCTTGCGACGCGGGCATCACGGCCTCCTCGGCGACCAGCAAAAAACCCGGCCAGGACTTCACGTCCACATGCCGGGTCGCGGGTCGCTTCGCGTCCCCGGCCTTTTAGCACCCTTGTTTAACGTGGCGGCAAGCCGGCCGGCTCAAATGACCACGGGATGGCCGTGCTGATAAGCACAATCCGAGTTGGCGTCAATGCCTCGATCGGTTAGAAAAATGTCGTCTCCGGGTGGCCATGGCACGACAACTTGGGTTTGCGATTCCTATGACCCTCGAAACAAAGAAACCACCGAACAAGCTCAGCGAGCTCTTGGAGCCAACTGGGCCACTTGCAGACGTCGGGACCAAAGTAGGAGTCTTGCCTCGTCAAAGGATCAAAGCGCTCATACACCGGAGGATGGTCCAAAGTTCGATCGAGATCGAGGAAAGCCAACTTCAACCCGCGAGCCTTGATCTTCGACTTGGAACGAAGGCCTACAGAGTGCCGGCAAGCTTCTTGCCAGGAAAAGAAAAAACAGTTGAACGTCAGCTTTCCGAATTGGAGTTCGACGAGATCAATCTCGAGGACGGGGCCGTCTTGGAAAGAGGAATTGTGTATCTCGTCGAGCTTCTCGAGGTGCTGGATCTTCCCGACAGTGTGTCAGCGGCAGCGAACCCAAAGAGTTCTACCGGCCGACTTGACGTGTTTACACGGCTCATCGCGGACAACAGCGATGTGTTCGACAGCGTACCCAGTGGATACAGGGGAAAGCTTTATGCTGAGATATCGCCCTGTAGCTTCAGCATTCGTGTACGCAGAGGGTCGCGGCTGAATCAGATTCGATTTCGCCGTCGAGATCCCGCCCAAGGTGAGACGACTAAATTCACGTTACCGGATCGTGACCTGCTCGTGAAGCACCAAACGTCCGTTCTGGTGGACGGCGACATTCGAGTCCGCAACGGACTGATACTGAGTGTCGATTTGCATGAAGATCATGCAACTGGCTTCGTGGGCTACAGAGCTCAGAAGTACACGGGCGTCATCGACGTTGACCAAGTAGCCGAGTACGACCCCCGAGATTTTTGGGAGCAGGTTCATGTTCGGAATTACAAAAAACTGATATTGGACCCGAACCAATTTTATATCCTTGCGTCGCGTGAACGCATACACATACCGCCGGATTGGGCTGCCGAGATGGTTCCAATTGATCCGATGATGGGCGAGTTTCGGGTCCACTATGCCGGTTTTTTTGACCCGGGCTTTGGCTTTACAGAACACGGCCACCCTGGAAGCAGAGCGGTCCTGGAGGTGCGGAGTCACGAAGTCCCGTTTGTTTTGGAGCACGGTCAGGCCATTGGCAGATTGGTCTACGAACCGATCGCCGAAACGCCCGACGTCCTCTATGGGCAGATCACTACCTCAAACTATCAAGGCCAAGGCCTCAGGCTTTCGAAGCACTTTCGGATGTAGCCGGTGTGCTTTGCGCTCGCGCGAAGTTCCGTTCATTCTCGAGCACGGACAGATCGTCGGCCGCCTCGTCTACGAGAGAATGCTCGCGCGCCCCGACACGCTCTATGGGCAAGGCATCGGGTCGAACTATCAGGCGCAGGGCCTGAAGCTCTCCAAGCATTTCAGGGTCTGACGGAGTCGCCGACCCTGAGCGACAGCTGGCCGAACTGGGGCGGGCGTCCGGGCTCGATCAGGTAAGATTCAACCCGCACTTCGCCGCTGGCGAAGGGCTTGAGCCTGAGGCCCCCTTCGCGGCGCACCACCGTGCCGTTGGTGACGACGAACTTCCAGTAGGCGTCCTCGCCTCCGGGATAGGTTGCCTTGTAGTCGAGCGCGAGCTCCCGGCCCGCCGCCACGATGTTCTCCGGAGTGGAGAGGGAGAGTGTGGGTTCCCGCACCGCCGGCCGCTCCTCCATGCGCGCGCTCAACTGGCGGGCAACCGGCACCACGTCGGCGGGTTTGCTGCCGAAGCTTGCCAGCAGGACGGACAGGTTACCGTAGACAAAATACACCGCGGGCGGCGCATAAGGCGGATGCATGAACGACACGAGGCCGAGACCGCCCGGTCCGTCCAGCACGCGCTCGAGCTGATTGTTTTCCAGCATCGTCGCCAGCATCTCGACGGCGTCCGCGGCCGATGCGCACGCGATGATATCGATCAGGATGCGCGACGCGGGATCCCGCGGGTCATCCCAGACCGTGCGCAGCTGCGCGCGGTCGTTCGTTTCCGGCTCGCGCTCGCGGACGGTTCGCCGCCAGCCCTGCAGATGCTCTGCCGTCGGGACGAAGCCGGTGAAGAATTCCGCCTGGTAGGGCGGTATGCGTTTGAGCAAACCGTCGATGTCGTATTTGACGCGAACCTGATCGTCGGCCATGCGGACTCCTTACTTCACGAGCCTGCGGCTGGTCGTGCTGGCCAGAGTAGCGGGACCGCTCTGCACGAGGCGGAAACGATAGTCGTTGGGAGCGCTCATGCCGAATGGCATCTTGACCGGGTGCTGCGCAACATGGGTCCCGGCCGTGTTGGACAGGTCGAGCTGCAGGCAGCCGTCGTAGGTCAGCTCGTTTTGCCCGATCTGATGCAGCCAGCAGATTTCGTGATAGCTCCAGTTCCAGGTGACCCAGTCGGTGGCCGTCGCGGGATTGCCGTTGAGCGTGAGGAACGGCTTGGTCTGCATGTTGAAGAATCGGCCCTCGAACAGATCGCAGCCGAGCAGGTTGGAGAAGGTCGTGACGGCATCGGCGCAGTCGGTGCAATTGAGCTTGAATGGCGCTCCGCCGTTGATCTGCGTCAGGTAGCTCGTCAGCTTGTAGGCTCCCGTGGCGGAGTCGAGGAACATCGTCGAGGGCGTGTACGACTGGTTGGACTGCGTGTTGACCGCGACGGTGATGCGCTCGGCGGCAGCGTCCTTGGTGGTGACGCCGAGCGCCCAGCTGCAGGCCCTGTCGAGTGCGTCGGTCCAGGGAAGCTGCAGGTTGTTGCCGGCCGGATTCTGGTTCCACGGCGCCTGCGGCATGTCGAGCACGAGATAGATCTTGTGCTGCGTCGTGTCGAAGTCGTGCCAGTGGCTGCCGTGGCGGTACTGCCATTTCCAATCCGTCGTGCGGATGCCCACGCCCGAGGTCTTGAGCTTGTGATTGAGCAGGGTGAACGTCTCGAGGCCCGAGTTGCCGGCCGCGTCGAACGTCACGGTGCGCGCGTCGGTGTTGCCGAGGACATTGCCGAACAGGGCGTGCAATAGTTGAGCGAGCCATTGCGTCAGCCAGCCGAGGCACCCGGCGGGAGTCGCCGGCGGCACCCAGGCGTCGATCGCCCGGATCCGGTGCGCACCATCGCTCGGCCCGCCCGAGAAGCGCGCCTTGATCGTCACCTGCGCGCCGAGCGCCGCGGCGGCGTAGGCGGCCGGCTGAGAGGGTAAGCCCCGCTTCCACTCCGGAGCGACGATCGACGTGCCCGCAGCATTGACGCGGATGTTCAGCGCGTCCGCGCTCGCCGCGCCGGTGTCATGGTTGAAATGGACTTCTTCAACGCGCATGGCCCTGCCCCCAGGGTCCGCCGTCATTCGGCACCGGGCCGAACGGTCGGACGGCCGAGCCGCAGGATGCTAGCGCAGATCGGATCGGGGGACAACCAGACCGCGAGTTGGGGAGGCTCGCCGACAGCCGGCACGGCACTGCGCGCTGAGCGATTCCAATTTTAGCGATTTGCGCGCCGGGCTTCCCAAATCAGGACAGCGCCGGGCAGGAACGTTTCACGCCCGCCTCCGGTTGACGTCGCAGCAACTGGAGGCGCGCATGCGGATCGTTCCTGTCTACCTCGCTCTGGTGGCGGCGTCGTCGATCGCCGCCGCGCAGAGCGGCACGTCGACGAATGTCACAGCCGCGCCGGCCAACACGCCGCCGTCGGTCACGCAGCCGAACGGTCAGAAGAAGGCCGTGATCCCGCCGGCCGCACGCGCAGGCGAGAAAGGCCTGCGCGTCGGCGACGGCGCGGTGACCGGCGAACCGATCGAGATCAAGCGGCAGAAGTAATCGTCAATCGCAGCGCCGGACCGTGACGATGCTGCCGTCGGGGCGCCGCGTGGTGACAGTGCGACACTCGCGCCGCGGCGGGCCGACCACGACGCCGCCGACTCCCGGTACCACGACGCCGACGCCCGGCCCGCGGCCACGCGGCCCGCACCACTCGAGGCCGTTGCGCGCGCACACTTCCGGCGGTCCCGGGATGTAGCGTCCGCCATTGCGGCAGGTCACGCCGCACATCGCCACAGGTGTCGCGAGCGGGTCGGCGGAAATGCCGGTGAGGGCAGGGCCCGCGATGAAAGCATGGGCGCTCCCCGCGCCGAAGGCGAGCGTCAGCAGCGTCGCACACACGAACCCAATTCTGGCGAAAGTCGTCATGGTCTTCCTCGTTGGTCGGTCCCCGAACGAACGGTATCAGGCTGTGGGAACCGGGACCAGTCCTCCGGTTCCCGATGAAACCGGTTCCGGCGATGCGGCGTTAGCCCGGCGGGAGAACATGGAGCAACGCCATGATGGACGATCGCAACGACCCGAACCGGCCGCTGAACTACAGCGACTACGACCGCTCCCGGCTGAGCAATGACCGCTTTTCCGGCTGGGGCCTGCCGATGTTGATCGGCGCCGTCGTGCTGGTCGGCGGCCTCCTGTTGTTCGGCACCGGCCCGACCAACAAGACGACCACGGCGCAGAACGAGCGCGCGCCGATCACCACCACCGTGCCGCCGCAGACGCCGGCGCCGCAGCCGCCGGCGGGTGCGCCGAAATAACCCACACGGCCCGCGGCATCAGCATTCAGCCCCGCTGCGGCGGGGCTGTTTGCTGGAACATGCTCCGCTCATTCCCGCGCAAGCGGGAATCCAGCGCCAGAAGAAGATAAGGACTGGGTCCCCGCTTTCGCGGGGACGAGCGAAGATGAGAGCTATTCCGGGCGCTACCCCGCCTTGCGCCGCGGCGCCGGCTTGGCCACGTCCTTCGCGGCGTCCTTGCCCTTCTTGCCGGAAATGGGCAGCAGCATCTCGCGCTGGCCGGCGGCGGCCTTCTTCTTGCCCTTCGCAGGCTTGGCGGCCTTCGCGGGCGTCGTCTGCACCGAGCGGCGCAACGCATCCATCAGGTTGATCACGTTCTTCGGCGCCGAAGCTTTCTCCGTGCTCTTCTTCAGCGGGATGTGCGCCTGCTTTTTGCGGATGATCTCGACCACGGCCTCTTCGTAGTGATCGACGAACTCTTCCGGCGCGAACTCGCCCTCTTTCTCCGCGACGATGTGCTGCGCCAGCTTGAGCATGTCCGGCGCGATCTTGATGTCCGGAATGTCGCCGAAATAATCCTCCGCCTTGCGCACCTCGTAGGCGTAATGCAGCGTGGTGCCGATCAGCCCCTTGCCGTGCGGCTCCAGCGCGATCACGCGCTCGCGCTTGTTCATCACCACGCGCGCGAGCGCCACGACGCCCTTGCCGACCATCGCCTCGCGGATGACCGAGAACGCCTCCACGCCGACGTCGTCGTTCGGCACGATGTAATAGGGCTGGTCGTAATAGCGCTTGTCGATCTGCGCGAACGGCACGAACTGGTCGATCTCGATCGTGTGCGTGCTCTCGAGCTCGACCGCCTCGAGCTCGTCGTCGTCCATGATGATGAATTCGTTCTTGCCGGCCTCGTAGCCCTTGCCGATCTCGTCGTTGGTGACCTCTTCGCCGGTCTCGCTATCCACCTTCTTGTAGCGGATGCGGTTTCCCGTCGCCTTGTTGACCTGGCGGAACGAGACCTTCTCCGAGCTCGACGTCGCCGGCGTCAGCGCGATCGGGCACGAGACGAGGGAAAGCTTGAGGTAGCCCTTCCAATAGGGACGCGGCGCCACGGGACACTCCTACGCAACGGACAAAGGCACGAAGTGCTGAATCTGAGGCGGGATTGGTTAGAGTCAAGCTAACGGGAATGCGGGGTTCACGGAGTGTTCTCGGTGTATTTGGCAGAGAGGCGGGGCGCGCGCTCCCGATGTCACGTCAGCATATTCGTGACGCATCGTCGCGCCCAGTTTTTTCCAGTTTCGTTCGCTCAGCATCCAAGCCCGCCATTACACCCTCACGCGCTGTTTTTCGCCGGAGGCTTTTTGGACTGTGTTTCAGTTCCAGGTGGACTGCCAGCCGCTGCGGATGACCTGGCCACTAGGCTCTCCGCGAGCGGTCCAGCAATTTTGTGAATGCTCGTCAATGATCGTTCGATTAGCGTTCGCAGCCGCTCGCTCGTGAGTCCGACCTCGCCAATCTGAAACTGTATGAGCACATGCGCGGTCGGCACCCAGACCGAAGAAACCGATGTCCACGTCTCACGACCACTCAAGCTTGCCATTACATCAAACAATGGTTCGGCGCTCTCGACACGCGCTACTTTGTCTATGCATCCCGGCACTCTGAAGACCTTCGTTTCGACCGTATCGGGCGTATAGGGCTCGCGTGACTCGACCTTCGTTCCATTCGGCAATGGGGTCTTGGTGACTTTCCAGAACCGCCGATAGGAGCCGGTTATCCAGCACCCTTGTTGCTGCGCCGGAGGCATCAGTTCCAGCCACACCTCTCGCTCGACTAATACATCTCCACCCGGGCTCGGCTCGACCAACGTCGTTCCCTGTCCGGTTCCCCATTTCTCCTCCGCGGGCGGCAGCCAAACGGCCGGATCCCCGCCGTCCTGCGGAGGCGGCGAAGATGGCGCGGTCGCGGCGCCCTCTGGGCAAAATACCCTAATGACGGGTTTCGGGCCGCCTTCCTTGTACTGGTCCTGATTTGGGTCATCCTCCGTGGTTGAAACCAACGTCTTGGGCGGCCCCACCCACCAAGTCTCGGACACGCGCCAGCATTGCCGCATGATTGCGAAAACCGAGCACCCGCTGTCCTGATCAAGAATCCTGCGCGCGGTTCCCTTGAGCAGCTGACACTTCGCGTAACTCCGTTTGTAGAAGCGCTGGCCGCTCGCAAGCTTTTCGTCCGGAGTTAGGGCGCTCGGCGGCAGACCCGATCCGGGTCGGACCTTCAAAAATGGTATTGACACCACGGACTCAGGACCCTCGCGCTCATTCGATCGTGTCGGCTCGAATGCGCTGTCAGGAATATCCGTCATGGCAACCTCCCGTAGATCAGGCCGGGTACTCACCCGGCCCCGGATGCACCCAAGGTCTATTATTTATTTCGGAACGAGGTCGCCGCCGTCAGGTGCGCAACGAGCAGCGTCACGCAGCACTGGCGACATTTGAGCGAACAGGTCGACACCAATACCGAGCAACAAGGGGCCCCTCGATATGATGAATACTCGCGTTGCAAAGCATCAATGCGCGCGCCAAGACGACAGCTAGACGCTGTAGATCAGTCTCCAGTTGTATCCTATTGGGAAATGGCAACAGCGAATAGAGCTCGAAAAGTCGGCTTTTGAGAGCCGGTTGTTTTCAAGTCTCGCATCGATCTGCTATCTGGTTGGTGCCTTTCCAGTGCAGGGCTTGGTAAGAACGGCCAAGGGTTTTGATTACGCGGGCGTAGTTCAGTGGTAGAACGTCAGCTTCCCAAGCACTAGAGAAGCCAAGTAAGGTCAATGCTATAAGGGAATTTAGTCACCGTTTTTACACCGTGATATGCGGGTGTAGCTCAATGGCAGAGCAGGAGCTTCCCAAGCTCACGACGAGGGTTCGATTCCCTTCACCCGCTCCATCCATCCAGGAACGCTTCTGCTATCGCGGTGACATCGTTCAAGTGAAGTCGGGTGGACCAGAGATGTTCGTTGTGGCCCTGGAAGGTGAGTGCATCGTCTGCGAGTGGGTCGAGTGCGACGTCATCATCGAGCGTGAGACGTTCAAGGCCGAAGACCTCGTTCTTATGCGGAGAGCATAGAGCGATGGTGCTGAAGTTGGGCGACATCAATCAGCCCGAAGCCAACCTTTCCTGCGCACTTACGATGCTATGCGCGATCTCAGGCAGGAGCCCCGATGAGATGGGCTTGCTCATGCAGCAGGTGTGTGCGGACGACGGCAGACATGTAGAGCTGAGACGACCTGACTACGCTCCGGCGGACTGGTTAGAGGCTATCAAACGCCTAGGCGGGGTCATCGCCGGCACCAACGAGCATGGCAACAAGCCCTATGAGCAGCGGCCGACTATCGACCAATGGATCGCAAGCACCACCGATACGGGCTTGATCGTCATCGTGACTGATGACGGAAAGGTCGGCGGAGAGGCCCATGTGTTCGCCATCGAGAACGGCAACATCGTAGACACCTACACGGGCGGGAAGGTGATCAAGTTCACGGGCTCGCCTTTGGTCGCACAGCGCGTAGTCAAAGCATTCAAGATCGAGAACGCACCGGCGCCTATCAAGCAATGATCTGATCGTCATCGGCGAATGGCAAAAGTCGGCCAAGCTCTGTCGTGTATGACTGTATTTCATTCGCCATGTTGCCAAGTTCGGACCACAAAATATTGTCATCGGTGTCAGACACGACGGTTGTCTGCTTCCACGGGCGGCCGATCTGCCGGATCACCTTGCCATCGCTCCATCCGAGCGCCGTATGCACCACCTCATTGCGCCTAAGCCCGAGCGACCGAACGCGCTCCCTTAGCGCCTCCCAATCTCGCCGGAGCTGCTGTAGGCGGGCATCTTGCCTAACCCGGCCGGCGACCGGCGCATTTTCAAAAGCACGCGTCACGCGAGTCAGTCGGCCATCCAGGTGCAGATATTTGTCCCAGTTCGCGCGCTCTGCTCGTAGCGCCGTCTGCCGATCGGGTTGCGTCGCCTGCGGATGGTTTTTGTCCCAGGCATACGCTGTGAGCTGCCATTCAAGATAAGAAACGGCCGCTTCCAGGCGCGCACACGCGTCAATGATCTGCCCCGCTCGGCGGTGCGCCGCGGCAATTTCATCTCCGCCTACCAATATCGATCGCGCCATAGAACCCCCTCCAATCCGCCTTATTTGTATCACGTTAGGCATGGAACTTTGTTCCAAATGGAGACATGGGGGGCGTAATGAGTGGGTTCACTGACGAAATACGTTCATTCCTGTGCTCGCAGCGCATCCCCGACGATTGGGTCTGCGACGCTTCCATGGTGGGGCCCCGCCGCTATAAGCGAAAGATGGAAGCCGAGGGCAAGCTGTTCGCGATCGTTCGCGAGCCTTGTTACAACGGCCACTACATCCGCAGCCACAAAGGCCATTGTATGCAATGTGACACGTCGCGGATCGCATACGTGCTCCGGCATTACAAGGAAGCCTACGTGTATATCGCTGGCTCGCGGAGCCAACGCCTGTTGAAGATCGGATGGTCGGAAACGCCGTATGATCGCGCGGAGCATCTAAATTCCATCGGCTACGGTGCGATCTCCGACTGGGAGCTGCTGTACTACGGAAGCTATCCGGAAGCCGGCAAGGTCGAGCTGTCCTCGCACTCCCGGCTGTCCTGGCACATGACACCGCGCGGCTGGTTCCGCGAAGGCGTTCCACAAGACGCCCGCGAGATATTCAAATGCTCATATACGGAAGCGCGGGAAGCGATCCGGCGCGTTGCGGGCATGGAGGGCGAGGGTGAATGGGAGGCCCACTGGGTCAAGCGCAAGTTGTACGAGCCGAAAGAGGAAAAGCGGGAAGCGCTTGCCGTTATTGCATAAGATGGAGGCTCACGGTGTCGAAGCGGAAACGAGCGGCTACGTAGAGCGGCGTCTCGCGGCCGCGTAGCGTCGCAAAACAGATATTGTGCGGCGTTGAAAATGTGGCTCAGTTGAGCGATGAAATCGGTGTCGCCTATTCTACGGCTTTGTTGAGCCATTTCTTGACGCATTGTCAGATCGCGTTTGTCGTTCTCTGAATTCCCTTCCTATTTGAAAAAATGAATTTCCCTGCTGGGTATTTTTCTTTTGTGTATTCTTAGATGCGTATTCTTATATAGAGTGAACGGCGAATGTTGCCGTTTCAGAACGGCAATCATCGCCGGTCTTGACCGGCGGATTTTGCCGGTCTGCTCCGGTTGCGTTCGCCCATCCTGATCGTGAGGTGCAGTCGGTAAAGATTGGTTTTGCCAAGGCCTCGTTGCTTGATCTCCAAGATGTTCGCCCTCTCAAGCTCCTTGAGGTAGGTTCGCACACTGCGCTCCCCTGCTCCCATGTCTTCAGCAAGCTTTCAATTGGCCTGGAAAGCACGCATCGTCACCCCAAGCGTATTTGAGGAGCATGGCATAAGCGAGCTTCGCCCCAACCGACAGCTCTTTCATGGTCAGGATGAAGTTCGGTACTTGCGTAAAGCCGTGGCGAGTTATCGGATCAGCGCCGATGATTTCGATATTGCGCTCCTTGAGGATGTCGCCGATGTGTCGTGTGGGGCGAGAGTCCATGTCGCAATTATAAGGCATCACAGTTCCGCTCGCGCACTTATCCCCTCTTATGCTCCTGAACCATCCGAACGTTGGACACCATTCTGCGGGTGCGGGTCAGGCGACCCTAGCAACGGGGCAAGCAAACGCTGTAGTCCGCCGATCAAAACATTGGTTTCGCGGCTGCGCTCGGTGAGTTCGGAAATCTGCGTATCCTTTACGGTGATCTGTCCACGCAAGAATTCGTTCTCTCGCACAAGAGCCGTGAGATAGCGCGAATCTTCCGGTGGTGTTGTCGCGACAGGTCGCGACTGATCGGCGCTTGTCGTTCCTGGGGGTGCGAGGCTTTCGTGTCTGGTCTCAGCGGCGACGTTGGTCGCGTCTTGCCGCGACTGGTCGCGACCTGTCGTGACAGGTCGCACTTCTTCAATGTAGGCGATATGCTTTGCGACGGACGTGGGCGTGATGACATATTTGATGCCGAACTGCGTTTCCATCCGCCGGCAATCTAGATCGCCCTTGGCGCAATAGCGCTGGATTGCCCGGATGGTGCGCGGGTGGCCAGCATGCGCATAGCGCTCGGCCGCGTCATCAACGGAGAGGGAATATTCGCTGGCGTCGGTTGTCGCGACTGGTCGCGACATGTCGTCGTTCATTGCCTGATGATAACCGGCTCGTCTCCACCTCTCACCAGTTATCCCCAAAATGACACTAGGAAAAAGTTTGGCCGGCGGCCAGATAAACTGATCGCCGGCCTGGTTGGCGCTAGACTTCTAGGAGCACTCTTTCAGAGCGAGGAGGTTGTCCTTCCAAACGCCGTCGGCAAAAGTCTGGAGAAACTTGTTGCCTGCAGCGCTTGTACGGACGCCGACCGATGCCGTCACGCCACCCTCCGAAGTGAAGAAGCGATGGGTTTTTTGCTCGATCATCCGGACAACGTTCGGGACCGTATCTTTCCAACGTCCTGAACCGTCCGGCTTAGGTCCGCCCACATGTGTGATGTGCTCATGAGGGCTGTTGCGGTTTGGCTTATTGATGCAGTCGATTCTGTAGTCAGCCACGGGCTGCCACCTTTCAAAAAGATGACCCGTCCGAAGCCTCCGGGTCATTGATCTTTGGGGAGGGGCCAGCTAGATTCGTGGTGTTCAAGACACGACTAGCGGGGCTTCGGCCCTCGGGTTTAGGGAAACCGGCTGTTAGCGCAGCCGGTTTTCTTGCCATGCCACCTTCGGGACCAGGTAGGGTCCCTTGGGCGGTAAGTCCTTGGTGGTGGCGGCCGGAACGCCCGGAAACCGGGACCCATCCTTGATTTCAGCAATGCGGCCCTGATTCACGCCGAAGAACGCTGCGATATCGTGGTGACGGTCACCGCGGTCGATCATCCCTCGAATCAGCGCGGCATCCTGTGCCGTCAGTGCGAGCCCGCTCGGCTCGGCTCTAGTACCCATATTTCTTCTCCGATCTTGGTTGCTCTCGCCAGACTCACGTCCGACGCTGCCAAGATGGAGAAAGGTTCGGAGGAAATCAAGACGTATTCGAATATTTTTCTTCCGTAGCTGAATACGTTTCATTTTTGTATTGACCGTGGCTGCTCGAAAGCGCATAAAACTGCCATGAAAGCAGCCTCGGTGCAACCTCTTCGACCTACAGCTTCTGTCCGCCTAGGGGACATCGCGGAGGTGTTCGCGGGTATCGGCGTGTCACGCGAAGACACCCTTGAGCGCCCCGGCGAGAAGCTGCCCGTAATTGGCGTGCGCGATCTGCATGACGGCGCGGTGACCCCGCTCGCGGCCTTGGACGCGGTGGGCTTCCCCGATGTTTCTCGCGCAAAAACCTACGTCGTGCGCACTCACGACGTGCTCGTCACAGGCCGGGGGACAGTGCTGAAGTTTGGGCTTGTCGGCGATGAGACGGCCGGCGCGGTAGCCAGTGGCAATGTCATCGTCGTTCGCCCCGGCCCGAAGGCGACCGGCGGCGCGCTTTTCGGGATTCTATCGAGCGAGGTGTTTCGCCCAAAAATCGAAGTGTTGCGCAGGGGCGCGACTACGCTGTTGTCGTTGTCCCCGAAGGACCTGACCAAGCTCGAAATTGATTTGCCGCCGCTGGACGAGCAGCAGCGCATTGCCGCGTTTATTGGTGACGCACAGACCGCCTTTCGCACCGCCATCGAGGCCGCCGAAATCCGCCGCACGCTCGCACGCCGTTTAGTGGATGTGCGCCTTTTCGGCGGCAAACAGAAAAACTGAGGAAAACATGGCCAAACTCACACGCTCTGAACTTGAAAACCACCTTTGGAAATCCGCCGACATTTTGCGGGGCTCCATCGATAGCTCGGACTACAAGATTTACATCTTCGGCTTCCTATTCCTGAAGCGTCTTTCGGACCGCTTTGAGGAAGAGGCTCAGGAATGCATTCGCAAAGGTATGTCAGCTGACATCGCCTACAATGACCCGGACGAACACGAATTTTTCCTGCCTGAAAGATCTCGCTGGACAGAACTCAAGAAACTAACGACCGGCATCGGCGACCAACTCAACAAGGCTTGCGCGGCGATCGAAGATGCCAACCCCTCGATAGAGGGGGTTCTCGCCAATATAGACTTCAATTCGGAATCGCGTCTTGGCGACGCCAAGAACCGAGAGGGCGTTCTTGCCAGATTGATCGACCATTTCTCGCGGCTGGATCTCACCAACGCGTCGTTGTCCGAGCCAGACATGTTGGGTCGTGCCTATGAATATCTCATCGACAAGTTTGCCGACGACGCTGGAAAGAAGGGTGGAGAGTTCTACACACCTCACCACGTGGTGCGCCTGATCGTCGAGCTGCTCGATCCTAAGCCGGGAATGCGTATCAGTGACCCCACCTGTGGATCAGGCGGCATGTTGATCCAGAGTGCAGACCACGTCGCGCAGCTTGAAGGAAAACGGCTCGGTCAGCCGATCAACATCACCCTCCACGGACAAGAAAAGAACTTAGGCACATGGGCCATCGCCAAGATGAACCTCTTGCTACACGGACTGCGCGACGCACGGATTGAAAAAGGCGACACTATCCGCAATCCGCGGCTGCTTGATAGTGATGGCAACTTGATCCTTTACGATCGCGTAGTTGCCAATCCTCCATTCTCGCTTGATGCCTGGGGAGCGGATGACGTGTCGGGCGAGAACGAAAAGAAAAGCTTCAACCGGTTTGTCTATGGAATTCCGCCAAAGAATATGGGGGATCTTGCATTTGTTCAGCACATGGTGGCGACACTCAATACGAAGGGCATGTGTGGCGTAGTCATGCCGCATGGTGTGCTTTTTCGCGGCTCCGGAGATGGGCGCATCCGCGAGGGAATGCTGAAGGCGGATTTGTTCGAGGCCATTATTGGTCTGCCGGAAAATCTTTTCGCGGGTACTGGCATTCCCGCTACGGTCCTGATCCTCAACAAAGCAAAGGCGCCCGCACGCAAGGGCAAAGTGTTGTTCATCAATGGTGCGAAGGAATTCGTGGAGCGACCCAAAAAGAATATCATGGACGATAGCAACATTATGCGTACCGTCGACGCATTCCGTGCGTGGAAGGATGAAGATCGTTTTTGCCGCGTCGTTGACATTAAGGAGGTAGAGGAGAACGACTTCAACCTCAATATCTCTCGCTACATCGATACGTTGGAGCCTGAAAAGCCGATCAATGTGAAAGCCGAGCTCGAAAAGCTCTGGAAGGCAGAGCGGGTGCGGGATGAGGCAGCCACACGCATGAACGCCCTTCTCAAGGAGATGGGCTATGTGGGATAAGCGGCCGGCCGACTGGGATGTGAAACGACTATCGGAAATAGCAACCCGGATAGTAAGAAAGAATGATGGAGCTGGACATCCCGTCATGACGATTTCGGCAAAGCGTGGCTTCATGCTTCAGTCCGACAAATATAGTCGTGACATGGCCGGGCAGAGCGCAGAACGCTATATCCTACTTAGAAAAGGTGAATTCGCATACAATAAGGGTAATTCTCAAACAGCACCTCAAGGCTGCATCTTTCGACTAAATCAAGAAACGGCAATCATCCCGTTTGTTTACTACTGCTTTTCGATCGATAGAGATATCGATCCAGACTATGCAACGCATGCATTTCAGGGTGGAATTTTAAATCGAGAACTTGCTCGCGCAATAAACTCCGGCGTCCGAAATGACGGCCTGCTAAACCTGCCGGCGGAAGACTTTTTTCGCTTGCAGTTGGCTGTCCCGCCCATCGCTGAACAGCGCGCCATCGCCGAGGTTATGGGCTCGTTGGAACAAACCATTGCTAAGACGAAGGCGTTTATTGAGACTATTGCCCAAACCAAGCACGCGACGATGCGCGAGCTACTCACGGTTGGTATCAGACGCGTCACAGTGCCGTTGAAGAGACTTCAAACTCGATGGGTTCTTGGGCGCATCGCCGAAGGCATCACGCATATCCCAATCGATTGGGAATTGGTGACCCTCACTAAGGTCGCCAAACTTGAGAGCGGGCATACGCCGAGTCGCGACAAGCCGAATTATTGGGGGGGCGGCGATATCCCTTGGCTTTCACTTGCGGATACCGACGCGCTTGATGCTCTCGAAGTCAATAAAACGTCAGAATGCGTCACGGCCGAGGGAATAGCGAAATCTTCTGCCCGAATTCTTCCCAAGGACACCGTAGTATTCTCACGTACGGCAACTGTAGGAAAGGCAACGCGTCTAAAGCGGCCGATGGCGACTAGCCAGGACTTTGCAAATTGGGTTTGCGGTCCGACGCTACTTCCTGCCTACTTAGTGCAGGTCTTCCGCCATATGGGGCGCGAATGGGAGCGACTTCAAGAGGGGAGCACGCATCAAACGATCTACATGCCGGTATTCAAGAAGCTGCAAATACTTCGGCCTCCAAAAATCGAGCAGGAGAAGATTGCCGAAATTGGTGAAGCGTTTGACCGTCGTATCGCGAGCGAGCAGGATGCCTTGGCAACGCTGGTCCGAAATCGCGCCGCACTCGCCCAAGAGCTTCTCTCTGGTCGCCTTCGCCTACCCGATAGTGTGATTGCACGCCATCGCAACAAGCCGGGGAAGGCGGCATGAGCTCGGCCAACGATAAGCTTGAGTTGGAGTGGGCGGAGGAACCGGCCGCCGATCTTCTGCGAGTGCTGTTCGACTTTCAGACGTTGTCGGGAGAAGATGTGCGCCGTCTGCGTGAGGGCAACGCGACTGAACCGGTGCTAACAGTCCGACTCGCCGAATGTCTTGCGCGCCTCAATCCTTGGCTCGCTGATGATGGCGTGCGTCGTGCGGTAGCTGGCGTGACACGTATCGCAGCTGTCGATATCATCGAGGCCAACGAAAACGCGCACACCTCGCTTTCGTATGGTGTCACCGTACCACACACTGAGAACGGCCGACGACAAGACCGCACCGTGCGATTTTTCAATTTTGACGATCCGTCGGCTAACGTATTTGAGTTCGCGCGGCAGGTTTCGATCAAGGGAGCGCGCCAGGAAATCATCCCGGACATTATCGTCTACGTGAACGGGCTCCCACTTGCGGTTATTGAGTGTAAATCACCAGCACTCGCCGATCCGATCGGCGAAGCCATACGCCAGTTCCGCCGATATGAGGGGCGCGATGAGTTCTTGGGGCTTGGTGCGCCACGCCTGTTCGAGACCGCGCAATTCTCCATCGCCCTTGCGCGTGATGTGGCGAAATACGGCACGGCGCTAACCCCCGCGCGCCAATGGGCAGAATGGAAAGATCCTTACCCGCTGACCCTCGATCAACTGACCGCACAACTCGGGCGCACGCCCACAGGCCAAGATATCTTGCTTGCCGGACTTCTCGCACCTGCAAATTTGCTCGATCTGGTCCGCAATTTCGTGATGTTCGAAACGATCGACGGCCGACGCATGAAGAAGCTCGCTCGCTATCAGCAATTCATCGCTGTTGGAAAAGCGATTGAACGTATTCGGACTGCAGTCAATCCGCAGCGCCGGGGCGGCGTTATCCATCACACCCAAGGCTCTGGAAAGTCTCTGACTATGGTGTTTTTGGCAACGAAGCTTCGCCGCTTGCCGGAGGCCGAAAACCCAACACTCGTCATAGTGACCGACCGTAATGATCTTGACGATCAGATTACTGCTCAGTTCAAACGCTCCGGCTTCCCCAACCCAATTCAGGCCGAAAGCGGCGAAGCGCTACGAAAGGCTGTTGCCGGAGGCGCCGGAACAACAGTTTTGACGACGGTACATAAATTCCACAGTGCAGTGCCGAAGCGCGCCTCGATTATTACTGATGCTCGAAACGTATTTGTCATGGTGGACGAAGCGCACCGCACGCAATACGGCGCTCTCGCGGCCCGGATGCGCGCTGGCCTGCCTAATGCTTGTATGCTTGCATTTACAGGTACACCCATCGACAAGAAGGATCGTAGCACTCGCGAAGTATTCGGGGACTACCTGCACCGCTATTTGATTGATCAAGCGGTGAAGGACGGCGCGACGGTCCCCATCTTCTATGAGATGCGCGATGCGCGATTGCGCATCGATGGACGCGACCTTGAGCGGGACATCCGGGCGGCCTTCCCGGAGCTGTCAGATAAAGAGATTGAGAAGCTGAAACGCGGGATGCGCCTTCAGGAAAAGCTTGCGGGCGCTAAGGTGCGTGTGGAAACAATTGCCAAGGACATCCTCGAACACTATCGGACGACGATCGAACCGAACGGCTTCAAGGCGCAGATCGTGACCGTGAGTCGCGATGTAGCGGTGACGTATATCGAAGCGCTGCGAGAGCTCGGCGCACCGGAATGTGCCCTGATTATGTCGGCATCGAACAACGATAGCGCACGGCTACAAGCCCACCATTTATCGAAGCGCGAGCGGGATGATCGAATTTCGCGCTTCAAGAAGCCGGACGACCCGCTCAAGATTTTGGTTGTCTGCGATATGCTCCTGACTGGTTTCGATGCGCCGATTGAACAGGTGCTCTATTTGGATGCGCCGCTGCGCGAGCACACGCTCTTGCAGGCTATTGCCCGTGTGAACCGTACAGCAGATGGCAAGAGTTATGGGCTTGTCGTCGACTACTGGGGTGATAATCGGCGCATTACTGACGCGCTGGACCTTTTTTCAGAGGAGGATGGCGTATCCAACGCGCTGCGCCCTCTCTCCGAGAAGATCCAACTTCTCGAAAGCCGTCACCGTGCCGCCATGAGGCTGTTCGAAGGGATGGATCGCAAACAAGAAGCGCAATGTCTTGCGCTACTCGATCCTGATGACGTTCGAGCTAAATTCGAATTGGACTTTCTTCGCTTTGCGGAAGCGATGGATATGGTCTTGCCGGACCCCAAAGCCTTGGAAGAGCCCTACGTCTCCGATCTGAAGTGGCTGGCACGGCTACGTGTAACTGCGCGGCGAGCTCATTATCAAGAGCCGTTCGACCCGAAGGATTACGGTGCGAAGGTCGGCCAAATCATCACCAAGCATCTCTCCGCCGAAGGCGTTGAGCAACTTCTTGCACCCCGCGATATTCTTGACCCGGCATTCAAGCAACATCTTGAAACGATGTCGTCAGCGGAAGCCAAGGCCGCAGAAATTGAGCACGCAATTCGTCATGAGATACACGTTCACCGCGACGAAAACCCGACTGCTTATGCTTCACTGTGGGAGCAGCTAGAGAAAATTGTTAACGATCGGCGGCAGTCTCGCATCTCCGCCGCCAGTGCGCTTGAACGATTGCAGGAAATTGCGTTGCAGATTTCGAGTGCGCGCGCCGGCGGTAGCGGATCAGGGAAGGGACTGACAGGTACGGCGGGTGCCATTCTGCCCTTTATCGACGATGCTGTTGCAATCGAGGCCCGTACCGGCGCTGCAACGGATGTTGCAAAGGCGCTGGAAAGTTATGCTGTGGTTATTGATTGGCAGCACAAAGAGGATGTGCAGCGCCAAATGCGTCGGGCGATAAAAGAGCGACTTCGAACGATCGGAATGGATGCAGCAAAAATTGAAGCGGTCACCGCTAAAGTTATGGATGTGGCACGCGCGAGACTAGCTCGATGAATTCAATTCTGGAGCATAGCATCGATTTTGGCGGTGAGGTCGTCAAGTTTTCGATCGAGCGAACATCGAGAAGGAAGACGGTTGCGATTTCCGTCGGCTACGATGGCGTTCGTGTACTCGCTCCCGCTGATCTCGATCTCGATAAGATCATTAGAGTTGTTCGCAACAAGGGACCGTGGTTGTTGCGGAAGCAAGCCGGTTACAGAGAGTTAGGCGGAGAGCCGATTGTCCGCGAATTCGTCAACGGCGAAACATTCTACTATTTGGGGCGAGCATATCGACTCAGGCGCGTGACCGATCGATCCTTAGCTGCAACTGAGATTGCAGCGCGCGGATCGCACCTTATTGCGCTGGTCAAGCCCGATGCACAAGCGGCTGACATCCGGAATGCACTTCGTCGATGGTATCGAGAACGAGCTAAAATACAGTTCGTTGAGTGTGCGCAGAGAATGGCACAGCGCCTCGGTGTGCAAACGCCGACTGTTCTAGTTGTAGATCAGTCGAAGAGGTGGGGGAGCTGCGACGCAAAAGGGCGCATTCGTCTAAATTGGCGGCTAACAATGGCCCCGAGATCATTGATTGACTATGTCATTGCTCACGAGGTTTGCCATATCTTAGAGCACAACCACTCGCGTCGTTTCTGGCGAAACCTAGAAGTTGTTATGCCTGATTACGAAGAGCGCGTGCGACGACTAAGCCGAAAAGGCCATCTATACGCTTTCTAGCGAACAAGGAGATTTGTCGCCCTCTGGCGCGGCAGCGCGCGCGTTGTCGCGACCGGTCGGGGTTTGTCGCGCTCCTTCACGACCGAAGAGTTGCACACTTGGATTCTGAGGGCGAGCGCATTTAGCGGGTAGAATGGAGTACGATAGCGCGTGCGAATGTCCCCCGGCAGCAGCGTCGATGGGGTACCGTCCGGCGACGGGGTTCCAAAAAAACCGGGCGTAGCCTGATGACACGCAAGGTGCGCGTTTATCCCCCTGCTTTCGAGCAGGGGTTTTCTTACGCTTCGAAAAACTCGCGCGAGGGATTGAAGCCCGAAGGGCGGCAACGAAGTGCCGTTCACGAAAGCCCGGTCCGAAGGACGCGCCCTAAAGCTTCGGCAAGCCCACGACCACATTCCGATTGCGAGCGCACAGCCGACAAGTCGAGCAGGTGACGCCGTCGCGAGTACGGGCTGGACAGATGACAACCTTGCGGCCTTTCGGCGTGAAGAAGTTTTCTCTGCAGTTTCCTTCGATGATTACGGCGACTGGCGCAATATCAAGGTCGAGGAATGCGTCTGCTTCCTCGATACTGTCTGCGCTGAGGTTCACGGTAAAACCGTCAGCTATAGCTTCTTGGATGACCCGTCGGTTGTGGGCGTTATTGAGGACGTCGTGATGCGTATAGGTGATGCCAAGTTTGCCGCGATTGGCCCATGCCAGGAGCCGGAGCTTCGTGCTGTCTATATTTCCGTTGCGATCTGCGATGAGGTCGCCAGCCTGGTTGTGGCGCCACGGCGCTCCGGGCGCGAGAGATGAAATGATGCGGAGAAGCTGGTCGAAATTGTAGACACGGATACCGCTACTGAAGCTCTCTCCGGGATAGTGCGCGTCCAGACCGGACCAAATGAAGCCGCCGAGAAAGCCATGTTCGGCATAGCAGTCAGTCCCTTTCAGCGGACACGTTAAGGGACATGACGCGCGCGGGCTCGTCGTCACTAGCATTGGGCCAGTGATCGGGTTCGATGAGCTGAAGGAGGCTAGGTATTTGTCCATGGTACGATTTGGAAACCGCCGATCATTGGGGTCGCGCGGCATGCACAAAGGAGGCCAGCAATGGCTTTCCCGAATAAGCGTCCGAAGGAAGAGGCGAGAGAAGAAGGCAAGAAGCCCGATTGGGTGATCCGCGCCCGGCAGTCGCCAGGCTCAGAGCACTTCATGACGGCCGGCGTCGCATGGAACGTCAAGGTCAACAGTAAGGACGCGCTCAGCGTGAAGCTGAACGCGCTCCCCGTGAACTTCGACGGTTCGTTGCTCATTCTTGAGCCGCTTCCTGACTAGGACACTGAGGCTGTCGGGTCTTCACTCGGCAGCCTCAATCTTTTCCGATAAGGAACTCGTCCTTGGTGCGTCCCGCCTCGATCAGCGTTTTGAGCCATTGTGGTGCATGTCCCTTACCTCCCCAGGTTTCCTCTGGGTTGGCAGGATTGCGATATTTCGGCTTCATTTCGCGCTTCTTCTTTTGTGTCGGTGGTGCCCGCTCAGTTGAGTTGTCACGAAAGCCGAACAGCGCCCCGGCACTTACTCCGAGTGACGAAGCAAGCGCATTGAAACGAGACACGAAGCCGTCAAGCTCGTTGTTGCCGCGGCGTTTGATTGCCGTGTCGATTTCGACCTTCTTTTCAAGCAGTACATCGAAGGGGAGATTGTCGTATTGAGAGGTAGGCTTAGACTTTCCGAACAGCGCCATTGGGAGGCTCCTTCAGGGTGAACGCGGCTTCGCCGCTGACTTCCCACGGCCGCTCAAGCAAGCAGGTCGTCGGGAATGGACACCAGTCGGGCATCGACTGGAAGAGGACGTAGCGAGGAGGTTCCAGCTCGATCATAGAGCGCATGCGAATGGGATCGGTGGTTACGACCAGGAAGAGCGCATGCGTGAACCCGAGTTGGCGAAACAGCTTCTTTTCCGAGATCGTCCGAATCTGATCGAACATGCTCTCGATCGTCTTGCGTCGGATTGAGAGTTTGGAAGTAAGGGGCTCCGTGCCCCGATCCGCCTCTATGAAGAGGTAGCGATATCGGTCGTTGCCATAGTCGATGATGATGCAATCATCCGGCTCGTAGTCTTCGGCGGAGGAGAGTTCGAGAAAGACTGTCCTGCGCTTATTAAGCTCGTCTCGGTGGCGCGGGTCGAGCCTCGGGTTGCCGAGAATGTCCTTCCAGTGGATGAGGCGATACCCGTGCTCGCGGCTTCCAAGCTCCAGCGAAGCGCGGATGATATTGATAAGAAGGTTGTGGTCGTCATATCTCTGGCGCCGCTTGCCGTTGCGAGCATAGACTGCATGGCGCTGATGCAGCCCGCTTCCGGAAATCTGACCGTCGGGCAGAACGAGGAGCTTGTTCGGCTCCTTCATCATGCGTCGGCACAAGCGGCCGAAATAGTTCTCGTTGAGCTTTCCGGGATGAAGCGCGTGGAGCCAAGGCCAGGGCAGGTAATCGTAGCGATCGAAGAGAGCGAGGAGATCGGTATGATGCGAGGTCAAGGCTTCCAGTGGAAGCGGAACGTCCGTCTTCGTCGTGAGCCTAAATTTTCTCGCTTTCGCTTTCGCCATACATGACGTGATAATCTTTCATTGAAAATCTCGTAAGAGCAGCATGGTCATCATAGCGCACCGGGGGAAGCACGGGCCTGATGATGCACTCGAAAATTTTTGCTACCACTTTTCCGCAAAGTCGTCGGGATTATGCGGCTTGCGCGTATCGGGTTCGGGTGTACGCTGTCGTGATAAACCGCCTTCAGACCCCGAAGGCGGTTTTTTCTTTGGTGCGAGAAATGGTGCTGCAACGCCTGACGCGTCAGTGGCAAGCTTCGAATAACTCTCCGGAATGGAAGGTGGCTGATTTTGCTTCTTCGGCAAGTTCTCAAGAATTCCGTACGGCACTGTGACCCTGATCGCATGCGGCGTGACGTTCTGCACGTAGCACGCCCAGTCCGCACTCTCTCGCTCTCTCGCCTTCATGCTACGAATGAAGTCGGGCGATGTATGCATCTCGCGACTTAACACAACCGCGTCATTGTGAGAGACGGGGCCGACGAAACGAATCGCAGTCGCGCCGAGCACGGCCGCTTTCACCTCGTCGCCTATCTGGTGCCAGGTTTGGGTCGCCGCCACGAACGAACAGCCGTATTTGCGCAGCTCGACCAAAATGTCATTGATGGTTTTCGAGTTGAGAACCGTATGAGCTTCGTCCACGAGCATGATGCAGAGATGCCGTTCATGGGGCAGCAGCCGTTCCCGGCGAAGTCCGGCCGCGAAGTATTGCGTGATGATGTACTGAAGGAAAACTTCCATCCCGAACTTGCCGAGGCTGTTCACGCCGCCTTTCACCAGTACGACCTTCCTATCCCGAATAGCCGCGTCGGCGTCGAAGCTGTTGTGACGCGCGCCGAACATCTTTCGGAACGTATCGGAGGCTAGCGCACCGAGGAGGCGCCAATTGATGGCTTGCTTCGTCTCGCTCATGTCAGAAAACCACACCGTCTCGAAAAAGAGTTGATCAGTGCTGTCGAGCGCGGCGATCGCGTCGGCGTACGCGGATTGGCGGATGCTTTTTGCCTTCTCGCCGACGATGTGCGCGAGCGTTTGTATCGACGGATTTTCGACCTTGCGCAGGAGCTTCAGGAGATAGGGGACGATGTTCCGCTGCTTGTCGGAAAGCCCGCCGGCGAGAGCCGACATTAAATATTCAAACGTCTGAAGTGTCTGCGCTTCGGTCGAGGTGCCGAAGTCGAGGAAATTTAGCGGAGGCGGGTTCGTGTCCGGGTCTAACACGACAAGGCGCTCCGCCGGAACGCGTTCCTTCGCGACATGGAAGAGGTCGCCATGCGGGTCGAGCAGGAACATGCCGGGACTATCCGGGGCCTCCAACATCTCGCGGAACAACGAGCCGAGAAGCATCGTCTTGCCGTGGTTCGGAGGCGCTAGGATGATCGCATGAGATGCCCACGTCTTCCTCGGGATGACGAACGGCACCTCTAGACAAAGCAAATTGGCAAACGGCGTGCCGCCTAGATATTCCTGGATGAGCTGTGCGATCGGCATCTTCGCTTCGTGCGCCCACGTGAGCGGCTTTCCTTCATAGGTGCTCGGATCGTAGCCAGACGCTCGGATAGTGTTCTCGCGGAGGGTCTCGACCAGATACTCGAAGATGTAGATGCTTCCATGCTTCGCCTGCGCAAATGCCGTGAGCATCATGATGAGGTCCGGTACATTTTCGATCAGCTCGTACAGCGGCACGCGCATCGTGCCTACCTGCTCTTCGAAAACAGACTGCGGTAGGCGCCTATAGAGTTCTCGAAACAGCATCGCAGCGCGGTAGATGCCCTGCTTCGGCCAGTCGGAGGAGGTGAACGCGACTTGGAGGCGCTTCAGGTGGTCCGCATCCTCTTCATCGGGCGGGCCGAGGAAAAACACGTTGGCCTGGCGCAAGACGGTGAAGACTGCCTTGCCAAGCTCTGTCGCTATCTGATGCGGAAATCGATCTTCATCGATCTGCTGCATGATGTCGGGCAGCGCGGCGCGGCCGTCCGCATAGATGCGATACGGATATTTCTCATAGAGCTTCCTGACGTGCGCGAGGTGGGCCGTGAGGTCGTGGGACGGATGGTCGGGAAGTCCTGTGCTAGGCGGCTTCATTGAACTTCCCCTAAAATGCGCAGTGCATCCGGGTCGTTGTAGTCGAGCTCGACCGCTTTCCTGGCCGCAGCGACTGCTTCGGCTCTCTGCTTCAGGTTCTTGTGCACTCTCGCTTTGACGGCCCAGAACTGAGCGCGACCGCTGTCGTAGTTGACTGCTTTGTTGATCGCAGCGAGCGCGGTGCGCTGTCGCTTGTTCTGATGCATCTCCTTTTGGAAATCCAGGCCGTACTTGATGTCGTTCGCGTAGTGGTACGCCTCCACGTACAGCGCGAAGCCGGACAAGCTATCGAGCGTCATCGTGCCGTCGCCGTCAGAGCCCGGAATGGTCGCGCGCGGGTCCATCTCGCGGGCGATGTTCAGCGCTCTTGTGGCCTGCTCTAATTTGCCGAGCCAGCCGAATCCGCCGTCGATTGCCTCCTGCATGACGGCCCAGGCAATCTTCAATTGCGTCTGCGCTTGTGCGGTCTCAGCCGGCGTCGGCGGCCGGGACTGGTCGCGCGTGGGTAGGGGTAGCTCGCGTCGCGCCTGGTGGTCTCGGTACTTCTGATATGCCGCATAGGGCAGATAGAAGGGATACCAGACGATGCATTTCGCCAGAAACCAGAATAGCTCGAAGATGACTTCACCCATCCGAGCGCTCCGCCTGGTCGAGCGCGTCGTCCACCATCTTCAGAAGATCGGATTGCGTAATCGGCGAATCGACGCCCTGGAGTGTCGCCGCGGGGTCAAGTTGTTGAGCGTGCATGAGCGCTTCGATGGCGGGCGTGATGAACTCGGCCGCGCCGTCCTGTAGGAGCACCCATGCCTTGAGCATCTCTCGCTGCGCTTCAGACTGTATCGCCACTCCCATCTGCCGCCCCGTTCCTCTGGTGAGCCAAAAAGCCGTTCCTCCGGAGCCGCCAGGATAGCGCAAAAGCGCGCAGCCGCGAAGCAGTCAACCCAATGGCAGCAAGTGCAGCATTATCGGGTTGACGGCGAGAGGCGAGCGCTACGCTTGCCCGTGCGGCCGAACTGTCTGCGGCTCTGCGCGATTACTCGACTTGCAGTGCCGCGAGCGGCAGTGAACGGCTCAACACTATGGTCGGTCGTCTCGCCTTGGTAGTGGTAAAAGCCCTGAAAAGGTTTAAGCCTGCGCAGACGCTGTTCAGGTGCGATAAAGCGGCTGCCCGTGCCATGCGAAAGCTCGTCTGGCTCAAGGTCGAGCTGCCGCGCGATCTTGGGCGCGTCGTCCGCACCCACTTGAAACGAAATGAGGGTGCCGACGTTGCCGAAGATGGCGTCTTGCACGGACTCAGGAAGCTGCGCCGTGTATTGGTTCAGTAATGTCAGCCAGAGGGCGAACTTGCGCGCCTCCGAAAGCACGGGGATGAAAGCGTGAGTGATGAACGTCTGCGCCTCGTCTATGTACATCGGGAAAGGCGCGATCTCATGTGCGGGACGCGACATCGCGGCATGGAAGAACGAGCCGATGAGCAACGCACCGAAGGCATCGGCCGCGTTCTCTCCAATCGTCATTTTCGCGAGGTTGACCAGAACGATGCGGTTCCTCTTGATGCAGTCCGCGGGGTTCAAGGAAGGCTGTTCGCACTGAAGGATCGGACGCAAGTATTCATTATCTGTGAGCTGGCCGATGCGATTGATGATGGCGCTAGGCGCCTCTTCTTTCTCCCTCGCGCTTTTGGTGGGATATTCTTCAGTCCAAAATTGCAAAAGAGCTTCGTCAGTGACTTTCTTTAATTTGCCATCTCTAAAAGGCTTATTCGTTAGAATATCTTGCACCATAGTCAGGTCTGAGCCCTGCAGATGCATGAGAAGCGCAAGCGTCTTTGCGGTATAGCGCGACATGCGCTCTGACCATCCGCTGTCGATCCACTTATCTTTGAAAATCGAAGTGAGCTTTTCTGCTTCGAGGTTGGGGAGGTCTCTATGGGTCACTGGGTTGAATGTGATCGGATGCTCGCGGTCGAGGACATTGAAATACAGCACGTCATTAATGCGCCTCTTCGGTATGGCATCAAGAAGCTCTAAAACATCCTGGCCGTGCGGGTCTACGTACGCAAGGCCGCGGCCGGCTTCTATATCGGAGAGTGCTTGATGCTTGGCTTCGGTGCTCTTGCCGCTGCCGGTGACGCCGCAGATGTAGGTGTGCCTAGCTCGTTGCGCTTCGGTTTGCATAAGCTCATTCCGCATCACGCGCCGAACGACATTTCAGAACATCGCCGATCATGAAATCTCATTCTTCACCCCGCATTTCGCTGTGAAGTGCGGCTGCAAAGGCCGCGCATCTGGTGAGACTGCGGTGGGGCATGATGCGGAATGAGATCACGCATCTAGTGGAATTGTATCAGTGAAAATCTCGACACTGTAGCGAGCAGCGCGACCCAAAGCCTGAACCCCCGAGCGCGCCCGTTCTCTATTGTCCATGATTAACGGACACGGGCGCGCTCGGGGGCGACGCAATCGCATCGCGTTCATAAAGGGCTAGTCGAGGCTTTGGGTCGCGCTGCGAGCGACGACGCTTCGCATTGAATTTTCAGAGGAAATCAGGAACTGGGATAGCTATTCAGAATGGCTATACGAATGGCTAGGCTTAGGGACGCGGAGGAGGCAGGCATGATCCCGAGGCGCGCGCTGCAAACGGCAATCGACGGCGGCTATCAGCTGCAAACGCTGACAGAACGCTGCATCATTCGCAAGGTTCACTCGCGCACTCCTGAATGGGACGACGTGCTGACGATGTTTCTTGAAGGATCGAAGCTGCCGATAGAGAGGCCGTGGAAGCGGATCGCGAAAGACGGTGAGTTCTGGTGCAGTCTCTGCCGCGCGCTCAATCGCCATGACGAGAAAGAGCTAAAGGCGGACTTCGAACGCCGCATGAAGAAGGGGGAGAGGGGCTATGCGTTCTGGCGATGTGTGCTGCATTAAAGAAAAAGCCGAGAAGTGAAACGAGGGTTGGACGCCTCGCTGCTTCTCGGCTCTTGCTCCTAGAAGGAGCGTTCGCGTCTCATCTCGATCTGGCGCTGAATCCACTCGTGCACTTCGCTCGCCACAAATGCCTTGCGTCCTCTTGGATGCTTTGAGAGAGCGACCCTCGCGGGAAATGCTTTGCTCTCAATGCGCCGTTCGATTTCGCTCTTGCTTAGGCTCGTCAGCTCGCACACTCGCTTCATCGGCAGCAGTTGTTCGATCGTTGCCATTTCGCTTCAGCTCCGTTGAGGAGCCGTCGCGACGGCATCCAGGTTGGACTAAACCCGGCGACCGGACTGACGAGATTATGCGGCAACCCGCCGTTTTTCAAGGACTTCTGACCGCAGGTACCGGTGGTACTTCTTTAGAGCCTCCCGGATTTCCGGCAGGCGGTCGTAGCGGTCATAGATGCGCTGGATAGGGGATCGGCTCCCGGCCGTATGCGCAAGCAGGGCCTCCGTGACGTCGATAGGCACCTTAAGATGGCGCATGGTCGAGGATACATACCGGCGGAAGTCATGGAGAGTGAAGTCATCGACGCCGCTGATCTCCTTGAGCCGCCCTGCCGGCTTGCCCCAAGAGATGAAGTAGGCCGGTATGCGCCGAATATCGGCCCGCATGTCGTCAGTGAGCGGGATGACGTGCTTCTCCCCGTTCTTCATCGCTGAGCCGGGCCATTCGACGGTGTCTTTCTTCACGTAGTCCTGAGAGAAGGCACCGAACTGTCCTTTGCGCTGGCCGGAGAGGATGAGCATGCGAACGATCGCGCCATACTCGCCGAGGCCTTCTGAACTCTGCCAGATGGCCTTGATCTCATCGTTCGTGAGAAGGCGGTCGCGTGCTGTCTCTCTGTAGGGCTTGGAGAGCTTCGAGATCGGATTAGAAGGCATGTGATCGTGCTTTTCGCACCAAGCAAAGAAGGTGCGCAGCACGCCGAAAAGGTGGTTCGCCTCGCTAGGCGCCGTGCCCTTGTAGAGGTTCGTCACGTCCTGAGTGGCGATGGTGTCGAGGGCCTTGGATTTCAGCTTGCCGCAGTAACGGTCGATGAGGCGGATCGTCTGGTAGAGCGTATAGGGCCGATAGCCCTTCAGGTGGGTATCCTTGTAGATCGCGTACGCCGCATCGAACGTGATCGAGCGCTTCGGCGCGTACTTGCCTTCGAGGATGATGCGGGCGCGGCTGCGCGCATCGGCGAGCGACATGACGGGATAGTGGCCGATCGTGGTGACGCGGCCGGTGCGGATGGTGTAAAAGGTCTTGCGGCGTTTCCCGACACGAAGACAGAAGGCGGGAAGCATCGCGTCGCCGTAACTGCCTTCGGCGAGGTTATCGATCGTGCGGTCTGTGAAGCGGATTTTTCTCACCGGATTTCTCACTGCGTAGGTGAAAAACAGAGGTCAGCATGATCGAAAACTCTGAAGGACGCGGCGGGGAAAGTCAACAAGAACAGTGACTTCCGGGCAGTATGGGCAGTATGGGGAAGTGCGAGCTACAGCTTCCCAAGCTGAATGTCGTCGGTTCGATCCCGATCGCCCGCTCCAACATCCGCCGTCATGGCCGGGCATAGCCCGTCGAAGACGGGCGTAGACGCCCTGACGCCCGGCCGTCTCGCTTAGGGACGCGTTGTGCCCGACTAAGCGGGATGCCCGGGACAAGCCCGGGCATGACGAAGGAAATAGCGCGGTGCTATAACCGCACACGAGATTCCGGGAGGCGCGCCTGTCCACCAAGCTGAAAGTCAAAGTCGATCCCACGCGCTGTGAGGGGCACGCGCGCTGCGCGGCGCTGGCGCCCGAGCTGTTCCGGCTCGACGAGCTCGGCAACGCGCACGAGATCGGCGACGGAAGCGTGCCGGACGCGCTCGCCGAGAAAGCCTGGCTCGCCAAGGCGAACTGTCCCGAGCTCGCGATTGAAGTGATCGAGGAAGACACATGAGCACGCGCCCGCCGGTCGCCGATTGGGCCACCGACTTCGACCATCTCGACCCGCGCTGGATCGAGAACCCGTATCCGATCTGGCAGGAGCTGCGCGAAAAATGCCCGGTCGCGCACACCGAGCGCTTCCGCGGCGTCTATTTCCCCTCGCGCTATGAGGACGTGCGCGCGGTCGCCTACGACACCGAGAATTTCTCCTCGCGCCGCATCATCGTGCGCGAGACGCCGCCGCCGCGCATTCCGGCGCCGCCGATCACCTCCGATCCGCCCGAGCACCGGCCGGCCAAGAACCTGCTGCTGCCCGCCTTCACGCCCGATGCGATCAAGCGCTACGAGAGCCACACGCGCGACATCTGCGAAAAGCTGATCGCGCGCTTTGCGGATCAAGGTGGCTGCGATGCGGCGGTCGACTACGCGCAGGAAATCCCGGTGCGCGTCATCGCCGTGATGCTCGGCTTGCCCGAGCAGGAGGGCGACCGCTTCCGCAAATGGATCCACGAAATCCTCGAACTCGGCATCACCCGGCCCGACATCCTGATGAAGGCGATGGGCGAGACCTCGGCCTACTTCATGGCTGAAATCGAGAAGCGCAAGGATGCGCCGCGCGACGACCTCATCACGCAGCTCTCGCGCGCGACCATCGACGGCGCGCCGATCACCGAGGATCATCTGCTCGGTGCGCTGCGCCTCATCTTGATTGCCGGCATCGACACCACCTGGAGCGCGATCGGCTCGTGCTTCTGGCATCTGGCGCGCCACCCCGAGGACCGCAAGCGGCTGGTCGACGAGCCGGCGCTGATCCCGACCGCGGTGGAGGAATTTTTGCGCGCCTACGCGCCGGTCACCATGGCGCGCGAAGTGATCAAGGAGACGACCATCGGCGGCTGTCCGATGAAGCCCGGCGAAATGGTGCTGCTCTCGTTCCCGGCGGCGAACCGCGATCCGCGCATGTTCCCGGACGCCGACCGCGTGGTGATCGACCGCAAGGAGAACCGCCACGCCGCCTTCGGGCTCGGCATCCACCGCTGCATCGGGTCGAACCTCGCGCGCATGGAGATCAAGGTCGCGCTGGAGGAGTGGCTCAAGCGCATCCCCGACTTCCGCCTCGATCCTGCCGCCACGGTGACCTGGTCGGAGGGCACGGTGCGCGGGCCCCGCAAGCTGCCGGTGCTGTTCGGATAGCATTCATCCGCTCGTTCCCGCGAAAGCGGGGACCCAGTTCTTGGCCCTGGACTCCCGCTGGAGCCTGTCCCCGCGCAGGCGGGGACGGGAATGAGCGGAGGGCGTGTTGCCGTCTCCCGCCATCAGGCCTATCTGAAGGGCTTGGGACAACACGCAATGCCCGACGCCGCCGTCCACTCGCACCGTTTCGCCTCGCTGCCCGTGCTGCTGGTCGGCGCGGTCTGCGGCGTGCTCGTCGCCGCCACGCTCGTTCTGTGGGCGCATTACGGCACGGCGGTGTTCTTCGAGATCATCGCGGCCGGCATCGCGGCGTGTTTCTAAAGATGGCCGAGGCCCTAATTCCCGCTCGTCCCCGCGGAAGCGGGGACCCAGTTCTTGGCCCTGGATTCCCGCTGGAGCCTGTCCCCGCGCAGGCGGGGACGGGAATGAGCGGAGCATGTTGACACCATGAACCCGCGCACCACCCGGCTCGTGCTCATCCTCTCCGCATTTCTCGCGGGGCTGGTGCTCTGCTTCGCGGTGGTGCTGCTCGTCACCGGACGCGGGCCCGCGCCGCTCGCCAACCCGACCGCCGCGATCGGCGGCCCGTTCCGGCTCACCGACCAGAACGGCCAAACCATCACCGACCGGGACCTGAAGGGTCATCCGTCGCTGGTGTTCTTCGGCTTCACCCATTGCCCGGAGATCTGCCCGACCGCGCTCGCGGACATCTCGCAGATCATCGACACGCTCGGCCCCGACGGCGGCAAGGTGAACGCGCTGTTCGTGACCGTCGATCCCGAGCGCGACACGCCGGCGGTGCTGAAGGATTATCTGGCGAGCTTCAATCCGCGCCTGATCGGGGTCGGCGGCGATGCCGACGCGCTCGCGGCGATCGCCAAGGCGTATCGGGTCTATTACAAGAAGGTCCCGCTCAAGGACGGCGACTACACGATGGACCACACGGCAATCGTCTACCTGATGGACAAGAACGGGCAGTTCGTCGCGCCGTTCAGCCTGAGACGGCGGCCCGAAGACGCGGCGGCCGAGCTGCGGAAGTATCTCTGAGCACGATCGTGCGGGCGACGCCGGCCTGCGCGGCAAGGCGCGAGGTGCGCGCGAGCCCGTGCGCGGTTTTCTCCCAGCGGAACGGGTCGCGCAGCAACTGCCACAGCGCGCGCCAGGCCGCGACCGAGAGCAGCAGCCAGTGCAGCGGCATCAGCAGCAGCACGAAGCCGTGGCGCAGAAGCTTGCGGCGCTTCAAGCCGAGCAGGCCGAGCGTGGCGGAGGTGAGGTAGCCCGCGATCAGCGCGCCGCCGCACAGCGAGGCGAGTGCCGCGGAGGCGAGATCGATGCCGGACGGCAGCACACTGTTGCGCGCGAGCGCATAGCCGAACATCGCGATGAACACCGGGTGCACCAGCGCCGAGAGCACCGTGCCGCCGACCACCAGCTGGAATGTCAGGAATCCGCCGACCCCAAGCTCGCGCGCGAGCCGCACCGGGTGGCGCATGTGGACGAGCCAGGTCTGCATCCAGCCTTTGAACCAGCGGGTGCGCTGGCGGATCCACGGCGCCATGCGCGCCGGCGCTTCCTCGTAGGTGGTCGATCCGATCACCGCCGCGCCGAAGCCGAGCCGCGCGAGCCGCATGCCGAGATCGGCATCCTCGGTGACATTGTAGGGATCCCAGCCGCCGACCTCGCGCAGCGCCTGCGTGCGGAAGTGGTTCGACGAGCCGCCAAGCGGCAGCGGCAGTCGTCGTTCCGACAGCCCAGGAAGCAGCACATCGAACAGTCCGGCATACTCGGCGGTGAACAGCCCGGCCAACCACGAGTCGGCCGTGTTGTCGATGGTCAGCCGCGCCTGCACGCAGGCGATGCCGCGTTCGGCCTCGAAGGCATCGAGCGCGCGGTGCAGTTGATCCGGCGCCGGCCGGTCCTCGGCATCGAATACGGCGGTGAAGGTGCCGCGCGCGAGCGCGAGCGCTGCGTTGAGCGCCTTCGGCTTGGTGCGCGGGCCATGGTCCGGCGCGATCAGGGTTTCGAACGGCGCACCGGGCGCGAGCCGCGCCAGTGCGCTTTGCGTGGCGTCATCGTCCGGCTCGAGCACGAGGATGACCTGGAGCTTTTCGCGCGGGTAATCGAGCCGGTGCAGCGCCGCGACCAGGCCCGGCACGGCGGTCGCTTCGTCATAGAGCGCGACGATCACGGTGTAGATCGGGAGATCGTGCATCGGCACGCGCAGCGCACGCCATCCGCGCCATCGCGTCGCCGCGCCGACGAGGCGCAGCGCGGTCCACGCCAGAAACGTCAGCGCCAGGACCGCACTGGTCAGCACCGCCGTGGCGTCATGAAATACGACCGCGGCGCTCACGGCCGCCGCCATGCCGGCAAGCCAGGCCGCGCGCACCGGCGGCGGGCACACCGCGGCCGAGAGCTCGGGCCGCGCGAGACGCAGCGCTTCGGCGGCGCGCGCGCCGAGCGCTTGGCCGCCATGATGCAGCACGAACTGCCGCAGCCGCTGCGGCGATGTCAGCCGGAACCGATCCTGCGGCAGCGGATGCGCGCCGGTGACGAGGCGGCGTGCCGTCAGCACTTGCGGCGCGACCACGTAGACGAATGCCTCGCCAAGACGCAGCGGCAGCAGCCCGAATTGCGCAGCGTCGATGAACTGCGCGTCGGGCAGCGGGCATGCGCTGCGCGGCAGATCGAGCCGCTCGAACGGCACGTGCAGCCAGCCGGCGAGCGCGCGGACGTATTCGTCTTCCGCGATGACGCCGGCGGTGATCAGCACGCGGTCGGCGCCGATGCCGAGTGCGAGCGCACGCTGCTCCGCGGCCGCGAGCGTGCCAGGCGGCAGCCGCGTCCGCAGGCAGTCGAGTTCCGGACAGCGCGATCGCGCCCGGCTTTGCGCCAAGCCGACGCGGCTCGGTTCCGGCACGAATGGCCGGGCGGGCAAACGCTGCCGCCGCTCCGTTCTCTCGAAATCGACGCTACTCAAGCCGCTGCCCCGCTACGGCGTCTGCAAGCGGATCGCGAGGCGGTCCCCTGCAACTCACAAGTCAAAATCCTAACGAAGCAACTGTACCATTGTAAATCCGGAGAACGCTAAATCCAGCAAATAAGCCGGTACTCTTTCTTTGTTTGTCCCCGCATAGGGTTTCTCTATGCGGTTGCCCATGCCGGCTCTCTGCATTAGCAGTAACCGCACCACTCGTTGCTGTTCGGATGGTCGTGGGCCGGTCAATCTTTCGGCTATGGCGCTCAAATTGCGGAGAAGTGTCGTGCAAAATCTCACTCGGCGGCGCCTTTTTTCCAGCGCGATCGGGAGCGTTCTCTGGGGCACATTCTCCGCGGCAGGTATCGCCCAACCCAACCGCCCGACGAGGCGGGTAACTGCAGAGCCTGCGTTGCCACGGCTCGTCAAGCTCAACACAGATCTCACCGTAACGGTCGGCTTTGAGCTCGCCCCGGGCAGCTACTTATGGGAAGGGGGGCTCCCGAATGATCCGACACTCGACGTAAAGTACCTGGAAGCAGGAACTGTCACCCGCAACGGTGTTGAAAATTCGGTGCTCTCCGTTTCGCTGCGAGAACTTCACCCCAAGCTGCGCAGCGGTCAACGCTTCAGCCAATCGTTTTCGCCAGAAACTTTGTCTGGACTGTCGTTCTTCTGGTTTAATGCCATCACCGAGTCCGCAACGCTTGTTGTCGGAGCCCTGCCAACGACATTGTGGTACGATCTTTCGTTTTTCGTTCAACTCACAGTGTCCGGCGCGACGGCCGAGTATAGATATCGGGCGCCTCCGGTGGAGCAGCCTGGTATCACAAGCGCCGTGGCCAGCGACATGATTGGCCTGTTCCGCGCGCATTGATCGCGAGGGTTTTTTCACCCTGACGGTTTTCGACCAGGCATGAAGAGGCAGGGATCATCATCTACGACGCGGCGGCGAACGGACCATGGCAAGGCGGCGCCAAACGCAGCCGTGACACGGGTGGGCCTGGCAGTTGGATAACCTATGATGTCCGGCGCGAAAGGCGCCAAATTGCGGAGATGTGTCGTGCAACAACTCAGTCGGCGACGTCTTTTTTCAACCGCGATGGGGGGCGTTCTCTGCGGTACTTTCTCTGCGGCGGGTATCGCCCAACCCAACCGGGTGACGAGCCGGGTAACTGCAGAGCCTGCGTTGCCGAGGCTTGTCAAACTCAACTCAGACCTCGTCGTAACAGTCGGCTTTGAACTCGCCCCGAACAGCAACCTATGGGGAGCGATAGGTCCGGGTGATCCGACCCTCGACATGAAGTACTTGGAAGCTGGAACGATCACCCGCGATGGCACTGAAAATATGGTGCTTTCCGCTTCGTTACGGGAGCTTCAACCCAAGCTGCACAGCGGTCAACGCTTCAGTCAATCGTTTTCGCCAGAAACGTTGCCTGGACTATCGTTCTTCTGGTTTAATGCCATCACCGAATCCGCATTGCTTCCGGTCGGATTCATTCCACAGATCCTGGGATACAATCTTTCGTTTTTCGTTCAACTCGCCGTATCCGGCTCAACGACGGAGTACAAATACCCGGCGCCCCCTGCGGACCAGATTCCCGGTTCACGTGCCATGGCCAGCGACATGATCGGCCTGTTCCGCGAGCAATGAGGGCGGGGAGGGTTTCTCTGAGCTGACGGCTGCTGGGCCCGGCATGTAGACAGCCCGACAGAATTATTTCATCTGATTTGGTAGGTGATCGTGAGCCGACAGGGACCGTTCGGTCGCATGCCAGCGAGCCGCGGTCCATGCGACGCCGTCCCGAATGCAAGCAATGAATAAACGGATTTTTTGTAAGCGGAAAATCGCGCTGCGCCGGTTCGGATTTTACGGGCTGACGCTTGCGGCGTTGGTTTCCACCGTGTTGATCCCGTCCGGTGATGCGGTCGCGCAGGCGGCATCCCCGACGGCCGTTCAGTCGCCCGTTCCGGTGCCCGGCTTCTGGGATCCGCGGCGTCGTCCCGAGCGCCCGGACACCTCGCGCATCACCCGCATCCGCTTCCTCACCGAATTCGACTATCCGCCATTCAACTATGCGGGGCCCGACGGCAATCCGGCCGGCTTCAATGTCGAGCTGGCGCGGCTGATCTGCGAGGAGCTCAAGATCGAGTGCACCATCCAGTTGCGCCGCTTCGACACGTTGCTGCAGGCGCTGGCCGAGAACCGCGCCGACGCGATCATTGCCTCGCTCGCCGTGACCCCCGAGACGCGCCAGCGCGTCGATTTCTCCGATCCGTATTACCGTGCCCCGGCGCGCTTCGTGGCGCCGCGCGACACGACGCTGCGCGATGCGCTTCCGGAAAGCCTGGAAGGCAAGAAGGTCGCGGTCGTTGGCGGCAGCGCACACGAGGCGTATCTCAAAGCGTTCTTCACCGAGGCCGAGCCGAAGCCCTACCGCAACATGGAGGCGGCGCGCGAAGCGCTGCGCAAGGGCGAAGCCGACCTCCTGTTCGGCGACGGCATTGCGCTCGCCTTCTGGCTCAACGGGACGGACTCGGGCGGCTGCTGTGTTTTCGTCGGCGGCCCGTTCACCGAGAGCCGCTATTTCGGCGAGGGGGTCGGCATCGCGGTCAAGCGCGGCAACGACACGCTGCGGCTCGCGTTCAACTGGGCGCTGTTCCGCCTGTGGGAGAAGGGCCGCTTCACCGACCTGTGGCTGCGGTATTTTCCGATCAGCCCGTTTTGAGGTTTGACCGCGCCGGACACGCTCCCTAGTGTCCGCGCGCCGGAGATACCGATGTCCGTTGCCGAAACCACCGCCGCTTCGCTGCGCGAACTTGCCGAGAACTCGAACGCATGGCCGTTCGAGGAAGCCCGCAAGATCGTCGCGCGGCTCAAGCGCAAGCCGAAGGACGAGGTGATTTTCGAAACCGGCTACGGCCCGTCCGGCCTGCCGCATATCGGCACCTTCGGCGAAGTCGCGCGCACCACGATGGTGCGTCATGCGTTTCGCGTGCTCACCGACGACAGTGTGAAGACGCGCCTGATCGCGTTCTCCGACGACATGGACGGGTTGCGCAAGGTACCCGACAACGTGCCGAACAAGGAGATGCTGGCCGCCCATCTCGGCAAGCCGCTGACGCAGGTGCCTGACCCGTTCTCGAACGAATATCCCTCGTTCGGCGCGCACAACAATGCCCGCCTGCGCGCATTCCTCGACACGTTCGGCTTCGACTACGAGTTCTTGTCGTCGACCGATTGCTACAAGTCCGGCCGCTTCGACGCGACGCTGCTGCTGTTTCTGCAACGCTTCGACGCCGTGATGAACATCATGCTGCCGTCGCTGCGCGAAGAGCGGGCGCAGACCTATTCGCCATTCCTGCCCATTCATCCGCGGACCGGCATCGTGATGCAGGTACCGGTCGAGCCCGACGTCGCCAAGGGTGCGATCGTGTGGAGCGATCCGGAGACGAACGAGCGCTTCGAGACGCCGGTGACCGGGGGCCATGCCAAGCTGCAATGGAAGCCCGACTGGGCGATGCGCTGGGTCGCGCTCGGCATCGACTACGAGATGGCCGGCAAGGACCTGATCGACTCGGTGAAGCTTTCGGGCGAGATCGCGCGCGCGTTAGGTAGCCAGCCGCCGGAAGGTTTCAACTACGAGCTCTTCCTCGACGAGAAGGGGAGCAAGATTTCCAAGTCGAAAGGCAACGGACTCACCATCGAGGAATGGCTGCGCTACGCGAGCCCGGAATCGCTCTCGCTGTTCATGTACCAGAGCCCGAAGTCGGCGAAGCGGCTGTACTTCGACGTGATCCCGCGCGCGGTCGACGAGTATCAGCAGTTTCTCGAGGCGTATCAGCGCCAGGATGAAAAGCAGCGGCTCAGCAATCCGGTGTGGCACATCCATGCGGGCGATCCGCCGAAGCCCGACATGCCGATCACGTTCCAGCTTCTATTGACGCTGGTGTCATCATCGAATGCCGAGAATGCCGAAACGCTGTGGGGCTTCATCGGCCGCTACCGCCCGGGCGTGACGCCGCAGACGCATCGCAAGCTCGACGCGATGGTCGGCTATGCGATCAACTACTATCGCGATTTCGTCGCGCCGACGAAGCAGTTCCGCGAGCCGACCGACGCCGAGCGTGTCGCATTGAGCGACCTGCGCGATGCGCTGTCGAACCTGCCGCAAGGCGCGAGCGCCGAAGACATCCAGAACGTCGTCTACGAAATCGGCCGGCGCGAGCCGTTCCTCGACTTAAAGAAGCCCGCGAAGGATGGGCGCCCGGGCGTCTCGCTCGACTGGTTCAACATGCTCTACCAGGTGCTGCTCGGGCAGGAGAAAGGCCCGCGCTTCGGCTCGTTCGTTGCGGTGTATGGCGTGCAGAACACCATCGGCATGATCGACGGCGCGCTGGCGCGGAGTGCGTAGCAAGGGCTCCGCGTTCCGCTCATGCCCGCGAAAGCGGGCATCCAGGAAAAGTAAGAACTGGGTCCCCGCTTTCGCGGGGACGAGCTAATACAGGCGTGCGATTGTCTGCGCATGACCCCCTTCGATTTCGTCCTCATTGCCTGCGCGATCATCTCGACCTCATTCATCTCCGGCCTGTTCGGGATGGCGGGCGGGATGATCCTGGTCGGCGTGCTGCTCGTCTATTTCGACGTCGCGACCGGCATGGTGATCTTCTCGATCATCCAGTTCGTCGCCAACGGCTGGCGCGCGGTGCTGTGGTGGCGCTTCGTGCTGTGGCGCATCTTCTTTGTCTATGTGCTCGGCGCCGTGCTGTCGTTCGCAGTCATGCGCTATGTCGCGATCATTCCGAGCAAGGCCGCGGTCTATCTCGGGCTTGGGATCCTGCCGTTTGCGATCGAGCTCCTGCCATTGCGCATGCGCCCGAACATCGAATGGCGCGGCGTGCCGTTCATCACCGGCGTACTGACGACGGTGATCCAGCTGCTCACCGGCGTCGGCGGGCTGTTCCTCGACATCTTCTTCCAGAAGAGCATGCTCGACCGCAAGACCACGATCGCCACCAAGGCGGTGACGCAGACCTTCAGCCACGTGGTGCGCGCCGTCTATTTCGGCTCGTTCGTCGGCATCGCGGACGCGGTGCCGCTGTGGACCTATCTGCCGGCGATCCTGCTCTCGATCGCCGGCACCACGCTCGCCGCGCAGGTGCTCGAGCGCATGACGGACGCCGGCTTCCGCCAATGGACCCGGCGGGTAATCTTCGCGGTCAGCGCGGTCTATCTCGCCCGCGGCGTCATGCTGCTGATGGGTTACTGACTGGCCCACATGATGCGGGCGATCCACAGCACGTCGTCGACCGACAGTGCGCGCTCCTTGTGCGCCGGATTGAGCGAGCGCAGCTCGACCGATTTCGACGTGCGCCGCTTCAGCTCCTTCGCCATCACCTCGCCGTCCTTGGTCTTGACCACCACGCGGTCGCCGCGCCGCACCGGCGAGGTCGGCGAGACCAGGATGATCGTGCCGTCGCGATAGGCCGGCTCCATGGAATTGCCCGACACTTCGAGCGCGTAGGCGTGCTCATCGTTGACCGACGGAAACGCGATCTCGTCCCAGCCCTTGCCGACCGGGAACCCGCCATCGTCGAAGTAGCCGCCGGCGCCGGCTTCGGCGAGGCCGATCAGCGGCACCGCCTGCGTGGAAGCGCCGCCGCGATCGGTTATCAGCGATACGAAGGTGTCGACCGTGGTGTTGGTCGCATCGAGCGACTTCGACACCGACTCGGTCGAGGGCCAGCGGGGACGGCCCTCCGGCGTGATGCGCTTGGACTTGTTGAACGTCGTCGGGTCGAGCCCCGCCTTCTTGGCCAACCCGGATGCCGACAGGCCGGCGCGCGCCGCCAGCCGGTCCACCGCGTTCCAGATATCCGAATGAGTCAGCATCGAGCGTTGCGCCACGGCCGTACCTCCGCGCTTCAGGGAACCGAATCTTCGTCGCTTTTGTAGGAATAAAAACTCGATTTGTCCATATCTTTGTGTGCTGGGGGCCTGGCGGGTATCGGACCAGCCGGCCGCGCGCTAGGGTCCGCGCCCGCGGAGGCGCCTTTGGCGAACGCCATCTACAAGATCTGCGACGCGTCCCTATGGCGGGATGCCGAGCGCGCGGGCGTATTCGGCGGCGCGCCGGTGGATCACGCCGACGGCTATATCCACTTTTCCACCGCCGGACAGGTGGCGGAGACGGCGGCGCGGCATTTCGCCGGCAGGGCCGGCCTCGTCCTGGTGGCGGTCGATGGGCAAGCGCTCGGCGCGGCGCTGCGCTACGAGCCCTCGCGCGGCGGTGCCATGTTTCCGCATCTCTACGGCAAGCTGCCGCTCGCGGCCGTGCGCTGGGTGAGGCCGCTGCCGCTCGGTCCGGACGGGCGGCATGAGTTTCCGGAGCTCGAGCCGTGATCTCCCTGTTCGACCGCCTCGCCCGGCCGCTGTTGCGCACGCTCGATCCCGAAACCGCGCACGCGTTGGCGCTCCATGCGTTGAAGCTGGCGCCCGTCCCGAGCCCCGCACCGGACGACGAGAAGCTGGGCGTGCAGGCGTTCGGGCTCGCGTTCCCGAATCCGGTCGGGCTTGCGGCCGGCTTCGACAAGAACGCCGAGGTGACCGACGCGCTGCTCCGGCTCGGCTTCGGCTTCGTGGAGGCGGGCGGCGTGACGCCGAAACCGCAGCCCGGCAATCCGCGCCCGCGGCTGTTTCGCCTCGATGCCGACGAGGGCGTGATCAACCGGTTCGGCTTCAACAGCGAGGGCCTCGAGGCCGTGGCACGGCGCTTGGCGGCCCGCGCCGGCATCCCCGGCATCGTCGGCATCAATCTCGGTTCCAACAAGGATGCGGTCGACCGCGCTGCCGACTACGTGGCCTGTATCGAGGCGCTCGCGCCGCACGTGGGCTTTCTGACGGTCAACATTTCGTCGCCGAATACAGCAGGCTTGCGCGATCTGCAGCAGGCGAGCGCGCTCGACGATCTGCTGGCGCGCGTGATCGATGCGCGCGAGCGCGCCGCGATCGGGAACAAGCCCAGGCCGTTGCTGCTCAAGATCGCGCCCGACCTGACGCTCGGCGATCTCGACGACGTGGTCGGCCTCGCGCGCCGCCACCGCATCGACGGCATGATCGTCGGCAACACCACGGTCACGCGGCCGAACCTGCGCGACAGCGCGCAGGCGAAACAGCAGGGCGGGCTGTCGGGACGGCCGCTGTTCCCGCTCTCCACCCGCATGCTGGCAGAAACTTACGTGCGTGCCGAAGGCGCATTCCCGCTGATCGGCGTGGGCGGCGTCGATTCCGGCGCGGCCGCATTCGCCAAGATCAAGGCGGGCGCAAGCCTGATCCAGCTTTACTCCGGGCTGATCTTCCGCGGCGTCGGCCTGATCGGCGCCATCAAGAAGGACCTGCTCGATTTCCTGCGAGTCGGGCGGCTCGATCAGCTTGCCGACGCGGTCGGCCGCGACGCCGCGGCGGTCACGGCGGAGCCGTGGCCGGGTTGATAACTGTTATTGGCCTGCTATCTTGGCGTTGAGGAGAGCGATATGCCGAACAGCGTCGACCTCGGAAAGCCATTGGAAAAGTTCGTAACCGGCTTGGTGAAATCCGGGCGGTACAATTCCAAGAGCGAAGTGCTGCGTGAAGGAGTCCGCCTGATCCAGGAGCGCGAGACGCGTCTTGCGGTGCTCGACGGCGCGATCACGCGCGGACTCGCGGACGCCGAAGCTGGCCGGCTCAAACCCGCCGCACAAGTCTTCGACCGGCTCGAAGCAAAATATCGCGCCCTGGCGAAAGCCAAATGACCGAGTTGCATGATCGTACGGCTCACACAGGCTGCGGAAGCGGACCTTGAGGGGATCGGCGACTGGATCGCGCAGGACAATCCCCTGCGCGCTGCAGCCTTTGTTGCCGAGTTGCGGGATGCCTGCAGTACGCTCGCGCAATTGCCTGAAGGGTATGCGCTAATTCCCCGCTATGAACGTACTGGCGTGCACCGCCGGGTTTACGGCAACTACTTGATCTTCCATCGGATCAGCGACGACGGGATCGAGGTGTTGCACGTACTTCACGGCGCACGCGACTATGAAGCCATTCTTTTTCCCGGTGGCTGACCGGATCCGAACGTCGCGCGCGCGAGCGCCGGATAGCGCGCGGCCTGCAGCGCGCCCCGTGCGCCGAAGAACGTGAGGATCGCGATCCATAAGCCGGCATTCCCGAGCGGCCGCGTGAGCCACCACGCCGCGAAATAGAGCACGATCGTCACCAGCATCAGGTTGCGCATGTCGCGCGTCCAGGTCGCGCCGATGTAGATGCCGTCATAGGTGAACGCGAACACGCCGATGACGGAGGCGAGCGCCGCGTAGACGAGATAGTCGCGCGCCGCGGCCCGCACCTCCGGGCTTGCCGTCATCAGGTCGATGAGCTGCGGCCCGAACCAGAGCAGCGCCGCGGTCGCCGCGATGCCGAAGCCGAATCCCCAAGCGAGCGAAAGCCGGGCCGAGCGCGAGAACGCCCGCGCGTCACGCGCGCCGGTCGCGCGGCCGCAAAGTTGTTCGGCGGCCATGGCAAAGCCATCGAGAAAGAACGCGCCGACCAGCATCAGGTTGTGCAGCACCGAATTCGCCGCCAGCACGACGTCGCCCGAGCGCGCGCCCTGCGCGGCGAAGAAGCCCCAGGCGAGGATCAGCGCGGCGGTGCGGATCAGGATGTCGCGGTTGACTACGAACAGGTGCAGCAGGCGCGCGCGGTTGAATACTTGCGCCGCATCGGGCATGCCTGCCCCGACGATGCGCAGTGCGACGACGAAGCCCGCCATCGTTCCGGCCGCTTCGGCTGCGATCGCGGCGACGGCCGCGCCGGACACGCCGAAGTTCAACCGCAGGACCAGCAATGCGGTCACCGCGAGATTGACCAGGTTGATGACGACCTGCAGCGCAAGCGCCGTCCTGGCGCGCGCGAGGCCGACGAACCAGCCGAACAGCACGTAGTTCGCCAACGCAAAGGGCGCCGACCAGATGCGGATCGCGAAATAAGTCTCGGCGGCGCGCGTCACCTCCGCGCTCGCGCCCATCAGCCGGTAGATCGCCGCGGCAAGCGGCACCTGCAGGAGGATCAGCGCAAGGCCGATTGCGGCCGCGACCATCATGGCGCGTGCCAGCGTCGCGCGCTCTTCCGCGACATCGCCGGCGCCAAGCGCCTGCGCGGTGAGCGCGACGGTGCTCATGCGCAAGAACGCGAACAGCCAGAACAGGCAGTCGAACACCACCGACGACATCGCGACCGCGCCGAGCAGATGCGCCTCGCCGAGCCGCCCGATCACGCCGGTCGCGACCACGCCGATCAGCGGGGTGGTGGCGTTCGACAGCGTCATCGGAACCGCGATCGCCAGCACGCGGGCGTGCGTGACGGTCTGGCTCGGCGGAGGTTCGTGTGCGTTCACACGCATGACCTAGCAGGGCGCGCGATCGGAACGCCAATCGATTTGCCGAATGCGAGCCCCGCGTTTCGGTGATGGCATGATCCCGAAAAGTGGGAACCGGTTTTCGGAATCAGATCATGCGCAAACTAGCGCGCGCGCATGAAACGCAGGATCAGCCAGATCGGAACGACGATGATGGCGCCCAGCAGGAAATAGCGCCACACCCAGCGCACCGCGTCGAAGCCCATGTCCCACACGGCCTGGACGATGCGGCGGATGCTTTCGATGATATTGCCCGGGTCGAAGCCGAGCGCGTGCAGGATCACGCCGACGAGGACGCACAGCAGGATGAGGCGGAACGCGACCGACAGCGGCGGGCCGCCGAGAAAGCGATTGGCGGCGTAGCGCCGCTGGTCCTGAAGGCGATCACTCATGTTGTGCTCCTGCCGCACACTATCATGAATCGGCACCGGCAGAAGCGGCCCGCGCGAGCGGGCGCACCGAGGTCGCGGCGTCTTCGCTGCGCAGCATGGTCTGCAACGTCTCCAGCCGGTCGGCTTCGTGCGGCGGCTTGTCCCAGCGCAGCCGGCTGATGCGCGGGAAGCGCATCGCGATGCCGGATTTATGGCGGCCGGAACGCTGCAGCCCCTCGAACGCGACCTCCAGCACCAGCCCTTTTGCGGCATCGTGCACAACCTCGCGGACCGGCCCGAAGCGGTTGATCGTGTTGTTGCGGACGAACCTGTCGATGTCGTTCAGCTCTTCGTCGGTGAAGCCGAAATAGGCCTTGCCGACCGGCACCAGCTCGTCGCCGTTCTCGCCCGCGGTCCACACGCCGAACGTATAGTCGGAATAGAACGACGAGCGCTTGCCGCTGCCGCGCTGGGCATACATCAACACGGCATCGATCACATGCGGATCGCGCTTCCATTTCCACCACAGTCCCTTCGGCCGTCCGGGCAGGTAGCGCGCGTCCAGCCGTTTGAGCATGACGCCTTCGACCGCCTCCGCATCCCCGCCCGCGCCGGCCGCCGCCGGATCGGCGCGCGCGGCAATCAGCTCGTCCCACGTCGAGAAGGGCACCAGCGGCGAAATATCGACGCGCGCGTGATCGAGGCGATCCACCAGCTGCTCCAGCCGCGCGCGACGTTCGGCGAATGGAAGCTCGCGAAGGTCCTCGCCGTTTTCGGCGAGCAGGTCGTAGGCGCGCAGATGCGCCGGGAATTCCTCCAGCAGCTTCGCATTCACGGTTTTGCGATTGAGGCGCTGCTGCAGCACGTTGAACGACTGCACGCGGCCGTCGCGCAGGATCAGCAATTCGCCGTCGATCGCGCCGTCGACCGTCAGCGCGTCGGTGAGGTCTGGAAACGAGGCGGAAATCTCTTCGCCGGTGCGCGAGTAGAGCCGCGCGACGCGTCTGCCGTTTGCTTCTCCGGCGACCGCCTGCACGCGGGTGCCGTCCCATTTCCATTCGGCCGCGAAGTGCGACGGATCGAGCGCGGCAAGGTCCGCCTCCTCGATCGCGTGGCTGAGCATCACCGGATGGAACGGCGCAGGATCGACATTGACCGGCTTCCCGGCGCGGCCCTCGATCCAGGCGAACAGCTCGGTGTAGGGCGGCTTCAGGCCGGGCCACACCAGTTCGATCTCGTCGGGAGCCTTGTCGCCGAGCGCCGCCACTGCGGTCTTGGCAAGCCGCGCCGAAACCCCGATGCGCAAGCTACCGGTGACGAGCTTGAGCAGGGCCCACCGGCCGGTCTCGTCGAGAGCATCGAGCCAGGCGGCAAGCTGCGCCGGCAGGTCGGACTTGCCGAGCGAGGCGAGGGTGGTGACGACGTTTGAAAGAGATGACGTAGCCGCAAGCGTGGTGCGCTCCCCTCCACCCACGCGCGCCGGCCACATCAGCGCGACCGTCTCCGATAAATCCCCCACATAGTCCCACGACAGTTCGAACAGCACCGGATCGGCGCGCTCGGCGATCAGTGCGCGGATGATATTCGGCTTGGCGTGGCGGAACGAGAGCGCGCCGGTGATCGCTGCGAGCGCGTAGCCGCGCTCCGGATCGGGCGTGTCGCGGAAATAGCCGGTCATCAGCCGCAGCTTGCCGTTGCGGCTCGGCTCATAGGCGAGGCGGTCGAGGAGCGCGGCGAAGCGGTTCATGCTTCCGCCTCGGCCGATGCGATTTCGGCGGCGCCTTCGTCCTCATCGCCATACCCAACGATATTCAGCGGCCGCGCCGCCAGCCCTTTCATGGTGCACCAGTGCACCAGCGCTTCCTCCGCGCCGTGCGTGACCCAAACCTGCGATGCGCCGGTCGCCGCGATGGTGGCGGTGAGGCCGTCCCAGTCGGCGTGATCCGATATGACCAGCGGCAGTTCGACGCCCCGCTGTCGCGCCCGCGCACGCACCCGCATCCAGCCGGACGCGAAGGCCGAAACCGGATCGGGGAAGCGCCGTGTCCAGCGGTCCTGCAGCGAGGAGGGTGGGCAGAGCGCAATCGTGCCGGCCAGCTCGGCTTTTTTCGCGTCGCGCACGAGGCGCAAGTCGCCGAGATCGATCCCGCGCGAGGCGTAGTAGCGCGTGATCGCCTCCATCGCGCCGTGGAGATAGATCGGCTTGTCGTAACCGGCCGCGCGAATCATTGCGATCACGCGCTGCGCCTTGCCGAGCGAATAGGCGCCGAGGAGATGCGCGCGCTCGGGAAACAGCGCGACCGAGTTCAGCAGCTTGGCGATCTCGGCACGCGGATCGCCATGGCGGAAGACAGGAAGCCCAAACGTCGCCTCGGTGATGAAGGCATCGCACCGGACAAGCTCGAAGGCCAGGCAGGTCGGGTCCGCCACGTCCTTGTAGTCGCCCGACGCGACCACCCGCACGGCGTTCGCTGCGACGCAGATCTGCGCCGATCCGAGCACGTGACCCGCCGGGTGGAACGACACCTCCGTCCTGCCGAGCTTCAGCGCCTCGCCGTAGCGGATCGCCTGCGTCGACCCGGCGAAATCGTCGCCGTAGCGCAACCGCATCATGTCGAGGGTTTCTTGCGTCGCCAGCACCGCGCCGTGGCCCGCGCGCGCATGATCCGAATGCCCGTGCGTGATCAGCGCGCGCTCGACCGGCCGCACCGGATCGATGTGGAAGCCGCCGATCTGGCTGCACAGGCCGGCCGCCGTGGGCTTCAAAATGTCCTCCGGACGCATGGCCTTGAGATATGCCATATCGGCGGCATTGCCATTCGAGGCGCGCGTGACTCTTCCGCTTTTTGTCAGCTCGGGTGATTTGATCGCCGACCGGCGATACGACTTGGCGCGCGCCTACGCGACGGACGGCGATCTTGCGGCCGCGGCCGATCTGTTCGCGCAAGCGGTGGAACTTAGCCCCCGCTTTGCCTCGGCGTGGTTTGCGCTGGGCGAAACACGCGAGGCGCTGGGCGACCGCGCCGGCGCGCGCGCCGCGTTCGAACAGGCCCGCAATGCGGACCCTGAGGATCGTCACGGCGCTGCGTTGCATCTCGCGCGGCTCGGCGCGGCCGATCCGGCGACCGCCGCGCTGCACGGCTATGTGCGCACCCTGTTCGACCAGTACGCACCGCGCTTCGACCGCGCGCTCGCGGACCTGTCGTATTCGGCGCCCGTCCTGTTGCGCGACGCCGTCACGGCCCATGGCCGGCGTTTCGGCACTATGCTCGACCTCGGCTGCGGCACCGGGCTCGCGGGCTTTGCGTTCCGGCCGCATGTGGATTGGCTGATCGGGGTCGATCTCTCGCCGAAGATGATCGAAGAGGCGCGCAAGAAGGGCCTCTATGACCGGCTCACCGTCGGCGACATCGCGGAATACCTTGCCGAACAGCGTGCCGGGAAGGAGGCCTTTCATCTGGTGATCGCCGCGGATGTGTTTGCCTATGTGGCGGACCTGGCCGAAATATGCCGCGCGGTAGCGGAGGTGCTCAGCGTCGGCGGGCTGTTCGGCTTCACGGTCGAGACGCACGAGGGGGAAGGGGCGATCGTCGGCGGGAAAATGCGCTATGCGCACGGCGCCGAATTCGTCCGTGCCGCCGTAAAGGGTGCGGGCCTGACCTTGCTGGAACTCGAAGCCGCATCCTCGCGCACGGAAAACCGCGTTCCGGTTCCCGGCCTGCTGGTGTTGTCGCGGCGATGACAAGCCGCCTGCCGGGCGTTACCTCTGCGGTGTGCTGACGCTCGAGAAACCGCAGACCGCTGAGCTGCCGGACGTCTTCACGCGCTGGTTTTCGGCGCGTGGCTGGGTGCCGCGCGCGCATCAGCTTGAATTGCTGCGCCTCGCGCACGCCGGCCGCTCCGCGCTGCTGATCGCGCCGACCGGGGCCGGCAAGACGCTGGCGGGGTTTCTGCCGACATTGGTGGAGTTGAGTCCCGAAAAGCCGCCTGCCACCGCCAAGAAACTCGTCTCCACCGGCCGGGGCATCCGTCGCGCGGGCGGCCTGCACACGCTCTACATTTCCCCGCTCAAGGCGCTCGCGGTCGACATCGCACGCAATCTCGAGCGCCCCGTCGCCGAGATGCATCTCCCGATCCGCATCGAGACGCGCACCGGCGACACGCCTGCCTCCAAGCGCCAGCGCCAGCGGCGCGATCCACCCGACATCCTGCTCACCACGCCCGAGCAGCTCGCGCTGCTGCTCGCCTCCGACGACGCGCCATTTCTCTTCGGGTCGCTCAAGCGCGTGATCCTCGACGAGCTGCATTCGCTGGTGATGTCGAAGCGCGGCGACCTCCTGTCGCTCGGCCTCGCGCGGCTGTTCACGATCACGCCGGGCCTCGCCACGATCGGCCTCTCGGCGACCGTTGCCGAGCCCGACGACCTGCGCCGCTATCTGGTGCCGCAGCGCGGCGCCGACGCGATGGCCGGTCTCGTGCTCGCGGAGCCCGGCGCCGCTCCCGACCTCACCATGCTGGATACCGCCGAGAAGCTTCCCTGGGCCGGCCATTCGGCGCGTCACGCGCTCGGCGAGATTTACCGCCTGATCAAGCGCCACAACATGTCGCTGATCTTCGTCAACACGCGCAGCCAGGCGGAGGCGATCTTCCAGCAGCTCTGGGGCATGAACGACGACAATCTCGCGATCGCTTTGCATCACGGCTCGCTCGATGTGGCGCAGCGCCGCCGGGTCGAGGACGCGATGGCGGCCGGCCGGTTGCAGGCGGTGGTCGCGACTTCGTCGCTCGACCTCGGCATCGACTGGGGCGACGTCGATCTGGTGATCAATGTCGGCGCGCCGAAGGGCGCCTCGCGCCTCCTGCAGCGCATCGGCCGCGCCAATCACCGCATGGACGAACCGTCGAAAGGCGTGCTGGTGCCGGCCAACCGCTTCGAGGTGCTGGAGTGCCGCGCCGCGATCGATGCCGTCGCGGCGAATGCGCAGGATACGCCGCCGTTGCGCGTAGGCGCGCTCGACGTGCTGGCCCAGCACGTGCTCGGTTGCGCCTGCGGCGTGCCGTTTCTCGCCGAGGAGCTGTTCGCCGAGGTGAGAACCGCCGCGCCTTACGCGGGTCTCACGCGCGCCGACTTCGACGCGACGATCGATTTCGTCGCGACCGGCGGCTATGCGCTGAAATCCTATGAGCGCTTCGCGAAAATCAAACAAACCAAGGACGGCAAATGGCGCATCGCGCATCCGCGCGTCGCGCAGCAGTATCGCATGAATGTCGGCACCATCGTGGAGGCCGACATGATCAAGGTGCGGCTCGTGCGCTCGCGCGCCTCGAAGCTGATCCCGCGCGGCGGGCGCCTGCTGGGCCAGGTCGAGGAATATTTCATCGAGACGCTCACGCCCGGCGACACCTTCGTGTTCGCCGGCGAAGTCCTGAAATACGAGGCGCTGGTCGAGGACGAGGCCTATGTCTCGCGCTCGCATGACCCCGATCCGAAAGTGCCGTCCTACGAGGGCGGCAAGTTCCCGCTCTCGACTTATCTCGCCGATCGTGTGCGCGGCATCCTCGCCGACCATGACGCCTGGCGCGCGCTGCCCGATCAGGTGCGCGAGTGGCTGGAGATCCAGGAAGACCGCTCGCGCCTGCCGGGCAAGCGCGAGCTTCTGGTCGAGACATTTCCGCGCGCCGCGAAGTACTACCTCATCTGCTATCCGTTCGAGGGCCGGCTCGCGCACCAGACGCTCGGCATGCTGCTGACGCGGCGGCTCGAACGGGCACGCATGCGTCCGCTCGGCTTCGTGGCGAACGAATACGCGCTTGCCGTGTGGGGCCTGCGCGATGTGGCGTTTGCGATCGAGCGGGGCGAGCTTTCGCTCGAGGCGCTGTTCGATCAGGACATGCTCGGCGACGATCTCGAAGCCTGGCTTGCGGAGTCCGCACTGATGAAGCGCACCTTCCGCAACTGCGCGATCATTGCCGGCCTGATCGAGCGGCGCTTCCCCGGCGAGGAGAAAAGCCGGCGTCAGATGACGATCTCGACCGATCTCGTCTACGATGTGCTGCGCAAGCACCAGCCCGACCATCTGCTGCTGCGCGCGGCCTATGCGGACGCCGCGTCAGGCCTGCTCGACGTGCGCCGCGTCTCCGCAATGCTGGCGCGCGTGCACGGCCGCATCACGCATAATCCGCTCGATCACGTTTCGCCGCTGGCGGTGCCGGTGATGCTCGAGATCGGCCGGGAGATGGTCTACGGCGAGGCCTCCGACGCGCTACTGGCGGAAGCGGAGGCGCAGCTGATCAAGGAGGCGATGGGCTGAGTCCGGGCCGTTCACTGTGATTGGCCGGACACCCAGCGTTATTTTAGTTGTCTCACATTGCAAATTTCAACTAAGATTGCAGAGTCTGAAATCAGTTTCGGGGGGACGCTCGTGAACCGTCTTGCATTGTTCGGCGCGGCTCTTCTGGCATTTGCGTTGCTTGGGGGTGCTGTCCTCGCTCAACCGGCAACGTTAGCCATCCCATGCGGCGCCACCGGCACTCCGCCGGTCGTCAAGCCGATCATCAAGGGCGAAGTCTTCATTCGCGACGATCCGAACTTCGACTGCCACTTGTGGCAGACCTTTATCTATCTCAATTGGCCGGCCAAGCCCGGCGCCCGCGGCGTCCCGGAGCCGAAAGCAAAGTTCGGTGCACCCGGCACGACGGTATGGGAAACCTATCCGACGGTCGATCAGACATTCCTTTCCGACGCCAAGGATCCGGGACCTTGGAATCAACCCCGCGACGTGAGCGCCGCGGTGCCGCAATCTTTCGCGGCGCGCGTTGCCAACGGTTCGTTGCGCGCGTTGTCGCGCGAATCAAAGATTTCGCGGGAAGTGATCGAAAACGTCGTCTCGACCGACGCAGATCCGGACGTCTTGCACAGCATCACGCAGGCATTCGGCGGCGTGCTCTACGACCAGAACCGGAAGCCGGTTTATTACGAAATCGCGATGAACGAGGACCAGTACACCTATATTCGGGACAATGGCCTCTACGACGCCGACACCCAGCTTGCCTTCGCCAACAAGCAGACGATCGCGTTGCCGGCTGGCGACGAGGGTCAAGGCAAACCCGGCGCAATCGAGCTCAAGGCGGCCTGGAAGATTCTCGGACCGAAAGACGACATGTCGAGGTTCCACACCGCGCAAGCCATTGTGATCAACAGCTGGGCGCAGCCGCAACCCATCACCGTCGGTCTGGTCGGCCTGCACATCGTGCAGACGCTACGCAACACGGATCAGGCCGTCTGGGGCACGTTCGCGCACATCGACAATGCGCCGCTGGTCAATGAAGTCCACAAAGGGCGCTATAATTTTTACAATCCAGACTGCCCCCGCTGCGCTCCAAACAACGAGAAGACAAACCCCACGCAAGTCGTCCAAATGAATCATGACGGGGCCGGTGACCAGAACCAGGCCGTGATGAAGTTGATTATCGCCAACAATCCGAAATCGGTCTGGCAGTATTACAAGCTGATCAACGCACAATGGCCGAAGGGGCCGGTCGCGCTCTCCTCCCTCAAGGTTCCCGCGATGCGGCCGCTTCCGCTTGGCGACCCGTCGCTCGGTACACTGATGAATCCGGTGCTTGAAACCTTCATGCAACGGCCCAAGACGAACTGTCTCCAGTGTCATTCCATCGCGCGCATTTCGCATCGCCAATCGGCAACCAACACTGGCATGGAGTGGCCACGCAACGCGTCGGGCTACAGCTTCATGTTCAGCTATGCGGACTCCAAACCGAAGCAATAGCGAGGCAGGTGACGGGCTGAGTCCCGGCTTTACTCCAGTCCGGAAGCTGGCGCACCCAAGGAGCGGGACGCTGATTCCTCCGCATGACCCGGCCTGCTCGACGTGCGCCGCGTCTCCGCAATGCTGGCGCGCGTGCACGGCCGCATCACGCATAATCCGCTCGATCACGTTTCGCCGCTGGCGGTGCCGGTGATGCTCGAGATCGGCCGCGAGATGGTCTACGGCGAGGCCTCCGACGCGCTGCTGGCGGAAGCGGAGGCGCAGCTGATCAAGGAGGCGATGGGCTGAAGGGAGGAGGTGCATGAACTATCGCGCGTACCTCAGCGACCAATCCAGTATGTGTCGACGATTGCCGCAAGTGTCGGCCTGCTGGCGATGCTTGCGACGTTGGCTTGGTGTGCATTGCTTCTTCTTCACCGGCCCATCTGCGGCTGGGCGTGGTGCTACGACGTCCTGACGACGGCCAAGACGGCCGGCGCGGTCGCTGTCTTTTTCGCCACCTTTACCCTTGGGCTGTGGATCACCTCGCCGCCATTCCCGGCGGGCAGGAAGTTTGTCGCGGTGGAGCTGAACGGCAGGCCAATCATTTCGGCTCAATCCGGGACCAAGCTGCCGACGCTCGAAGTTTGGCGCGCGCCGTTCACAGCGGAGTTCAACGCAGGGGGAACCGGACACTGCAACTCGTGGAGCGGTAGGGCTAAGCTACTCCCGCCGAATCTCGTCTTTTGGAAAAAGGCCTATCAGACGGCGGTGGGCTGCGCCGCTTCGGACCTGGAAGCCAAATATCTGCGCGCTTTGCTTCAAACGAATCTATGGCGTATCGAAAAGGGCGCGCTGATTCTTACCAATGGCACAGACACCCTCCGCTTTCTTCTCTCGCCAGCCTGACGCCGGCGCCCATGGCCGCGTGACGGTCGCCGGCGTTGCGCTCGCCGCCGACTGTCTCGGCGCGCTCTACTGGCCGGAGGAAGGCCTGCTGCTCGTTGCCGACCTGCACCTGGAGAAAGGCTCGAGTTTCGCGCGGCGCGGGCAGTTGCTGCCGCCCTATGACACGACCGAGACGCTGGGGCGTCTTGCGCAGCTGGTCACGCACTACGCGCCGCGTACCGTGATTGCGCTCGGCGACAATTTCCACGACGGCGGCGGGCCTGCGCGGCTTTCCGATCAGGATCGTGTCTCGCTCAGCGCCCTGCAGCGCGGGCGCGACTGGATCTGGATCGCGGGCAACCACGATCCCGACCCCGCGCAAGGCATCGGCGGTACGTTCGCCGAAACGCTCGTCCTCGGCGCACTCACCTTCCGCCACAAACCCTCACCCGATGCGCCGGACGGCGAGATCGCGGGCCACCTCCACCCGGTGGCGCGCGTTGCGCAGCGCGGCCGCGCGGTCTCGCGCCGCTGCTTTGCGAGCGACGGCAAGGCGCTGGTGATGCCGGCCTTCGGCGCCTACACGGGCGGGCTCAACATCCGCGATCACGCGTTTGCCGCCGTCTTCGGTCCCCGCAAGTTCACCGCCCACATGCTGGGAGAGGACCGGCTCTACGCCTTCGCGGCGTCGCGCTGTTTGGCGGACTAATCCTTCCTGAACACCACACTCGCCAGCCATCCCGTCAGCAGCGCCATCAACGCCGTGGCGAGCCCGTAGAACAGGCCGTGCTCACGCGCCGCCGCGGCGACGAACTGCTCGAACCCGACCTTGACGATCTCCAGCGCTGTCTGCTGGCGCGCGAGCAACGCGCCGTCGGCGAACAGCTTGACGTCGACCTCATAGGAGCCGGTCGGCGCATTGTCCGGGATCGGAATCGCGGCGCGATAGAGCGCCGGGGTGAGGAACGTCACACCGTTCTGGATCTCGCGATAAAGCCCGCGCTCGATCTTCAGCCGCAGGAAGGCTTGGCGGAACGGATCGTCGCGTGTCGAGTCGGCAATATCGCCGGAAATCTCCTGCGGCAGCAAAGTGCGCGCGAGCCCGGTCTGGGTGCGCCGCAGCGTGTTGATATCCGCGATGTCGTTGATGGTGCGGTTCGAGAGCACGGTCAGATACGACGGCGCCTTGACGAAGGTGCGCGAGTCCGCGTTGACCCAGACACCGGCCACGCGTTCCTTGCGATAGGTGACGACGGTCTCGCGCGGCCCCGTTACGGTGATGACGATGTCGTAGCCGCCGCGCCGCGCCACCGTCTGCGCGTCGCGCTCGACCGAGCCGAACAGCACCACGTCGGCGCCGGTGAAGTTCGACGAGATAAGGACGCGCGAGGTCGACAGCGTGGTGATCAGCCGCTCGGCCTGCGCCGGCGCGGCGAGTGCCAGCAGCATGCCGAGCGCAGCGGTGCGCGCCCTCATAGCGACTGTTCCTCCACCGGCCGCACCGTGTACAGATCGACCGGCTGCACGATCAGGTCGTAGGCGAAGCGCAAGCCGACCGCGAGCACCAGGATGCCGAGCAGCAGGCGCAGCTGCTCGCCGGAGAAGCGCGCCCCGGTGCGCGCGCCGAACTGCGCGCCGATCACGCCGCCGATCATCAGGATGAGGGCGAGCACGGCATCGACCAGATGGTTGGTGGCGGCGTGAATGACGGTCGCATACGCCATCGTCACCAGCGTCAGCACCATGGAGGTGCCGATCACGACGCCGGTCGGCACGCGAATGAGATAGATCAGCGCGGGCACCAGCAGGAAGCCGCCGCCGATGCCCATGATGGCGCCGATGAAGCCGATCACGAACCCGATCAGCCAGATCGGGATGACCGACACATAGATCTTCGAGACCTTGAACCGCATCTTCAGCGGCAATCCGTGAATCCACATGTGGCTGCCGGGGCGGCGGATCTCGGCAGGCCGTCCGCCGCGCGCGCGCAATATCGCCTGCACGCTTTCGGCGATCATCATGCTTCCGACGGTGCCGAGCAGCACCAGGTAGGAGAGCCCGATGGTCAGGTCGAGCTGGCCGAGCGCGCGCAACAGCGTGAACAGCATGACGCCGGCGGTGGTGCCGATCAGGCCGCCGATCAGCAGCATCCCGGCGAGTGCGGGATCGAGCGCGCGCCGGCGCCAATAATTGATCGCCCCCGAGAAGGACGAGGCGGCGACGTGGCTCGCGACGCTCGCCACCGCGACCGCCGGGCTGATGCCGATGAAGATCAACAGCGGCGTCATCAGGAATCCGCCGCCGATGCCGAACATGCCCGAGATGAATCCGACCGCCAGCCCCATGAACAGGACGAGCAGCACATTGACGGGCAATTCGGCGATCGGAAGGTAGATTTGCACGAGACAGGGTCCGCCGATGCGAGCGCCTGGGCTGGAAAGCCCCGGCTCCCAGATGCGCGACCAAACGCGGGAGGAAACCTTAGTCGGATTCTCCGGCGGTCGCGCGAAAAGATACGGGCAACGCTGCTGAAGGTTCTGTGAATGGCTCAGCCACGTTGGGGCCGCAACCGTGAAACATGCCGCAGGCCCGTCCTATTCCGGCCACGATCGCGCGAGCTGCCCACCCGGCGGCTAGATGGCGGTCGGCTTGCGGCGGACCGTCGCGGTCGGCTTGGGAGACGCGCCTGCCGCACGGTCCCAGCCACCGGGCGGAGCCTTGACGTTCATCGCGTCATCGGGCGGCGGGTCGGCCGCCCAGGTCTGCACCGCCAGTTTCGCCGCGACGAGGGACTGCTGGTCGAGGCGGGAGGCGACGTCGTCGCGCTTCTTGGCGGCGTCCTGGTCGCCCTGCTGCGCCGCGAGCGCGAACCACTTGTAGGATTCGGCGAGGTTCTGGTCGACGCCGATGCCGCGGGCATAGAGGATGCCGAGATTGTACTGGCTGTCCGCGATGCCGCGGTCCGCGGCCTTGCGGAACCATTGCGCCGCCTGGCGATAGTCCGGCTTCCCGTCGATGCCTTCGGCATAGAGCACCGCCAGATTGTGGACCGCCTTGGCGTTGCCCTTGTCGGCGCCTTGCAGGTAGAGCTGGCGCGCTTTCTCAAGGTCTTTCTTCACGCCCTGGCCCTTTTCGTAAAGGCTGCCGAGGCGGTAGAGCGCGGGCGCGAGGCCCTGCCTGGCGGCGCGCTCGAACCATTGGATCGCGAGGTCCTGATCGGCCGGCACGCCCCGCCCTTCGGCGAAGCGCACGCCGATCTCGTATTCGGCCGCAGCATTGCCGGACGCTGCCGCGCTGCGCAGCGCCGGCCCGCCGATGCCGGCCGGGAGCTTGTCGGGGCCGGATTGCTGCGGGGCCGCGGCGGCGATCGGAGCGGGCGGCTGCGGCGCGATGTTCATCGGCGGCCTGACCGAGCCGGTGACGTCCGCGGCCGGAGTCACAGGCGCGGGCGGCGGTGGCGCCGGCGCCATGACCGGCGTCGGTGCGATCAGGTTCACGCTCGGCGTCGGCGCAATGAGCGTCTCGGCGGCGGATTGGCGGATGGGCTCCGGTGTGGGCGTCGGAGCAACCGCCGGCTGCGGCGCGGCGGCGACCGGTGCCGGCGTGACGGGGGCCGCGGGGGCGGCGATCTTCTTCGGCTCCGGCGGCTGGACCTGGCCGGAGGTCGGCGCGGGCCTATCGGCGTTGTGTTCGGCGCTCATCATCCCGGCGACCTGGATCGCGCCGTAGAGGACAAGGAGCGCGGTAACGCCAACCATCAGGGCGCGGCGGCGGTCCGCAAGGAAGCGCCCGATCAGGCTGCTCGGCGTCGGCTCGTCCTTTTCGTCGCTGCGCGGGGATTCGACCGCGACACCCTCGCTCGCCGCCTGCGCGGCGCGCCGCGCGGCTGCGATGAAGTTGGCCTTGCCGGTGACCTCGGGCGCGCCGTCGCGCTTGAGCGGCGCTAGCGCTGCTTCCGAGGCGGCGATGCGCTCGGCGGGTGAACGTCCGCGCCCGGTGCTGCCGGGTTCCAGCGGCGTATCGGCGGGAAGGTCGGGATCGATCGGCGCGCGCTCGGAGCGCGCGACATGCATGAAGGGCGCCGGCCGCAGCGCCGGCACGGCGGGCTCATGCCCCGGCTCAGGCGCACTCGCCCGCGGCTCGGGGGACTGCATCGCGGGCGCTCGGACCTCTGGCACCAACGGTTCGCGCGGCGCTGTCGGCTCCGGCATCGAGGCGGGCTGCGGCGCGTAGGCATGCTGCGCCTGTGCGCCGGTTTCGATCGTGGCGAGCCGCTCGACCAGCCGCTCCAGCGTGTCGTGCACCGCTTCGAGCGTTTCGTGCGTGCGCTGCTCGCTCTCGGCGAGATCGCGCTTGAGCGCGGAAACTTCAACGTCGGTGCGCGGCACCGCCTCGACCATGTCGGCCGCAATCCGGCGGGCGACGCGCTCTGCGGTGGCCGCCGATTCCTCGCGCGCTTCGCGCACCTGCATCGTCAGCTGCTGGATCCCGCGCTCGATCGCGCCGAGGTCGCCGAATTTCTGATCAGCCACCTCGATCCGTTCGGCAATCCCGTGGATCTGCCGTTCCAGATGCTCGAATGCCGCCTGGTCGCGCGCGAAAGTGTCGGAGTGGTTCAGCTTGTCGGTCAGCGTCCGCACCAGCGATTCCAGATTGCTCGGCAGCGGCCCGATCTGTTCGACGCGAGTGTCGAGCGCCTGGGTCAATTCGTTCACGCGCTGCGCGAGCGAATCGAGCCCGGTGGCGCCGGTGCGCTCCGCGATGTGATCGATGCGCGCGCTCAGCGCCTGCACGTCGCCGGCGAGCGAGGCGACACCCTCGGCCGACGCAACGCCGGCGGAAAGTTCGCGCAATTCGTTGATCGCGGCTTCGAGATAGCGCAGCGTTTCGGGATCGGGCGAACCGACCGCAAGGCCGTCCATCTTGCGCGAAAGTTCGACGACCCGCTCATCGAACCCGGCGAGGCCTTCGGCCGGCGTCATCGCATTGAGCCGCTCATGCACCTCGGCAAGGCTGCGCCCGATCGCTTCGAGCGCGGACGGGTCGGCGCCGCGGCCGTAACCGTGATCGATCCGCTCGGCCAGCGCATGCACGTCGCTCTGCAGGCTTTCGAGCGAGCGGCGCGGCAGGGCCTCATGAATCGCGTGCGCAATATCGGAGAGATCTTCGCGCAGGCTGGCAATCGCATCCTCGACGGCGGACGGCCGCCGCAAGGTTTCGATCTGCTCGGTGATGTGGTGCAACTGGCGCTCGAGGCTGGCGAAGTCGGCGCCCGCGGCGGGCGGCGCCTGTTGCGGCTCGGGCGAGGCCGGAGCGTGTGCACTTTCGAGTGCGCGCTGGCGCGCGGCAATCTCGGCGATCGCCTCATCGATGCCAAGATCGGCCGGCTCGGGGGCGATCGATGGCGCGAGTTCGTGTTTCGGGTCCACCGGCGAAGGCTTGCCGGCCGTCAATTGCTCGAGCCGCGCATTCAGCTTCGCAACCGTGTCGGACAGCCGGGCCCCGCGCACGGAGGGCGCCGCGCCTTGCGGCTCCGCCCCGCCCGCATGACCGAAGCGCTGCGATAATTCCCCGAGCCGGGCGCTGATCGGGCCTTGTGCCGGGGGCCGCACGCCGGCCGCGGCCGGGTTGCCGAAGGTCGAGCGGAGCCAGTCCTCCACCGACATGCCGGCGCGATGGGCTGCTTCGCGCGCCGCCTGATAGAGTTCCGGGCTTAGTCCGCGTTCATTCCACGATGCGCCTGACGTCATTGCTCAACCCGCAGCCTTGGCCGGAGGGCAGGGTTGCCCCCCGTCGGAACGGACGCTCGTTAACGGGAAATGGACGGCGCGCGCGGTCCCTGCGTCCTCGCCCCTGACTTTTCCCGGTTAGGGTAAATAAGCCGTTAAGGTTCATGGCGTTGCCGGACCCGGCTCATCCGCCGGGGCGACATTTGCACGGGGGGTATTTTGGTAGTATCGTGAAAATACTCGGTTTGATTGTATCGCCCGGATGCACGGCAAATGCCGGATCAGATTACCGTTATCTCACCTTCGGTAACGTCAACAGGCTCGCTTTTGCGCGCCGCAACTACTATCTGCGCGCTAACTGTGCTCCCCAGGGTGCGACGCATCAGATGAGATAAGGCGATATAGATGGACGATTCCCGCGAGATGGAGAGTTCGGTCAGGCAGATTTGGGCCGCCGAATCCTCCGCAGACGATCATTCCGGCGGAAAGGCTGCCTTCACGATCGGCGAGCTGTCACGAGAATTTGGCGTCACGTTGCGCGCATTGCGCTTCTATGAGAACAAGGGGTTGATCTCGCCGCAGCGCGACGGGCTGAACCGGCTCTATTCGCGCGGCGACCGCACGCGGCTTGCGTTGATTCTCAAGGGCAAGAAGCTTGGCTTCACCCTGAGCGAGATCCGCCAGATGATTGCCGTCGAGGAAGGCACTGCGGATAGCAAGAGTCTGGCGCTCAGCCGCGAAAAATGCCTCGAACAGATCGAGCTGCTGCAGAAGCAGAAGGCCGAACTGGAAGAGGGGCTGAGCGAGCTGCATCGCATCCACGCGCAGCTGGCGACCAAGGGCACCGAGAAGGATCGCCGCACCGGGTAGCTCCGGACGCGGCGCCTTCGGGCGCGAAAACCTCGCAACATCGATGCAATAGCCGCCGTGCGGCCGGCCATCCGGGAACAATGCCGGGCCGGCACGGGGAGCCCAAATTTTTGCGCGACCTACCTTTACGTTTACGTAAACTAGATGTATGTACCCTGCGACCTCGCGCCGCCGGGATCTTTCGCGTGACCGAATTGGACCAATCCGAGCATCGCGTCTCCGATCTCGTCGGCGGCTTCGCGGCCGCGACGCCCGAGCGCGACATCTTCACGATCCGCGATCTCGCCCGGGAGTTCGGCGTCTCGGCGCGCACGCTGCGCTTCTACGAGGAGAAGGGTCTGCTCGATCCGGCGCGGCGTGGCGAGCAGCGGCTCTACACGCGGCGCGATCGCGCGCGACTCGCCTATGTGCTCGCCGGCAAGGCGGTCGGCTTCTCGCTCGAGGACGTGCGCGAGATGCTCGACCTCTATGATCTCGGCGATGGCGGCGTGACGCAGCTCAAGGTCGCGCTCGCGAAGTTCGGCGAGCGTATCGAACGGCTCGAGCGGCAGAAGGGCGACATCGACCGCGTCGTCGCCGAACTGACGCGCGCCAGTGATCTCATGAAAGCGAAGCTCGCGGCACGCGGGCGCGCCATCGACTAGACGACCGGAGGGATCCCATGCCGACCTACAAGGCGCCGATCGAGGACGTGAAGTTCCTGCTCAACGACGTGTTTCACATGGAGCGCTACGGCAACATGCCGGGCTTCGCCGATACCTCGCCCGACCTGGTCGCTGCGATCCTGGAGGAAGCCGCGAAGTTCGCCGAGGAAGTGCTCCAGCCGCTCAATCGCTCGGGCGATCAGGAAGGCTGCACCCGCCATCCCGACGGCAGCGTGACCACGCCGCAGGGCTTCAGGCAAGCCTACCGCCAGATGATCGAGGGCGGCTGGGTCGGCATCTCGGTGCCGACCGAGTACGGCGGGCAGGGCCTTCCCGCCACCATGACGATGATCGTCAACGAGATGCTCGCCTCGGCCAACATGGCGTTCGCGATGTACCCGGGCCTCACCCAGGGCGCGATCGCGGCGCTGCTGCATCACGCGACCGAGGAGCAGAAGAAAACCTATCTGCCGAAGATGACGACCGGCGAATGGACCGGCACCATGAACCTGACCGAGCCGCATTGCGGCACGGATCTTGGGCTTCTGCGCGCCAAGGCGGTCCCGCAGGCGGACGGCTCCTACAGGATCACCGGCACCAAGATTTTCATCTCGGCCGGCGAGCACGACATGTCGGAAAACATCATCCACCTTGTGCTCGCGCGCATCGAAGGCGCGCCCGAGGGCGTGAAGGGCATCTCGCTGTTCATCGTGCCGAAGTTCATGGTCGAGGCGGACGGCTCGGCCGGCGCGCGCAACTCGCTCTTGTGCGGCTCGATCGAGCACAAGATGGGCATTCACGGCAATTCGACCTGCGTGATGAACTACGACGGTGCGACCGGCTGGCTGCTGGGCGAAGCCAACAAGGGCCTCCACGCCATGTTCACGATGATGAACGAGGCGCGGCTCGCGGTCGGCATGCAGGGCCTGTCGCAGTCCGAAGTCGCCTATCAGAACGCCGCGAACTACGCGCGCGAGCGCCTGCAGGGCCGCTCGATTTCCGGCGTGAAGGCGCCCGACAAGCCGGCCGATCCGATCATCGTGCACCCCGACATCCGCCGCGTGCTGATGTCGATCAAGTCGTTCAACGAGGCGGCGCGCGCCTTGATTCTCTGGACCGCCCTCAAGGGCGACGTGCAGCACCGCTCCGAGGACGGCAACGCGCGCCAGGCGGCCGAGGACCACGTGGGATTGATGACGCCGGTGATCAAAGGCGTGATCACCGATAAGGGCTTCGACAATACCGTGATGGCGCAGCAGGTGTTCGGCGGCCACGGCTACATCGGCGAGCACGGCATGGAGCAGTTCGTGCGCGATGCGCGCATCGCGATGATCTACGAAGGCGCGAACGGCATCCAGGCGCTCGATCTGGTCGGCCGCAAGCTCGGCCGCGACGGCGGGCGCGCCATCACGGCGTTCTTCAAGGAGGTTTCCGAGTTCGTGAAGCAGAATTCCGAGGAGGCGATGAAGCCGTATGTCGCGCCGCTCGGCGAGGCGCTGGCGCAGCTGCAGCAGGCGACCATGTGGTTCATGCAGAACGCGCCGAAAAAACCGGACAATGCCGGCGCCGGCTCATCCGACTACATGCATCTCTTCGGGCTGGTCGCGCTCGCCTATATGTGGGCGCAGATGGCCAAGACCGCGCAGGAGAAGCTCAAGCAAGGCGCCAACGGCGCGGAAGAGCGCATGAAGGCGAAGCTCGTCACCGGCCGGTTCTTCATGGAGCGCGTGCTTCCGGAGACAGCCGCGCACCTCAAGCGCATCACCACCGGCGCCGACACCATGATGGCGCTGCCCGCGGAGGCGTTCTAGCTCATGGCTCATCTCACCGGCGGCTGCCAGTGCGGCGCGGTGCGCTACGAGTGGGTCGAGAGGCCGGCCTATTCGAGCGTGTGCTATTGCCGCATGTGCCAGAAGGCCTCCGGCCAGCCGTTCATGGGATTGACCGGCGGCAGGCGCGAGCACCTGACGTGGACGCGCGGCGCACCCGCGATCTTCCGCTCCTCGAACCTGGTCGAGCGCGGCTTCTGCAAGGATTGCGGCACGCCGCTCACCTACGCGTTCGACGGCAGCGGCCGCATCAGCGTCGCGATCAACAGTCTCGACGATCCGGAAGCGATGCCGCCGGAGAAGCAGTACGGCACCGAGAGCAAGGTGTCGTGGCTCGACGGCATCCATGCGCTGCCGGCGCAGCGCACCGACGAGTGGATGGCCAAAGACAAAGCCGCGCAAATGGTCAACAATCAGCGCAGCGGATAAGAAAAGACCCGAGGAGCGTCCGCATGGAATCTCTGCAAGTCCCGCGTCCTTCCTGGATGTCCGAAGACCTCGTGCTGCTCGAGGAGCAGGCGCGCCGCTTTCTGGCGAGCGAACTCGTGCCGCATATCGAGAAGTGGACGGCCGAGGGCATCATGGAGCGCGCGGCGTGGGACAAGCTCGGGCAAGCCGGGCTGCTCTGCGCCGGCATTCCGGAGGAATACGGCGGCGCGGGCGGCACCTTCGCGCATGAGACCGTGATCAACCGCGAGATCGCGCGCGCCGGCCTCGATTGCCTCGGCGCACCGCTGCACTCCGGCATCGTGGCGCCCTATATCCTCAATTACGGCACCGCGGAGCAGAAAAAGAAATGGCTGCCCAAGCTCGCGACCGGCGAGATGATCGGCGCCATCGCGATGAGCGAGCCCGGCACCGGCTCCGACCTGCAGGGCGTGCGCACCACCGCGAAGAAATCCGGCAACGGCTACGTGCTCAACGGCTCGAAGACCTTCATCACCAACGGCCAGCACGCCAACCTGATCGTCGTGGTGGCGAAGACCGATCCGGCCGCGGGCGCCAAGGGCACCTCGCTGATGATGGTCGAGACCGACGACGCGCCGGGCTTCCGCCGCGGCCGCAAGCTCGCCAAGCTGGGTCTGGATTGGGCCGACACCTCCGAACTGTTCTTCGAGGACGTGAAGCTGCCGGCCGAAGGCCTGCTCGGTCCCGACGAGGGCCAGGGCTTCTACCAATTGATGAAGGACCTGCCGCAGGAGCGGCTGATCGTCTGCACCGCCGCCATCGGCATGATCGAGCGCGCGCTGCGGCTGACCATCGACTACGTCAAGGAGCGCAAGGCGTTCGGCAAAGCCATCATCGAATTCCAGAATACGCAGTTCGAGCTGGCCGAGTGCAAGAGCGAGGCGACGATCGGGCGCGTGTTCCACGACCACTGTGTCGAGCGGCACCTGCGCGGCGAGCTCGATACCGTGACCGCCTCGATGGCGAAGTACTGGCTCACCGACCTGCAGAACAAGATCGTCGACCGCTGCCTGCAACTGTTCGGCGGCTATGGCTATATGGACGAATATCCGATCTCGCGGATGTACCGCGACGCGCGCGTGCAGCGCATCTACGCCGGCACCAACGAGATCATGAAGCTGCTGATCGCGAGGAGCCTCTAACCACCCCTCTCGTGGTGGCCGGGCTTGTCCCGGCCACCCCGATCAGGGACGCACTGAACAAAATCTATCGGGATCACCGGGTCACGGACCTTCGGTCCGGCCCGGTGATGACGAGAAAACGGAGCAAGTACTATGACCGATGCATTCGTTTACGACACCGTGCGCACGCCGCGCGGCAAGGGCAAGGCCGACGGGTCGCTGCACGAGGTGACCGCGCTCAATCTTGCCACCCAGGCGCTCGGCGCGATCAAGGACCGCAACCTCACCGATCCGTCGATCGTCGACGACGTGGTGCTCGGCTGCGTCGACCCGGCCGGCGAGGCGGGCGGCGACATCGCGCGGGCCGCGGCGCTGACCGCCGGCTACGGCAACACGGTCGCGGGCGTGCAGATCAACCGCTTCTGCGCCTCGGGCCTCGATGCGATCAACTTCGCCTCCGCGCAGGTGATGTCCGGCCAGCACGACATGACGATCGGCGGCGGCGTCGAATCGATGAGCCGGGTCGGCATGGGCGCCAGCGGGGGCGCCTGGCCGATGGACCCCGCGATCGCGGTCCCGACCTATTTCCTGCCGCAGGGCATCTCGGCCGACGTGATCGCCACAAAGTATGGCTTCTCGCGCGACGATGTCGATGCCTACGCGGTCGAAAGCCAGAAGCGCTCGAAGGCTTCCTGGGACGCCGGCAACTTCAAGAACTCGGTGATCCCGGTGAAGGACGTGAACGGCATCACCATCCTCGCGCATGACGAGCACATGCGTCCGACCACGACGATGCAGTCGCTGGCGCAACTGCAGCCCTCGTTCGTGCAGATGGGCGAGATGTATGGCTTCGACGCGGTGGCGACGCAGGCCTATCCCGAGATGGAGACCGTGACGCATGTGCATCACGCCGGCAATTCGTCCGGCATCGTCGACGGCGCGGCCGCCGTGCTGATCGGCAACAAGGAGGCGGGCGCCAGGATCGGCAAGAAGCCGCGCGCGCGCGTCCGCGCGTTCGCCAATATCGGCTCCGAGCCGGCGATCATGCTGACCGGCCCGATCGACGTGACCAGGAAGGTGCTCGCCAAGGCCGGCATGAAAATCGAGGACATCGACCTGTTCGAGCTGAACGAGGCATTCGCGTCGGTCGTGCTGCGCTACATGCAGGCGCTGGACATTCCGCATGACAAGATCAACGTCGCGGGCGGCGCGATCGCGATGGGTCATCCGCTCGGCGCGACCGGCGCGATGATCTTCGGCACCGTGCTCGACGAGCTGGAACGGCGCAACCTCAACACCGCGCTGGTGACGCTGTGCATCGGCGCCGGCATGGGCACCGCGACGATCATCGAGAGGGTGTAGCTGTCATTCCGGGGCGCCGCGAAGCGGCGAGCCCGGAATCCATAAACACGAACCGAGCAATACTGTACCGCTTGTGGTTATAGATCCCGGACAATCGCTTTGCCGATTTCCGGGATGACAAGCGGGGAGCGACGAGACGAATGCCCAAGATCGACATCAGCACGCTCGAAACCCGCATCGGCTCGCCGAACTATCCGGCTGCGTTCCGCCCGGCCTGCGCGGGCCGCCGCAAGACCGCGCTGGGCAATGCGGCGGGGCTCACGCAGTTCGGCGTGAACCTGACCAGGCTCGAGCCGGGCGCCGCCACATCGATCCGTCACTGGCACGAGCAGGAGGACGAGTTCGTCTACATCCTGCAGGGCGAGTGCGTGATGATCGAAGACGAGGGCGAGACGATCCTGAAGGGCGGCGACTGCGCGGGCTGGAAGGCCAACGTGCCGAACGGCCACTGTATCGTGAACCGCTCGACCGCGGATGTGCTGCTGCTCGAAATCGGAACGCGCGCGCCGAGCGAACGCGCGCACTATCCCGGCTCGGACCTGAAATTCGAACGCGATGGAACGACCGTTCGCGTTCTCCATGTCAACGGCGTGCCGTACTGAGCCGCCCTTCATTTCCAAGGAGACTACCGATGGCCAATTTCAAGTTCGACGTCGATGCCGAGGGCATCGCGCTGATCACCTGGGACATGCCGGGCAAGACCATGAACGTGATCGACACCTCGGTCATGGCCGAGCTCGACACGCTGGTCGACAAGGTCGCCGCCGATGCGGCGATCAAGGGCGCGGTGGTCACCTCCGGCAAGGACACGTTCGGCGGCGGCGCCGACCTCACGATGCTGGAGAAGCAGCGCACCGACTACATGACGATTCTGAAAGCAAAGGGCGAGGAAGCCGCGAACCAGATGGTGTTCGAGTTTTCGCGCCGTCTCTCGCTGATTTATCGCAAGCTGGAAACCTCCGGCAAGCCGTGGGTGGCGGCGCTCAACGGCACCGCGATGGGCGGCTGCTTCGAGCTCGCGCTCGCCTGCCATCACCGCATCGCGGCCGACAATCCGAAGACGCGGCTCGGCCTGCCCGAGATCAAGGTCGGGCTGTTCCCCGGCGCCGGCGGGACGCAGCGCATCGCGCGCATGATGGCGACCGCCGACGCGCTGCAGTTCCTGCTCAAGGGTGACCAGATCCGGCTCGACCGCGCCAAGACCATGAAGCTCGTCGACACCATCGTGCCGGCCGCCGACCTTGTGAGCGCGGCGAAGACCTGGATCAAGACCGCGCCGAAGGTAAAGCAGCCGTGGGACGTCGACGGCTTCAAGCTGCCTGGCGGCCCGGTGTGGTCGAAGATGGGCATGATGACGTGGCCGGCCGCGAACGCGCTCTACCGCAAGGAGACGCAGGACAATTATCCGGCCGCGCGCGCGATCATGTCGAGCGTGTTCGAGGGCCTGCAGGTGCCGTTCGACACCGCGCTGCGCATCGAGTCGCGCTATTTCGCCAAAATCGTGCGCTCGCCGGAAGCCGCCGCGATGATCCGCTCGCTGTTCGTCTCGATGCAGGAGCTGAACAAGGGCGCGCGCCGCCCGGCGAGCCAGCCGCAGACCTCGCTCAGAAAAATCGGCGTGATCGGCGCCGGCCTGATGGGCGCGGGCATCGCCTATGTGTCGGCGCAGGCCGGGCTCGAGGTGGTGCTGATCGATCGCGACCAGGAGGCGGCCGACAAGGGCAAGGCCTATTCGGCGAACCTGATGGCGGGACAGATCAAGCGCGGCCGCGCCAAACAGGACGATGCCGACGCGTTGCTTGCGCGCATCACGCCGACGCCGGACTACAACGCGCTGAAAGGCGTCGACCTCGTGATCGAGGCCGTGTTCGAGGACCGCAAGGTGAAGGCCGAGGCGACCGCGAAGGCGCAGGCCGTCGTCGGCGACACGATCGTGTTCGGCTCGAACACCTCGACTTTGCCGATCACGTCGCTCGCCGAGCAGTCGAAAGACCCCAAGAACTTCATCGGCATCCATTTCTTCTCGCCGGTCGACAAGATGATGCTGGTCGAGATCATCATGGGCGAGAAGACCGCCGATCCGGCGCTCGCGGTCGCGCTCGATTACGTGCGCGCGATCCGCAAGACGCCGATCGTGGTGAACGATTCGCGCGGCTTCTACACCTCGCGCGTGGTCGGCACCTACATCCGCGAAGGCCACCTGATGCTGACCGAAGGCGTGCCGGCCGCGATGATCGAGAACGTCGGCCGCATGGCCGGCATGCCGGTCGGGCCGCTCTCGCTCAACGACGAAGTCGCGGTCGATCTCGCGTGGAAGATCCTCAAGGCCACCGAAGCCGACCTCGGCGCCAAGGCGATCGACCCGCGCCAGAAGTCGCTGCTCGAAGAGATGGTGGAGAAGCGCGGCCGCTATGGGCGCAAGAACGCCAAGGGCTTCTACGACTATCCGCAGTCCGGCCCGAAGCGGCTGTGGCCCGGCCTCGCCGAATTGCAGAAGGAGAAGCTCGATCCCGACACGATCGACGTGGCCGAGCTGAAGCATCGCCTGCTCGCGATCCAGGCGTTGGAAACCGCGCGCTGCTTCGAGGAAGGCGTGCTCACCGACGTGCGCGAGGCCGACGTCGGCTCGATCCTCGGCTTCGGCTATGCGCCCTATTCGGGCGGCACGCTTTCCTACATCGACATGATGGGCACGAAGTCGTTCGTCGCGCTGTGCGAGCGGCTCGCACAGAAGTACGGCGAACGTTTTGCGCCGAACAAGCTGCTGGTCGAGATGGCGCAAAAGGGCGAGAGCTTCTACGGCCGCTTTGCCCCGAAGCGGCAGAAGCAGGCAGCTTAGTTTTCCGCTCATGCCCGCGAAGCGGGCATCCAGCACGTTTCACGTCATGAACCTGGGTCCCCGCTTTCGCGGGGACGAGCGGCTTGTTGTGCCGGTGTGCCTCGCAATATCCTCCGTTCAACCAACGCGAAACTTCAAGGGACGGACTCCGCATGCACACCCGCACCGCCGACTATGTCGTCATCGGGGCCGGCTCGGCCGGCGCCGCGCTGGCGAACCGCCTGACCGAGAACGGCCGCCATCAGGTGCTGCTGCTGGAAGCCGGCGGAGAGACGCATCCGCTCTCGCGCGTGCCGGTGAGCTTCGCGAAGTTCATCAACCGGCCCGGCGTCAACTGGCTCTACGCCTCCGAGCCCGAGCCCGCGACCGGCGGGAGACATATCCCGGTGCCGCGGGGAAAAATGCTCGGCGGCTCGAGCGCGATCAACGGCATGGTGTGGGTGCGCGGTCAGCGCCAGGACTACGACCACTGGGCGCAGCTCGGAAACCGCGGCTGGAGCTGGCACGACGTGCTGCCCGTGTTCAAAGGCATCGAGAGCTATCGCGGCGGCTCGGACGAATTGCGCGGGCGCAGCGGCCCGCTCACGGTCACCGACAGCGACGAGAGCGGCCCGCTCTACGACAGCTTCTTTGCGGCCGCCGCGAGCATCGGCATCCCGCGCAATCCCGACTACAACAGCGGAGAGCAGGAAGGCATTGCGATGACGCAAGCCTCGATCAGCGGCGGTTTCCGCAATTCGACCGCGCGCGTCTATCTCGATCCGGCGCGCGCGCGGCGCAACTTCCGCGTCGAGACCGGCGCGCACGCGCAAAGCCTGCTGTTCGAAGGCACGCGCTGCGTCGGCGTGCGCTACACCATGCAGGGCGCCCAGTTCGAGGCGCGTGCGGCGCGCGAGGTGATCGTGTCGGCCGGCTCGATCGCTTCGCCGCAACTCTTGGAGCTCTCCGGCATCGGGCAGGCGGAGCGCCTGAAAGGCCTCGGCATCAAGGTCGTGCACGACCTGCCCGGTGTCGGCGAAAACCTGCGCGACCACTGGTCGCCGCGCATGAAGTGGCGCGTCGGCCGCCACGGCGTGACCTTCAACGAGCGCGCGCGCGGCCTGCGCGCCCTCGGCCAGGGGCTGCTTTACATCACACAGCGCAGGGGTTTTCTCAGCCATCCGGCGTCGCCGATGCGCGCGTTCGTCAAGACGCGCGAGGGGCTCGACAGCCCGGACGCCATGCTGGCGATCCAGCCGATGCTGGTCACGCCGGCGGTGAAGATCGCCAAAGAGCCCGGCATCACTATCATCGCGCACCAGATGCGCCCGGAGAGCCGCGGCTCGATCCACATCAGAAGCGCGGATGCGCGTGAGCCGCCCGCGATCCGCTTCAATTTCCTCTCCGAGAGCATCGACCGCGACTGCCTGCTCGCCGCGATGCGCATCACGCGCCGGCTGATGCAGGCGCCGGCGCTGGCCTGGGTCGAGCCGGACGAGTTCGGGCCAGGACCGCAGGCGCAAACGGACGAGGAGCTCATCGATTACTGCACGCGCACCGCGGAGACGACCTATCATCCGGTCGGCACCTGCCGCATGGGCTCCGACGCAAACGCGGTGGTCGACGACCAGCTGCGCGTGCGCGGCATCGCCGGCTTGCGCGTCGCCGACGCCTCGATCATGCCGACGCTCACCTCGGGCAACACCAACGCGCCGAGCATCATGATCGGCGAGAAATGCGCGCGCATGGTGCTCGCCGCGGCCGCGCAGAAGGCCGCGGCTTGACGCGCCGCGGCGCTCTCCATCTTTCCTCTCCGCCTGCGGGAGAGGGTGCCGGGGACCGCAGGTCCGAGAGGCGGGTGAGGGCTGATAGGGGGACGCCATGAAATCCGCACGCACGCCGGACTTCACGCCCTGGCAGAGCTTCCTCCTGCTCGCCGGCCGCGTGCTGATGGGCTGGATCTTTGTCGAGAGCGGCTTCCGCAAGCTCATCGGCATGGACGGCTTCATCACCAGCCTGACGAACCGGCGCGTCCCCTATGCGAGCGTGCTCGGCTGGATCGGCGCCGCGGTCGAATTCTTCGGCGGCATCGCGATCCTGCTCGGCGCGTGGACGCGCTGCGCCGCGCTCGCGATGATCGTGTTCGTCATCATCGCGACGCTGATCGGCCACCGCTACTGGGAGATCACCGAGCCCGCCGCGCGCCGGGCGCAGCAGAGCCATTTCTGGAAGAACGTGACGATCATCGGCGGGTTCATGCTGATGCTGGTGACGGGGGCAGGACGGTGGTCGGTGGATGGGTGGCGCCGGAGACGCTAGAGGCCTCCAACCCCGTAGCCCGGATTGAGCACAGCGAAATCCGGGGTGGGTTTCGCCCGCGGTCACGCTGATCCCGGATTGCGCTTCGCTTCATCCGGGCTACGAAAAAAAGTTACGCACGCGCGCCAAACCGCCCTTACATTCACCGCATCCCTGCTTGCTTCCGGCGCGCTGTCATGACGCGAGCCGCGAGCCGGGCAGGGGGCGGCGCCCCTCATATCGGGCGCCGCGGTGGAGCGCCGGGAGGCGCAGCGTCCGGGCGGCGGGCCTCGCAAACCCGCCACTGCAGGACGCGCGCGCCTCGGGGCAGGTCTCGCAAACCTGCTCATGCGGCGCGTTCGGTGTCCGGCGTAACGCACCGGGCACCTCAAGGGCGCCGTAGCGCAGCGCCCTGGCGCCTCCCGGCGCTCCATTTTTCTCCGGGACGGGTGTACCCGCACCCCGCCGAACGGGCGGCGCAGCGTTGGCTAACACCGCTGTCATTCCGGGGCCGAGCGAAGCGAGGAGCCCGGAATCCATAATCGCAAGCCAAGAAAATGAAACTCCGATCGACGATATCGAGAGAGTCGTGGTTATGGATTCCGGGCTCGCTGCTGCGCGGCGCCCCGGAATGACCGGCGCGGAAGTTTCGCATTCGCGTCCCGATGCTGTAAGCCAAACGCCATGCCAAATTCCCTCTGCCAATCCTGCGGCGCGTGCTGCGCCTATTCGCGCGACTGGCCGCGCTTCGGGCTCGAGAGCGAAGCGCAGATCGAGGCGATTCCGCGCGAATACGTCGACGACGCGCGCGGCACGATGCGGTGCGCCGGCGATCGCTGCATGGCGCTCGCCGGCGAGGTCGGCGTCGCGACCGCATGCACGCTCTACGCGGTGCGGCCCGAAGTGTGCCGCGCCTGCGAGCCGGGCGACGATTCCTGCAGGCTGGCGCGGGCGCGGTTTGAGCTGGCGGAAATCACACCGGCTGAGCTTGCAGCACTTTGATCGCCTCGTCGGCGGCCGTCACGCCGCTGCGATAGGCGCCGTGCGCGGTGGAAAAATCCGCCGCCGAGCAATGTTCGCCCGCGAAAAACAGCCGCCCGGCGACCGGCGCGGCGAGCGCCGCGCGCATCGCCCGCGCGCCGGGATTGCCATACGAATAGGAGCCGAGCGAAAACGGATCACGCGCCCAGGCGGAGGCCGCGATCGGCTGCAGCCGCGCACGCATCCCGCTGCCGAGGGCGTTGGCGATCTGCTCGATCGCAAACGCCGCGAGCGCGCGGTCGCCTTCGTGCTCCAGCGAACGGGCGAATTCGCCGCCGAAATAACCCTCGATCACCGGCCGGCCGAACGGGCGCAGCGTGTAGCTGCCGGTCTCGCGCGTCGTGGTCGAGCCGGCAAGGCGCGTGTCGGACGGCAGATCGTCGGCGCGCGCGAGGCGCAGGAACACCTTGTCGGCGACGCCGAGCGGAAGCTGCGCGGCATCCAGCTTGCCGGTGAGCGCGGGCGCGAAACGCAGCGTCTCGTTCGCCATCACGCCGGGCGGCACTGCAATGACTGCGGCGCGCGCCGCAATGTCGCCGCGCGGCGTGACGATGCGCAGGCGCGCGCCCGAATGATCGACCAGGGTAACGGGACTGTCCAGATGGATGTCGAGCCCGGCCGCGTAAGCCTCGATCAGCGCGCCATAGCCCTTGCGCACGCGCCGGTTCACGCCGCTGTCGTGGTAGAGCGCGTATTCGCGCAGCGAGATTTTTTCCGCCTCCGCACCGTTGATGTAGGTGATCATGGCGCCGAGCATCGCGTTCCAGCGGCAGCCGGCCTCGAAGCAATCCGACATCGGCCGGTCGCGTTCCTCCGCGGCGGCGGCATCCACGCGCGCATAGAAGCGCTCCCACGCGGCCCAGTAGTCCTTCTGCTCGGCGGCGCTGAAATTTCCGTCGTAGGCCGGGCGCGACCACGGCGGCGGCGAGCCGTCGACCGGGAACCCGAGCTGCGGCGCCATTGCGGCGAGCTCGTTCTCGTCGGCCGAATGCAGCCAGCCACAGCCAAGATCGAGCGCGAGATCGCCCACATGGCGGGTCCAGGCGCGCCCGCCGACACGGCCGCGCGCTTCCATGAGCACGGCCGGCACGCGAGCGTCAGCCAGCCGCCGCGCTGCCGCAACGCCGGCTGCGCCCGCTCCGATCACCACGACGCCGGTTTCATGCATCGATCAGGTCCCGCAACGACACATGCGCATTTGCGCGGCGCGCATCAAGGCCGCCTTCCGGAACGGCGCCCGCTACGTCCATTGGATAGTGATTGAACTTGCAGTCCTCGGCCGCCATATGCGCACCACTGGGCCGGGCTCGGGGCGTTATTGCGGATTGGCGCTGTGATCGCGCCCCGGTTTGCGATAACTTGGCCGTCAGAGGGGCAACCGCGCAGCGGGAAGCTGCGGCTGTCGGTCAGACGCCGCACCCCCGAGCCGCCGCAAAAGATTGCCGCAATGCCATGACCAACGCATCCTATGCGCAGACCGGCCAGCCGGACGCCGCGCAAATCCGCACGCAAGTCGAGCGGATGACCAAGAGCGAGATCTTCGCCAACTCGCCGCAGCTATCGGCTTTTCTGCTGTTCGTCGTCGAGGCGCTGCTGCGCGGCAAGAGCGAGCGGCTGAAGGGCTATACCATCGGCGTGGAGGTGCTGCGCCGTGACGTGAACTTCGATCCGCAGATGGATCCGATCGTGCGCGTCGAGGCGACGCGGTTGCGCCGTGCGATCGAGCGCTACTACGCCGGTCCCGGCGCAAGCGACGCGGTCGTCATCGCGCTGCCGCGCGGCGGCTATGTGCCGCGCATTGCGTGGCGCGGCACGCCCGAGGCCGAGGTGGCCGAGCCGTCGGCACGAGCGAAGCCGCCGCGTCTCCTGCCGGGCAACGGGTTGCCGACTTTGCGGGTCGCGCCGTTCGTCGTGGTGGGAACGCCCGGCCCGCTGGTGATCGACGGCGAGGCGCTCGGCAGCAAGCTCGCCGAAGCCTTCGCGCTGTTTGAGATGGTCAATGTCGTCGCGGCAGCGCCCGCGGCGTCGGGCGGGCGCTATGATTACCGGCTGGATGGCGCTCTGGAATATCGCGGCGAGGGGACCGTGTGCCTTCGCTTCAAGCTCGTCGACAAGACCGATGAGACGGTCATCTGGTCGCGCACCCTGGAAGCCGGGTGCGCGGAGGCCGTCCCGGAGATCGAGCAGAAGGTCATCCTCGAACTCGCCACCACGATCGTGCAACGCTTCGGCATCATCTGGTCGCACGAGCGGCGCCGGCAGCTGGCGACCGATGCCGGAGACCCGCGCTATCGGGCGATGATCGAGGTCGGCGAGTCCTTCCGCTCCTTCGACCCTCTGCGCGCGCAAGAGGAGCTGGAGCGGCTGACAACGCTCGACCCGAGCTTCGCGGCCGGATTTTCCTATCTGGCGGCCATCCATGCGGTCGGATACGTCCACGGGTTCACCGACCCGGGCGACGGCACGGCGCTCGATCGCGCCCTGAAGTTCGCGCGCCGTGGCGTCGAGCTGCGGCCGCACAGCGCATTCGCCTATCATATCCTGTTCATCGTGCTGTTCTTCCGCGGGGAGACGGAGGCTGCCCGCGCGGCGGCCGAGAATGCGATAGCCCTCAACCCTTACGACCTCGCGATGCGCGCCGACTATGGCGGGCGGCTGATTTTTGCCGGCGAGGTCGACAAGGGGATGGAGATGCTGCGCAATACCGCACCGTCCGGAACCATCCTGCCCGCCTGGACGCACTTCTACCTGTTTCTCGGACACTACCTGCGGGACGAGCTTGCCGAGGCCCGTTTTCACGCCGGCCAGCTCATCAATGACACCCACATCTATGGACGGCTTGCTCAAGCGCTGATTGCCCGGCGCGATGGGCAGGTCGACGAGGCGCGGCGCATGATTGAGTCGATCACGACCGCCCAACCGCACTGGAAGGACGATCCGCGGCGCGAAATCGGCAAGCTGATCACCGGAAGCAGGCTTGCAGACCGCCTGACACGTGAACTGGCGGCCGCCGGCCTGACCTAACGGCGCGCCGCGACTATCGCTTCCAGTTAACCGTAAATTGCTCCCGATCCGCCGCAGCGTCAGCGCAGATGCGCGTCAACGCCGTACGGCGATCACCCCAACATCCCGCGAGGCTATTCCGTGCATTCGTTCAACCGTCCCGATTCGCTTCCTGCCCTGGCTGCAGCCAGGTTCAGTCCCGACAAAACCGACGATCATCGCGACATTCCGACCAGCGGCGAGACGGAATTCAGCATCACCGATCTGGCCAAGGAGTTCGGCCTGACGCATCGCGCGCTGCGCTTCTACGAGGCGCGCGGGCTGCTTGCGCCGCTGCGGCAGGGGCGGCGGCGCATCTTCCGCCGTGCCGACCGCGATCGGCTCGCGCTCATCCTGCAGGGCAAGAAGTTCGGCTTCACGCTCACGGAAATCAGCCGGATGGTCGAGGCGAAGTCGGGGCAGGGCGGCGAGAATGCGCTCAAGCTCAGCGCCGAGAAATGCCTCGAGCAGATCGCGTTCTTCGAGCGGCAGCTGCGCGAGGCGAGCGAGGCGCTCGCCGAACTGCGGCAAATTCACCTCTCGCTCTGCGTGCAGGCCGGCCAGCGCGGTCCGAAGACATGATCGCGCAGACGCGCGGGGTGCAATAAGCGCAGCGCCGCGGAGCGCATTGCGCCACCTGGCGCAGTGCGCTTCGCTCACGGCGCTACAGCCTGCGCTAAAATCCTTCCAGCACGAGCTTGCCGCGCATGCGGCCGCTTTCGACCTGGGCATGCGCGCGGCGCAGGTTCGCGGCGTTGATCGCGCCGAGGTTCTCGGCGAGCGTGGTGCGGATCGTGCCCGCATCGACCATGGCGGCGACTTCGTCGAGCAGCCTGTGCTGGGCGTCCATGTCGGGCGTCTGGAACGTCGAGCGCGTGAACATCGCCTCCCAGTGCAGCGAGGCGCTCTTGCCCTTCAGCCTGGAAAACTCGAACGGCTTGGGGTCGTCGATCAGCCCGAACTTGCCCTGCGGCGCGATCACATCCGCGATCGTGTCGAAGTGCTGGTCGGAATGCGTGACGCCGAAGATGTAATCCACAAAGCGGTGCCCCTTGGCCTTGAGCTGCTCAGCCATCGGCTGTGAATGATCGATCACGTGATGCGCCCCGAGCTCGCGGCACCAGGCCTGCGTCTCGGGGCGCGAGGCGGTGGCGATCACCGTGAGTCTGGTGAGCGTGCGCGCGAGCTGGACGCAGATCGAGCCGACGCCGCCGGCGCCGCCGACGATCAGCAGCGATTTGCCCTCGCCGCCGCCGCGGGCGACGGCGAAGCGGTCGAACAGCATCTCCCAGGCGGTGATCGAGGTGAGGGGGAGCGCGGCGGCGGCCGCAAAACCGAGCGACGTCGGCTTTCGCCCGACGATGCGCTCGTCGACCAGATGGAATTCGCTGTTGGTGCCGGGCCGGATGATCGAGCCCGCGTACCAGACTTCGTCCCCCGGCTTGAACAGCGTCACCGCGGGGCCGACGGCCGCGACCACACCGGTCGCGTCGTAGCCGAGAATTTTCGGCGGCTCGCCCTCCTTCGGCTCGGCGCGCTTGCGCATCTTGTAATCGACCGGATTGACCGACACCGCCTTCACCTGCACCAGCAGATCGCGCCCTTGCGGCGCCGGCTTGTCGATCTCGAGATCGAGCAGGGCTGCGGGATCCTCGATCGGGAGCGATTTCCTGTAACCGACGGCGCGCATTGCTTTTACCCCCGTGTGCCGGTTTGTCGTTGCGGCTAGGATTTGGCCGGGACTTGAGCCGCGCGCAAGTGGGAGGAAGGGCCATATGGGCATGCTCGATCAAAAGACCGTCATCGTCACCGGCGGTGCGCGCGGCATCGGGCTTGCGATCGCCAGACGCTTCGTCGCCGAAGGCGCGCGCGCCGTGCTCGCCGACATCGACGAGAGCGCCGGCAAGGCCGCCGCCGCCGCGCTCGGGAGCGCGGCGCGCTTCGTGCGCACCGATGTCGGCGCCGCCGGCGACGCGCGCAACGTGGTGGCGGAAGCCTGCGGCATTTCCGGCGACCTCGACATTCTGGTGAACAATGCCGGCATCATCCACACGGCGGATTTTCTCGATATCGCCGAGGCCGATTTCGACCGCGTGCTGCGCGTCAACCTGAAGGGCATGTTCCTGATGGGGCAGGCCGCGGCGAGGCAGATGGTCGCGCAGGTGAAAGCCGGCAAGCCGCCGGGCGCGATCGTCAACATGAGCTCGATCAACGCGCGCGTCGCGATCCCCAACCAGGTGCCGTATTGCATCTCGAAGGGCGGCGTCGGCCAGCTCACGAAGGTGATGGCGCTGTCGCTCGCGCCCTACGGCATCCGCGTCAATGCGATCGGGCCGGGCTCGATCATGACCGATATCCTCAAAGGCGTGGCCACCGATCAGGCGGCGAAGAACCGCCTGCTCTCGCGCACGCCGCTCGGCCGCATCGCCGATCCGGACGAGATCGCCTCGGTCGCGGCGTTCCTCGCCTCGAAGGAGGCGAGCTACCTCACCGGCGAGACGGTCTACGTCGACGGCGGACGGCTGGCGCTGAACTACACTGTGCCGGTGAAGGAGTAGCTAGGCGGCGTCCATGCCGCGCTGACCGATTAGCGCCAAAGCCTTGCGCAGCTGGCCATTTGCGCGGTCGAGCAGGGCTTTTGCGCGGTCGGGATCGCAGCCATTGAGCAGCATGACGGCGATCTTGACGCTGCCGCGAGCGCGCCCGAGCGCCTCACGCGCCTGCTCGCGGCTGCAGCGCGTGAGCCGGATCAGCATGTCCTCACTGCGTCTTAGCAGCTTTTCGTTGCTCGCCTGCACGTCCACCATCAGGCCGCCATAGACGCGGCCGAGCAGGATCATCAGCAGCGAGGACAGCAAGTTGAGCGTGATCTTTTGCGCGGTGCCGGCAATCAGGCGGGTCGAGCCGGCGATCGGCTCCGACCCCGTATCGAGCCAGATCGGATGATCGGCTTCTTTCAGGATCGGCGTGCCCCGGTTGTTGGCAATGCCGATGGTCAGCGCGCCGCTCCGCTTGGCTTCGCGCAGACAGGCAAGCGTGAACGGGGTCGTGCCGCTCGCGGCGACCGCGATGACAACGTCGTTGGAGTCGACCCTATACTCTCGGATAAGGCGGACGCCATCTTCGATCTTGTCTTCGGCGCCCTCGATGGAGCGCGTGAAGGCGTTGGAGCCTCCCGCCATCACCAGCAACAGGCGTTCCAGCGGCCAGCTGAACGTCGGCATCAGCTCCGCGCCATCCTGGACGGCAAGGCGGCCGGATGTGCCGGCACCGACATAAACCAGCCGCCCGCGGTAGCGCAGGCGCGCTTCCATCGCCTTGGCGGCGTTTTCGATCGACGTGCGGGCAGCACGGACGGCCGCCACGGCCGTAAACTGGCCTTCGATCATCGCATCGAGCGAATCCCCTGGCTCCCAGGAGTCGATCTCGGAGTAACGGGGACTGGGGCGTTCGGTGCTCATCGTGTCACTCCGCGCGTCTACACCTAACGCCTTCGATCAAAACTCGTTCTGGCGCATTATGTAACTATACGGGTGCCGTCGCGCTGGATCCGGACGAGCATGGCAAAAAGCGAGCTATTTCTGGGCATTGATGGCGGCGGTACGCGCTGCCGGGCCCGGCTGTGCGACGCTTCCGGCCACAAACTCGCCGAAGCGGAGGCGGGTCCGGCCAACATCCGGCTCGGGCTGAAGGAGGCCTTCGCCTCCGTTTTCGAGGTAACCCTCAACTGCCTTGAACAGGCTCACTTGTCATCTCAGGATCTGCCGCGCATCACCGCCTGTCTGGCGCTGGCCGGCGCCACCGAGCCGGCCGACTTGGCCGCGGCAAAACTGCATGAGCAATCCTTCGGCCGCGCGATCCTCACCTCCGATGCCCATGCCGCCTGCGTCGGCGCGCACGAGGGCCGCGATGGCGCCGTGCTCATCATCGGCACGGGCAGCATCGGATGGGCGGTGGTCCGCGGCCGCCACCATCGGGTCGGCGGATGGGGCCTGCCGATCTCCGATGAAGGCGGCGGCGCCTGGCTCGGTGTCGAGACACTGCGTCGCGTCCTGATGGCGCATGACGGGCGCACCCCATGGACGCCGTTCCTGCGCGCGGCGTTCGAGCGCTTCGGATCGGATGCCCACGCGATCGTCGGCTGGGTCGCGCGTGCGCTGCCGCGCGACCTCGGCTCGCTCGCTCCGGGCGTCTTGGAATACGCGATGCGCGACGATCCGGCCGCAGTTGAGCTGATGCGGCTTGCCGCGCGCCATCTCGACGCCGTCGCGACGCGTTTGCATCTGCTGGGCGCGACGCGGCTGGCGCTGCTCGGCGGTTTGGCGCCATCGATGGAGCAATGGCTCTCGGCCGGTACGCGGCGCAATGTGGTGCCGCCCGCCGGCGATGCCGTCGCCGGCGCGCTGCAGCTGGCGCGTCTTGCAACCCGCTCAGCCGCCGCGTGAACCATGCAAAGCAAGCCACAGATGGCGGCAGAATTCCGCGAGGCGCCTGACATCGTGCGGCGTCAGGCAGCGGACTTGACGGATCGAGTTAGCGACCTTGCCGCGACACTGCGGCGCCGGGTGCCGCAAGTCGTCGTGACCTGCGCGCGCGGAAGCTCGGCGCACGCCGCGACGTTCGGCAAGCATCTGATCGAGCGCCATCTCGGCATTCCGGTCTCTGCGATTGCGCCGAACCTCGCCACGGTGTACCGGCAGCGCCTTCGGCTCAAGGGGCAGATGTTTCTCGCGATCTCCCAGGCGGGCCGCAGCGATGACATCGTGGAGTCACTCACTTTCGCGCGTGAGGCAGGTGCCCTGACCGTGGCGCTGGTGAACGACCCCGATAGTCCGCTGGCAAACGCCAGCGATATTGTGCTGCCGATGCAGGCGGGGCCGGAATTGAGCGTCGCGGCGACCAAGACCTTTGTGGCTTCGCTCGCCGCGTTGCTGCGGCTGGCGGCGGCGTGGACCGGTGACAGCGCGATCCACCGCGGGCTTGACCACCTTCCGGCGCGACTGGCGTCGGCGGCGGATCTGGATTGGACCGCCGCATTGCCCGCGCTTGCGGCCGCGACCCATCTCATGAGCATCGGTCGCGGTGCGACGCTCGCCGTTGCGCGCGAAGCCGCGCTGAAATTGAAGGAGACCTGCCGTATTCACGCCGAAGCGTTCAGCGGCGCCGAATTCCAGCACGGCCCGATCGCGCTGGTCGGGCGCGACTATCCGGTGATCCTGTTCTTGCCGACCGACGCGGCGGCGGAGGGACTGAAAACCCTCGCGCTGGCGCTGGTTGCAAAAGGTGCGAGCGTATTCGCGACCGGCGCTCCCAACGCGCTGCCGACGCTCGAAGCGGATCAGCCGGACGCGGATGCCGTCTGCCTAATTCAGGCCTTTTACGGATTGGTTATTCAGGTCGCACAGCGCCGCGGCAACGATGTCGATCGCCCGCCGCATTTGCAGAAGGTGACGCGGACCCGATGAACTCAGGCGACTTGCACGCCGTCGTGGCCGACACCGTGTTCGATGGCACAAACCGCCACGAACGTGCCGGTGTGCTGATCGAGGGTTCGCGCGTGAGCCGCATCCTGCCACGGGGCGACATTCCAAGGAATCTCTCAGTGCGCGTGCTGCCTGAGGGCATCTGGCTCGCGCCGGGGTTCATCGACCTTCAGGCCAATGGCGGCGGCGACGTCCTCTTCAACGATGCGCCCACACCGGAAGCGATTTCGCGGATCGCGGCGGCCCATCGCGGGTTCGGCACGACCGGATTCCTGCCGACGTTGATCACGGATACACCCGAGAAAATGCACGCCGCCAACGCAGCAGTTCAATCCGCGATGCGCACCGAGCCGATGGTCCTGGGCCTTCATCTGGAAGGCCCCTTTCTTTCGCCTGAACGAGCCGGCGTGCACGATTGCAGCCTTTTCCGGCAGCCGACGTCCGATGACGTGGAAATGCTCACGAGCGCGCGGGCGGGCGCCCTTCTGCTGACGCTTGCGCCCGAACAGGTGCCGGCGGGCTTCATCAAGCAGCTGACGAATGCAGGAGTCTGCGTATCGCTCGGGCACTCGAACGCGACCTATGCGCAGGCCCGCGCAGCCATCGGCGAAGGCCTGACGGGCTTCACCCACCTGTTCAATGCGATGCGGCCGCTGGCGAGCCGCGAGCCGGGCCCGATCGCAGCGGCGCTCGAGACGCCCGAATGTTCGTATGGTCTGATCGTGGACGGAATACACGTCGATGCCGCAATGCTCCGGCTCGCCTTGCGTGGCGTGGGGCGGCCGATGCTGGTGACCGATGCCATGCCGCCGGTTGGCGGCACCCGCTCGGAGTTTACGCTGTACGGCGAGAAGATTGCGGTGCAGGACGGGCGTTGCGTCAGGCAGGACGGGACGCTCGCTGGCGCGGCTCTCGACATGGCGAGCGCGGTTCGCAATTGCGTGCGTATGCTGGGGGTGCCGCTGGAGCGCGCGCTGCGGTTCGCGTCAAGCCATCCGGCGGCCTTCGTCAATCTTGCCACGCAGGTCGGCACGCTCGCTCCGGGCTTGCGCGCCGACATGGTGGCGTTCGATCCTGAAACGATCGAAGTTCTGGACACATGGGTTGCCGGAGCAAGCCAACACGCCGCGTGAGCACATGAACGAACCCCTGATCGCGCTGACCGGAGCAACGGGGTTTATCGGGCGGTATCTCCTTCGCGCGCTTCCGCGCCTCGGGTACCGCGTCCGCGTTCTGCTGCGCAGACCCGCGACCGTGCCGCTCGACTGCGCCAACGCTGTGATTGGCGACCTCGCGCGCCCCATCAATATTGCGGCCGCCCTGGCCGATGTGCACGCCGTGGTTCATTCGGCGGCGCTCACGCCGGCAATGTCCGGCGCGCCGGAGGAGGATTTCCGGCTGCTGAATGCGACGGCGACAGCCGCATTGGCGCAGGCGGCACGGCGCGCCGGCGTGCGGCGCTTCGTCTTCATGTCGTCGCTGCGTGCGCAGACCGGGCCGAGCAACGGGCAGGTTCTGACCGAGGAGATGGAGCCGCGCCCGACCGATGCGTATGGACGGTCCAAACTTGCCGCCGAGCAAGAGCTTGCGAAGCTCGATCTCGATTGGGTCGCGCTGCGCCTCGCGCTCGTGTGCGGGGCGGGCGCGAAGGGCAACATGGCGCGGCTTGTCGAACTCGCCCGCTCGCCCTATCCGCTGCCGTTCGGCGCGCTCGGCGCGAAGCGCTCGCTGTTGTCGCTGCCCAATCTCGCCGCGGCCGTCCAATCTGTTCTGATCGCGCCGCAACGCCTGGGCTGCCCGCTGATCGTTGCCGATCCGGTGCCGGTGACCCTGCCCGAGATGATCACCGCGATGCGCGCCGGGCTTGGACGCAAGCCACGCCTGGTCGCCGTCCCTCCGGCGGTGCTGGAGCGGATCTTTCGCCTCACCGGCCGTTCGGAGCTTTACGCCCGGGTCGCCGGGCCGCTGGTCTGCGACCCGTCGCGACTGATGCGCCTCGGCTGGGTCCCGCCGGTCTCGACCGCCGACATGCTGGCCGCGGTCGCGCGCGGGAACGAACCGTAATTCAGCACGGGAGCGCTCTCGCGTCTGACGCTCGGCGGTGCCGGTGAAGGAAAGGCAAGCTTACTTCACCGCCCCGCCCGTGATGCCGCTGATGAAGCGGTCGAGAAACAGATTGTAGGCGATCGCCACCGGGATGGCGGCGATCAACGCGCCGGCCATGAGTTCGCCCCAGAAGAACACATCGCCGCGGACCAGGTCGGTCGTGACGCCGAGCGTGATGGGCTTCTGGTCGGACGATGACACGAACGTCAGCGCGTAGACAAATTCCTGCAAGGTCAAGGTAAAGGTGAAGATCACCACCGTCAGGATGGCCGGCACCGACAACGGGATCGCCATCTTGATGAAGGCGCCGAACAGGCTGCAGCCGTCGACGACCGCCGCTTCCTCGATTTCGACCGGCAGCGCCTTGAAGAATCCCATCATCAGCCAGGAGCAAAACGGGATGGTGAAGGTCGGATAGACCAGCACCAGCGACCACATCGAGTTCTGCAATCCGAGTTCGGCAATGATCCGCGACAACGGCAGGAACAACAGGGTCGGCGGCACGAGGTAGGTCAAGAAAATTCCGATTCCAAGGGCCTCGCCTTTGCGGCTGGTCATGCGAGCCAGGGCGTAACCGGCCGGGATTGCAGTCACGAGCGTGATGGCGACGACGCAGACGCCGATGACCAGCGAATTCCACAGCCAGCGGGCGAACAGCGTTTCCTCGAACAGGTACTTGAGGTGTTCGAGCGTCGGCCACTCGTTGAACCAGAACGGCGTATTCGCGACATTGTAGAGGTCGCTGTTCGTTTTGAACGTGGTGATCAGCATCCAGTAGAAGGGAAATGCGGCCAGGACGACGAAGAATGCGACCCCGAGGAAAAACCAGGTGTTGCCAATGAGCTTGCTGAGAGTGCGCGGCATGTCAGATCTCCCGGCGGCGGATGAAGCGCAACATCAGGATAACGACCACCAGCAGCACCGGCAGCATGAACAACGATATGGCAGCGCCATGCGACACATCGCCGGAAACGATGCCGGTCTGGAAACCCGCAAAACCCAGGACCGAGGTGTCGCCGCCCGGGCCCCCCATCGTCAAAAGGAAGACGATGGACAGATCGGTGAAGGTGAAAACGATGCCGAAGATGAGGCCGATCGTCATGATCGGCAGGATCATCGGCAGGATGATCTGGTAGTTCCTGCGCCAGAAGCCGGCGCCATCGACCGTCGCAGCATCGATCACGTCTTGCGGCACCGCCGTGATGCCGGCAAGAAAGATCACGACGGCAAACGGAAAAAAACGCCAGGCATTGATGATGATGATGCACAGCATCGCCAGCGTCGGATCGCCGAGCCAGTTCGGTGCGTCCGCGCGATCCATGAAGCCCAGCGCGATCATCGTCCAGTTGATCACGCTGTAGAGCGAATCGAAGATCCATCGCCAGGCAATCGTGGCGAGTGCGACCGGAATGACGAAGGGCAGAACGATGAGCGCCCGCACGAGCTTGCGGCCGGGGAACGGCTGCAACAGCAGAAATGCGCCGAATTTCCCAAGCACGAGGCCGAGCAGTTGCGAGCCGAACGTAAAGATGAAGGTGTTGGCGAGCGTCTTCGTGAAGGTCGGGTTTTGCAAGATATCGACGAAGTTCTCGAGCCCGACAAACTTCCAGGTCGGGTCGTAGATCGTGTAGGCGCTCACCGAGTAATAGACCGCGAGCAGAAGCGGCAACCCGACCAGCAGCAGCACGTAAATGATCGCCGGCGCGACCAGAAACAATTCCAGCACCTCGCGCCGGTCGAGGAAGAAGTGAAAGCGCGAAACCGGCTTGGTGACAGGTTCTGCGATGACGGCCATCGGTCGATCCCTCCGGTTCAGTGCCGGCTAACTCGATTGCCGCTGGTGTCGAACTGTCGCAGCTCGCTGTTCTTCACGGCGAACGGATGCCACTCGCCGGGCCGGATGCTTTCCTCGCGGACGTGGGCCGGCGGCAGCTTCGCCGTGATCGGCTGCTTTGATTCGAAGCCTTCCATTACGCCGTAAACGATGCGCTCTGAGCCGAGATATTCGGAGCGGTCGACCCGGAACGAAAATTCAGTCGCCGCGCCGTCCTCGATCATCTCCTTGGGCAGGAAATTCTCGGGACGAAAACCGAGATAACCGCCGCCGTTGTGCGTGACGATATTCATCGGCGGCGCGCCGACGAAGGTTGCGACAAAGAGGTCGGCGGGATCGTTGTAGATTTCCATCGGCGTCCCGACTTGTCGAATTTTTCCGTGATCAATGACCGCGATCCGGTCGCCCATCCCCATGGCTTCGACCTGATCGTGCGTCACGTAAATGGTCGTGAGACCGACCCGCATCTGAAAGTTCTTGATTTCCTGGCGCGCCGAAGTGCGCAGCTTGGCGTCAAGATTGGACAGCGGCTCGTCAAGCAGCAGCGCGGTGGGCTCGCGGACCAGCGCCCGCGCGAGCGCAACACGTTGGCGCTCGCCGCCGGACAGCTGGCGCGGCCGCCGGTCGAGCAGGTGGTTGATGCCGAGCAATTGTGACGCCCACTCCACCTGCTTTTCGATCTTGTCGCGCGGCATCCGCTGCGTTTTCAGCGGGAAGGCGATGTTGTTGCGCACCGTGTAATGCGGATAGAGGCCGTAGCTTTGAAACATCATCGCCACGCCACGCGCGCGCGGCGGAATCTCGTTGACGATGTTGCCGCCGATCAGGAGATCGCCGCTCGTCTGTTGCTCGAGCCCGCAGATGATGCGCAGGAACGTCGTCTTGCCGCAGCCCGAGGGGCCTAGCAGCACCATGAACTCGCCGTCCGGCACCGTGAGCGAGATGCCGTCGACGGCGGGGACCTCGCCGAATTTCTTGACGATCTCCCGCGCTGTCACCGCAGACATTGAGCCTCCCCGAGTTCAAATGTGCACGTTCGCGCCGCCGTTCATTCAGCGGGCTTATTATTTCGTTGATGATCGGCGTGGTCGGGCCGCGCACCGGACGCGGCCCGACCCGGCACTCAGCCTCGTTGCAGCCACTTCTTGTAAATGGCTTCACATTGCTGCGTAGCCCACTTGACCGAGTCTTCGGCCGACATCTGGCCGGTCGCCGCCTTCGACATCATGTCGCAGATGACGAAGTCGTTGTAGACCTCGTCGACGGCGGGCCATGCCGGACCCGGATATCCGGGAGCGGCCGACCATTTTTCGGAATCCTGGAGGATCGCCAGCTTGTCGCGCGGAGTCGATGTCGGATCGTCCGACAGCAGCGGCATCGGCTTCGGCACGAGATTGGCGAAGCAGGGATTGTTGTAGCCTTCGCTCGCCTTGAATGCCTCGGGCCAATTGTCGGCGTAGTACTTGAGGAACTCGAGCGCGCCTTCCTTGTTCTTGGCGAACTTCCAGATGCCGTAGTACTCGATCGCGCCACCCATGATCTGGCGGACCGGTCCTTTCGGCGGCTCCATCACGAAGGTGTCGTCCGCGCCTGCCTTGTTCGATTTCTGGAACGTGCGATAGGCCGAGATCGGATTGATGATCAGCGAACCGATGCCCGATGCCAGGTACCGGTTGTTGCTGGCGTCGTCCCACGACAGCACTTCCGGCGTCATCGCTTCCTTGTAGAGCGCGGTGGCGAACTTGACGGCCTCGACCGTCTCCTTGCTGTTGAGCATGACCTTCTTGCCAGACTCGTCCTGCACAGCGCCGCCGAAGCTCCACAACAGGCCGCGCCATGTCGTGTTCGGGTCGTTGCTGTGGCCGAGCGGGAGGCCGACCGGGTGGCCCTTGGCCTTCAACTTTGCGCCGCCGATCCGGACGTTGTCCCAGGTATCGGGCTTCATCGCGATCTCGTCCCACATGCTCTTGCGGTACATGGAGGGGAAGTTGATGTAGAAGTCCGGAAACGCCGTCCAGGTCTTGTCTTCCTGGTTGTAACCGATCTGTCGCCCGATCGTGCTGACCTTGCCGTACTTCTTCTGGGTGTCTTCGACGAGACTCGTCACGTCGACCAGAAATTTCTTGTAGAGATGTGCGCCCCCGGAGCCGTTCCAGCCGAACAGGTCGTGGCCGGATTGAGCCGAGGCCTCCGCGGCCGCGCGCGCGGCGACGTTGGCGACCGGAATGTGGTCGACAGTGACGTTGATCTTGTTCTTCGAGCCCCAGTCCTTGGCGAAATTGTCGAACCACTTGTCGTACTCCGGAACGAAGTGGCTCCATTGCACGATAGTCAGCGTCTTGGTCTGGGCCATCGCGCGCGAAACGAACGGCGCGGATAGCACGGGCGCAAGACCTGCGCTTCCGGCGACTGCGCCGGTTTTCTTCAGGAAGCTGCGCCGCGTTACGGGTGTTGGATCGAGGCTCTTTGGTGCCATCGGACAATTCCTCCTTGGTGATCGACGATGCTGTCTCCCGAACGATTTTCTCCGACCAGTCGCCCAAACGTCCTCTCATGCGCGGACGCGTGCGCGACCCCGGTTTCTTGATTGTTGCCGGCGTTTGCCGGGTTATTGGATGCGTTCAGCGGCGGCGGTACGGCAGTTAGCGCTGGCAGACCGATCGGCGGCTGACAGGGTTTACGTCCGAGCTACCGCCCCCGGCACATCGAGGCCTCATTCAAGGCCAACCGCATGTGATCCATGCTGTAAACGCAGCTTAGATAGGCGTCTGGCGCGGCTCAACTAACCATTTAGTCGTAGACGCACTCCGGCCCACACAGGGGGCTTATCGGCAACGGCTTGAGTTGAGCGGACGCGGCCTCGACATAACGCGTGCGGCATGCGTCGCGGCCGTCAGCCCTTACGCTTTACTCGCCCTTGTCGTCCTGCTTGCCGCCGAGCTGCTTCAGCTTGGCGAACACCGCATCGACGTTGAGCTCGTCGGCGGGCTTCTTCGAGGTCTGCTCGGCCTCGGCCTTGGCTTCCGCGGCCGCCGTGGTGACGGCGGCGGGCAGCAGCGTCGCGCCGGCATCGGCCGGCACCGGCTTTTCCTTCGCGGCGCGCTGCACCTCGAAGTCGAGGTCGATCTGCGAACAGAGGCCGAGTGTCACCGGGTCGAGCGGCTGGAGCTGCGCGGCGTTCCAGTGTGTGCGGTCGCGGATGCCCTGGATGGTCGACTTGGTGGTGCCGACGAGGCGCATGATCGCCGCGTCCTTCAGTTCGGGATGATTGCGCACCAGCCACAGAATCGCGTTCGGCCGGTCCTGCCGGCGCGACACCGGCGTGTAGCGCGGGCCCTTCTTTTTCTTCTGCTCGGGCAGACGCACCTTCGGGTCGGAAATGTGCAGGCGAAGGTCGTGATCCTTCTCGGCCTTCTGGATTTCCTCGCGCGTGAGCTGTCCGGTCAGCACCGGGTCGAGACCCTTGATCCCCTGCGCGGCGTCGCCGTCGGCGATCGCCTTGACTTCGAGCGGGTGCAGCTTGCAGAAATCCGCGATCTGGTCGAACGACAGGGCGGTGTTCTCGACGAGCCAGACGGCGGTCGCCTTCGGCATCAGCGGCGTGGTCGCCATGGCAAATCTCCTCTGCGCTTCGCCCGCCCTCCGGGCGAAGCCTGTTTGTCATCGTGGATGACGGGAATGGCCGGAATATAGGCATCGCAGGCGCGTGTGTCCATCGCATGATCCGGCGAAGTGGAGCCGGTTCGCCGAAAAAGATCATGCGCCACTAGGAGTTTCGGGCCCTGCTTGACAGCGCGGCGCGGCGCGGCCCATTTCGCGCGGGAACCGCGGATTGCCGGCAAAGGGCGCCGAATGGCCGTTTACACCGATGTCTCGGCCGAGGATATGGCCGATTTCCTGCGCGAGTACGATCTCGGCGACCTGTTGTCCTACAAGGGCATCGCGGAGGGCGTGGAGAATTCCAACTTCCTCGTCCACACGACGCGCGGCCACTACATCCTCACCCTCTACGAGAAGCGGGTCGCACCCGAGGACCTGCCGTTCTTCCTCGCACTGATGGAGCATCTTGCGGCGCGCGGGCTCACTTGCCCGCAGCCGGTGAAGAACCGCTCCGGCGCGCTGCTCGGCTTCGTGGCGGGGCGGCCGGCCGCCATGGTGACGTTCCTCGACGGCATGTGGATCCGCCGCCCGAGTGCGGCGCACTGCGGAGCGGTCGGCGCCGCGCTCGCCAGGCTGCATCTTGCCGGCGCGGACTTTGCGATGAAGCGGCGCAACGCGCTCTCGGTCGACGGCTGGCGTCCGCTCTACGTGACCTCCGCAGCGGGTGCGGACAGCGTGCAGCCCGGCCTGCGCGAGACGATCGAGCGCGAGGTGACCATGCTGGAAGGCGCCTGGCCGACCGGCTTGCCACAAGGGGTGATCCACGCCGATCTCTTTCCCGATAACGTGTTCTTCCTCGGCGACCGGCTGTCCGGGCTGATCGACTTCTACTTCGCCTGCACCGATACGCTCGCCTACGATGTTGCGATCTGCCTCAACGCGTGGTGCTTCGAGCCGGATCACGCCTACAACGTCACCAAGGGGCGCGCGCTGCTGCAGGGCTATATGTCGGCGCGGCCGCTCTCGCTCGAGGAGCGCGCCTGCCTGCCGCTGCTCGCGCGCGGCGCCGCGCTGCGCTTCCTGCTCACGCGGCTGGTCGATTGGCTCAACGTGCCGCCCGGCGCGCTGGTGCGCCCGAAGGACCCGCTCGAATATCTCCGCAAGCTGCGCTTCCACCGTGCAGTGGGTGGCGTGCGTGACTACGGTGTCGACGCATGAGCGAGGCGCGGAGGCATCATGTGAAGATTTACACCGATGGCGGCTGCGCGCCCAATCCGGGACCGGGCGGCTGGGCCGCGATCTTGCTGATGGGCACGCACGAGAAAGAGCTGAAGGGTGGCGAGGCGACATCCACCAACAATCGGATGGAATTGACTGCGGCGATCTCGGGGCTCGAAGCTTTGAAGTGGCCTTGCGTGGTCGACATGCACACCGATAGCCAGTACGTACGCGACGGCATCACCAAATACATCAGGAACTGGAAGCGCAACGGCTGGCGCACGGCCTCGAAGGATCCGGTGAAGAACGAGGATCTGTGGCGCCGCCTCGATGCCGCAGTCGAGCGTCATTCCGTGCGCTGGCACTGGGTGCGGGGACACTCAGGCGACCCGCACAACGAGCGTGCCGATGAACTGGTCCATGAGGCGCGGGCAGAGCTCAGGCGAGGCGCTGATCCGGCGCGGGTGCCGCCGCACGAGATCAAGGCGCCGCGCAAGCGAAAGAAAAAAGCCGCGAAGTAGATTAGCCCTCACCCTGAGGATCCATGCCATAAGCGCGTTTACGCGCGTCTGCGACGCGCTATGGCATGGCGTCTCGAAGGGCGGGGCCTGTGCGCGGGACCATCCTTTGAGACGGCGCTTTGCGCCTCTTCAGGATGAGGCTGAAGCTAGCCTAGTTAGTCGACGCCAGCATCGCGCGGCCGCCGCTTGCCACGACGATCAGCCGCTTCACCTGGCCGTTCTTGTAGGCGCGCAGGAACGTGCCGTAGTCCTTGAACGACACGCAGCCGTTTGAATCGCCGTTCGGGCCGAGCATGTAAGTGTGTGCAAGCAAACCCGTGCGGCCGAAAATCTCGCTCTCGCCGCCGACCGGGATCATGCGTAGCGCTTCCACGCCGTGGAACAGCGCCTCGCGCGGCACGAGATCGTAAGTGTGCGGCGGGGTCGCCCCGCGCATCTTCACGTGGACGTAGCGCGGGTCGTCGAGATGGTCGTGCAGACCCGAATGCGCCTCCAGTTTTGAACCATCCGGCATGTAAACCGTGCGCGCCGAGATGTCGTAGACCGCGGTCTGGCCGTCGTTGCCTGGCAGGCGGCCCGGCGACTTGCTTTGCCCGTCGTTGAACACGCCGCCGTCCGCCGACGCATAGGCAAGCGCCGGCCCATTCGCACGCGATTTCCCGAAGAAACGGTCGAAGAGATTGTCCGGTCCGGGAGGCGCGGCGGGCTGCACCATCGCGTGCTGCGGGGTGTTGCGGATTTCGGCCGGGCGCGGCGTCGGCAGCGGAATATTCTGCACCGCGCGCACCGCCGGCGCTTGCGGCGCCTGCAATGCGGCTTTGAGCGGTGCAGTTTGTGAGAAGGCGACCGGTGGTAATCCGAACGAGCGCGCCGGATTGATCAGCGTGATGTCGAACACCGGAGCGGTGAACAGCCCGCGCTTCTTCGCTGCGTCCTTCGGCACGTCCGTAACGGCGTTGGCTGGTCGCGCCGTGACGATGGTGATCGCGGGCGCCGGGAGGGCGTCTTCCTGGTGCGTGCCGAACAGGTTGGCGTAGAGCGTCCAGGCGCAGGCGAGCGCAATCAGCGTGAGCGCAATGGCGCCGAACAGCTTCTGGGGAACCGCGCTCCGGCCTTGATGGTCAACTGCCGCGGAATCGCGATCGACATCGACGCAATACGCCACCACTCACCCCGTCCCACGCACTCGTACACAACGATGCGTCCACCCCGGAATTCCGGACGCAGCAACTCGCAGACTTGCGGGACGTCATTAGGGCGAATTTTAGTTAAATGCCGATTAAGCGCGGGCGGAAATGAGACGGGGGGAACTCTCTCGATGCCCGGCCTTTGGGCAATCCACGTCTCGGTTGCTGATTCCCCAAGACGGGGATGGCCGGGCATCAGGGCGTGTACGCCCGTCTTCGACGGGCTATGCCCGGCCATGACGCAGTTCGGATATTGAACCCAAGCGACGAGCTCACAGCCCCTTGAGCAAATTCTCCGCGCCCGAGACGTCCGCCTTGCCGGGTGCGTCCTCGATGTTGAGCGTCTTCACCACGCCGTCTTCGACCACCATGGCGTAGCGTTGCGAGCGCGTGCCGAGGCCGCGTGGGCCGAGATCGACGGTCAGGCCGATCGCCTTGGCGAAGTCGCCGCTGCCGTCGGCGAGGAATTCAACCTTTCCGTCAGCGCCGGAGGCTTTCTTCCACGCGTCCATCACGAACACGTCGTTGACGCCGGTGACCGCAATCGTGTCGATGCCCTTGCCCTTGATCTTCTCGGCCTGCTGCACGAACCCGGGCAGATGGTTCTTGTGGCAGGTCGGCGTAAACGCGCCGGGCACCGCGAACAGCACGACCTTCTTGCCCTTGAAGATCTCATCGGTGGTTTGTGGCTTCGGGCCGTCCGCCGTCATCGTCATGAATGTCGCATTGGGCAAACGATCGCCGACCTTGATGGTCATGACTAAGTCCTCTCGTTGGGGGGTTGATCGTGTTCTAAAATTTGTGGCGGTAACTTAGCGGCTCTGGCGGATTAGTCGAGGCGGTAGGGGACTTCGACGGCCTGCTCGCCCGCGACCGCCGTGAACGTCAAGGTGACGCCGTCCGGCTTCGCACCGGCCGGAAGGCCGTCGAGCTCGAAGGCGAAGCGCTGCTGCCCGGTTGGGGCGCCCGTGACGGCTGAGGGCACGGGCAGCGCCCAGTCCGGCGTGGGGCCTTCGGCGAACAGATCAACCGCGCCGGGCGCCGCGACATCGACGATGATGCGCGCGCCCGCGCGCTGCACCGCGCGAATGCTCGGCGTGCCGTTCCCGCCGAGCGTCGCGGGCTTCGGCACCAGACCTTCGCTATGGCGAAGGTTGCCGTCCTGTTCGCTTGTTTTGCCGTCCAGCTTCAGCTCGGCGTTGCCGTCGGCCGGCACGCAGATCTTCTCGCACACGGCATAATCGATCTTCAGGGCCAGCATGACCGGCTTCTCGGAATCCTGCGGCGTGACCTCCAGCGGAAACACCACATCATGCTTGTAGCCGATCGACACACCGCTTTCGTCCACGAGCCGCTGCGGCGCGGGCCAACGGACAGCGACGGATTTCACATTGCGCGATTTGGAAAAATCGAACCGCGGCGGAAGGCCGGAGTCGCCCGGATAGCGCCAGTAGGTCTTCCAGCCCGGCGCGAGCCTGATCTCGATGCCCGCCCGCTGGATCGCCGCGCCGCCTTGCGCGCGCGCAGCTCCGGCAATCAGGCGCACCGCCGCGCGGTCGGTGCCGTCCCAGGATGACGCGTCGGCCGCCAGCGCAGGCGCGGCCGCCACCAGAACAACAAGATTGGCGCCGAAGATCAGTGCGGCGCATGCCTTATCGGATGTCATAAGGCACGATCTAGTGGCACCGCCTTATGCAAGCCACTGAATTCGCCGTGATCGGAACAAAGGGGGCCGGGAACAAGTTTCGATTCCCATGAATCGGGGAACGGAGTAGTTTTGTGGCCATGAAAGTCCCGGGCAAATCGAGCGGCGGGCCGAAACGCGGTTACCTCGACGGCCAGATGCTGATCGCCATGCCGGCGATGGGGGACGAGCGTTTCGCGCGCAGCCTGATTTACGTATGCGCGCACTCTTCCGAGGGCGCGATGGGGATCGTGGTCAATCAGCCGGCGGCAAATATCAAGTTTCCCGATCTGCTGGTGCAACTCGATGTCATCCCGGCGGCCGAATTGATCCAGCTGCCGCGCAAGGCGGGCACCGTGAAGGTGCTCAAAGGCGGGCCGGTCGAAACGGGGCGCGGCTTCGTGTTGCACTCGGCGGACTTCTTCATCGAGAATTCGACCCTGCCGATCGACAACGGCATCTGCCTCACTGCGACGCTCGATATCCTCAAGGCGATCGCCCACGGCGAGGGACCGCAGAGCGCGGTGCTGGCGCTCGGCTATGCGGGCTGGGCACCGGGGCAACTGGAAAACGAGATCACGCAGAACGGCTGGCTCAATTGCGATGCCGATCCCGAATTGATCTTCGGCCAGGACATCGGCGGCAAATACGAAAAGGCGATGCGCAAGATCGGCATCGAACTCGGCAAGTTGTCGAGCGAAGCCGGTCACGCGTAGGGCGTCATTCCGGGGCGCCGCGCAGCGGCGAGCCCGGAATCCATAACCACGAAACAAGAACTGTGGACCGGTGGAGCTGGTCTCGGGTTTATGGATTCCGGGCTCGCGCTTTCGGCGTGCCCCGGAATGACAGCTACCTCGCCTCGACCTGCCTTGGCGCTTCGGCGTGGCTCTGGCCGACCAGCGCGATCGCACGTTCCGGCTCCATCGGCTCGCCGAACACGTAGCCTTGCGCGTATTCGCAGCCGAGCTGGTAAAGCTCGGACGCGTCGGTGTCCGATTCCGCGCCCTCGGCGATCACATCCATCGAGAGATCGTGCGCCATCGCAATGATCGAGCGCAGGATAACCGGGCGTGCGCCCTTGCCGTTCTGGCGCACGAACGACTGATCGATCTTGATGGTGTCGAACGGGAAGCGCTGCAAATAGGCGAGCGAGGAATGGCCGGTGCCGAAATCGTCGAGCGACAGGCCGACGCCGAGCTCGCGCATGCGCGCCAACATCTGCGCGGCGTACTCCGGATTCTCCATCACCAGCGACTCGGTCAACTCCAGCTTCAGCGTGCCGCGCGCGACTGCGGAGCGTGACAGTACGGTGCGCAGATCCTGAATCAGGTCGTGGCGCAGCAGCTGGCGCGAGGAGATATTGACGCTGCAGAACAGCGGATAGCGCAGCCGCGTCGCCCGCTGCCACGATGCGAGCTGGCGCGTGGTGCGGTCGAGCACGAACAGGCCGATGTCGATGATCAGGCCGGTTTCCTCCGCGAGCGGGATGAAGTCGGCCGGTCCGAGGCGACCCATCTTGGGATGATCCCAGCGCAGCAGCGCCTCGAACCCCGCGACCGAGCGATCCTCCAGCCACACGATCGGCTGATACAGCACGGTGAGCTCGTCGCGCTCGAGCGCGCGGCGCAGGTCCGTCTCCATCGACAGGCGATCGTTCTTGCGCGTGCGCATCGCGGGCTTGAATACCTCGATGCGGTCGCCGCCGATGCGCTTGCCGTGGTACATCGCCAACTCGGCGTCCTTCAGCACGTCCTCCTTGCGCTGCGGATTGCCGTCGGCGAGGGCCAATCCGATCGAGGCGGTGAGCAGGATCTCGCGGTCATTGAAGGTGATCGGCGCGCGCAGCGTCTTGCGGATGGTGTCGGCGAAGGCCGTGATGCGCGGCGGCTCGCGCTCGGAGAGCACCAACAGCCCGAACTGGTCGCCGCCAAGGCGCGCAAGGGTGTCCTGCGGCTTGAGCAGGCGCCCGAGCCGCCGCGCCAGGGTGAGCAGGATCGAATCGCCGACCGCAATGCCGACCGAGTCGTTGACCTGCTTGAAGCGGTCGAGGTCGATCACCATCACGGTCGGTCGGATGGTGGAGTCGGCGCGCGCAAAGGACAACGCTGCGTCGAGCCGGTCGAGGAACAGTTCGCGGTTCGGCAGGCCGGTGAGGTTGTCGTGCACGGCATCGTGCAAGAGCCGCTCCTCGGCTGTCTTGAACTCGGTCACGTCGGTGAGCGTGCCGACCAACCGCACCACTTCGCCGTCGGAGGCGACCACCGGGCGCGCTTTCAGGGCGAACCACATGTAGTGGCCGTCGAGCGTGCGGATGCGGAATTCCAGGAACAGCCGCCCGCGGCGCTGATCGAGCACGCCGTCGAGCGCGGCGCGGAAGCGGTCGCGGTCGAGCGGATGCAGCACTTCCAGCCAGTCGGCGGCCGAGCCCGCGAGGGCACCGCGCTTGAGGCCGAGCAGCGCTTCGGTTTCCGGCGAAGTGAACACCCGGTCGTTCGGCACGTCCCAGTCCCAGATCATGTCGCCCGCGCCGGTCAGCGCGAGCGCGCGTCTTTCGATGTCGGAGACGATCGCAATCGCGGCGCCGCCCGAGAAGGCGTGCTGCATCACCGTGAAGCCGATCAGCATCACGATCAGCACGAGGCCTCCGAGCAGCGCGGGTCCGACGATGTCGTTGGTCACGACTCCGGTCACCGCGAGGTAGGCGGCGAACACCCAGGTGACCAGCAGCAGCCAGGTCGGGATCAGCAGCACCGCGCGGTCGAAGCCGTGCGCCGCGAGATAAACCACCAGCCCCAGCCCCGCGACCGCGACGATCGCGAGCGAAATGCGGGCGACACCGGAGGCGACAGGCGGATTGAACACCGCGATCGCGGTCAGCGCGCCGAGGAAGACGAGCCAACCCGCCGTGATGTGCGCATAGCGCACGTGCCAGCGATTGAGGTTGAGGTAGGCAAACAGGAACACGACCAGCGTGGCGGCAAGGATCGCTTCGCCCGATGCGCGCCACACACGCTCCACGTCGGCAGAGAGATCGAACACCTTGCCCCAGAAACCGAAGTCGGTGCCGATATAGGCGAGCACGGCCCAGCCGAGCGCGGCGGCGGCCGGAAACATCACGCTGCCTTTCACGACGAACAGGATGGTGAGGAAGAGCGCGAGCAGGCCGGCGATGCCGATCACGATGCCATAGTAGAGCGTGAACGAGTTGATCTTGTCCTTGTAGGCGTCCGGCTCCCACAGATAGAGCTGCGGCAGCTTGTCGGAGCGCAGCTCCATCACGTAGGTGATGACCGTGCCGGGATCGAGCGTGATGCGGTAGATGTCGGCGGTCGGGCTCGTCTGCTTGTCGGGACGATCGCCGGAGCTCGGGGTGACGTTGACGATGCGCGAGAGCCCGAGGTCGGGCCAGAACAGTCCGGACCCGACCATGCGGTAATGCGGCGCCACGATCAGGCGGTCGATCTGCTCGTCGCTGTTGTTGGCGAGCGCGAACACCGCCCAGTAATTGCCCGCCTCGCGCGAACGCACCTCGATGCGGCGGATGATGCCGTCGGCCGCAGGCGCGGTCGATACCTGGATGCGGTCGCCGTCGGATTTCGGCCGCTCGACTGCGTCGGTGAGGTCGATTGCGGAGGCGTCGATGCGCACGTTGATCGCCTCGACCGCGCGGGCGTGGTGACCGCCGAGCGCGACGCCGAGCAGGACCGTCAGCGCATGTACGGCGCGCAACAGACGCAAAAGAGGACCTCCCCCGCTAGAGCATGATCCCCGACAAGTGGATACCGTTTGCGGGAAAGATCATGCTCAAACAAAAAGCTAGAGCCCAGGTTCTGGCCCGCGATTCCGCGTCAGCCAAGGTCCCGAGCAGTAGCGGGGCAGTGCGGCAAGAGCAAGGATTTCAACGGCTTTTAACGATTGTGGCTAATGCGGATAGCGCCGGGAATGAAGGCAAAATCGCGGCAAATCGGAGCATCTGCACGCTCATCGGCGGCTCGCCGCGCGTCGCAGCCGTAAATCGCTCCGTTCGAGCATGTCGGAGCGTAAGCCGCCGTCGCCGTCGGCCCGCAGCAGCGCATACATCACGGGGAAATACTGGTCCGGGTCATAGCTCAGCAGGATCAGGTCAACGCCGGCATTGAGGGCCGCGACCGCTCCTCCAGTCACGCCCTCGCGACTGTGCGTCACGGCGCCCATGCTGAAGTCGTCAGTGACCAGGACTCCGTCGTGCTTCCAGCGCTCGCGCAAGAGGCCATCCACCACGGCGTTGGAGAATGATGCCGGCCGGTCGCGGTCCACGGCGACGAGGCGCACGTGACCAAGCATGATGAAGGCGGCATCGCTCGCCATCAGATGCCGGAACGGCACCCAATCCGACGCATCGAGCTCCTCGGCGCGCGCGCTGAGTTCCGCAGTGACCCGGTGCGTGTCTTCGTAGACGCGCCCGAGGCCGGGGAAATGCTTCAGCGTGCAGTGCACGCCGGTCATCATCAGTGTCGCGCAATAGACCCTAGCCACGTCCGTCACGATCGCAGGGTCCTGTGAGATCGCCCGCGTGCCGATGCGGCTCAGCCGGTCCTCCGGATTGATGATGCCGTGGTTCAGGTCGACCACGGGCGCGAAGTTGAGATTGATGCCGAGGTCGTTGAGCTCGCGGCCCTGGCGCGATGCGTATTGGCGGATTGCGATCTGCCGCTCTGCAGGATCGGGATGCAGCGCCACGATCTCCGCGAGTGAAGGCATGCGCGTAAGCGGCGGCGACAGCCGGGACACCGCGCCGCCTTCCTGGTCGGTCGCGATCCACAGCGGGCTCACGCCCTGCCGGGCGCGGATTTCCTGCAGCGAGTGGATCTGCTGCCGGATCGCCTCGGCCGTCTTGCCCTGCACATTGCTCGCGCTGATGAACACGCCTGCAATGGCACGCCGCCCGATCAGCGCATCGAGCGTCCCCCTGTCGCGGTAGCCGACGAGCAGATGACGCCCGAGCCGTTCAAGTTGCGCGGGATCGGTGCGCAGCACGATGTGGCGCTGATACTGAAACTGGGCTTCGAGCGTGGAGGTTGTGCCCAGGACAACCATTGCCAGCGAAAGACTCGTTGCGCTCATCAGGCGACTGGCGCGCGATCCCGGCTGCGCGCGGCGCAGTGTCCGGATTTCGAAGGCGATCACCAGTAGCGGTAGCAGGATGAGCGCGGTCAGCGCGCTATAGCGCCAGCTTGACAGCAGCGGCGTGCGCCAGCCGATCGCCGGCAGCAACAGGGAAGCGGCCAACGCAAGCCGCGCGAGGACAAACGTGCGGTCCAGATAGCTCAAGCCGGCCCCTCGTTCGACCCACGTGTCGAACAAGCGCGGATGGAAACGGCGGTTTTGTGATCGCGTCCCGACGCAATTGCGGCGGACCGGCCCGCCTCACACCGTCAATACGATTTTGCCAATGTGCTCGCTCGTTTCCATCAGCGCGTGTGCAGCCGCGGCCTCGCGTAACGGAAAGGTCTGGTAGATGACCGGCTTCACCTTGCCGGCGGCGATCAGCGGCCAGACGTTCTCCTCGACCGCGCGCGCGATCGCGGCCTTCTCGGCCACCGGGCGCGGCCTTAGGCCCGAGCCGGTGTGCCACAGCCGCTTCACCAGAATCGGGCGAAAGTCGACCAGTGTCTTGGGCGGGCGCTGGAATGCGATCTGCACGATGCGGCCTTCCACGGCTGCGGCATCGTAATTTTTCTGGATGTAGTCGCCCGCGACCATGTCGATGATCACTTCGGCGCCCTTGCCGCCGGTCGCCTGCTTGGTCTCGGCAACGAAGTCCTGGGTCTTGTAATTGATCGCGAGATCCGCCCCGAGCTTGCGGCAGGCTTCCGCCTTTTCTTCCGAGCCGACCGTGACGATCACGCGCGCGCCGCGGTTCTTCGCCAGCATGATCGCCGTGGTGCCGATGCCCGACGAGCCGCCGTGCAGCAGCATGGTTTCGCCGGCCTTGAGCGCGCCGCGCTCGAACACGTTGTGCCAGACCGTGAAGAATGTCTCGGGGATCGCACCGGCCTCGACCATCGTGAGCGGCGCGATCACCGGCAGCGCGTTGCTCTCGTGCACGGTCGCGTATTCGGCATAACCGCCGCCCGGCACCAGCGCGGTGACCTTGTCGCCGAGCTTCCAGCGCTTTACGCCGTCGCCGAGGGCCACGACCTCGCCGGCAAGCTCGAGGCCCGGGATATCCGGCGCACCGGGCGGCGGCGGATACTTTCCCTCGCGCTGCATCACATCCGGCCGGTTCACGCCGGCGGCCGCGACCTTCACCAGCACCTGGCCTTGCTGCGGTGTAGGCGTATCGCGCTCCTGCGGCACCAGCACGTCGGGCGGGCCGGGCTCACGGATCACGATCGCGGTCATGCGGGCGGGAATGGTCGGCATCGTCAAGTCCTCGGGTTGGTTCGCGCTTGCATAGTCGGCGCGCGCGGATGTGACAACCTGCAGAGCCGGCGCTAAGTTTTGGGCAGAAGAGGTTCTGCGATGCCAGCAATCGACGACGACGACCGGCCGAAGAAGAAAATCGCGCACGAGATCGGGCAGGATTTGACCCTGCTGTCGGTCAAGGAACTGGACGAGCGCGTCGTGCTGCTCAAGGAAGAGATCGCTCGGCTCGAAGCCGACAAGGTGAAGAAGCAGGCACAGCGCTCGGCCGCCGACCAGTTCTTCAAGAGATAGTACGCATCGGGATGCTAGTGCGAACCGCGAGTCGTGTTACATTGGGTGACGGGATCTGGGAGTTGGGGTGCGGGTGACAGCCTCTCGATCACGGATGCGCCTGGCGCGCTGGCTGATCGGCTGGATCGCGGCCTATGCGTTCGTACTCCATGCGGTGTTTGCCGGCGCCATCCCGGCGCAGCTTGCAACGGGTGGGGGCGCGCCGGGTTTTGAGATTTGTCTCGGCGATGCCGACGGCGCGCCGATCCCGGGTCACGGACAAAAAAGCCAGCACGAGAGCTGCGCGATCCATTGCGTCGCGTTCGCCGGCGCGGCGGCGCTTGTCGTTGCACTGATCGCGCTGCTGTTTCCCTCGCGCAGCGCGCCCGCGACTCGGCATTCCGTTTTCCGTGCGCGCAATCATTTTCTCTATCGCGCCGGCAAGAGCCGCGCGCCTCCACTGCCTGCCTGATCGCGATCGTTTCGATCCCGCGCTTCATTCGAAGCGTCTTCAGGCATGCATGGAGGACCACAATGACCCGCAAGCTTTCTCCTTTCGTCGGCGCATTCGCGCTGATGGCGTCACCCGCGCTCGCCCATCATCCGGGCAGCGCCAGCAATACCGGCGGCGCCGGCCCGATCATCACCATCTCGGCCTCGACCCTTGAAGCCGGGCACGGCGCGGTGGCGTTTCTGTACGAGACCATCAAGTTCGGCGGCCTCGGCGATGCCGAACTGATCGCAGCCGCCGGCAAGCACATCCACGCGCACAGCATAGGCACGATCCAGAGCGCGTCGCTCGGCGCCGCCTATGGCGTCACCGACGACTTCATGGTGTCGGTTCGCATCCCATGGGTGCTGCGCACCGACATTCGCGAAGGCCATCATGAGCACTTGCCCGGCGGCATCGTCAGCAACACGGTCGACGACCGCGGCGACTCGTCCGGCTTCGGCGATGTCACGGTGCTCGGCCAGTACCGATTTCTCAACAACCAAGCGTCGCGCACCGAGGCGGCGTTTTTGTTCGGCGTGAAAGCGCCGACCGGCGCGACCGATCGCATCGATCAGCAGGGCCTGCTGTTTGAAGCGGAATTTCAGCCGGGCTCAGGATCCTGGGACTTCATGCTCGGGACCGCATTTACGCAGCGCTTCGGCGCGTGGTCGTTTGACGTCAACGTGCTTGGCGTGCTCGTCGGGACCGGCACGCAGGACACCAAGCTCGGCGATCGCTTCCTTTACAACGCTGCGGTCTCGTACCGGTTGGTCGGCTATACGGCGCCCGAGCAACACGCTTCGCTGCCGTCGTCGGCGCTTGCGCATGGGCCGGTGTCGCATCGCCACGCACATCCGCTGGAGACGATTCCCGCGACGCCGCAATGGACCGTCGATGCGATCCTCGAACTCAATGGCGAATGGCACGATTTCGAGACGACCTCCGGCGTGCGCGATCCGAACTCCGGCGGTCACGTGCTGCTGCTCTCGCCCGGCGTGCGCATCGCGCGCGGCGCGTTCTCGGGCTTTGCGACGTTCGGCATTCCGATCGTGAACGAGATGAACGGGCTGCAGTCGAAGACGAGGTATCGGATGCTGAGCGGCATTGCGTACGCGTTTTGAGGGGGCGTGTGATGACAATGAAAACGCTCGCACTCGCGGCGGCCGCGCTCGTTCTCGCGACGGCCGCGCAGGCGCACTCGCACAAATTCAAGACGCTCGAGATCGTGCATCCGTGGTGCATCGAAACGAGCGACACGACGAAGCCTGTTGTCGTCTCGATGACGATCAAGAATGCGGGTGGCCGCCCGGATAAACTTTTGAGCGCCAGGACGTCTTTGGCCACTAAAGCGGAATTGCGCGATGCCGGTGCCCGGCCCGAAGCTGACGGAAAAGTGATCGGCGCGATCGCGGTCGGTTCTCGTGGCGAGGTCAACCTGAAACGTGCCGGCCCGCACATCCTGCTCTTCGGCATGAAGAAACTGCTCAGCCCCTATGACACCTTCTTCATGACCCTGGCGTTCGAGCGTGCCGGAAAAGTCGAGATCGAGGTGATGGTGGAGGAGGCCTCGGTTCTCGAAGCGCCGCATGAGTAAGCCAAGGCTCCGGCTTCAGGTTGGCAATCACGGGCAAGGAGATGAACCAGGACCCGCAAGGTTGATCACGCTCGACCGCGGCGGCGCTGGACCTGGCGCCGATCGCGGCCGCCGGGCATGAGCGACACGACCGCAGTACCAAGACGAAAAAGATCGAGAAATCAAAGCCAAGGAGGTAAACGAGCGACCTCAGGCTATACCCCGGCGCGGTCCGAATGCTCCAGATCCAGCTGCGCGGCTGACGCGTGGTGCGACAAATGCAACCATTTGTCCGGCGCGCCTTAACCAGTCGTTAAGCTTTCCCAGTCATTACTAAAACCGTCCAGCTTCTGGACGTTGAGTGGCTCCTGTCCACTCTGTTTGACGCCTCCCTGTTATCACCTTCGAGCCGCCGGCAACGGCGGCTCCTTTTTTATCCGCACGACAGAATGCCGATTTTGCCGGTGGAACCGGTGTTTCTAAGATCGCGGCACGCTCGCGGAAACTATGTCGGCAAGTGTGGCGCGCGGGTCCTAGACAGCCCGGCCAGGCGCGCGATATCAAGCTAAGGGTGTGTGAGGCGTAGCGTATGTCGGAAAAGACGGCCCAGGGCGCTGGACCCGTTTTGTTCAGCGAGAAGCTCGCGAGCTCGCAAGCCTTTGCCGGCCTGTTCAAGGAAGGCATGGCACTGGTCGAGGAAACCGCCAGCTATCTGGACGGCGCCGGCCGGCAGGAATCCAAGAAGCTCGATCGCTCCGCCGCGCTCGCCTACGCAACCGAAAGCATGCGTCTGACGACCCGGTTGATGCAGCTTGCCTCCTGGCTGTTGTTGCATCGCGCCGTGAAGGAGGGCGAGATGTCGCTCGCCCAGGCCAACAAGGAAAAGACCAAGGTCAAGCTTTCGCTCGGCGACCGCGCCGACGCCGACACCATGCGGCTGTTGCCCGAGCAACTTAGCGATCTGATCGACCGCTCGCTCGGCCTGCTCGACCGGGTGCGCCGGCTCGATGCCACGATGCACAAGCCCGCCAGCGACCTGCCACAAAACAACGCGGTCGAGCGCCAGCTCGGGCTGCTCAAGGCGGCGTTCGAGCGCGAGGCAAGGTAGGTCGGCCACCCTCACAATGTCCGTCATGGCCGGGCTAGACCCGGCCATCTCGCTTAGGGACGTACGTGCCCTACTAAACGGGATGCCCGGCACGCGGCCGGGCATGACGAAGGAGGGGCGGTCCGTCGGTAAGAGGCTTATTTCTTCCCGAGCCCGCCGAACTTCTTCTGGAAGCGCGAGAGGCGTCCGCCGCGGTCGAGCAGATGCTGCTGGCCGCCGGTCCAGGCCGGATGCGACTTCGGGTCGATGTCAAGGCGCAACGTGTCGCCCGGCTTGCCCCAGGTGGTGCGGGTGGTGAACTCGGTTCCGTCGGTCATGACGACCTTGACGGTGTGATAATCCGGGTGAATGTCGGCTTTCATCGTCGGTTTCCTGAAAAGTTGCGGCTCTATAGCCCACGGCATTGTGTGAAACAAGCCGGAAACCCTCGATTGTCTAAGCGCAGCCGGCCATGCAATCTCGCGCCCCGATGAACGAACAGAGTGACCCGGACGCGATCGCGGCCGCCGCCCCCGTGCCTGCGGAGCGGGGGCTGCGCGTGCGACCGCTGCTGGCGCTGCTGCCGTATGTGATGCGCTACCGCGGCCAGGTCATTGGCGCGCTGATCGCCTTGCTCGTTGCAGCCGCTGCCACCTTGGCGGTCCCGCTCGCGGTGCGCCGCATGATCGATTTCGGCTTTTCGGCCGAGCGCATCTCCCTGATCGACCAGTACTTCGCCGTGCTGATCGCGGTGGCGGGCGTGCTCGCGGCCGCGAGCGCGCTGCGCTTCTACCTCGTGACCATCATCGGCGAGCGGGTCGTCGCCGACCTGCGCGCGGCCGTGTTTGCGCACCTGACCGAGCTTTCGCCGGCCTTCTTCGACAGCGCCAGGACCGGCGAGCTCACCTCGCGCCTGACCGCCGACACGACGCAGATCAAGAGCGCGGTCGGCTCATCGGTGTCGGTCGCGCTGCGCAACATCGTGCTGTTCGTCGGCTCGTCGGTCATGATGGTGGTGACGAGCCCGCGGCTCTCGTTCTTCGTGATCGCGGCGATCCCGGTGATCGTGCTGCCGCTGGTGGCGTTCGGACGGCTGGTGCGGCGGCGCTCGCGCACCGCGCAGGATACGCTCGCGGATGCCTCGGCCTATGCGGCCGAGCTGATCGGCGCGATGCGCACGCTGCAAGCCTTCACCGACGAAGCGCTGGCGCAATCGCGCTTCGCAGCCGCCGTCGGGCGCGCGTTCGCGGCGGCGCGGCAATCGACCCGCGCCCGCGCGGTGCTCACCGCGATCATCATTTTCCTGGTGTTCGGCAGCGTGGTGGTGATTCTCTGGGTCGGCGCGCAGGATGTGCTCGGCGGCCGCACGACGCCCGGCACGCTCGGGCAGTTCATTCTCTATGCGGTGTTTGCGGCGAGCGGGCTCGGACAGTTGAGCGAAACCTGGGGCGAGCTCTCGCAAGCCTCGGGCGCGGCGGAGCGGCTGACCGAGCTGCTGGCCGTCGAGCCGGAGATCACGGCGCCGCCGCAGCCGGTCGCGCTGCCAAGCCCGGCGCGCGGCGACGTCGCGTTCGACGCGGTGCGCTTCGCCTATCCGACCCGCCCCGATGTCTTCGTGCTCGACGGCGTCTCGTTCCATGTGACCCCGGGCGAGAAAGTCGCGATCGTCGGGCCTTCGGGTGCCGGCAAGAGCACGGTGTTTCACCTGCTGCTGCGCTTCTACGATCCCGCCGCCGGCACGATCGCATTCGACGGCGTGCGCGTGCGCGACGCCGATCCGCGCGACGTGCGCCGCCGTATCGCGCTGGTGCCGCAGGACGTCGCGATCTTCGGCGCCAGCATCGCGGACAACATCCGCTTCGGCGAGCCGGACGCGACCGATGCCGACATCAAACGCGCCGCCGAGCTTGCCGCCGCGGCGGAATTCATCGAGCGGCTGCCGCAGCGCTACGACACCGTGATCGGCGAGCGCGGCGTGACACTCTCCGGCGGGCAGCGCCAGCGCATCGCGATCGCGCGCGCGATTTTGCGCGACGCGCCGCTGCTGCTGCTCGACGAGGCGACCTCCTCGCTCGATGCCGAGAGCGAGCGGCTGGTGCAGGCCGCATTGGAGCGCCTGATGCGGTCGCGCACCACGCTGGTGATCGCGCATCGGCTCGCGACCGTGCTCTCGTGCGACCGCATCCTGGTGCTCGATGGCGGCCGTATCGTCGAGCAGGGGACGCACGCGCAGCTCAGCGCGGCCGGCGGGCTCTATGCGCGGCTCGCCAAGCTGCAGTTCCAGACGGGGTGAGTCAGCTGTAGGGCGGGCAAAGCGCTCGGGACCAAAAGATAGCGTAGAAATTCCGTCCGTAAGAATAAAGCACTTCAGCTTGTGACCGGCCGATAACCGGAGACATTATGAAACTATTACTCGGTGTTTACTTTGAGACCCCCACCCTGTAGCTAGGCCGTGGGGAGGCGCATAAACGTCAAATGGAGTGTAAGAATGAAGAAAATCATTGGCTTGGCCGCAGTCGCCGGCACCTTAGCGCTCTCGAGCGCGGCCTTCGCGCAGGGCAACTCGACCCCGGGATTGCAGCGCTATCTAGATAACCCGGGCCGCCAGCAGGCGACGGCGGTCGGCGCACAGTGCGGTTCCGGCGCCGGCTCGGGCGCGTTCGGTTATTTCGGCAAGGACAACAACCTCGCCGGCGGCGCGAACGGCCCGGCCACCGGTGAAGCCAACGCCGCGATCTGCGGCAACAAAGACGGCACCAAGGCTACGGGCCCGAACTGATCGACCCACGGCCGCAAGCCCGCCCGCGCCCTCGCGTCGGCGGGCTTGTCCGTTCGCCGCCATGATTGCGTGATTGTCTAAGGTTCGGCGGCATTTGCCGCCGGGCTCGTGGGCGTCTCCTTCCGCGCCGCGCAGACGTCCGGCACGAGACGGGAGTGTGGTTCGCATATCCGTTTGATGCGTTATCCGACGTAGCTCAGCGCGGCTTGGAGCCGTCTTGTCGGCATGAAGAAGATTGTCCTCACAGCCCTTGTCGCCGCGACCGCGATTGCCTGGTGGTTCGACGCCGTCCCCGGTGTGCGTGACCGGCTGGCCGAGGTGGGTGCGCAGCTCGGCATCCGAAAAGGAAGCGCCGCTGCCGCGTCGGCTCAATACCTGACCGCTGCGGTAGAGTACGGGGAGCTGCGGCGTGTGATCACCGCCACCGGGACGCTCAACGCCATTGTCAACGTGGAAGTCGGATCGCAGCTCTCCGGCCAAGTGGCCGACGTGCTCGTCGACTTCAACGACGAGGTCAAGAAGGGACAGGCGCTCGCGCGGCTCGACCAGAAAAGCTTCAAGGCGCGCGTCGCCGAAGCGCAGGCCGCGGTCGATCTCGCCGAGGTCAGCATCGCTGTCGCACGAGCCAGGCTCGAGCGCGCCGAGATCGATGCGCGCGACAGCGAGGCCCAACGCGCCGTTCTCAAAGCGCGCACCGATAATGCCAAGGTGAAGCTGCAGGCCGCGACCTCGGAACTGCATCGCAAGGAAGGCTTGCGCGAGCGTCAGATCGGTTCCCTAGTAGAGCTTGAAGATGCGCAGACAAAAGTCGCGTCTGCCGCGGCTGCACTGCGCGAGGCCGAAGCCATCGCGGCTGCGCACGAGAACGCCGTCGCCGGCACCAAGGCCGATCTACGGCGGGTGAGTTCCGAGCTCGAGAGCGCCGTCGCAAGCGTCCCGCAGAAGAAAGCGCTGCTGCAAGTCGCCGAGATCGATCTTGAGCGTACGACGATCCGCTCTCCAATCGACGGAGTGGTAGTCGGGCGCAACGTGAATGAGGGCCAGACGCTCGCAACCACGTTGGAAGCCAAGACCCTGTTCATTATTGCCGGCGATCTGCACCAGATGGAGATCCACGCCAAAGTCGATGAAGCGGACATCGGCAAGATCCGTCTCGAGCAGGAAGCGACTTTCACCGTCGACGCGCATCCCGGTCGGCAGTTCGCCGCGACGGTCCGTCAAGTTCGAAAGGCGCCGCAGGTCCTGCAGAATGTCGTGACCTACACCGTTGTGTTATCAGCGGCGAACCAGGACAACATTCTGCTTCCCGGCATGACGGCGCTTGCTCGCATCACCGTGAACAAGATTGTGTCAGTCTCGAAGATTCCGCTGGCGGCGTTGCGCTACGTGCCAAAAGCCGTCCAGGCGGCTGCGGCCGAGCCGGACGAGGCGCCGCGTGGCAGACCGGCCACCGTTTGGATTCTCGGAGAGAACGGCGAGCAAAAAGCGATTGTCGTGGGATTGGGCGAGGAGGACGCAAGCCATGCCGCCGTTCTCAGCGGGCCTCTGAGACCTGGAGACCGGGTCATTGTCGGCGAAGCCCTGAACGCGGCACCGCGTGGGATTTTCGGAATACGGATCGGGCTCTAGAACGGACGATGCTCCTCGACGCCCAGCAGTTGACGCGACGATACGGAACTGGCGAGGCCGCCGTAGACGCCTTGCGCGATACCTCTTTTTCTGTCGCCGAGGGCGAGTTCGTCGCCGTCATGGGGCCGTCTGGATCCGGCAAGTCGACGTTGATGAATCTCATCGGTCTACTCGACGGGCCGACCTCGGGACGGCTGGTTTTCGCCGGAGAGGATACGACGCACCTCAATCACGACCAACTCGCCGGATTGCGCAACCGGCGCATCGGTTTCGTGTTCCAAGCCTACAACCTGCTCGCTCGCAACACCACGCTCGAGAACGTCGAAATGCCGTTGGTTTATTCCGGAATTCGCCGTTCGCAGCGTCAGCTCAGCGCGCGGGCCGCACTTGACGCCGTCGGCGTGTCCCATCGGGTCGAACATTGGCCCAGCGAGCTTTCCGGGGGCGAGCAGCAAAGGGTCGCAATTGCGCGCGCGCTCGTCAGCAATCCTGCGCTCATCCTCGCGGACGAGCCGACCGGCGCGCTCGATAGCCGTACGGGGCAAGGTATCCTTGCGCTGTTCCAATCCCTCAACCGATCCGGCCGCACGATCGTGATGGTGACCCACGACGAGCATGTTGCGCATCATGCGCGGCGCATCTTGCGACTCCAGGACGGCACGCTCATCGGAGACATGCAAGTAGCGGAACCGGTGGACGCCGCTGCAGCGGTTGAACGACAGAAGGTGGTCCAGGAGAAGCCGAGTGAGGCGGCCTTGGCATGATGCTGTGGGAGGCATTCCGGATCGGGTTACGGTCGCTGCGCGCCAACAAGATGCGCAGCTTTCTTACTATACTCGGCATCATCATTGGGGTTGCCTCTGTGATTACGATGGTGGCCGTTGGTGCGGGCGCGCAGACGCGGGTGGCTGAGCAGATTCGGTCGCTCGGGGCCAATGTGCTGATGGTCGTGCCGGGCGCGGCTCGGGAAGGCGGCGTACGTAAAGAGAGCGGCACACGACATACTCTAACCGAAAGCGATGCAATGGCGATCGGGTCGCAGGTGCCACAAGTGCAGGCGGCAGCACCCTCGATCCGAAGCAACCATCAGGTCGTCCACAGCGGCAGAAATTGGAACACGACCGTCAACGGTACGACTGGGGACTACTTCGTCATCCGTGAATGGGCGTTGTCGTCAGGGCGGGGCTTTTCAGCGATTGATGAGCAAGGCGGTGGAAAGGTAGCGCTGATCGGCGCAACGGTCGCGAAGCAACTTTTCGATAAAGCTGACCCCGTCGGCGGCCAAATTCGCATCTCGAGCGTGCCGTTCGAGGTAATCGGTGTGCTCGCCGAAAAAGGGCCTTCCGGTGCTGGACAAAACCAAGACGACATAATCTTCATTCCAATCTCAACCGCGAAATTGCGCCTGATGGGCAGCGCGAGCGAGGTTAACCGCGAAGCCGTGGCTTACATCCTCGTGAAGGCAGTCTCTGATGAGGCGATGCAGGGAGCGACAGCGGAGATTGAGGCTTTGCTGCGCCAACGTCATCGTATCGGCGCTCAAATGGATAGTGATTTTCAAATCAATAATCCGGCTGCCGAGATGGCGGCGCAGCGCGCATCGACGACGACAGTCGCATGGCTGCTGGCGGCTATTGCGTCTGTGTCCCTCATAGTTGGAGGCATCAGCATCATGAACATCATGCTTGTGTCAGTAACGGAACGAACGCGGGAGATTGGATTGAGGCTGGCTGTCGGCGCGCGTCGTCGCGACATCCGCAATCAATTCCTCACCGAGGCCGTAACATTGTGCGTTCTCGGTGGCGTCATAGGGGTCGGGCTTGGCACGGGCGCCGCATGGGCGGTCGCGAAGCTCGCCGACTGGCCGATCTTTCTCAGCAGCGACGCAGCGGCATTCGCGGTCATATTCGCTGCGAGCATCGGCATTTTTTTCGGCTACTACCCGGCCAGAAAGGCCGCACGGCTTGAGCCGATCGAAGCACTGAGATCGGAATAGTCAGTTCCGTATGCTCGAAGGACAGGCAACCGACGCACGGCCGGACCATACATTGGGTCATCCGCCGACATGTCCGCTCTGAATTGCGCGATGTAGGCTGTTACCCTCAAAGTAGCCGTGCGACAGCGGCTCGATAGCAGACATGGTCGCACTTCGCGTTCGGGCCTAGCGACTCATGCACCGCAACAAAACAGCATCGCGCTTCGGCCGTTCATATTGGGTGGAGCACTGCACCGGAAGCCGTTGCGTGAGCAAACAACCTGGCTGTGTAGAGACGCGCGCGTGATCTGCCATGCCTTCGGAGCCGAGATGGGCCGGGAGGTTCCTGCCAAAGAACAGTCCCCTCCTTTTGCTGGCTGACTGATACCTTTGCACAATGGCGCGTTGGCGTCAGTCCCATCAGACCGAACGTCGATTGTGAGTCACTGAACGTCAACAGGAGCCATCCATGAAACGCATGTGCCTTGCTGCACTGACCGCCGCGCTCGGGATCTCGACTATGGCTGTCGCCATTGATGTTGCATCGGCGGCAACTCGCGCTGGCGTCAATCGCGGCGGCGTGCACCGCGCTGGCGTGGGGCGTGTTGGCGTAGGGCGTGTCGGCGTCGGCCGTGTCGGAGTCGGGTATGGCCGTGCCGGGTATGGCTGGGGCCGCGGGGCCGGTTACCGGGGGTATGGCCTGGTCAGCGCTGCAGTTTCAGGGACAGCCGTTGGTTCCGGCTATTACGCGAGCGGTGGCTATGGCGCGAGCGCTGGTTACAACGCCTATACCGACTATGGGACGAGCGGAGGCGACACCTACATCCTGCACGGTACCGAAATCAGCGGTTCGGATGCCGCCGCATATTGCGCCCAGCAATTCCGCTCGTATGACGCCGAGAGCGGGACATTCCTGGCGTACAGCGGTGAGCGAGTGTCCTGCCCGCAGCAGTAGGCCAGGGCCGCTCCAAAGCAGTGCAACATTCGGCACGGCACCGGGCGGGCCATGCAGTCCTTTGCCGGCCGATCGCATCACCGCTCGGTCAGCTTCAGCTCGATGCGGCGGTTGCGGCGATAGGCCTCGTCCGTGTTCGCGGCATCGAGCGGCTGGAATTCGCCGAAGCCGGCCGCGACCAGGCGCTGCGGCGAGATGCCCTTGCTGATGAGATACTGCACCACCGAGATCGCGCGCGCGGCGGACAGCTCCCAGTTGGAGGGAAACTGCGAGCTTGCGATCGGGCGCACGTCGGTGTGACCGTCGACGCGCAGCACCCAGGCGATATCCTTGGGGATCTGCCGGTCGAGTTCGACCAGAGCCGCCGCGAGCTTGTCGAGCTCGGCCCGCCCGCCCGGCTGCACCACCGCGGAGCCCGGATCGAAGAACACCTCCGACTGGAACACGAACCGGTCGCCGACGACGCGGATGTCCGGGCGGTCGCCCAAGATCGCGCGCAACCGGCCGAAGAACTCCGAACGGAAGCGTGACAGTTCCTGCACGCGCTGCGCCAGCGCGAGATTGAGGCGCTGGCCGAGATCGCTCAGCTTCGCCTGGGATTCCTTGTCCTTGCTCTCGGAGGCCTCCAGCGCGCTTTCGAGCGCAGCGAGCTGGCGGCGCAGCGCGGCGATCTGCTGATTGAGCAGCTCGACCTGCGCCATCGCGCGCGAGGTGAGGTTCTTCTGGGTGTCGAGCTGGCCGGCAAGCTCGCTCGCCTTGCTGCCGCCGCTCGCGAGGCCCTCGTTGACGCCCTTCAGCCGGTCGCGCTCGCTCTCGGCCAGCGCGAGGTTGGCGCGCAGGCTCGCGAGCGTGTCCTCGAGATTGGCCTTGCCGACCTTTTCGAGCGACAGCATCTCGGTCAGTTGCGCGAGCTGCGCGTTGAGCCGGGCGAGCGCAGTGTCCTTGCCGGTGACCTCCTGCGAGAGGAAGAACTGCACGATCACGAACACCGAGAGCAGGAACACGATGCCGAGGATCAAGGTCGACAGCGCGTCGACGAAGCCCGGCCAGTAATCGACGCCGCGTTCGCGGCTTCTGCGGGCGAGCGCCATCTAGCGCACCGTCTTGCGCAATTCGTCCTTGCGCGGCTCATCGCCGGCGATGCGCTCGAGCAGCCGGTTCATCTCGCGGCTTTGCGCCGCCTGTGCGTCGGCCCAGTCGCGGATCATCTGCTGCTCGGTGCGCATGTGGGACACGAGCCCGTGGATCGCCTCGGCGAGATTGGCCATCGCGGCGGTCGCGGCGCGGTTCGAGCCGCTCTCGGCGACCGCCTCCTTGAGCTTGTCGATCGCGCTGCGCATCTCGCCCGACGGCGCCGCCGCGAGCGCGCGCCCCTGGTGGGTATCGATGGTGAGATCGCTCACGATGGTGGAGAGCCAGTCCTCCAGCTCCATGTAGAAGCGGTTCTGCGCCTGGCTGGTCTGCAGGTCGAGGAAGCCGAGCGCGAGCGAGCCGGCGAGGCCGAACAGCGAGGACGAAAACGAGATGCCCATGCCGCTCAATGGCGCCGCCAGCCCCTCGCGCAGGGTGTCGAACACCGCGCCGGCTTCGCCGCCGACCTTGAGGTTCTGGATCACGTTGCCGACCGAGCCGACCGTCTCGATCAGGCCCCAGAACGTGCCGAGCAGGCCGAGGAACACGAGCAGGCTGGTCATGTAGCGCGAGATGTCGCGCGCCTCGTCGAGCCGGGTCGCGATCGAGTCCATCAGCCCGCGCATCGTGGTCGGCGAGATCGCGGTGCGGCCGGCGCGCTCGCCCAAGATCGTCGCCATCGGGGCGAGCAGCACCGGCGGGCGCGCCACCGCGAGCCCGGGATCCGCGAGGCGGAAGCCGTTGACCCACCGCACCTCGGGGAACAGCCGGATCACCTGGCGGAATGCGAGCAGGATGCCGATGAACATCACCGCGAGGATCAGCGCGTTCAGCCCGGGATTGGACATGAAGGCGACGACGATCTGCTTGTGCAGCACCACGATCACGAGCGCGCACAGGATCAGGAACACCATCATGCGGACCAGGAAGATCCGCGGTGACGACAACTTGAATGGGTCGAGATCTCGCGCCATGGCCGCGCGTGTCCTTGTATGCCGACGAAAGCCGCCACCCGATGAATCGCCCGCAATGATGGCACAGACGCGGCGATAACGCAGCGCCCTGATTGTCCAGCGCCGCCAGATCGTTAGGCCTTCTGCAAAAGCTCCAGCAATTCCCGGTGCATGAACTCGTTGCCCGCGATGACGTCGCCGGCCTCCATGGTGCGCTCATGGCCGGCAAGATCGGTGACGAACCCGCCGGCCTCGCGCACCAGCAGCACACCGGCGGCGAAATCCCACGCCGAGAGCCCGCGCTCCCAATAGGCGTCGAAGCGGCCGGCCGCGACGTAAGCTAGATCGAGCGCCGCCGCGCCGAAGCGGCGCAGGCCGGCCACCTTGTCCTGCACCGCGGCCATCTCGCGGCGGAACAGCGCAAGGTCGCCGCGCCCGTGATGCGGCAGCGCGCAGCAGACGACCGCCTCGGCGAGCCGGCGGCGCGCCGCGACCCGGATGCGGCGGTCGTTGAAGAACGCGCCCTTGCCGCGCTCGGCAGTGAAGAACTCGTCGTTCGCCGGATTGTAGATGAGCCCCGCGATCGGCGTGCCGTCACGCACCAGCGCGATCGAGATCGCGAAGTGCGGGATGCTGTGCAGGAAGTTGGTGGTGCCGTCGAGCGGATCGACCACCCAGGTGTGGGTCCTGTCGGTCCCTTCGCGGCTGCCGCCTTCCTCGCCGAGAAAGCCGTAGCCGGGGCGCGCCTTCAGGAGCTCGGTGCGCAGGATATCCTCGGCGCGATGATCGGCGGCGGAGACGAAGTTGGCCGGGCCTTTGAGCGAGACCTGCAGGTGCGCGACCTCGCCGAAGTCGCGCTTCAGGCTGCGCCCGGCCTTGCGCGCGGCGGCCATCATCACGTTGAGCAGGGCGGATTGGGCGGGCACGATGAACTCCGCGCGCCGCGTATCGGCGCTGAGGCGAGACATTGAAGGGGCTGTTCGGGCCCGCTGATAGCGGCCGGGCGGGGCGAAAGCAACTTGCGTTGTGAACGTGGCCGCGCGTGGGCGAGGTCGCACAATCCCAGCACCGCGTGCGTAGGGCGTGGGGTGGGTTAGCGCCCATCAGGGCGTTTACGCCCGTCTTCGACGGGCTATGGGCGCGTAATCCAATGGCTGAATTTTGCGAGTCCAGTTGGTGGGTTACGCGCGTTGCGCCTAACTCACCCTACGGGCTTGAGCTTCATCCCGGATTTTGTTTTCCGGTTCCTCCGAGCGCTCGAGTCAATTCTCGTACATCCTTTAATTCTTCAAGGCCATTGACGAGCGACATGACGCGCTCTGCACCGCTCATGCCAACGACAGGAACCGCGAAATTCATGAATTTGCGATCGAGCGACGCGCGCGAGAGCGGGCGTTCCGCGTCACCTTCGGGAACTTCCACTGTCTCGTGCAAGGACTGGCCGTCGGCGAAGGCGATCACGATGCTAGCGCCGCGCCCTTTGGGGATTTTGGCTATCAGTGAGGCTCCAGGTCTCACGGAGGTCTTGCTCACCAGCTCCATGACATCCCGCGCGCGCCAGCGGTCTTTCTCGAATTGATCGACCGTCACATCGCCGTCGAGAAGAGCCATGGCGAGGCAGACGGGAAGGCTGTGATCGGCGGTACCCTTTGTCTGTGGGCGGAATTTCGCTGGATCCGCCACGCGCTCAATTATTCCAGGATAGGTCTCAACTGTGATCGCTCGTATATCTTGAGTACGGCCCCCGATCTTCGCAGAGAGCAAGGTGCCAGCCTCGGCCACGGCCTGCAATTCGATTTGAATGGGGAAGCGTTTGAATGCCACGCGGGGCAGTCGATATCGCGCGACCTCAAGGTCGACGGCAAACCCTTCCTTGACGGGCTTCATTTTCGACGCGAGCCACTCCAACGTGCCGGAAGGTCCAGTAAAGCCTTGCGCGGCGAGCCGTGTTGCGAAAACACCGTCGGCCGCAGTTGCTGCAAGTCCCATGGCCTTCATCATGCTGATTGCGCCGCTATTTACGACGAAGCTTGTAAAACCACGCGCGCCCGATATTCCGACCGCATTTGCGATCGCTTCCTTGGGAAGCCCCCAGATCTTGCCCGCGATCAACGGAATGCCGTAAGCCGCCGCACACAAGGGATGGAAACCTCGCTCAACGAAAGAGATTGCGTCATTGACGCGCGTGCTCGCCTCATAACCGACGACAATCGCCTCGATAAGGTCACGACCGCTTCGTCCATTCTCCTCACAAAGAGCGAGCGCTGTCGGTAGCACTTCGCTGGGATGAAGCGGCTCGGTCCCGATGTAGGTGTCGTTCAGGTCAAGCGAGCGAACAAGCACGCCGTTGACGAACAGCGCGCCTTCGACGGTAGCCGGTCGCGCATAGCCGATCACCGTGGCCGTATTGCCTTCTCCGAAAGTCTTGCGGATGGTCGTTTCGGCAATATTCGCGGGCTCGGATCCAACGGACCCGAACGCACATCCGAGTGTATCGAGAAGAACGCGCTTGGCCGAGGCGATAACGTCGGCTGGCAAAACCTCGTACTTTATTGACAGTGCGAATTCGGCGAATTTCTGCTCAAGGCTCGCTTTCTCGATACTGCCCTCGTTGGCGGCAAGTGCTGAATTGGTGAAACCATGGCCGTCGGATCGCAAGTTTGCCAAGCCAAAGCCTGCGGAGGCGACGGCTGCGGCTCGCGCCAGAAAATCGCGACGTTTCATGAATGTCTCCGGTAGGAGAAGGGGGCGGCGGTGCCGACCCCTCAGCGCGGCGTCAAGCAATTGGGCAGCGCGAGCACGGCGTCAGCAAGCAACCGCCGTGCCCAGGCGTACCCCAAGTATGAGCGAGGGCGACGGCTTTAGAAAGTTCAATATGTCCGTTTTGGGTCGGAACCCGCAGAACTCAAACTGAGCACACCGCGTCCGCTGTCGGGTGCATTGCGATTCCCAACGACTATTGTGTCGTCATCCGATTTCCAGTCTTTGGCTTTCGCGGCATAGCCGAGGAATATTCGCGCGCTACCCCTGCGGCCTTGCATGCGCGAGCCACAGCCGCGCGGCGTTCTCGCCCGCCGCGCGGTCGGCGTCCTTCAGGCCGCGCATGAAATCTTCCAGCCACATGTCGGAGGCGCCGCCGGCCTTCGCGATGGTGTGCCACTTGGTCGCCGCGACCGGGTCGGCGGGCAGGCCGCGGCCGGTGGCAAGAATGCGCGCAAAACGGTTCTGCGCCACCGGATTGCCCTTTTGCGCGGCCCTGCGGAACATCGCGGCGGCGGCGCTCTCGTCCTTCGCAATGCCGGTCCCGTTGAACAGCGCGATCGCGTACTCGACTTCCGCCGCGATGTTGCCTGAGCGCGAGGCGGCGGCGAGCAGCTTCGCTGCCGCGGCCGGATCCTTCGGCACGCCGTTGCCGTCCTTGTAGAGCGTCGCGAGCGCGTATTGCGCCTCGGGGCTGCCGGCGTCCGCGGCGCCGCGCAAGAGTTCGGCTGCGCGCGCCACATCCTGGCGCACCTGCTGCCCCTCGAGATAGAGCAGCGCGAGATTGTAGGCGGCCGCCACATGGCCGAGCTTCGCAGCCTTGTCGAGCAACGCCGCAGCCTCGGCCTGATCCTGCGGGCCGCCGCGGCCGGCGAAGCGGAACATGGCGAGCGCGAAGATCGCCTGACGGTCGCCGCGGTCGGCGGCGAGCGAGAACCAGGCGAGCGCCTTCTTCTCGTCCTTCACGACGCCGTTGCCGTTGGCGTAGAGCTCGCCGAGCAGGGTCATCGCGACCGGATCGCCCTGTTCGCTGGCGCGGCGCGAGGCTTCGCGGAACGCTTCGAGATAATGCCCGCGCTGGAACGCGCCGAAGGCGACATCGCCCTGCGCCGGCGTTTGCGGTTGCAGCGCGGCCTGCTGCGACTGCGGTGGCGTCTTCTCCGGCGGCGTGAAGGGCGAGGCCGGGATCTGCTCGGGCGCAAACGCGCTCGGCGGGAGCGGCGCGGGCGGCGGCGGCGCGGACTTCGCGGCTTTCGGCTCGATCGATTTCTTCAGGACGGGCTTTGCCGGAGCGGGCTTGGCGACGACCGGCTTTGCGACGGACGGCTTGGCGACGGGCGGCTTGGCGCGCGTCTGCTTTTGCGCCGCCGGCTTCTTCGCCGCCCTCTGCGGGATGCTCGCCGGCGGGCGCGCGATTGGCGGCGTGATCTGCAGCGGCGCCTGCGCGCGCGCATCCGCCGCCGCGAGAGCGGCAGCCGCGATCCCGCACATGAGCAGCCGGCGCATCATCGGGCCGGCTCCGCGACACGCTGCGTCAGGGCCTCGAGCGCCGCCGCAAGCGTGCGCGCGTCGCGCCAGAGCGTCTCGTCGAGCGCGACGAAATCCGCGCCGGCGTTCGCGAGCGCCGCGGCTTCATCGAGGCTCGCCGCATAGCCGACACACGGGATGGTCAGGGTTTCGGCCCACCAGGAACAGCGCTCGAGCACGGCCTCGAAGCCTGGCCTGCGGCCGGCGCGGTCCGGCTCGCCGAACATCACGTAATCGGCTCCCGATTCTCCGGCGAGCATCGCATCGTGCCGCGTCGTGAGCGCCCCGCAGCCCGCGATGTATTTCGGCTTCAGGCTAGGCGCGGCCGCCTTGAAGGCCTCGATACCCGTGAGGTGCGCGCCGTCGGCCTGCGTGCGCGCAACCAGGTCCGGATGCCCGTCGAGCAGCAGCGCCGCACCGTTGCTCTGGATCAGGATGCGCAGCGCTTCGATCCGCGCGACCAGCGCGCCCTCGTCGCCCTCGCCGGGCCGCAGCAGCACGGCCGCGATATCGGCTGCATTCAGCGCCGCAGCGAGAGCGTCCGCGGTCGCGTCCGCACGCCCGAGTGGCGGCGTGACGAGCGTGAGGCGCGGCGCTGCGCGCGAAGCCCTGTCGCCAGAGGTCCCCATGGCTTGCCCATGCGACCCCAATCGGGCGGAATGGCGGCGATCATGCTGCATCGCCGTGGAGAATGCGGCAAAAAGGTTAAGCCGCCTTTTTGCCTTCCAGATCCTGCTTCCACTCGCCGCGCGCGGCGAGCGAGTTCATGCGGGCGCGGTGGCTGAACGCGCGCTGCGCCGCGGCGACGTTCTCCGACTTGCCGGCCCAGGCTTTCTGCGGGGCGGCCTGCAGGGCGCGCCCATACGAGAAGGTGAGCTTCCAGGGCAGCGGACCGAGCTTGTTCATGGCGTCGAGATGCGCGGTCGCCTCCTCGTCCGACTGGCCGCCGGAGAGGAACGCGATGCCGGGCACCGCCGCCGGAACGCAAGCCTTGAGCAGCCGCACGGTCTTCTCGGCGACCTCCTCGACCGAGGCCTTGTTCGGCGACTTCTTGCCGGCAACCGCCATGTTCGGCTTGAGCACCATGCCTTCGAGCGCCACGCGGTTGTAGTAGAGTTCCTCGAAGGTCGTCTTGAGCACCCATTCGCTCACCGAGAAGCAGCGGTCGGCGTCGTGATCGCCATCCATCAGCACTTCCGGCTCGACGATCGGGACGATCTCGGCGTCCTGGCAGAGCGCCGCGTAGCGCGCGAGCGCGTGCGCGTTCGCCTTGACGGCGGTATGGCTCGGAATGCCTGCGCCGATGTCGATCACGGCGCGCCACTTGGCGAATCGGGCGCCCAGCGCGCGATATTCGGCGAGCCGCTCGCGCAGGCCGTCGAGTCCTTCGGTGATCACCTCGCCGGGGCAGAACGGCAGCGGCTTCGTGCCCTTGTCGACCTTGATGCCGGGCAGCGCGCCGGCCTGTTCGATCAGCTTGACCAGGGGCGTGCCGTCCTTCGCCTTCTGGCGGATGGTTTCGTCATAGAGGATCACGCCGGAGACGTATTTCGACATCGCCTCCTTGGTGCGGAACATCATCTCGCGGTAGTCGCGGCGATTGTCTTCGGTGTTCTCGACGCCGATCGCGTCGAAACGCTTCTTGATGGTGCCGGACGACTCGTCGGCCGCCAGAATGCCGCGCCCGGGCGCGACCATGGCTTCGGCGACGCGATTGAGTTCTGTGAGGTTCATAGACCCCTCCTTGTTTCTTGCTTGGCGCAAATCGTCGCTTCTCTTAGCGCAACGGCAAACGCGCTGACCATCCCCGAGGCGTTATTTCGCCGCACGGTCCACACACGCAACAAGCCGCATGGCAAAGCGCCGGCCCGGTTTCTATATTGCGTTGCAACATTTAATACTGCGATGCAGCAACCATTGGCCGCGCGCAGCGTTGGAAGCTGGGTCAGGACAGGGAGCCGCACTTGCGCAAACTCGGACAGACGATCTCGGCCCTGGCGCGCTACCGCCGTCACTGGTCGACGCTGCTGCAATCGACGGCCGCCCAACGCCCGCAGCCGGGTGCGCCGACGCATCTCACCGAACTGACCGGGTTTGGCTCAAACCCGGGCGCGTTGCGCATGTTCACTTACGTCCCGAAGACGCTCGGACGCGCGCGCGCGCTCGTCGTCGTGCTGCATGGCTGTGCGCAGTCGGCCACGAGCTACGATCTCGGCGCGGGCTGGTCCACGCTGGCCGAGCGCTACGGATTCGTCTTGCTGTTGCCCGAACAGACGGCGGCGAACAATTCGAAGACCTGCTTCAACTGGTTCCTGCCCGGCGACACGCGCCGCGACCGCGGCGAGGCGATGTCGATCCGGCAGATGATCGAGAAGACCATCGGCGCGCACGGCATCGAGCGCGGGCACGTCTACATCACCGGATTGTCGGCGGGCGGCGCGATGACGACCGCCATGCTGGCGGCCTACCCGGAGATGTTCGCCGCGGGCGCGATCATCGCCGGACTGCCTTATGGCACCGCGAGCAACGTGCACGAGGCGTTCGAGAGCATGTTTCAGGGAAAGCAACGCTCCGGACAGGAATGGGGCGACGCGGTGCGGCGTGCCTCGCGCCATCGCGGCCCGTGGCCGCGCGTATCGATCTGGCACGGCGACCGCGATGCGACCGTGAAGCCCGCGAATGCCGATGCGCTGATTGCGCAATGGCGCGACGTGCACGGCATCGCGGACGCGCCCATCGCCGACACGGTCGACGGCTACCCGCGCAAGGTCTGGCGCCGCGACGGCGTCGATGTGATCGAGTCCTACACCATCACCGGGATGGCGCACGGCACGCCGCTCGATACCCACGTGCATGGGGGTAGCGCCGGGCCGTTCCTGCTCGAGACCGGGATTTCGTCGTCGTATCACATCGCGCGTTTCTTCGGCCTCGCCGGCGAGGCCCGCCGGACTGCGCGCGAGGCCGTCAAGACGGCGCCGCTCGCGCCCGATCAGGTCGAGCTCATCCCGGACGAACGCGTGGAGATCCTCGACGCGACGGCTGACGAGCCGAAGCTTGGCGCAAAGCGCGAGGGCGGGGTCGACGTGATGGCCATCATTACCAAGGCATTGACGCAGGCCGGGCTGATGAAGCCGCCGGCTTGAGGCGTGCTCCGTCTACCTCCCCTTGAAAAGGGGAGGTCGGTTCGCGAAGCGAACCGGGTGGGGATCGACTTCGATTGCCGCAATCTGACCCCACCCCGACCCTCCCCCTTTCAGGGGGAGGGAGTCGGAGAGACCTGCGCTAGGCCCGCAGCGCCTCGACGCCCGGCAGCTTGCGGCCTTCGAGCCATTCGAGGAACGCGCCGCCGGCGGTCGACACGTAGGTGAACGTCTCGGCGACACCCGCAGCATTGAGCGCCGCGACCGTGTCGCCGCCGCCCGCGACCGATACGAGCTTGCCGGCCTGCGTGCGCTCGGCGGCGTAACGCGCGATCGTCACGGTGCCGCGGTCGAACGGCGGCATCTCGAACGCGCCCAACGGGCCGTTCCAGACCAGCGTCGCGGCATCATCGACCGCGGCCTTGATCCGCCCGATCGATTGCGGTCCGACGTCGAGGATCATGCCGTCGCTCGGGATCGCGTCGAGACCATAGGCGTGCGACGGCGCATTCGCCTGAAAGTGGAATGCCACGATCGCATCGACCGGCAGGATGATGGCGCAGTTGGCATCCTCGGCTTTCGCCAGGATGCGCCGCGCCGTCTCGGCCATCTCCTTCTCGGCGAGCGACTTGCCGACCTTCACGCCCTGCGCGAACAGGAACGTGTTCGCCATCGCGCCGCCGATCACCAGCGCCTGCACCTTCGAGATCAGGTTCTCCAGCAGTTCGAGCTTGGTCGAAACCTTGGCTCCGCCAACGATGGCGATGACCGGGCGCCGCGGGTGATCGAGCGCCTTGCCGAGCGCTTCCAGCTCGGCCTGCATGGTACGGCCCGCATAGGCGGGCAGCTTGTGCGCGAGGCCTTCGGTCGAGGCATGCGCGCGGTGCGCGGCCGAGAACGCGTCGTTGACGTAGATGTCGCCGAGCTTTGCGAGCTGATCGACGAAGGCCGGATCGTTCTTCTCTTCTTCCTTGTGGAAGCGGGTGTTCTCCAGCAGCAGCACGTCGCCGTTCTTCATCGCGGCGATCGCCGTTTCGGCCGCTGCGCCGACGCAGTCGTCCGCGAAGCCGACGTGGCGCTTGAGCACACGCGCAACTTCCGTCGCGACCGGCTTCAGCGACTCCTTCGGATCGCGCCCTTTGGGCCGGCCGAAATGCGCGAGCAGGATCACCTTGCCGCCCTTGTCGGCGATCTCCGTGATCGTCGGCACGACTCGCGCGATGCGGGTCGCGTCGGTGACCTTGCCGTTCTCCATCGGCACGTTGAGGTCGACGCGCAGGAGCACGCGCTTGCCGGAGAGGTCGGCGGAATCGAGAGTGCGGAAGTCGGGCATGGGCGTTCTGTGTCTTGGGCCATCCTTCGAGACGCCTCGCTGCGCGAGGCTCCTCAGGATGAGGGTTACGACTCGGACCTCGTCCTGAGGAGCCCGCCGAAGGCGGGCGTCTCGAAGGACGGCCAGGGACTCAAAGCAGCTTCCCCATCGCGACCGCGGTGTCGGCCATGCGGTTGGAGAAGCCCCATTCGTTGTCGTACCACGCCACGATGCGGACAAAGGTGCCGCCGATGACCTTGGTTTGATCGATCCCGAAAGTGGCCGAGTGCGGATCGTGGTTGAGGTCGGAGGAAACGAGCGGCTCCTTCGTCCACGCGATGATCTTGCTCAGCCGATTCGATTGCGTCGCCGCCACAATAGCCTTGTTGACCTCTTCGACGCTGGTCGCGCGCTTGGCGGTGAACTTCAAGTCGATGAAGGAGACGTTGGGCGTCGGCACGCGAATGGCCGCGCCGTCGAGCTTACCGGAGAGCTCCGGCAACACGAGGCCGATCGCCTTGGCGGCGCCGGTCGAGGTCGGGATGATGTTCAGCGCGGCGGCGCGCGCGCGGTAGAGGTCCTTGTGCATGGTGTCGAGGGTTGGCTGGTCGCCGGTATACGAATGGATCGTCGTCATGAAGCCGGACTCGATCCCGAACGCCTCGTTCATGATCTTCGCCATCGGCGCGAGGCAGTTGGTGGTGCACGACCCGTTGGAGATGACCTTGTGGTCCTTGGTGAGCGTGTCGTCGTTGATGCCATAGACGATCGTCGCGTCGGCGCCGTCGGCCGGCGCCGAGACGAGCACGCGCTTCGCGCCCGCGGTCAGGTGCGCCGAGGCCTTGTCCTTGGCGGTAAAAATGCCGGTGCATTCGAGCGCGATGTCGATGCCCATGTCCTTCCACGGCAGCTTCGAAGGGTCGCGCTCGGCGCACACCTTGATCTTGCCGTTGCCGAGGCTGATCGAGTCGCCTTCGACCTTCACCTCGCCGGGAAAGCGGCCATGCACCGAGTCGTAGCGCAAGAGGTGCGCGTTGGTCTCGACCGGCCCGAGATCGTTGAGCGCGACGACCTCGATATCCCGGCGCCCCGACTCGGCGATGGCGCGCAGGATGTTGCGGCCAATGCGGCCGAACCCGTTGATGGCGACCCGGACGGACATTGCTTTGTTCTCCCAAACTATCGTTCGTCATGCCCGGCCATAGCCCGTCGAAGACGGGCGTAAACGCCCTTTCGGCCGGGCATCCACGTCTTTCTCACTTTCAAGATGAAGACGTGGATGGCCGGGACAAGCCCGGCCATGACGGACGGCTGAATTCGTGAGCGCTTGTTATATTACTTGCCGAGCTTGCTCAACGCCGCTGCGGCGATCTTCTCGGCTGTGATGCCGAAGTGGCGGTAGAGGTCCTTGTAGGGCGCGCTGGCGCCGAAGCCGTCCATGCCGACGAACACGCCATCCGAGCCGATGATCGCATCCCAGCCCTGCCGCACCGCAGCCTCGACGGCGACGTTGACCTTCGCCTCACCGATCACCGCGCGGCGCGTTGCCGCATCGGCGGCAAACAGCAGTTCGAAGCACGGCACCGAGACGACACGCGCCGCCACGCCGCGATCTTTCAGCAGCTTCTGCGCCTCGACCGCGATGGCGACTTCCGAGCCGGTCGCAAACAGCGAAACCGCCGCGTTGCCGTCCGCCGCTGCGATTTCATAGGCGCCGGCCGCGCAGCGGTTTTCTTCGTCGAGCGCCTTGCGCAGCTGCGGCAGGTTCTGCCGCGTCAGCGCGAGCACGCTCGGGGCGTCGCGGGTCTCGAGCGCAAGCTGCCAGCACTCGAGGGTCTCGACCGGATCGCACGGGCGGAACACCAGCAGGTTGGGGATCGCGCGCAGGGCAGCGAGATGCTCGACCGGCTGGTGCGTCGGCCCGTCTTCACCGAGCCCGATCGAGTCGTGCGTCATCACGTGGATCACGCGCTCGCCCATCAGCGCGGCGAGCCGGATCGACGGCCGGCAGTAATCGGAGAAGACGAGGAACGTTCCCGAGTACGGGATGATGCCGCCATGCAGCGCGAGGCCGTTCATCGCGGCCGCCATGCCGTGCTCGCGCACCCCGTAATGGATGAAGCGGCCGGCGTAATCGGCGGCCGAGAGCACCGTCATGGCCTTCGGCCGGGTATTGTTCGAGCCGGTGAGGTCGGCCGAGCCGCCGATCATTTCGGGAACTGCGGCGGTCAACACGTCGAGCGCGTTTTGCGACGCAATGCGCGTTGCGATCTCCTTCGGCTCGGCCGCGAGCTTCTGCTTGTAGCTGCGCACCGCTTCGCTCAAACCGAGCGGCAGGTCGCCATTGATGCGGCGCGCGAACTCGCCGCGCTGCTCGATCGGCAAGCCGGCGAGCCGCTCGTCCCACGCCTTGTGCGCGGACTTCCCGCGCGCACCGGCTGCGCGCCACCAGCCGAGAACATCGGCGGGAATCTCGAACGGCGGATAATTCCAGCCGAGCTTCTCGCGCGCGCCCTTGATCTCCTCGGCGCCGAGCGGCGAGCCGTGCGAACCCGCGGTGCCCGCCTTGGTCGGTGCGCCGAACCCGATGACGGTCTTGCAGGCGATCATCGTGGGACGATCGGAATTTTTCGCATCTGCGATTGCGGTCGCAATCGCTTGCGGATCGTGGCCGTCGATGCGGCTTGCATTCCAGCCGGCCGCCTCGAAGCGCTTCACCTGGTCGACCGAGTCGGCAAGCGCCAGCGGGCCGTCGATCGAGATGCCGTTGTCGTCGAACAGCACGATCAGCCTGTTGAGCTTCAGGTGGCCGGCGAGCGCGATCGCTTCCTGCGAGACGCCCTCCATCAGGTCGCCGTCGGAGGCGAGCGCGTAGGTGTGGTGATCGACAACGCCGCCGAACTCGGCTGCAAGATGGCGCTCGGCGATCGCCATGCCGACCGCATTGCCCAGTCCCTGTCCGAGCGGCCCCGTCGTGGTCTCGACGCCCGGCGTCTCGAAATTCTCCGGATGCCCCGGCGTCGCCGATCCAAGCTGGCGGAAACGCTTGATCTGCTCGATCGTCATCGCCTCGTAGCCGAGCAGATAGAGCAGCGCGTAGATCAGCATCGAGCCGTGACCGGCCGAAAGCACGAAGCGGTCGCGGTCGGGCCACGTCGGATCGGCGGGATCGAACTTGAGGAACCGGGTGAACAGCACGGTGGCGACATCGGCCGCGCCCATCGGCAGGCCGGGATGACCGGACTTCGCCTGCTCGACCGCATCCATCGCGAGCGCGCGGATGGCGTTCGCCATGCGGTCATGCTCGGCGCGGGAAAGCGGCATGTCGTCCTCACGGTGCGCGACGGCGGCCGAGGAAGCGGGTGGGGTCATCGTTTGCCCTCGAATTCCGGGCGTGGATAGCACCTGAACCGCATGAGTCCAATGCGAGCCCGCAGACTCCGGTGGATGACTGAGAAGCCGCTGGGCCTGCTCATCGGCCGCGCGCGGGAACTTTTCCGGGACCCCCCTGTTTCTTTGGGCATCGATCAATGCCGGCGGCCTTGCCGGCCGGAGGAGAGTCCCATGAATGGCATCATCTATCTTGTCGGCCTGATCGTCGTCGTTCTGGCGATTCTGTCGTTCCTCGGCCTGCGCTGAGGAGCGCCCGCCATGTCTGACGTCCAAGCCTATCCCGCCGGAGCGGGGCCGGTCCCGACGCCGGGCGGTCCCCTGTCCTACATTCACTGGGGTCCGGTCATCGCCGGCGCGATCGTCGCCGCAGCGATCTGGTCCGTCTTGATGGCCTTTGCGTCGGCGATCGGCCTGATGATCGCGTCACCGTCGCCGACCTGGCGCGATACATCGGTCTGGCTCGCGCTGCTGTCCGGCCTGTGGATTATCGTCGTGACAGCCGGCAGCTACGCGCTCGGCGGCTATCTGGCGGGCCGGGTGCGCTCGAGCTGGCGCGCGGCAAGCGACGAAGTGGAATTCCGCGACGGCGCGCATGGCCTGCTGGTGTGGGCGCTCGGTGTGGTCCTCAGCGTCGCGCTGCTGTGGGCAACCGCAGCCGCCTACAGCGCGGCCAACAACGCAACCGCCTCGCCGCGCGAGAGCGCGGGCGCGCCGGGCTTCCTCGCCTATGAGCTCGATCGCCTGTTCAGGTCGGAGCGCCGCGTCGAGCCGGTTCCGGCCGAGTTGCGCGCCGAAGCCAGCCGCCTGCTGCTGAAGGGCGTCGGGCGGCAGGAGATTCCGAGCGAGGATCGCACCCACCTCAACCGCGTGGTCGCCGCGACGACCGGCCTGGTGCCGGCCGACGCCGAGCGCCGGGTGATCCAGGTGCTGGCCGCCTCACGCGAGGCGGCGGCGCAGGCGCGGCGCAGCGCGGTGATCCTCGGCTTTGCCACGGCGGCTGCGTTGGCGGCGGCGGCGGCGGCGGCCTGGTTCGCGGCCGGGATCGGCGGCAAACATCGCGACAGCGAGTTCGCGCCGCCACTGCGGTTCGGGCGCGTGACAACGGTTGGAGCGCGGCCGACCTACCCGTAGCCGCCCCGATCGCAGCCGGGCGGCGGCGTTCAAGCCGCCGCCGGCTTTCCGACAGGTGGCGCGTGTGCTCATCCCGCGCGATTTGGCGCCACGGGGCAGCGCTGTCGCCGCGCCCCATACGCGACAAATCCACGACATTGTTTTGCCCGCATGATCCGCGAGCGTTGACGCCACGGTGGGGCGCAACGTAAGTTTCTGACGCAAATCCTTGGCGCTCCAAGGATTTCAGGGCGCGCGTGCCGCTGCGGCGGCCGGCCCGCGCGATGGGGAGGCGATGACGGACGCGAGCGCGATCGAAGCCGCGACCCGGCGGCTGGCAGCGGCACTCGACGCGCTCGATGCCGCGCTCGAGCGGCGCCGCGATACCGACAAGGGCGAGAACGCGCTCGCCGCCCAGGTGCATGCGCTCGGCAGCGACCGCTCCAAGCTTGCCTCCGACCTCGATGCCGCGACCGCGCGCTCACGCAAGCTGGAGGCAACCAACCGCGCGATGGCGCAGCGCCTCGATGTCGCGATCGAGAGCATCCGCACGGTGATCGAGACGCAGCCATGAGCCACGTAAATGTCACGATCCATGGCCGCCAGTACCGCATGGCCTGCGAGGACGGGCAGGAAGACCATCTGATGCGGCTCGCGAAGGATCTCGATCAGCGTATCGAGCAGCTGAAGGGGAGTTTCGGCGCGATCGGCGACATGCGGTTGATCGTGATGGCGTCGCTCACGCTCGGCGACGAGCTGAGCGAAGCCGCACGACGCATCCGGCGTCTCGAAGAGGAGCTGACCGCGCTGCAGGACGCGCGCGTCGCCTCGAGCGAACGCGCGCAGGCGACGCAGGCCGCAGTCGCGGCCGCGCTCAATTCCGCCTCGGAGCGCATCGAGCACGTGACGCGCAGCCTGAACCAGAATCGCGGCGAGAGTGTCGGGATCGGATGATGTCGTTCCGGGGCGCCGCCAACGGGTCCGCGCAAAGCGCGGCCCGATGACAGGCTCCGCGGCGAGCCCGGGAACCCATAACCACAATCGGTTCTGAATCGTGAGGGCTGTGGTTATGGATTCCGGGCTCCTCGCTGCGCTCGGCCCCGGAATGACCAGTGGGTGGTAACTTGCCGCACGACCCACTACATTGGACGGGCGCGGCTGCGGAGTGCGTCGGAATAATACTCCCGGGGCCTTACGATCCTGAAGGGAGCTGTCCCTGACCGGACCCGTGGGTCCGGACATATGGCGCCCACCTACTTCTGTAGGTTCCCGGGGTCGCAATCCGACGGCTCATGCGGCTCCGCACTTCTCTCCCCGTCGTCATCCGCGAAAGCGGATGACCCAGTCATCTCCGAAGATGTTATGGCAGACGGCGTGAGCACCGCTTCCCGGTGTTTACTGGATGCCCGCCTTCGCGGGCATGACAATGCGCGGAGCGAAATGTCCGACGCCATCTCCGAACTGAAATCGGTCATCCGCAAGGATGCGCTGATGCGCCGCGACGCGCTGCCCGCGGCCGAGCGCGCCAGCGCGGCGGAGACGATCGCGGCGCGCGCGTTTCCGCTTGCGATCAGTCCGGGCACGGTCGTCTCCGGCTTCATGCCGCTCAAGACCGAGATCAATCCCCTGCCGCTGATGCGCCGGCTGACGGAGGCCGGCGCGCAGCTCGCGCTGCCCGCCATTGCGGGGCGCGGCAAGCCGCTGATCATGCGCGCGTTTGCGATCGGCGATGCACTTGCCTCCGGGCAATGGGGCATCCGCGAGCCGAACGCGGACGCACCCGAGGTCGCGCCCGACATCCTGCTGGTGCCGCTGCTCGCCTTCGACCGCGCCGGTCATCGCATCGGCTACGGTGCCGGCTACTACGACATGACGATCGGGAAGCTGCGTGCGATGAAGCCCGCCATTGCCGTCGGCATTGCGTTCGCCGCCCAGGAAATCGGAGAGGTCCCGGTCACGCCGCGCGACGCGCGCCTCGATCTCGTGCTAACGGAGCGCGAGGTCATCGACCTGCGCGGAGCCTGAATGCGTCTTCTGTTTGTCGGCGATGTGGTGGGGCGCGCGGGACGCGCCGCCGTGACCGAGCGGCTGCCCGGCCTGAAGCGCGACTGGAAGCTCGATTGCGTCATCGTCAACGGCGAGAATGCGGCCGGCGGCTTCGGCATCACCGAGCCGATCTACACCGAGCTGATCGATGCCGGCGCCGACGTGATCAGCGGCGGCAATCATTCATGGGACCAGCGCGAGGCGCTGGTGTTCATCGAGCGCGCGCCGCGCCTGATCCGACCGCACAATTATCCGCCCGGTACGCCGGGCCGCGGCATGGTGCTGGTCGAGGCAAGGAACGGCGGCCGCGTGCTGGTGATCAACCTGATGGGCCGTGTCTTCATGGACCCGCTCGACGACCCCTTCGCCGCGATCGATCGCGAGCTTTCCGCCTGCCCGCTCAAGAGTGCGGCCGACGCGATCGTGCTCGACATCCATTGCGAGGCGACGAGCGAGAAGCAGGCGATGGGCCATTTCTGCGACGGCCGCGCGAGCCTCGTGGTCGGCACGCATACGCATGCGCCGACCGCCGATCATCGCGTGCTGGCCGGTGGCACCGCGTTCGTCTCTGACGTGGGCATGACCGGCGACTACGACTCCGTCATCGGCATGAGCAAGGCCGAGCCGCTGCACCGCTTCACCCGCCGCATCCCCTCGGGCAAGTTCGAGCCCGCCAACGGCCCCGCGACCTTGTGCGCGGTTGCGGTCGAGACCGATGATGCGACGGGGCTTGCGACGCGCATCGCGCCGGTGCGCTTGGGCGGGCAGCTCGCTGAGGCGCGGCCAGCTTTTTGGGACTGATTCCTCACCCTGATCAGGATGAGGTGAGTGGATTTCCGCGGCGGGCGGACCTATAAACCGCGCCGCATTTTCTAAATCGACGTACTGCGGAGGCGCCTTTGGCCGGCCATTCCCAATTCAAGAACATCATGCACCGCAAGGGGCGGCAGGACGCCATCAAGTCCAAGCTGTTCGGCAAGCTCGCGCGCGAAATCACGGTCGCCGCCAAGATGGGCCTGCCCGATCCCGCAATGAACCCGCGCCTGCGCGCAGCGGTGCTGGCGGCGCGCGCCGAGAGCATGCCGAACGACAATATCGCGCGCGCGATCAAGAAGGCGCTCGGCGGCGATGCGGAGAGCTACGAGGAAATCCGCTACGAGGGTTACGGGCCGGGCGGCGTCGCGGTGATCGTCGAGGTGTTGACCGACAACCGCAACCGCTCGGCCGGCGAGGTGCGCGCAAGCTTCACCAAGTCGGGCGGCAACCTCGCCGAGACCGGCGCGGTGTCGTTCATGTTCGACCATGTCGGCGTGGTGGAGTTCGACGCCAAGGTGGCTGACGCCGACGCCATGCTCGAAGCCGCGATCGAGGCCGGCGCCGAGGATGTCGTGTCGGGCGATAACGGACACGAGGTCTACACGACGGCTGAGTCGTTGCGCGATGTGGCCAAGGCGCTGGAGGCGAAATTCGGCGAGCCGCGCAAGGCCGCGCTCGTCTGGAAGCCGCAGAACACCGTGCCGGTCGACGACGAGCAGGGCGAGAAGGTGCTCAAGCTGATCGACGCGCTCAACGACAACGACGACGTGCAGAGCGTGTTCGCGAACTTCGAGATTTCCGATGCGCTGGTGCAGAAGCTGAGCGCGTGACGCAGACCCTCATCCTGAGGAGGCGCGCAGCGCGTCCTGCGGACGCTCCTCAGGATGAGGGATCACCGCACCCACCCGTCCCACAGCGGCATGCTGGCGAGTGCCGCAAGCGCGATGATCACATAAGCGGTGCGGCGATACGTTTGTTCGGACGCAAAGTGGAATACTTGCGCGCCGGCGAACATCGCCAGGATGTGCAGCGGCGCGACGAAAGCCGCGAGGGCCATCACTTCTGGCGTCAGCAGGCCGGCCCACAGATACGTGACGACCAGCGCCGCCGCCATGATGGCGAAGAACACCACGAAGTTCGCGCGCACCACCGCGGCGGCCGCCATCGAGGACAGCCAGAACAGCACCACCGGCGGGCCGAAGATCTGCACCGCGCCGCCCATCAGGCCCGCCGCGATCCCCACCAGGACGGTCACGATCAGCATCGGCTTGCCGTGATAGCGCCAGCCGGTCGAGAGCACGACGACGATGACCAGCACCAGCGCGGCCATCGCCCAGCGCAGGTGCGCGGGCTCGGCGTATTGCAGGATCAGCGCGCCGAATTGCGCCGCGACCGCTGCGGAAAGGGCAAGCGGAAAAATCTCGCGCCAGACGGCCTGCCGCCACACGCCGATCGAGAACACGATGCCGGTGACGAAATCCGTGAGCAGGAAGCTCGCCGCGCCGATCTTCGGTCCGTAGAGCGCGCTCATCAGCGGCACGTAGACCAGCGCCGAGCCGAACCCCGAGAAGCCGCGTACCGCACCCGACAGGATCGAAATGCCGAGCGCGAGCGCGAAGCGCGGGTCCGCCATGACGGCGGCAAAACTTGCCGAATTGGGGAGCTCGATCACGGTCATTTCCGGCGGGAAACCGGTGTCTATCAGGCGCGTGAGGGGCGCGCGAGGTGCTATCTATTGGACACGATGGTACAGGCGATTCGCATCCTCGGCATCGACCCCGGCCTCCGCCGCACCGGCTGGGGGCTGATCGGCTGCGAGGGCAACCGGCTGATTTACCTGGCGTGCGGCTCGGTCGAGACCAACGACAGGGCAGGGCTCGCCGAGCGGCTGGTCACGATCCACGACGGGCTCGCGCGCATCGTCGCCCAGTTCCGCCCGGACGAGGCCGCCGTGGAGGCGACGTTCGTCAACCGCGACGCGACCGCGACCTTGAAGCTCGGACAGGCGCGCGGCATCGCGCTGCTGGTGCCGGCGAAGGCCGGTGTCCTTGTGGCGGAATATGCCCCGAACCTGGTGAAGAAAACCATCGTCGGCGCCGGCCACGCCGAGAAGGCTCAGATCCGCATGATGGTCGGCGTGCTGCTGCCCAAGGCCGATCCGCAATCCGAGGATGCCGCCGACGCGCTTGCGATCGCGGTCACGCATGCGCACCATCGCGCCAGCGCGTTGCTCAAGGTGGCGATGCGATGATCGCGTTATTTTCATCCGTCATCCCCGGGCGGCCGCAGGCCGAGCCCGGGATCCATATCCACGATACGTGCGAATCAAGAACCGCCGGTGGTTATGGATTCCGGGCTCCTCCCCCGGCTCAAGGCCGGGGTCGGCCCCGGAATGACCAGCGGGAGAGACCTTCCGCATGATCGGCAAGCTCAAGGGCATCATCGACTGTTACGGCGAGGACCACATCATCGTCGACGTGAATGGGGTCGGCTACGTGGTGCACTGCTCGGCGCGCACGTTGCAGGCGCTGCCGGCGCAGGGCGAGCCGGTGTCGCTCGCGATCGAGACGCATGTGCGCGAGGACCAGATCCGCCTGTTCGGCTTTACCAGCGACATCGAGCGCGAGTGGTTCCGCCTTTTGCAGACCGTGCAGGGCGTCGGCACCAAGGTCGCGCTCGCGATACTTTCCACGCTGCGCCCGGCCGATCTCGCCAGCGCGATCGCGCTGCGCGACAAGGCGATGGTGGCGCGCTCGCCCGGTGTCGGCCCGAAGGTCGCCGAACGCGTGGTCACCGAGCTCAAGGACAAGGCGCCGAAATATGCCGAGATCGATCCCGCGGTGGTTCGGCTCGCGGGCGATGTGGATGAGAGGCGCGCGCCGCAGCCGGTCGCCGACGCGGTCTCGGCGCTGATCAATCTCGGCTATGGTCAGCCGCAGGCCGCCGCCGCGATCGCGGCGGCGAGCCGCGGAGCGGGGGAGGGCGCCGAGACCGCGCAGCTCATCCGCCTCGGACTGAAGGAATTGGCGAAATAGCAAGATGAGTGACTCGCTGAGCGACAAGGACCGGGAACTGGTGGCCGCCGCCACGCAGGCGATCAAGGAGCGCTATCGCAACGACTGGCAGGAGGTCGGCGCAGCGATCCGCACGCGCGACGGCCGCATTTTCACCGGTGTCAATCTCGACGCCTATGTGGGACGCGGCGCGGTCTGCGCCGAAGCGGTCGCGATCGGGCGCGCGCTCACCGAGCGGGGCGACAACGGGATCGAGACGATCGTGGCGGTGCGTCACCCCAAGCCGGACGAAGCGAACCGGGAGATCGCGGTGGTGTCGCCGTGCGGTACCTGCCGTGAATTGATCCACGACTACGACGCCAAGGCGCGGGTCATCGTGCCCGGCAACGGCGGCGCGGCCGTCGCGACCATCGGCGGGCTGCTGCCGAACAAGTACCGGCGGGGCATGACGTGACGACCGCGCCCCGCCGCCTCGTCACCCCCGAGCGCCGCGACGAAGACGCGGATGCCTCGCTGCGCCCGCAGCGGCTCTCCGAGTTCATCGGGCAGGCCCAGGCACGCTCCAATCTCGCGGTGTTCATCGAGGCTGCGCGCGGGCGCAAGGAAGCGCTCGACCATGTGCTGTTCGTAGGTCCCCCGGGCTTGGGCAAGACCACGCTCGCGCAGATCGTCGCGCGCGAACTCGGCGTGAACTTCCGCGCCACGTCGGGCCCGGTGATCGCGAAGGCCGGCGACCTCGCGGCGCTGCTCACCAACCTGGAAGACCGCGACGTTCTGTTCATCGACGAGATCCACCGGCTCAATCCGGCGGTGGAGGAAATCCTCTATCCCGCGATGGAGGATTTCCAGCTCGACCTGATCATCGGCGAGGGCCCGGCGGCGCGCTCGGTGAAGATCGATCTCGCCCGCTTCACGCTGATCGGCGCGACCACGCGCGCCGGCCTGCTCACCACGCCGTTGCGCGACCGCTTCGGCATTCCGGTGCGGCTCAATTTCTACACCCGCGCGGAACTGGAGCTCATCGTCAATCGCGGCGCGCGCGTGCTCGGCATCGCGGTCACGGCGGACGGCGCAGACGAGATCGCGCGGCGCGCGCGCGGCACGCCGCGCATTGCGGGGCGCTTGCTCAAGCGCGTGCGCGACTTCGCGCATGTGGCGGGTACGACCGCGATCGACCGCAAGGCGGCCGACCAGGCGCTGCTCGCGCTCGAAGTCGATGCCGCCGGCCTCGACGCGATGGACCGGCGCTATCTCACGACGGTCGCGCTCAACTACGGCGGCGGCCCGGTCGGGATCGACACCATCGCGGCGGCGCTGTCCGAGCCGCGCGACGCTCTGGAGGAGATCATCGAGCCGTTTCTGATCCAGCAGGGCTTTCTGCAGCGCACCCCGCGCGGCCGCCTGCTGACCGGACACGCGTTCCGCCATCTGGGCCTCGCCGAGCCGGCGCGCGATCCGGGGCAGTTCGGGCTGTTCGGGCAAGACGACGAGGGATAAGCATTGATCTCCCGGCGCGGCTTTTTCCGATTTGTCCGGGCGGCGGCAATCTCCAGCCTCGGAATTGCAGCATACGGATTTGGATTCGAGAACTTCCGGCAACCGAACATCACGCGATATCAGGTGAAGCCGAAGCTTTGGCCTGACGGTCTTGAACTGAAAATTGCCGTGGTGGCCGACATCCACGCGTGTAACCCATGGATGACAGTGTCCCGAGTCCGTTCGATCGTGGAGACGACGAATGGTTTGGGCACGGATCTCATCTTGTTGCTTGGCGATTATTCTGCGGGACACAAGTTCGTTCACAGCCCGGTTTCCTCGAACGAGTGGTCGGCGGCGCTGGCTGGATTGAAGGCGCCGCTCGGCGTGCATGCCATCTTGGGCAATCATGATTGGTGGGATGACAAAGCCGTACAGGAGACGGGCATTGGTCCGCCATACGGCCGCGGCGCGCTCGATCGCGTCGGGATTCCAGTTTACGAAAATGAGGCAGTTCGTCTGAGCAAGGAAGGCAAGCCATTCTGGCTAGCCGGCCTCGGCGACCAACTCGCCTTCTGGCCGACGCGACGGCGTTTCCCGCAGCGGCGCGTCGGCGTCGACAACTTGATGGGGACACTCGCAAATGTCCCGGACGAAGAGGCTGTGATCTTGCTGGCGCATGAGCCGGATGTTCTGCCCCGCGTGCCCGAACGTGTTTCGCTGGTACTGAGCGGCCACACGCACGGAGGACAAGTTCGCTTGTTTGGCTGGTCTCCTGTGGTCCCGTCGCGCTATGGCAACCGGTTCGCTTACGGTCACGTACGCGAGCAGTGCGACATGATCGTTTCCGGCGGATTGGGCTGCAGCATTGTGCTGGGGTGACGCCCGAAATTGTAGTGGTGACAGTTGGAGGCAGCGCATGACCGCGCCGACAATCGAAGTCGTCGCGGCGCTGATTCGCCACGCAGCCGCGCGCGTGCTGCTGGTGCGCAAGCGCGGTACTGCGGTGTTCATGCAGCCTGGCCGGGCCGGCGCGCGATCCGGGGCAGTTCGGCCTGTTTGGCACCGATGACGAAGTTTCATGAGTCGCTGCAGCATTTCGGCCCCGAATCTGCGCTCAATTCCATCGCCATGAAGACCCTGCTCAAGCCGGATGGTCTCGTGCTCATCCCGGAAACCGACGACGAGCGCGCCGCGCTCGCACGATGGAAGGGCGCCCGCGCGGACTTCGCCTTCGCGCTCGCGGACAATAGCGGGCCGGGCGCGATGTTGAGCGCGCTCGGCCCCCGCGCGGAGGCGTGCCGCGAGCCAATCAATGTGTGGAGCGGCAGCCGTGATCCGCAGATCGCCCTGATCGCAAATTTCGCCGCGACGCCGTTCGAACTGGATGGCGCGCGCTACGCATCGGTCGAAAGTTTCTGGCAGAGCCTGCGCTTCCCGCCTGCCGAGCGCGCGCACATCGCGGCGTTCGACGGCGCGCGTGCCAAGCAGGAATCCGAAGCCATGCCGTATGGCAGCCACATCGTCTACGGCGACGTCGAAATTCCGGTCGGCAGCCATGGTCATTGGCAATTGATGAAGCGCGCCTGCCGCGCGAAGTTCACACAGAATGCCGGGGCGCGCGCCGCGCTGCTTGGGACCGGCACGCGACCGCTGCACCACCAGGTGCGCCACGACAGCAGGACGATCCCGGGTGTGATCATGGCGGACATCTGGATGGCGGTCCGCACCATGCTACGCAACCGGGAGGCTGAAAAAGCCGCGGGCGACGCCGCATCGAGTGAGGACGCATGAGCGAGCCCATTCGCATGTCTGCTGCGCTCGACGGCGAGATCGTCAACGGCCGCCACACATTGGCGGTGCGCGTCTACTACGAGGACACGGATTTTTCCGGCATCGTCTATCACGCGAGCTACTTGCGCTTCATGGAGCGCGGGCGCACCAACTATCTGCGCTTGGTCGGCGCCGACCATCGCGCGATGTTCGAGGCGGCCGAGGCGCATGCGCCGGGATTCTTCTTCGTGGTGCGCTCGATGACCATCGACTGGCTCAAGCCCGCGAAAATGGATGACGTGCTCGAGATCGTGACCACCCCGGAGGAGGTGCGGGGCGCGTCACTCATCCTGCTGCAGCAATGCCGCCGCGGCGCGGAGCTGCTCGTCGAGGCGCATGTGCGCGTTGCGTTCGTCTCGGGTGGACGGGCGCGGCCGCTCCCGGAGCCGCTGCGCATCGCGTTGACGGCGGATCGGGACCTCACCACTCGTCATGGCCGGGCTTGACCCGGCCATCCACGTCTTGGGCAAGCACGACAAGAAAGACGTGGATGCCCGGCACAAGGCCGGGCATGACGGAGGACGGGCTACGCCGCCGCCTTGTGGCGCGCGAGCTCGGCCTTGTAGAGCGCCAGCTCCTCGCCGAAGGCCTTGGCGATGCTCGGCCGCGTCTGCAGCCGCGTGTAGTAAGCCTGGATCGCAGGGTACCGGTCGAACTTCACCGGCGTCGCCATGCTCCAGTTCAGCACCGTGTAGAGATACGCGTCCGCGACGCTGAAGCGGTCGAGCAGGAAGTCGCGGCCGGTGAGATAGTCGTTCAGATAGGCGAGCCGCGTTTCGCCCTTCGCCAGTGTGTTCGCCGCCGTGCCCTCGGGGGCCTTTTTGTCGAACAGCGGCACGAACAGGCCCTTGTGCAGCTCGGTGCCGATGAAGCACAGCCACTGCTGCAGCCGCGTCCGCTCGATGCCGGAGCGCGGCGCCAGATCGGCCGCGGGGAAGCGGTCGGCGACGTATTGCAGGATCGCGGCGTTCTCGGTGAGCAGCGCGCCGTCGTCCAGGCGGATCGCCGGCACCATCCCGAGCGGATAGACTTTCAGATAGTCCGAGCCGTCCTCCACGATTCGCTTGGTCTTCGGATCGACCTCGATGAAGCCGGCATCGGCGCCGGCCTCGTAGAGCGCAATGCGGGTGGCCAACGAACAGGCGAGCGGCGAGAAATAGAGGTCCATGCGGGTCTCCCTCGTTTGATTTTTGTACTGTCCCGCATTAAATTACAGGCGTCAAGGATTATTTGCGAAATGGTACAAAAAGGAGCGAAGGAAACCGAACCGAAGCGCCGGGGGCGCCCGCGCGGCTATGACCCGCAGGCCGCGCTTGCGCGCGCCGCGGAGGTGTTCTGGAAGGCGGGCTACGCCGGCACCTCGCTCGACGATCTCTCCGCGGCGACCGGCATGAACCGGCCGAGCCTCTATGCGGCGTTCGGCGACAAGCGCGATCTCTATCTCAAGACGCTCGAACACTATCGCGATGAATCGCGCGTGCTCGCGCGCGCCGCGCTCGCCGACGATCCGCCGCTGCGCGTGTTGCTCAAGCGCTTCTACGACAAGGCGCTCGAGCTCTATCTCGCCGACGGCCCGCGCGGCTGCTACTCGATCGGTACCGCCGCGACCGTTGCGGCGGTCGACGACGGCGTGCGCGCTTTTCTCGCCGACAGCATGCGCACGACCGACAGCTTCCTGACGCACCAGATCGAGAAGGCGAGAGCGCGCGGCGAGCTTGCGCGCGACGCCGATCCTGCGGCGCTCGGTTATCTCGCGACCGCGACCCTGCACACGCTCGCGATCCGCGCGCGCGCGGGCCTCCCGCGCAAGGAGCTCAACGCGCTCGTCAACGCGGCAATTGACGTGATCTGCGGCAAGCAGGGCCGACGCGGCGGCGCGTGACCCAAGCGGAATGGCCGGGGGTCAGTGCGTTATTTTGCGACGACCCGCGCGATCCATTCGGCCATCGCATCGAGCATCTCGGCGCGCACGTCGGCATCCTTGCGGCCGGTGCGCGCCGGCACGTGGAAGGAATGATCGGCGTCTTCGAATAGTTTCAGCGTCGCGCGGCGGCCGAGCGCCTTCACCACCGGCTCGAGCTCGCCGAATGCGGCGAACTCGTCGCGCGCGCCCTGCAGAAACAGCATCGGGATGGTCACGTGAGACAAATGCTCGGCGCGCTCGCGCGAGGGCTGCCCGGGCGGGTGCAGCGGGAAGCCGAGGAACGCGAGACCGGCGACGCCGTCGAGCGGCGCTTGCGCCTGCGCCTGCGAGGTCATCCGCCCGCCGAACGATTTGCCGCCCGCGATCAGCGGCACGCCGGGCAACTGCCGGCGCGCCTGCACGACCGCGGCGCGCACCGCCGCATGCGCGACCTTGGGCGGGTCGACCCGCTTCCCGCCTTTCTCCATGTAGGGGAACTGGTAGCGCAGGCTCGCGATGCCGCGCTCGGCCAAGCCCTGTGCGGCTGCCGCCATGAACGGATGCGCCATGCCGGCGCCGGCGCCATGCGCGAACACGAAGCAGGCCGTGGCGCGCGGCGGGACCTGGAGCAGGGCGGAGACGCGGGTGTGGGCGTCCACGTCGATGGTGATGGGCTGTGCTTGCGAGTCGGGCATCTCGTTAGCTCCGCATGCCATTTCGTCATGGCCGGGCTTGTCCCGGCCATCCACGTCTTGGACGCAGGAGAGTCAATCGGAAGTGCTTGCGCGGCTCAATACGCCCACATTGCTCGGCGCAAGTTGCCTTTCACGCCGTACGGATTTTTTAAGTACGGAAAAGTTCCGTTTAGTCGAATCGGATGGCTCGCACATTCGATTCGGCGCGGCACGAGGCCTTGCGGGCGTTTCTGGCCGAGAAGCGCGACAAGAGCGGACTGCGGCAGGTCGATCTCGCCAAGCGCCTCAAGCGCCGCCAGGATTACGTCAGTTACGTCGAGACCGGCCAGAAGCTGGTCGAGGTGGTCGAATTGATGGAGTGGGCCGACGCGCTCGGCTTCGACGCGCGCGACGCAATCAAGCATCTTTACAAGATACGGAAATAATCCGTATGGTAGAAGCCGAAGCAACCTTCGGCTGCCATGAACGATCGAAGACATGATCTACCCGCGCTGGGACGAGGAGCGCGCCCGCTTTCTCATTCGCGCCGATCTATCAATTCCTCTCGGCAGTCGCGCATCTGGCGCGCATGGACGAGCGCCAGGCGATCGTCGACCTGGTGCGCGAGACGCGCGAGCCCGGCAGGGGCAGGAGATGGAACGCGGGTTACGACGCCGCACTGACGGCGATCATGCTGGCGGCGGTGGAGCGGGCGCAGCGGGGTGCATTGTAGCCCGGCTGAGCGCAGCGACAGCCGGGGTGATCGTTGCGCCTCTGCCCCGGATTTCGCTAACGCTCAATCCGGGCTACGGGCCTGAAACCTCCTCCTTCTCCTCGATGATCTCCTCCGCCTCCTCGTTGAGCGCGCGGCCGGTGCGTTGCGGCGCGCTGAACGGCGCCATCTTCGGGCGCTGGCGCAGCATGTCGATGCCGGCGTAGATGCCCTCGGCCTGCTGCACCGCGATGCGGTCGCGGTCGCGGGTGCGGATGAAGTCCTGCACAATCTCGGCGCGGCCGGCATCGAGCCCGATCGCCTCCAGCGTCCTGCGCCCGAACTTCATCGCGGACTCGAACGTCTCGCGCAGCTCGTAGTCGACGTCGCGCGCGAGCAGCTGCAGCGTGTGGCCGCGGTCGTAGGAGCGCGCGAAGATCTTCGTTCCGGGAAACTCCGCTTTGGTGAGGTCGACGATGCGGTTGGTGTCGTCCTGGCCGTCGATGCAGATCGCGATTAGCCGCGCCTTGTCGAGGCCGGCGGCGCGCAGCACGTCGAGCCGCGTGCCGTCACCGTAATAGACCTTGAAGCCGAAGCGGGCCGCGACCTGGATCATCTCCGGGTCGACGTCGATCGCCGTCACGTCCACCTCCGCGGCAAGCAGGTACTGCGACACGATCTGCCCGAAGCGGCCGAAGCCGATCACCAGCACCGAGCCGCCCGCGTCTGCGAAGTCCTCGGCGTCGGGCTCGGGGCGGCGCGCAAAGCGCCGCAGCATCTGCTCGGTGGCTTCGGCGAAGGGCGGGCCGAGCAGCAGGGTGATCGCCGCAATGGCGGAGAGCAGACTGCCCTGGGTGGGGGCGAGAATCCCGAGCGCCGTTCCCAGCGGCAGCAGCACGAAGGCGAACTCGCCGGCGCCGGTGAGCACCGCGCCCGCGCGCAGCGCGTCGCCGCGTCCTTCGCAGGTGATGCGGAACAACACCCACACGATGCCGGCCTTGAGCAGCGTGATGACGATCGCGGCGGCGACGACCAGCCAGAGGTTCGCCCACACGATCTTCATGTCGATGGTCATGCCGACGCCCATGAAGAACAGCGCGAGCAGCAATCCGCGGAACGGCTCGATGTCGGCTTCGAGCTCGTGCCGGTAAGTCGATTCCGCGAGCAGCACGCCGGCGATGAACGCGCCGAGCGCCATCGACATGCCGACGACCTGCATCAGCAGCGCGGCGCCGAGCACGATCAGCAGCGCGGCGGCGGTCATCACCTCGCGCGCATCGGTCGAGGCGAGCAGGCGGAAGAACGGATTGATGAGATAGCGCCCGGCGATGACCAGCGCCGCGATCGCGCCGCCGATCAGCACCACGCTGTTCGCGGTTTCGGCGAGGCTGAGCTGCTCGGTCGCCTGCCCGGGCGCGGCCAGCAGCGGCACCAGCGCGAGCAGGGGCACGACCGACATGTCCTGGAACAGCAGGATCGCGAACGCGCGCTGGCCGTAGGTCGTCTGCAGCGCGCCGCGATCCTCCAGAATGCGCAGCGCGATCGAGGTGGCCGAGAGCGCGAGCGCGAGCCCTGCGAGGAGCGCGGCGCGCCAGTTGAACAGGCCGGTCGCGATGGCGAGAGCCGCAATCGCGCCGGCGGTGATCACGAGCTGCGCGACGCCGAGGCCGAAGATGTCGCGCCGCATCGCGAGCAGGCGCGACAGCTCGAGCTCGAGCCCGATCAGGAACAGCAGCATCACGACGCCGAGCTCGGCCACCGTGAGGATGGTTTCCGGCCGCGTGATCAGGCCCAGCCCATAGGGGCCGATCACCACGCCCGCCACCAGGTAGGCGACGATCGCCGAGAGCTTGAGAAAGCGCGCGATCGGGACGCTGATGACGGCTGCGGCGAGCAGCACCAGCGGCAGGGCGAGCAGGCCGGCTTCGGCGGAATGCGCATTCATGGGGCGGTCCCTCAAGTCGTTGTCTTGCTACACGAAAGCCGCTTCCGCCACGAGTGGCAGAAAGCTTGTCGGCAATTTGTGCGCGTGCCAGATTGCAGGGAGCTCGGGAGTGGGGAGGGCGTGATGCGCGCGATTTTGGCGGCCGCGACACTGATCGCAACCGCGATGACGGCGATCGTGCCGGCGCACGCCGCCGACAATTTCACCTCCGGCAACTGGCGCGGCGGGGCCGTGTTCGAGGGCACCAAGTTCGTTCAATGCAACATGTGGGCGCCCGACCTCAACAACTGGGACCTGATGTTTGCGATGACACAGTCCGGCGATTTCCGGATGGGCTTGCGCAACCGGAAGATCGACATGACGTGGGCCAAGCTGTTCGGTCAGAAGCTCGCGGTGCGCATGCAGATCGACGACAATCCGGTGATCATCACGGCTTTCACCGCGGCATCAGCCACGGTCGCGTCGACTTCGATCGCCAACCTCGGCTGGGACAAGGCCCTGCGCGCCGGCAAAACATTGCGCGTGCATACCGGCAAGGGGGTGCGGCGCTTTCCGCTTGCCGGGATCGATCCGGCGCTGGCGCAGTTGTCTGCCTGCGCGGCGAAGCACCGGCGCGCCTGAACGCCACTCGCGTCCGCCCATGCGGTTCATTAACATGGCGCGGGGCGAGGGATTCGGATCGGCCACACGGCGGCGGAGCATGAGTCTGCGCGCACTGACCTTTTGCCTCGCCGCATGCCTGTTCGCGGTCGCGCCCGCGCGGGCGCAGACCGGCTTCGACCGGCCGGGCGGGGATTATTCGAGTTTTCCGGTGCGCTCGGCCGATCCGGCGGCGTGCGCCGCGCGCTGCGAGCGGGAAGGGCGTTGCCGCGCCTGGAGCTTCTCCTACCCGCGCACCGCGGCGCCGGGGGCGATGTGCTGGCTCAAGAACCAGGTGACGACGCGCGTGGAGGATTCCTGCTGCGTGTCCGGAGTGAAGGGCGCGGGCGTCCTGGAGCGCAAGAGCGGACCGAACGAGTTCTCGATCGACCGCACCGGCGGCGATTTCAAGAGCATGGACGTGCAGACCGACGCGACCGGTGCGGTGTGCGGACAGGCCTGCGAGGCCGAGCAGCGCTGCCGCGCCTGGACCTATGTCCGGCCCGGCTATCTCGGCGCGTCCGCGCGCTGTTTCCTCAAGGAGAAGCTGACCCGGCCGCGCCACAAGCCGTGCTGCGTGTCGGGGGTGGTGCGGTAGCGGCGCGAGAAATGCGCCGGCCTCAGATGCCGGTGAACAGCATGTCGAGCGCGGCAGTGATCTCGTAGCGGCTCTCAGCGGCCGTCGTAACGACCTCTCCCAGGCTCGAAATTGGAATCGCCGCCAGGCGCTCGATGAAAATGAAATATCGGCTCCCGGCGACATCGACGACCGGCTGTAAACGCGATCGTTCGAAAGTTGCGCCGACTGGCACAAGTGGTGCTGCAATGACAGTGCTGAACGACGCAGCCCGATCACTTTGAAGAATAATCAGGAATGGAAAATCTCGGCGCGTTCGAGCGTTCGGATTGGCAGTTATGTCAAACTGGCGCGGCAATCAAAACATCCGCAGGCCATCGGACCAAAGGCCATGCTTTTCGATGTATTCGTTGGAGTAATCGATTGCTTCCCTGTTATCGCGGTAAAATTGATCTGCCGCTCGCTTGCGCTCTTCATCAGTTGCCAAGGGCAGCACACGACGCAAAGCTTGCGTCAACGTGTCGGACAAATCCACTCCCGCCGCACGTGCGCGGGCAAGCGTTTCGGAATCAAGTTCTATGGTCACCCGCTCATTCATGGCAAATCACCGCCTCTCCACGAGGATAGCGCGCGCAGCTCAGCTGCGCCATCAGCCGCCCGTCCCGCCGACCGTGATCCGGTCCATGCGCAAGGTCGGCTGGCCGACGCCGACCGGCACGCCCTGGCCGTTCTTGCCGCAGGTGCCGATGCCGGTGTCGAGCTCCAGATCGTTGCCGATCATCGAGACGCGATGCAGGTCGCTCGGCCCGTTGCCGATCAGCATCGCGCCCTTGATCGGCGCGCCGACCTTGCCGTTCTCCAGCCGGTAGGCCTCGGTGCATTGGAACACGTACTTGCCCGACGTGATATCGACCTGACCGCCGCCGAATGACACCGCGTAGATGCCGTTCTTCACCGAGGCGATGATTTCCTGCGGGTCGCGGTTGCCGGCGAGCATGTAGGTGTTGGTCATGCGCGGCATCGGCACGTGGCCGTAGGACTCGCGCCGGCCGTTGCCGGTCGGCTTCATGCCCATCAGGCGCGCGTTCTGGCGGTCCTGCATGTAGCCGACCAGAATGCCGTCCTCGATCAGCACCGTGCGGCCGGTCGGCGTGCCTTCATCGTCGATGGTGAGCGAACCCCGCCGGTCGGCCAGGGTGCCGTCGTCGACGACGGTCACGCCCTTGGCGGCGACCTGCTGGCCCATCAGCCCGGCGAACGCCGACGTCTTCTTGCGATTGAAGTCGCCCTCGAGCCCGTGCCCCACCGCCTCGTGCAGCATCACGCCGGGCCAGCCGGCGCCGAGCACGACATCGAACTCGCCGGCCGGTGCCGGCACGGCTTCGAGATTGACCAGCGCCTGACGCACCGCATCCTCGACCGCGCCTTTCCAGGCGCAAGCTTCGATGAAACGCTGATAGCCCTCGCGCCCGCCGTAGCCGTGACTGCCGGACTCCTGCCGGTCGCCTTCGCCGGCCACGACCGAGACGTTGACGCGCACGAGCGGGCGGATGTCGCGATAGGTCGCGCCATCGGCGCGCAGGATCTCGACCACCTGCCAGCTCGCGCCAAACGATACGGACACCTGGCGCACCCGCGGGTCTTTGGCGCGCGCAAACGCGTCGATCTCTTCGAGCAGTTTCACCTTGGTCTCGAACGACGGGCTCCCAAGCGGATTTTCGTCGCCGTAGAGCCGCACGTTGGTACGCGCCGGCGCCTGCGAATAGCTGCCCGAGTAACCGCCCTGGACCGCCCGCACCGCCTCGACGGCGCGAGAAATCGCCCCCTCCGAGACGTCCGAGGCGTGCGCGTAGCCGACCGCCTCGCCCTTCACGGCGCGCAGCCCGAACCCTTGCGCGGTATCGTACGTCGCCTGCTTCAGCCGCCCGTTGTCGAACACCAGCGCCTCGGCCTGGCGGTATTCGAGGAACAGCTCGCCGTCGTCGGCGCCTTCGAGGCCGCGCCTGAGCAGCGTCTCGGCGCGGCTCTGGTCGAGGCCGGTACGGGCAATCAGGCTAAGCGTGGTATCGGGCATGCGGCGCCTCGTTCGCGGATCAGATGATCCATCCATATATAGGCGCAGCCGGAAGATTGCTTCGGGCAGGCTGAGAAAAATTCGGGCGTTGCGGCCCCGGCGTCACCCATGCAGACTTGGCCGGGGGCGCACCAATGTCGGCCATCGCGACAGAAAGCCATCATCCTCCGAAGCCGCGGCTGGCACTCGCCGTCGGGATCATCGGGCACCGGCCGAACCGGCTGCCCGCGAGCGGACGGGCGGCGGTTGCAAGAGACATCGATCATTTCTTTACCGCCGTCACGAAGGCGGTGCGGGCTGCGCACAGCAAATACTCATCGGTGTTCACCGCGGAGCAGCCATTGCTTTCAATGGTGAGCGCGCTGGCCGAAGGCTCAGATCGCCTCGGTGCGCTCGCCTCTCTGGAAAAAGGTTTTTTCCTTGACGTGCCGCTGCCTTTCGCGCGCGACGTCTATGCCCAGGACTTTCCGGCAGGACCATCCCGCGACGAATTTTATCACTTGCTGGGCCGGGCCCGGTCCGTCCTGGAGCTGCCGGGCGAGCGGAGCGCCGAGAGCCGGGCCTATGAAACCGGCGGACTGACGGTCCTCGGTCAATCCGACATCGTGCTGGTCGTCTGGGACGGCGGGGCTTCGGCCGGGCGCGGCGGCACCACGGAAATGATCCAAACCGCGATCCGCACCGGGCTCCCGATCGTGCTTGTCGATGCGAACGGAACGCACGCTCCAAAAATCATCTGGCAGGGGCTTGCGCCTGCCTCCCTCGCGCTCGAAGCGATCAAGGAACTGCCCTCGAAACCCTTGGCTGACATCGAGAACGTCGTGGACTCGCTCGTGCGCCCTCCGGCGGCCGCCGCCGAAAAGCAAAATCTCGCGCGGTTTCTGCATGAGAAGCGCGACCGCACGCCGGTGCGGATTGAGTATCCGCTCCTGCTCCAGGCGGCTGGGGTACGCTCTTTCCACCGCACGGATCGTGCTGCGCCGGACCCGGACGCACTCGCAGCCGTCTTTGCGGCGTCCGCACCTTCCTCGGCGAGGATCGAACAAGTCGCAGTGGTGGCAGAGGCCTACGGTTGGTCTGACGCGCTCGCCGTGCGTTGTGCCCAGACATTCCGTGGTGCGTTCGTCATGAATTTCATGTTTGCCGCGATCGCCGTGGTGCTCGCTGCACTGTCGCTTCTCACGCCGCCGAAATGGTTCTTCGTGACTGCCGAAGTGATGTGCATTTGCGCCGTGCTGTTCAACACCATGGTCGGACATCGACGCGATTGGCACCGCCGCTGGGTACAGCCTCGCGAGGTGGCGGAGCGACTGCGCGTCGCTCTTCCGCTGTGGGCCTTGGGCACGCGGCCCGTTTCATTTCCAGGCGAGGAGCCCTCCTGGATCGGTTGGTATGTACGCGCGCTCGTCCGCCAGCTGGGACTGAGGTCCGGCTCCTTGATGGGCGACGAATGGACGAAAGCGAAAGGATCGCTGACCGAGCTGCTGCAGCATCAGTGCAACTACCACAAGAGGGTGACCGTGCCTCGGATGCATCGCCTCCATTATCGGCTCGAGCTGGCGGGCGAATGCTTCTTCTTCACGACCCTCGGCGTCGCGTTGCTCTATCTTCTTTTCGAAGCCTACTTGGGACTCGCCGGCAGTTCGCTATCGCATGATACGGACGAACTCGTGAAGCACAGCGTCGCTGCGATCAGTGCCGGACTTCCGGCGATTGCGACTGCGCTGTACGGCATTCGGCTCATTGGCGACTTCGAAGGCATCGCACATCGTTCCGAGCGAACTCATCAGGCTCTCAGCAAAGTATTGAAGGACGTCGAGAGCGACGCGCCCGATCTCATCGTGCTGCGCGCGCGGGCGCGTGAGGCGGCCGATACCATGCTGGGTGATGTCGCCAGTTGGCGGCCCGCCGCCGAAAGCCGAGGCTTGTCGCTGCCCTGAGGCCGGCTGAGCGGCGCGCCTCACGGCAGCTTGTCGTAACCCTCGCCGAAGCCTTTCAGGCCCATCGGGATGCCGATGCCCTCTTCCGGCGTCTGGAAGATGATGAACGTGGCGGACGTGCCGGTGCGCAGCTGCTTCACCAGGTTGTCGTCCATCACCACCTCGGCGACGCAGCCATTCGGCAGGCAGCGCACGAACCCGGCGCGTCCGACATCGGTCTTGTCGATCTTCAAGCCCAAGCCCGACGGCAGCAGCACGCCGAGCGGCGCGAGCACGCGCATCAGCCGGCTTTTCTGATCGGCGGTCTTGAGCACGATCACGGTCAGGCCGACATTCGGGCGGTCCTCGGCGGTCACGCTCTGGATCAGCGCGCACTGCTCGCCCTGCGCGCCCGGCGGCGTGTCGCAGCGAACCTGCCAGTCGCCGTGCACCGACTTCACGGTACCCTGCGCCGCTACCGGCCCGGCGGCCAGCGCGCAAGTCGCAAGTGCCACTGCGGCGCTTGCAATCAGCCGTGCCCGGGTCGTCGCTCCCATGGTGAGGTCCCTTGAAGGCTGGCCGCGCGTGAAGTCCCCGCGCTGTCGCCGAATCGCCGCTCCCCCGCGGTATCCTGCGCCCGTCTGCGTACATGTTGCATCAACCGTGTCAAGAACGGGGCAGCCTGCGCGAGCGGGCGAAAAGGCCCGCGAAATCTGCGCTTTCCTCGTCCCGTCCGGTCGCGCGCGCGATCCCGCAGAGGCGCATTGCGAGTGGGGCTGAATTGTGGTTTGAGAGGCCGCAAAGCTCCGTTCGCGGCGCTGTCCCCGAGCGCCCGGAGCTTTGCCGGCAAACGATGCCGTGCCATGCGCGAGCACGCCTCGCGGCACAGATTTTCGGCTTGCATGGTGGTACGGGCCGAGCGGAAGGAGCGAACACGCCAATGCTGGTGCTCATGCGATTGATCCGGTCGGGGGCGGCGGCCCTTGTTTTCGCGGGCGTTCTCGCCATGGGAGGCACGGCATTCGCCGTGCTCGGCCAGCCCAGTCCCTGGCAGATGGGCTTCCAGGAGTCGGCCGCGCCGACGATGGACGACATCGTCTGGTTTCATGATTTCGTGCTCTACATCATCATCGCCATCACGGTCTTCGTGCTCGCGCTGCTGCTCATCGTGATCGTGAAGTTCAACGCGCGCGCCAATCCGGCACCGTCGCGCACCACCCACAACACGCTGCTCGAAGTGCTCTGGACCGTGATCCCGGTGGTCGTGCTGGTGGTGATCGCGGTGCCGTCGTTCCGCATCCTGTTCGTGCAGTTGAACATTCCGCCGTCGGACCTGACCATCAAGGCGACCGGCAACCAGTGGAACTGGACCTACACCTATCCGGACGACAAGATCGAGTTCACCTCGATCATGCTGCAGGATGAAGAGCGCGCGAAGGTCAGCCCGCCGCCGCCGCGCCTGCTCGGCGTCGACAATCCGATCGTCGTGCCGGTGAACAAGGTCGTGCGCGTGCAGGTGGTCGGCTCGGACGTGATCCACGCCTTCGCGGTGCCTTCCTTCGGCATCAAGATCGACGCGATCCCGGGGCGGCTGAACGAGACCTGGTTCAAGGCGACGCGCGAGGGCGTGTTCTACGGGCAGTGCTCGGAGCTGTGCGGCAAGGATCACGCCTTCATGCCGATCGAGGTGCGCGTGGTGAACGAGCAGGCCTACGCGGCGTGGCTCGCGGACGCGAAGAAGAAGTTCGCGATGGACGGCTCGGCGCCGGCGACCAGCGTCGCGGCGGCAGGCGCGCCGAAGACGGAATAGCGAAACGACCGAGAGCGGGCGGCAACGGTAAATTCGAGGGTACGACATGGCTTCTGCGGCAAAGGCTCACGACGCGCACCATGAGCATCATGCGCATGAAGAGCATCACACGCCGACCGGATGGCGCCGCTTCGTCTATTCGACCAATCACAAGGACATCGGCACGATGTACCTGGTGTTCGCCATCGTCGGCGGGCTGATCGGCGGCGCGCTCTCGATCGCGATGCGCATCGAGCTGATGCATCCCGGGCTGAACTTTTTCCACGGCGAGCACGCCTCGCATCTCTACAACGTGTTCACCACCGCCCACGGCCTGATCATGATCTTCTTCATGGTGATGCCGGCGATGATCGGCGGGTTCGGCAACTGGATCGTGCCGCTGATGATCGGAGCGCCCGACATGGCGTTCCCGCGCATGAACAACATCTCGTTCTGGCTGCTGCCGGCCTCATTCATGCTGCTGCTGTCCTCGATGTTCTTCGAGGGCGAGCCGGGCGCGCCCGGCGTCGGCGCGGGCTGGACCATCTATGCGCCGCTCTCGACCTCCGGACATCCCGGCCCGGCGGTCGACTTCGCGATCCTGTCGCTGCATCTCGCCGGCGCCTCCTCGATCCTCGGCGCGATCAACTTCATCACCACGATCTTCAACATGCGGGCGCCCGGCATGACGCTGCACAAGATGCCGCTGTTCGTGTGGTCGATCCTGGTGACGGTATTCCTGCTGCTGCTGGCGCTGCCGGTGCTCGCCGGCGCGATCACCATGCTGCTGACCGACCGCAATTTCGGCACCACGTTCTTCTCGGCGCAGGGCGGCGGCGATCCGCTGCTGTTCCAGCACCTGTTCTGGTTCTTCGGCCACCCGGAGGTCTACATCCTGATCCTTCCCGGCTTCGGCATGGTTTCCCAGATCATCTCGACCTTCTCGCGCAAGCCGGTGTTCGGCTATCTCGGCATGGCCTACGCGATGGTCGCGATCGGCGGCATCGGCTTCATCGTGTGGGCGCACCACATGTACACCGTCGGCATGTCGGCCGCCGTGCAGGCCTACTTCGTCGCCGCCACGATGGTGATCGCGGTGCCGACCGGCGTGAAGATCTTCTCCTGGATCGCCACGATGTGGGGCGGCTCGATCGAGTTCCGCACGCCGATGCTGTGGGCGGTCGGCTTCATCTTCCTGTTCACCATCGGCGGCGTCACCGGCGTGGTGCTGGCCAATGCCGGCATCGACCGCGCACTGCAGGAAACCTATTACGTCGTGGCGCACTTCCACTATGTGCTTTCGCTCGGCGCCGTGTTCACGATCTTCGCGGGCTGGTACTACTGGTTTCCGAAGATCACCGGCTACATGTACAACGAGACCATCGGCAAGGCGCACTTCTGGGTGACGTTCATCGGCGTCAACCTGGTGTTCTTCCCGCAGCACTTCCTCGGCCTTGCCGGCATGCCGCGCCGCTACGTCGACTATCCGGATGCGTTCGCGGGCTGGAACTACATCTCCTCGGTCGGCTCCTACATCTCCGGCTTCGGCGCGCTGATCTTCCTCTACGGCGTGCTCGACGCCTTCTATCTGCGCAAGGAGCGCGCCGCGAACAACCCATGGGGACCGGGCGCGACCACGCTCGAGTGGACGCTGTCCTCGCCGCCGCCGTTCCATCAGTTCAACACGCTGCCGCGTATCCGGTAAGCAGAGGATGACCACTTAAGCGATGTCGCTCGCAAGCGAAGGCGCCGATCTTTCCAAGCCGCTCGACCTCGCGCAGCCGAGTCTTGCGGGCGTGGAGGACTATGTCGCGCTGTTGAAGCCGCGGGTGATGTCGCTCGTCGTCTTCACCGCGCTGGTCGGCCTGCTGGTTGCGCCCGGACACATCCATCCGGTGATCGGCTTTGCGGCGCTGCTCTGCATCGCGATCGGCGCGGGCGCCTCCGGCGCGCTCAACATGTGGTACGACGCCGACATCGATGCCGTGATGACGCGCACCGCGCGCCGGCCGATTCCGGCTGGGCGCGTGCAGCCGGGCGAGGCACTTGCCTTCGGGGTGATGCTCGCCTGCTTCTCGGTCGCGGTATTCGGGCTGCTGGTGAACTGGCTGGCCGCTGCGCTGCTCGCGTTCACGATCGTCTTCTACGTGGTCGTCTACACGATGTGGCTGAAGCGCTCGACGCCGCAGAACATCGTGATCGGCGGCGCGGCGGGCGCATTTCCGCCGATGATCGGCTGGGCGGCGGTGACGGGCGACATCACGCTCGCGCCGGTGCTGATGTTCCTCATCATCTTCTTCTGGACGCCGCCGCACTTCTGGGCGCTCGGACTGCTCAAGTCCGACGATTATGCCCGCGCCAAGGTGCCGATGCTGCCGGTGGTCGCCGGGCCGGACGCGACGCGCAGGCAGATCCTGATCTATTCGCTCATCCTCGCCCCCGTCGGCCTCGCGCCGGCCGTCGCGGGCTTTGCCGGCTTGATCTATGGCGCGGTCGCGCTCGCCTGCGGCGCCGTGTTCGTTCGACTGGCCTGGCGCGTCTATCGCGACCGCGCGGGCGCGGCGGCGGCAACCGCTGCGAAACGCCTGTTCGCGTTCTCGCTGCTCTACGTCTTCGTGCTGTTTGCCGCGCTGCTTGCCGACAATCTGCTGGCGCGGCTTGGGTTCGCACCATGAGCGACGACGACGGCATCGTGCTCACCGAGGAGCAGAAGCGCCGGCGCCGCGCGCGCTCGATCGCAATCGCGCTCTCGCTCGGCGTGCTGGTGCTGTTGTTTTACGCGGTGACGCTGGTCAAGGGGCCGGCGGTGCTGGTGCGGCCGTTGTGAACGCCATGACCGAACGGACAAGGACCAATGCCGGCCGGCGCGACATCGTGGTCGCGGCGTCGTGCGGCGTGTTCGTCGCCGCCATGGTCGGGCTCGCCTACGCCTCGGTGCCGTTCTACGACTGGTTCTGCCGCACGACCGGCTTCGGCGGCCGCCCGCAGGTCGCCAAGGCGGCGCCGCCGGGCATGGATGCGCGCACGCTCACGGTCCGCTTCGACGGGAACGTCAGCGGCGGCCTGCCGTGGAAGTTCGAGCCGGAGCAGAATTCGATCCGCGTGAAGCTCGGCGAAGTCGTCACGGTGAATTACCTCGCGACCAACCTCGCGGCTCGCGAGACGATCGGTCAGGCGGCCTACAATGTCGCGCCCGGCACGACCGGCGCGTATTTCCAGAAGATCAACTGCTTCTGCTTCACCGAGCAGCGTCTCGGTCCGGGCGAGCGGCGCGAGATGGCGGTGGTGTTCTACGTCGACCCGGCGCTGGCCAAGGATTCCGAGCTCGACGACCTGAACACGATCACGCTGTCCTATTCGTTCTACGCCGTGCGCCCGCAACCGAAGCCGGTGGCGGATCGCGGATCGAACTCGACGACGAACTGAGACTTAGGGGCTGACGGCCCGCGGGGACTGGAGAGAGACACGATGGCCGACGCGCACGCAAAGCACCACGACTATCATCTCGTGGATCCGAGCCCGTGGCCGATCGTCGGTTCGGTCGCGGCGCTCCTTCTCGCCGTCGGGCTGATCTCCTGGATGCACCACATGTATTCGGCGGCGCCGCTGGTGTTCGCCGCCGGTGCGCTCGGCGTCCTCTACACGATGATCGGGTGGTGGCGCGACGTCGTGAAGGAGGCCGAATTCAAGGGCGACCACACCCGCGTGGTGCAGATCTCGCATCGCTACGGCATGATCCTGTTCATCGCTTCCGAGGTGATGTTCTTCGTCGCGTGGTTCTGGGCCTACTTCTCGACCGCGCTGTTTCCGGCCGACCCGCATCACTTCGTGCGCACCGAACTGCTCGGCGGCGTATGGCCGCCGAAGGGAATCGAGACGTTCGACCCGTGGCATCTGCCGCTGCTCAACACGCTGATCCTGCTCACCTCCGGCACCACGGTGACGTGGGCGCACCACGCGTTGCTGCACAACGATCGCCAGGGCCTCAAGTGGGGGCTGATCTGCACGATCCTGCTCGGTCTCACGTTCACCTGCGTGCAGGCCTACGAGTACATGCACGCAGCGTTCAATTTCTCGGGCCACATCTACGGCGCGACCTTCTTCATGGCGACCGGCTTCCACGGCGCGCACGTGATCATCGGCTCGATCTTCCTGATCGTGTGTCTGATCCGCGCCTATCTCGGGCAGTTCACGCCGAAGCAGCATCTCGGTTTCGAGTTTGCCGCGTGGTATTGGCACTTCGTCGACGTGGTGTGGCTGTTCCTGTTCGCCTGCATCTACGTGTGGGGCGGCGCCGCGCATCATGCGGCGGCCGCAGCCGGCGGACACTGAACATACTCCGCTCATTCCCGCGTAAGCGGGAATCCAGAGCCAAGAAACAGGAAAGAACTGGGTCCCCGCTTTCGCGGGGACGAGCGGGATTAGAGTTCGTCGAAAAAGGGCGGCCGCGCGGCCGCCCTTTGTCGTTTCAACTGCGTGCAAGCCAGTGCTAGAGACATGCCATGACAGACCAGCCATCCCTGGCGCAATCGATCGGCACGGGTCTCGCGGGGCGTTGTCCGCGCTGCCATAAGGGCAGCCTGTTTTCCGGATTCCTCAATCTGCGCAAACAATGCCCGCAATGCGGGCTCGATTATTCGTTCGCCGACTCCGGCGACGGGCCGGCGATCTTCGTGATTCTCATCTCCGGCTTCATCGTGGTCGGCGCCGCGCTGATCGTCGAGGTCGTCTATCAGCCGCCGTTCTGGCTGCACGCCGTGTTGTGGGGACCGTTGATCCTCGTGGTGACGCTGCTGCCGCTGCGCATCATCAAGGGCCTGCTGATCGTGCTGCAATATCATCATGCCGCGGCTGAAGGCAGGCTCGAGCGTGGGTCCGGCCAGTGACCGGGCCGGCTGAGCCGACGCCGCGGCGGCGCGGACTCTTGATTCCCGCAATCTTGCTGCTGGGCGCGATTGCGGTGCTGGTCGCGCTCGGCAGCTGGCAACTCGAACGGCGCGAATGGAAGGAAGCGCTGATCGCGGAACTCGACCGCAAGCTTGCGGCAGCGCCCGCCGATCTGCCGCCGCGCGAGCGCTGGCCGCAACTCAAAGCGGCAAGCGACGAATTCCGCCGCGTGACGTTTCCCGCCGAGTTTCTCCCCGATCAGGAGGCGCTGGTCTACTCCTCCGGCTCGTCGCTGCGCCCCGACGTGAGCGGCCCCGGCTACTGGGTGCTCTCGCCCGCGCGCCTCATCGGCGGCAGCATCGTGGTGGTCAACCGCGGCTTCGTGCCCGAGGGCAGGCAGGATCCGACGACGAGGAGCCAGGGCCGGCAATCCGGCGTGATCGATCTTGTCGGCGCGATGCGCTGGCCGGAGGCGCGCGGGTACTTCACGCCGGACGACCAGCCCGACAAGAGCCTCTGGTTCGTGCGCGATCCGGCCGCGATGGCGGCAGCGAAAGGCTGGGGCGATATCGCGCCGTTCTACATCGACCAGGAAGCGCCGCCCGCCCCGGGCGGGCTGCCGAAGGCCGGCCCGCTCAAGCCGAGCCTGCCGAACAATCACCTGCAATATGCGGTGACCTGGTATGGGCTCGCCTTGATGTTCCTGGTTTCGGCGGCGTTCTTCGTGCGCGCGCGGCGCCGCGAGACGCGCCCAAGCCACTGACAGACCCACACAATTGGGATTCCTTGTGTATCCGGCGGCACGCCTCTAGTGTCGGCGCAACAAATCGGGATCGGTCGTTGCGCTACATTTCCACCAGAGGCGAAGCCCCCGCGCTCGGCTTCATCGATGTGACGCTGGCCGGGCTCGCCCGCGACGGCGGCCTTTACGTGCCCGAATCGTGGCCGGCTTTTTCGGCGGAAAAGATCGCTGGCTTGGCTGGACGCTCGTACGCGGAGGTCGCCTGCGAGGTGGTGCGCCCGTTCGTCGGCGGCGCGATCGCGGACGCCGACCTCTCGCGCATGGCCTACGACGCCTATGGCACGTTCCGCCATCCCGCGGTTGCGCCGCTGGCACAGCTTTCGCCCGACACCTTCGTGCTCGAACTGTTTCACGGTCCGACGCTCGCCTTCAAGGACCTCGCGATGCAGTTCCTTGCGCGGCTGATGGACCATGCGCTGATCCAGCGCGGCGAGCGCTCCACCATCGTGGTCGCAACATCGGGCGACACCGGCGGCGCCGCGGTCGAGGCGTTTCGCGGCAGCAATCAGGTCGACGTGATCGCGCTCTATCCGCACGGCCGCATCTCCGAGGTGCAGCGCCGCATGATGACGACGCAGGCCGAACCGAACGTGCACGCGCTGGCGATCGAGGGCACGTTCGACGACTGTCAGGCGATCGTGAAGGGCCTGTTCAATCATCACGGCTTCCGCGATCGTGTGCGCCTTTCCGGCGTCAACTCGATCAACTGGGCGCGCATCGTCGCGCAAGTCGTCTACTACTTCACCGCGGCCGTCGCGCTCGGCGCGCCGCATCGCAAAGTGGGCTTCACGGTGCCGACCGGGAATTTCGGCGACGTGTTCGCCGGCTATGTGGCGATGCGCATGGGGCTGCCGGTCGAGCGGCTCGTGGTGGCGACCAACGTCAACGACATCCTCGTGCGTACGCTCAAGAGCGGCACCTACGAAGTGCGCGCGGTCACCGCGACCGCCTCGCCGTCGATGGATATCCAGGTCTCGTCGAATTTCGAGCGGCTTCTGTTCGATGCCTACGATCGCGACCCGGCGCCGGTGCGTGCGCTGATGGGATCGCTCGCGCAATCGCGCCGCTTCACCATTGCATCCGGCGCGCTCGGCGAGATCCGATCGCGCTTCACCGCCGAGCGCGCCGACGAGGACGAGACTGCCGCGACGATCCGTACGGTACAGCGCGAGGTCGGTTACCTGCTCGACCCGCACACTGCGGTGGCGGTCGCGGTGGCCGAGAAGGAAAACCGCGACCGCGCGGTCCCGATGGTGGTGCTGTCGACCGCGCATCCGGCGAAATTTCCCGATGCGGTGGAGGCCGCGTGTGCAACGCGCCCCGCGCTTCCGGATTGGCTCGGCGATCTTGGCATGCGGCGCGAGCGTGTCACCGTGTTGCCCGCCGAACAGGGCGGGGTCGAAAAATTCATCATGGCGGCAAGCCGTGCCGCGCGCGAAGGAGCAGCGGCATGAGCATGAACGTCACGCGGCTGCCGTCAGGCCTGACCGTCGTCACCGACGCGATGCCGCATTTGCAGAGCGCTTCGCTCGGCGTCTGGGTCGGCTCGGGCAGCCGCGACGAGCGGCCGGAGGAGCATGGCATCTCGCATTTCCTCGAACACATGGCGTTCAAGGGCTCGGCAAACCGCACCGCACGCCAGATCGCCGAAGAAATCGAGGCGGTCGGCGGGGAGCTCAACGCGGCGACCAGCGTGGAGAGCACCGCGTACTATTCCCGGGTGTTGCGCGCCGACGTGCCGCTGGCGCTCGACGTACTGTCCGACATCCTCTCCAACCCGACGTTCGAGCCGGAGGAGCTGGCGCGCGAGAAGAACGTCATCGTGCAGGAGATCGGCGCGGTCGAAGATACGCCCGACGATCTGATCTTCGAGTATCTGCAGAGCGTCACGTATCCGAACCAGCCGCTCGGCCGCTCCATTCTCGGCATGCCCGAGACGGTGCGCTCGTTCGATGCCCGCAAGCTGCGCGCCTATCTGGCGCGCAACTATCGCGCCCCCAATATCGTGATCGCGGCGGCTGGGGCGGTCGATCATGCGGAGGTGATCGGCGAAGTGGAGCGGCGCTTCGGCGGCTTCGGCGGTCCCGAAGGGCCGTTGCCGGAGCCGGCAAAATTCTCCGGCGGCTCGCGCATCGAATCGCGCGACCTCGAACAGGTGCATGTGGCGTTCGCGCTCGAAGGCGTGCCGCAGCGCGATCCCTCGATCTACAGCCTGCAGGTGTTCACCAACGTGCTCGGCGGCGGAATGTCGTCGCGCCTGTTCCAGGAGGTGCGTGAGATCCGCGGCCTGTGTTACTCGGTGTACGCATTCCATGCGGCTTACAGGGACACCGGCATGCTCGGCGTTTATGCCGGCACGGATGCGACCGACCTGCCGGAGCTGATGCGCGTGGTGGTCGACGAGATCGCCAACGCGGCCGAGACGCTGAGCGAGCGCGAAATTGCCCGTTCCAAGGCGCAGATGAAGGCCGGACTCCTGATGGCGCTGGAAAGCTCCGGCGCGCGCGCCGAGCAGCTCGCACGGCAGATGATGATCCACGGCCGTCCGATCCCGCTCGAGGAGATCGTCGGCAAGGTCGAGGCAGTGACAGTTGAAAGCGCGCGCAGCGCGGGCCGCGCGCTGATCGCGCGCAGCCGGCCCGCGGTCGCGGTGCTCGGCCCCGGACGCGGGCTTGAAAGGGCGGCGGTGATTGCCGAAAGTCTGGGAAGGCGCGCGTAATCACGAATCCCACATGGCCTTCTTCCGCACGGTCAGTTTTTCCGAGCCGCTGCCGACCATCGAGGGCGAGGGCGTCTACCTGCGCGCGCCGCAGATGTCGGACTACAGCGAGTGGACCTCGCTGCGCGGGACGAGCCGCGCGTTCCTCACGCCATGGGAACCGACCTGGCCGGCGGACGACTTGAGCCGCGGCGCGTTCCGCCGCCGGCTGCGCCGCTATGCCGAGGACCAGCGCGGCGACACGTCCTATGCGTTCTTCCTGTTCCGCAAGGACGACGATGCGCTGGTCGGCGGGCTGACGCTTGCCAATGTGCGCCGCGGCGTCGCGCAGGCGGGCAGCCTCGGCTACTGGATCGGCGAGCCGTTCGCGCGGCGCGGGCTGATGACGGGCGCCGTGCAGGCGCTGGTGCCGTTCGGCTTCGGCTCGCTGCGGCTGCACCGGCTCGAAGCCGCCTGCATCCCGACCAACACCGCCTCGATCCGCCTGCTCGAAAAGGCCGGTTTCGTGCGCGAAGGCTATGCGCGCGAATATCTCTGCATCAACGGCTCGTGGCAGGATCATCTGCTGTTCGGCTGCGTCAGCGGCGGCCGGCCGTGATGCGCGTACCTTGGGGGCGCCGGGGTTCGGCTGCCATAACGCGGCCGCACGCGAGGTGAGGAATGGGACGATCTGGTAGAGTTGCCGCCTGCGTAGCCGCGATCAGCATCCTGCTGTTCGCGCGCCTGCCGGCCGATGCGCAGTCGATCACCGACAAGCTCGGCAACTGGCTGTTCGGCAAAAGCTCCACCCCCTCCGACGGCAATGAGTCGGCGAACACCGCCGCCGAAGTCGACTGCCCCGGCGTGACCGTGCGCCAGGGCGCCTCCACGCTCTCGATCACCGCGCCGGGCGCCGACGCCGGCCCGATGACGACGCGCTACCAGGTCTCGATCGCGCAGACCGCGCGCGAGTGCGCGCCGCTCGGCGGCGTGATGACCATGAAGGTCGGGGTGGAGGGCCGCGTGCTGCTCGGCCCCGCCGGCGGGCCGGGCCAGATCGACGTGCCGCTGCGCATGGCGGTGGTGCAGGAGGGCGCGAACCCGAAGGCGATCGTCAGCAAGTTCTACAAGCTCGTGGTCGCCATTCCGCCGGGGCAGACCAGCGTACCGTTCGTGCACGTCGAGCAGGACCTCACCTTTCCGACGCCGCGCCCCGCCGATTTCGACGCCTATGTGGTCTATGTCGGGTTCGATCCCGCAAGCCTGAATACCAAGCCCGAGCGCCCGGCGAAGAAAACCAAGAAGGAATAAGCGTTCATGGCAAAGCGACCGCGTTCCTCCGCTCGTCCGCGCGCAAGCGCGAAACGGCCTGCAAGAAATCGAGCAAAGCCGGCCCCGGATTCCCGCTCGCGCGCGAATGAGCCGAAAAGGCGCGGCGGCGCACCCCGCCTCCCGCTCGACGGCATCCGCGTGGTCGAGTTCTCCCACATGGTGATGGGCCCGACCTGCGGGATGATCCTGGGCGATCTCGGCGCCGAGGTGATCAAGGTCGAGCCGCCCGGCGGCGACAAGACGCGGCGCCTGATCGGCTCCGGCGCCGGTTTCTTCGCGCTGTTCAATCGCAACAAGAAGAGCGTCACCGCCGACCTGTCCGACCGGCAGGACCGCGCGCGCATCGAAAAGCTGATCGCCTCGGCCGACATCGTATCCGAGAACTTCCGCGCCGGCGCACTTGCCAAATACGGCTTCGATTACGCGTCGCTGAAGAAGACGCACAAGCGGCTGATCTATGTGTCGCACAAGGGCTTCCTGCCCGGCCCCTACGATCATCGGGTCGCGCTCGACGAGGTCGTGCAGATGATGGCGGGGCTCGCTTACATGACCGGGCCGCCCGGCCGTCCGTTGCGCGCGGGCTCCTCGGTCAACGACATCATGGGTGGCATGTTCGGCGTCATCGGTGCGCTTGCGGCGCTCGCCGAGCGCGACCGCACCGGGCGCGGGCAAGAGGTGCAGGTCGGCCTGTTCGAGAATTGCGTGCTGCTCTCCGCCCAGCACATGCTGCAATACCGCCTCACCGGCGTCGCCTCGCCGCCGATGCCGGACCGCATCAACGCCTGGGGCGTGTTCGACCTGTTCGATACCGCCGACGGCGAGCAGGTGTTCCTCGGCGTCGTCACCGACACCCAATGGGCGGTGTTCGGCCGCGCCTTCGACCTCGGCGGCCTCGCCGACGACCCGCGTCTTGCCAGCAACAATCTGCGCGTTGAGGCGCGCGCCTGGATGCTTCCGGCGCTGCGCGAGATCGTCAAACGCTATTCGTCGAAGGACCTGCAGGCGGTGTTCGAGCGCGAGGGGCTGCCCTACGCGCCGATCGTCAGACCCGAGCAGCTGTTCGACGATCCGCATCTTCTGGCGAGCGGCGGGCTCGCGAACCTGACGATGGAGAACGGCGCGACGCTGCCGGTGCCGCCGCTGCCGATCCTGCTCGACGGCCGGCATTTGAAGCCGCGCATGCCACTGCCCAGGATCGGCGAGCACAACGCCGAGCTTGCCCGTGCGGCGAAGCCGCGCAAGCGCCGCTAGGCGAGGGCGCGCTGCCGGTCGCGCGGCTTGCGGGACAACGACGCCAACGAGAGCAGCCCGGCGCTACTGCAAGATGAGCTGGGCCGCCAGCACCGCTATGATGGCAAGGGACGTGATCCCGAGCACCAATCCGCCGACAAAGATCCAATCCGGCCCGGTATTGCGGGTCCGCATGACGCACCCCCATTCAAGGCGGGAGCGCGACCGGTCTCTCAGTCACCGACGCCTCGGTTACGGCAACTGCCGGTGATGGCGCTATGGTACGCTTGCGTACCGTGGAGTCGAGGAGAAACGCGACGGGACACTAAGTCGTGAGAATCGAAATGAGCGCCCACACGGCGAGGCCGAGCGACAGCAGCCAAAGTGTAAGGGGCCAACCCAGGCCCCGGTCTGCCGGGTAGATCATAAGCCACAGGCTATGCCTGAGGCGGAGCGCCACCAAGGGAAAATTCGGTGCGGCTTCGTACCGGCGTGTCGCTGGTTCGCGCCCGCCAACCTTTCGCGCGGGCGAGCGGGCTACATTCTGGCGAGCTCGGCCATCCCGTCCGCGAACTCGACCTGCGGCCGCCAGTCCAATTCCGCGCGCAGGCGCGAAGAGTCCGCCGTGATGTGGCGTACATCGCCGAGCCGATAGCCGCCGGTGACGACGGGCTCGCGGCCGTTCAGCGCCCTGGCCAGCGCACGCGCCATGTCGCCGACCGTGCGCGGCGTCCCCGAACCCACATTGTAAGCGCGCACGCCGTCGCCATGCTGCTCGCAGGCCGTTACCGTCGCGGCTGCGACGTCGCGCACGTGCACGAAATCGCGCCGCTGGCGCCCGTCCTCGAAGACCTGCGGCGCCTCGCCGCGCTTGAGCGCCGAGGTGAAGATCGCCGCCACCCCGGCATACGGCGTGTCGCGCGGCATGCCCGGGCCATAGACATTATGATAGCGCAGCGCGGCGACCGCGCCGCCGGTGAGCCGCGCCCAGTTGGCGGCGTAGAATTCCTGCGCCACCTTGCTGCTCGCATAGGCGTTGCGCGGATCGAGCGGCGTGTCCTCGCTGACCAGCGCGGGCGCGAGCGGCTCGCCGCAATGCGGGCAGGGCGGCTCGAACCGCCCGGCGGACAACGCGGCTTGCGTGCGCGGCGCCGGCGTGATCGCACCGTGTTCCGCGCAGTGGCCGAGCCCTTCGCCATAGACGACCATCGAGCTTGCGAGCGTGAGCCGCCTGACGCCCGCCCGCGCCATGGCGGCAAGCAGCACGGCCGTTCCGCCGTCGTTGGAAGAGGCATAGTCCGGCAGATCCTGCACGTCGACGCCGAGCCCGACCTTGGCGGCGAGATGCAGCACCGCCTCGGCGCCGGCAAGCATCCGATCGAGCGCGGTGCCGTCGCGCACGTCGGCGCGCTCGAACGTGACGCCGGCAGGCGGCGTCCAGGCGGAAGACGCGTGCACGTCGGTGCGCAATGAATCCACGGCGCGCACCTCGTGGCCGCGCGCCGCCAACTCGCGCAGGACGTGCTGGCCGATGAAGCCGGCGCCGCCGGTGAGCAGCACCTTCACCGCCGATACACCGCGATCTTGATCGTCTCGTCGGCGGGGAGCGGCGTGCCGTTCGGCGTGTAGGCGGGCGCGGCGGCGAAGTCGTCCGCGGTGAAATCGAGCGCCGCAACCTGGCGCGCCAGGATCGCGACCGTCTCGAGCGGAACCGCCACTGGCTTGCGCCCCCAATCGGTCGGCGCCCAGCCGAGCCAGGCACGGTACGGCACCACCAGCACGATCTTTCCTTCGGGCGTGCGCACGAGTTCGCGAATGTAGCCGTACGTGGAATCGCGTTCGTCGAGCACCGGCAGGCCGATCAGGAAACCGACCTTGACCGGCTGCGGATAGCGCCGGTTCATGCGCTGCTCCGGCGTCAGAGTCCGGTTCTCCGGCTTGGCGCTCGAGTCCTGCGGCGCGGTCGCAAGCGCCAGCTTGATGGGCGCCGCAAACCCGAGCACCAGAGCGGCGCCGAAACCCCGAACGAAGTGCGCGCGCAGCATCGTGTCCGGCTCCTGACGTTTCCACACGATCACGTGTGTTGCCTGTGATACAACGGTTCAGTCGTATAAGGCGAGACGTTGCGGGCGACCTTCCTCATGGCCGAGCTAACAATCAACTCAACTGATCGTCATCCCGCAAGGCTGCATCCGCTCGGCTTGCGGATCATGCACTGGATCAACGCGCTGGCGATGATCCTGATGATCGCCAGCGGCTGGGAGATCTACAACGACGAGGTCATCTTCGGCTGGCTGCATTTCCCACACTGGATGACCATCGGCGGCGGCGCCGAAGGCGCGCTGCAATGGCACTTCGCCGCGATGTGGCTCCTGATGATCAACGGACTATGTTACCTGATCTACGGCCTCGCGACCGGCCGGTTCCGCCGCAAGCTCTTGCCGGTGTGGCCGAGCGAAGTGCTCGCGACGGTGCGCGACGCGTTGCGCTTCAAGCTCGGGCATGACGACATCACGCACTACAATGCGGCGCAGAAGCTGCTCTACATCGGCATCATCGTGGTGATCGTCGTGCAGGTGCTCTCCGGCTTCGCGGTGTGGAAGCCGGTGCAGCTCTCCGAACTCGCGACGCTGTTCGGCAGCTTCCAGGGCTCGCGGCTCGTGCATTTCATCGGCATGGCGCTGATCTGCGGGTTTCTCATCGTGCATGTCGCGCTCGCGCTGCTGGTACCGAAGACGATCGGCGCGATGATCACCGGCGGGCCGGTCGTCGACGGCGCTCACCAGGGAGGCGGGCGATGATCAAGACGCCATCGCCATCGATCTTCCGGCCCGAGGGCGGCATCGACCAGAGCGCGCTCAAGGAGCACAAGGCGCTGGTCGAGGACATCAACCGGCGCGGGCTGTTGCGCGGCGCGGTCAGCCTCGGCGCGCTCACGATGCTGACCGGCTGCAACGTGACGCATACCGACGCGGTCCAGTCGGTGCTCAAGCGCATCTCGCAGTTCAACGACAAGGTCCAGGAGCTGATGTTCCGACCAAATCACTTGGCGCCGACATTCCCTGAGTCGATGGTGGTCAAGCCGCCGCGCTTCAATGCCTATTACGACATCGAGGACATCGCGCCGGTCGACGCCGCGTCATGGAAGCTCGAGCTTGCCGGCAAGATCGAGAACAGGAAGCCCTGGACCGCGCAGGAGATCTACGCGCTGCCGGAGGAGGAATGGATCGTGCGCCACATCTGCGTGGAGGGCTGGGATTACATCGGCCAATGGTCCGGCGTGAACCTGAAGCAGTTCCTGCAGCGCGTCGGCGCCGACCTCACGGCGAAATACGTGTCGTTCAAGTGCGCCGACGACTATTACGGCTCGATCGACATGGCGAGCGCGCTGCATCCGCAGACGATACTCGCGACGAAATACGCCAGGGAGCCGATCACCGATCCGTTCGGATTTCCGCTGCGGCTGCGTACCGCGACCAAGCTCGGGTTCAAGAACCCGAAGTGGATCACGGCGATCGAGGTCACGAACGAGTACCGCGGCGGGTATTGGGAAGATCGCGGCTTCAACTGGTTCAGCGGGATTTAGACCGCTTGTTGCTCGCGCGGTGGAGACGCGGTCGGCCGGCGCAGCGTGACGGCAAGCCGCGCGAACGTCGTGGCGATCTTCCATGCGGCGCTCACACCTGCCACCAGATTGCCCGAGACCTTGGAGACCCCGCCGCGCCGGCAGCGGTGATCGACCGGGACTTCGCGGATACGCAGACCCGCGGCAGCGGCGCGCATCTGCATCTCGAGATTCCAGCCGTAGGTCTCTTCGCTCATGCCGAGGCCGCGCAGCTGCGCGACCCGCATGGCGCGAAACGGCGACATGTCGGTGAAGCGCACGCCATAGGTGAGGCGCAGTAACGCTCCGGCGAGACGGCCGGCGACGAATTGCTGCGGCGTCATGCTCCCCGGCTCGCGTTTGCCGCGCAGCCGCGAGCCCATGACGAAATCGGCTTCGCCGCGTGCGACCGGCCCGACCACGTCGGCGAAGTGCGTGGCAACGTCGCTGCCGTCGCCGTCGAGGAAGCACACGATGTCGGCATCGGCGCGCACCGCGCGCACGCCCGCCGCGCAGGCGCGGCCATAACCGCGCTGCGGCTCGCTCACGACACGGGCGCCCGCT
>VBAH01000029.1 GCA_005884685.1 Alphaproteobacteria bacterium
AACCTTGTCGTGATGATCAACGCAGCGGTGATCATCGAGGTCATCTTCGCCTGGCCGGGGATCGGGCGGCTGCTCTATGAGGGAATTTTCCAGCGCGATTTCCCGCTCGTGCAGGGGATCGTGATGGAAGCCGGCATCATGATCGTGCTGATCAACCTGATGATCGACATCCTTTATGCCTACATCGATCCCCGCATTCGGCTGACAAGGTAACCCGCGATGGTAAGCCTCTCGCCGCAAACCTCGGCGGCCGCCGCCGCAATCGGCCGTCCCCCGATCGCCTGGCTCAGTCAATTCCGCGGATTGCCGCTGCTGCCGCTGGCGATCCTCGTGCCGTTTGTTCTGATTGCCGTTTTCGCCGACTACATCGCACCCTACGATCCGACTGAGCCGGTCGCCGGCATGAAGATTTTCATCCCGCCGGCCTGGATGCAGGGCGGCGATATCCGCGTCCTGCTCGGCACCGATTTTCAGGGGCGCGACGTATTGAGCCGGCTGATCTTCGGGGCGCGGGTATCGCTGATCGTCGGCGTCATGGGCACCGTCGTCGCCGGCGGCATCGGCACCGCTCTCGGCATTTTGGCCGGTTATCTCGGCGGCTGGGCCGACCTGGTGATCATGCGGCTCACCGACGCATGGCTCGCCCTGCCCGCGCTCGTCTTCGCGATTTTTCTTGCGACGATGGTCGGGCCCAGCATGTGGAACATCATCATCATCCTGGGGCTCGTCTATTGGACGCGTTATGCCCGTGTCATCCGGGGCGAGGTGTTGAGCTTGCGCGAACGGGAGTTCGTCAAGCTGGCCGAGATCGCCGGGGCATCGAGCACCCGGGTGATCCGCCGGCACATCCTGCCGAATGTGCTGAATTCCGCGATGGTGCTCGCCAGCCTGACAATCGGCGTTGTGATCATCGCCGAAGCCTCGCTGTCCTTTCTTGGCGTCGGGGTGCCGCCGCCGGAACCGGCCTGGGGCTCGATGCTGGCCGATGGCCGGTCGATGCTGATGGTAGGCGCTTGGTGGCTGACCGTCCTGCCGGGGCTCTGCATCATGATGGTCGTGCTGGCGACGCAGCTGCTCGGGGACTGGCTGCGGATCCGCCTCGACCCGCAGCTGCGCAATCTGTGACGCGGGTGCTGTATTAGATGCAGCCGCTGTTAGAGGTCACCAATCTGGAGACGCATTACGTCTCGTTCGGCGGCGCGCGGGTGATCAAGGCGGTCGACCACGTCAGCTTCACGCTCAACGAAGGCGAGACGCTCGGCATCGTCGGCGAATCCGGCTGCGGCAAGACCACCACCTGCCTCTCGATCGTCGGATTGTTGCCGCCGGCCGCGCGGATCGTCGGCGGCCGTATCGAGTTCGCCGGCAAGGACCTCGCCCAGCTCAGCCAAAGCGAAATGCGCCGCGTCCGCGGCGCGCAGATCGCGATGATCCTGCAGGATCCGATGGTCTCGCTGAACCCGCTGTTCAGTATCTATACCCAGGTCGCCGAGCCGGCCTATTACCATCGGAGCATCCGTGGGCGCTCCTTGCGGCAGCGCGTCCGCCAATTGCTCGATGCGGTGCGCATCCCCTCGCCGGCGCAGCGCATGCGCGAATATCCGCACCAAATGTCGGGCGGCATGCGCCAGCGCATTGTCGGCGCGATCGCCTTGGCCGGTGGTCCCCGGCTGATCGTCGCCGACGAGCCGACCACCAATCTCGATGTGACGATCCAGGCGCAATATCTCGACCTCTTGAAGGAGCTGCAGCAGGAGACCGGCGTCGCGGTGATTTTCGTCACCCACAATCTCGGCATCGTCGCCCGCATGTGCGACAAGCTGGCGGTCATGTATGCCGGAAAGATCGTCGAGGCCGGCGCGGTGCGCGACCTCTTCAATTCGCCGCAGCACCCCTACACCAAGGGCCTGCTCGGCTCGATGCCGAAGCTCGGCAGCAAGGAGAAGCTGTTCGCGATCCCTGGCCAGCCGCCCGATCTGGCCTCGCTGCCGTCGGGCTGCGCCTTCCACCCGCGCTGTACCGAGGCGATGCCGCGCTGCAGCATCGAGGAACCCGGTGAAATCCGGGTCCAATCCGCAAAGGGTCTCGATGTCGCCGCCGCTGTTGGAAGTTGAAGGGCTCACCAAGCACTTTCCGGTGACGATCGCGCTGTTCCCGCGCCGCCAGATTGGCTGGGTCAAGGCGGTCGACGGCATCGATTTCGCGGTCGATCCGGGCGAAACCCTCGGGGTGATCGGCGAATCGGGCTGCGGCAAGACCACGACCTCGAAGCTGATCCTGTTGCAGGAAGGCCCGACCAGCGGCGCCATCCGTTTCGACGGCGAGGACATAGCCGGCCTCGCCGGACCCGAGCTGATGCGCTACCGCCGCGAGGTCCAGGTCGTCTTCCAGGATCCCTACAGCTCGCTGTCGCCGCGCATGCGGGTCGGCGAGATCATCGCCGAGCCCTTGCAGATCCACACCGACCTGTCGCGCGCCGCGCAGCAGGAGCGCGTCGCTGAGGTGCTCGACCTGGTCGGGCTTCGGCCGGAAGTGGCAGCGCTGTTTCCGCACGAGTTCTCGGGCGGCCAGCGCCAGCGCATCGCGATCGCCCGCGCTCTCGTCACCAACACGCGTCTCATTGTTCTTGACGAGCCGGTCTCGGCGCTCGACGTGTCGATTCGCGCCCAGATCATGAATCAACTCGAGGAATTGCAGGCACGGCTCGGGGTCAGCTACATCTTTATCGGCCATGATCTGGCGACCGTTGCCCATATCAGCCACCGGATCGCGGTCATGTATCTTGGCCAAATTGTCGAGATGGCCGATTCCCTGGAGCTCTGCGAGAAACCGCTCCACCCCTACACTCAGGCACTGTTCACCGCGGCATTGCCGGCACACCCTGACGACAAGCGAGAAAAGCTGACGATCTCGGGCGAGGTGCCGAGCGCCTTGTCGCCGCCCTCCGGCTGCCGCTTCCATCCGCGCTGCCCGAAAGCGATGTCGCGCTGCGCCGTCGACGCGCCGGAGCGCAAGGAGGTTGCCCCGGGGCACAGCGTCGCGTGTCATCTTTACTAGCCGGTCCTGAGCCTCATCAGAATGTCCGCTTCGAGGGCAAATCCAGCCGGGGTGAACTTGCCGCACGTTTAACCGCTTGCAACCCGAAAGCGGCCGCTCGGAGCCGCGGCATCCAATCCGACCCGAAGCTGACCTTCTCGCCGACCCAAGAACCGATCGAAGGCACGGGTTAGCCATCATTCGATCGAGCAGTGGCGCTCGCGGGTTCAGCCCGGCGGCGGAGTTACCCCCCAGTCTGGGTGTCCCGACGGGTCGGCGTTCCAGAAAATGATCTTGTTGAAATAGATCGTCTGGCTCTCCGCGCGCCAGTCACGATAAATGCCGAACCGTGGCTGTGCGTTGATGAAGGGCACTCCGTTGCGGCGGGCGCCATATTCGCGATCGGCCATGGGTCCTTGGTAAGTGCCGCAAAATGTGCCGTTGAGCCAAATGTCGACCCGCCCGCTGGAGTCATAGGCGGGATTAAGGCGCACTTGCACCGTGGTCCAGATCTCCCGCGGCAGCTCGCGCCGGCAGATCTTGGTGCGCATCACCATCGGCGGCCAGGCGCACGGTGAACCGGAGGCCACCTGCGCGAAGAAGCTCACGTGCTCGCCGACTGGCCGCGCCTCGATCTTGAAGAAGGGGCTGGTGTCGCATGACTTCCCGTCGTTGAAGGAATCTTGTTTGATTTGGTGGATGACGGTGCGGCAGAGCTGGCGTCCCGCGACCGGAACATCGTGCGGCCAGTCGCCAGCAATCTTGAAGGAGAAGCGGTACCACACGAGTTCACCGAATTTCACCAGCTCGCCAGCGCCGGTCGCGCGGTCGGATCTCACTTGGATCTCCGCCCGCTCGCTGGGCACGACGCCGCCAGGCTTCGCCTCCACCGCCGTCGCGCGCGAGCCCTCGCTGTTGCAGATGTAGTGTCTAGCCTGCAGCATCGCCTCGTTCGCGCCAGCGAGCCCGTCGCCCTCCTGCACGGTGATGCGGCCGACCGTCTCGCCGATGGGGTCCTCGACGACGCCGACGCGCAGCGGCTGCAGCTTGCTGTCGAGCTGACTAGAGATCCGCCACTTCCCCAGCAACTCCGACGGCGCGGCCGGAGCGTACGAGAAGAGCTCTGTGAAGACTGGTTGGGGTGTCCGTTGCGCCGCCGCCGTCGACGATGAGAATGCAAGTGCGAGAAACAGTAATGCCGCGCGGCCGCGGCTGGGACGCGACCCCCATAAACCCGCTGAATTGT
>VBAH01000102.1 GCA_005884685.1 Alphaproteobacteria bacterium
CGCAAGAGGAAAGGTGTGCGGGACCCGAGAGGTTGGTCGCGAGCATGCGCTGCCACGCCGCGGTCCAGTCCGCGTAGTCGGTCGCGAGCGGCGGGTGAAGCGAATAGATGCCCGCGTTGTTGATCACGGTGTCGATCGGCTGAGGCGCGGAGGCCTCGCGCCAGAGCCGCTCGATCGATTCCGGATCGGCGAGATCGGCCTGGATGAGGCTGTGGCCGCCGCCCTCGAGAGCCTGTCGCGTGGCCTCGGCCGCGGTCCGGTTGGAGCGGTAGTGCAGCACCAGCGTGACACCGCGCCGGGAGAGCTCCCTGCAGATCGCAGTCCCGATGCCGCCTGAAGCCCCGGTGACCAGAATCCTGCTCATGCTTCAAGTCCTCCGGTCTCGTGGACGCCTCGCCCATCCTTATAACCCCGTTTGGAACCTTTGGACTATTCCGCGCCGCACCGGTCTGGTTGATCATCGAGCGGTCGGAAGCGACAGCATCGTCGAGAGGACTTCGGGCACTGTCGAAGTCTTCGCTCGTCAAGTCATTCACAAGGAGGGTCCGCAATGCTGCCAAGTTTCTACTCACAGTATTCTCCTTATGTCCCACAAGGACTGTTCGCGCAGTTCTCTGGAGTTCCGGGAGCGGGGTTGTCGCCGGTGAGTCCAGCCCTGTTCGGGCAGCCCGGCGCATACGGATTCAACGGGTCGCTCACTTACCCGCCCAGCTCGGTCGGTGTGACTCAGCCGCTCCAGCCCTTCAGCGGACTGCCGAATGCGATCTTCGCGAGTCCGTACATCTCGAGCCCGTACATCTCGAGCCCGTACGTCTCGAGTCCGTTCGCCTCGAGTCCATTCGTCTCGAGTCCGTTCGCCTCCTTTGCCGGCCAGGCAGTGCCCCATCCGGCACAACAGATGCTCCTGCTGCTTGGGCAGCTGGCGCAGCAGATCTGCGTCCAGGGCGTCGCGAGCCAGCAGATCGGCATAAGCCTGTATCAGCTCGCCTGCCAGCTGCTCGCTCAGCCGCTCGCCGTGCAGGGCATCGCGCCTCAGCCGTTCATCGGTACCGGTCAGCCCTTCGGGCTGGGTGCGCCATTCTTCGCCGGCACCGCACCGGGCAGCTTCGGAATCACTCCGCAACAAGCCCAGGCGTGGGGAGCCACTCGACCGCAGACCATTCAGTAGGCGTAGCCACGGCCGCAAATCGAGACGGCGTGCCTCGGTGGGCGCGATGACCTCGCAAGTCACCGCCCACCGAGGTGACCCAACCAACGAGAACGGAGGGAAATTCGATGGCTCAGGAAAAGGAGGAACGGTCGGGCAGAACGACATCGACATCGGCACACAGCACATCGGCGCACAGCCGCTCGGGGCCGCGGGAGGCGACGGGCGCGGTGGACAGCGGAATGACGGCCGCGGCTCCCGGCAGGCGAGCTGAGCGTTACATCATCGGCACGCGCGCTTTTCCAGGCGCCCAACCGCTCGCCTATCCCCAGCACTCCATGGACGAGGTGGTCGAATACCTCGGCCGCATGGAGGACGTGGAAGTCATCAAGCGCGTCCGGCTCGGCGGCGCCCAGCCTTTCACAACCGGCGGCGGCTTTCACGAGGTCGTGGTGGCGCGGTTCGACGAGGCCAGGGCGCAGAGGTTGCGGGCCGCGGCGCCTGCGCACCTGATCATCGAGCCTGACTGGCTGCTCGCGGGCACGGACTGTTTACCGGTCGCGGCGCGGGCCACGCCGATCGCGACGTTGCTGCCGCTCAGGTCTATCGCCAACGAAATTTCCGTTCGCGTGGTCGGGGAGCGCGATCAGCCGCTCGCCCGTGCCATGGTGGTGATCGAGGGAGGCGGATTCCCCGTGCAGGCGCTCACCGACGAGTCGGGGACCGCGCGCATCACTTTCTTCGGGGGGCCGATCGAGGCAATCCAGACGCTGTTCGTCAGGGCCGCCGCCAATCACTGGGATCGGCTGCTTAGCGCGCCGCGCCTCAGCTCCGGCACGAATACGGTGAAGCTGCGGCCTCTGTCGGAGCTTCACCCGAACTTTCCGGGCACGCGACTGCTCGGCTGGGGCCAGCGTCTGATGGGCCTCGATCCGACCGGGGGCCGCTTCACCGGGAGCGGCGTGCGTATCGGTGTGATCGATTCGGGCTGCGACAACTCACACCCCCTGCTGCGTCACATCACCCACGGCAAGGACTTCACCAGCGGTGGAACCGATACCAGCTGGAGCCAGGATCTCGTGGCGCACGGCACGCACTGCGCCGGCATCATCAACGCAGCGAGCACGGAGCAGGGCATCGTCGGTTGTGCGCCGGGGGCGGAGCTGCACGTATTCAAGGTCATGCCACACGGATGGATCAGCGATCTGCTGGCGGCGCTGCACGAGTGCATCGAGCGGGAGCTCGATCTCATTCATATCAGCGTCGCGAGCGACGGCTTCTCCGAGCTCGTGGCGCAGAAGCTTCGTGAAGCCCGGCTCAAAGGCATCGCGTGCATCGCCGCCGCGGGAAACACCGGCGGACCGGTCGCTTTCCCAGCGATGCTGCCCGCAACGATGGCGGTTGCCGCGGTCGGCAGGCTCCGTGAATTCCCGTCCGACAGCTCTCACATCCTCAGCGTGCTGCCGCACCTGATCGGCAGCGACGACGTCTTCGCGGCGGGCTTCAGCGCCGCGGGCCCCCAGGTAGCCGTTTCGGCGCCGGGAGTGGCCGTCGTGTCCACGGTTCCCGGCGGCGGTTACGCTGCCGCGGACCGCACCTCGGCCGCTGCTGCCCACGTGACGGGCCTCGGCGCGCTCGTGCTTGCTCACCACCCGGCGTTCCAGGATGGATCGCTGCGGGCGCGCTCAGAGCAGCGCGTGCACGCGCTCTTCGAGCTGATTCGCGCCAGCGCCGTGGCGCGCTTCGCCCATCCGCAGCACGGTGGCGCGGGGGTGCCGTATCTGCCGCGCATCCCCGGCAGTCACGGTCTCGTCATGGGGCTCGCGGCGGCGGACGGGCTAGAGCGGATCGCCATGCCCCAGTACTGGCCTGGACCGATCCAGGGTTGGCCGGCGTGGTTGCAGCCGCCGGCGTCGGGGTTCTTCTGAGGGGGGTCTCAGTTTGCTTGGAGCGCCGGACTCGTGTCCGGCGCCCGAGCGGGCCACGAGGCACCGGTGCGCAGCAGCGCACGGATTCTCGCCGCCACTTCACCGCGCCGATGCACCTTGAGCTTGTCGCACATGTTGTGCACGTGATTCTTGACCGTCGCCGGTTCGATCCCCAACTGGCGGCCGATCTCCTTGTTTGAGAGGCCGCGATCGAGCAGGTACGCGATCTGCAGCTCGCGCCGCGACACCGGCATCGCGCACACCTGGCGGGAAGCCGAGGGCGGCCGGTCACCCTGCGACAGCAGGGCCACGTGGCGATAAAGGAACGCCGCGGCTCGGGGTGAGCAGGGCAGCTCGTCGCACTTGACGTGCTCGAGCACTCTGACGACATCGGCACTCCCGGCGCTGTCGCGGATGTAGCCGGCCGTTCCGGCCGCCGCCAACGCCAGGATCTCCTTCTCGGACTCCTTCACGCCGAACGCCACCACCTTGCGCTGCGGCGCCGACGCAACGAGAGCCTTCACGACCGCAGCGCCATCGAGCCGCGCGGCATCGAACAGGACCACGTCGGGGCGCAGCCGCGCGCAGCGGTCCGCCGCGTGCGCCATGTCGACGGTGCTGACGACGTCCACTCCGGCCTGCTGCGCGAGCACGCACTGCAGCCCCTCTTGCACGATTCGCACATTGCTCAGCACGAGAACGCGCAGGGTCATCGGCCCGCCTCCTGCATGATTTTATTTGCTCCCCGGTGGAGTGGAAAGTATGACCGCGCTCAGCCGTCAGGGTTCGCGGCGGCTGTCGCGGACCGTGCCGCAAGATGGCGACAGCCTCGATCGCGCCCTCAGGCGAGGCACAGGCGATGCGGCTGCACGAGCAGATACCAGTCCTTGTGCTCTTCGAGAATGAGCGCGATGGCGTGCCGGATCGAGAACTTGAGCGGCGCGACCTCGCCGCCCGAGGCGCTCGCCCGGGTGGC
>VBAH01000104.1 GCA_005884685.1 Alphaproteobacteria bacterium
CACCGGGGGTCGCGCAGCATAAGGCTTCAAACACCGCGCGCGGGACGCCGGAGACATGGCGGACTTGCGGAGATCGGACTGCAGATGCCTCGGCGTCGCGAGATGCCGGGGTCCGTGGGTCCACGATGGACCCCGGCGTCCCGCGCCGCCCTCACTTTTGGAGCGGCGCCCTACCGGCAAAACCCGGACGCAAATCGCGCCGCGGGATCGAGGGCGGCCGACTTCAGGAGACATGAGATGATGCGACGCACGAGCCGCGTACTCTTTCCCCTCTCCCGCTTGCGGGAGAGGGTGGCTGAGCGAACGTCAGTTCGCGAAGCCGGGAGAGGGCTTCTCAAGCGCCCCTCTCCCGGCTCGACGCTTTGCGTCTCGCCACCCTCTCCCCGCTTCGCGGGGCGAGGGGAAGAGCGCGCCGCGGGAACGAGAGCGGTTGGCCGAAAAATGCAATACACTCTCCGGGTCAGATCGATTCCGATTGCAGCAGCGCAAACACCATCGATGCTCTCCTGGGACGACTTTCGCTACGTCAAGGCCATTGCGGACACGCGCTCGCTCTCGGGCGCCGCGCAGGAATTGTCGGTCAATCACTCGACCGTCTTTCGCCGCCTCGCGCAGATCGAAAAGCAACTCGGCTCGCGGCTGTTCGAGCGCAGCCGCGGCGGCTACGCACTCACCCCCTGCGGCGAGGAAATGGTACGGCTCGCCGAGCGCATGGGCGAGGACATCGTCACCTTCGAGCGGCAGGTCACCGGGCACGATCTGCGCCCCTCGGGTGAGTTGCGCGTGACGACAAACGACACCGCGCTGATCCATCTCATGACGCAGGTGTTCGCGGATTTCCGCCGCGCCTATCCGCAGATCTCGCTCGATGTCGTCGTCGCCAACCAGGCGCTCAACCTGTCGAAGCGCGATGCGGATGTTGCGATCCGCGCAACCGAACGTCCGCCGGAAACACTGATCGGCCGGCGCGCAGCGAGCATCGCCTGGGCCGTATTCGCAGCCGCAGGCAAAGCACCACAGAATTTCGATCCCGCCAGCGACGGCCGCGATGCGGATTGGATCGGCTTCGGCGACAACCTCGCCAACCTGAAGGCCGCGAAGTGGCTCAAGGAGCATGCCGCGCCGGGCCGCATCGTCTATCGCCTCAACACGGTGCTGGGTCTGGCTGAGGCGGCCGCCGCCGGCATCGGGTACGCGCTGATGCCCTGCTTCATCGGCTCATCCACGCCCGGCCTCACACGGCTCACAGCGCCCGTCGATGTTGTCGATGGGCTGTGGCTGCTGACGCATTCGGATCTCCGGCAGACCGTGCGCGTGCGCGCCTTCATGGATTTTGCGGCGGGCGAAATCGCAAAGCGCCGCAAGCAGTTGGAAGGCACGGCATAAGTGTTGCCGGCACCGCTTGAACAAAACGAACGATCGTGCTTTTTTGACCGGTGGCCTATTGAACCTGGGGGGGGCGTGACGTGAACGAGATGGCGCGGACCTTCGGCGTCACGCCGACCGACCAGATCCTCACCTATGACGGCTTGAGCTTCCTGCAGGCGATTGCCGACGGAACGCTGCCGGCGCCGCCGATTGCCGAGACTCTCGGTTTCGATCTGGTCCATGCCGAAAAGGGCAAGGCGGTGTTCGAAGGCCTGCCGACGTTCAAGCATTACAATCCGATCGGCGTCGTGCATGGCGGCTTCACCATGACGCTGATGGACTCGTGCATGGCCTGTGCGATCCAGACCACGCTGGCAAAGGGCGAGATCTACACCACGCTCGAAGTGAAGGTGAATCTGGTGCGCGCGATCACGCAGGATACCGGACTGGTGCGCGCGACCGGCCGGCTGATCCACCGCGGCCGCACCACCGGCACGTCTGAAGGCGACGTGCGCGACGCCGCGGGCAACCTGCTCGCGCACGGCACCACGACCTGCATGATTTTCCCGGCGAAGAAGTGATTGCCGAAGGCCTATCGAACAAACTCAATTCGAGAGAGTACTTGGGGCGCTACGGCGTAATCGAGCTGCGAATGCCCGCCTGCTCGACTGAAGGTAGCGGCGCGGATGTCACCGGCTGCGTCGGCGCCGCGGCCGGCTTCTCGTGCTGCGTCTTGTGGCCGCGCCGGATCGACGCGCGCGTGACCGAAGCCGTCGTCTCCGCGGCAGGCGCGATCGAGGCCTGCAGGGTCTCGCGGCCGCCGCCGCGCCGCACGAACTCGCAAGAGGCAAAGCCGAAGCCCGAGATCGCGCCGCGGAAGCTCTTGTCGCTGGTTTTGGTCAACTCGAAGCACGGATTGAAGAACGCGCCTCTGACGTGCGAGCAGATGCGGTCGTCCTTCGGGAACAGCGTGCCGGGGGGGAGGTGCATGAAGCGCGTATTGCCGTTGCCGCCCATGCGCACGACGCCGGCGACCGAGCCGTCATTGAAGATGCGGCCGGAGCCGGTCGAGCCCTCGAAGCAGTTGAACGAGAACAGCTTGCCGGCGACGAACCGGCGCGCGGCGTCGGCGTTCATGGGTTCAGCCAGGACGGGCGTGGCGACCAACAGGCTCCCCAGCACCACAGCACGCAAGACCATGAAGTTACTCCCCGTTAACCATCGCGGATGACGCATCTTGCCCGACGATTATCGCCAAATCCTGAACGCGTTTACCCGATCTTGACCACGATTCGGCCGCGAATGCGGCCATCGAGGATCGCGGGCGCCGCAACCAGCACTCCCGGAAGCTGAATTTCGTTGGTCATCGTCTGCAATTTGCCGCGTTCGAGGTCGGTTGCCAGGCGTTTCCAGGCCTCCCGGCGCACCGACTGCGGGCACATGACGGAGTCGATGCCGAGAAGCGACACAGCGCGCAAAATGAATGGCGCAACCGTGGTCGGCAAATCCATCCCGCCGGCAAGCCCGCAGGCCGCGACCGCGCCGCCGTAGCGCGTGCCGGCCAGCACATTCGCAAGCGTGGTCGAACCGACCGAGTCGATCCCGCCGGCCCAGCGCTCCTTGGCGAGCGGCTTGCCCGGCGCGGAGAGCTCCTTGCGGTCGAGAATTTCGGACGCGCCCAGCCCGCGCAGGTAGGGCTCCTCCTGCAGGCGGCCGGTCGAGGCAATCACCTTGAAGCCGCGCTTGGAGAGAATGGCAATGGCAACCGAGCCAACGCCGCCGGCGGCGCCGGTCACGACAATCGGTCCGCGGTCCGGCGTGATGCCGTGGCGCTCCAGCGCCATCACGGCGAGCATCGCGGTGTAGCCCGCGGTGCCGATCGCCATCGCTTCGCGGCCGGTCATGCCTTGCGGCACCGGCACCAGCCAGTTGCCGTTGACGCGCGCCTTCTCGGCGTAGGCCCCGAGATGCGTCTCGCCGACGCCCCAGCCATTGAGGATGACGCGATCGCCCGGCTTCCATTCCGGGTGCGTCGAGCTCTCGACCATGCCGACGAAATCGATGCCGGGGATCATCGGGAAGCGGCGCACGACCGGCGCCTTGCCGCTGACCGCGAGGCCGTCTTTGTAGTTCACCGTGGACCACTCGACGCGCACCGTGACGTCGCCGTCCATCAATTCGCTTTCGTCGAAATCGACCAGCTTTGCGGTCTGACCGGTTTCGGTCTTGTCGATGCGCACCGCCCTGAACGTTGCCACGCTGAACACTCCCCAGCCCTACAAACACATGATCGGATTATTGGACCGTGGATGACGACAAAGCAAGAAACATCAAGCGCTTGCGGCCGGCGTCTCGAATTCCATGCCGCCCGCGGAACGCGCGCGTTTGCCTTTGAGCTGCGGATAGAGCCGCGCCATTTCGGCCATCAGGAACTTGGCCGGCACGTCGTGGAAGGCACCGTGCAACACTTCGTATTTCATGAAGGTGCGGCCCGCGCCGTCATAGGCCTGCAGCAGCGCGTCCGTGCCGCCGTCGAACTCGAGCGGCGCGACGCCGAAGCGCGCGCACAGGGTCGAATTGAAGGTCGGGCTCGCCTTCACCCAGCGGCCGTCGAGGAAGACCTCGGTGAAGCCGTGCCAGGCGAAATAGTTCGTGCCCATCTTCTCGCGCAGCTTTTCGCTCGTGAGATGATTGGTCACGTCGCCGAAGGCAACGCGCGCCGGGATGCCTGACGCGCGACAGAGCGCCGCAAACAACGCGGCCTTGCCGACGCAATAAGCGGCGCCCGCCTTGAGCACGCTCGAGGCGCGGTAGATTTCCGGATCGGAATAATCGAGATCGGGATCGTAGCGGATTTCGCGCGCCGCGAGATAGAAGCGCCGCACCTTCTCGGCCGGCGGCATGTCCGGCGTCACCGTTCTGGCGACGAACGCCCGGATCGCCGGATGATCGCTGTCGATGTATTCGGCGGCGCTGAGATAGACCGCGTTCTCGTCACTTCGCAAAACCTGGCTCCCTCACGCCGGCGCCGGCGCGAGCCGCGCCACCGGCTGCTCGCGGATCGGAAGATTGACCAGCGCGGCGAAAATGCCAAGCGCAACCGCGAGCCACCACACGACATCATAGGAACCCGTGCGCTCGTAGAGATATCCGCCGAGCCAGACGCCGATGAAGGCACCGACCTGATGCGAGAAGAACACGAAGCCGAACAGTGTCGCCATGAAGCGCGGGCCGAACATCAGCGCGACGAGCTGCGAGGTCAGCGGAACCGTGGAAAGCCACAGAACGCCCATCGCGGCCCCGAAGGCGAGCGCGCTCGCAGGCGACATCGGTGCAAGGACAAACCCCGCAATCGCAATGGCGCGCAGCGTGTAGATGATCGAAAGCAGATAGCGTTTCGGGAATCTGCTGCCGAGCAGTCCGGAAGAAATCGCGCCGATGATATTGAACAGGCCGATGAACGCCAGAACCCAGCCGCCCCACGACACATCGAGCCCGCGGTCGACCAGATAAGGCGGCAGATGCACCGTGATGAACGCGATATGGAAGCCGCAGGTGAAGAAGCCGAGCACCAGAAGAATGTACGAGGTGTGCCCAAAGGCTTCGCCGAGCGCCTCGCGAAACGACTGTTTCCTGACCGCGCCGGTGCCCATGTCCATCGGCGGCGTCGCGACCACGAACGCCAGCGGCAGCACCAGCAGCACCATCACGGCGAATGTCAGCAGCGTATTGTGCCAGCCGATCTCCTTGAGCAGGCCGACCGCCAGCGGCGAGAACAGAAATTGGCCGAAGGAGCCGGACGCCGTGCCCAGCCCGAAGGCAAATCCGCGCCATTGTTCGGGCAGGAGCTTGCCGAAGGCGGCCAGCACCAGGGTAAAGCTGGCGCCGGCCAATCCGAAGCCGACCAGCACGCCAGACGAAAGATGCAGCATGGCGGGTGAGGTCGAGTAGGCCATCAACGCCAGGCCGGCGGCATAGACGATGCCGCCGACCGCAAGCGGCACCGCGGTGCCGTAGCGGTCCGCGATCGCGCCGACGAACGGCAGCGCCGCACCCCACAGCAGATTCTGGATCGCGAGCGCGAGCGAGAACACATCGCGCCCGAAGCCGAGCTCCTGCGTCATCGGCTGGAGAAAGAAGCCCATCACCGAGCGCGGCCCGAAGGTGAGGATCGCCATCAGGCAGCCGCAGGCGATGATCAGCGCCGGCGTGCGCCAGCCGAGGCTTGGTTGTGCCGGTGCGGTCGTCGCCATCGTTTCCCCCTTGGCGCCAGCCGGGCCGCGCCAATCACGCGGCGGCAGGCGCAGCCCGCAGCACGGGCTTTTCCTCGATCGGCAGATTGATCACCGCCGACAATAGGCCGAAAGCGACCGCCAGCCACCACACAATGTCGTAAGACCCGGTGCGCTCGTACAGGAGACCGCCCATCCACGCGCCGAGGAACCCGCCGACCTGGTGGCTGAAGAAGGCAAAGCCGTAAAGCGTCGCGAGCCAGCGCGTGCCGAACATCAGCGAGACGAGGCCCGATGTCGGCGGCACGGTGGAAAGCCACATCAGCCCCATTCCGGCGGCGAACAGCAGCGTCGTGACCGGGCTTGCCGGCAACAGCACGAAGGCCGCGATGAACACCGCGCGCAGGAAATAATTGAGCGCGAGCAGATAGCGCCGCGGATAGCGCGTCGAGAGCCAGCCGACCGAGATCGACCCGATGATGTTGAACAGCCCGATGGTCGCCAGCGCCCAGCCGCCGACCTGTGCGCTCAAGCCGCGGTCGATCAGATAGGACGGCAGGTGCAGCGTGATGAATGCGAGCTGGAACCCGCAAGTGAAGAAGCCGAAGACGAGCAACACGTAGGAGCGATGGCCGAATGCTTCGGCGAGCGCGCTGGTCAGCGATTGCGGCTGCGCAACACCCGCCTTGCCCGGAGAATTCGGCGGCGTCGCGAGCGCAAGCGCGAGCGGCACGATGAGCAGCAACAGGCTGCTGAAAACGAGCAGAGCATGCTGCCAACCGACGTTATCGATCAGCGCCACACCGAACGGTGCAAACAGGAACTGGCCGAACGAGCCCGCTGCCGTTCCGGCGCCGATCGCGAGGCCGCGGTAGCGCTCGGGCAGCAGCTTGCCGAATGCCGCGATCACCAGATTGAACGAGCAACCCGACAGGCCGAAGCCGACCAGCACGCCCGCCGTCACCTGCAAGGTAATTGGTGACGTCGTGTAGGCCATCAGGGCGAGCCCGGCCGCATACATCAGCGCGCCGATGCCCAGCACACGCAGCATGCCGAAGCGGTCGGCAACCGCGCCCGCGAAGGGCTGGCCGATGCCCCACAGCAGGTTCTGCAGCGCGAACGCGAGCGCGAACACGTCGCGGCCCCATCCGTTCGCCTGCGACATCGGCGTGAGGAAGAAGCCGAATGCCGAGCGCGGCCCGAAGCCGAGCAGGGAAATCAGGCATCCGCACAGGATGATCACAGCCGGAGTACGCCACCCTAAGGCGCGTGCGGCTTGGGCAACCTGGGTCATGGGCAAATCCAGTGCGGGATTGACAGAAGCAATAGGTAGGTGCGTCGCAGCATCCGCCCAAACGGATATTCGTGATCGCATCGATCAGCTTTTTGCATGGCAGGTCAGATTCCAAGGACTCGCAATTGGCGGGCCCACGTGCTATATGAGATTTGCTCGGAATGAGGATAACAGCCGCTGACGTGCCGGCAGAGAGCCGGTTGTTTTCGTCCCCCTATATGCTCATTTTGAGCATATAGGTCATGGAGGCAGCAATGCCAATCCTCGCGTCCCTCGGTCCCACACGTGGCCATCCTTTCATGCCGGTTGCCGCGGCGCGGGGGGAGTTGTCCGCTGCCGCGCGCAAGTACGGCGTCAAGCCGATGCCCTTTCTCGATTGGACGCCAGACGTCGAGCGCGAAACCGCGCACCTGTACGAGCGCGTGCAGGCGGTCGTGCCGCCGGTCGAGTGGCCGTTCTTCGCGCCCTACGTGAAGGCGATCAACGAGCTGAAGCGCGAGCGCGGAGCCGTCATCCTGGCGCACAATTACCAGACACCGGAAATCTACAACTGCGTCGCCGATTTCGTCGGCGACTCGCTGCAGCTCGCGATCGAGGCGACCAAGACCAAGGCGCCGATCATCGTGCAGGCCGGCGTGCACTTCATGGCCGAGACCTCGAAGATCCTCAATCCCGACAAGACCGTCCTCATCCCGGATGTGCGCGCGGGCTGCTCGCTCGCCTCTTCGATCACCGGCGAGGACGTGCGGCTCTTACGCGACCGCTATCCCGGCGTGCCGATCGTCGCCTATGTGAACACCTCGGCCGACGTCAAGGCCGAAGTCGACATCTGCTGCACCTCGGCGAACGCCGTGCAGGTGGTGGAGAGTCTCAACGCCGGCACGGTGATCTTCCTGCCGGACCAGTATCTGGCGAAATACGTCGCGTCGCAGACCAAGGTGAAGATCATCGCCTGGAAGGGTGCGTGCGAGGTGCACGAGCGCTTCACCGCCGACGAGCTCGCGAAATACCGCGCGGCCGACCCCTCGGTGCAGATCATCGCGCACCCGGAATGTCCGCCGGACGTGCTCGAGGCCGCCGACTACACCGGCTCGACCAAGGGGATGATCGACTGGGTGCGCAAGAACAAGCCGAAGCGCGTCGTGATGGTCACCGAATGCTCGATGGCCGACAACGTCAAGGCGGAGTTGCCCGACGTCGAGTTCGTCAAGCCGTGCAATCTCTGTCCGCACATGAAGCGCATCACGCTGCCGAAGATCCTCGACAGCCTCGTGTACATGAAGGAAGAGGTTGTGATCGATCCGCTGATCGCCGCCAAGGCGCGGCGCTCGGTCGAGCGGATGATCCAGTTGAAGAATTGATGGAGATGAGCGCCCTGCTCTGCCCCGACGCTTTCCTCTCGCCGCTGGAGATCGATGCGACCGTCGTCCGCGCGCTCGCCGAAGACCTCGGCCGCGCCGGCGATGTCACTTCGATTGCGACGGTGCCGGACGGAACGCGCGGGCGCGCTCTCGTCGTCGCGCGCCAGGCCGGAACGATTGCGGGCCTGCCGCTTGTCGAGGCGACGCTGCGCAAGCTCGATCCGGCGGTCAGCATCGCGGCGTACAAGCGCGATGGCGATGCGGTCGCCGCCAAAACCACGCTGCTGACGATCGAAGGCGACGCACGCGCGCTGCTCGCCGCCGAGCGCACCGCATTGAATTTCCTCGGCCATCTCTCCGGCATCGCCAGCGCGACGGCAGCGTTCGTCAGGCTGATCGCGGGCACCAAGGCGCGCGTCTGCTGCACGCGCAAGACGACTCCCGGCCTGCGCGCGCTGCAGAAATACGCGGTGCGCTGCGGCGGCGGGTTCAATCACCGCTTCGGGCTCGACGATGCGATCCTGATCAAGGACAACCATATCGCCATCGCGGGCGGCATCACCGCGGTGCTCGGGCGCGCGAAGGCGGTCGCGGGCCATCTGGTGAAGATCGAGATCGAGGTCGACACGCTCGACCAGCTGCGCGAGGTGCTCGCCGCAGGCGGCGCCGATGTCGCGCTGCTCGACAACATGAGCTCGTCCGACATGCGCGAGGCGGTCGAGATGGTCGCGGGCAGACTGGTTCTGGAGGCTTCGGGCGGCATCACGCTGGAAACCGCTGCCGCGGTCGCTGAAACCGGGGTCGATTACCTGTCGTCGGGAGCGATTACGCATTCGGCGCCCAATCTCGACGTCGCGCTCGATATCGCGATGTAGGCGCCGGCTTGTCCGCGGCGCGCATTTGAGCCGATTCGGCGCGGTCCCTGTGTCCGAATTGCCACGCGACCAATTGGTCGCTTGCGCGGCATCATTTTACCGAACACAAATTGTACGGGACCCGTATGTAGGACGCCGATTCGGCAATTCTCGCAGGGGCGTTTCGACGTGAAGCGGAAAATTCTGGTCATGGGATTGCCGAGCGCCGGCAAGACCACGCTCTCCAAGGCGCTCGCGCCGCGGCTCAACGCGGTGCATTTCAATGCCGACGAAGTGCGCGCCAACGTCAACAAGGATCTCGGCTTTTCCGAACGGGACCGCATCGAGCAGGCCCGGCGCATGGGCTGGCTGTGCGACCAGGTGGTGCAGGTCGGCGGTTATGCGATCGCAGACTTCATCTGCCCGACGCAGGCCACGCGCGAGGCGTTTGCAGCCGGCGGCGAGCCGTTCGTGATCTGGATCGACCGCATCAAGCAGGGGCCGTTCCAGGACACGAACAGGATGTTCGTGCCGACCGAGCATCGCGATCTGCGCGTCACGCCGGAAGGCACGCCGGAGTACTGGGCCGAACAGGCGATGCGGCAGCTGCGTCCGGTGTTCGACCCCAAGAAGCCGACGGCGCTGTTCGTTGGGCGCTACCAGCCGTTCCATGACGGCCACAAGGCGCTGATCGTCGAAGGCCTCAACCGCGTGGGTCAGGCGTGCATCGCGGTGCGCAACACACAGGGGACCGACGACAAGAACCCGTTCGAGTTCGAGTACGTGCGCGCGCGCATCGAGCACGGCCTGCGGCAATACGAAGGCCGGTTCGTGGTGATGCCGCTGCCGAACATCACGTCGATTTTCTACGGCCGCGACGTCGGCTACACGATCGAGCGGATCGATCTCGACACGGCGGTGCAGGATATTTCGGCCACCGAGATCCGCCGCAAGATGTCGGGCAAATCGTAAGGCTACATCTTGGCCGCGGCGTCAGCCGTGTAGGTCGCGCTGCCCCAGGAGGGTGCGTCTTCGCCGGCGCCCCATTTGCGCGGGCGGTAGAAGTTGTGCAGCCCGATCTTGGCGTTCTTCTTCATCGCGCGCACCCAATAAGGGGAGACGTAGGACGCGTGATAGTGCGTCGACTTCGCGATCTCCGGCAGCCACAGCTTGCCGTCGAGCGTTTCGCGCGCGATGCGTTGCGCGCGCGACCATGACTCCTGGTCGGTGACGATGTCCGGAATGCCGTCGCACGCGAAGGTGAACTGGCAGGCGAGATGGCGGTGCGCATTCTGGTACACCACGCCGCAGACGTCGTTCGGATAGAAGCCGGAGAACGCCCGGTTCATCACCACCTGCGCGACCGCAATCTGGCCACGCACCGGCTCCGAGCGCGATTCGAAATAGACGGCGTTGGCGAGGCACTTCTCGGCCTTGACGCGCTTCGGCCCCGTGAGGCCGAGCCGCTCGGCCGGGCTCTTCGGGCGCTTGTCGGCGCCGGTGACTTCGCCCTTGCCGGCAACGGTCACGCCGGGCGCGGCTGTCGCCGGCACCGGCGCAGTCTGCTTCAGGTCGGGATCGGCGGAAGCACGCGGCACCATCAGCACCGGCTCCTCGCCGGTGCCCCAGGGCTGGATGCCGCCGAGCGTGGTGCCGAACAGATCGTTGCCGAAATAGAGCCGCGTCTCCTTCACCTCGACGTTCAGCCCCTCGAGGCTCGGCGGCGCATTCGGCGTGAACTCGGTCGGGTCGAGGTCGGCGAGATCGGCCGGTTCCTCGACGACGATGCGCGGGTTCATCTCGAGCGAGAGCGCGATGTCGTATTCGGGGAACGGCTCGAAATGCATCGCCGCGGCGATTTCGTCCGGCTGCGCTGCCGGGGCATTGCGCCGTTGTGCCTCACGACCGAGTTCCGCGAGCACGACCGCCTGCGCGTCGGGCAGCTCGTCGCCGCTGTGATCGTTGAGCTCGATTTCGGCGGACTTCGGACGATCGTGAAAGGTGACCGGCGGCGCCATCTCGTCGTTCGTCGCCGGTTCGCCCTGGACGGGCACGCTCGGAACCAGCCGGTCGCCCTTGTTCGCGCGATTGATGACCGGAAACACGACCTGCCTGTCGTCGTGCCGCGCCGGATAACCGCCGATCGATCCGACCGCGTCGCTCGTGCCGAGGCTTGCCAGGCGCACCAGTGGCGGCTCGGGGATCGAGGTGCCGACCGGACGCGGCAGGCTGAACGTCGCAGCGTGGATCGTGCCGAACGGAGAGGCGATGAGGTGGTCGCGCCAGCGCGCCGCGACCGCCGGCTGCTGCGCCACGAGCGCCGCAAGGTCCTGATAGCCGAGCTGCGTCGGCGTCAGGAGGAACACCAGGATGGCGAGACCGAAGGAGGCGGTCTCTGCCCCCCTCGGTCCGTTACGCGACGGGACCATACGCAACTCACGCAACGCTACGCGACACTCGATGATGACGCCGACTGCTTAAGATTGACTCATCGGCGGTCGCCGACGATTAACCCTTATGCGGCATTAACCTTGAGATCGCGTTAATCGCGGACGCACAGGAATACGGAACTCGCGCCCGCACTCACGTGAGATGTGTTCGCAATCCATTAACTTTGATTGTGAGCGGCGTCGCTAGAACAAGCGTGCGGGCGAGCCTGCAAGAATCGGAACGGCGACCATCAGCACGATCGCCAGCACAAATCCCAACAGCCGGATTTCTATCGCGAGCATGGTGCCGGGTGCGCCGCGCCCGCGCGCGAAGGCGGCGAGTTCGAACAGCGCCATTGCAATCAGGATCCAGAAGTAAGGCGAGATACGGAAGTCACGCAGCTCGGGCTTCGCCACGAGGACGAACCCGGCTGCAAGGCCGGCCACGATCATGAAGCCGAGGAAGATGCGATTGATTCCTGTCATACCCCCGCCAACGTGATCAGGCCGTACTCGCCGCGTCTTTGCCGAGCGCCGCCTGCGCGGCCGCGAGCCGCGCGATCGGCACGCGGAACGGCGAGCACGAGACGTAGTCGAGCCCGACCTCGTGGCAGAACGCCACGGATGCGGGATCGCCGCCATGCTCGCCGCAGATGCCGAGCTTGAGCGCGTTGCGCGCCTTGCGCCCGCG
>VBAH01000103.1 GCA_005884685.1 Alphaproteobacteria bacterium
GGGTCCGAGGTGTAGACGCCGTCCACGTCGGTGTAGATGTCGCAGCGGTCGGCATGGATCGCTGCCGCAACCGCAACCGCGGAGGTATCCGAGCCGCCGCGCCCGAGCGTGGTGATGCGGCCGGTTTCCTTGTGCAGCCCCTGGAAGCCGGCGATGACCGCGACCTGCTTGCGCTCGCTGAAACGCCGGATCAACTCTTCGCCGTTGATGTCCTCGATGCGTGCCGAGCCATGCACGTTTGATGTGTGGATCGGCAGTTGCCAGCCCTGCCAGGAGCGCGCGTTCACGCCCATGCCTTCGAGCACGATCGCGAGCAGTCCTGCGGTGACCTGCTCGCCCGCGGCGACCACGGCGTCGTATTCGCGGGTGTCATGCAGGGGGGCCGCATCGCGCGCCCAGGCGACGAGCTGGTTTGTCGTACCCGCCATGGCGGAGACCACGACGGCGACCTCATGGCCGACATCGACCTCGCGCTTGACGTGGCGCGCCACATTGCGGATGCGGTCGACATCGGCGACCGACGTTCCGCCGAACTTCATCACGAGGCGGGCCATGCGGTGAAGGGTCCCAAGGATGCCAGCAGGCCGTGCGGGACGCAGGCGCGGGCGCAAAAAGGCGCGTATACATAGCGGCGAGGGCAGGGGCCCGCAACCTTGGGCCGGAAACGACGGATCAGCCAATGGAATACCGCAATCTCGGGCAGAGCGGCGTGAAGGTTTCGCCGCTTTGTCTCGGCACCATGAATTTCGGCGGGCCGACCGACGAGGCGCTGGCCGGGCGCATCATCGCAAAGGCGCGCGAGCAGGGGGTGAACTTCATCGACTCGGCGGATGCCTACCAGGGCGGCAAATCGGAAGAAATCACCGGCCGCGCCATCGGCAACCGGCGCCATGACTGGGTAGTGGCAACCAAGCTCGCCAACCAGATCGGCGAGGGCGCCAATCGCGGGGGGCTGTCGCGCAAGTGGGTGATGCAGGCGGCCGAAGAGAGTTTGCGCCGGCTCGGTACCGACTACATCGACGTTTATTATCTGCACAAAGAGGATCACGACACACCGCTTGCCGAAACGGTGCGCGCGATCGCCGACCTGCAGCGGCAGGGCAAGATCCGTTATTTCGGCGTGTCGAACTACAAATCCTGGCGGCTCGCCGAGATCTGCAACCTGTGCGACCGGATGGGCATCGACCGGCCGATCGTGAGCCAGCCCTATTATCACGCGCTCTATCGCGTGGCCGAGGTCGAGCATCTGCCGGCGTGCGCCAACTACGGGCTCGGCGTGGTGAGCTATTCGCCGCTCGCGCGCGGCGTGCTCACCGGAAAATATCAGCCGGGTGCCGAGGCGCCCAAGGACACACGCGCGGGCCGCGCCGACAAGCGCATGCTGCAGACCGAGTTTCGTCCCGAGACGCTACAGGCGGCGCAGACGTTCAAGGCTTATGCCGAGAAGCGTGGGCTGGCGCCGAACCACCTGGCGGTCGCCTGGGTGCTCAACAACAGACTGATCAGCGGCGTGGTCGCCGGGCCTCGCACCGAGACGCAGTGGGACGATTACGTCAGGGCGCTCGAGGTCAAGTTCACACGGGAGGACGAGGCGTTCGTGAACGATCTCGTCGTAACGGGCCATCCGGCGGCGCCGGGATACAACGATCCCGCCTATCCGATCGAGGGACGCGTGGCGCGGGTCAGCTAGCGACCGCTCGTCCCCGCGAAAGCGGGGACCCAGAGCCAACTAAAGAAAGAGCTGGATTCCCGCTTCCGCGGGAATGAGCGGAGAATAGGAGAGCGGCCTGTGAGTACGCAGACCACCATCGACGAGGCCGAAGTCGCGCGCTTCTCGGCGCTCGCGGAGGAATGGTGGGATCCGCGCGGCAAGATGGCGGTGCTGCACAAGTTCAATCCGGTGCGGCTCGGCTACATCCGCGACGCGGCGTGCAAGCGCTTCGGACGCAATCCGAAGCAGCTCGACAGCCTGAAAGGGTTGCGCATTCTCGACATCGGCTGCGGCGGCGGCATCTTGTGCGAGCCCTTGGCGCGGCTTGGCGCGACCCTGCTCGGCGCCGATCCGGCGGAGCGCAACATCGCGGCGGCCAAGCAGCATGCCGAACAGAGCGGCCTCAGCGTCGACTATCGCGTCACCAGCGCCGAGGCGTTGGCGGACGCCGGTGAGCGCTTCGACATCGTGCTTGCGATGGAAGTGGTCGAGCACGTTGCCGACGTGAAGCTGTTCGTCAAGCGCTGCGCCGAGATGGTGCAGCCGGGCGGGCTGATGATCGCCGCCACGATCAATCGCACGCTCAAAAGCTTCGCGCTCGCGATCGTCGGTGCCGAATACGTGCTGCGCTGGCTGCCGCGCGGCACGCATCAATGGGACAAGTTCGTCACGCCGGACGAACTCGAAATCGCCATGGAGCTGAGCGGTCTGCGCACCACCGACGAACGCGGCGTGATCTACAATCTCATGGCCGACCGCTGGGAGCTCTCCTCCGACATGGACGTGAACTACATGGTGCTGGGGGAGAAGGCGTGACGTCATCGCCCGCGTAGGCGGGCGATCCGGTAAGCACCGGCATGGCAGTTATGCCGTGGCCATTTCCAAGATTTGCGGTTACTGGATGCCCCGCTTTCGCGGGGCATGACGGGGAAATGACGTGATCGACACCACCTGGCTCTGGGCCGTGTTCACCGTGCTTGCCGCCGGCGGACAGACCGCGCGCAACGCCATGCAGCGCGAGCTGACCGCGACGCTCGGCACGGTCGGCGCGACGCATGTGCGCTTCCTGTTCGGATTTCCGTTCGCGCTGATCTTTCTCGCGGCTGTCGCGCTGATTTCCGGCGCGGCGCTGCCGCGTCCCTCGTGGAGCTTCGTTCCCTGGCTGCTCGCGGGCGCGCTGTTCCAGATCGGCGCGACCGCGACGATGCTCGCCGCGATGGGCGAACGCTCGTTCGTGGTCGTGGTGGCCTACATCAAGACCGAGCCGATTCAGGTCGCGATCTTCGGACTGCTGTTTCTCGGCGATCCGGTCAACCTGCCGATGATGCTCGCGATCGTGATCGCGACCGCGGGCGTGGTGGTCATGTCGTTCAAACCGGGCGGCATGGAAGGCGGTATCAAGCCGACCATCATCGGACTCATCTCCGGAGGCATGTTTGCGCTCTCGGCGATCGGCTACCGCGGCGCCATCCTTGACCTGCAGCATGCAAACTTCGTCATGGTGGCAACCTTCACGCTCGCCTGCGGTCTCGTGTTGCAGGCCGCGCTGCTCACCGCCAGGCTCGCGCTGCGCGACCGGAAGGTGCTCGGCGCAATCGCCGCGCAATGGCGCCGCTCGCTGTTCGCCGGCTTCATGGGGGCTACCGCCTCGGAGTTCTGGTTCCTGGCATTTGCGCTCGCGACCGCGGCGAGCGTGCGCACGCTCGCGCTGGTCGAAGTGCTGTTCGCGCAGGCGATCTCGGTTTTCATCTTCAAACAGCCGACCAGCGCGCGCGAAGGCCTCGGCATGGCGATGATCGTGATCGGGGTGATCGTGTTGATCTGGTCGCATCCGACCTGAGCACTGCCTCATCCTGAGGAGCGAGCGCAGCGAGCGTCTCGAAGGACGGCAGCAGACTCTGAGCACGACGCCATCCTTCGAGACGGACGCTTCGCGTCCTCCTCAGGATGAGGATTCGTGAGTCAATTCCGCTCCTCCGGCAGCACGGGCAGCGGGTGAAACTCGACGCCTTCCTCGTGCAGCTCCTTGGCGTCCTGCGGCGAGGCTTCGCCGTAGATCGAGCGGTGCTCGATCTCGCCGTAATGCATCTTGCGCGCGACCTCGGGAAATTTCTTGCCGACATTGTCGGCGTTCGCCGTCAGGTGGTCGCGCAGCTCTTTCAGCTTGGCGCGGAACTCGCGTTCCTGCGGCGAGATCATCGCGACCGGCGTCGGCGCTTCCGCCGGGGCTTGCACCGGCGGCGCGGCCTCTTCCGCCGGCGCCATGACCGGCGCGCTCTTGTCCTTGCGCGCCAGGCGCGGCGCCATGATCGCCTTCTCGACCTTGCCCGAGCCGCACATCGGGCAATCGATCAGGCCGCGTTTGGCCTGCTTGTCGTAAGCGGCCGAATTCGCGAACCAGCTCTCGAATTCGTGGCCGCTGTCGCAGATGAGCGCGTAACGGATCACGCGTCGGCTCCGACCACGTGCAGATGCGTCGGCTCCGCCATCGGTTCGAGCACCTCGAAGCGCCGCCCGTGCTGCAGCGAGGGAATGCGGCTGCGCGCAAGCGAAACCTCGGCCGGATCGATGTCGGCGAACACGACGCCCGGCTCGGTGCCGCCTTCGGCGATGATCTTTCCCCACGGATCGACCACCAGCGAATGCCCGAAGGTCGCGCGCCCATTCTCGTGGTCGCCGCCCTGCGCGGCCGCGAATACGAACGAGCCGTTCTCGATGGCGCGCGCGCGCATCAGCACGTGCCAGTGCGCCTCGCCGGTCTGCCGGGTGAAGGCGGACGGGATCGCCAGGAACGTTGCGCCGGCCTCGGCAAGCGCGCGATACAGCGCCGGAAAGCGCAGGTCGTAGCAGATGGACAGTCCGAGCCGCCCCCACGGCAGGTCGGTGAGCACCGCGAGGTCGCCCGGCCGGTAGCTGCGCGACTCGCGATAGCTCTCGCCGCCTTTGAGGTCGACGTCGAACATGTGGATCTTGTCGTAGCGCGCGGCGATCTCGCCGCGACGGTCGATCAGGAACGAACGGTTCACCGCCTTGTCGGCCGAGGCCTTGATGGCGAGCGAGCCGACGTGCACGTAGATCCCGAGTGCGCGCGCGAGCTCGCGGAAGGTCGCGAGCGAGGCGTCCTGCTCCTCCGGAACGATCGCGCCGAACAGGCGCTCGCGCGAGACTTCCAGGATGTTGGTCATCTCGGGCGTCTGCACGTAGTCGGCGCCGCCGGTCTTGGCCTCGCCGATCAGCTTGGCGGCAGCCTCCATGTTGGCGGCCGGCGCGCGCCCGGAGCGCATCTGGATCAGGCCGACGCGGAAAGTCGAGCCGCCGTTCATGTCCCGTCTCCCTTACCCCGCGAGGAGCGCATCGAGCTTGCCATATTCCTCGAGCGCATAAAGTTCGTCGCAGCCGCCGACATGCGTCTCGCCGATGAAGATCTGCGGAAACGTGCTGCCGCCATTCGCCCGCTCGATCATTTCCTTGCGCAGTTCGCGATTGCCGGTGGCATTGATTTCCCGGAACGCCACGCCTTTGCGCGTGAGCAGGTCCCGTGCCGCATCCGAGTAATAGCAGAAATCGCGCGTGTAGATCACCACCTCAGCCATGTCGCTCTTGTGCCGTTAATGCATTTCCGGGCTTGCGATCGGACGCGAAACCGGTGTCCACTTTTGCTGATCGCGCGCTGAGGCCACTATATGGGCGTTCTGGTGGCGTCAACAACCCGGGCGAATACCAGCACATCGACCTGCGCGGCCCCGGCGCGCAGCAACGCGCGCGCGCAAGCATCCGCGGTCGCGCCCGAGGTGAGCACATCGTCGACGATGATCAGGCGCCGGCCGGCGACATGAGCCTTGTCGGCCGGCGCGACGCGGAACGCGCCTTGCACATTGGTGGCGCGCTCGGTGCGCGACAGCCCGACCTGCTGCTCGGTCGCTTTCACGCGCCGCAGCGCCGGATGCGCGACCGCGATGCCGCTGTCGCGCGCTATCGCCTCGGCAAGCGCGGCCGACTGGTTGAAGCGGCGCGCCCACAGCCTGCGCCAATGCAGCGGCACCGGCACCAGCGCGTGGGCGCCTTCGAACAGGTCCTGGCCGGCGCGCGTCATCCAGCGGCCGAGCAGCGGGGCGAGGTCGAGCCGGTCGCCGTACTTGAATGCATGCACCAGCTTGCGCGCGACATCGTCGTAGCGCACCGCGGCGCGGGCGCGGCCGTAGGCGGGCGGATCGGCGATCGCCTGCATCGACAGGATGCCGGGGCCGGGATCGTAGGCGAACGGAATACCGAGCCGCGGACAGTAAGGCGCCGAGATGAAGGCGAGCCTGCCCCAGCAGGTGGGGCAGAGCCCGTTGCCGGTCACGAGATCGCGGCAGGACGGACACAGCGGCGGCAGCGCCGTGTCGAGCCCGAGCCGCAGGGTCGTGCGCAGTCCTTGCGCCAAGCGCGCGAGGCCCGAGCGCTGCACTGTCGCGGCTGTGTCCATGGCGATAAGCTATCTCATCCGCTCGTCCCCGCGAAAGCGGGGACCCAGGGCCAAAGAACTGGATGCCTGCTTTCGCGGGCATGAGCGGCGATCGTGGACAGCGATGCCGATTAACCCAAACGTGTTCGACCGCGCGCTGCTGCGCCGACGCAGATTGCGGGCACTCGCGTTGGGGGCTGAGACATTCCTGCTCGACCGCGTCGCCGCCGATCTCGCCGAGCGGCTCGGCGCGGTGCTGCGGCAGTTCGATGTGGCGGTCGACTTGGGCACGCCGACCGATGCGGTGCGCGCCATGCTTGCCGGCAATGCGGCGATTGGCGAGCTGTTCGCGGCAAGCGCATTGCCGGATGCGGATGTGATCGCCGACGAAGAGGCGCTCCCGTTCCGCGATGGCTCGCTCGATCTCGTCGTCTCGGCACTCGCGCTGCAATTCGTCAACGATCTGCCCGGTACGCTCATCCAGATCCGCCGCGCGCTCAAGCCCGACGGCCTGTTCCTCGCCGCGATGCTCGGCGGCGACACCCTCACCGAGCTGCGCCAGGCTTTCGCCGCCGCCGAGGCCGAGATCGAGGGCGGCGTCTCGCCGCACGTCGCGCCGTTCACGGATGTGCGCGAGATGGGGGCGTTGCTGCAGCGCGCCGGGTTTGCACTGCCGGTGTCCGACGTCGAGCGCCTCACCGTGCGATATTCCTCGCCGCGCGTGCTGATGTCGGAATTGCGCCGCATGGGCGCGACCAATGTGCTGACCGAGCGCCGCCGCACGCCACTGCGCGGCACGACGCTCAGCCGCATGGCCGAAGTCTACGCGCAGCGCTTCGCGGATCCGGACGGGAAAATTCGCGCCACCTTCGAGATCGTCTGGCTTTCCGGCTGGGCGCCGCACCAGAGCCAGCAGAAGCCGCTACGCCCCGGCTCGGCGCAGGCGCGGCTCGCCGATGCACTGGGCACAACAGAGACCAAGCTCCCGTAGCCCGCATGGCGAAAGCGCGTTCACGCGCGTCTTAGACGCGCTATGGCGGAATGCGGGATCAGCTGTGCGTGTTGGAAAACAGCCCCGGATTTCGCTTCGCTCCATCCGGGCTACAAGTGCGCGCTGGGTGCGCAGCTACTGCGGCTCGATGCCGGCATCCTTGATCAGCTTCGCCCAATTCGTGAGCTCCGACTGCACGAACGCCGCGAGCGTCTCGGGCGGGCCGGTAAACGCATCGAAGCCGGTGACGGCGATCTTCGCCCTCACGTCGGGATTGCTGATGATCTTGCGCATTTCCTCGTTGAGCCGCGCGACGATCTCATTTGGCGTGCCGGCGGGGGCGAACAGTCCCGCCCATGAGGTCACGTCGTAGCCTGGAATGCCTGCTTCATGCAGCGACGGCAGGTCGGGCAGCAGGGCGCTGCGCTCCTTCGTGGTCACGGCGAGCGCCCGCAACGTGCCGGCGCGCACGTGCTCGAGCCCGGGCGCGAGATCGATGAACATCATCGACACGCGCCCGCCGAGCACGTCGTTCAGCGCCGGCGGCGTGCTCTTGTACGGCACGTGGAGCACGTCGATGCCGGCTTTGCTCTTGAGCGTCTCGCCCGCCACGATACCGGTGGTGTTGCCGCTCGCATACGTGAGCTTGCCGGGATTGGCCTTCGCATACGCAACCAGCTCCGGCAGCGTCCTGGCCGGAAGCTCCGGATTGATCACCAGCATGAACACGTAGGAGCCCGCGCGGGCGACGGGCGCGAAGTCCTTGACGGGATCGTAGGGCAGGCTCTTGAACAGGCTCGGATTGGCCGAGTGCGTGGAGTTCGTCGCCATCAGCAGGGTGTAGCCATCCGGCGCCGCGCGCGCCACGTAGGTCGCGGCGATCACGCCGCTCGCGCCCGGCTTGTTCTCGACCACGACGCTCTGGTTCAGCGCGACGGCAAGCTGCTGCCCGAGCAGGCGCGTGATCAGATCGGTGCCGCTGCCAGCCGCGAACGGCACCACGATCGTGACCGGTTTGGCCGGATATTGCTGAGCGCCGGCGCTATCGGCCGCGAGCGCAAGACAGATTGCGAAGAAAAAGCCAAACCGGCCGCGCATCGATCCTCCTCGTGTTTGGGCGTCAGCCTACACGGATCGCGCGCCGGGGGTCCGTGCGAATCCGTGGGACAACTTGCAGATTCATACTTGACTCTTTGCCCCTGCGGAGTCCGCGGGACGTTAATTCTTGAGCTGACAGCGCGGCCGCGCCGAGCGCTTCTTCCTACCCGATCTGGTAGACTCCCAAACGGCTGGGCCCGAGCCGTGGGACGCGAATCGTCGAGTCAGCGATTCGGCCGCGCTTTGTTCCAGACTCGTTCCAAATCTTGATGGACGCTTTGATTCGTTGGGGCTTTTCGGCCGTCTGCGTCACGATTCGGGACATGGATGCGGAGTGGTTCGCGTGGCTCGGGAAAGCAGCATCTGATAACTTGGGCACGACATAGAGGAATGGCGAATGACAAAGCTGCTTGAGAAGGCGATCGCGAAGTCGCGCGAACTGCCCGAACCGGAGCAGGATTCGGTCGCGATCATGATGTTGTCGATGACGGCCGACGATGCGCAAATCGATCCGGTCGATGAGGAGACGCGTGCTGCCATTCTCGAAGGCCTTGAACAGGCCCGGCGCGGGGAGTTTGTTCCAGAGGCCGAAATTGAAGCGCTCTGGAAACGTCACGGGATATGAAGGTCCGCTGTTCTCCACGGGCGGCCGACGATCTCAGCGAAATTCTTGCCTACCTTGACGAGCGCAGCCCGCGGGGTGCACAGAACGTCAAACAAGCTATCCACAAGGCGATCGCCTTGATCGGCCGGCACCCACAAATCGGGCGTCTTTACCAAAGTCGAAGAAACACGTGTGTTTCCGGCCGGGCGATACCCATATTTGATTTTTTGGAGCATCGAGGCGGGAGAAGTTTGGATCGTGCACATCCGCCCCACCCGGCGGCGCCTGTGGGCAGACGAGCTGGCCGACCAATCACAATGAAGATCGGACGCGACATCTGAGCTGCTGTTGAAACGTTTTTCGGACACTTGATGCCCATTTCGTTTTCTTCCCTCCCCGCCCGCGATGCGCGTGCGCGCGGCGCCGGCGTGACTGCCGTGCTCGGCCCGACCAACACCGGGAAGACGCATCTCGCGATCGAGCGCATGCTCGCGCATTCGAGCGGCGCGATCGGCTTGCCGCTGCGCCTGCTCGCGCGCGAGGTCTACAACAAATGCGTCGACCGTGTCGGGCCGGAGCAGGTCGCGCTCGTCACCGGCGAGGAGAAGATCAAACCGGCCAATCCGCGCTTCTGGGTGTCCACGCTGGAAGCGATGCCGCGCGATCTCGATGTCGCATTCGTCGCGATCGACGAGATTCAGCTGGGCGCCGATCTCGAACGCGGCCATGTGTTCACGGATCGCATGCTGAACCGGCGCGGCCGCGAGGAAACGCTGGTGCTCGGCGCCGCCACCATGCGCAACATGGTGGAGAAGCTGTTACCCGGCACAAACATTCTCTCGCGCCCGCGGCTTTCCACGCTGCATTTCGCCGGCGAGAAGAAGCTCACGCGGCTGCCACGCCGTAGCGCGATCGTCACCTTCTCGGCCGACGAGGTCTACGCCATCGCCGAGGTGATCCGCCGCCAGCGCGGCGGCGCCGCCGTGGTGCTCGGCTCGCTCTCGCCGCGCACGCGCAACGCGCAGGTCGCGCTCTATCAGTCCGGCGATGTCGATTATCTGGTCGCGACCGATGCGATCGGCATGGGGCTCAATCTCGACGTCGATCACGTCGCGTTCGCCTCGGATCGCAAGTTCGACGGTTATCAGTTCCGCAAGCTCAATCCCGCCGAACTCGGCCAGATCGCGGGCCGCGCGGGCCGTGCGATGCGCGACGGAACCTTCGGCACCACCGGCCGCTGTCCGCCGTTCGAGGACGATCTCGCGCGGGCGCTGGAGAGCCACAGCTTCGATTCCGTGAAGGTGCTGCAATGGCGCAACAGTGCGCTCGACTTCTCCTCGCTCGGTGCGCTTGCGGCTTCGCTCGGCCATGTGCCGACCGAGCAGGGGCTCACGCGCGCGCCGATCGCCGAGGATATTCAGGTGCTGGAGCATCTTTCGCGCGACGACGAGGTGCGCGCACTTGCCGCATCGCGCGGCGCGATCGAGCGGCTGTGGGAGGTCTGCCAGGTCCCCGACTACCGCAAGGTTTCACCCGCCGCCCATGCCGAAATGGCGGTCACCCTCTATGGATTCCTGATGCGGGAGGGTACAATTCCCGATGAGTGGTTCTCCGCGCAGGTGGCGCAGGCGGACCGCACCGACGGCGATATCGATACGCTCGCGAACCGGATCGCCCACATCAGGACCTGGACCTTTGCGGCAAACCGTCCGGACTGGCTCGCCGATCCCGAGCACTGGCAAGGCATCACGCGCGGCGTCGAGGACAGGTTGTCCGACGCGCTGCACGAGCGTCTGGCCGAGCGCTTCGTCGACCGCCGCACCAGCGTGTTGATGCGGCGGCTGCGCGAGAACACGATGCTCGAAACGGAAATTACCAAATCAGGCGAAGTCGTCGTCGAAGGCCACCCGATCGGGCGGCTCGCCGGCTTCCAGTTTGCCGCCGACAGCGCGTCTGCGGGTCCGGAAGGCAAGGCGCTGCGCGCCGCGGCGCAGAAGGCGCTCGCCGGCGAGATCGATGCGCGTGCGGCGAAACTCGGTCATGCGGCCGACGAACAGTTCGTGCTCGCCTCCGACGGCAGCATCCGCTGGCTGGGCGAGCCGGTCGGCAAGCTCACCGCCGGCGACGATATGCTGCGCCCGCGCGTGCGCATTCTTTCGGATGAACATCTGACCGGCGCGTCGCGCGAGGCCGTGCAGGCGCGGCTCGATCTGTGGCTGAAAGCGCACCTGGAAAAATTGCTCGGCCCGCTGTTCGCGCTCGGCTCGGCTGAGGACATCACCGGCATCGCGCGCGGCGTCGCGTTCCAGCTCACCGAAGCGCTCGGCGTGCTGGAGCGCCATCGCGTCGTCGAGGAGGTGAAGGGCCTCGAGCAGGCCGCGCGCGCCACCTTGCGCAAATACGGCGTGCGCTTCGGCGCTTATCATCTGTATCTGCCGAACCTGCTCAAGCCCGGCCCGCGTGCCCTTGCGGTCCAGCTCTGGGCGCTGAAGGAGGCAACGCCCGACACCAAGGGGCTCGACGACGTGCCGCATCTCGCGGGCTCCGGGCGCACATCGTTCCCCGCCGACAAGGACGTGCCGAAGGCGCTCTATCGCGTGGCGGGCTACCGCGTGTGCGGCGAGCGCGCGGTGCGCGTCGACATCCTCGAGCGGCTCGCCGATCTCATCCGCCCGGCGCTCGCATGGCGTCCGGGCTCGCCGGCCGCCAAGCCGCCGGGCGCGGTCGAAGGCGGCGGGTTCACCGTCACGGTGAACATGACCTCGCTCACCGGCTCGTCGGGCGAGGATTTCGCCTCGGTGCTGCGCTCGCTCGGCTATCGCATGGAGAAGCGGGTCAAGCCTGCCGAACCCGCGCCAACACCTGTGCCCGCAGAGGCCGCGGCCGAAGCGCCGGCGGCCGAACCCGCCCCGGAAGCTGAAACCGCACCGCCGGACACGCCGGTCGAAGCAGGCATTGCGCCGGTTGCCGAGCACGTCCCCGAGCCGACGGCGGCGCCGGTTGAACCAAGCGCCGCGATCGAGGCCGCGCCCGCGACGCTGGTGGCGGAGGCCGTTGCGCCGGTGGCGCCCGAAGTCGAGGTGGCGGCAGACGCGACGCCGGCCGAGCCTGTGGCCGAGGCGAAGCCCGAAGAGGCCGCCGCGGCGAACCCCGCCGAGCCGGAGATGATCGAGGTATGGCGGCCCGGCCGCCCGCCCGAGGAACGGCGTGCGCGTCCGCCTCGCCCACAGGGCGAGCGGCGCCAGCGGCCGGACCGCCGTCCGCAGGCCCAGGCTGCCGCACAGAATGGCACGCAGGCGGCGGTGCCTGCCGAAGCAGCGGCGCCGGCACCGGCCGACGCAGCAAAGCGCGAACTGCACGATCGCCGCCCGCGTCAGGGGCGCGATCGAACCGAAGGCGAGCGCCCGAACAGCGAAGGGCGTCCGCAGCAGCGGGAGCGCCGCGGCGGCGAGCGGCCCGATCGCGAGCGCGGCGACCGCCCGCGCCGCGAGGGCCGGCGCGACTTCAAGGATCGCGAGCGCGGCGAGCCGCGCGAGTGGATCGACCCGAAGGAGCGCCGTGGCCAGGCCGATCCGAATTCGCCCTTCGCCAAGCTTGCCGCGCTGAAGGAGCAGCTTGAGTCGAACAAGGAACGCTAGTCGGGCCTCTCGTGCCGCTCGTCCCCGTCCCCGATCAAGTCGGGGATAAACTCGCGGGGAGGCAGGGCCGGGCACCGGATGCCCGCTGGAGCCTGTACTCGGGCCGACCGCAGGTCGGGCCCGGGTAGGGGCATGAGCGGAAGGAAAATGGTGTGCCCGACCGCCAGCGCATCGACAAATGGCTGTGGCATGCGCGCGTCGTGCGCACGCGCACCGCAGCCGCCGCGCTGGTGAACGGCGGCAATGTGCGCCTCAATGGCGCACGCATCGCCGCACCGAGCCACCCCGCGCGCGCGGGAGACGTCGTGACCGTCGCGCTCGACCGCGCGGTGCGCGTCATGAAGATAACAGGCTTTGCCGAACGGCGCGGCGATGCCGAGGCGGCGCGATTGCTCTATGAGGATCTGACCCCCATGTCTCCTGCGGGCGCCGCGGAGCCGCCCGCGGCGGAACGCGATCCCGGCAGCGGGCGGCCGACCAAGCAGGAGCGCCGCGCGGTCGATCGGCTGCTCGGGCGCGGGTAACCTGCCGAGCCTTGCGTGGCTAGGACCGTTGCGCTAGCAAGCCCGTGCTTTTCGTCCGGAGTTCGAATGACCTACGTCGTCAACGACAGCTGCATCAAGTGCAAGCTGATGGATTGCGTTTCGGTGTGCCCGGTGGACTGTTTCTACGAGGGCAAGAACATGCTCGTCATCCACCCGGACGAATGCATCGACTGCGGCGTGTGCGAGCCGGAATGTCCCGTCGAGGCGATCAAGCCGGACACCGAGCCGGGCCTGGAAGAATTCCTCAAGCTGAACGCCGAATACGCCAAAGCCTGGCCGAACATTACGGTCAAGCGCGACCCCCCGCCCGACCACAAGGAATGGGAAGGCAAACCGGACAAACTCAAGCTCTTTGATCCTGAACCGGGTGAAGGCGACTAGTTCAACTGCAAGTTATTGCTGTTAAGGATTTCCGCGAAAATGCCGTCCAAACGGGGCTGTTTTGCCCCTTTGCATGGCTCCAAGGCATTGATTTTCGCGGAAAATGTGGTATATTAGCCTTCCAATGAGCAAAAACCCGGAAACGCTCCCCCAGGGGAGCTTATTTTTTCCGGAACTCTATCGGGAAACGGGGTCAGGGAGCGTGTGTTCCACGCGAAAGCTGTGGCTGAGAAAACGCGTCGACGCTTGAAAAAGAGCGCCAAAAAGTCCTCCGCCGGCTCGCGCCGGGCGGTTCCGTCTCGCAGCGCCGCCCGCGGCGCCAAACAAAAGCCGGCCCGCAAGGGCCGACAAGGAGCATCTCGCGGCATGACCTCGAAGAAGACTGCAGCCCGTCCCGCCACCCAGCGCCCCGTTGTTGCGGTGGTGGAGCAGCGTCCGGCCGTCAAGGCGACGCAGCGCCACGGGTTCAAGATCAACGAATACATCGTGTATCCCGCCCATGGCGTCGGCCAGATCCTCTCGATCGAGGAGCAGGAAGTCGCGGGCTACAAGCTCGAGCTGTTCGTCATCAACTTCATCAAGGACAAGATGACGCTGCGGGTGCCGGTGAGCAAGATTGCGACCGTCGGCATGCGCAAGCTCGCCGAGGGCTCCCTGGTCAAGCGCGCGCTCGAGACGCTCAAGGGCCGTGCCCGCATCAAGCGCACGATGTGGTCGCGCCGCGCGCAGGAATACGAGGCCAAGATCAATTCCGGCGACATCGTCGCCATCGCGGAGGTCGTGCGCGACCTGTTCCGCTCCGACACGCAGCCGGAGCAGAGCTATTCGGAGCGCCAGCTTTACGAAGCCGCGCTCGACCGGCTGTCGCGCGAGATCTCGGCGGTGCAGCGCTGCACCGAAACCGAGGCGATCAAGGAGATCGAGGCGGCGCTCGCCAAGGGCCCGCGGCGCGGTCCGAAGCCCGCCGGCGAGGAAGAGGCCGAGGTCACCGAGGAGGCGGCGTAACGCTTCTGCTCGAACAAGGAATACGAAAGGCCCGGTCGCAGGATCGGGCCTTTTTGTGTTGGCGGGAAGGGCTGATCGAGGGAGGAGAATGAGAGCGTTGTTCAGAGGTCTTGCTTCATAAGAAATTTCAGATCGATGTCGACGCTATCCTCAGCCATCCAATTTGAAGTGTGTGACAGCAGCAGCAACGGTTCGAGGCGCGCCAAGAGCGGGTCATCTTTCAGCGCGCTTCGCACCTTATCGGCCGGCAGCCTTCCGAGTGTCGCCAAGAGCCATCCATCAGCTCCCTTCTTTTGGCGCAGCGCCAATATCAGCTCGGTCAGCACGACTTGGTTCCCGATAACGCGCAAGGCTTCGGATGCGGCCGGCGCTCGCTTTTCGTCTCCCGTTGTTAATTCCGCAATCAACTCTGCGACGACCAGGGCCGACGCTTCGCTACCGAACGCGGCTACGGCATGAAGGACAACATCGCGGTCACCATCCCGCAGAAAAGGAACGAGATCGCCATAATGCTTAAGACCAGCCTTGCCGAGACCCCACACCGCCGCCTGCCGGATTTCATTTCCGGCGAACGCAGGATCATTCGCAATTCTAATCAGAACATCCCGCGCTCCTGCGCTTTTCAGTTCGGTCAGGATAAAGACGGCTTCCATACGCAGGTCGGGCCGCTGCTGGCTCCAAACAAAACCTTCCAGCTTTTCCCATGCCTTCGCGGACTCCAATGCCGTTCCCGCGCCGGCCGCTTCAAGAAGAACGCGGTCTTCCTTTTCCGCTTCGAGCCGTTTTTCAATTGCCTCAACCGCTTGTTTCCGTTTCGCCGCAAGAAAAGGTAACGACTTGACGGCCGCATAACGATCGACCGCTTCCTTTGCACCCATGTCGGACAACGGATCATACGTATTTTTCAAATAGGTCTTGATCTCAATGCGCCGCGATGGAATCCCGGCGATAATCGAGGACTCTGCAATAAACCTGTCACCGGCACTCACATAGGGACTCTTGCCGCGCAGCTGGAATGTCTGCCGCCGTGCCATGGGCCGCTCTTCATCCGGGTCCATGATGACGATGATCGTGCTCTTATCGACGAAGTCGACCACCCCGTTGCGCTGGGGGACAATGCAAGACCATGTACGGTCCCGTTCTGCGCCTTCGGAGGCGGATTTCGGCGGGCCGAGCGCGGACAAACCCTCCGTTTTCTGAAGGTCTCCGAAATTGAAAAACACAGCTTCGGGCGCCGGGCAGGGCGTTCCGTCTTGGTCGAAGCACGCGATGAATGCGGCCAAGTCGTCGTTCCGCATCCCGCTATTCCAACGCCGGTCAGGATTCGCGGGTGCGTCGCTCATTCGAATTTTCAAATCGGTTTTCGCACGAACCTCGACACGCGTACCTGTGCGGACGCACAGGAGATCGGGGAGGCGCAGGCGCTTCACTTTCGTGGTCCAGATCTTGTTTGACGTGCAGTAGCGCTCGAGCTCGATCGGTTCGAATCCTGCCGCCCTCATTTGCGCCATGACTTGCCGTGCACCGGCAGCGCCCATGCTCAAAAACCGCAGGAAGCTGGTATCGGCCTTGAAGCCCATCACTTGCCTCCGGGCTTCTTGTCAGGGGCAACAAGCTCACGCGGGTCTACGTCGAGGGCCTCTGCGAGGCGAAATATGCTGATGAGCGTCAGATTGCGCTCGCCGCGTTCGATCGAACTCACGTAGGTTCGGTGCAGGCTGGCACGGTCAGCAAGAGCCTCTTGGGAGAGGCCCGCAGCCTCGCGCAGCCGCCGCATGTTGGCAGCAAAAAGCTTTTTCGGAGAAGAGGATGGCAACCGGTATCCTTCGCGGAAATTGCTGCGAAGGCTAGAAATCCGCCTACTATGAGTCTACAGACTACTGTTTCCCCATCTGTTACGTTTACTCTATACTCGATTCGTGGAGACCCTAGTGCGCGTACAGCTCGACCATCTGCCTGAAACCATCACAGCACCGCGCACCGACGCGATCTATAACTGCCACGCGTACCTTACGAAGATTCCGGTCGCCGCCATCCAACCGTTTGTGGAGACGTTCACGGAACCGCGCGATGTTGTGGTCGATATGTTTGCCGGTTCAGGCATGACTGGCCTTGCGGCCTCGATCTCTGGCCGACGTGCAAAGCTGAGCGATATCTCGGTTCTCGGGCAACATATTGCGACTGGGTATCTGACTCCCATCGATCCGGCCGACCTGCGCCACGCGGCGGAAGCCGTGAGCAAGGCCGCTAAGTCGGCGCTTGGCGATCTTTACAATACGCGCCGTGCTTCCGACGGCGCAGACGCAGAGATGGTGCGCACCGTTTGGTCGTTCACCTATCGCTGCCCGGCATGCGAAAATGAACTCGTTTTCTACAATGCCATGCGTAACGAGCACACATCGGGCCCCGACAAATGCCAGAAGTGCTCTGAGCCCTTCGTGAAACGAAAATGGGCGCGTGGTAGCGACGTTCCTGTGCAAGTCGTCGTGCGCAATGCCGAGGGACGCCTGACCGAGCAGGATGTCGGACGTGCCGACATTGAATCAATTGCCAAGGCAGACGCCGATCCACGCCAGCGCGAAGTGCCTTCGCGCGAGATCGATGAGAGCCGCGAGATGTTTAGCCGCTCCGGGCTAGGCAAGGCAGGACTGACGAATACCGCGCAGTTCTTTTCACCGCGTAACGCCATCGCTTTGCTTGAACTCTGGCGCGCGGTTCACGCGGTCAACAATGAGCGCATCCGCAAGAAGCTATCGTTCGCGTTCACCGCGATCCTGGCCCGGGCCTCACGCCGCTATCAGTGGAGCGCGCAGCGGCCTCTCAATGCCCAAAATCAGACCTACTACATCGCGCCGGTCTACTACGAATGGAGCGTGTTCGAGCTTTTCGACCGCAAAGTTGAGGCGGCGATCCGGGCAGGTGAATCGGTGTTTGGTGCCGCTCCTCTCTTCAACGGGGAAGCGGATCAGAATGTCACCTACACGCTAGCTTCGGCGGATCGTCTCAGCCATCTTCCGGATGCCTCGGTTGACTACGTATTCACCGACCCGCCCTTTGGCAGCAACATTTTCTATAGCGACATGAACCTGTTTCACGAGGCTTGGCTTGGCCAGATCACCGACCATGCCAGAGAAGCGGTGGTGCATACGACAGGCCGCAAGAAGAATGGCGCCATCGAGCGGTACGAGGCTTTGTTGCGTGGTGCGTTCGGCGAGGCGTGCCGCATTTTGAAGCCGGGCCGTTATATGTCCGTCGTCTTCGGCAACAGTGACGGACAAGTATGGGGCCTCGTGCAGCGTGCGATCCGCGACGCTGGATTTGAATCCGTCCCGGTTCATGTTGCCATTCTCGACAAGGGCCAACGGTCGGTCAAAGGGCTTAATTCCGGCTCCGAAGGCGTTGTGACGGTCGATCTGGTCGTTACGGTGCAAAAGCCCGCTGATCAGAATCAAGACCAACAGAGATCGGCGCAAAAGCAGGCCGATGCGCGTCTTCTAATCGAACGCGCCATGAGTGCGACACCTCAAACGATGCGGAATCCAAGTTACGTTTATGCCGCGATCATTCGTGACGCGATCAAGCGGCATGAGATGGTCGATCACCTTCATCTCAGTGACGTGCTAATTGCGCTAAGAAACGCGGGCTATCAAATCAACCGCAAGACCGGAATATTGACGCGTGGCGCTTCAACAATCCGCGTGGCGGCGGAATAAACCCATCACGCCGCTCAACCCTCCCTCTCCAGCATCCACCGATGATGCTTGTTCCGCTTCGAATGCCGCCCGCGCTCCTTCAGCGCCGGATCGCGGTTCGGGTCCGGCCCCGGCGCGCAGCTCTCGACGAAATCGGCGAGCGCCTCGGAGGGCACGCGGGCGATGTCGACGCCGTTGGCGCGCAGGTCCGCGATCACCTTCGCGTGCGCGGCGCGGTGCGCGAACGGGTCCGGCGCCGCCACCGGGCGCCGCCGCGGATTGACCGGTTGCGCGGCGATCTTGGTCAGCTTGAGCAGTTCGAGCGCTTCGCGCAGCTTGGCGAAATCGACGCCGGGCTGCGCTTCGAGCTCGCGAACCCAGCGCTCGGCCAGGTCGTAGAGGCGCCCCGCAAGGGTGCGGCGGCGCAGCCTGATGCTGGCGCGCCAGCGCGGCACGGTGTCGGTCGCGCGCGGCGCGAACAGCGGGCGCGTCCATTTGCCGGCCGTGCACCAGTTGGAAATCGTCGAGGGCGAAAGCCCGGTGCGCTTCCCGATCTCCTCGTAACTCAGGATCGTCGTCTCGACCAGCCGGCGCACCTGCATCACCTTCGCATCGCTGTGCGGCAGGCCCCGGCCGCCGCCCCGTGCGAGACACGGATCGTCCGGGGTCGGTCTGGGGCTGCGCGGCGCGTGGCTGATGGCGTTGCGATAGGGGGAAAAGACCATGAGTAGGAATATACATCAGAATATAGGATCGCGCAAGGCTCGCCATCGGCCCCTTGACTGCGTGCAAAGCTGACGCGAAAGGCCCGGTCGCAACCGGGCCTTTTGATTCTCTGCGGATCAGTGCGCGTCGAACGACTGCGACGGCAGCATGCCGGCCTTCATGGTGAGATCGAGCGCGTTGATGCTGTGCTCTGAGGCGCCGGACAACGTGTAACGCGCATCGGCGCCGCTGTTGCCAAGAGCCCAGGTCGATGCCGCACCGGCAACAAAAGCCACGAGCGCGATGGCGATGGATTTGCGCATGCGAGCCTCCTCAAAGAGGCCCCCCTAACCACTCGGTTGGTCGGAGCGGACGCGATGCGGGTTCGGTAACGAAATCTTCCAATTGTATCGTGAGGGAACTTTGAAACGGAGCGTTATTCCGTCACGACCTTCACCTTCTCGCCCGCCCTGAGCGCATCGCCGTGATTGAGCCCGTTCAAGATCAGAAAGCGTTCGAGCGGGCGATCGACCAGCGGCATGCGGCCCGCCATGCGCTCGGCCGTGTCGCCCGGCGTCACGGTGACGACGCGCAGGCGTAACGGGCGCGCGGAATCGACCTCGCTCTGCGTCATGCGGCGGAAGGTGCCGACCGAATAGCGGAACGCGCGGTCGGCGTCGGGCGTGAGCTGCTTTGCGGCGAAGATGAAACGATAGACCTCGCCGCCGAACCGGATCGCATAGAGCCGGAACGACCACTGCTCGCCTTTGGCCAGCGCGGTCGCGGTCGGCAGGCCGTTGATGTCGAACTCCTCGATCGATTTCTCGTCGACGTTCTCGATCCAGCCGGAGGCGAGATATTGCGCCAGGCTCTGCTCGGCCGGCACGCGCACCACGTCGAGGCGCAGCGCGAGGTTCGCCGAGTCGCGCACGCCGAGCACCGCCTGCGCGGTGTTCTCGAGCGTGAAGCGGTCCGGCGCCGTGAACGTGAAGCCGAGCCGCGGATGCAGGAAGCGCCGGCCGCGCACATAGCCTTCGCTCGGATCCTCGCCGTAGGGCAGGCCGTCCATCGAGGCGAGGTAGCTGTCCTTGTCGCGCGCGACGTCGCCCGGCGCGGTGTACTGGCGCGCGTTCACGCGCACGATCTTGAGCCGGTCGGGCGTGCCGGGGTGCGAGGAGAGAAAGTCGAGGAAGCGCGAGTCGACGCCGTTGTTGGCGGGCGCGCGCAGTTCGGCATTGCGCCCCATCGCGGTGAGGAAGCGCACCGCGCCGTAAGGGTCGAAGCCAGCGCGCGACGAAATGCCGACGCCGACGCCGTCTGCCTCCAGCTCCTGCTGGCGCGAGAAGCTCGCGAGCGCGATCTTGGAGCGCGCGAGTGCCATCGCGCCCATCTGCGGATCGTTGAACACGTCGGAGGCGACGCGGCTCACGAGCGCGGCCTGGCGCGCCTGGTCCTCGCGGATCGCGGCGTGGCGCGCGATCACATGCGCCATCTCGTGACTGAGCACGGACGCAAGCTCGGACGTGTCATTGGCGAGCGCGAGCAGGCCGCGCGTCACGTAGAGCTGGCCGTTGGGCAGCGCGAAGGCGTTGATCGCCGGCGAGTTGAGGATGGTGACCTTGTAGCGCAGGTTCGGCCGCTCGGAGGCGGCGACCAGCTTGTCCACCGTGTGGGTGATCAGCGCTTCCAGCCGCGCGTCCTGGTAGGCGCCGCCATAGGCGGCGAGGATGCGGTTGTGTTCGCGCAGCGACGGCGGCGGCTCGGCCGGTTTGGCGGCCTCGGGCAGGCTGACCTGCGTCACCCCGAGGCGGCCGAGGTCGGCACAGCTTGCAAGCAGCAGTGCCAGCAGCGCCGGCACAATCGTCCGGCCCGCCGCAATGAGCCCGTTGCCCAAGTCTCGGTTCACAAGTCCGCCCACTAGTTTCCCAGCACCTCGATCTGCTCGGGACGCGCCGCCTCCACCCAGGGGCCGCCCCTCTCCTCGATCCACCCGCGAATTCGCACGCGCCGCCCGTTCAACGATTTCGGCGCGAGGCCCGCGGCCGTAAACGTGCGCTCGTTGCGTTTGGCGATGGTGACGGTGAAGTCTTCCGACCAGCGCCGGCCGAAATTCACATAGATCGTGCCGCCGCTTTCGCGCACCGACAGCACCTTGCCTTCCACCAGTGCGAACCGGCCGCGCTGTTTCAGGACCTCGGCCGGGTCCTCCGCCTTGCCCATGACATAAACCGGTTCGCCCCACAGGCCAACCTTCTTGGCCCGCGCGGCCTCCTCCTTGGCGAGCAACAATCGTGCGCAGGCAGGGTCACCGACGCGCGAGGAAACCCGCGCGAGGCCGCGGCTGACGAGATCGGACTGCAGCCATTGTTCCGCGCCGTCTGCGGCGATGAAAACATGGGCATTGAGGCGGCCGTAACGGTCGGTTTCGCGAGCGGTGGAAAGGCGTTTGAGAGTCAGCACAGTGCCGGCCGGTAACTCTGTCCTGTTGGGGACCTCGATCGCGGCAAGCTGCATCGTGCGGCCGTCTTCCAGCGCAATGCCCGCCTCAGTCGCCGCGCGGACAGTCGCCGCGCCGATGGTCACGAAGCGGCAGGCATCGTCCGCCTGCGCGGTGCCTGTCATGAACCCGACCGCGAGCGCGGCGAAACTCGCCGTTTGCGCGGCACCACGGAATTGCCGGACAGCGGACACTTCCGCCCCCAAAGAGTGACCCCCGTCAAGCGAAACGACTCAATACGGCAGCACTGCGGCGCGCCATGCGCTGCCGCGCCGCGCCGGTTCAAGTCCGCGTGACAGCGAGATTTTCCGCCGCGGCAGCGGCCATGAGAGGGCGCGGAGCTGGTTGCGCTTTGCGCGCGCCCAGGCGTAGGCATGCTCGCTTGCCGCCGCGAGCATGAAGGCGGCGGACTTGCGCGCGCCGACATCGACCAGCATGTCGACGGTGGAGCGCCGTCCGGTCCACAGCTGCTCCATGAAGCTTCCCTCGGGTGAACACGATTCGAACTGCGCGATGCCCGCGGCGAACAGCGCGTCGGTGACCTTGTCGATCAGCAGCGCGCCGGGCGAGAATTTCGCGAACTCCGCATCGAACGCCGTCTTCCACGTGTAGGCCATCGGGCCCGAGTAGAGCAGCACCTGCGCGGCGATCGGTTTGCCGTCCACGCGCAGCAGCGCGACGGAAGCGCCGCCGCGATCGGCGAGATCGCCGATCAAGCGGCGCGCAAACGCCGCGTCGTCTTCTTGGCAAAGCAGCGCGGTGCCGTTCGCGCCCTTCCAGCTTTGCGCCTCCATGGTGAGAAACACTTCGAGCGATGCGCGCACGCCGTCGGCCGCACGTCCGTTCGCGATCTCCACCGCGCCGAGCGCAGACAATCTGTTCCAGTCCTGGCGCAGCTTCTTGGCCGTGGAGCCGGAGCGCTTGCGCTCCGACTCGGCTCCAAGGAACGGCCGCACGCGCTCGGAGGTCTTGAGCATCTGGCCCTCGCGCGCGCCGAGCGCGGTCACCGCCGCGCGATACGTTGCGGCCTCTCCGTCGAGCAGCTTGAGCTGGATCACTTTCGGCAGTGTCGGCTCTCGCGCGATCGCGTCGAAGAACGCCGGCATGACGTCGTATTCGGGATCGATCACGGGATTTGCGACGAAGGCATACTCGTAAGGCGGGGAGGCAAGGAATTTCGGAAGGAACGGGGCAGCGCGTCGCTCGCCCAAGCCCCACAAGCCGACCAGCTTGTCGCCCTCCCACGCCCGCAGCACATGGATTTTGGCAAACCCGGCCGCCGCCGCGGCGCACAGCGCGGCTGGATGCATGAACACGTTGCCGCCCGCGCGCGCCACCAGCGCATCCCAATGCGGGACAAGCGCGAGATCGGGCGGACGAATGTCGACTGACACCATTCGGTTTCCTGTCCGGTTTGCCGCGTCGCGCCATTGTCCCCGCACGCCATTGCCGTTCGGTTAAGAGAATCGATACGGGCCGGTCGATTCCCCAGCAGAATCAATGAGCAAGCCGAGGCGATCGGTGGCATTCGGCAAACGTCCTTAAAGCTCCGTTCAGCCTTTTGGCTGCATGGATGATGCGACAGGACAACGCATGCGTCAGACCGACATCGTGATCGCGGGCGGCGGGCTGGCGGGCTCTTGCGCCGCTGCCATGCTGGGGCGCGCGGGCTGCCGCTGCCTCCTCGTCGATCCTCACGCGGTCTACCCGCCGGATTTCCGCGCCGAAAAGCTCGACGGCACCCAGACCGCGGTGCTGCGCAAGACCGGGCTTGCGGACCCGGTGCTGCGCGCCGCGACGCACGACGGCGAAAACTGGATCGCGCGTTTCGGCCGGCTGATCGAGAAGCGGCCGGGCGATCAGCACGGCATTCTCTACGACACGCTGGTGAATGCAATTCGCGGCGAGATTCCCGCGAATGTCGAGGTCATCCACGCCAAGGTGATGGACGTCACGGCGAGCGCCGAGCGCCAGCTGGTCACGCTGTCCAGCGGCGAGGGGATTTCCGCGCGCCTCGTCATCGTGGCGAACGGACTGAACGTCGGCCTGCGCCACAAGCTCGGCATGGGGCGCCACGACATCTCCAAGACGCACTCGATCATGCTCGGTTTCGATCTCGCGCCGGCCGACCGCGCCGCGTTCCCGTTTCCCGCGCTCACTTACTACGGCGAGCGCGTCACCGACCGCGCCGCCTACATCACGCTGTTTCCGGTTCAGCAGACGATGCGTGCGAACCTCTGCGTCTATCGCGACATGGACGATCCGTGGCTGCGGGAATTCCGCGCCGCGCCGCGCGCGACGCTTGAACGCCTGATGCCCGGCCTGGCGACGATCACCGGCGCGTTCGACATTGCGGGCGCGGTGAAAATCCGGCCCGCGGACCTCTACGTGACCACCGGCGTGAACCGGCCGGGTGTGGTGCTGATCGGCGATGCGTTCTCGACCTCATGCCCGGCGGCCGGCACCGGCACCGGGAAAGTGTTCACCGACGTCGAGCGGCTGTGCAACCACTACATTCCGCGCTGGCTCGCGACGCCGGGCATGGGTGCGGACAAGATCGCGGCGTTCTACGACGACCCGGTGCGCGCCGCCTACCACGCGCACTCGGCGCACAAGGCGTTCCACCTGCGCTCGCTGACGATCGACCCGGGGCTCGCCTGGACGGCGCGGCGCTGGGCGCGGTTTGCCGGGCGGCTGGCAAGCGGGTGCGGCCGGCACATGCGCGGACGCTTTGTCGCCCGGATGAAGCGCGGCGCAATCCGGGAAGCCAATCATCCCCCGCGGGTTTTTCCCGGATTTCGCTGACGCTCCATCCGGGCTACCGCGCAAAATGAAAGACCCCGGCTGCGACGGCTCCGGGGTCTTCGTGCCTCAGGCAGGGCGCGGTCGCATCGCGGGGGTATGCCTCAAGCGCCTGGTCAACGCCGTGATGCGCGCCCGGTTCCTGAGCGGAACTTTCCGTAACCGCGCCCGTTGGACCGGCGGCGGGGGAACCGCGCCTTGCAGGAGACAGAGACCATGCGCCAGTTGACCACCCTCGTCGCCGTACTTGCGCTCGTATCGTTCGTCGGCGTGAGCGCCGCGCCTGCCGCCACCGGCGACACCTACAAAGTGAAGAAGGCCGAGTGCAAGAAGCGCGCGGACGGCATGAAATTCGGCGTCCACCTGATCAAGAAGAACCGCTGGGTGAAGGACTGCATCGCCGGCAAGGTAACCTGATCCTCCCCGCGCCGGGAGCTTGCTGATTTTCGCCGCGCCGTCCGGAACGAAGCCGGGCCGCGCGGCTTTCCCGGGATCGGGAGTCTGCGTCATGGCCGAGCCTGATCGCGCGCACTGCCGCCGCGCCGCCGCGGAATGCGTCCGGCTGGCCGGCATCACCAGCGACATCGAGACGAAAGAGATCCTGCTCACGCGCGCGCAGGAATGGCTCAAGCTCGCCTACGCCGATCACGACGACGAATTCGAGCGGCTGGTCGGCGAGTTCAACGCGCAGCAGATGGGGCTCGATCCGACGCTCGCGCGCGCCCCGATGCAGCGCCAGCCGATGCAGCAGCAACAGGCCAAGGTGAGGGACAAAGGCGAGAGCTGACTCCGGCTTGGCAATCCAAATCCACTTCCGCCGAGGAAACGAACCCGCGGACGACGGCGCTTGGGGCGATACGGCGCTGTGCTATGTATCGCGCGCCGGTCCCGTAGCTCAGCCGGATAGAGCAGCGGTTTCCTAAACCGAAGGTCGGGGGTTCGACTCCCTCCGGGACCGCCAACGCTCTACAGCATCTCCAGCGGCCGCGGCCCTTTCGGCGGCGGGAACGCGCGGTCGAGCGCCGCGAGATCGTCCTTGCTCAGCGCCAGATCGAGCGCGGCGCGGTTCTCCCGCACGTGCGGGATCGTGCCGGCCTTCGGGATCGCGATCACGCCGGCCGCGCGCATCACCCACGCGAGCGCGACCTGCGCCGGCGTCGCGCCGTGCGCCTTGGCGATCTCGGCGAGCGCGCGATGGTCCAAGAGCCGCCCCTGCTCGACCGGTGAATAGGCCATCACCGGAATGCCGTGCTGCTGGCACCACGGCAGCACGTCGTGCTCGATGCCGCGGCGGCGCAGATTGTAGAGCACCTGATTGGTCGCGCAGTCGCGTCCGCCCGGCAGCGCGAACAGCTCCTCCATGTCGGACATGTCGAAATTGCTCACGCCCCAGTGGCGGATCTTGCCGTCGCGCTTGAGCGCCGCGAAGGCTTTCAGCGTTCCGGCGAGCGGCGGCGAGCCGCGCCAGTGCAGCAGATAGAGATCGATGCGGTCGGTCTTGAGCCGCTTCAGGCTGCGCTCGCAGGCCGCGATCGTGCCGCGCTCGGTTGCGTTCTCGGGCAGCACCTTGCTGACGATGAAGGTCTGATCGCGCCGGCCTTGGATCGCTTCGGCGACGACTTCTTCGGCGCCGCCATTGGCATACATCTCGGCGGTGTCGATCAGGCTGAGCCCGAGATCGAGCCCGGCGCGCAGCGCGGCGACTTCGGTCTTTCGCGCGCGCGTGCTCTCGCCCATGTGCCAGGTGCCCTGGCCGAGCACGGGAACCCGTTCGCCCGCGGGAAGGCTGGTGGTGCGCACGGCCTGCGGCATGACGGGACTCGCGTGAATGCAATCGCCGCCGATATAACGGCGGCGGATGATCCGATGATGCCGCGTGGAATTCAATCGCTGGTTCTCACCTGCGCGCTCGCCGCAAGCGCGCCGGCGCATGCGCAATTGCGCGGTCACGGCGGGCCGGTGCGCGCGGTCGCGGTGTCGGCCGATGGCACGACGGCGCTCTCGGGCAGCTTCGATACGTCCGCGATCCGCTGGTCGCTGACGCGCGGCGCGGCGGAGCAGGTGCTGCGCTTTCACGACGACGCGGTGAACGCGGTTGCGTTGTTGCAGGACGGCCGCGCCGTAACGGCAGGCGCCGACGGGCGCATCGCGATCTGGAGCGCGGGGAAGCCGGCGCCCGACACGGTGCTGGAAGGGCATACGGCCCCTATTGTGGCGGTTGCCGTCTCGCCCGACGGTGCGTGGCTTGCCTCCGCGGCCTGGGACAACACCGTGCGGCTGTGGTCGCTCGGCGGCGGCAGCCCGCGCGTGCTCGAAGGGCATACGCAGAACGTCAACGGCGTCGCGTTCACGCCTGACGGAAAATCGGTGGTGAGCGCCGCGTACGATCTGACCTTGCGCATCTGGCCGCTCGACGGCAATGCGCCGACGATCGTGACATTGCCGACGCCGCTCAGCGCCGTCGCGGTCGCGCCGGACGGCGAGATCGTCGCGGCCGGCGCGAACGGCATGGTCTATTTCCTCGATGCGGCCGGCGAGGTGAAGGCCGAATTGCAGGCATCGCCGACGCCGATCATCTCGGTTGCGGTGTCGGCCGACGGCGCACTGGTCGCGGCTGCCGGCATCCGCGGCTCGGTCGCGGTAATCGCGCGCAAGGAGCGCAAGCTCGCGCGCACCCTGGTCGGGCCGGGGCTGCCGGTGTGGTCGGTCGCGTTCCTCCCCGACAACCGCACGCTCGTCACCGGCGGCACCGACCGCATGGTGCGCCGCTGGGACGCGCTCACCGGCGACCACATCGGCGCGGTCGTGCTGGGCGCGCCGGAAGATCCGCTCGCGGCCTATGCGGGCGATCCGGGCGCGGAGGTATTCCGCGCGTGCGTCGCCTGTCACACGCTCTCGGCCGATGAAGGCAGCCGCGCCGGGCCGACGCTTGCAGGAATTTTCGGGCGCCGGATCGCGACGCTCCCGGGCTACAATTTTTCCGATGCGTTGAAGAAGCTCGAGATCGTATGGACGCCGCAGACGCTGGCGAAATTGTTTGAAGTTGGTCCCATGGCGTACACGCCGGGGACGAAGATGCCCGAGCAGCGCATCGGCTCGGAGCAGGATCGCAAGGCGCTGACGGATTTTCTGGAGAAGGCGACGAAGTAGGGTGCAGTAAGCGAAGCGCACTGCACCGTGGTCGGCGCAATACGCTTCGCTATTGCGCCCTACGACTCCTCGGCGCGCTCGCGCAGATAATCTTCCGTGGTGCGCGGCTTGGGCCGCGCGGGCGCGCCGAACGGATCGAAGTTCTCCTCCGTCATCACAATCACGCGGCAGTCGGCGCACATCTTGATGACGTCGAGGCGCTTCGCCGAATTCTGGAACATCCAGTGCTTGCCCTCGAGCCTGGCGGCGACGCGCTCGACCGAGCTCTTCACGCCGAAGGGCTTCGCACATCGGATGCAGCAGAACGGCTCTTCCTCCTTCAGCACGCGCGCGGGGGCCGTGGCGGCGCGGAAATCGAGCTGGGGCGTGAGGGTGATGACTTTCTCCGGGCACGTTGCCTTGCACAGCCCGCATTGCACGCACGCATCCTCGGCAAAGCGCAGCACCGGGCGCTCCTGGTCGTCGGACAGCGCGCCGGTCGGGCAGGCGGAGACGCAGGAGAGGCAGAGCGTGCAGCCCTCGACGTTGAGCCCGATGGTGCCGAACGGCGCGCCTTCGGGCAGCGCCACAATGTCGACCGGCGCGGGCGCCGCATGATGCAGTTCGCGCAGCGCGAGCCGCAGCACGTCGCGCTTGGCGCCGATAGGCCGGAACGTGGCCGGACGCGGCGTGCCGTCGGCGGGGTCGATGGCGCGCAACGTGTCGCCGAGCGCGAACGGATCGTCGGTTTCGATGGTGGCGACGCGGCCTGTACCGAAACCGAGGTCAGCGAGGATCGGCTCGGCGAGCGCGATCGTTTTGCGCAGACCGGCCACATCGTGGTGCGGTTTTGCGCGAATTAGAAGCCGTATTGCGCCGGCCCCGTAGGCGAAAGCCGCCGCAACCGCTTCGAGCCCGACCTGCGTGACCTCGTTGACGGCAAGCGGCAGCACGTTCGCCGGCAGCCCGTCGCCGTGACGTGCGAGCGCGTCGATCAGCGGGCCGCCATGCGGCTCGTCGTGCAGCAGCACGATCGCGCGCGCGCCACCCGCGTGCGCGTACGCGGTCAGCATCGCGCGCAGCTTGCGCATGAGCGTGTCGGCGGGCGGCAGCGCGTAGGCCGCGGCGCCGGTCGGGCACACGGCCGCGCATTGGCCGCAGCCGGCACAGATGTTCGGATCGATCGCCACATGATCGCCGGCGGGCGCAATCGCGCCGGCCGGGCAGAGATCGAGGCAGCGGCGGCACCCGACGATCTTCGAGCGCGCATGCGCGCACAGGTCCTCGGTGAACGTGATGTAGCGCGGCTTGTCGAAGCCGCCGACGAGATCGCGCGCCTCGAGCACGGCGCGCAACACGCTTGCGGCGTCTTCGGGGTCCGCACGCAGATAACCGTCGCGCAGCTCGTGCGCGGGAAACAGCGGCGTGCCGCCGGAAAGATCGACGATCAGGTCGCAGCGCGACACCGCGCCGTTGCGCGGCGCTCCGAAGCTGAGCGCGCCGCGCGACGATGGTGCGGGCGCTGCGTAATCGTCGACCGTGAGCTCGAAGGCGCCGAGATGGCCTTGCGCCGAGCGGATCGTGCCCTTGACGATCGGAAACTCGGTGACGCGTAGCGGCGCCAGATCCTTCGGCCGCGTGATCAGCACCGTCACGTCGAGATGCCCGGCGAGCAGTTTTGCGGCCTCAATTGCGCGCTCATCGCGTCCATAAACGAGCGTGACGCCCTCGCTCGACAGGCTCACCAGCGGATAATCCGGCACCGGCTCGGATGCCGCGGCGATCAGGGCCGCCATTTTCGGACCGGCATCGGCGGCATCGGCGGCATCGGCCCAACCGGCGGTTTCGCGCAGGTTCACGAACGTCAGCGGTGGGAAATTCTCCTGTTCGCCGGCAACCTCGGAGAATAGCGGCGCTTCCTGGGTGCAGCCGACGATGATCGGCTCGCCATCGGCGACGGCCGCGCGGAACTTGCCGATCTCGGCGCGGCACAAGTGATGTGCCGTCGTCACCTGCGCGCCACGGCAACCGCGCCGCACCGCGTCGGCGTCGAGCGGCATCGTGTCCTCGCACGAGCAGATCAGGATTTTCGGGCGTTCCGCCATCTGGTTTTCAACCGGTGCAGCTTGTACTTATAACCAATCAAACGAGAAAGTAAGCGCGGAGGCGATTTGCCCCTGGAAACACGAACCCGTTCGCGCGCGCCGTTCGCGCCGGAACTCGACCTGCCGCCGCCGTTCACCTTGGTGACCTTGCGCGAGGTCGGCGACGCATTTGCGCATGCGGTCGGGATCGCCCCCGAACGGGGCGCCGGGACGCTCATCTATGTCGGCCGCTTCGACCTCGCCGAGTTCGCCGTGGTGCTGGAGCCGGACGAGCCGCTGCGCACCGCACGGCGCGCGCTCTACCTCGGCATGGCGGCGCTGATCGACGCGCTGCTCGCCTACTCGCCGCCGGAAAAGCCGGTCGAAATCGATTGGCCGGATACGATCCGGGTCGATGGCGGGCTGGTCGGCGGCGGGCGCCTCGCATGGCCGCGGGGCGCGAGCGAAGACGAGCCGCCGGACTGGCTGGTGTTCGGCGCGATGATCCGCACCGTGTCGATGGGCGAGGGCGAGCCGGGGCTCAATCCGCTGGTCGCCGCGCTCGAGGAGGAAGGATTCTCGGATCTGACCGCCGCCGCGCTGGTCGAAAGCTTCGCGCGTCACCTGATGGTGCACACCGACGCCTGGCAGGAGCACGGCTTCGACGCGGTCGCGAAGGAGTATCTGCAGCGCCTGCCGCGCGACAAAGGGATGCGCCGCGACATCGACGAGAACGGCGATCTCCTGCTGCGTCGCATGGGCAAGGTCGACGTCGCGCGCAAAAAACTGCTGCCGTTGCTGGCCGAGCCGTCATGGCTCGACCCGAAAACGCGCGGGCCGCGTGCGTGAAGCTCATCCGCACCATCCGGCTCGATCCGTCCGACACGTTCGTGTTCGCGCGCGCCGCGCCGATATCCGGGGCGCCGAGATGGGCGACCAGCTGCTGCGCCAACGTCTCGACCAGCGCCGCGCGATCGGCCGCACCCGCCTCGACGATCTGCACCAAGGTGGACCAGCCGAGCGATTCGACGCCGAGGAACGCGCCACGAAACGCCGAGCGCGCTTTGCCTTCCAGTTTCGTAACATCGTCGTTCCAGAACACGAACGCGCCCGACACCGCCCACTCGCCAGGTTCGGCGGCGCGCGCGAACACGAACGTGTCGGACGGATCGAGCCGGATGGTGCGGATGAGCTTCACGCACGCGGCCCGCGCGTTTTCGGGTCGAGCCATGACGGCTCGGCCAGCAACGGCAGCAGTTTTTTGCGCGCGACGTCGACCTTGCCC
>VBAH01000105.1 GCA_005884685.1 Alphaproteobacteria bacterium
CGCGTTCAACATGGTCGACCACCTCTGGCATGGCGTCTTCGGCGAGCCGGAAAAAGGCCTCGGCTACCCGCGCATGCTGACCCCGTGGCGGCGCCCTTACGCCACGGCCGACGGGTATATCTGCCTTCTGGCGACGACCGACCGGCAGTGGCGCAACCTGCTCGCGGCGATCGATTGCGCAGCGATGATCGAGGATCCGCGCTTTTGCTCGATCCCGGCGCGCACCGCCAATATCGACGCGCTCTACACGATTTTGGGCGAACGCATGCGGAAGCGGAGCACCGCCGAATGGCGCGAGCGGCTTGACGCGGCAGATGTGCCGAACGGGGTCGTCAACGACATGATGGCCGTCGCGACGCACCCCGATCTCCACGCCAGCGGCTTTTTCGAGCCCTACCAGCATCCGAGCGAGGGACGCTGCGTCGCGATGCCCTATCCGGTGGTGTTTTCGGACTCACCGGGCGGTCAAAGGCTGCCGCCGCCCCGACTTGGCGAGCACAATGGCGAAATCCTCGGCGGGCTCGGCTATAGCGCGACGGAGATCGCCGATATCGCTGGGTGATCGCGCGATCCGGTGCGCTGTGAGCAAATTACTCCCGCCGGAACGAAAGGGGTGGCCCCCTGTTTAGACGCACGGACGCCCCCCTCAGCGAGGGGAGCCTCCAGCGCGAACTCATGGCCGGGCGGCTTGTCTGCTCGGCCTTTTTTTGGCTGCCGCACTAGTTTGGCGGCCGATGCCAACTCAACCAACATTCGAAGTGCGTAAAAATTGCACAGATTTATGCTGCGCTTTCTTGTCGCACATCAACGGGCGATCAGCCCGACGCTACTCGCGCTCTGGTTTAATGGCCGGCGGTCGATCCGGGATTGACCCACGGCGGAACGCTCCCGCATCCTGCGCCTCTCGCGCAAAGTCGTGCGCGAAGGCTATGCGCCATGGGGAGGATCGGCCCGCGATGAGCATCAAAGGCAAGGCCTATATCGTCGGCATCTACGAGCACCCGACGCGGCTTGCGACGGACAAGACCATTCCGCAACTCCACGCCGAGTCGGCCAGGGGCGCGCTCGAGGACGCCGGCCTCACGAAGAACGACATCGACGGCTATTTCTGCGCCGCCGGCGACACGCCGGGCCTCGGGGCACTGTCGATGATCGACTATCTCGGCCTCAAGCTGCAGCACATCGATTCAACCGATGTCGGCGGCTCCTCCTACCTGCTGCAGGTCGGTCATGTCGCCGAGGCGATCGCCGCCGGCAAATGCTCGATCGCGCTGATCACGCTCGGGGTTCGAGCTGCCCTACGCGCCCGCGACCGCGAACATGTACGCGATGGCGGCGATGCGCCACATGCACGAATACGGCACGACGAGCGAGCAGCTCGCCTGGATCAAGGTCGCCGCCTCGCACCACGCGCAGCACAACCCGCATGCGATGCTGCGCGACGTCGTGACGGTCGAGGACGTCGTCAATTCGCCGATGATCGCCGACCCGCTGCACCGGCTCGATTGCTGCGTCATCAGTGATGGCGGGGGCGCGATCATCATGACGACACCGGAGATCGCGAAGAGCCTCAAGCGGCCGCTCGTCAAACTGATCGGCGCCGGCGAGGCGCCAAAGCACCAGATGGGCGGCAAGGTCGACCTGACCTATTCCGGCGGCCGGTGGTCGGGCCCCCTCGCCTTCGCCGAAGCCGGTGTCAAGCCGAGCGACATCAAATACGCCTCGATCTATGACAGCTTCACGATCACGGTCTTGATGCAGCTCGAGGATCTCGGCTTTTGCGAGAAGGGCCAGGGCGGCCGCTTTGTCAGCGACGGCAATCTGATCTCGGGGGTGGGCAAACTGCCGTTCAACACCGATGGCGGTGGGCTCTGCAACAATCACCCATCGAACCGCGGCGGGCTGACCAAGGTGCTCGAAGCGGTGCGGCAATTGCGCGGCGAGGCGCACCCGGCGGTGCAGGTCAAGAATTGCGACCTGGCGCTGGCGCACGGCACCGGCGGCTCGCTCGGCACACGGCATGCCGGGGCGACCGTCATCATGGAACGGGAGTGAGCGCGATGGCCCAGACGCAGCAGCAAACCCAGCCACAGCAGCGCAAGATCGCCGCGCCGCCGGTCAACCCCGAAACGCAGCCTTTCTGGGACGCAACGGCCGAGGGCAAGCTCCTCTATAAGAAATGCGCCGCTTGCGGCGAGCCGCATTTCTATCCGCGCCCGCACTGCCCGTTCTGCTTTAG
>VBAH01000030.1 GCA_005884685.1 Alphaproteobacteria bacterium
GAACAGCGTCCAGGCGATGCGGTACTGGTCGAGCAGCTGCGGCAACTCATCACTGACCAGGGTGACCGCCTGGGCGTAGCGCTTCATAAAGGCGTCGCCGTAGAAATCGGCCCGGCCATCGATGAACACCTTGATCCCTTGAAAGATCAGATAGCCGCCAAAGGCGTGATCATTGAGGACCGCCCCGTCGATATGGTGCGCACCGACCGCAGTAAGCGCCGCCGCCGGGGTGAGATCGTCGGCCATATGCAGCCGCTGCCGCGGCAGCACGGCCGCCGTCAGCACCACGAACAGGACGAGGCTGAGCGCGAGGCCCAGCCCGGTCGCAGGTTTCTTCAGCTCGGCAATCGCGCGGTCGACCCCTTGCAAGGTGCGGCTGCCGCCAGGGCGGTCCTCCAGTTGTCGCGCCAAGGCGGGCGCCAGCAATAGCGGCGCGAGGAGTCCCAGGATTTCGATATGCCGCCGGTGCTGCAAGGCCATGTGCAACAACAGCAGCAGCATGACCAGCCGAGTCGCCGGCAGCCGCCACTGCAGGCTAAAGGCGGCGACCAGCACAACCATGATCCACAGTTCAAGCGGGTTGTAGTGCTGAAAATCGGGGCTGCTCCATTCGATCAGGGCCGCCAACGCGAAGCTCATCCCGAGCAGCCGAAATGGCTGGAGCAGCCCTTCGATGCCGAACGGGGTGACGAGTGCCGCCAGCAGCGACAGCGCGCCAAACAACAGCCAGCCGCGCACCGCTCGCCGCCGCGACCGCCAATCCGGCGCGGCGATCAGCGCCTCAACTGCGAACAGCGTTGCCAACGCCAAACCGAAAATGAAGCTGCCGTGCAGATTGGCCCATAGGACCATCAGCGGCACGAGCCACAAGGGCGGCGCGCGGTCCTCGTCGCGCGCCTTCACCAGCGCGGCGGTCCACAGCACAAGAATCGGCAGCGCAAAAATATGCGGCCGCGCCAGGATGTGGCCCGAGATCAGGTGCCAGGCGAGCGCGGTCGCCAGCAACGCATGGATCGGCGCCAGACTGCGCAGCAACAGGCGGAGTAGCAGCGCCAAAGTTGCAGCTGCCGACAATGCCGCCGCCGCGGCGAGACCGGCCCAGCCGAAATAATCATAAATCGCGGCGATCGCGACCTCGGCGAGCCATTCGAACGGGACAAACGGCGCGCCCGGCATGGAGAAGGAAAACAGGTCGCGGTGCGGCACCGCGGCGTGATCGATGATCCAGCGCCCGAGCACGATGTGCCAATAGGTGTCGGGGTCTTCCAGCGTGTGGTGCGGCAGACCGATGACGTTCACATAGACCAGCAGCGCGAACAGGATCGGCAGCGACACGCCAAAGCGGCTGCGCAGCGGCGCGGTGATCGTGACCTCTGACATGCTCGCGATGCTGCGCTAAAACGGGCCCGGTTGACGCAGAAGGATACTATCCCTGGCTCCCGTCACTCGTCATGGCCGGGCTTGGCCGAGGTCTGGCCGTGTCTCGCTGCGGTGGTTTCTGACATCCGGCGCGGTTGCGCTGATCGTCCTCAACATCGTGCTGTTGCTGGGGTTCTATCGGTCCGGCTCGTGGATCCTCGACCCCAACGGCGCCCCGATCCTGACCGACTTCACGCCGATGTGGCTGGCCGGGCGGGAAGCGCTCGCCGGGCACGCCGCGGCGGCCTACGATTCGCGCCACTTCGGCGAAATCCAGACCGAGTTTGTCGGACCGCATGCCGGGCAGTATCCCTGGCCCTACCCGCCGATCTTCTTTCTTCCGGCAGCCGTGGTGGCCCTGTTGCCGTATGGCTGGGCGTTTCTTGCCTGGCAGGCGGCGACCTTGGCCGGCTGTGTCGCCGTCGGCTACCGCATCCTGCACGACGGGCTGACGCCGCTCGCGATCCTGGCCGCGCCGCTCAGCCTCCTTAACGCCTATGTCGGACAGAACGGCTTTCTGACCGCGGCCCTGATTGGCGCCGGCCTCAGCTTCCTCGAACGGTGGCCCGTCATCGCCGGCGTCTGTTTCGGCTGTCTCTTCTACAAATCGCAGTTCCTGCTGCTGTTTCCGCTGCTGTTCGCGGTCGCGCGACATTGGCGGGCCCTGGCCGCGACGGTTGCGGCGGGCGCGTTGCTTGCGATCGCCTCGTCGCTCGCATTCGGGGTGGAGCCTTGGCTCGCCTTCCCGGCCGCCCTGACGGAGCGCGCCCAAGCGGCGCTCGTCGTGCAGGATCTCGCCTGGGGCAAACTGCAATCGGTCTACGGGCTGGCGCGCGCGCTCGGGCTCGGCGCGTTGCCCGCCGGAATCGTTCACGCCATCCTCGCGCTCCTCGTCGCGGCGCTCGCCTGCCTGATCTGGCGACGGCGGGGCAGCTTCGATGTAAAGGCCGCGGCGGCCGCTTCAGCGGCGTTGATCGTCACGCCCTACCTCTTCGCCTACGACATGGTGGCGATCGTCATTCCCGGCGCGTTCCTCGTCAAAGACCTGATCGAGCGCGGCGGCACCCGGCGCGAACACGCCGCAATCTTAGGCTTGTTCTGCGGGCTCTTCGCGATGTTCGCTGGCGCTGGGATCGTGCCGCTCGGCGCGATTGTCAATCTGCTGCTGTTCAGTCTGATCGCCCGGCGCACCTTTCGCGGCCCTCGCGATGTTCGCCGGCGCCGGGATCGTGCCGCTCGGCGCGATTGTCAATCTGCTGCTGTTCAGCCTGATCGCCCAGCGCGCCTTTCGCGGCCCGGCGCCATCGCCGGCCGTGTGAGTTCCGGCCGCGCGCCCGCGTCGCGCATCCGGCAGGCGAGCACGACAGCAATAAACGCAGTCGCCAGCAGCGGCACAAAACCGCGCCCCACCTCCGCTTCGAATAACGGCGCTGTCCACACGAACAGAGCGAATTCCGAGCGCAACAGCGCGCTTCCGAGCTCGGCCGCATCGACGATCCATAACGTTGCGGCGATCGCTAGCAGCACCGTGTCATAATAGCTGGAATGCGGCGCCGCGATGAGCGCGGCCGACGACCGCCGACGCGGCGGTGACCGTCATCTGGATAGCATCAGCCAGCTTCCCCGACAGGCCGATCCCCGCGGTAATCAACGAAAAATAGCTGGTCCCGAAAATCCGCGCATTTGGGATCCATTCGCCCGGATGCAGCGCGAACTCGATCCAGTGCAGCCAGGCATCTATCCCGAACAGGGCTGCGCTCGCGGCGGCGAGCACAACCGCCGAGCCGACACAGCTAGCGAGCGCCTTCCATTCCCGCAGGGCGACGAGCGCCACCGGCACGAGCAGCCAGAATTGCGGTTTGACGGTCACCATGCCCAGCAAGGCGCCGCCAAGCAACGGCGACGACCGGATCGCGCGCCAGCCGCCGATCAAAAATGCCGCGGTCAGGAACCCGTTCTGTCCCTGCATTATATTGGCTGCCGCACCGAAGGACAGGAATGCAGAGGCGATGATCAGCCGGCGAACATCGGGGCGATCGGCCTTGAATGCCAGCGCTCCAGCCAGCGCTGTGCCGCTCGCCAATTGGAAAAGGACGTAGGAGCCAGCCAAAGGCAGCATGCCGAACGGCAATACCAGCAGCAAAAAACCCGGCGGATAAACCCAGGGCCGAAACGCAAGGGGCTCGACGAGCCACCAGCCGAACTCGGAATTGAGATGAGCGGTGAAAGCTTCGGGATCGAAGATCAGCGCGAGATGACCGTCGAGATAGGCGCGGGCCGCGCCGTAAAAAGCCAGCCAGTCGGTACCGGGCCCGAGCAGCCCGATTCTCCCCGAAAGCACCAATAATGCGAGCGTCCAGCCGGAAAGCCCCGCAACACCCGCCAGCAACAGGACAATTCTCGGTATTTTTATCGAGCGCATAGCACCGTGATCGGTCTAAAGAGCGAAGTGACGGGGAAAGCGAAGCCGGCGGCGGGCCGGCCAGGAATACAGAACCGACATGATTCTGCCAAGCTGAGGCGGCCGGCCACTGTGCCTGGGCTTCGAGATCCGTGATGGTGTCAACGCAGACGGTAAATCTCTCGGTCTTGAAGGCGGCGTCCAAGCCGCACTCATCCCCACATCGCGTGCTGCTGGCCGGCGTGGTGCTGCTCGCGTTCTACAGCGTCCCGCTGTTCTCGACCGTATTGCCGCCGCTCTTCGACTATCCGAACCATCTCGCGCGGTTCGCGGTCCTCGCGGCCGGCGGCAGCGAATTTTACGAGGTCCGGTGGGCGCCGCTGCCGAATTTGGCCGGCGACATCATCGTGCCGCTGCTCGCGCGAGCAATGCCACTGGAGATCGCCGGCAAGCTGTTCCTCGTCATGATCTTCGCCCTGATCCTCGGCGGCACGGCGTCGCTGAACCGCGTGGTCGGCGGCGCATGGCGGCTTTGGCCGCTTTTGGCCGCCGCTTTTCTCTACAATCTCACGCTGCTTTGGGGATCGGTCAATTTTCTATTCGGGCTAGGCGTGGCGCTGTGGGGCGCCGCGCTATGGCTCGCTCTCGAGAACCGCCGCATCTGGCTACGGATATCGGCGTCCGTGCTGGTCGCGCTGCTCTGCTTCTTCAGCCACATTGCCGCGCTTGGTTTGTACGGCCTGATCGTCTTCGGAATGGAGGCGCAGCCGACGCTCGCCGAATGGCGAAGGGGGCGATGGACCGTGCTGGTCCTCCGTGCGGCGCTGTTTTCGGCGCAATTTCTGATACCGGCCGCCATCGTTGCGTTTTGGTGGCACCCGTCCGGCGAAGGTCAGATTGTTTATCCGGGCTCGGGGCCGAAGATGTACCTGCTGTTCGGCGTCCTTTACAATTATTCGCCGGTTCTCGTTTTCGCTTGTTACGGCCTCTTGCTGGCGCTGCTGGGAGGCCTTGCATGGCGGCGGCGGCTAAACATTTCGCCGCGGCTGGCGCCGGGAATTCTACTGATCCTCTTGGCTTATCTGCTGCTACCGACGGAGATAGCCTCCGCCAAAGGCATCGATCACCGGCTCGTCGTCGGGTTCTTCCTTTTGGTCGTTGCTGCCGCCGTGCCGCATTTCCCGAACCGAAAAACGGCGATTGCCATCGGCAGCGTCACCTGCGTGCTTTTATTCGCGCGGCTCGCCGTCGTCGAGGCGGCCTGGCTCGAAGGCGATCGGACGTACCGGGCTGATCTGTCCGCGATCGATGCCTTGCCGGCCGGAACGAAGCTGGCCGTCGCGTACCCGAAGAGCGCGCTTCAGGTGCTCGTCCATCCGGAAGTGCATTTGCCGACGCTCGCGGTCACACGGCGGCAGGCATTTGTGCCGACGCTCTTCGCTTTTCCGGATCAGCAGCCGATCGCATTGAAGCCGCCCTATGAAAAATTGGCTGCGGCAGCCGATCCATACGAGCTCTGGGCCGGCCTGATGATGGGCGACGATGCGGACCGCTTGCGCACCCTTGCCGCGCTCGCGGGATACGACGCGATCGTGTTCGTCAACCACGAGCCGTTTCAGCTGCCGCGCGAGGATTGCCTGCGGCCGCTGTTCCGCCGCCCGACCTTTCAGATCTTCACACTCGTGCACGGCGGCGATTGCCCCGAGCCGCGATAGGCAGCCCCGCGCGCGCTCTTTTGTTGCGTCCGGTGTTGCGTCCGGCCGCGACATCGGGGAGCCTGACGGCAATCCCATCCCCAACCCGCTCCGAGGTCAGCCATGAAGATTACCGGGACCCGCACCGAGCTTGTCGAGCTGCCGGCCGACGAGCCGCTCGCCGGCGCCGCCGAGAACCCGAACGGCAAGCGCCCGATCGTCACCGTCTCGGTCGAGACCGACCAGGGCATCGCGGGTCTCGGTGTCGCTTATTTCGGCGGCGCCCTGAGCCGCACGTTGCGGCATGCGATCGACGAATTGGGCGCGCTCTGCATCGGCGAGGACCCGGTGCGGGTCGAGGCGGTGCAGCAGAAACTAAAGAATGCCGCCGGCGGTTCGGCCGGGCCGGGCGGCATCTATCACCTCGCTCTGTCGGCGCTGGATATCGCGCTGTGGGACATCCGCGCCAAATCGGTGAACCTGCCTTTGTGGAAATTGCTCGGCGGCGCGCGGGACCGCGTCCCGACCTATGCCTCGGGCGCGCTGATGCGCGGCCTTCCGCTCGACCGCGTTGTCAAGGCGGCCGCGACCTTGAAGGAGAAGGGCTGGCGCGAGATGAAGACGCAGCTCGCGCTGCCC
>VBAH01000005.1 GCA_005884685.1 Alphaproteobacteria bacterium
GGACCCCACGGCAACAGCGGGCAGCCGAAGTTCCCGCGCCTCGCCGGCCAGAGCGGCAACTACCTGGTGGCGCAGCTGAAGAATTTCCGCGGGCAGACGCGCGGCGATCCGGATGCCATCGGATATATGTGGGGCATGGCGGCGGAGCTGGATGACCCGACGATCGAGGCGCTGGCGAAATACTATTCGAGCCAGCAGCCCCTGCGGGGCCGGACGGGCGATCCGGCGCTCGCCGCGCGCGGGCGCGAGATTTACGAGCACGGCATCGAGTCCGAAGGGGTGCCGGCGTGCAGCAGCTGTCACGGGGCCGACGGACACGGCGTCGCCGATTTTCCGCGGCTCGCGAGCCAGCGCTCACAGTACATCCTCAAGCAGCTCGCTTCTTTCCAGAGCAACATGCGCAGTGTCGCGGTCATGCACGGGGTCGCACAGAACCTGCGGCTGAACGAGATGCAGGCGGTCGCGGCGTACCTCGAGGGCCAGCCCTGAGGGCGAGCTGCGCGGGAAACTGATGCTGGATGCGCTGCTGCGCAGCCGGCCCCATCGGGATGCCCGTGAAGCAGCGCGAGCTGGCGAGGTTCCTGCGCAACTGGCGCGACGGAGCGCGGGCAGACGGTGCCGAACTTCCGGCCGTCGCTTCGCGCACGCCTGATGATGCAGCTCGCGCGGCGGTTCGGCGTTGCGTTCGTGGTACCTAGCATCACGACGCGCGAGCTGGCAGACCACCAGCGCTATTCGAGTCAGGAGGATGCGAGCGCTGCAGGCCTCGTTCTTCAACGGCCGCTCGCCGATCTTCTCGGGCCTGCGTCAGGTTGGCGTGGGTGCCGCGGCGGCGGCGGTGACTTTTGCGGCGGGGGGCTCGTCGGGGCCGCAATCGGTTAGCTAATGCGCGGCGCCGGCTGCCGTCAGGGCCGTGAGCCTGGAAGTGTAGTCGGCGAGACCCTGCTGCTCATCAGGCGAGAGTGCCGCGACGAGGCGGAGCACGTCCTTTTCGACCCGGCCCTCATGCAGCGTCGGGAAGCTCTGCAGGCGGTGCAAGACGTAGTAGTAGTGCTGGCCGCCGATCGCCGGTATCGGGGCGCCGTCGCTGCCTTCCGCGGACTGCTCGTGGCAGGCGATGCATCCCCGCCGGTAAGTTCGCTCACCCATACCGAGCGCGCGACCGTCGCCATGATCGGACCTCGGGCTTCTCGACGCCCGCGACAGGTAGGCGGCGAGATCGCGGAAGGCCTGCGGCCGGTTCACGTCCGCCGGGTGGATGCTCTCCTGCATCAGTGAGCTGTCGCGCTCGCGCGCGGCAAAGCGGGCGAGCTGCCGAAGCACGTAGAATTCCCGCTGACCAGCCAGGGCGGGGATCTGCTTCGGGCCGTCTCCCCAGGCCTGGTGACCGTGGCAACCGGTGCAGTGCTTGAGGTACAGGATCTTGCCGTGTTCCGCATCGGCCGCGAGAGCGCGCGCCTGGGCGAGAAGCTCGGGAGCGCGTGCGGTCTGCGCGTGCGCGCATTCGGCACACAGCGCGATCAACAGCAGTATGCCGATGGATCGGCAGCTCACGTGTAAGCCCTCAAAAGGCGCGCTCGGCAAGGATGCTTGCGCAGGCCGACATCCTCAAGTCGTAGCGGCCGCCGCGGCATAGGGACTTTCCACGGTCGATCCGCAACACTACGTAGTGAACACGGACAGCTCGGGGTGACAGGATCGATTCATGAGCCGTCGCAACCTCGAGTACCTGCTCAACCCCGGCTCGGTGGCATTGATCGGGGCTTCCGACCGCCCGCACAGCGTTGGTGCCACGGTGATGCGCAATCTGCTGCAGGGCGGATTTGCAGGTCCGATCTGGCCCGTCAACATCAGACGCCCGGAGGTCGCCGGCCGCCCCGCCTACCGGACCGTGGCGGAGCTCCCCGATGTCCCCGAGCTCGCCGTGGTGTGCACGCCGGCGCCGACCGTTCCCGCAGTCATTGCGGATCTGGGCCGACGCGGCACCCGCGCGGCGATCGTCATCACTGCCGGCCTCGAGAAGCCGAGCGCAGAGGGACTGCCGCTGGCCGAGGCGATGCTGAAGGCGGCCGAGCCGTTCACGCTGCGCATCCTCGGTCCGAACTGCATCGGGCTCCTGGTGCCGGGGATCGGCCTCAACGCGAGCTTCGCGCACTGCGGCGCGAGTGCCGGAAACATAGCGTTCATCGCACAGTCGGGTGCTCTCACGACGGCGATGCTCGACTGGGCGCGCTCGATGCGGATTGGTTTCTCGCACTTCGTCTCGCTCGGCAACGCCGCGGACATCGACTTCGGCGACCTGCTGGACTACCTGGGCAGGGATCCCCGGACACGGGCGATCCTCATGTACGTCGAAGCGATCACGGCGGCGCGCAAGTTCATGTCCGCCGCACGGGTCGCCTCACGCAACAAGCCGGTGATCGTCGTGAAATCCGGGCGCAGCGGGGAGGCCGCGCGCGCGGCGCATTCGCACAGCGGAGCGCTCGCCGGGTCGGATGCCGTGTACGACGCGGCGCTACGTCGCGCGGGGATTCTGCGAGTCGACACGACACGACAGCTTTTCGATGCGGCCGAGGTGCTCTCGCGCCTCAAGCCGTACGCCGGTCCGCGCCTTGCGATCGTGAGCAACGGCGGGGGTCCGGGGGTGATGGCGACCGATGCGCTGATCAACGGTGGGGGCGAGCTCGCGGTCCTCGGTGACGATACCCGGGGCAGGCTCGAATCGCTGCTCCCGCCGTCGGGCTCGCACGGGAATCCGCTCGATATCGGTGGGGATGCCCTGCCGGGGCGCTACCTGGCGGCGCTCGAGGTGGTGCTCGGAGACTGCAACACGGACGCCGTGCTCGTCGTCCATGCGCCGACCGCCGTCGCGTCGGCGGAGGATGTGGCGGCGGCCTGCGAGCCGCGGCTGGCCGCGGCTCGCTGTCCGGCGCTCACATGCTGGCTGGGCGGTGACTACGCCGCCAACCGGACTCCGGCCGGCACCGTTGTGCCAGCCTATTCCACGCCCGAGGAAGCCGTCGGCGCCTTTCTCTATGTCGTACGCCATTACGAGAGGCAGGCGCTGCTCGCGGAGGTGCCGGCCTCGATCCCGGAGGCATTCCGGGCCGACCTGCCGGCCGCGCGCGCCATCGTCACCAGGGCGCTCGCCGAGGGCCGCAGCATCCTCACCGAGCCCGAAGCCAAGGGCGTGCTGGCTGCGTACGGTGTCCCGGTGGTCGAGACGCGCATCGTGCGCGAGGTCGCGGACCTGTCCTCGGCTGCGGCCGCCATCGGCTACCCCGTGGCGCTCAAGATTCTCTCGCCCGAGATATCGCACAAGTCCGACGTGGGCGGCGTGGCCCTGGATCTCGGGGATGACGAGCAGCTGCAGCAGGCCGCACGCGCCATGCTCGCGCGCTGTCGGGCGCTCAAGCCGCAGGCCGCGATCGAGGGCTTCACGGTTCAGAAGATGATCCGGCGCGGCGGTGCGCACGAGCTCGTCGTCGGCGTAGCGGTCGATGCGACCTTCGGGCCGACTATCCTCTTCGGGCAGGGAGGCACGGCCGTCGAGCTGGTCGGCGATCGTGCGCTCGGACTCCCACCGCTCAATGCGACGCTGGCCCGCGACCTGATGTCGCAGACCCGCGTGTACCGCCTGCTGCGCGGCTACCGGGACCGCGCGGCGGTCGACGTGGAGGCCGTCGAGCTCGCCCTGATGAAGCTCGCACAGCTGGCGGCCGACGTGCCGGAGATCGTCGAGCTCGATGTCAATCCTCTGCTCGCGAGCGAGCGCGGTGTGCTCGCCCTCGATGCGCGCATGCGGGTCGAGGCGAGCCCGGCCGGTGCCCCCGAGCGCCTCGCCATACGGCCGTATCCGGTCGAGCTGGAGGAGTACGTCGAGCTGCATGGGCGCAGGCTCCTGTTGCGGCCGATCCGGCCGGAGGACTTCGCGCAGCACCAGAGCTTTCTCGCCCGGATCACGCCGGAGGACCTGCGCACGCGATTCTTCGCCGCCATCCGCGAGCTGCCCGAGCGCGATCTCGCCCATCTGACTCAGATCGACTACGAGCGGGAAATGGCCTTCATCGCGGTCGCGGCCGGCGAGGGCGGAGACTGCGAGACCCTCGGCGTGGCGCGCGCACACACCGATCCGGACAACGTCGAGGCCGAATTCGCCGTGCTGGTGCGCTCGGATCTCAAGGGGCAGGGCCTGGGAGCGCTGCTGCTCGCGAAGCTGATCCGCTATTGCCGCGGGCGCGGAACCCGACGCATGACCGGCGAGGTGCTACCCGACAACATGCGGATGCTGAAGTTGGCGCGGCACTTCGGCTTTGATGTGCAGCCGCCGCGCGAGGGCGTCGTGAAGTTGGCGCTCGCGTTGCAGGAGGGAATCAGGCTTTGACGGCGAGGGCTGAATTTCCGCCGCGGCGAATTGCGAGGTGGGCCGCGCCCGCGATGTTCCTGGGGTGCCTGCTCACCGATCAGGTGCTCGCGGCAGCGGTGGCGGAAGTGCGTG
>VBAH01000107.1 GCA_005884685.1 Alphaproteobacteria bacterium
GATCGTCGACGACGACACCGAACTGCGCGAGGCGCTGGTCGAACAACTCGCGCTGCATGAGGAATTCGAGGCGGAATCCTGCGACTCCGGCACCAAGGGCGTGCAGGCGGCGCGCAATGGTCACATCGACCTCGTGATCATGGACGTCGGCCTGCCCGACGTGGACGGCCGCGAAGCGGTGCGCATCCTGCGCAAGAACGGCTTCAAGGCCCCGATCATCATGCTCACCGGTCACGACACGGATTCGGACACGATTCTCGGCCTCGAATCCGGCGCGAACGACTACATCACCAAGCCGTTCCGCTTCGCCGTGTTGCTCGCGCGCATTCGCGCGCAATTGCGCCAGCACGAGGCGAGCGAGGACGCGGTCTTCACCATCGGCCCGTACACGTTCCGGCCGAGTTCGAAGCTGCTGCTGAACCCGAAGGGCAACAAGGTTCGCCTGACCGAGAAGGAAACCGCGATCCTGCGCTATCTCTACCGCGCCGGGCAGCGGCCGGTCTCGCGCGAGGTGCTGCTGCAGGAGGTGTGGGGCTATAATTCCGGCGTCACGACGCACACCCTGGAAACACACATTTACCGGTTGCGGCAGAAGGTCGAGAAGGATGCCGGCGCGCCCGCGATCCTGGTGACCGAAGGCGGCGGCTACAAGTTGATGCCGTGACGCGCAACAGCGCATGACCATCGAGGACGACATCGCCTTCCTGGAGCGTGTCCCGGCGCTGCGGCTGCTCGGGCGCGATGCGCTGCGCATTTTGGCGATCGGCTCGGAGAACCGCTACATCCACGAGGGCATCTCGCTGTTCGGCGAAGGCGAGGATGCGGACGGCGCCTACGTGGTGCAGGAGGGCTCGTTCGAGCTTGTGTCGGCGAAGACCAGCATTCCGGCAAGTGTGGCCGGGCCCGGCACCCTGATCGGCGAGCTTGCCCTGTTTACCGAAACCAGGCGGCCGGTGACGGCGACCGCGCGCGAGCCATCGAGCGTGGTGCGCATTCCGCGCCAGCTGTTCTTGAAAATGCTCGAAGGCTATCCGGATGCCGCGCGGCGCATGCGCGACGCGGTGGCGGCGCGCGTCAACCAGACCGCCGCGGAGTTCGCGCGCGTACGCTCGGTGCTGACAGGCGGGCCCGGCAGGAAGTGAGCGCGCTGCGCCGCCGTGCCGCGATCGAAGCGGCGCTTCGTCAGCTCGCTCCCAAAATCCCCGCGCACGAGTTCGGCGCGGTCATCGATCACGCGCTCGACAGCGAGGGGCTGAAGACTACCGCGCCCGCGAATGCCGCTTGGCTCGCGCTCGTCGCCTACGCGCGCCACGTATTCACCGGCTACGACGACCTGCTGGCGCAGGGCTACGATCGCGACAGCGCGCGCCATTTCGTGGTGGCCGAGATGGAGGCGGTGCTGAGCGGCTGGGGCGTGCGGCGCAAGCTGGGCGAAGACGTGTAGCCCGCATGACATAAGCGCGGTCACGCGCGTCTTCGACGCGCTATGGCGTAATGCGGGGCCCCGGATTTCGGCTCACGCTCCATCCGGGCTACGCGCTATACTCCGGACTGCATCCGCCAAGGGGGCGCCCATGTTCGCGACACCGTTCACGTCGATTCACACCATCCTCAGTCTGGTGGCGATCGTCGCCGGGATCGGCGTGATGGCGATGCTGCTCAACGACCGCAAACCCAACGTCGGCACCTTGGTGTTTCTGGTCGCCGCGATTGCCACCAGCGTCACCGGCATCCTGTTTCCGTTCACCAAGTTTCTCCCCTCGCATGGCGTCGGCGTCATTTGCCTGGTGCTGTTCGTGCCCGCATTGCTCGCGCAGTATGTCTACAATTTCGCCGGCGCGTGGCGCTGGATCTATGCGGTCTGCATGGCGGTGAACGTGTACTTCCTGCTGTTCGTGCTGATCACCCAGCTGTTCCTCAAGGTGCCGGCGCTGCATGCGCTCGCGCCGAATGCGCCGGATAATCCGGAGCCGCCGTTCGCGGTCGCGCAGGTGATCCTGCTGGCGCTCTTTGTGTGGCTGATTTGGAAGTCGGCGAAGAGCTTCCGCGGCGGCGCGGCGGCGTAGCTCTACGCGATCTTCCTCGGCGCCGCGGTCTGCGCATCGCCGGTGTTCGGCGTGCCGGTCGGCTCGATCAGCAGGATGTGGACTTCCTCGCGCGCGACCGGGCGGTGCTCGACGCCTTTCGGCACGACGAACATCTCGCCGGGGGAAAGCGTCACGGTGCGGTCGCGCAGCTCGATATCGAGCACGCCTTTGAGCACCAAAAAGAAATCGTCGGTGTCGTCATGCTTGTGCCAGATGAACGCGCCGTTGAGCTTCGCGACCATCACGTCGTGGCCGTTGTAGGTCGTCACCGTGCGCGGCGAGAAGTAGTCCGAGAAGGTCGCGAGTTTTTCGCCGAGATTGATTTTTTGCATGCGCCCCCCGTAGCCCGGATGGAGCGAAGCGCAATCCGGGAGAAATCTGGCAGATGGAAGTCCCGGGTTTCGCCATAGCGCGTCGCAGACGCGCGTAAACGCGCTTATGGCTTCACCCGGGCTACAAATTACGACACCTCGACCGTCGCCGTCACCGGCACGTGGTCGGAAGGCCGCTCCCAGCCGCGCGCGTGCTTGGCGATGTCGAGGCGCGAGACGCGGTCGCCGAGCTGCGGCGAAACCCAGATGTGGTCGAGGCGGCGGCCGCGGTCGGCGGCTTTCCAGTTCTCCATCGCGCGGTAGCTCCACCAGGTGTAGAGCTTCTCCGGCTCGGGGGTCAGCTCGCGCGCGATGTCGACCCAGTTGCCGATCTTGCGGAACGCGGTCAGCTTCCCGGTCTCGACCGGCGTGTGCGAGACCACCTTGAGCATCTGCTTGTGACTCCAGACGTCGTGCTCCAGCGGCGCGACGTTGAGATCGCCGACGAGAATCGCGCGCGCGCCGCTGTGCGGGCGCAGCTTCTCCATCGCGGTGAGCTCGTCGAGGAATGAGAGCTTGTGGGCGAACTTCTCGTTGACGGCGGGGTCCGGCTCGTCGCCGCCGGCCGGCACATAGAAGTTATGCAAGGTCACGGGATCACGCCGGCCCGCCGTTTCGCCGAGCGTGACCGCGATGTGGCGGCAGTCCTGCTTGCCGCAGTAATTGTCGATGGCGACGCCCTCGAACGGCAGCCGCGAGAGCACCGCGACGCCGTGATAGCCCTTCTGCCCGTTGAGCGCCGCATGCGTGTAGCCGAGCCGGCGGAAGCGCTTCAGGGGAAACGCGTCGTCCGGGCACTTGGTCTCCTGCAGGCAGATCACGTCCGGCCGCACCGCCTTGATGAAGCGCGCGACCAGATCGATGCGCAGCCGGACCGAGTTGATGTTCCAGGTGGTGACGGTGAGGGGCATATCCCAATTTTCGTCATGCCCGGCCTTGTGCCGGGCATCCACGTCTTGCGGGCTCATAGAATGTATAGACGTGGATGGCCGGGACAAGCCCGGCCATGACGAAGTCCCCAATTCAGCGCTACTGAATGATCTCTTTGCGCGCGTAATTGATCACGAACATCGACGGATCGAGCTTCTTCGACGCGTCGAGGTTGGCGAGCGCGACCGTGGTGTCGAAGCCCTGCGGGTCGGTGATGGTCCACTGCTTGAGCTGCATGTCCTTCGCGGAGAACATCAGCAGCACCTTGTGGGTGCCGCCGAGCGTCTGCTTCTCCTCGATCTGCAGGCTGAGGAAGGTGTCGTCGGCGCCGACGGAAACCACGTTGGTTTCCTTCATCAGGTCGATGCGGTCGGCGAGCAGGAAGCGCAGCGGCGTTTGCGACAGCGGATAGAGGTCCTGCGTTTCGAGCTTGCGGTCGCGTACCACCACGGAGTTGCCGTCGGCCACCAGCTCGATCGGGCTCGGGGGGTTGTATTCGAAGCGGATGCGTCCCGGCTTCTGCAGATAAATCTTGCCGTCGGAACGCCGGCCGTCCGGGCCGATCTGCACGAAATCGCCGACCAGCGTCTGCACGCTCATCAGGTAGACGTTGACGCGGTCGATCAGCGCGCGCTGGTTGGCGTCGAAGGCGGTCGTGGTGCCGGGCTGCGAGAAGCCCGGAAGCTTGAACGGGAACAGGCCGCCGCCCTGCGCCGGCACCAGCTGCGCGGCTTTGCTGTCCGGAACGGCGGCGGGCGGGGGCGCGATGGCGGCCTTGGGACGCGGCGCAGGGGTCGGAACCGGCTGGCCGGCGGCCGCGGTCGCGGCCAACGCAAGCAGAGAAGCGCCGATCAGCGTGGCCGGGCTCGGTTTTCGCATCCAACTACTCCTGAGGGCCTCTCTTAATCGCCCCGCTGTGGCGATTTCACGGCTCTCTTTTCCGTTGCGCGTGACCGACATCCCCGATCGGGTCGAGGACATGCTTTTCGGGGACCGCGCGTCCTCAATACTGTGCGTGCTCGGGCTCGCCTACGAGAATTTCGCGCTTTCCCGCATGGTTGGCGGCGCCGACGATGCCTTCCAGCTCCATTTTCTCCATCAGCGAGGCGGCGCGGTTGTAGCCGATCTGCAGCCGGCGCTGGATGTAACTGGTCGAGGCCTTGCGGTCGCGCATCACGATCGCGACGGCCTGGCTGTAGAGGTCGTTGGTCTGGCCCATCGCGGAGTTGTCGAATACCGCGCCGTCCTCGCCGTTTTCCTCGGGCTCGTCGCTCACGGTCACGGCTTCGAGGTATTGCGGCGTGCCCTGCGACTTGAGGTGGCGGACGATCTTCTCGACTTCCTCGTCCGAGCAGAACGGCCCGTGCACGCGGGAAATGCGCCCGCCGCCCGCCATGTAGAGCATGTCGCCCTGGCCGAGCAGCTGCTCGGCGCCCTGCTCGCCCAAAATGGTGCGGCTGTCGATCTTCGACGTCACCTGGAACGAGATGCGGGTCGGGAAATTCGCCTTGATGGTGCCGGTGATGACGTCGACCGAGGGGCGCTGCGTCGCGAGGATCACGTGGATGCCGGCCGCGCGCGCCATCTGGGCGAGCCGCTGCACCGCGCCCTCGATGTCCTTGCCGGCGACCATCATCAGGTCGGCCATCTCGTCGACGATCACCACGATGTAGGGGATGACGTCGAGTTCGAGATCCTCCTTCTCGTAGACCGCTTCGCCGGAGTCCTTGTCGTAGCCGGTGTGCACGGTGCGCGAGAGCGTCTCGCCCTTCTGTTTCGCCTCGGAAACGCGCGCGTTGTAGCCGTCGATGTTGCGCACGCCGAGCTTGGACATCTTGCGATAGCGCTCTTCCATCTCGCGCACCGCCCATTTCAGCGCCACCACCGCCTTCTTCGGATCGGTCACGACCGGGGTGAGCAGATGCGGGATGCCGTCATAGACGGAGAGCTCGAGCATCTTCGGATCGATCATGATCAGCCGGCAGTCGTCCGGGCGCAGCCGGTACATCAGGCTGAGGATCATGGTGTTGATCGCGACCGACTTGCCCGAGCCGGTGGTGCCGGCAATCAACAGATGCGGCATGCGCGCGAGATCGACGATCACCGGATCGCCGCCGATGGTCTTGCCGAGGCAGAGCGGCAGGCGCGCCTGCGTGTCGGTGTAGTCGCCCGATGCGAGCATCTCGCGCAGCAGCACCTTCTCGCGCTTGGGATTGGGCAATTCGATGCCGATCGCGTTGCGTCCGGGTACGACGGCGACACGCGCGGACACCTTGCTCATCGAGCGGGCGATGTCGTCCGACAGCCCGATCACGCGCGAGGACTTGATGCCGGGTGCGGGCTCGAGCTCGTACAGCGTGACGACAGGGCCGGGATGCGCGTTGATGATCTCGCCGCGCACGCCGAAGTCGCCGAGCACGCTTTCGAGCGCGGTGGCGTTCTCCTGAATGGCCTCGGTCGAGAGCGTTGCGCGATCGATCGCGCGCGGTGCCGCAAGCAGCGCGAGCGAGGGAAATTCATAGCTGCCTTTGCGTCGCGGCGCAGGCCGCGCGGCCGGCTTGACGCGCTTGCGCGGCGCGACGTCGATCTCCGCATCCTCTTCCTCCTCCTCGATCTCCTCCGCCTGATCGGCGGCCGGATTCGAGTAAGGTTCGGCGTGCGGCTCGACCAGGGTGACGGCGGAGGGATCGTGGCGCAGCGGCACCACGCGATGGCGCCGGCGCCAGGGAAGCAATGACCGGAGCAGTTCAAAGAGCAGCGCCGGGATGAGTGCGATGCGTGCCTTCACGCTGTAGAGGAAATGGTAGACCCGGCCGAGCGAGACGAGGCCCTGCGGCTCACGGTCTTCGTCTTCCTCTCTGTCGGCCGCACGCCTGGCCTTCCGGGCCGGCCGCTCGGCGGCCTCGTCCCCGCCACGACGCCAGCCGAAGCCGGCCGCGAGCGCGAGCGTGGCGAAAGCCGCAATCCCGATCACGATGGCGAGCGAAAAGCGCGGCACACCCGAGAGCGGCGCGCCGAAGATCCAGGCCGGCACGCGCAGCAAGGCGTCGCCGATCACGCCGCCGAGGCCGGTCGGCAGCGGCCACGATTTGCTCGCCGGCAGGCAGCCGGCAAATCCGGCGGCCGCACCGGCGCCGACGATCCACAGCATGAGCCGCAGGCGCTCGCGATCGAGCGCGCGATGCGTCAGCAGCCGCCAGCCCCAGGCCGCCACCGGGAACAGCAATGCGATCGTCGCGATGCCGAGCAGCTGCATCATCAGGTCTGCGCCGATCGCGCCGGGCAGGCCGAGCATGTTGCGCACCGGCGCGTTCGTCGCGTGGCTGAGCGAGGGGTCCTGCACCGACCAGGTCGCGAGCGCGACCGCCGCGATGCCGGCGACGCCGATCAGCGTGGCGCCGATGATCTCGTGGAGGCGGCGGCGCAGCGCGGCGCGCAGCTCGTCGGAGAGCACGTCGGCCGCGGAGAATGTGTAGCGCATCGCCGGCATGATTTATCCGAGTACCTTGACCATTCGATGCAGCGCCTCGGCGGTGGTTGCGCGGTCCTGCACCATCGCGACGCGGATGTAGCCCTCGCCCGGATTGGAGCCGTCGGCCTGCGGGCGCGCCGCGTAACTGCCGGGCACCACGCGCACGCCCGCTTCCTTCCACAGCTTCAGCGCCGCAGCTTCGCTGCCGCCTTGCTGCGACACGTCGAGCCAGAGGAAAAAGCCGCCGGGCGGGCGCTGGTAGCCGTAGCGGTTGCCGATGATCTGGTCGGCGAGATCGAACTTGGCGCGATAGAGCGCGCGGTTTTCCTCCACGTGCGCTTCGTCGTTGTAGGCGTGAATCGCGACCTCCTGCGCCGGTACCGGCACCTGCGGGGCAGACACCGCGCGCAGGTCGAGGAACGGCTTGATGAAGCGCTTGTCGCCCGCCACGAACCCGATGCGCAGGCCCGGCAGGCTCGAGCGCTTGGAGAGCGAATTGAACACCGCGACGTTGGCGAAGTCGTTGCCCGCGACCTCGAGCGCGCCGGCGGGCGGCTCCTTCCAGTAGATCTCCGAATAGCACTCGTCGGCGAACAGCATGAAGCCGTGCTGCTGCGCGAGCCGCGCGGCGCTCGCGAGGTAATCGCGGCTCGCGACCGAGCCTTGCGGGTTCGCGGGCGAAGCGAGATAGAACGCGACCGTGCGGGCGAGCAGGGGTTCGTCGAGCGCGTCGAGGTCGGGCAGGAAGCCGTTCTGCGCCGTCGCCGGGAGATAGACCGGCTCGCATTCGGCCGCGACCGCACCCGCCGAGTAGGGCGCATAGAACGGGTTCGGCACCAGGATCGCCGGCTTGCCGGGGCGTTCGCCGGCGAGGCGCTTGGCCGCGATCGCGGCGAGGAACAGGCCCTCGCGCGAGCCGCCGAGGACGAGGATTTCGGTCAACGGCGCGATCGGCCGGGGCAGGCGGTAGCGGCGGCCGAGCCAGCCGGCGACGGCCTGGCGGAAGCCGTCGGTGCCGGCGTTGCCCGGATAGCGGCCGAACGCCGCCGTGTGCTGCGCCAGAACCGGCGCAACGAAAGGCGGCACCGGGTGCTGCGGCTCGCCGACCGCAAGATTGATGGCCGGCATTCCGGGCGGCGTGTCGCCCAACAGGTCGGCCAGCCGCATGAACGGCGAGCGTGCGTCGGGGACCCGAGCGGGAGTGGCGCGTTCGGTGACGGTCATGAGCCGATTACATGGCGGGAACGCCCCGCCGGACCAGGGTCCCGACACCATAGGAGCGGGCAGGTTAAGGCGCGATTAACCAATGGGGGGAGGAGGGTGAATGACCCGCTCGTCCCCGCGAAAGCGGGGACCCAGTCCTTTGGCGAAGAGCTGGATTCCCGCTTTCGCGGGAATGAGCGGAGATTGGATTGGCGCCAACAAGCTCAATCAGGTTCAATACCGAGCTTGCGTAAGCGCCTGCGAAACTCGGTAAGCGTCAGGGTCTTTGGTTCCGCTTCGCCAATCGGCGCTCTACTCCGGCAACCCGATCGGCCGAAAGCCCGATTCCGTGTCATTCGTCCGCGGCGGCCACGACTTTATCCGGCACAAACTCGCCGCGCTCGGCTTGTGCGAGTCCGTCAAGGATGGCGGCACGCGTGGCGTCATCAATCGGTGGAAGCTTGCGCATCCGCCATTCACCCCTGCATCAGCCGCTCCAGCGGCCCGCACAGATAGGCTTCGGATACCGGTGCGCGCAGGGATCGCGGCAGGCTGCATCCGTCCTTCGCATGGAAGAGGCAGGAGTCGGCGAACGCCTTGTCGGGAATCGCAGCGAGATAAAGCCGCATCAGGCCGCGCGCGCTCAAGCGCGGATGCCGCGCCCAGGCCAACGCAATCGCGTTCTCGTCGAGGTAGGCGTCGTTGCCGCCGTTGCGGCAGCAATGGCCGCGACAGGCCCGGCATGCATCGGCGAATGTCGTCGCTTCCGGACGCGCGTTCATCTTGCCGGCGGTTCGCCTGCGCGAACGTGAAACTTGCCCGATCAGTCCTTCGAGAAAAGCCGCGAAAATCCTGCGGCGCCTTTTCCCGACGGCGCGCAAGGGCCGATCAAAACCGGGCAGTTCGATATCGCCCCATGTGATCATGGCGATGGGCCCCGAATCGCAGCATGCCCCGCGACTCGACCGGAAACATACACTTGGCGCGAAGCGCATGCACTCAGTCTTCGCCGCCTGTCCAAGACCTTCGCGCGGCATGACGAATGTGAATGATGGACACGACGTTGCCGTCCACTCGGTAGTAGACGATGTACGGATAGCGGCCGAGCCAAAGGGCATGCAGGCCGAGGTCTTTGAATATCCGGGCGCGGCGCGGCGAATAGGTAAGCGAGTTGATCTTCTGTTTGATGAACGCTTTGACCTTCCGCGCCGCGCGAGGGTCATACTGATTCAGATATTCAAAGATCGCCTCGCGCTCAGCGAGTGCGCGCCGGGTGTAGCGGACTTTCATATGCCGTGGCGTTTGTCCGCCGCGGCGACCTCCTCGTCGGATGCATAGTCCCCCCTGTCGGCCTCCGCGAGGCCTTCAAGAATGGCGGCCCGGGTTGCATCATCGATCGGATATCCGGACGCGTCGCCTTCGGTCAGGGACAGCATGGCAAGCGCCAGCGCATCCTGATCCTCGGGGGGAAGCGCTTGCGCCTTGGCGATCGCCTGCTCAAGAAGCTTGGTCATCGGCAATCAATAGCATACCAGCCCCCAAAAAGTGAGAGGCCCCGGGGTGAGCCGAGGCCTCTCGACGGAGGGGGCGGTGCCGGGTCTCCACCCCAACCGTGTGGCGGAAATCGGTTGGCGATCGTATCCGGGAGCCATGCCCGCTCCGGATCGCTCCGGGACGGGCGTTTGCGTCAGGGCTACTGCACGGCCTCGCCGTGCAGCGCGAGGTCGAGACCTTCCTGCTCGATTTCCTTGGTGACGCGCAGGCCGATGATCGCGTCGATCACCTTGAGGATGATCAGCGAGACGATCGCGCCGTACACGAGCACGATCGCGATGCCGTAGACCTGGTTGAGCAGTTGCGCGGCGTTGCCTTCGAGCAGGCCGGCGGTGCCGCCGTACTGCTCGACCGCGAACACGCCGGTGAGCAGCGCGCCGACGATGCCGCCGACGCCGTGCACGCCGAAGGCATCGAGCGCGTCGTCATAGCCGAGCATGTGCTTCAGCCCGGTCACGCCCCAGTAGCAGACGATGCCGGCGGCAGCCCCGATCGCGAGCGAGCCGAGCGGGCCGACGAAGCCGGAAGCCGGCGTGATCGCGACGAGCCCCGCCACGGCGCCAGTGCACAGGCCGATGACGGTCGGCTTGCCGCGATGGAGCCACTCGATCAGCATCCACACGAAGCCCGCGGTTGCGGTGGCGAATTGCGTGACCGCCATCGCCATGCCGGCCTGCAGGCCCGCCGTGACGGCGGAGCCGGCGTTGAAGCCGAACCAGCCGACCCACAGCAGTCCCGCGCCGATGAAGGTCAGCACCATGTTGTGGCCGGGTCCGGTGTCGCGCCGCCGGCCGAGGCAGATCGCGCACATCAGGCCGGCGATGCCGGAATTGATGTGCACCACGGTGCCGCCCGCGAAGTCGAGCACCTTGATCATGGCGTCGGAGTTGCCGGCGGCGAGGAAGCCGTCCGGCCCCCACACCCAGTGCGCGATCGGCGCGTAGACGAAGATCGCCCACAGACCGATGAACCAGAGCATGGCGGAGAACTTCATGCGCTCCGCGAACGCGCCCGCGATCAGCGCCGGCGTGATGATCGCGAAGGTGAGCTGGAAGCAGATGTAGACCGTCTCGGGGATCGTGGCGGCGAGCGGGTTGGGATTGCCGATGTTCTTCGCGATGTCGCTCAGGATCCCTTGCAGGAACGCGCGACTGAACCCGCCGATGTACGGAGAGCCCGCCGTGAAGGCCATGCTGTAGGTGCAAATCACCCAGAGGATGGTGATGAGGCAGGTGATGGCGAAGCTCGTCATCACGGTGTCGCCGACGTTCTTCTTGCGCACCATGCCGCCGTAGAACAGGCCGAGGCCTGGGATGGTCATCATCAGCACGAGCGCGACCGAGGTGAGCATCCAGGCGGTGTCGCCGGAGTTCGGCGTGCATTTCTCCAGCACGGCCTTTTTCGGATCGGCATCGGCCGCGCAGGCCGGCGCCGGTGCTGCTGCTGCTTCCGCCGCAGGTGCCGCTGCTGCCGGAGCTGCTGCTGCCGGAGGCGCCGCCATCTCGGCATACGAGTGAGTTGCGGTGCCGATGCTGAGCGAGAGGCCGAGGAGTGCCGCCACGGCGAGACCCATGAGCCCGGCACGGAAGGGTTTCTTGAACGTCATAGTCGTTAGCTCCTGTCCGTAGACTTTTGGGTGGCTCATAGCGCCGCGACGTCGGCTTCGCCGGTGCGGATGCGCACGGCGTGCTCGAGCGGAATGACGAAGATCTTGCCGTCGCCGATCTGGCCGGTCTTCGCCGCGGCGGTGATCGCTTCGACGACCTTGTCGACCTGACCGGTATCCACGGCGACCTCGATCTTCACCTTGGGCAGGAAATTCACTGCGTATTCCGTGCCACGGTAGATCTCGGTGTGGCCTTTCTGGCGCCCGTATCCCTTGACCTCCGTGACCGTCAGCCCGTGCACGCCGACCGCGGTCAGCGCATCGCGCACCTCGTCCAGCTTGAACGGCTTGATCACCGCCATGACGATTTTCATGGTTCTTTCCCCGTACGGCCCGCCTTCGACCGACCCCTGAGCTCGGGCGAGCGATGAACACAAAGACGCACGACGCCGAGGCGCCGTGCAGGAAGCATCCGGGCACCTATCAAGCGCCGTGCCAGACTCGATTTGCCGGGCTAACCGGCTGGATTTAATAGGCATTGCGCGACGCCAAGCAGCGCGACCGGAAGTACCGCGCGCATCGGCGCACAATCGTGCGTCAAGCCTGCACGAATCTTGGGCAGACTTTTGGAATGCCTGACCTCAGGGCAGGGCAGCCCTGATGGGAAGCGATCAGGAGTGGATCGACTCGCCGTGCTGGGTGACGTCGAGGCCCATCTGCTCGGCCTCGGGCGTGACCCGCAGCGCAGTGACGGCGCCGACGAGCTTGAGGATCACGAAGGTGCCGATGCCGGACCACGCGACCGCGACGGCGGCGCCGGCGATCTGGGTCAGCACCTGGCGCGGATTGCCGTCGATCAGGCCAGGCAGGCCGTTCGGCGTACTCGCATCGATCGAGACGGCCGCAGTTGCGAACACGCCGGTGAGCGTCACGCCGATGATGCCACCGACGCCGTGCACGCCGAACACGTCGAGCGAATCGTCGTAGCCGAGCCAAAGCTTCAGCCGCGTGCAGGCCCAATAGCAGGCCGCCCCCGCCGCGATGCCGATCACGATGCCGTGCCACGGCAGCACGAACCCGGACGCGGGTGTGATGGTGCCGAGGCCCGCGACCGCGCCCGAGATGATGCCGAGCACGGACGGCTTGTTGCGGTCCTTCCATTCGAGCAGCATCCAGGTGAGCGCGCCGGCACTCGCCGCGAGATGCGTTGCGACGATCGCCATCGAGGCGCGCGAGCCGGCGCCGAGCGCGGAGCCGCCGTTGAAGCCGAACCAGCCGACCCAGAGCATGCCGGTGCCGATCACGGCAAGCGAGAGATCGTAGGGCGCAAGATTCTCCGTGCCGTAACCGCGCCGCTTGCCGAGCACGAGTGCCGCGACAAGACCCGCAACGCCGGCATTGATGTGCACCACGGTACCGCCCGCGAAATCGAGCACGCCGAGCGTCTGCAGGAAGCCGCCGCCCCACACCCAATGCGCCAGCGGCACGTAGACGATGAACAGCCACAGGATCGAGAACAGCACGAAGGCCGCGAAACGCATGCGGTCCGCGACCGCGCCGGCAACGAGCGCGACCGTGATGATCGCGAACGTCATCTGGTAGATCATGAACAGGCTTTCGGGGATCGTCTTTGCGAGCGGGCTCACCGTGTCCATGCCGACGCCGTGCAGCAGCGCGCGGTCGAGGTTGCCGAGCGCCGGCGCATCGCCGGAAAAGGAAAGCGTATAACCGAGCAGCGCCCACAGGATCGATACGATGCACACCGCCGCGACGCTCTGCGCCATGGTGGCGAGCACGTTCTTCTTGCGCACCATGCCGGCGTAGAACAGCGCGAGGCCCGGGATGGTCATCATCAGCACGAGCGCGGTCGCGCCAATCATCCAGGCGGTGTCGCCGGTGTCGATCTTCGGTGCGGGCTGCGCGAAGGCGGGTGTCGTGACGAGAAGAGCTGCTGACGCAGAAAAGAAACGCGATGACGAAAGATTCATGGCTAGCCCCCCCGAAGCCTATTTTATTTTCGTCATGCCGGCCTTGTGCCGGGCATCCACGTCTTTTGCCTCACCGCAAAGACGTGGATGGCCGGGACATCTGACTTGAAGACGACGCTTCGCGTCTTTTGCCCGGCCATGACGGAGTGTGGACTACAGCGCGTCGGTATCGGTCTCTCCGGTGCGGATGCGCAGTGCGTGCTCGACCTCGATGACGAAAACCTTGCCGTCGCCGATCTGGCCAGTCTTGGCTGCGGCGGCGATGGCCTCGACGACGCGATCGGCGCGATCGTCCGGCACCACGACCTCGATCTTGATCTTGGGCAGGAAGTTCACGGTGTATTCGGCGCCGCGATAGATCTCGGTGTGGCCCTTCTGGCGGCCGAAGCCCTTCACCTCGGCGACGGTGAGCCCGGCGACCCCGATCTTGGTGAGCGCGTCGCGCACGTCCTCGAGCTTGAACGGCTTGATGATGGCGGTGACCAGCTTCATGGGACGCTTCCTCGCGCGCTGCCTACGTTATCGGCATGGGAGCACATCTTAGGCAAGGCGTGGCGGCGCGAAAGAGCGCAGTCGCCTAACCTGTGGGCAAGTCGAAGGTCGCCCGGCCGGCGGAGGCTGCCGGGAACCATCGGATGGCCGGTCCGTTTGATGGGCATCAAGGCCCGACGCTCGAATCCATGACCTCAAGAGGGCCGCAGGAGGCGGTGATGGCGCGTACGGTCCGGGCAGTGATGGAAGCGGAACCCACCGCCCCGGCTCCGGAAAAGCTCACCGTCACGCTCGTCATCAACGGCCGCGAGACCCGGCTGAGCGTCGCACCCTGGACGACCTTGCTCGACACCCTGCGCGACCGGCTCGCCCTGACCGGCACCAAGAAAGGCTGCGATCACGGCCAGTGCGGCGCCTGCACGGTCCTGGTCGATGGACGACGCATCAACTCCTGCCTGACGCTCGCAGTCATGAAGGACGGCGCGCAGGTCACCACGATCGAGGGCCTCGCCAAGGACGGCGCGCTGCATCCGCTGCAGCAGGCTTTCATCGACCACGACGCGTTCCAGTGCGGCTACTGCACGCCCGGGCAAATCTGCTCGGCCGCGGGGCTGATCGCGGAAGGCAAGGCGAAAACCGTCGACGAAATCCGCGAACTGATGAGCGGCAACATCTGCCGTTGCGGCGCCTACGTGAACATCGTCGCGGCGATTCAGCAGGCGATGGGTAAGGCATGATCAATTTCCAATACGCGCGCGCGGATAGCGTTGCCGACGCGGTGCGGCAGATCGCGGCCGCGCCGACCGCGAAGTTCATCGCGGGCGGCACAAACCTGATCGACCTGATGAAGGAAGGCGTCGAGCGGCCCGCTCGGCTGATCGACATCACGCACCTGCCGCTGAAAGACGTCACGGAGACGGCAGGCGGCGGACTGAAGATCGGCGCGCTCGTGCCGAATAGCGATCTCGCCTATCACCCGGCTGTCGAGAAACGTTATCCCCTGCTCGCCAGCGCGATCCTCGCCGGCGCCTCGCAGCAACTGCGCAACATGGCTTCGACCGGCGGCAATCTCCTGCAGCGCACGCGCTGCGTCTACTTCTATGACGTCGCGACGCCGTGCAACAAACGCGAGCCGGGCGCCGGCTGCTCGGCGATCGACGGCGTCAACCGGCAACACGCGATCCTCGGACACAGCGCGGCCTGCATCGCCACGCATCCGTCCGATATGTGCGTTGCGCTCGCGATGCTCGAAGCAAAGGTGCATGTGACCGGACCGTCGGGCGAACGTGTGATCGCGTTTGCGGATTTCCACCGGCTGCCCGGCGACACGCCGCAGCGCGACACCAATCTCGAGCCGGACGAGATCATCATGGCGGTCGAGCTGCCGGCGCAGGGCTTTGCGGCGAACTACACCTATCTGAAGCTGCGCGACCGGCTCTCCTATGCATTCGCGCTGGTATCGGTCGCGGTCGGGATGGAGCTTGCGGGCGGGGTCATTCGCGACGCGCGTTTTGCGCTTGGCGGCGTCGCGCACAAGCCGTGGCGCGATCCGCAAGCCGAGGCGGTGCTGCAACGGCAGAGGCCCGAGGAAGAGACATTCCGCCGCGCGGCGGACACGTTGCTGCGCAACGCCAGGGGCTTCAAGCACAACGCCTTCAAGATCGAGCTCGCGCGCCGCGCACTCGTGCGGGCGCTCGCCCAGGCTGCGCGCGGCACGCCGCAATCGCAGGCGGACAAGAAAATTGCGTGAGGCCACCATGACCCGCATCGGCACGCCCGCCTCCCGCGTCGATGGCCGCGCCAAAGTGACCGGCGCGGCGAAGTATGCGGCCGAGTTCGAAGCCGAGAACCTTGCATACGGCGCGGTGGTTTCGTCGCGCGTCGCAAAAGGGCGCGTCGTAGGCATCGACCTGCGCGACGCGCTCGGCGTTGAAGGCGTGATCGACGTGCTCACGCACGAAAATCGCCCGCGCATGGCGCGCAGCAAGAAGGCCTATGAGGACGACATCGCGCCGGGCGGCGCGCCGTTCCGCCCGCTCTACGACGACAAGATACTCTATAACGCGCAGCCGGTCGCGCTGGTGCTGGCCGAGGATTGGGAGACCGCGCGCTATGCGGCGTCGCTCGTGCGCGTCGATTATGAGCAAGAGGCGCACGTCACCGAACTCGAAAGCCAGCGCGACGAAGCCTTCGACGCCAAGAATTCACCGAAACCGCGCGGCAACGCCGAGAAGGCGTTCGCGGCAGCCGACGTGCAGCATGAGGCCGAATACTGGCTGCCGATCGAGCACCACAATCCGATGGAGATGCACGCCGCGACCGTCATCTACGAAGGCAAGGGCAAGCTGACGATCTACGACAAGACGCAAGGGGTGCAGAACTCGCAGGCCTACGTCGCAAGCGTGTTCCGCCTCAAGCAGGACGACGTGCGGGTGATCTCGCAGTTCGTCGGCGGCGCGTTCGGCTCCGGCCTGCGGCCGCAATATCATTTGCCGCTCGCCGTGCTCGGAGCGCTGGCGCTCAAGCGCTCGGTGCGCCTCGTGCTGACGCGCCAGCAAATGTTCACGTTCGGCTACCGGCCGGGCACGATCCAGCGCGTCGCGCTCGGCGCAAAGTCCGGCGGCACGCTCGACGCCATCATGCATGACGCCCTGGCGATGACCTCGCAATACGAGGACTTCACCGAACACGTCACCAACTGGTCGGGCGCGCTCTACAAATGCGCCAACGCCAGATACGGCCACAAGCTCGCGCGGCTCGATCTCGCGACCCCGATCGACATGCGCGCGCCAGGCGGCGCGACCGGCGTCTACGCGCTCGAATGCGCGATGGATGAGCTGGCGGTTGCGCTCAAGCTCGATCCGCTGGAGCTGCGGCTGCGCTGCTACTCGGACCGTGACCAGAACGAGGGTATTCCGTTCTCCAGCAAGAAGCTGCGCGAATGCTACCGCCAGGGAGCGGACGCCTTCGGTTGGGACAAGCGCAATGGCGCGCCGCGCTCGATGCGCGACGGCAGCGAACTTGTCGGCTGGGGCATGGCAACCGGCATCTGGGAGGCGATGCAGCAGAAGGCGAGCGCGCGTATCGTGCTGACCGCGAACGGGCACGCGGAGGTGGCGTGCGCCTTCACCGACATCGGCCCCGGCACCTACACGATGATGGCGCAGGTCGCGGCGGACCGGCTCGGCCTGCCGCTGGAGAACGTGACCGTGAAGCTCGGGGATTCGACATTGCCGCAGGCGCCGGTCGAAGGCGGCTCGTGGACCGCAGCATCAGCCGGCAATGCGATTGCCTTGGCGTGCGAAGGCGTGCGCACGCAGCTCGTCCGCTTTGCCAGGAAGGTGGCGAACTCACCGCTCGCGGACGCCAAACCGGATGACGCCGCACTCGTCGACGGCAGGATCGTCAGCAAGCAGGACTCCTCTTGCTCCGTCTCGATCCCGGACGCGATGCGCGCCGCAAACAAGGAGCGGATCGAACAGGAGGCGACCGCCGAGTCGAACGACGACGGCAAGCACGCGCGCTACACCCACTCGGCCATTTTCGCCGAAGTGAAAATCGACGAAGAGCTGCGCATCGTGCGCGTCACCCGCATCGTCAACGCGGTCGCGGCCGGGCGCATCATCAATCCGAAAACCGCGCGCAGCCAGATCCTCGGCGGCGTGGTGTTCGGCTTAGGGATGGCGCTGCACGAGGAGACGCAGGTCGACCACAGGCTCGGCCGCATCGTGAACCACAATCTCGCCGAATATCACGTGCCGGCGAATGCCGATGTGCATGACATCGAGGTGATCTTCGTCGACGAGCCGGACGAGATCATCAATCCGCTCGGCGTGAAGGGCGTCGGCGAGATCGGCGTGGTCGGGACCGCTGCGGCGATCGCGAACGCGATCTGGCACGCAACCGGAATCCGCGTGCGCGATCTGCCGGTCACGGTGGACAAGATTTTGGGATGAGCGTCATGCCCGGCCTTGTGCCGGGCATCCACGTCTTGCTTTCGTCCTAAGTTAAGACGTGGATGGCCGGGACAAGCCCGGCTATGACGAAGGAGAGGATTTACCCTTCCTTCTTCCTGATCCTCACCAGCCCCTCCTGCGCGACACTCGCGACCAGCGCGCCGTCGCGGCGGAAGATGAGCCCGCGTGCAAAGCCGCGCGAGCCGATCATGTTGGGCGTCTCCTGGGCGTAGAGCAGCCAGTCGTCGGCGCGGAACGGGCGGTGGAACCAGAGCGCATGATCGAGGCTCGCGCCCATGAACTCCTTCTCGAACAGGCTGCGCCCATGCGGCGCGAGCGCGGTGTCGAGCAGCGACATGTCGGACGCGTAGGCGAGCACGCATTGGTGGATCGCCGCATCGTCGGGCAACGGCCCGGTCGCCTTGATCCACACATTGAATCCGTTCTCGGTCTTCTGTCCGAGATAGCGCTTGTACTCCACGGGACGCAGCTCGATCGGCCGCTCGCTCTTGTAATAGCGCTGCACCGCGTCGGGCATGTTCGGCAGCACCTTGGCCCTGATCTCGGCCTCGCTCGGCAGCTCTTCGGGCGGCGGGACCTGCGGCATCTGCGCCTGATGTTCGAGGCCCGGCTCGTCGATATGAAACGACACCATCAGGGTGAAGATCGCCTGACCGTGCTGGATCGCGACCACGCGCCGCGTGGTGAAGCTCTTGCCGTCGCGGATGCGGTCTACCTCGTAGATGACCTGCACTTTGGGGTCGCCGCCGATCAGGAAGTAGCAATGCAGCGAATGCGGCGGCCGGCCTTCCACGGTGCGGCACGCCGCGACCAGCGCCTGGCCGATCACCTGCCCGCCGAACACGCGCTGCCAGCGATCCTGCGGGCTACGGCCGCGGAAGAGATTGACCTCGAGCTGCTCGAGATTGAGCACGTCGAGCATCGTCTGGACGGCAGCGGACATCGGCATGCCCTTTGAGGCGGACCGGCAGTCACACGACGCGGGGCAGCGATTGTCAAGGCGCGGTGTCGCGCAGCGCGGATTGCGGCTAGATTGGCGGCATGAGCACCGAGAAGGCCGACGTGGTGATCGCGGGTGGCGGCTTCGCCGGCCTCGCGCTCGCACTCGCGCTGCGTCAGGGGCTGGGGAATTCGTTCCGGATTGTTGTGGCGGATCCGGCATTCGCCGCGGATGCGCGGCCCGATTTACGCGCCTCCGCGATCGCCGCCGCGGCGCGCCGCATGTTCGAGACGCTCGGCGCGTGGGATGCGGTTGCCGACCAGGCGCAGCCGATCCTCGACATGGTGGTGACCGACTCGAAGCTGGAGCACGCAGTGCGGCCGGTGTTCCTGACCTTTGCGGGCGAAGTCGAACCGGGTCAGCCGTTCGCCCATATGATCGAGAACGCGCCGCTCAACGCGGCGCTTGCGCGACAAGCGCGCGCGCAGGGGATCGATCTGCGCGCGACCGCGGTTAGCGGATTCGAGAACGACACCTCGCGCATTTCGGTATCATTGCGTGACGGTGGTGTTATGTCCGCATCGCTTCTCGTCGCAGCCGACGGCGCCAAGTCGCGCGTGCGCGAGCAGGCCGGCATCGCGACGCATGGCTGGAACTACGGTCAATCCGCAATCGTCACCACCGTCGCGCACGAGCGCGCCCACAACGGCCGCGCCGAGGAACATTTCCTGCCCGGCGGGCCGTTCGCGATCCTGCCGCTGAAAAGCAACGCCTCTTTGGGCAATCGCTCCTCGCTGGTGTGGACCGAGACCGACGCGGAGGCTGCGCGTATCGTCGCGCTGCCGGACGATCGATTTCACGGCGAGCTCGAGCGCCGGTTCGGGTTGCACCTGGGCGAGATTGCGCCGAGCGGCCCGCGACGCGCCTATCCGCTCGGACTGTTCATCGCGCGCTCGTTCGTCGCCGAACGCATCGCGCTGGCCGGTGACGCCGCGCATGTGATCCATCCGATCGCCGGCCAAGGCCTCAACATGGGGCTGCGCGACGTCGCGGCGCTCGCCGAGGTGATCGTCGATGCGGCGCGGCTCGGGCTCGACGTCGGGAGCTCGCAAGTGCTCGAGCGCTACCAGCGTTGGCGCCGCTTCGACACGGCCCTGATGGGTGCGGCGACTGACGGGCTGAACCGGCTGTTCTCGAACGAATCCGATGTGCTGCGGCTGATGCGCGATGTCGGCCTGGGTCTGGTCGATCGCATGCCGGCGCTGAAATCATTCTTCATCCGCGAGGCCGCGGGCATGACCGGCGAAGTGCCGAAGCTGTTGCGGGGTGAGGCGCTGTAGCTGTAGCCCGGGTTGAGCGCTTGCGAAGCCCGGGGCCGTTCCCGCATTCCGCTGCGCTCCATGCGGGCTACGAAGCTACGCGAGCAACCGCCGGGTAATCTCCCGGATATGGACGCCGGCGCAATCGATCGTCGGAAAGCCTGCATTCGCTTCGTTCAGCACCATCGAGAGGTCGGTCCCCGCGAGCAGCACGGACTCGGCGCCATCGCGCGTGATCAATGTCTGCGCGAGCTCGCGCAAGCGATCCAACGTCTCGGCCGTTGAGCGGTCGTAGACCACGTCGAGATACGCGTCGTTGATGAACGCGATCTCGTCCGGCTTCGGCATCACCACGTCCACGCCGAGCCGGCCGAACATTTTTGACTGCACCGTGGAGCGTGTGCCGAGCAGCGCGATGCGTTTGAGCCCGCGCGCGCGAACTTCGTCCGCCACTACCGCCACCATGTCGATCAGCGGGATGCGCAGGAGCGGCGTGAGCTGCGCGGTACAGATGTGCGGCGTGACCGCGACGATTGCCGCCATCTCGGCGCCGCCGGCCGCGGTCGCCCCGATGAAGCCGTTGAGATAGCGCGCGAGCTCGTCGAGCTTGCCGGCTTCGGCGAGCGGACGGCCATGATCGACGTCGGCGTGCGCGATCAGCATGCGCGCGACGCGTCCCTGCGCGTTATGCGCCGCGATCAGGCCGTTGTAATAGTAGACGGTCGCGTTCGGCCCGAGGCCGCCGACGAGGCCGAGTACGCGGCCTTCTTTATTGCGCATGATTCTGTCCTGCGGGCCGGATTCGACCTCCGATGAAGTCGACGATGCCAGGGATTAGATCGGGCGTCAGTGGCGCGGCCCTGTCGTAAGATTGCAGTTGCGCAGCGCGATCCGCGATCTCTCGAGGCGCTGGCTTGAACATATGGTTGGTGGCAGGAAGGATGAGTGTGCGGGCGTCCGGACGCGCCGCTACCAGAGCGTCGAAATCGCTGCGTCGCACCTGGATGTCGCTCTCGCCCCAGACGATCAGTACGGGCGTCTCCAGTTTGGCCAGTTCGGCCGCGGGATCGATAGCAAATGCCGATATCAAGAACGGCTGCACGGAAGGCCGGAAGAGCTTGGCCTGCTCAGCGCTCATGTCAGTGACACGCTCCCCATGCGCGAGGCGATCGAGGATCGCATAGCTTTCAGCGCGGGAGTGCTCCTGGTCGGCCGGAAGCGGAATAGCAGCGATTTGCTCGCGCATCAGAACGTCGAGGCGCCGTCCGGCGCAGGCCAGCAGCACGATGCCGGCGATCGGCGTTCTTTTGGCGGCCAGGATAGCGAGCAGGGCGCCCTCGCTGTGTCCGACCAAAATGAGCGACGACACGTCATCGCGCTTGGCTAGGCTTGCAGCCGCAAGTACGACGTCGTCCGCAAACGTCTGGACGATGAGATCGTCCTCGCGGACGACGAGCGCGCGGCTCTTTCCAACGCCACGCTTATCGTAGCGCAGCGAGCGAATTCCGGCGGCTGCGAGTCCTCTCGCGATGAGCTTGTAGGTGTCGTAGTTGCCATCGCGCGGCGTCGGGCCGGAACCGGAGATGATAAGAGCCGCCGGCCCGCGCTTCGTCACCTGCGCCGGCCGCGCAAGCGTTCCCGCGAGGTGACCCTCGCTCCAGTCTTCCTCGATCAGTGTCGCGTCCTCGGATGCCGCCGGGCGGCGCGCTAGGTTCCAGATCGCCACGCTCGCGACGCCGACGAGAAACCAGCGGCGACCGGGGCGGGGACGTTGCATCGATATGCGCGCTCAAGTGAGCGGGATGCCGCCGCAGTGCTCCTTGAACGGCGCGCGCGTCGAAATTTCGCCGAACCAGCGTTCGAGGTTCGCCATCTTCGGCCGCTCCGGCACCAGCTCCATGTAGCGGCGGATCATCACGCCAACCGGGATGTCGCCATAGGAGAAATCGTCGCCTGCCATGAAGCGCGTCTTGCCGAGCTGCTCGTCCATGATCCTGGCGGCGGCGGTGGTCTTCTCCTTGCCGGCCTCGATCGCGGCCGCGTCGCGTTTTTCCGGGGGCGTACGGATCAGGCCCCAGAATACCGGTGTGATCGCCGGGCCGATCACGGAGAGCTGCCAATCCATCCACTGGCTCGCCTTCGCGCGCACCTTCGGGTCTTTCGGCTCCAGCGTGCCGCCATGTTTGCCGGCGAGGTAGCGCACGATCGAATTCGATTCCCACAACGTGAAGCCATCCTCTTCCTCGAGCGTCGGCACGAGCGAGTTCGGATTCATCGCCAGATAGAACGGCTCTTTCGTTTTGCCATAGGCGCCGCCGACGTCGATGCGCTCGCACGGAATCTTGAGCTCGCCGACCGCCCACATCGCCTTCTGCACGTTGGACGAGGTGTTGCGCCCCCACATTTTCAGCATTGCGTTCTCCCGATTGCGTTGCCGCTATTGTTACCCGTCATGGCCGGGCTTGTCCCGGCCATCCACGACTTTGTGAATTTCGAAGCAAGACGTGGACCCGGCCATTAGCGCGTTTACGCCCGTCTTCGACGGGCTATGGCCAGGCATGACGAAGGAATGGCCGGCGTACTATTCAGTCCAGCTTGCGCGCCTCTTCGGGCAACATGATCGGAATGCCGTCGCGGATGGGGTAGGCGAGCTTGGCGGAGCGCGAAATCAGCTCCTGCTTCTCGCGATCGTATTCGAGCGGCCCCTTGGTGAGCGGGCACACGAGAATTTCGAGCAGTTTCGGATCGACGCTCGAGGCGGGACGGTCGGTTGTCATGATGCCTTCCGGTTATTTCGGACACGATAGCACGTCTGCGTGCCGGTCAAGCTACTGCAGTCTGGTCTCGCCGTCCGTGTCGTTCTTGGCAAGCTCGATTTCCGTGAGCGCAACGAGAATCTCGGCGCGCGTCTTCAGGTCGGGCGCCTCGAGCATCGCCTGCTTTTCCGCCGCCCCATAGGGCGACATCATGGCGAGCGCATTGACCAGCGCTTCGTTCGGCGCCTTCTCGATGCCCTCCCAGTCGGCGTTGAGCTTGTTGGCCTTGAGGAAGCCGGCGAGCGCCTTGAGCAACGCGTCGCGATCGACGGCAGGCTCGCCTCTGCGCGCCACGAGGTCATGCGCGAAGGGATGATAGTCGACGCGGCACTGCCGATAGGGCGTGAGCACCGACGGCTCGTCCACAATGCGAAAGCGCATGAGGCCGGTGAGCTCGATCAGATAGCGCCCGTCGCCGGTCTCGGCGAACTGCGTGATGCGGCCGGCGCAGCCGATCCTGTAAAGGTTCGGTTTGTCGTCGGGGCCGGGATGCGCGGCGTCGGGCTGGATCATGCCGACGAGGCGATGGCGGTCGGTGAGCGCGTCGTCGATCATCGCCAGATAGCGCGGCTCGAAGATGTTGAGCGGCATCTGCCCGCGCGGCAGCAGCAGCGCGCCCGGCAGCGGAAACACCGGGATCACCGGCGGCAACTCGGCCGGCGAACGATAGGCCGCATTCATCGGCATTCGTCGTTCTCCCCGCTCGGGCTCTCAGGATGAGGCCCGAGTCAGGCGAATAGAATTGAACTCAGCCTGCGCCGCCCGTCGACGGTCGCCTCGTCGGTCGGGCCCCATGCTTCGAAGAATTGCACCAGCTGCTTGCGCGCCTTGTCGTCGGCCCACTTACGGTCGCGCTTGACGATCTCGATCAAATGGTCGGCCGCCTCCTGGCGCTTGCCCGCCGCATTGAGCGCGACCGCGAGATCGAAGCGCGCCTGATGGTCGAGCGGATTGGCGGCGACCTTTTGCTCGAGCTCGCCGACCGGGCCGACCGATTTTGCCTGCTCGGCAACCTCCAGCGCAGAGCGTGCCGCCGCAACCGCGGCATCGCCGGCCTTGGCTTCCGGGACGCGCGCGAGCGTCTCTTTCGCTTGGTCCAGCGCGCCGGTCGCGACTTGCGCGCGGGCAAGCCCGGCGAGCGCCGGCACGCTGGCCGGATCGTCGTGCAGCACTTCGGAATAGAGCGCGGCCGCATCCTCGGCATGCCCCGCAGCAAGCGCATCCTCGGCCGCCTTCACGAGGTCCTGCGCTTCGCCGCCAAGTTTGTCCTTGGTGATGCGCGCGATGAAATCCTTCACCTGGCTCTCGGGCAGGGCGCCGAGGAAGCCGTCGGCCGGCTGCCCGTTGACGAACGCGATCACGGCCGGAATCGACTGGATGCCCATCTGGCCCGGAATCGACGGATGTTTGTCGATGTCCATCTTGACGAGCTTCACCTTGCCCTTGGCGGCCTGAACCGCCTTCTCCAGCACCGGGGTGAGCTGCTTGCACGGCCCGCACCACTCGGCCCAGAAGTCCACCAGCACCGGCTGACGGCGTGATTCCTCGATCACGTCCTTCATGAAGCCTTGCGTGGTGGTGTCCTTGACCAGATTTTCGGCGGGCGCCGCGCCCGCGATATCCTGCATCATCTTGCGTTTCCTCGGGCCGGCCGGCCGCCACGGCGCCGGAAGCTGAATTCGTCAGGAACTACATGGGTCAGGGCGCGTCGGATTGCAATCGGTCCGCCGGCGCCGCGCCGGCCGCGTCCGCCACCCGCTCGATCCGCGGCACATGCCCGGTTGCCTCCAGAAATTTCACCAGATCGTCGCGCCCGATCGAGGTCGTCATGCTGTTGACGAGCGGATGACAGTTGATGATCGTATGCTGCATCAGGCCGGCATCGATCACCACATTGACACGCCCGCTCTTGTCGTTGATCGCGCCGAATGCCGTCACGGCGCCGGGGGTGACGCCGAGCAATTCTTCCAGCAGCGCTGCGGAGCCGAACGAGAAGCGGCTTGCACCAAGCCGGTGATGCAAGGTCTTGAGGTCGACTTGTGCGTCCTCCGGCGCAACCACGAGAAACACGGTGTCCTTCTTATCCTTGAGGAACAGGTTTTTGGTATGCGCGCCCGGAATCGTGCCGCGCAGGGCCCGGCTCTGCTCGACGGTGAACAGCGGCGCGTGCGTGACCGTCGTATGCGCGATGCCGAGGCGATGGAGATAGGTGAAGAGGTCTTCGGGCGTGGCAGGCATGGGCGGAACTTTGCGATTACGAACAATTGTCACGAATTGGATTAGCTTTTTTAGAAATCCCGGCAAGTATAGTGATCGCCCACACGGGGTGACGGGCGGTCCGGTCCAGGTTCCTGCCGGGCCGCCCGTGGCGTTTCTCGATACCCCCAGGTCTGTGGCGTTGTTGCAATCGCGGGCCGCATTTGGCATAGGTGGCGCCGCCCGGCGGCCACCCATTCGCCGGCTCTTTCGGATGCGGGTGTAGCTCAGGGGTAGAGCACGACCTTGCCAAGGTCGGGGTCGAGGGTTCGAATCCCTTCGCCCGCTCCAGTTTCATTGTTGAATCAAGAAGTTAATACCCCTCCGCCAAGGTTCCCCTCTGCCTCGGGTCGGCCGTGCCGGTGAGGCCTTCGGGCGTCACCAAAATTGAGTTGGCGGAGCCGAACGTGCGCCCGACCGCGATCTTGTGGCCGCGCGCTTCGAGCAGGCGGATCGTATCAGGCGAAAGCCCGCGCTCGGCGTCCACCTGATCCGGCAGCCATTGATGATGAATGCGCGGCGCCGCCACCGCCTCGGCGATGTTCATCTGGTGGTCGATCACATTGAGGATCACCTGCAGCACCATGGTGATGATGCGGCTGCCGCCATGCGTGCCGGTGACCAGGAGTACGCGGCCGTCACGCGTCACGATCGTGGGCGACATCGACGAGAGCGGGCGCTTGCCCGGACCCGGCGCGTTGGCGTCGCCGCCGACGAGGCCGAAGGCGTTGGCGGCGCCGGCCTTGGCGGCGAAATCGTCCAGCTCGTTGTTGAGCAGGATGCCGGTGCCGTCTGCCACGAGGCCGAGGCCGTAGAAGAAGTTGAGCGTATAGGTGTTGGCGACCGCGTTTCCCTCCGCGTCCATCACGGAATAATGCGTGGTGTTGTCGCCCTCATGCGGCGCTGGATTGCCGGCGCGGATTGTTTGCGACGGGCGCGCGCGCTCCGGATCGATTTGGCTGCGCAAAGTGGCGGCATATCGCTTCGACGTGAGTGCGGTGACCGGCACCGTCACGAACGCCGGATCGCCCAGGAATTCCGCGCGGTCCGCATAGGCCGGCTTCATCGCCTCGATCATCAGATGCAGGGTCGCAGCCGACTCCGCGCCGGTTGCGCGCAGCGGGAAGCCTTCGAGGATGTTGAGCATCTCGATCAGATGCACGCCGCCCGAGGAGGGCGGCGGCATCGAGGCGATGTCATAGCCGCGATACGTGCCGCGCGCCGCGGGCCGCACGATGGCGCGATAATCCTTCAGGTCGTCGCGCGTGAGGATGCCGCCGTTTTCACGTACGCCGGCGACGATCCTGTCGGCGAGCGACCCTTCGTAGAACGCGCGCGGGCCTTGCGCGGCGATCATTTCGAGCGATGCCGCGAGGTCTGCCTGCACCAGCCGATCGCCGTGTCCGAGTGCGTCCCCATCGGGCTTCAGGAAGATCCTTGCCGAAGCCGGCCAGCGCGCCAGTCGCGGCTGCGCGCGCGGCAATGTGTCGGCGAGCTCGCCGTCGACCGGAAAACCTTCGCGCGCAAGCTTGACGGCGGGCGCGATCAATTGCGCCAGTGTGAATTTTCCCGAGCCGTAACGCTCATGCGCGAGCGCGAGCCCCGCGACGGTGCCGGGGACGCCGATGCCGAGCGCAGAATCGCGCGACTTGCGGGGATCGGTCTCGCCTTTCCCGTCGAGGAACACATCGCGCGACATCGCGGCGGGGGCAGTCTCGCGATAGTCGATCGCGATCGTCTCGTTGCGCGCCGCCAGATGCACCAGCATGAAGCCGCCGCCGCCGATATTGCCGGCCTGGGGATGCGTCACCGCAAGCGCGAAGCCGACCGCGACCGCGGCATCGACCGCATTGCCGCCGGCCTTGAGGATTTCCACGCCAACGCGGGTTGCGAGCTTCTCCTGGCTCGCCACCATGCCGTGCTTGGCGATGACGGGGAGGAAGCGCGCCGTGTTGGTGAGGATCGGCGCTTGCGCGGGCGGCGCGGTCTGACCCCACGCCAGCGGCGCAATCGCAAGGAACAGGGCCGCACCTGCAATCAGCCGGCTAAAGCGCATTGTCGGGCTCCTCACGCGAAGCGATAATGTAGTCCGGCGCGCAGTCTTTGCCATCTTGCCGTCGTGAACCCGGCGCAGGCTCGCTGCGACCAAGAGATGCGAACCTCACCTTCGCGGAGTACCGTCATGAATCCGTTTTTTGCCCGCCTCTTCGGGGCGGGCCGCTTTGCGCTGCTCGCGGTCCTGCTCGGCGTCACGCTGGCGGGCTGCGGCGTCAACAACATCCCGACGCAGGAAGAGGCCGCCAAGGCGAAGTGGTCGCAGGTGCTCAACCAGTACCAGCGCCGCGCCGACCTGATCCCCAATCTGGTCGAGACCGTGAAGGGTTACGCCAAGCAGGAAGCCCAGGTGCTCGAAGCCGTGGTCGCGGCGCGGGCGCGCGCGACCTCGGTGCAGGTGCCGGCCGACATCGTGACCAATCCGGAGGCGTTCAAGAAATTCCAGGAAGCGCAGAGCCAGCTCTCCGCTTCGCTCGGCCGGCTGCTTGCGATCAGCGAGAACTATCCGGATTTGAAATCGAACCAGAATTTTCTCGCGCTGCAGTCGCAGCTGGAAGGCACCGAGAACCGCATCGCGGTCGCACGGCGCGATTACATCGAGGCGGTGCAGGCCTACAACACCGAGCTCAGGACGTTTCCCGGCATGATCTGGGCGAACACGCTCTACAAGAGCAACAAGCCGATGGAGACGTTCACGATCGCCGAAGAGACCAAACGTCCGCCGCAAGTGAAGTTTTGATTCCAGGCCAGGACAGGCGAGATGCGACAGGTCCTGGCCACTCTTGCGATTCTGTGCGCGCTGATTGCGCCCACTCGCGCGCAATGGCCGGCGATCCCGGCGACTTCCGAACTTCCGGCGCTGACTGGGCGCGTCGTCGATGAAGCCAACGAGCTCGATGCGGCGACGCGCGAGGCGTTGCGGCAGAAGCTTGCCGCGCACGAGGCCAAGACCGGCAACCAGATCGTCGTCGCGACGGTGAAATCGCTCAACGGCAGTTCGGTCGAAGACTACGCCAACCGCCTGTTCCGCCGCTGGCAGCTCGGCCTGCGCGGCACCAACAACGGCGTGCTGCTGCTGCACGCGCCGGCCGAACGCAAGATCCGCATCGAGGTCGGCTATGGCCTGGAAGGCACGCTGACCGACGCGATCGGAAAGTACATCATCCAGAATGCCATCACGCCGCGCTTCAAGGCGAACGATTTCGCCGGCGGCCTGACGCGCGGCGTCGACGACATCATCAAGGTGCTGGACGGCGGCGCGGAGGAGTTCAAGCAGCGCGTCGCGCCGCGCATCCCGCCGGCCTGGCTGCGCCTGGCCGAGGAGGGCTGGCCGCTCCTGTTCTTCCTGGCGTTCGGCATCATCGGCTACATGTCGCGGGGGAGGCCATCGCGGCGGTCGCGGCGTGGTGGCTTTGCGTACGCCAGCTCTTCGGACTCCTGGTCAGGCTCGTCATCGTCATGGGGCTCGTCGGATAGCGGCTCGAGCGACAGCTTCTCCGGCGGCGGCGGCGATTCCGGCGGCGGCGGCGCATCCGGGGACTATTAGGCGCATGATCCCGAAAAGCATGTCCTCGACCGGATCGGGGATGGACACCGGATTTCGGACAAGATCATGCGCAATCGAACGAGGCCTGCATGCTGACCGACGTGGATAAAGCGCGGATCGCCGATGCGATCAGGACTGCCGAATCGAAGACATCGGGCGAAATCTTCTGCGTGCTGGCGCACAACGCCGGGACTTATCGCCTGATCCCGATTGCGTGGGCGGCAGTGGTTGCGTTGATCGTGCCCATTCCGCTGCTCCTGCTGACCGAATGGGAGGCGAAGACGGTCTATGTCCTACAGCTCATGGCATTCATTCTCGTGAGCATCGGGCTGTCCCGGCGCGCCGCCCGTCTCCTCGTGACGCCGCCGCGCATGAAGCGTGAGCGCGCACACGGGGCCGCGCTGCGCCAGTTCCTCGCGCAGGGCATGCAGAAGACCGAAGGGCGCACCGGCGTGCTGATCTTTGCGGCGGCGGCCGAGCGCTATGTCGAGATCATCGCGGACGGCGGCATCAGCGCCAAGGTGACGCAGGACGTGTGGGACAAGGCGGTTGCCTCGCTCATCGCGGCGATCAAGGACGGCCGCCCCGCCGACGGGTTCGTGGCGGCGATCGAGCAGTGCGGCGCGGTGCTGGCCGAACACTTCCCCGCCGCGCCGGGCGCGCTCAATCCGGATGAGCTGCCGGACAGGCTGGTGGAGATATAGCGAGCCGTGTCCCGAGCGCTGGCATCGGGGTGAGGACGCTCAACGCCTCAACATCCAGAGCTTGGCGGTCCGATAACCGCTACGCTCCAGGAGGGCGACCTTGGATGGCCATGCTGCCGGGCATACGACAATCGCGCTGTCGACAGCGCGCCTCCTGAACGCGCCTTCTGCTGCCGCCAGCAAATCTTCGCCGCTCGGCCCGCCATCCGGCGCAGCTGAGACGTGCGTGAAAGTCTGGTCGCAGAAGTCGTCGATAACGCCGATGGCCGCGATCTCATGCGCAGCTGGAACGAGCAGTGCCGAACCGGGCTGCGCGATAATGTAGCCGCGCACTTCACCCGCCGAACCAGCGACGAACATGTCGCGATCCTTCAGTGTCAGGCTGCGGCGCATCCATGAGTCGAAGCGCCTGTCGGCCTCGGAATGGATATGCCAGAAGCGCGCGTTGACCTCGGCGAGGATCTGACGGTGTTTCGCGCTGAGCGTGACGATTGCGGGGACGTCCTCCGCGCTGGCAGGCCGCACTCCCGGCGGTAGCGCGTCAGCGACAAACCGATGCTTCGCCATGTAGAGAGTCACAGGCTCGTAGCCATGACGCTCATAAAGAGGGCGCAAAGCGTCGGCTGCGGCGCAGGATGCAATCAGAGTCGACGCGCCCATCGCGCTGAGGGCAGCCTCGGTCGCAACCAGCAGGGCCTCGGCTGTGCCTGACGGGGCATCGGGGGATGTGAAGCAGTCGTCGAAGAGAAGCCCGGGAACACCCGCGGCGGCGTCGTAAATCGGGGGGACCGGCACGATCATCGCGTGCGAAACCCCGACAATCCGGCCTGCATTCTCGGCAACAAGCCACAGGTCGCGGGCGGGCGACGTCGTCCCGCTCAGCGCGGCACCCACTGCACGTTCGACCCGGGCCGACGCATCCGCGGCAACGCGCCAAAGCTGGGGGTCCAGCAAGCTGCGCCGCTGCGCCGCCTGGGTCAGCAGGGCGACCGTCTCCGGCAGATCACGGAGCGTAGCCGGCCGGATCGAGGCAGGCGTTGCACTCAAGCCGGGCTATCTCCCCTGCCGGTGATACACCGCGTTCGGGCGCATGTCGGACGCGCTGGCGACGCGGTTCGACATGTTGAAGAAGCCGGCGACCGCCGCGATGTCCCAGATGTCGCGATCGGAGAAACCGGCGCGGCGCAAACGCTCGCGGTCTTCCTCCTCGATCGCCCACGACTCGTTGGTGATCTTCACGGCGAAATCGAGCATCGCGCGCTGCTTTTTGGTCAGCTTGGCGGCGCGATAGTTCATCACCATCATCTCGCCGAGCGCCGGATCGCCCGAATAGACCCGCACCGCGGCGCCATGCGCGGTCAGGCAATAGAAGCACCGGTTCTGCGCGGACACGACGACCGCGATCATCTCGCGCTCGAGCTTGGAGAGGCCGGAGGGCGCGAGCATCAGGTCATTGTAGAACGCCGCGAAGGCTTCGAGCTTGGCGTTGTCGAACGCGTAGGCGAGGAGCACGTTCGGCACGAAGCCGAGCTTCTCCTCACATTTCTTGAAATACGCCTCCATCGCGGGCGACAGCGTGCCGGGGGCCAGGTCGAGCGCCATCACGCGCGCGTCATCCTGGCGTGGCACGCCAGAACCGGGGGGCGGCTTCTCGGCCGTGCGCGCGGGCTTCTTTGAGGGGTACGCTAGCACATTGGATTTGCTGGTTTTTCGCGCCACCGGAGTCCCCTTGCGTTGCGCCGCTCTGCGCAAGGGTAGCGCGTCCGCGGGGCGGATGAAATCCAGCGCGTGGCCGCTTTTCCCTCGACGCCGCCGTGCGTATCAGTGAGAGTCGCCGAAAACGCGGCGAATCTTGGCCGTGCGGGGACCGAGCCCATGAACATCCAGGGGCAATTCACCAGCGATGAGGAACGGGCTGCCCGCCGCCTGATCGAGCAGGCCGGCACGATCCTCAAAGGTCTGCGCGGCGACATGCCGGAAAGCTTTGCCCCGCTGACGTTCGCGGGAGTCTCGCCCGAGGACCTGGTGCGCTACGAGGCGCGCGAACTTGCCGATCTTGCCGAGGCGGCCTGGCTGTTCCTGCAGCAGCGCAAGCCCGGCGCGCCGAAGATCCGTTTCGAATCGCGCCCCGGGCCGATCGGCGCGGAAGGCATCAAGTCCGTCTCGATCATCGAAATGATCAACGACGACATGCCGTTCCTGCTCGACTCGGTGATGGCCGAGCTGACCGAGCAGGGCATCGACGTGAGGCTGGTGCTGCATCCGATCTTCACGGTCGAGCGCGATCACACCGGCACGCTGATCGGCTTCCGCGGTGAAGGCCCCGCCGTCGGCGCCGCGCAGCGCGAAAGCTTCATCCACATCCATGTCGAGCGCATCGAGGACGAGGCGCGTCAGGCCGAGATCGTCCAGGCGATCGAAGCCGTGCTCGCTGACGTGCGCGTCTGTGTGCAGGACTGGCGGCCGATGATGACGGCCGTCGGCGAGATGATCGCCGAGATCAAGAACAATCCGCCGCCGCTCCCGGTGGAGGAGATCGCCGAGGCGACTCAGTTTCTCGAATGGCTGGTCGCGAACAACTTCACCTTCCTCGGCGTGCGCGGATACGCGCTCACCGGCGATGAGAACCATCAGGACTACGAGCCGATTTTCGAATCCGGCCTCGGCATCCTGCGTGCGCCCGAGGTGCGGGTGCTGCGCCGGGGCAGCGAGCTCGTCTCGATCACGCCGGAGATCATGGAATTTCTGAAGGAACCGAAGCAGCTCATCATCACCAAGGCGAACGTGCGCTCGCGCGTGCACCGGCGCGTGCACATGGACTACATCGGGGTGAAGCGCTTCGACGCGGACGGCCGGCTGACCGGCGAATTCCGTATTGTCGGCCTGTTCACCTCCACGGTCTATACGCGCTCGACCCGTTCGATCCCCTATCTGCGGCGCAGGGCCGACAACCTGATGCGCCGTTCCGGGTTCGATCCGGACAGCCATTCCGGCAAGGCGTTCGCGGCGGTGCTGGAGAACTATCCGCGCGACGAGCTGTTCCAGATCGACGAGGACACGCTCTATCAGTTTGTGCTCGCCATCATGCATCTCGACGAGCGCCCGCGCGTGCGCGTGCTGGCGCGGCGCGACCGCTTCGACCGGTTCGTCTCCGTGATGGTGTTCGTGCCGCGCGAGCGCTACGACTCCGCGGCGCGCGAGAAAATCGGCACGTATCTCGCCCAAGCCTACAAAGGGCGCGTTTCGGCATTCTATCCGTTTTTTACCGAAGGCCCGCTGGTGCGCGTGCACTTCATTATCGGGCGCTACCAGGGCGAGACGCCGAACCCGGATCGCGCGACCGTCGAGCAGGCCGTCGAGGCGCTGGTGCGCACCTGGACCGATGGGCTCGCCGAAGCGCTGACCCTGGTGCACGAGCCGATCAAGGCGCAGCAGTTGATCCGCCGCTACCGCGATGCATTTCCGGTCGGTTACCGCGAAGCCTACGTACCGCCGGTCGCGGTCGCGGACATCCGCCTGATGGAGACGCTCTCGCCGATCCGGCCGCTCGGTGTGGACTTCTATTCGCGCCGCGAGGGCGATCGCCCGTGTGCCGGCCTGCAGGTGTGGAGCCGCGAAAAGCCGATCGCGCTGTCCGAGCGCGTACCCGTGCTCGAGAACATGGGATTCAAGGTCGTCGACGAGCGCACCTACCGGATCGAGCCGGGCGATGCCGGCGCCGCCGAGGTGTGGCTGCACGACATGATGCTGGAGCGTGC
>VBAH01000031.1 GCA_005884685.1 Alphaproteobacteria bacterium
GGCTTCACCCACGCGCTCGTCATGGACGCCGACGGCCAGCACCCCGCGCAGCTGATCGGCGCCTTCATGGCCGCCTCCATGGCCGCGCCCGAGGCGATGATACTCGGCGAGCCGCTGTTCGACGCCAGCGCGCCGCGCATTCGCCTCCGTGGCCGACGGATCGCCAACTGGTGCACCAACCTCGAGACGCTCTGGGCCGGCATCCCCGACGCGCTGTTCGGCTTTCGTGTCTATCCGATCGCACCGCTCCTCGAGGCCATGCGCTCGACTCGCTGGATGCGGCGCTTCGATTTCGACCCGGAGGCCGCGGTGCGCCTCTCCTGGCGCGGCGTTCCTGCGCGCAGGCTCCCCGCCCCGGTGCGCTACTTCAGCGCCGCGGAAGGAGGTGTGTCACACTTTAATTACTGGCACGACAACGTGCTGCTGACATCGATGTACCTGCGGCTGTTGGCGGGCTTCGTGCTGCGCCTGCCGCTCCTCATCGCGCGGCGCCTTGTATAATGCCGCCCGGCCGTTTTGGCGAGCTAGGCCAGAGATAAAATGTCCGAGAAAGTGTCGCCCCTCCGGCAGCCGGCTGCCCCGGTGAGCGCCGCCGCATTCACGCACGAGGTCGCCGGCCTGATCGTCGAGGCGCTGAACCTGGACGTGGCACCCGCGGACATCGATCCGGCGCAGCCGCTCTACGGCGAGGGCCTGGGCCTGGACTCGATCGACATCCTGGAGATCGCGCTCGTGGTGTCCAAGCGCTACGGCGTGCAGCTGCGCGCCGACGGCGAGGAGAACGAGCGTATCTTCGGGTCGCTCCGCCAGCTCGTCGACTACATCACCGCGCACAGGACGAAGTAGATATCTCGCCCACCCTGCCGCTGATAGCGCACACGTCCGCCGGCACGGTCATCGCCTATCGCGCCGGGGCGCCGATTCTCGCCGGCCAGTTCCTCGCGGACGTCGGCCGGGTCGCGCAGCTGCTCGGCGGGGGCCGCCACGTGCTCAACGCGTGCGCCGACCGTTACCACTTCACGGTGGGCTTCGCCGCGAGCCTCGTGTCCGGCAAGCTGAGCCTGCTGCCCTCGACACGCACCCCCGAGGTCGTCCGCCAGCTGCGCGCCTTCGCGCCGGACGTAGTGTGTCTCACGGACGAGGAGGACTGCGACATCGAGCTGCCGCGCGTGCCGTATCCGCGCGGGGGCGGCCGCCCGGACACGAGCCCGCCGCGCGCGCCGGCACTCTCCGTGCCGGCGATCGCCGCCGCGCAGCCCGCCGCATGCGTATTCACCTCCGGGTCGACCGGCACGCCGGTTCCCTACCGCAAGAGTTGGGGTCCCCTGATCGGCTGCGTGCGGGAGGGGGCCTGGCGGCTGGGAGTTGCAGGCGGCGCTTCCTGCGCCATCGTGGCCACGGTCCCGCCGCAGCACATGTACGGTCTCGAATCGAGCGTGCTGATGGCGCTCGGAGAAGGGCACGCGCTCTGCGCCGAGCGTCCGTTCTACCCGGCCGATATCGCCGCAGGACTGGCCGCGGTGCCGCGCCCGCGCATTCTCATCTCGACTCCGATTCACCTGCGGGCGCTGCTCGAGTCCGGCATTGCACTGCCCGGGGCGGACCTGATCGTCTGCTCCACCGCGCCGCTCCCCGCACAGCTCGCCGCCGACATCGAGCGGCGCTGCGCCACCCGGCTGCTCGAGATCTACGGCTCGACCGAGACGGGGCAGATCGCGCTGCGGCGCCCGACGCAGAGCGCCGAGTGGCGGCTGTGGCCCGGCATCACGTTGTCGGTGAGAGGTGAGGAGACCTGGGCGCAGGGCGGTCACATCGAGCAGCCGACGCGCATGTGGGACGTGCTGGAAGTCACCGGCGACGGGCTCTTCCTGTTGCACGGGCGCGTGGCGGATCTCGTCAACATCGCCGGCAAGCGCAGCTCACTCGCGTACCTCAGTCACCAGCTCAATTCCATCCCCGGCGTCGTCGACGGCGCGTTCTTTCACGTGGATGATCCGCGTGCCGCCCATACCGGCGTCGCACGCGTGGCCGCCTGCGTGGTGGCTCCGCAGCTGGATGCGGCGCAGGTGGTGGAGCAGCTGCGCCGGCGGATCGATCCGGTGTTCCTGCCGCGCCCGCTGGTCTTCGTGGCGCAGCTGCCGCGCACCAGCACCGGCAAGCTACCGCAGGAAGCCCTGAGATCCCTCGCCGCGGCGCACCTGAAGTCCGCCTGAGCTGCAGCTCTCATGGGCGCCGTCACGACTGTCACGATTGCCGCGGAGCACCCGGCGCTCGCCGGGCATTTTCCGGGGGCGCCCATCCTGCCCGGGGTGCTGCTGCTCGATGAGATGGTGCGCGCGGTCGGGCAGGAGCGTGCGCAGGGCGCCAGAGGCTGGCGTATCGGCGCGGCGAAGTTCCTGAAGCCGGTGCGTCCGGGTGAGACGCTGACTCTCGAGCACGACGCCCTGCCGAACGGCTCGATCACTTTTCGCATCTCGAGCGCCGGGCAGCCGGTGGCCCACGGGATCCTGCTGCCCGGTAAGCGCGCCGCACGAGCCGCACCATGACCGGCAGACCGACTGATAGTTCCGCCGCCCGCGCCAGCGCAGCGCAGTGGGCGGGCGAGCCCGAGCGCGGCAGCGCGACCCTGGTCAGGATGATGATCTTCCTCTCGCTGCGGCTCGGCCGCCCGCTGGCGCGCTGCATCCTGTACGTGATCGCCGCCTACTTCTTCGCGTTCGCTCCCAGCGCACGCCGCAGCTCCCGCCAGTATCTGCGCCGCGTGCTCGGGCACGAGCCCGGCGTCGGCGAGCGCTTTCGCCACGTGTTCGCCTTCGCCTCGACCGTTCTCGATCGACTGTACGTCATGCGCGCTCGCTACGAGCTGTTCGACATCTCGATCGAGGGCGAGCCGCTCATGGAGGAAGCTCTCGCGCTCGGCCGCGGAGCGTTTCTGCTCGGCGCGCACCTCGGGAGCTTCGAGCTCATGAGCGCAATGGGCCGGCGCCGCCCGGGCCTTGCGGTGGCGATGGCGATGTACGCAGACAACGCCAACCGCGTCGCGACCTTTCTCCGGGCCGCCAGTCCCGCCTGCACGCCCGAGATCATTGCGCTCGGGCACCTGGACGCGATGCTGCGCATCAGCGACTGCCTGGATCGGGGCAAGTTCGTGGGCATGCTGGCGGATCGCACGATCGGCGAGGCCCCGGCGCAGGTGGTGAGCTTCCTCGGGCACGCGGCGCTGTTTCCCTCGGGTCCGCTGCGCGCCGCGGCGGCGCTCCGAAGGCCGGTGATCTTCATGACCGGCCTGTACCGCGGCGGCAATCGCTACCACGTGGTGTTCCGGCAGATCGCCGACTTCTCACAACCCGCCCCGGGCGGCCGCGAGGCGGCGGTGCGTGCGGCGGTCGTGCGTTACGTGGCGGTGCTCGAGGAGTACTGCCGCAGCGATCCCTACAACTGGTTCAACTTCTACGACTTCTGGCACGGCCGGCGCCTCCGCGAGCGCGCCTGGAGCGGGCGTGTGAGGCGGGGAGCCCGGCCCGCCGGCGTCGCGGCCGCCCTCGCCTGCGCACCTATCCTCGCCTTCGCCGGCCCGTACGTCTTCACGGCCGCCTGGACTGTCGCGGCGACGGCGGACGCCGCAACGTCGCAGCCGGCCGAGTACGAGCAGCTGCTGAAGCTCCTCGCCGCACGCCGCCATGGTCACGCCACCTTCACCGAGGTGCAGCAGCTCGCCATTCTCGATCGCCCGCTCGAGTCATCGGGGGAGCTCCTCTACGACGCGCCCGACCGTCTCGAGAAGCGCACTCTGAAGCCCCGGGCCGAGACGCTGATCCTCGAGCACGGCGTGCTGACGGCGCATCGTGGACACCGCAGGTACCTCATGCCGCTGCGGGACTATCCGCAGGTGGCGCCCTTCATCGAGAGCATTCGCGCGACGCTCGCCGGAGATCGGGAGGCGCTCGAGCGTCTCTTCCGCGTCGGGTTCGAGGGGAGTCTCGCGCACTGGTCGCTCCTCCTCGTGCCGAGCGACGCGAGGCTCGCGGGGGCCGTCCGGGAAATTCGCATCGAAGGCGAGCGCGATGCGATCCGCTCCGTCGATATCCGCCACCGCGACGGCGATCGATCGCGGCTCAGCATCGGCCCTGAAGTCAGCCCATGACGCGCCCGGGTGGCGCGGCGACCCTGATCTGGGCCGTGCTGGCGATCATCGCGGCGGCGATCGTCGCGCACGCGAGCTACACCGCGGACCTCTCGGCCTTTCTGCCCCTGCTCCTCGCCATCGCGGGAGGGAGCGGCGCCGAGCGCTCGCAGGCGTCGGCGGAGCTCGCACGCCGGCTGCGAGCCGACCCCGCGTTCGTCGCCGTCAACAACGGCGACGCCGCGAGCCTCGAGCGGGACCGGGAGTTCCTCTTCGCGCACCGGTACCAGCTGAGCGAGAGCGTGACGCCCGAGCGCTTCAGCGCGGCAGGCCTGCGCGCCGCGATCACCGACTCGCTGGACCTCCTGGCTTCACCTGCGGGGACACTCTTGAAGCCACTGTTCACGCGGGACCCAACCGGCGAGATGCTCGGAATCCTCGATACACTCGGATCGGGGCGGCTTCCCCGCGCCGCCGAGGGCGTGTGGAGCTCGCCCGATGGCCAACGCGCACTGCTCGTGGTGCAGGTTCGCGCCGCAGGCTCCGACACTGACGCGCAACAGGCGGCCTGCGAGACGGTCCGGCGGGCGTTCGCCACGAGCCTCGGCGCGATCCCGGCCGCCGCCCGTCCCGGCGTCACGCTCCTCATGACCGGACCCCCGGTGTTTGCGGTAGCCTCACGCGCCCTGATCAAGGGCCAGGTCATGCGCCTCTCGGCGCTGGCCGCCCTGCTCGTCGCGGTGCTGCTGCTCACGGTGTACCGCTCGCTGCCGGCTCTGGCGCTGACGCTCGTGCCGGTCGCCTCGGGTGCGCTCGCCGGGGTCGCCGCCGTGGCCCTCGGCTTTCCCGCCGTCCACGGCATCACCCTCGGCTTTGGCATCACACTGATCGGGGAAGCGGTCGACTACTCCATCTATCTCTTCGTCCAGAAGGCGGTTGACTGGCAACATTCGGTGTGGCCGACGATCCGCCTTGGGATGCTGACTTCGATCTGCGGCTTCGCCGCGCTCCTGCCCTCGGCGTTCCCGGGCCTCGCGCAGCTCGGGCTGTACTCGGTCACGGGTCTCGTGGCCGCTGCCCTCGTGACGCGCTTCGTGCTGCCGGCGTGGCTGCCGCGCGAATTGGCGATCCGCGACCTGAGCGGGCTCGGGGCGCGGCTCGCGGGCGCGCTGCCACAGCTGCGCCACACGCGGATCGCGCTCGTGCCGGTGGCGGTGCTCGCCGGCGCGGCGCTCTACGCCCATCGCGGCGCGCTCTGGCATCGCGAGCTGTCCGCATTGAGCCCGATTCCACCTGCAGCCCAGGCGCTCGATGAAGAGCTGCGGGTCGAGGCCGGCGCACCCGACATGCGCTACGTGATCGTGGCATCGGCGCGAGATCGCGAGTCGGCGCTTGCTGCCGCCGAGCGCCTCGCAGCCCCGCTCCAGGCGCTCGTCGAGCAGGGTGTGCTCGGGGGCTTCGAGTCCCCGGCGCGCTACCTGCCGCCGCTCGCCGTGCAGCGGGCGCGGCAGGCGAGTCTTCCTCCGCCCACGGAGATCGGCGCGCGCAGCCGTTCGTGCTCGACGTCGAGCGTGCGCGCAGCGCCCCCCCGCTGACCCGCGCCGACCTCGAGGGCACCTCCTTCGCCGCCGCGGTGGATGCGCTGCTCGTGCGAAGCGCTGATGGCTGGGCGGCGCTGCTACCGCTCGCGGCGGCCGGCTCCGGCGATCTCACGCCGGGCGCGGTCGCGGGGGTGCGCGCGGCACTCGCCGGGGAGCCTCGCGTGCACGCGGTGCTGCTCGACCTCAAAGCCGAGGCCGACCGGCTCTACTCGGGCTATCTGTCGGAGGCGGCACGGCTGGCGTTCGCCGGGCTCGGGGCCATCGTGCTGGTGCTCGCGCTCGCCCTGCGCTCGCCGGGGCGGGTCGCGCGGGTGGTGGCGCCGCTCGCGCTCGCCGTGCTCGCGGTTGCGGGAGTCCTGGTCGCTCTCGGCGGGCGACTCACCATCCTGCACCTCGTCGGGATGCTCCTGATCGTTGCGGTCGGCTCGAACTACGCGCTGTTCTTCGACCGCAGCAGTGAGCCGCCAGCCCGAACCGCCCTGGCGCTCACTCTCGCCTCGCTCCTCGTCGCCAACATCGCCACGGTGCTGACCTTCGCGGTACTCGCCTGCTCGCGCGTGCCGGTGCTCGCCGAGCTCGGCTCCACCGTCGCCCCGGGTACGCTGCTCGCGCTCGTCTTTTCCGCGCAGCTCAGCCGGCCGCAGAGGCCGGCAGCGTCAGCCGGCGCGGCGGCCTCGGCGCCGGTAAGCGCACCATGATCCGCAGCATCGTTGACGCCGCGCACGCAGGAAGCAGCGCGCCGACCCTGATCGTGATGTTGCCCCCCGCCTACAGCGGTCCCGAGGATTTCGTGCGCGCGGGTTTCGTCGCGGCAGCGCGCGAGCGGCGACTCGATGTCGACCTCGCGTTCGCGGCGCTCGAGCTGCGGCACGTCGCCGACCGCACCGTGCTCACGGAGCTGTGGCAGGAGCTGCTCTCGCCGGCACGGGCGCAGGGCCGCACGGTGTGGCTCGGCGGCATCTCGTTCGGGGCTTACCTCGCGCTCTGCTGCGCCGAGCGCCACCCCGGGGAGCTCGCCGGACTGTGTGTGCTCGCCCCCTGGCTCGGCACTCACCTCATCGCCGGGGAGATCGCACGCGCGCCGGATGTTCACGCCTGGGAGGCCGGCGAGCCTGCCGAGGACGACGAGGAGCGGCGCGTCTGGCGCTTCATAACGACGCAGGCCTCACGGGCGCTCCCGATTCATCTCGGAATCGGGCGCGACGACCGCTTCGCCGGGCGCCACCGGCTGATGGCCGCAGCGCTCGAGCCCGATGCCGTCGACATCGTGCCCGGGGACCACGACTGGCCGACCTGGGGGCGACTCTGGGAGCGATTTCTCGACCTGCGGCTGGCGGGCAATTTCACGGCGGGTCCCGTCTAGGAGAGAATTTCCGACCGATGCCGGCTTACGCTCCTCCACCAGCGCGGCGACCGTGGCGACCGGCGCCGCTGATCCGCGGCTCGGTCGCGCTGCACCTCGCCGCGGCCGGCGCAGCGCTCGCACGCCCGCAGTGGTGGCCGTGGGCGATGTCGGCGATCGTGGTCGATCATCTGCTGCTCGGCGCGGCGGGACTGTGGCCGAGAAGTAAGCTGCTCGGCCCCAACTGGACGCGCCTGCCCGAGGCCGGCGCCGGCGGCGCGG
>VBAH01000106.1 GCA_005884685.1 Alphaproteobacteria bacterium
CGGCCCGGCGGGTCACCATACCGCAATGCAGCGCCAAATTTCACCAATGAATACTGATGCTAATGCTCGGGTCCTGCGCCAAAAGTCGTATACGCGATGGTTGGGCCGGATGGTACATCTCAAGTGCATCGTCGCGCCGCGATCGCCCAGTGGGCGGGATTTCGCGGCGGGGCTTGAGGCAAAGGCGGCCGGGACGCCGCCAAGGGGGAGAAACACAACATGACGGCAATGGCTGATACCTCGGTTCGCGCCGGCGGTATGACGAAGGACGAGAAGTTCGTCATCTTCGCATCCTCGCTCGGTACCGTGTTCGAGTGGTACGACTTTTATCTTTACGCGACGCTGGCGCCATTCTTCGCCGCGCTGTTCTTCCCGCCCGGCAATGACACCGCCGCGCTGCTCTCGGCCTTCGCCACCTACGCGGCCGGCTTCCTAGTGCGCCCGTTCGGTGCGATCATCTTCGGCCGCATCGGCGATCTGGTGGGCCGCAAATACACCTTTCTCGTCACCATCGTGGTGATGGGCGGCGCGACCTTCCTGGTCGGTCTGTTGCCCACGTTCGCCACGATCGGCTGGCTCGCGCCGGTGCTGCTCGTGTTGCTGCGTCTCGCCCAGGGCTTGGCGCTCGGCGGCGAGTACGGCGGCGCCGCGACCTACGTGGCCGAACATTCCCGGCCGCATGAGCGCGGCTACACGACGAGCTTCATTCAGACCACGGCGACGCTCGGCTTCTTCCTCGCGCTGCTCGTGATCGGCGTCTCCCGCGTCTACATGGACGCAAAAATGTTCGCCGAGTGGGGCTGGCGCATTCCGTTCTGGATTTCGCTGGTCCTGCTGGTGTTCTCGGTCTGGATCCGGTTGCGGCTGAACGAGTCGCCGGTGTTCGCGAAGATGAAGGAAGAGGGCAAAGGCTCCAAGGCGCCGCTCACCGAGAGCTTCCTGCACTACCCGAACAACAAATACGTGCTGCTCGCGCTGCTCGGCGCAACAGCCGGCCAGGGCGTCGTGTGGTACACGGGCCAGTTCTACGCCCTGTTCTTCCTCACCATCACGCTCAAGCTCGACTACGTCTCGGCCTACTCGCTGATTGCAGTGTCGCTGTTGATCGGCACGCCGTTCTTCATCTTGTTCGGCTGGCTGTCCGACCGGATCGGCCGGTTGAAAATCATCCTGGCGGGCTGCGCGATCGCCGCGATTACCTACCTCCCGCTGTTCGCGGCGCTCACCCACTATGTCAACCCGGATCTCGAAGCGTTCGCGCAGAAGAATCCGATCACGGTCACGGCGGACCAGTCGACCTGCAACTTCCACATCTTCGTCGGTCCATGGTCGAACTTCACGCAGTGCGACCGCGCGCAGGACTTCCTCACCAAGTCGGGCCTCTCGTTCAAGATCGTGAGCGCGCCGGGGTCGAAGTCGGTCGACATGGCGCTCGGATCGACCAAGGTCGAGGGCTGGGACAACGCCAAATGGACGGCGGCGCTTAAGGCAGCCGGCTATCAGCCGACGGCCGACAAGGCCAAGGTCAACTGGTTCATGGCCGAGCTGATCCTGGTGATCATGGTGATCTACGTCACCATGGTGTATGGGCCGATCGCCGCATTTCTGGTCGAGATGTTCCCGACCAAGATCCGCTACACCTCCATGTCGCTGCCGTATCACATCGGCAACGGCTGGTTCGGCGGCATGCTGCCATTGCTGGCGACGGCGATCGTGGCGGCCACCGGGGATATCTACGCCGGCCTCTGGTATCCGATTGGCATCGCAGTGATGACGCTCATCATTGGCGTCGTGTTCCTGAGGGACACCAAGGGAGTCGACATCTCGACAAGCTCCGGCGTGGCCATTCAGAAGACCTGACGGCACGGAACTTGGGACAACGGAGGCGGCCGGTTGGCCGCCTCTTTCTTTTGTGTGGGGCCTGCGCACCCCACCGGTCGCGGCATCGCTAACACCCTGATTGGGCGATTTACGTCTCGTTAACCAACCGGGCGCACACTTTCGCCATGGTTCTTGCATGGGCAGGAACCGGCGGCGAGGAGTGCGCCGGAAACATCCCTCGCTTCGCCGCAGAACGCGGACGAACGGCCCTTTGGCCGCGAGGAGATACCCGATGCTGAACCAGCTGCTGCACGACGATCTGGCACAAGCACTGCTGGATGCGCAGAACTCCCCCGCCTGGGCACGCGCCAAGAAGCTCCTCGGCGTGATGCTCGCGCTGTGGATGGCCTATTTCCTGCTAGTCAACTGGTTCGTGCACTCGCTCAACAAGATCGCGGTGCCGGTGCTGGGAATCCCGCTCGGCACCTATTTGGCCGTTCAGGGTGCGGCGATCGTCTTCGCGGTTGCGCTGTTCCGCTTCGCACGACCCGCTGCCTGATTCTGCGGCTTGCCCGCCCGGCGAACCGAAGCCACCCTTTGTGCGTTATCCGCGCGCCTTGGCCGGGGGCGGCGCTTCAACAAGGGGAGTTGCCCGGGGTGTCACGCAAGAGGACGCCATGGACGACTTCCGCGACACGGCAATAGGCCTCACATTCTGGTACGCCTTCCTGGCTGTTCTGGGCGGCCTCCTCCTCATCGTTTTGAACGAACTCGATGCGCCCGCCGCGTTTCTTGCGGCTGCGGACATCGCACTGCTGTTCGCGCTTGCGCTCATCCTCAAGTCGCGACACCTGAGCGAGCACAGCATCGTGCGGGGGGAATTCTGGCGTGCGCTGCCGGCGCGTGAACGCCCGCGCAGCGAGCCGGCCCGTCGCGTCGCCCGCTCCACCCTGGAGCGGACATGGCTGCATTTCGCCAAGGGCGCGGCGGCTCTGGCGATCGTCCTCTGCGGACTTGCTTATGCCAGTCACGGCACCAATGCGAGCGCATGGGCACAGGTTGGCGTGCCGGCGCATCAGGCGGACTGACTAACCCTTGCTGCCAATGAACTGAAGCGTCACCTCGCGGCGGTGCGGCCGCGCGCGGTGCTCGGCGACGTAGATGCCCTGCCACGTGCCAAGCGCAAGCGCGCCGCCGGTGACCGGCACGTGCAGCGACACGCCGTTGAGCATTGCCTTGATATGCGCCGGCATGTCGTCCGGCCCCTCGGCCTCATGCACCCAGGCGGCATTCGCTGGCGCGAGGCGCTTCAGCGCCGTCACCAGATCGGTCCGCACGTCGGGATCGGCATTCTCCTGAATCACCAGCGACGCCGAGGTGTGGCGGATATACGCAAGCAGAACTCCGGTCTGCGCGCCGATCTGACGCAGGAACGCCGCGACGTCGCGCGTGATCTCGACAAAACCTTCGCCGGACGTCGCGACGGTCAGCGTCGCCGATGCAACCAGATCCGGAATCGTGCTCTGCACATCATTGAGGCGCGCCATGACTCATCCATAGGCAGGACGCGTCCCGAACCAGCCGCCGCGCCGCCCCACCAACGTGCCGATCAGCACAAGGTTCACGAAATTGAAAATCAGCCCGGCAGCGAACGCGGGCGCGTAATAGCCGAAATGATCGTAGAGCATGCCGGCGGCCCAGCCGCCCGAGGCCATTCCGAAGCCGCTGAGGCAGAGCAGGATCGGCACGCGCCAGCCGGCTTCGTGCGCGGGAAACAGTTCGCGCAGGCACAACACGTAGGCCGGAATGATCCCCGAGAAGCCGAGGCCGAACAGCGCGGTGACGCTGAACAGGCCGATCTCATCCTGCGTCACCGCGATCGCCGCAATAGTGCAGAATTGCCAGGCCGAGCCGATCAGGATCGTGATCAGGCCGCCGATGCGGTCGGAGATCGCACCCCAGATCTGGCGGCTGACGAAGGCAGTGCCGAGCAAGACCGATAACATGGCGGCGCCATGGGTCGGCTTGATGCCGAGATCGCTGCACAGCGCGACCAGATGCACCTGCGGCATCGACATCGGCATGCAGCAGCAGAACGCCGCGATCGCGAGCATCGCGAACACGACGTTGGGCGGCCAGCCGAGTACGGTCGGCCGCACAGTCTGGGCTGAAGCCGTGGGCGGCGGCACGACTTCCGGCGGGCGCCGCAGGATGACGATCGCGATCGGCACGATGACGGCGACCTCGAACACCGCGAACATCAGCATGGTCTCCCGCCAGCCATATTCGGCGATCGTGTAGTCGAAGATCGGCGGCCAGATCGCGCCCGAGATGTATTGGCCGCTCGCGATCAGCGCGAGCGCCGAGCCGCGATGGCGGTCGAACCAGCGGCTGACATAGACGTAAAGCGGAGCGTTCAGGCCCGCGTTGCCGAGCAATCCGATGAACAGTCCGTGGCCGAGATAGAGCTGCCAGGTCTGTCCGAGCGAGGAAATCGCGAGGCCGAGCGCGATGCTCACCGAGCCGATCATGACGGTCCAGCGCACACCGTAGCGATCCGCGAACCATCCCATGCCGATGCCGCCGAGGCCCGCGCCGAACCAGGCGAGCGCGGTGGCAAACGACGGCACCGAGCGCACGCCGCCGACTTCGGCGGCGATCGGCTTCAATGCCACGACCGCGATCCACATCGCGCCGAACGACACGCCGAGGATCACCAATGAGAGGGTCGCGATGATCCAGGATGTGCGGGTTTCGATGGTGGGGGTCATTTTGCTCCGCTGTCATCCCGGAAGCCGCCGCAGGCGGCTATCCGGGATCCATCTCTCACATTCACGGTATGCTGGTTCAATGGATCCCGGCTCTCCGCTTCGCTTCGGCCGGGATGACAATCAACCATGCTCGGGCGCAAAGCCGAACGTGTCCTTGAAGCGCGCCGCATAGCGCGGCCAGACTTCCGCATTGAGCACGCGGGCGACCGGCTTGCCGTCGAGCGCCGCGAGCATCTGTTCGGCCGCGATGCGGCCCATGTTCTCGCGCGCCTCGCGCGTGACGCCCGCGGTGTGCGGTGAGACCATTACGTTGTCGAACTGCAGCAGCGGATGATCGAGCGGCGGCGGCTCCTTCTCCCAGACGTCGAGGCCGGCGCCCGCGAGTTTCTTGCGGCGCAAGGCCTCTTCGAGCGCCTTCTCGTCATGGATGTTGCCACGCGCCGTGGTGACGAAATATGCGCCCGGCTTCATCAGCGCGTATTGCTGGGCGCCGACCATGGCGCGCGTCTCATCGGTGAGCGGGCAGTTGATCGACACGAAGTCGGCCTGCCGCATCAGCTCGTCGAGTTCGACCTTCTCGACGCCGTGCTGGGTCATGATCTCCCCGGACACATACGGGTCATACGCCAGCACGCGCATCGAGAAGAGCCCGCGGCACAGCTCGGCCAGGCGCTTGCCGACATTGCCGAGCCCGATGATGCCGACGGTCTTGTAGCGCAGGTCGTGCCCGATGAAGAGATTGCGGTCGAGGTCCTTGTCGCGCCGCATCGCGCGGTCGGTCTCGATGATGCGCTTGGTCAGGCTCAGCATCATGGCGAGCGCGTGCTCGGCGACCGCTTCCTTGTTGCCGCCGGCCTGGTTGAGCACCAGCACGCCCGCATCGGTGCAGGCCTTGAGGTTCACCGTGTCGTAACCGGCGCCATTCGTGGAGACGATGAGCAGGCTCTGCGTGCGGCGCAACAGGTCGCGGTCGGCGTGATATCTCTTGGCCAGCTCGTCGCGCGCCGAGCCGATCTGGTAGGCGTGCGCGCCCGCGAGCACCGGCGCCGCGATATCGTCCGCGCTGTCGTTCTCCAGCTTGTCGAGCCGGATGTCGCTGCGGGTTTTCAGGATGTCGGCATAGATGGTGTGCGCCAGATACTTCACGTAGAACACGCGTTTCACGTCGGCCATCGGCGCAAACCCCCTCGTTTCCCCGGTACGGTTTTTTCTCTCCAGCGGTGTAGCTTGCCGGGGCGCGGCGCGCTACCGGCGTTGCGCAGGGGAGGATTGATGGCAGCGCAGGAGACGGCGCGGTGGCTAAGGCGGGCAGATATAGCCCGCCCCGGTCGGGCTCTTGAAGCAGCCGACCGACTCCGGCAGCAGCAGCTTCGGCAGGTAGAGCACGATGTCCGGGAACAGCACCGTGAACGCGATCGTGACGAAGAACACGACATAGATCGGCAGCGACGCATACATCGCGCGCGTGAACGGCACGCCGATGAATTTCGAGGCGACCAGAAGCGACAGCCCGTAGGGCGGCGTGATCAGCCCGAACACCAGCGTGGTGATCAAGACGACCCCCATATGCAGCGGCTTGATGTTGCCGAGCTCGTTGAGCTTGATGACGATGGGCATGAAGATGATGATAGCCGGGACGGCGTCCATGAAATCGCCGATGATGATGAACAGCAGCACCAGCAGCAGCATTATGATGCGCCCGTCATGGCCGGCGACCATCTCGATCCAGCCGGCGACGATATCCGGGCCGCGCAGATAGGCGAGCATCCAGCCGAAGGCCGAAGCCGCCGCCACCAGCGCGAGCGGAATGGAATACAACAGGCCGGTATAGACGAAGTCGCGCGGCAGGCTCGGAATGTGACCGCGGGCGAGCAGCGGCACCAGCACCAGCAAGATGTACACGGCCGCGACCATGCCGGCCTCGGTCGGCGTGAACCAGCCGGTGAGAATGCCGCCCATGATGATGACCGGGATCATCAGCGGCAGCGCGGCGCCGCGCGCCGCATCGGCGAAATCGCACAAGCTCGCGCGCGCCTTCTGGATGCCGGCCGGGCCGAAGAAATGCGAGTAGATCATCAATCCGATGCCGACCAGCACGCCCGGCACGATGCCGGCGAGGAACAGCCCGCCGATCGAGACGTTGCCGGTCGCGCCGTACACCACCGCCATGATGCTCGGCGGAATGAGGTTCGCCATGGTCGACGCGCAGGCGATCAGCGCCGCCGTGAAGGCGCGGTCATAGCCCTCGCGCGTCATCTCCACCGCGACCGTGCGGCTGAGCACCGCGACGTCGGCGGTGGATGAGCCGGAAATGCCGGCAAAGAACATGCTGAACAGCGTGACGACCTGCGCCAGCCCGCCGCGCAGATGACCCACCATGGTCTGCGCGAGGCGGATCATCCGGTTGGTGACGTCGGCCGACGTCATCAGCTCGCCGACCAGCAGGAAAAACGGCACTGCCAGCAGGATTTCGGAATCGATGCCGTGGAACATCTGCCCGACCATCGACTGCATGCTGATCGGGGTCAGCGCGCAGGCGGCAAGCACGCCGGCCATCAGCGCGAACGCGACCGGAACGCCCATATAGCCGAAGCCGAGGAAACAGGCGGTCATCAGCAGGATGATTGCACCGTTACTCATCACTTGATCTCCACGTATTCTTCCGAGTCCTCCGGACCCTCGAAGCCGTGCGACCAGCCGTTCATCAATTGCTCGATGCAGAACAGCACCATCAGCGCGCCCGCGATCGGCACGCTCGCCGTGTAGGTGGCGAGCGGAATGAGCGACGGCGCGCGGAAGCTGCCCATATCGTTCATTCCGTTCTGGATGCCGAACACGAGCATCGCGAGAGCGACCGCGAGAATGATCAGGCGATTGAACACCTCCATGAAGGTCCGTTTCGGTCCGCTCATGTGTTTGGTGATCTCGACCAGGTTGAGGTGATCCATCCGGCGCGTCGCGACCGCCATTCCGATGAAGACGCCCCAGGCGAAGAAGCCGGTGGTGACGAGTTGCAGCCAAAGGAACGCGGAGCCGAGCTCGCGCGTCACGACGTCAAGGAATACGGAAAATGTGAACCCCGCGATCGAGACTCCGCAGAGGATCATCAGGAGATTTTCCAGCGGATCGAGCGCCGTCCACTTCAAATGCCGGTGGCGGTGAATGACGAACGTCTTGAAAGCCACGATCCCCCCTCCCAAGGCGCGGTAGCAAACGGGCGGCGGCGTTCTCGCGCCACCGCCCGCAGATCGTCCCGCTCCGGCTATTTTACGTTGCGCACCAGTTCGAGAATCTTGACCGCGTGGGGCCCGAGCTCCTTGGCAAGCGAATCCTGGATCGGCGCAGCCGCCTTTGCGAAGCCCGACTTGTCGACGTTCTCGACCACCTTCACGCCCATCGCCTTGAGCTTCTCTGCCGAATCCGTCTCAAGCTTGAGGCCGAGCGCCGGCTCGCGCCGGGAAACCTCGTCGGCCGCCGCCTGCACCCACTGCTTTTCCTGGTCGGAGAGGCTGTTCCAGGTCTTGTCGCTGACCCAGATGCAGTTGTTGTTGGCTTCATGCTCGGTCATCGAAAGGATCGGCGCGACCTCGTAATGCTTGTTCGCCATGTACACGTTCACGCCGTTCTCGGCGATGTTGACGACGCCGGTTTGCAGCGAGGTGTAGACCTCGCCGAACGGCATGTGCACGGTCTGCGAGCCATAGGCCGGGAAATGCGTATCCTCGGTCTTGGTCGCCTGCACGCGGATCTTCTGCCCCTTGATGTCGTCGACCGACTTGATCTCCTTCTTCGAGTACATGTTGCGCATGCCCATGGTCAGCAGACCGAGCACCTGCGCGCCCTGCACCGAATCCTTGATCATGTCGCGGAAGGCCTTCGACACACCGGGATCGGCGAGCGTCTTGGCGAGATGATCCTTGTCGCGGAAGATGAAGTGCAACGAAAACACGCCGGCCTGCGGCGCGAGCGTCGAGGCGTTGGCGGTCGACGTGATGATGAAGTCGATGTCGCCGGTGCGCAGTTTCTGCAGCATCACCGGTTCCTGGCCGAGCTGCGCGCCGGGGAACTGATCGATGGAGAGCTTGCCGCCGCTCAATTCCTTGAGCTTGGCGTCGAAGATGTCGCCCGCGATGCCGTAGGCGGTCGTTTTCGGCTGGTCGTAGCCGAACGTGAACTTGCGCTGCGCGTTTGCGCTGCCCGGCATGGCAAGCGCCGCAGCCCCTAAAGCCAATGCGGCAAGCGCGATCCGTCTGTTGGTCATTCCCGTCCTCCCTGGTTTTCCGGCCCTTTTTGAGCTGCGCCGGATTGTCGCTTACGCTAACATGTTTGCGAACCGTAACATCGGGAAATCGCGCGGGAAAGCACGATTCGCGCCCGCCCACCGGGGAGTTGACGACGCCATGCCTCAATCGGTTGCCGACCTCGACATACCCGCGGTTGTCATCGACCTCGACATCGTCGAGGCCAACATCAAACGCGCACAGGACACGCTCGCGAGCCATGGTCTGGCCAATCGCCCGCACATCAAGACCCACAAGATTCCCGCGCTGGCAATCAAGCAGATGGAGGCCGGCGCCATCGGCATTACCTGCCAGAAGC
>VBAH01000032.1 GCA_005884685.1 Alphaproteobacteria bacterium
CTGGAAGCTGGTCGCCACCGAAGCCGGGCAGTGAACTCACGCGTGTCCCGCAAAAGTGGGGACCGGTTTTGCGACAGAGGACACGCATAAACAAAATGTCCGGAGCGCGCCACGCCCGAGCATTCGGTCGCGTTGCCGTGCTGGGGCTGTGCTGCGTGCTCGTTGCCGATCAGGACGCGGACGCGCGCCGCGCCGGCCGCCACAGGGCGCGCCCGGCGCCGGCTTCCGAATTCACCGGCAAGCCGAACCCGCCCGGCCCGATGCGCTGGGCGGATACGCGCTTCGAGCCTGTTGCCTGGGGCGATCTCGACGGCTGGGCGGCCGACGATCATGCGGCGGCATTTGCGGCCTTCGCGGCGAGCTGCCGAGCGGTCGTGGCCGGCGCGAAAGGCTCGCGCGACACCCGGCCGGTGTATCCGGCGCTGCTCGAGACCTGCCGCAAGGCGCGCGCCCTCGCGGCGCCGGAGCGCGACGCGGCGCGCAGATTCTTCGAGGAGAATTTCCGGCCGGTGCGCGTCGGCAAGATCGACGATCCGAACGGCTTCCTCACCGGCTACTACGAGCCGGTGGTCGATGGCTCGCGCACGCTCACCGACGAGTTCAAGGTGCCGCTCTATGGCCGGCCGCGCGATATCGTGCACATGGGGCGCAAGCGCAAGGGCGAGAGCTTTCCCAACAATGGCCGCGTCGTGCGCCGCATCGCGCGCGGCAGGTACGTGCCGTATTTCGACCGCGCGCAGATCGAGGACGGCGCGCTCGCGACGCGCAATCTCGAGATCGCTTACCTGCGCGACGCGAACGACCTGCTGTTCATCCAGATCCAGGGCTCGGCGCGGATCCGCCTCACCGACGGCTCGCTGCTGCGCGTCAATTACGACTCGCACAACGGCCAGCCTTATACGCCGGTCGGCCGCATCCTGATCGAGCGCGGCATCATTCCGCGCGAGGAGATGTCGATGGACCGCATCCGCAAGTGGATGGCGGAAAATCCGGAAGGCGGCAAGGAGCTGCGGCGGCAGAACAAATCCTTTGTGTTCTTCCGCACGGTCGGCCTGCCGGAGCACGAGGAGGCGCGCGGCGCGCAAGGCGTGCCGCTCACCGCGACGCGCTCGATCGCGGTCGACAAGGCGCTGCACGTCTACGGCACGCCGTTCTTCATCGGCGCGGAGCTGCCGATCGACGGCGAGGCCTCGGCGACCAGGTTCCGAAAATTGATGATCGCCCAGGACACCGGCTCGGCGATCGTCGGACCGGCGCGCGCCGACATCTATTTCGGCTCGGGCGAGACGGCTGGCCGCATCGCCGGGCGCGTCAAGAACCCCGCGCGGTTCGTCATGCTGCTGCCGCGCGCGCTCGATCCGGTCGAGGCCGGCCGCGCAATGCCGCTGCCCGAGCCGCGCCCGAAACAGGCGCCGAAGGGTGAGCCGGCGACCGCCGAGATGCCGGCCGGGTTGCCGCTGAGCGTGCCGGTCCCGCTGCCGCGCCCGCGGCCGTAGTCATGACACGCAAGGGCCGGGGGCTTTCCGACGACGAGCGCGCGCTGTGGGACACGGTGACGCGCGCGGTCGCGCCACTGCGACGGCGGAAGGCGGCCAAGGCAAAGGAAACGGTTGAGGGCGAAGAGGTCGTCGTCCCATCACCCGCAAAGCCGGGGCGCCGGGCCGAAGCGGCGGCGCCGATGAAGCCCGCGCAGCGTCCGGGCCCGCCACCGCTTGCGCCGCTCGGCCGCCGCATGCGCCAGAAACTCGGGCGCGGCACCGAGCCGATCGACGCCCGCATCGACCTGCACGGCATGACGCAAGCCGACGCGCACGCGGCGCTGGCGCAGTTCCTGCGCCGCGCGCAGCATTCAGGCGCGCGCGTCGTGCTGGTGATCACCGGCAAGGGCGCGCGGCCCGGCGCCGATGGTTATTCGGAGCGCGGTGTGCTGCGCCGCCAGGTGCCGCTGTGGCTGGAAAGCGCCGAGCTGCGGTCGTTCGTGGTGGGGTTCGAGAGCGCCGGCGCGGGTCATGGGCGGGAGGGGGCGTTGTACGTGCGGGTGAGGCGGGGGCGGTGACGCGCAGAGCTGCACTTGGCGGTAAGCGTAAGTGGAGTAAGGACAATCCAAACGCGTCATGGCCGGGCTTGTCCCGGCCATGACGAAACTACAGAATTATCGCGCCAACTCCGTCGGCACGGCCGCTGCTACGAACAGACATCGAAGCGACATTGGCGGGCACTGAGATGAAGGCTAGAATCCGAAAGATTGGCGACCAGCACATCGTCATCATTCCGCATCGAATGTTGTTGGCGCTCGGCGCAAAATCAGCCGAGGGTGTGGACGTAACCGCCGTCGACGGAAAGTTGGTGGTTACACGATCTAGAGGCAGCAGGCGCACGCGAGGGTGCGGATTTCGCCAAGCCCGACACACGGGTAGCCGGTAGTCCGGCGTCTCTAAGCGGGATGGCCGGGACAAGCCCGGCCATGACGGGTGAGAGCGCAGAGCCTCGCTTTACAAAATAAACCGGCTCAAATCCGCGTTCTTCGCGAGATCGCCGATGTGCTCGCGCACGTAGGCGGCGTCGATCTTCAGCGTCTCGCCGGAGCGGTCGGGCGCCGCAAATGAAATCTCGTCGAGCACGCGCTCCATCACGGTCTGCAGCCGCCGCGCGCCGATGTTTTCGACGTTGGAGTTCACCTCGACCGCAATATCGGCGATTGCGTCGATCGCGTCCGCGCTGAACTCGAGCGTCACGCCTTCGGTTCCCAGCAGCGCCACCGTCTGCTTGACCAGCGAGGCCTCCGGCTCGGTCAGGATGCGCTTGAGATCGTCGCGCGTGAGGGCATTGAGCTCGACGCGGATCGGCAGGCGGCCCTGCAGCTCGGGCAAGAGGTCCGACGGCTTCGAGACATGGAATGCGCCCGACGCGATGAACAGGATGTGGTCGGTCTTCACCGCGCCGTGCTTGGTGGAGACGGTGGTGCCTTCGATCAGCGGCAAGAGATCGCGCTGCACGCCTTCGCGCGATACGTCACCACCCACGCGGCCGTCGCGCGCGGTAATCTTGTCGATCTCGTCGAGGAACACGATGCCGTTCTGCTCCACCGCTTTGAGCGATTCCTGCACCAGCGCATCCTGATCGAGCAGCTTGTCGGACTCCTCCGAGACCAGCGGCTCGTAGGCTTCCTTCACGGTGAGGCGGCGCGTCTTGGTGCGCCCGCCGCCCATCTTGCCGAAAATGTCGCCGATCGAGATCGCGCCCATTTGCGCGCCCGGCATGCCGGGAATCTCGAACATCGGAAATCCGCCGCCGGTCTGCTGTACTTCGATCTCGATCTCCTTGTCGTCCATCTCGCCGGCGCGCAGGCGGCGGCGGAACGCCTCCTTGGTGGCGGGGCTCGCGCCGGGGCCGGTGAGCGCATCGACCACGCGGTCTTCGGCGGCAAGATGCGACTTCGCCTCGACGTCCTTGCGGCGGCGCTCGCGCGTCTGCGCGATCGCGATCTCGACCAGGTCGCGCACGATCTGCTCGACGTCGCGGCCGACATAACCGACCTCGGTGAACTTGGTCGCCTCCACTTTCAGGAACGGCGCGCCCGCGAGCCGCGCGAGCCGGCGGGAAATCTCGGTCTTGCCGACGCCGGTCGGGCCGATCATCAGGATGTTCTTCGGCAGCACTTCCTCGCGCAGCTTTTCGTCGAGCTGCATGCGGCGCCAGCGGTTGCGCAGCGCGATCGCGACCGCGCGCTTGGCGTCGCTCTGTCCGATGATGAAGCGGTCGAGCTCGGAAACGATCTCGCGCGGGGAAAAATCGGTCATGCGTTTGCTTGCTCGTATCCCGGATTGAGCACAGCGAAATCCGGGGTTATCTGCTCCCGGGATTCACTACGTTCAACCCGGGCTACAAAGTTGTTCATGTCTTCAACGTCTCAACCGTGAGGTTGCGGTTGGTGTACACGCAAATGTCCGCCGCGATGTCGAGCGAGCGCCGCACGATCGCCTCGGCATCCATCTCGGTGCCGAGCAGCGCGCGCGCCGATGCGAGCGCGTAGTTGCCGCCCGACCCGATGCCCATCACGCCGGCTTCCGGTTCGAGCACGTCGCCGGTGCCGGTCAGCACCAGCGAGACGTCCTTGTCGGCGACGATCATCATCGCTTCGAGCCGGCGCAGGTAGCGGTCGGTGCGCCAGTCCTTGGCGAGCTCGACGGCGGCACGCATCAGCTGGCCCGGGTACTGCTCGAGCTTCGCCTCGAGCCGCTCGAACAGCGTGAACGCGTCGGCGGTCGCGCCGGCAAAGCCGCCGATCACGTCGCCCAGTTCTGCGCCGCGCCCTTTTCCGAGCCGGCGCACCTTCTTGGCGTTGGCCTTGACGATGGTCTGGCCGATCGAGACCTGCCCGTCGCCGCCGATCGCCACCGTGCCGCCCTTGCGGACGGTGAGGATGGTGGTGCCGTGCCAGAGGTCGGGAGAGGGGGTCATGGAAAGAGGATGTAGGGGCGGGGCGGGGTGGATGCAAATCGGCTTTTCGTTGCCGCCCAAGCCTTCGGGCCCCGCTCATGCCCGCGGAAGCGGGCATCCAGTGCGTGGCCAAGGACTGGGTCCCCGCTTTCGCGGGGACGAGCGGGTTCAATGGCGTGTCAAAACGCCCGCGTCTCCGCGCCGTCGACGAAGCGCTTCATGTATTGCCCGATGAAGTCGTGGTTGACGAACCGCTGGTAGGCGTCGGCGATGCGGCGCGTCAGCGGCCCCCACACCTGCCCTTGCGGCCCGATCACGACGCCGTTGACCCGGGTGACCGGACAGATGCAGAGCGACGTCGAGGTGAGGAAGATCTCGTCCGCATTGTAGGCATCGTAGAGGTCGATGTCGGCCTCACGCAACGCGAGCCCTTCCTCGCGCGCAAGATCGATCGCGGTCTGACGGCTCACGCCCGGCAGCACGAACTTTTCCCGCGGGGTGAGGATCTCATCGTCGCGCACGATGAAGATGTTCGAGCCGAGCCCCTCGCAGAGGTTGCCGTTGACGTCGAGCAGCACGGCCCAGGCCTCGGGGTCGATGCTCTGCACCTCCTGGTCCGCCACGATCAGGTTGAGGTAGTTGTGCGTCTTGGCGCGCGGCGTGAGCGAGTCCGGGGGCACGCGGCGGTGCGACGGGATCATCACCTTGATGCCGTCGCGGAACAGCCTGGCGCGCTTGGCGAACGGCAGCGGATTGCATTCGAGCACCACGTTCGGCCCGTGGTAGTCGATGTTGTCGCCCGGGGTTTCCTTGACGCCGCGGCTGATGCGCTGCCCGACCCAGTAGTCGTCGTCCGGCCCGAGCAGGTGGCGGTTGCGCTCGAACACCTCCTCGGTGAGGTCGCACATCTTCTGCGGCCCGAAGCCCGGGTCGATGCGCAGATATTTCAGCGAGCGGTAGAGCCGGTCGACATGCTCCTTCACCTTGAACAGCTTGTGGCCAAAGGTGCGGGTCATGTCGAAACAGCCGTCGCCATAGACCCAGCTCGAATCGCGGAACGGGATGCGCACCTCGCGCTCGGCCAAGAACTCGCCGTTGAACCAGGCCACCCGTTCGTTCGCCAATTGGGACATTTGCCACTCCGTAAACCAAGCTGACCGAGACTAGACGAGGGGCGGCGGGGCCCGCCAGCCCCGAGGTGGCGCAGGCGGGAAACGCCTGATAAAAGGCGCGCACTTTATTGGGGCATGATCTTATCCGAAAACCGGTCCCCACTTTTCGGGATCATGCGCCAGGAGACCTTCGCATGCGCAAGGCCGCCGTGAAGCGGAAAACCAAGGAAACCGACGTCGAGGTCGCGGTCGACCTCGACGGCACCGGGGTGTCGCAGATTGCGACCGGCATCGGCTTCTTCGACCACATGCTGGACCTGCTGGCGCGCCATTCGCGCATCGACATCGCCGTGAAGGCGAACGGCGACCTGCACATCGACCATCACCACACCACGGAAGACGTCGGCATCGCGCTCGGGCAGGCGGTGAAGCAGGCGCTCGGCGACATGAAGGGCATCACCCGCTATGCCAGCGTGCATATGCCGATGGATGAGGCGCTCACCCGCGTCGCGATCGACATCTCGGGGCGGCCGTTCCTGGTGTTCAAGGCCGAATTCGGCCGCGACAAGGTGGGCGCGTTCGACACCGAGCTGGTGCAGGAGTGGTTCCAGGCGTTTGCCATCAACGCCGGCGTCACGCTGCACGTCGAGACATTGTACGGGAGCAACGACCACCATATCTCCGAGTCGTGCTTCAAGGGGCTGGCGCGCGCGCTGCGCACGGCGGTTGCGATCGACCCGCGCGCGGCCGGCGAAGTGCCGTCCACCAAGGGAACGCTGGGGGGTTAGTGGCTGTAGCCCGGATGGAGCGAAGCGACATCCGGGAAGGATCTAACCTGTGTGCACCCCGCATTCCGCTGCGCTCCATGCGGGCTACGATTGAGAGTTCATCATGCCCATCTACACGGTTCACGAGCCGCCGCGCCGCGACGACGAACTGCTCGCACACACCGCACGGTTCGCCTTCGTGCGCGACGGCTTTCATTTCTGGGCGTTCCTGCTCGCGCCGTTCTGGATGCTGCGCCACCGGCTGTGGCTGGAGCTGATCGTCTACCTGCTGCTGATCGGCGGCATCACGTTCGTGCTGCGCCGCCTCGGCATCGAGGAGAGCGTCGGCGGTGCCGTGTGGTTCCTGACGTCGCTGCTGGTCGGCATCGAGGCCTCGTCGCTGCTGCGCTGGAAATTGGCGCGGCGCGGCTTTGACAATCTCGGCGTCGTGGTGGCCGAGGATCAGGATATCGCCGAGCGGCGCTTCTTCGACGGCTGGGTCAGCGACACCGGCCGGCTCGCAACGCCAGCCTCCGCCGCGCCTTCCGCGCCGTCGCCGTTCGAGCGGCCGGCCTCGAGCGAGATCGTCGGCCTGTTTCCGCAGCCGGAAGCGCGGCCATGACGGTCGCGATCGTCGACTACGGCTCGGGCAACCTGCACTCGGCGGCCAAAGCCTTCGAGCGTGCGGCGCGCGAGAGCGGCGCGGATCAGCCGGTCGTCGTGACCAGCGATCCCGACCGGGTGCGCACGGCGGATCGCGTGGTGCTGCCCGGCGTCGGCGCGTTCGCGGATTGCCGGCGCGGCCTCGATGCCGTCTCCGGCATGGTCGCGGCGCTGAACGAGACCGTGCGGCAAAAAGGCCGGCCGTTCCTCGGCATCTGCGTCGGCATGCAGCTGATGGCCGAGCGCGGGCGCGAATATGTCGTGAGCCAAGGCCTCGGCTGGATCCCCGGCGAGGTCGACCGCATCGCGCCGAGCGACCCGGCGCTGAAGATCCCGCACATGGGCTGGAACACGCTCAATGAGCGCAAGCCGCACGCGCTGCTCGACGGCATCCCGGTGGGGGCCAACGGCCTGCACGGCTATTTCGTGCACTCGTATCATCTCAATACGAATGCGGATTGCCTCGTCGCCGACGCCGACTACGGCGGCCCGGTCACGGCGATCGTTGCGCGCGACAATTATGCCGGCACGCAGTTCCATCCGGAGAAGAGCCAGCGGCTTGGCCTCGCGCTGATCGCGAATTTCCTGAAATGGAAGCCGTGATGGGAGCCAGGTCATTCCGGCCGAGCGGAGCGAGGGCCGGAATCCATAAACGCAATGCTGTCCATATCGCGCCGATCGTGGTTATGGATTCCGGGCTCGGCGCTTCGCGCCGCCCCGGAATGACGGCGCTCCCGTGATCCTCTTCCCCGCCATCGACCTGAAGGACGGGCTTGCGGTGCGCCTGCAGCAGGGCGACATGGCGCGCGCGACCGTGTTCAATGTCGACCCCGCCGCGCAGGCGCATGCCTTCGAGATGCAGGGCTTCCGCCACCTGCACGTGGTCGATCTCGACGGCGCGTTTGCCGGCAAGTCGATGAACGGCGCCGCGGTCGAGCGCATTCTCGAAACGGTCGGGCTCTGCGTGCAGCTCGGCGGCGGCATCCGCGACATGAAGACGATCGACAACTGGCTCGAGAAGGGCGTCAACCGCGTCATCATCGGCACGGCGGCGGTGCGCGATCCCGCGCTGGTGAAGGAGGCCGCTAAGAAATACCCGAAGCGCGTGGCGGTCGGATTGGATGCGCGCGACGGCAAGGTGGCGGTCGAGGGCTGGGCCGAGCAGTCGGAGCTCTCCGTGCTCGAGATCGCGCGCCGCTTCGAGGACGCGGGGGTCGCGGCGATCGTCTACACCGACGTGACGCGCGACGGCATGCTGCAGGGGATCAACTGGGACGCCACCGTCGCGCTCGCCGATGCGATTTCGATCCCCGTGATCGCGTCGGGCGGGCTCGCGTCGCTCGATGACATTCGCGTCATGACGGAGCCGCGCGCGCAAAAGCTCGAAGGTGCGATCGCCGGCCGGGCGCTCTACGACGGTCGGCTCGACGCGAAGGAAGCGCTCGACATGATCCGCGGGGCGCGCGCCGGAGAACGCAATCAGCCCGTCGAACGGCGCACGACGTAGAGGACGGACTTTTCCGTGATGCCGGCCTCCCTGAAGGCGGCCGCTCCGAAGTGATCGATCCCAAGCTGATCGACCGTAAAGCCCGCGCCGGTCAGCCGGTCGACGAAGTCGCGCCTGCCGTACTGGCGGACATGGTCGTCGAGCCCATAGTGCTTCCAGCGCAGCGCCGGCGTGTCGATCGCGGGATCCTCATGCGTTTCGTCGACGCCGGTTACCAGCGGGACGAGCACGATACCGAAGCCGCTGCTTTTCAGGATCCGGTGCAGCTCGGACATCGCCTTGCGGTCTTCGGGAACGTGTTCGAGCACATGCGAGCACAGCAGGACGTCGACCGACTGGTCCGCGTAGATGCGCATGTCGGTGATGTCGACCCTGTCGTCGACATCGGCCCGGTAGAGATCGGCGCTGCGATAGCCCACGAAGGGATAGCGCCTGAACAGGACAGGCAGTCCGGCCCCCGGCGCAAACTCGATCAATCGATAACGGCGGCGCGGGTCGAAGGTCCGGAACATCTCGACGAGATAGAGCGCGGTCAGGCGCTCGCGATCGGTGGCGTCGCAAGCCGGACAGCTGACGGCTTCGAGATTGAAGGTTTCGAACGCCGATGCCGGATGGACGAATCCGTGGCGCGCGAGCTCGTCGGGGAATCCACCCCGCGCCGGCTTGAACGCGCGCAATCCCGTAAGGCAGACCGGGCAGCGACAGGCGCGCCCGAGATAACTGAGCAGATCGAAACGCCGGCGGAGCGATTTATTCCATCTGCGAAAGGTCTTGTAGGCTACGCCCGACTTGAATTTCGCCAGCATTCGTTCCACTTGGCGGCTGAACCGCGCCACGCCCAACCCGATCGTCCGGTGATCCTAGACATGTTCAAGGTCCGCGTCATTCCCTGCCTCGACGTCAAGGACGGCCGCGTGGTCAAGGGCGTCAACTTCGTCAATCTGCGCGACGCGGGTGATCCGGTCGAGGCCGCGATCGCCTATGACGCGGCCGGGGCGGACGAGCTCACCTTCCTCGACATCACGGCGAGCCACGAGAACCGCGCCACGATCTTCGACGTGGTGACGCGCACCGCAGAAGCCTGCTTCATGCCGCTCACCGTCGGCGGCGGCGTGCGCACCGTGGAGGACATCCGCAAGCTGTTGACGTGCGGCGCCGACAAGGTGTCGATCAACACCGCGGCCGTGACTAATCGCGTCTTCGTCAAGGAAGCGGCGGAGAAGTTCGGCGACCAGTGCATCGTGGTGGCGATCGACGCCAAGAAGGTGTCGAAGGAGGGCGAACCGGACCGCTGGGAGATCTTCACCCATGGCGGGCGCAATCCGACCGGGATCGATGCGATCGGCTACGCCCGCGAGGTGGTGGCGCTCGGGGCGGGCGAGATCCTGCTCACCTCGATGGACCGCGACGGCACCAGGCGCGGCTACGATGTCGCTCTGACGCGCGCCATCGCCGATGCCGTGATCGTGCCGGTGATCGCCTCGGGCGGCGTCGGCAACCTCGACCACCTGGTCGAGGGCATCCGCGACGGCCATGCGACCGCGGTGCTCGCTGCCTCGATCTTCCACTTCGGCGAATACACGGTGCGGCAGGCGAAGGATCATATGGCGAAAGCCGGACTGCCGATGCGGCTCGACCCGTGATCGCCGGTCGTCACTCCGGGACGGCCCGCAGGCCGGCCCGGAGTCCACAACCCCGACCGATGGTTATGGATTTCGGGCTCGCCACTTCGTGGCGCCCCGGAATGACGGGCGCTGATGGAGATGCTAAGTCAGCCCCCATGGCCTTCACGATCCACGACCTCGAAGCCCGGGTGCACCAGCGCGCCGCTGCCTCACCTGAGGAATCCTACACGCGCAAGCTGATCGACCGGGGCGTGGCGCACTGCGCCAAGAAGCTCGGCGAGGAGGCGGTGGAGACCGCGCTGGCTGCGGTCAGCGAGGATCGCGAGCACCTGATCGGGGAGACCGCGGACCTCCTTTATCATCTGCTCGTCGTACTGGAGGTGCGCGGCATCAGGCTGGCCGAGGTCGAGGCCGCGCTTGCGGCGCGCACCACCCAATCCGGGCTCGACGAGAAGGCCGCGCGCAAGGGCGGATGAACGAACTGGCGCAGTCCATGGAACAGCGTACCGACGACGGCTTCTCGCCTTACAGCACGTTCTCGCGCGACCAGTGGGCGGCGCTGCGCGAAGACACGCCGATGACGTTGACGCCGGACGAAGTGACGCGCGTGCGCTCGCTGCACGACCGGCTCGACATGAAGGAGGTCGAGGAGATTTATCTCCCGGTCTCGCGCCTCCTGTCGCTCTACGTGGCGGCGGCGCAGCGGCTGTTCATCGTGCAGCAGCACTTTCTCGGCACCGCCGAGGCGAAGGTCCCCTACATCATCGGCGTCGCGGGCTCCGTCGCGGTCGGCAAGTCGACCACCGCGCGCGTGTTGCAGGCGCTGCTCGCGCGCTGGCCGAACGTGCCGAAGGTCGATCTCGTCACCACCGACGGCTTCCTGCTGCCGAACGCCGTGCTGGCGCGTGAAGGCCTGATGGAAAAGAAGGGCTTTCCGGAAAGCTACGATCTGCCCGCGCTGCTGCGGTTCCTCGCCGACGTCAAGGCAGGCCGCCGGCCGGTGCGCGCGCCGATCTACTCGCATCTCGTCTACGACGTGATGCCGAACCAGTGGGTCGAGGTCGATCGGCCCGACATCCTGATCGTCGAAGGGTTGAACGTGCTGCAGACCGGGCAATTGCCGAAGGACGGCAAGGCGATCCCGTACGTGTCCGACTTCTTCGATTTCTCGCTCTACATCGATGCCGAGGAAGAGGTGCTGCGGCGCTGGTATGTCGACCGCTTTCTCACGCTGCGCGAAACCGCGTTCCGCGATCCGAAGTCGTACTTCCATCGCTATTCGAAGCTCGACGACAGCCAGGCGATCGAGACCGCGACCTCGATCTGGGAGCGCATCAACCTGATCAATCTGCGCGAAAACATCCTGCCGACACGGCAGCGCGCGCACCTGATCCTGCAGAAAGAGGAGAGCCACCTGGTGCAGCAGGTGGCACTGCGCAAGTTGTGACCCGCCTTGGGCGGTCTGTGCCCCTCGCCGATCGCATCGCTAGAATGGCGGCCTTTGCCGATGGCTCTCAAATTCGACATAGATCAGGCAGGCCGCCGCCGCGGCCGCCAAGACACCGATGCTCCAGGCGATAAGGATTTCCATGCCCCGACTTCCCTTGGGGCAAATAATGCTGAGTTGTACGATTCCGTACACTATCCCTAGGTATAGGGTTGCAATCGATCGTTAATGAACGCCAGCGACCGGCATCGGCGCTGCGAATCGCGGGCGCGATCCTGTGATGAGTTGCGCGGGCCGCCTACGCGGCAAGCGCGGCGCGGTCCGCCAACAGCGCGCCGAGCCGGTCGCGATCGAGCGGCTTCACCAGGAAATCGTCCATGCCGGCGGCAAGGCACGCCTCGCGATCCTCGCCGAACGCATTGGCGGTCAGCGCGACGATGCGCGTGCGCCGCAGGCTCATCGCGGCCTCGGCGGCGCGGATGCGGTGCGTGGCCGCGAGCCCGTCGAGCTCAGGCATGTGGACGTCCATCAGCACGAGATCGTAAGCCGCACCGGAGGCGGCAGCCGCGAAATAGGATTCGACCGCGGCGGCGCCGTTGGGCGCAATCGTTGCCCGGTGGCCGAGCCGTTGCAGCAGCGCGCCGGCGAGCAGCGCGTTGATGTCGTTGTCTTCCGCCACGAGAATCGACAGGCCGCCGGCCGGCGCCACCGCATGCGTGTCGAGGGTTTCTGCCATCCCGCTATCGGCTGATCTCGCGTCGCCGAAGCGGGCCGCGAGCGAGGCCGCGCGCACCGGCTTCACCAGATAGCCAGTGAACCCTGCGGCCTTGAGGTTCGCAAGCTCATGGCGCTCGGCCGGTGTCACCAGCACGATGCGCTGGGCCACCGAGGCGGCGTCGCGCGCGATCTCGCCCGCTGCCTCGGCGCCGATGCAACGATCGACAACCAATGTGTCCCACCGGCGCGTCGGCAACAGTGCGCGTGCGGCGAGGTCATCCGCAGCGATCCGTGTCTGCGCGCCCCACCGCTGCAGGCGCTCGGCCACGAGCGGCGGCTCGATCGCCCCGGGCGCCACGATCAGGATCGATTGGCGCGAAAGGTCCGGCGCCGCGGGCGCGGCTTCGCCGGCGTCCGGCGCGGCTGGCAGCACGACCGTGAAATGGAAGGTCGCGCCCCGGCCCGGCGCGCTCTCCACGGTGAGCGTGCCGCCCATGCGCTCGACGATGCGGCGCGAGATCGCGAGCCCCAGCCCGGTGCCGCCGAACTTGCGCGTCCGGCCGTCGTCGGCCTGCTCGAACTCCTCGAACACGCGCGCCTGCGCCTCCGGCGCGATGCCGATGCCGGTGTCGCGCACCGCAAAGCTGACTTCGTCCGGCGCGCTGCCGGGCTCGACGATCAGCGCAACGCCGCCGGTTTCGGTGAACTTCACCGCATTGCCGGCAAGATTGAGCAGCACCTGGCGCAAGCGTGCGGCATCGCCGGTCACGCAGCGCGGCACGCGATCGGCGATCGACGACGCGATCTCCAGGCCCTTCGCCTGCGCGCGCGGCGAGAGCAGCTCGACCAGCTCCTCGACTATTGCGCCGAGCGGAAACGGTTTTGCGTCGAGATCGAGCCGGCCGGACTCGATTTTGGAATAGTCCAGAATGTCCTCGATCAGCGAGAGCAGCGTCTCGCCCGAGGTCTTCACCGCCTTCGCATAGGTCGCCTGCTCGGGCGCGAGCGGGGTGTCGAGCAGCAGCCCCGCCATGCCGAGAATGCCGTTGAGCGGCGTGCGGATTTCGTGGCTCACCATCGCGAGGAAGCGGCTCTTGGCGCGGCTTGCGCCCTCCGCCTCGCGAAGCTCCCAGTTGCGGTCGGCGAGCTCCTCGGCGTGCTCCTCGGCGCCTTTGAGTTTTGCGTGGAGATTGCGGTTGAGCCAGACAAGCACTCCCATCGCGGCGCTCGCCGTGACAGCCAGCACCCCCACGACGGCGAGGGAAATGTCGAACTCCGCCCACATGAGAAGAGAGTTACGCGGGCCGGCGTTGTGATTTCCTTGAAAGGCCGGCGCAGCAGCGTGAATCGTCCCGCTCAGGGTTGACGGCGCGCTAATGCCATCGCTTCAATTTGAACGATCGACGATCCGGCTCACAAGCTTTCGCGCCGGCGCGTGAGCGGCCGCAAACAGCGCCGCCACCGCTTCGGCACCGAGCCAGCGCGAGCGCACGTAGATGCGGTAATCTGCGGAATTGGCGCTCGAAAAGCCGACAACGAGATCTGGCGAGGCCGCCGCCGCGTCGAGCTTCACGCTTCTGGCTCGCGTGCCATTGCAGGCCGGCGGTGCATCGCCGTCATCGACAAAAACGAAGTCGGCCTCGTCCGCGGTTGCGGCAAGCGCAATGCGAATGTCAGGCGCTGCCGCCCGAGGATCGATCCGCACCGTCAGGTCGGCGGCCGACGTGGTGGCTGCCACCCGATAGGTCGTGTCGCCGATGGCGAGACAGGCTCGCGGTGCAGAGCCGAGCGAAAAACCAAAGGTTTGCGCCGTTGCCGGAACCGCGATGGCGAGCGTCAGACATGCAACCACTTGAATCGAACGTGCCACCGATCGCCCCCGCCAGTCAGGCGAGTGGCAGGGTAACGATTCGTGGTTACCAACCGCTAAAGCGACGCGCGGCTTTTTTCGGGCGCAATGCTTTCGACGAGGTCGACCACCGCGCGCTGCACGCCGCCCGGCGGGATGCGCGAGAACGCGCGCAACAAGCGTAGCGAATAGGAGGTGTCGAGGAAGCCGAGGATTGCGCGCGTATCTTGGGAGCCGCTGTCGGTCCCGCCGAAGAAGAACGACACCGGCACGTCAAGTGCCCCGGCGATTCGCACCAGCCGGCCCGCGCCGACGCGGTTGACGCCTTTTTCGTATTTCTGCACCTGCTGGAAGGTGACGCCGAGCAGATTGCCCAGCTCGGTCTGCGACATGCCCTTGGCCATGCGCCGCGCACGGATGCGTTGGCCGACTTCGATGTCGTCCGAATTCGTGCTTTTCGTCTTGGATTTCATAGGCATCGCAGCAACGCTCCCCAACTCGGTTCCAACTACCGGCCAAGCTTCGGTTGCCCAACCGGGAGTTGACCACTGTGAATCGGAGTTTGCGCACCGCTGGGTTGCGCGTTGCCCGGCGGGATATCGGGGCGGGAAGGGGTGCGGAGCGCCGCCGGGAATCCCGCCGTCAAGCCGTCTTGACGCGGTGCTTGGGAAAGAGCGTCCGCGAGGCCAGCCCCATGTCCGGCGGCGGCGGCGTGCCCATCAGGTCGCGCGGATGAATGAATTCATCCCCGAACCAGGGATAGCGTTTGGAATCGAACAGCGTGCGCAGCCAGTCGATGAAGGTCGCCACGCGGCGTACGTCGCGCGCGTCCGGATGATAGGTCATCCAGATGTCGCGCTGATGCCGCACGCCGATATCGACCGGCACCAGATCGGCGCCCAGCGCCATCACATAGGTCGGCAGCCCGCCGATTCCCATGCCGAGATCGATCGCGTGCGCATGCGCAGTCGAGGTGTTGGTGCGGAACCCGACGATGCCCTCAATGCTCGGCAGGTTGAGCAGGCGCGGAATGATGTTCTCTTCCACTTGCGCCGCCTTCTGGTCGACCAGACGATGCTGCTTGATGTCGTCGGTGCTCTTCGGCAGGCCATACAGCTCGATGTAGCGTTTCGAGGCGAACGGATAGAGGTGCATCCGCCCGAGCCGTAAGGCCTTCGCGTCCGCGCGGGCTGGCCGCTGCAGCTGCACCGCGACGTCCGCCTCCATGTGCAGCACGTCGGCAACCTCCATCGCGCAACGCAGCTCGACGATGGTGCTCGGATGTGTGCGGCAGAATTGCGCGAGCTGCGGCAGAATCCAGGCGGTGCCGAGCCCCTCGGTCACCGAGCAGCGCACCGTGCCGCGCGTGGTGGGATTCTGATCGAGGTGCGCGCGCAGTTTATGATTCGTGAGCTCCATCTCCTGCGCGATCACGTAAACGGCGCGGCCTTCGGCGGTGAGCAACAGCCCATCGGGAACGCGGTCGAACAGCCGAAATTCAAGAAGCTCTTCCAGCCGCTCGATGCGGCGGAGCACGGTGGTGGTGGCCGTCCGCAGCGCGGTTGCGGCCTTGCGGAAACTCAAAGTGCGCGCCACCACCACCAGCACGCGCAAGTCGTCCCACGGAATGCGCTCGATCAGCGCCACCCCGATGGGGTGTTTCGTTTTTGCACTGACCCGTTGCGAAAATTTTGCCACCGAACCGAGCACCCCTTGGCTATGCTACTTTACGGAGGCCGAGTTTGACAGAGAATCATGCAATATCCACATGATTCCGAAGTGAATGCCTCCCCGGCGCCCACTGATCGTGCGTCGAAGCTGAACACGCAAAGCCGGGGGAATAACTTGAACACGACACGCGACGGGGCCACCCGCAAGCGCCGGGCAGGCGCGGAGGACGTCGAAATCGGCAGGAAAATCCGTGCGTTACGGCTGGAGCGCGGGCTCTCACAGTCCGCCCTCGCCGAAGGCATCGGGCTGACCTTTCAGCAGGTGCAGAAGTACGAGAAGGGGACGAATCGCGTTTCGGCCGGCCGGCTGCAACGCATCGCCGAGATCCTCAACACGCCCGTGACGTTCTTCTACGGCAGCGTCGGGCCGCAGGCGAAGAAGCGCGACCCGCGCAACACGAGCCTCGCCTTCCTGCAGACCAAGGGCGCGGTCCGGCTGATCCGGGCGTACTCGGAGATCTCGTCGCGCACCACGAAATACGCGCTCGTGGTGCTGGCGGAGAGTTTGAGGAACAAGGAGAAGGGGTGAGATGCACCCCGCGTCGCTGTCCAGCGACTCACTTGTGGCGATCGTTGGCAGCGAATCCCTCAAACATCTTTACAAGCGACGCACCTCGATATTGCGTCGGCATGTCATTCGGATGCAAAAAATCATCGCCGAACCAAGGAAACTCCTTGGCGTCAAATGATTCAATTATCCAGTCGATAGTCTTGCGTACACGCGGTATCCGGTTCACGTCCGGATGGTATGCAAGCCATATATCCAAAGAAAGCTGAAAGTCGGGGTCAATGTCGACCGGCACAACTCGCGCGCCAATCGCGCCAGCGTAGGTTGGAAGCCAGCCAATACCCGCCCCTTTTGCGATGGTCCAATAATGGGCGCTGCTCACGTTTGTTCTAATTGAAACGAACCCCGCTTGCGGCACACCAGAAAACACTCGGTCGTAATTCTGTTGAGATGCTGTTTGATCGGCCATCTGAAGAACGAACCGATGCTTCAAAAGCTCTTCTCGAGTGTTTGGCTGCCCGTAGGCTTCGAGATAGGAGCGGCTAGCGAATAGCATCGCATGAAGACGTCCCAACCGGACGATCTTTAAATCTGGCGCCGTTGGCTTGGACAGTTGGACCGCGACCTCTGCTTCCAGCCGCAGCACGTCAGCGGATCGCATCGCGCAACTGAGATCGACTAGAAGCCGCGGATACGATTTTTGGAATTCCACTAAGCGGGGCGCAAGCCAAAATGTACCGAGACCTTCCGTCACCGCTATTTTCACTTCGCCAGCAAACGAAGGCATTGCCCGATCCCGCGCGCGCATCAAATTGAAAGATGCGGCTTCCATTTGCTCCGCCGCGGCGAAGATCTGCTCACCTTCTTTCGTGGTGCGTACTCCATCGACGTGTCTCGTGAGCACGGTCGTGCCCATCTGGCATTCGAGCTCGTCGATCCGACGACGGAGCACATTTACAGATTGTTTGAGCCGTTCTGCGGCGGATCGAAAGCTACCGTGGCGCACAACCTCAAGGAATATTCGGACGCTTTCCCAATCCGGCGTAGTTGTACCCACCGCGAATTCTTTGCGTTCCGTAGGCGGAACACGCCTTTGCGCTAGTGGCTGCATACGACCCCCCTGCTCTCGGCCTAAGTTTCGCAGAGTATTTCGGAGGCGACAACTCCGGAGATTGTCAGATGACTGCCCACGACCGTCATATCACACGATCCGCTCAGCCAATTCTATCCCCCGGCAAGTCTGCACGCAGGCTTGACCAACTCGACACTCAAAAGATCGCCCGCCGTCTCGTTGTATTCATGCCGCGCGCGAACGAAATCGACGCGCTTGTGGCTCACGTTCGCAAGGATCTGAGGCACGTCGCGTCAAGCGACGTGGTGCGGCGTGTAGTCTCTCACAATCCTGACAGCCTTTGGGCTATCGCTCGACGCGAGCGGTTCCAAGCCTCAACGCCATCCGCTGAAGGGCTGATGGCGTTCTTGATGCTTAATCGCGCCGGGATGCTTCGCCTGATCGAAGGCTCGTTTGATGCCTCAGATCCGGATCAATCTCTACTCGCCTCTCAATCTGAGAAGCCCGCCGGGATTTATCTTTGGGCTGTGCATGCGCGTGGAATTATTGCTGGGGGCATCCCTTTAGTAATGGAAAAAATTAGTACGCCGCTCTATCGAGATGTCCGCTTGTACTCGCGCGCGGTAACGTCTGAGGGTTTACGATTCTTCAATAGCACCGGCTTTTGCCCCGGCGCGACTTTCGAAGAAAAATTTGCTCCTGACCTTCACATGGCGGCGAGAACAAAAACGTTATCCGCTCGTCCTGCCCCGCAGCCCATCTATGACGACTATAGAGGCCGCACCAACACCCGCGATCTTACTGTCACAGTCGCACGCTCGGTTGAAGATGTGATGCGCGTCATGACGATCCGCAGCGCGGTGTACATGGCCGAGCAGGAATGTCCCTACGACGAAGAATTCGACGGCAACGATTTCTCCGCAACACACCTCATTGGCTACGTCGGCAACGAGCCCGCTGCCTGTCTGCGCATCCGCTATTTTGCGGATTTCGTCAAAATGGAGCGCCTGGCCGTCAGGCGCGAGTTTCGGAAGACGCGCCTCGCCTTCAAGGTCGTGCGCGCGGGGATCGAGCTGTGCCGCGCCAAAGGCTACCGCAAGATTTACGGCCACTCACAAAAGCGGCTGTTGAATTTCTGGAGCCGCTTTGGCTTTCGGCCGTTCGAAGGCAGTCGCGAGTTTGTGTTCTCGGATTTCGACTATGTCGAAGTCTCGCTCGACATGACGCCCCATCCTGAGGCGATCTCGATTGGGGTCGACCCTTACATCATGATCCGCCCAGAGGGTCGGTGGCACGTGCCGGGGATATTGGAACGGTCCGCGATTCGCCCGGTGACACGCCCCTCGGTCGCAAGGGCGCACGCCTAAACCGAGCCATGCGGAGGACAATCAATGACACAACGCTGAAACTAATTACAACCAAAAAGACCCCGTTCCATATTCGGAACACCCCTATATCATAGTGTTCCTTTTATGGCTCGCCACCCCGGTCTAAATTTCCTTGAGCGACACGAAAGGCTCCCCGCATGAGCTCCGTCATCGACCTGCGCGCCTACGTCAATCCGGGCGTGGTCCAGACTCTGGTGCTGGTCGATCTGCAACAGGAATACGTCGCCGCGCCGCGCGTGCTGGCGCTCGAGGAGACCAAGAGCGCGCTCGCGAACTGCCGCGCCGCGCTTGCGCATGCGCGCGCGATGGGGCTGCCGGTCGCGTTCGCGCGTTGGATCGACCGCACGCCGCTGTTCAACAAGGCGAGCCGCTTCTCCCGCTGGATCGAGGGTTTCGAGCCCCACGGCGTCGACATGATCTTCGAGCGCAACCGGCCGTCCTGCTACGCCAGCGCGGATTTCGCCGAGGTGATGAGCGGCGGCGGCGGCAGCTTCGTGCTCGCGGGTTTCGCCGGCGAGGCCGCCTGCCTCGCGACCGCGATCGACGCGTTTCATCGTGGTCACACCGTCACATTCCTTGCCGATGCTTCGGCGAGCCACGCGCTCGACGACATCGCGGCAAACGACGTGCATCGCGTCGTGTCGAGCGTCGCGGGTCTCTACGGCGACGTGATCACGACCCGCACATGGATCGCGCGGACATCACGCAAGGGCAGCTGGAGGGGGTTGGGAGATGGTAGCGAGCATGGACGAACGGCTTGAGCAGGCCGTCGCGACACTGAACACGCTGATCGAGCAGATCGGCGGCTGCGGGCTCGACCAATCGGTGTTCTTTCTCCAGATGGCCAGACTGCAGCTCAAGCTCGACCTCAACGGCGTCACCGACCACGAGTTCGGTGCATTCTGCGATGCCGTTGAAAACGGTACGCTGGACTCCCCGACGCGCCTGCGTCCGGGGCAGCCGCGTGGCCGCCCTCCGCGCGGGCCGGGGCGGGTCCGGCCAGGCGCCGACGAGATCGCGTTGCGCCGCGTCGGCCGCCGGCGCGCGGGGCAGTAACCGGTTCAGCCGGCCCGCATTGACCGCGCTTGGCGGTGGCGACCAGCGTCCGTCCCCGGGATGGGGATATGCGCCGCACGCTGACGATCATCGCGTTTCCGCTCGCGGTGCTGGCCGTGTTCGGCCTGCTCTACGCGATCTGGCTCGCGCTCGACCTGCCGCCGGAAGAAACCATCATTGCGGCGGCCAGGAGTTCTCTCGATCGCTACGGTCTCGTTATTGTTTTCATCTGCGCCTATCTCGAAGCGCTCCTGCTCATCGGCTGGTATTTCCCCGGCACGCTGGTGATCATCTTCGCGTTGATCGTGGCGACGGCCGAGCCCGTGCGCTATGCCGAAACCGCCGCGCTCGGCGGCCTCGGCCTCTATTGCGGCCAGGTGACGAATTTCGTTGCCGGCAAATACGGCTGGTATCGGCTGCTGCTTGCTTTTGGGCTCCGCGCGCCGCTCGAGCGGGCCAAGCGGCGGCTCGAGAAGTACGGCCTGAGCGCGATCTTCACCACCTAATGGCAAGCCAATCTTGCCTCCTGCATCTCGACCGCAGCCGGCATCCTGCAATTTCCGGCGCGGCGCTTCGTCGTGCTGGCGTTCATTGCGCAGACACTATGGTTCGTGTTCTGGGCGGCGCTGATTTTTCTGCTCGGATCCGCCGCGCTCTCGCTCGCGGCTGTCCCCGTGCAGGCGCGGACGGGAATGCGCGGCAAAATTCAAGCCGCCCGCCTGACCTCATCCGCCAGCGCGCGATACGACAGCGCCTCGGCGAGATGCACGCGGCCGATCTTGTCCGCGCCGTCGAGGTCGGCGAGCGTGCGCGCGACGCGCAGCACGCGGTGATAGCCGCGTGCCGAAAGCCGCATCGCGTCGGCGGCATCGCGGATCAGCGCCGTGCCGGCATTGTCGAGCCTGGCCACCTCTTCGAGGACAGGCCCGCTCACCTGCGCATTGGTGCGGATGCCCTCAAGACCGAGCCCCGCATAGCGCTCCGCCTGCGCCATCCGGGCACTTGCCACACGCGCCGCGACCTCGCGGCTGCCCTCCGCGGGCGGCGGCAGGATCAGGTCGGCGGCGGTTACGGCCGGCACCTCGATGTGCAGGTCGATGCGGTCGATCAGCGGACCGGAGAGTCGTCCCTGGTAATCGGCGGCGCAGCGCGTGTTCTGCCCGCGCCGGCACGAAAAACCGGGGTCGTTTGCACGCCCGCAGCGGCACGGATTCATCGCCGCGACCAGCATGAAGCGCGCCGGATAGGTGACGCGATAGTTGGCCCGCACGATGGTGACGTCGCCCGATTCCAGCGGCTGGCGCAGCGAGTCGAGCACCGCCGGCTGGAATTCGGGAAACTCGTCGAGGAACAGCACGCCGTGATGCGCGAGCGAAATCTCGCCGGGCTTGGCGCGCAATCCGCCGCCGACCAGTGCCGGCATGCTGGCGGAATGATGTGGGCTGCGGAACGGCCGGCGGTTGGTCAGCGCGCCCTCGGCGATCTCGCCCGCGACCGAGGCGACCATCGACACTTCGAGCAGTTCGCCCGGCGACAGCGGCGGGAGGATCGAGGGCAGCCGTGCCGCGAGCATCGACTTGCCGGCGCCGGGTGGGCCGACCATCAACAGATTGTGCCCGCCGGCGGCCGCGATCTCCAACGCGCGCTTGGCACTCTCTTGTCCCTTGATGTCCTTCAGGTCGAGCGGCGTGCCCTCGATCTCGCGGATCTTCGGGCGGGGCCGCATGAGCACCTGCGTGCCGCGGAAATGGTTGGCCAACTGAATCAGCGAGGCGGCCGCGATGATCTCCATGTCGGGGCTCGCCCAAGCGGCTTCCGGCCCGCACGCATGGGGGCAGATCAGCCCCTCGCGGCGCGCGTTGGCGCCGATCGCGGCAGGCAGCACCCCCGCGACCGGCGCGATCGAGCCATCGAGGCCGAGTTCGCCGAGCACCGTGAAGCCCGCGACGGCATCGGGCGGAATCGCGCCGATTGCCGCCATCAGACCCAACGCAATGGGAAGATCGTAATGGCTGCCTTCCTTCGGCAGGTCGGCCGGCGCCATGTTGACGGTGATACGGCGCGCGGGCAGCGCCAGGCCGGAGGCGATCAGCGCGGCGCGCACCCGCTCGCGCGCCTCGGATACCGCCTTGTCGGGCAGGCCAACCACGTTGAAGGCCGGCAGCCCGGGCGCGACCTGCACCTGCACGTCGACGGCACGCGCCTCGATCCCCTCGAACGCCACGGTCGATACGCGCTGAACCATGCCGATGCCTCTCACATGACCCAAGGTAGCCAAAGTTGCACGCGGTTGCAAGAACATTTGCAGAACAAACGGAACTGAGCTAGCGTGCGGGGGATTCAGTCTTCGGAGGACCGGACATGATTGATCTTCGTGCGGTGCAGGCCGAGTTGACTCATGCGCGGGCTGCGCGCGTGGCCCTTGAGGCGGCCGAGTGTGAAATCGAAGCGCTGGTGCAGGACATGCAGAGCCCGGCCTGGCCGCGTGTCGCGCTGGTTGATGCGCTGCTCGACGAAACCTACGATCCGCACCTGTTCCAACGGCGAAACTGAGCGCCATATCAGGGCGGGGAGTCTCGCCCGATGACCACGACCGACAATGTTTGGCCGACCCTCGCCTACGCGGAATGGGCCGACACCTGCAATACGCTGCATCTGTGGACCCAGGTCGTCGGCAAGGTGAAGCTGGCGCTCGCGCCGCTGGTGAATCACTGGTGGGGCGTCGTGCTGCTGGTCAGCGCACGCGGCCTCACCACCGGTGCCATGCCTTACCGTGATCGCGCCTTGCAGATCGATTTCGATTTCTGCGCTCATGAACTGATCTTTCGCACGAGCGATTCCCGCGAGCAGCGCATCGCGCTTCGCCCGATGACGACCGCGGATTTCTATACCGCCGTGATGGCGGCATTGCGCGCGCTGGAAGTCGATGTGCGCATCTGGACCATGCCGGGGGAAATCGAAGGCGCAATTCCCTTCGAGCAGGATCGCATTCACGCAAGCTATGACGGCGCCGCCGTGCAAACATTCTGGCGCCAGCTGGTGCAGGCGGATCGCGTCTTCAACATTTTCCGCGCACGCTATCTCGGCAAAGTGAGCCCGGTGCATTTCTTTTGGGGCTCATTCGACCTTGCGGTCACGCGCTTCTCCGGGCGGGCGGCGCCGCCGCTGCAGGGCAGCAAGACGCCGAACGTCGCGCCGTGGGTGATGCAGGAAGCCTACAGCCACGAATGCGCGAGCCTCGGCTTCTGGCCGGGCAATGGCGGCTACGGCCGCGCGGCGTTTTACGCCTACGCCTACCCTGAGCCCGACGGCTTCGGCGCCGCGAAGGTCGCGCCGCCGGGCGCCGGCTACAACGCGGACGTCGGGCAATTTCTCATCGATTACGACGCGGTGCGCACGGCGGCTGCGCCCGACGCCGCGCTGCTGGCGTTCGCGCAAAGCACCTACGAGGCGGCGGCCATCCGCGGCAACTGGGACAGGAAAGCGCTGGAGCGGCAATGATGCGGGCGGCGGCGCCATTACGGCTGCGCCGCAAGCGCCTTCTCGATTTCCGGCTTGAGCACGCGCTCGAGGTTGGCTTCCGTGATCGGCCCGACCAGCTTGTAGGCGATCTTGCCGTCGCGTCCGACCAGGAAGGTTTCCGGCACACCGTACACGCCCCATTCCATCGAAGCGCGGCCGTTGCCGTCGGCGCCCGCCGCCGCAAACGGATTGCCGTGGCGGCCGAGGAAGCGGCGCGCGTTATCGGGCTGGTCCTTGTAGTTGATGCCGATGAGCCGGATGCGGGTGTCCTCGGCCAGCGTGTTCAGCAGCGGGGCCTCGTCGTGGCAGGGAATGCACCACGATGCCCAGACATTCACCAAGGTCACCGCGCCCTTGAAATCGGCGGCAGCAATTCCAGCCAGCGGCTTGCCGTCGCGCGCGAGCAGGCCGGGCACCGGCGGCATGTTGGTCTCGGGCGCCGGATGTCCGATCAGCGCGGAGGGAATGCGCGCGGGGTCGCCGGAGCCGAGCCGGAAGAAAAATAGCGCCGCAAGTGCGAGAAATACCGCGAGCGGCAGGACGACCAGCAGCCGGCGGCGCGCGGGCTTTTCGTCCGAGGCGGTCGCGCTCATGCGGCCTCCGATTTCTGCGAGCGGCGCGTCACGCCGCGCTGCTCGAGATCGGCGAGCACGCGCTGCTGTGCGTCGTAATCGGCGATCACCCAGGCGATCAGTCCGAGCACGACGACCGCTGCCATCACGTAGGCGGCGATGATGAATGCGGCGTGCGGCCCGAGATCCATCACGCACCTTGCGCCGCGTGCGCCTGCATCAGCCACATCGATCGCACGCGCCGGCGCAGGATCTCGTTGCGCATGGCCGCGAGATGCAGCGTGACGAACAGCAGCACAAACGCGATCGCCATCACCAGCAGCGGCGTGAGGATCGCCGGATGGATCGCAGGTCCGCCGGCGCGCAGGACCGAAGCCGGTTGATGCAAGGTGTTCCACCAGTCGACCGAGAACTTGATGACCGGCAGGTTGACGGCGCCGACCAGCGTGAGGATCGCGGCGGCGCGTCCGGCGCGCGAGGGATCGTCCACCGTGCGCCACAGCGCGATCACGCCGAGATACATCAGCAACAGCACCAGCACGGACGTCAGCCGCGCGTCCCACACCCAGTAGGTGCCCCACATCGGGCGGCCCCACAGCGAGCCGGTGACGAGCGCGAGAAACGTGAACGCAGCGCCGAGCGGTGCGGCGCTTTTCGCCGCCACATCCGCGAGCGGATGGCGCCACACCAGCGTGCCGATGCTCGCGATGCTCATCACCGTCCACACGCCCATCGCGAGCCACGCGTTGGGCACGTGGATGAACATGATCTTCACCGTCGCGCCCTGCTGGTAATCGTCGGGCGTGGTGAACCAGACGAGATAGAGGCCAGCCGCAAACGCGAGCGCCGTTGCGGCCGCAAGCCACGGCAGCACACGCGCGGCGAGCGCGAGGAAGCGCGTCGGGTTGGCAAGGTCGATCAGCGCCATGGGCGGTTCTCTAGTAGGCCTGCGGAGCGGCCGCAATGCAGCGGCATGCCGCGATGTTCAACATCGTGCGGGCGGGCCGGCATTGATCTTACTCAAGTCCGTGCCGCAACGCCGCCGCGGCGGCGAATGGCCCGAGCACCAGGCTCCCGAGCGAGAGCGCGCAGAGAATCAGGAACGGCGCACCGAAGCTCATCGGGCCCGCAACCGCGGCGTTCGAGGCGGCAACCCCGAAGATCAGCACCGGCACCGTCAGCGGCAGCACCAGCACCGGCAGCAGCAGCCCGCCCCGCCGCAGCGCGACCGACAGGGCCGCGCCGATGAGGCCGATGCAGGTCAGAGCCGGCGTGCCGGCGAGCAAAGTCAGCGCGACGGCGCCGATGGCCAGAGGCTCGAGATTGAGAAACAGGCCGAGCAGGGGTGTCGCGACCACCAGCGGCAGGCAACTGGCGACCCAGTGCGCAACCGCCTTGGCCAGCACGGCGAGTTCCAGTGGCGTCCCGCCCATCAGGATGAGATCGAGCGAGCCATCCTCGTGATCGGCCGCGAGCAGCCGGTCGAGCGTGAGCAATGAGGCGAGGAGGGCGCCGAGCCACAGAATCGCCGGCCCGATCCGCCGCAACTGTGCCAGATCCGGCCCGACCGCGAACGGCACCAGAGTGACGACGATCAGGAAGAACAGCACGCCCATCAGCGCACCACCGCCGACCCGCACGGCGAGCCGCATATCGCGGAGGAGGAGCGCGGAGAGGGCGGTCATGCGGCGCCTCCCAGCCGCAGCTCGCCTGCGTCGATTCCCAGCGGACCATGCGTCGCCGCGATGAGCATCCCGCCGGTGGCCAGATGCTCACGCATGAGGTCCGCAAGCCGCCCCTGGCCGCCGGCATCCAGCGCGGATGTTGGCTCGTCGAGGAGCCAGATCGGGCGCGGTACGGCGATCAGGCGGGCGAGCGAGAGGCGCCGCCGCTGACCGGCTGACAGGTAGGCTGCGGGCAGGTCGGCCAGCCCGCCGAGCCCCGTGGCGGCCAAGGGCTCGTCCAGCGCGGCCGTCTGCTCGCCCAGATAGCGTGTCCAGAACCGAAGGTTTTCGGCGACCGTCAGGGACGGTTTGAGAGCGTCCAGGTGTCCCAAATAATGCGCCTGCTCCGGAACGGAGCGCTCCGCGTCGCCGCCCTGAAGCTCAATCCACCCCGCCGATGGTCGCAGCAATCCCGCAATCAGCCGCAACAGCGACGATTTGCCGGAACCGTTCGGGCCGACCAGAGCCAATGCGCCTCCCGAAGCCAACTCCAAGTTGATACTATTGAATACGCTACGCAGGCCGCGAACACAGCCGAGCTCGCGCGCGAAAAGCCGCATCATCAAGCGGTGCCTCGGGGACGGAGTGCGCCGGCCCCCCGTTCGGTCCGATAAAATGTGCGAATCGCATAGCTTCCGGGCCGTTCCATCTGTAGCAACCCAGCCGAAAAGCTCTTATAAGCCGGTATGTTGCGTGGGGCGGTAGACATCATCGCGGGCCGGCCCATCGCTGGAAGGACGAGCTTTCGCGGGGCGTGTTCTGCGCCACCGGCTGGTCCGATGGGATGGAAAAGGCGGCCATGACCTCGCTCGACAGTTTCAAGTGCGCCAAAACCCTCACGGTCGGCACCAAAACCTATGTCTATTACAGCTTACCCGAAGCCGAGAAGCACGGGTTGCGCGGAATTTCGCGGCTGCCGTTCTCGCTGAAAGTCCTGCTGGAAAACCTGTTGCGCCACGAGGACGGCCGCACCGTCACCAAGGAAGACATCCAGGGCTTCGCGCAATGGCTCAAGACCAAGTCCTCGGATCGCGAGATCGCGTTCCGTCCGGCGCGCGTGCTGATGCAGGACTTCACCGGAGTTCCGGCGGTGGTCGATCTTGCAGCGATGCGCGACGCGATGAAAACACTCGGCGGAGATCCCGCGAAGATCAATCCACTGGTTCCCGTCGATCTGGTGATCGATCACTCGGTGATCGTGAACTTTGCCGGCACGCCGACGGCCTTCAAGAAAAACGTCGCCGAGGAGTATGCGCAGAACCAGGAGCGCTACACGTTCCTCAAATGGGCGCAGAAGGCGTTCAATAATTTCCGCGTCGTCCCGCCCGGCACCGGTATCTGCCATCAGGTCAATCTGGAATATCTCTCGCAGACCGTCTGGCTCAGCGCCGACAAGGAGAAGGCGAAGGTCGACGGCAAGATCGTGACCGCGGAGGTCGCTTATCCGGACACGCTGGTCGGCACCGACTCGCATACCACGATGGTGAACGGCCTCTCGGTGCTCGGCTGGGGCGTGGGCGGTATCGAGGCGGAAGCCGCGATGCTCGGCCAGCCTTACTCGATGGTGCTGCCGGAAGTGATCGGCTTCCGCCTCAACGGCAAACTGAAGGAGGGCGTCACCGCGACCGATCTGGTCCTCACCGTGACGCAGACACTGCGCAAGCGCGGCGTGGTCGGAAAGTTCGTCGAGTTCTTCGGCCCCGGCCTCGACCATCTGACGATCGAGGATCGTGCGACGATCGGCAACATGGCGCCAGAGTACGGCGCAACCTGCGGCTTATTCCCCGTGGATGATGACACGATCGACTATCTCACCAAGACGGCTCGCAAGGCCGACCGCGTGGCGCTGGTGAAGGCCTATGCCAAGGCGCAGGGCCTCTATCGCAGCAAGAACACGCCCGACCCGGTCTTCACCGACGTGATGAAGCTCGAGCTCGGCTCGGTCGAGCCGTCGCTCGCCGGCCCGAAGCGCCCGCAGGATCGCGTGTTGCTCAAGGACGTGAAGAACGGCTTTGCGACCGCGATGGAAAAGGAATTCAACAAGGGAAACGAGGCGACCAAGCGTTTCCCGGTCGAGGGCCGCAAGCACGACATCGGCCACGGCGACGTCGTGATCGCCGCGATCACGTCATGCACCAATACGTCGAACCCGAACGTGATGGTGGCGGCGGGCTTGCTGGCGAAGAAAGCCGTGGCGCGCGGCCTGATGCCGAAGCCCTGGGTGAAGACCTCGCTCGCGCCCGGCAGTCAGGTCGTGGCCGAATACCTGGAGAAATCCGGGCTGCAGAAGGACCTCGACAAGATCGGCTTCAATCTCGTCGGCTTCGGCTGCACCAGCTGCATCGGAAATTCCGGCCCGCTCGCAGAGGAAATCTCGGAGTCCATCAACAAGAACGACGTCGTGGCGGCCGCGGTGCTCTCGGGCAACCGCAACTTCGAGGGCCGCGTGAACGCGGACGTGCGTGCGAACTATCTCGCCTCGCCGCCGCTGGTCGTCGCCTATGCGCTCGCCGGCAACATGAATGTCGATCTCGCGCGTTCGCCGATCGGCGTCGACCAGAACGGCAAGAAGGTCTATCTGCGCGAGCTCTGGCCGACCAGCCGCGAGATCGCGGCGGTGATCCGCAAGTCGATCAACAAGGGTGTGTTCGCGAGGAAATATGCCGACGTGTTCAAGGGCGAAACCAACTGGCGCAAGATCGCCGTGAAGGGCGGCATGACCTTCCAGTGGAGCGACCGTTCGACCTACGTGCAGAATCCGCCCTACTTCGAGGGCATGGAGAAGCGCCCGCATGCGGTCGACGACATCATCGATGCGCGCATTCTCGGCCTGTTCCTCGACTCGATCACGACCGACCACATCTCGCCCGCCGGCTCGATCAAGGAGGAGAGCCCGGCCGGTCATTACCTGCGCGACCACCAGGTGCGGCCGAAGGATTTCAATCAATACGGAACGCGCCGCGGCAATCATGAGGTGATGATGCGCGGCACGTTCGCGAACATCCGGATCAAGAACCAGATGGTCCCGGGCGTCGAAGGCGGATACACGATCCATTATCCGTCGAAGCAGCGCATGACGATGTACGACGCCGCGATGCGGTACAGGGCCGAAGGCGTGCCCCTGGTGGTCTTCGCCAACAAGGAATACGGCACCGGCTCCTCGCGCGACTGGGCCGCCAAGGGCTCGACGCTGCTCGGCATCCGCGCCGTGATCACGCAATCGTTCGAGCGCATCCACCGCTCCAATCTGATCGGGATGGGCGTGATCCCACTCGTGTTCGAGGAAGGGACGTCGTGGCAAACGCTCGGGCTGAAAGGCAACGAGACGGTGACGATCCGCGGGCTGCATGGGGATCTGAAACCACGCCAGCGGATGATCGCCGAAATTGTCGCGGCCGACGGCGCGCTCAAGCGCGTTCCGCTGCTCTGCCGCATCGATACGCTCGACGAGCTCGACTACTTCAAGAACGGCGGCATCCTGCAATACGTGCTGCGCCATCTTGCGGCGTGACGCTGCGGGCCGCGGCCCCCATCCGTTTCACCAGGTGAACGCCAACCGCACGCATCGGGCCGCTCACCGTGAATTGAGTGGCCGGTGATGCGTGTTGTCTCTATCTGTCTGCGTGGGATGAGACATCCGCGATCGGACGGATTGCGGCTCGTGGCGCCATTTGCCTGGGTGCCGGAATCCGTCGGGGACGTCAGGATGTGGAGATCGGCATGAAACGCCGCCCAATCGCGCTGTCGCTCGCAACGGTCGCTTCCGCGATGTTGACCATGACCGTCGCGTCGGCCGAACCGCGTGGCGTGGTCGAGCTGTTCACCAGCCAGGGCTGCTCATCGTGTCCGCCGGCCGACAAGCTGGCGGGCGAACTCGCGCGCGATCCCTCGCTCATCGTGTTGAGTTTGCCGGTCGACTATTGGGACTACCTGGGCTGGCGCGACACGCTGGCGCTGCCGGGCCACACCAAGCGCCAGCGCGCCTACTCGAAGGCGCGCGGCGATCGGGAGGTCTACACGCCGCAAGCGGTCGTGAACGGCGTCAAGCACGTGCTCGGCAGCGACAAGGCCGCGATCGAGAGCGCGGTCACGCAGACGCGCAATCAGCCCGGCACGCTCGCGCTCCCGGTGAGCGTGTCGGTTGCGGGCGAGCAGATTTCGGTTTCGGTCGCAGCCGGAAAGAACGGCGCCGCGCAGGGCGAGGTCTGGCTCTGTCCGATCACGACGAACGCGGAGGTCGCGATCGGCCGCGGCGAGAACTCCGGGCATACCATCACGTATCACAACGTGGTGCGCCGCTGGGTGAAGCTTGGCGAGTGGACCGGCGCGGCGCGCAGCTTCACGCTGCCGAAGCAGGACGTGGGGGATGTCGATGCGGTCGCGGTGCTGGTTCAGTCCGGCACCAAGGAAGAGCCTGGCCCGATGCTCGGCGCGAGCGTCGCCTCGCTGCGCTGATCGTTTCTGCACCGCATCAGAAAAAAGGGCCGGCGTGAGCCGGCCCTGAGAACGATTGGGGGATTGAACCGTACGCGTAACTAGGGCCCGGTGTGTCCAAGCCCCGGGGGGCTGGGGGGCTGGGGGGCTGAGGAATCCGGCGCTCGAACGCGACCGGGCCCTAATCAACTGTGTTGCTTATCGCGGGCCACAACGGCACGCCGTTGTTCGAAATTGGGCTTCATTGTGGAATTTCCTAACGAAACCGTGAGCGAACGCCCGGGTTCGGGGGAGTCTGTGGCGAAAACGATCGTTTCTGAAGAAATTGTCGTCAGGACATCATACGTCGAGACCGGCCCCTTGCGGGGAATGCAGTCCGGCGCGATCATCTACCCGCAGACAGAAGGAGGCGCCGCATGGTTTCCGGCGAAACCGAACCGAGCGAGCATCGCGGGGGCGAGGGCAGTGTTCCGGCCGTCGTCCCCGGAAAGGTCACATTCAGCCGGCGTGAACTCGACCGCATTCTCGGCCTTTACGGCCGTATGGTCGCCGCCGGCGAGTGGCGCGATTATGCGATCGATTTTCTCAAAGACCGCGCGGTGTTTTCCGTCTTCCGCCGCTCCTCCGAAGTGCCGCTCTACCGCATCGAAAAAAATCCGAAACTCGCGCGCAAGCAGGGCGCCTACAGCGTGATCTCGGCGACCGGGTTGATCGTCAGGCGCGGCCACGAGCTCGACGGCGTGCTGCGCGCCGTCGACAAGTCGCTGAAGCTGGTGGCGGTGTAGCAACCTTCCGCTCGTCCCCACGAAAGCGGGGACACAGGGCCAAGCGAAGAAAGAACTGGATTCCCGCTTTCGCGGGAATGAGCGAGACAGTCCTACGGTGGCGTCGACGAGCCCTTGCCGAGCGGGCGCTGCATCAGTACCGAGTCGAGCCAGCGCTCGAACTTGTAGCCGACCGCTTCGAGTGCGCCGACCATCTTGAAACCCGCGACGCGGTGAAGCTCGATCGACGGTGTCTGCGCCGAATCCCCGATCACGGCGATCATCAGGCGATAGTCGCGCGCTTCGCATTCGGCGATCAGCCGATCGAGCAGCGCGCGGCCGATGCCGCGGCGATGCGCCTCCGGCGCGATGTAGATGGAATTCTCCACGGTGTATCGATACGCCGGGCGTGTCCGGTAGGGGCCCGCGTAAGCGTAGCCGGCGACCGAGCCGTCAATTTCCGCCACCAGGTATGGGTAGCCGCCCTCAAGCAGCGCACGCTGGCGGCGCGTCATTTCGGCCTCATCCGGCGGCTCGAGCTCGAACGACGCCGTGCCGTGGCGCACCGCGTGGGCGTAGATCCGGGTGATGGATGGAACGTCGGCAGGAGTGGCGTGCCGGATCGAAACGTTGCTCATGCAATCAATCTCTCTTCCGCTCGTCGCCGCGAAAGCGCCCCCTCCCTTTATCCCTCCCCCGCTTGCGGGGGAGCGTAGGGGTGGGGGCGGATTCCCGCTTGTGCGGGCAGAGCGGCGGCGGCGAGCCTAAAACGAAAACGCCCCGGGAATGAACCCGGGGCGTTCGCTGTAATCAGGCTGCCGTCAGCGGCGGTCGCCGAACAGGCGCAGCAGCATCAGGAACAGGTTGATGAAGTCGAGATAGAGCGACAGCGCGCCCATCACGGCCTTGCGGCCGCCGACGGTGCCGTCGTCGTACGGACTGTACATCTCCTTGATCTTCTGCGTGTCCCAGGCGGTGAGCCCCGCGAACACGATCACGCCGATGATCGAGATGATCCAGTCGAGCCCGCTCGACTTGAGGAAGATGTTGACGAGGCTCGCGATGATGATGCCGATCAGGCCCATCATCAGGAACGACCCCATGCCGGTCAGATCGCGTTGCGTGGTGTAACCCCACAGGCTCAAGCCGCCGAACGCCGCCGCCGAGATGAAGAACACCCGGGTAATCGAGCTCTCGGTATAGACCGCGAAGATGATCGAGAGCGAAGCGCCGAGCAACGCCGCGTAGATGAAGAAGAGCGCGCGCGCCGTCGAAGCCGCAAGGCTCTCGATGCGCCAGCTCAGGAAGAACACCAGCGCGAGCGGCGCGAAAATCAGCACGTACATGATCGGGCTGCCGTAGAGCGCCTGCCCGAAATAGGCATTGGTGAAGTAGGCGACCAGGCCGGTCAGCGCCACGCCGCCGGCCATGTAGTTGTAGACACGGATCATGTGGGCGCGCAGGCCCGCATCGACCGCGACTGTCCGCGCGGCGCCGGGATAGGCCGCGACGTTCCGGTCAAAGTCCGACATGGAAGCATCCTCCTGGTTGGCCCGGGCGTGCTCGCCGGCAGGCCAAAGCGCCGCGGCCTTGCCGCATCGCGCCTATGCGGGCGAATCTAGTGTGGGTTCAAGGCGAACGCCAGACCCGCCGCACCATACTGTCGCATAAGAAAAAGGCCCCGGCGTCAGCCGGGGCCAGAACCACGCGTGGATGACAGATCGTTAATGCGTCACTCGTCGCGGCTGCCGAGCAGCTGCAGCAGCATGGTGAACAGGTTGAGGAAGTCGAGGTAGAGCGTGAGCGCGCCCATGATGGCGGAGCGCTCCATCGCCTCGCCGTCCATCGCCCCATAGATGTACTCGCTCTTGAGCCGCTGCGTGTCGTAGGCGGTGAGGCCCGCGAATACCAGGACGCCGACGACCGAGATGATCCACTGCATCATCGTGCTGGCGAGGAAGATGTTGACCAGCGACGCAATGATGATCCCGAACAGGCCCATGATCAGGAACGAGCCCATGCCCGACAGATCGCGCTGGGTGGTGTAGCCCCACAGCGACAGGGCGCCGAACGAGGCCGCCGTGACGAAGAACACGCGCACGATCGAGGTATGCGTGTAGATCAGGAAGATCGAGCCGAGCGAGACGCCGACCAGCGCGGCGTAGATCCAGAACGTGATCTGCGCGGTCGCGGGCCGCATGTGCTGGATGCGGAAGGACAGGAAGAACACGAGCCCGAGCGGCGCGAGGATCACCAGCCATTTGAGCGGACTCGCGAACAGATAATAGCCGATCGGCGTCAGATACATTCCGCGCGCGAGAGGCCGGGCGCCCTGATAGGCGGCGGAGAGGTCGGGCGTCACCGACAGCATATAGACGCCGAGCGCGGCAACGCCGGTGATGGCGAGGCCGAGCACCATGTAATTGTAGATGCGCAGCATGTAGGCCCGCAGGCCTTCGTCAACGACGGCAGCCTCCGCCCGCGTCAGCGGCCGGCCGTACTGCGCCGTTGCGGCATTGCGATCAAAGTCCGACATCGTCGAAACCTCTATGTTCGCCCCCTGCCCGGACGCGAGCGAAACCCGCGTCTCCAGACGCGTTCAATATGGACAAAATGTATGGCCGAACAAGGTGCCGAACCGACGCAGGGGCGCGCGTCCGATTGTCGCAAAGAGTCTGCGCAATCTGTTACAGATGGCGCAGGACAGGGGCCGGTTTCTGGCCGAGCGCCGAGAACGTGCCGATCAGCCCGAACACGATGGTTAACGCGCTCGCGCCGAGCGCTGCGGCAAACGCCGGCAACGGCAGCCAGGTGAAGGCAAGGTTCATCACCTCGGTCATCACCAGCAAGGCGGCGAGCGATCCCGCCGCGACGCCCACGATCGCGGTCGCGAGGCCGATCAGCAGATATTCCAGCGCATAGGCGCCGAGCAGGCGGTAGCGCGTCGCGCCCAGCATCTTGAGCACGACCGCGTCATAGACGCGGTGGCGGTGGCCGGTCGCGAGCGCGCCGGCGAGCACCAGCACGGCGGCAATCAGGGTCACGGCGCTGGCGCCGCGGATCGCAAACGTCAGGTCGAGTACGACCTTGGCCACGGCTTCGAGCGCCTCGCGCACGCGCACTGCCGTGACGGTCGGAAACTCTGCCGCCGCCTCCTTGAGCAGGCCGACCTCCTGTTCGACGCTGGCGCCGCCCGGATAAGTGAACGTCGCGATGTGAGTATGCGGCGCGCCGCGGAAGGCGCCGGGCGAATAGACCAGCACGAAATTGATGCCGAGCGACTGCCAGTCGACCGCGCGCGTGTTGGCGAGCGTCGCCGTGATGTTGCGGCCGAGCACGTTGACCACGACCGGGTCGCCGATCTTCAGGCCGAGACCTTCGGCGATCTTGTTCTCGAACGAGACGAGCGGGGGGCCCTGATAGTCCGGCCCCCACCATTGCCCGGCGACGACGCGCGAGCCGCCCGGCACCTCGCCCGCATAGGTGATGCCGCGATCGCTTTGCAGCACCCACGCGGCGTTGGGCGGCGCTTTCAGGTCCTCTGCGCGGACGCCGTTGGCGGCAACGATGCGGCCGCGCAACATCGGCACGCGGTCATAGCTGGCGTCCGGCGCAAATTGTTTCGCGAAGGCATCGAAGCGCGCGACGTCGGCATCCGGGATGTCGACGAAAAATACCGACGGCGCCTTGGCGGGCAGCGCGGCGACGAATTGCCGGCGCAAGTTGCCGTCGATCTGCAGCAGGGTGACGAGGAGCGCAAGGCCGAGGCCGAGCGAGAGCACGACACTGGGTGTCAGTGCGCCCGGGCGGTGAATATTGGCAAGGACAAGCCGGAGCAGCGCAAAACGCGGGCGCGGGACGCGGCGCGCCGCCCACATGATCAGCAGGGCGATGAGCCGCAGCACAACGAAGACGCACGCCGCCGCGGCGACGAAAATCGCGGCGATCCTGCGGTCATAGGCGAGCAATACGGCGAGTCCGGCGAGCGCCGCGACCACCAGCGTGGTCAGCGCCACGTAGCGCTTGCGCGGGACGCGCCGTTCCGGTGCGACCGCATCGCGGTAGAGCGCCGATACCGGCACGTCATGCGCGCGGCCGAGCGGCCAGAGCGCGAAGGCGAGCGCGGTGAGAAAGCCGTAGAGCACCGCAAAGGAAAGCTCGCGCGCGTGCAGGGCCGGCTCGATCGGCAGCGGGATCGCGCCGCCGAAGGCGGCGGAAATCGCAAACGGCAGGACGGCGCCGACGACGAGGCCGACCGCGGTCCCGATCGCGGCGAGCAGCATCACTTCGGTGAGATAGATCGCGAACACGCGGGAGCCGGTCGCGCCGAGCGACTTGAGCGTCGCGATCACCTCGCGGCGGCGATCGAGATAATGCTTCACGGCGTTGGCGACGCCGACCCCGCCGACCAGCAGCGCGGTCAGGCCGACCAGAGTGAGGTATTGGGTGAAGCGCTCGATGTTGCGGCCGAGCGAGGGCGAGGCATTGGCGCGCGTGCGCACCTCCCAGCCCGCGTCCGGCAGGGCTTTCTCCGATGCGGCGACCACCGCGTTAGCGGCCCGATCGTTGGCGTCGGCGGCGGGCAGGCGCAGCCGGTAATGCCAGCGGACGAGACTCCCGGGCTGCACCAGCCCGGTCGCGCGCAGTGCGGCCTCGCTGATGATCAGGCGCGGACCGAAGCCGATCCCACCCGCGAGCCTGTCGGGCTCGACTTTCAGGACCGCGCGCAGCTCGATCGCCGCTGCACCGATGGTGACGCGCGCGCCGCGCGCGATGCCGAGCCGCGCCAGCAGCGCGGGATCGACCGCCGCGCCGAATGCGCCGTCTTTCTCTTCCAGCGCGGCCGCAAGATCGTCCGCTGGCTCCAGCGCTACGCTGCCGAACAGCGGATAGGCGCCATCGACCGCCTTGATCTCGACCAGCGCGGTTTGTCCATCGGGGGCGCGCGCCATCGCCCGCATTGTGGCGGCGACCGAGAGGCGGCCGTTGTCCTCGAGAAATGTCCGTTCAGGTGCGCTTGCCTCGCGTGCCATTAGCGAGAACGATACGTCGCCGCCAAGGATGACGCGGCCTTCGCGCGCGAGCCCGTCGCCGAGGCTGCGCGCAAACGAGCCAACCCCCGCGATCGCCGCGACGCCGAGCGCGATGCAGGCGATGAACACCGCAAAGCCGCGCAGGCCGCCACGCATCTCGCGCAGTGCAAAACGCCATGTGATTCCGCGCGAAACATTTTGCGCGACACTCATGCTATGCGCTCGCCCGCTTCGATCCGCCCGGAACGCAGCCGCACCACGCGGTCGCAGCGGCGCGCCAGCGCCGCGTCGTGCGTCACCAGCACCAGGGTGGTGCCGCGCTTCTCGTGACCGGCGAACAGAAGCGCGATGATCTCGCGGCCGGTCGCCTCGTCGAGGTTGCCCGTCGGCTCATCCGCCACCAGAATCGCCGGATGGGGCGCGAGCGCGCGGGCAAGCGCGACGCGCTGCTGCTCGCCGCCGGATAACTCAGCCGGATAGTGATCGACGCGGTCACGCAGGCCGACCGAAGCGAGCTCGGCTGCGGCACGCTCGAATGCATCCGTGGCGCCCGCGAGTTCGAGCGGCACCGCGACGTTCTCCAGGGCGGTCATGGTGGGGATGAGATGAAAGCTCTGGAACACGATTCCGATTTTTTTTCCGCGGAAGCGGGCGAGCGCGTCCTCATCCAGGGCGCGCAGGTCCTGCCCCGCCACCTGCACCGCGCCGGTGTCCGGCCGCTCCAGCCCGGCCGCGACCATCAGCAGGGTCGATTTGCCCGATCCCGACGGGCCGACCAGGCCGACCGCCTCGCCCGCGCCTATATGCAGGTCGATGTCCTTGAGGATATGGACGCGCGCCGCCCCGCGGCCGAGCGACAGGTTGACGCCGCAGAGCCGGATCGCCGCCGGCGCCGTCACGGAGGTTTCGTTCATGCCGGATGTCTTGCGCCCGTTGCGTCGTCCCAGCCGGTCATATGGGAAGCCGGGTGCGCCGGTCCAGCCGGTCCGGCGCGCGATCATGGCGCTCGCGTGGCTCGCAATGACGGCCGCCGCCGTGACGGCCGGGCATGCGGCGGAGCGCCCGATCCGCATCGTGGTGCTCGGCGACTCGCTCAGCGCGGGCTTCGGGCTGGCGGCGCAGGACGCGCTGCCCGCGAAGCTGGAGCGGGCGCTCAAGGCGAAGGGCCACAACGTGGCGGTCGAGAATGCCGGCGTCTCGGGCGACACCGCGGCGGGCGGGCTCGGCCGGCTCGACTGGTCGGTGCCGGACGGCACGGATGCGGTGATCCTGGAACTCGGCGCCAACGACGCCTTGCGCGGCATCGATCCGCAGCAGACGCGCGCGGCGCTCGACGGGATCATCCGCCGCCTGAAGCAGCGGCATATCGCGGTGCTGCTCGCCGGCATGCTGGCGCCGCGCAATCTCGGGCCGGATTACGCCGCGGCGTTCGACCCGATCTACCCGGACCTCGCGGCGGCGCACGACCTCGTGCTCTATCCGTTCATCCTTGACGGCGTTGCGGGCGAGCGCGCCCTCAACCTGCCGGACGGCGTTCATCCGACCGCGGCCGGCGTCGACATCATCGTGGCCCGCATGCTGCCCAAGGCCGAGGAACTGATCGCGCGGGTCAAAGCCGGACACTGACACGGGAATGTTGCCGTTTGCCGTCAGTTTCCTCCATGCTTACCTTTGATTCGCGGGGCCGCTGGTTCGTTCTGGAGCTGTCCGATGCCGCGCCTGTTCGTCGGTCTGGAGATTCCGCGCGAAGTCGGCCAGACGCTGTCCCTGCTGCGCGGCGGGCTGCCGGGTGCGCGCTGGATCGATCCGGAAAACTACCACATCACGCTGCGCTTCATCGGCGACATCGACGACCGGCTGGCGCACGAGATCGCGCTGCTGCTCGACGGGGTGAAGCGGCGCAGCTTCGATGTGCGCTTCGGCGAGCTCAGCGCGTTCGGCGGGCGCAAGCCGCGCGCGATCGTGGTCAGTGTCGAGCCGATCCAGCCGCTCATCGAACTGCAGGCCGAGCTCGAGCGGCTGATGCAGCGGCTCGGGCTGGAGCCGGAGGGCCGCAAGTTCACGCCGCATGTCACGCTCGCGCGCCTGCGCGATGTGCCGAGCCGCGACGTCGCCGAGTATCTCTAGACGCGCGGGCCGCTGTTCGGCTCCTCGTTCAAGGTGTCGCGCTTCGTGCTGTTCTCGTCGCGCGCATCGGTCGGCGGCGGGCCGTATGTGGTCGAAGCGGATTATCCGCTCGCGGCGTAAAGGAGGCTGTCATGGCACGCGAAAAGCTCACCGGCGAGGCGCGCAAGGCGGCGCTGGGCAAGCTCTCCGGCTGGAGCGAGGTTGCGGGCCGCGATGCCATCACGAAGAAATTCGTGTTCCGGGATTTCAATGAAGCGTTCGGCTTCATGACGCGCGTGGCGCTGGTCGCGGAGAAAATGGATCACCATCCCGAGTGGTTGAACGTCTACAAGACCGTCGAGGTGACGCTCTCGACGCATGACGCCGGCGGCGTGACCGCGCTCGACGTGCAGCTTGCGCAAGCGATGGACGGGGTGGCGGGCGCTCTAGGATGAAACTGGGTCCGGAGTAACTGGGCTGTCATCCCGGGCGAGGCCGCAGGCCGAGACCCGGGACCCATAGACCCCTAGCCTGCGCCGTCCGGGATACATGGGTCCCGGCTCTCGCTTCGCTCGGCCGGGATGACAGCCGAGTATCGCGCGTCTGGCCCCGCCGAAATGGAATGCCTTGCCCGCGCCGTTTTCGCTTCCCATCTTGGGAGCGCGCCTTGGAGGGAAACCCGTGACACGCGCCGCCACCTGGAACGAAGCCGATTTCGCGGCGCCCGACGCCGATCGTCTGGCGCGCGACGAGGACACCGTGCGGCGCGGCTTCTGGCGCAAGCTGCGACGGCTCGCCGCGCAACTGCCGTTCGCCGAGGATCTGCTCGCCGCGTACTACTGCGCGTTCGATCGCGACACGCCGCTGCAGGTGAAGGCCGCGCTCCTCGGCGCGCTCGCCTATTTCGTGCTGCCGTTCGACGCGATCCCCGACATGCTGCCGCTGCTCGGCTTCGCCGACGATGCGGCGGTGCTGGCGACCGCGCTGCGGCTGGTCGCGAGCCACATGAAGCCGGCGCATCGCGAGGCGGCGAAGCGCGCGATGGCGAGTCTCTGACCGTTGGGCAAGCGGCGGCCTGTAGGGCGCAATAAGTGGAGCGCAGCGCAACGCATTGCGCCGTCGACTTCAAGAGCAACGGCCGATAGCGCGGGAGAGCGGCGCAATGCGCTTCGCTTATTGCGCCTACGGCTTCCGGGCTCGCGACTTCGTTGCGCCCCGGAATGACAACGCCGCAAGATCCACACTTGCATCTGTCCTAATGTCAGCTTATATTCCTTCCGATGCCCTACTCCCTCTTTGAACCCTCCATCGTCCGCCTCAGCGGGCGCCCGCGTCCCGAGCCGAACGAGCGCGCGGCCGTCGCGCTGCCGCGGCGGTACGGCAAGGGCCGGCCCTACGCCGACGATGCTGTCGAAGCCGTGCGGGCGCTGATCGAGGAGACCACGCTCACCTACGGCGAGATCGCGGCGCGCACCGGCGCCTCGCCCGCCAGCATCAGCCGCTGGATGCAGGCCGGCGGATGGAAGCGGCCGCTGTTTGCGCCGCGCTCCATGCTCACCGTGCCGACCCCGCGCGCGACCGCCTACAACAAGCACCGCCTGCTCAGCCGCCGCCTGCGGTCGCTCGCCGAGCGCTACGTGCGCGAGCTGGAAGAGACGCCGGGCGTCGATCTCGACAAGCTCGGGCACGCGCTGGAGCTCGCCAGGATGGCGAAGCTTGCGGCGATGAGCCGAACACGGCGCCGGACCGAGGCCGCGATGTGGGGCGAGCCGATGCGCCCGATCGGCGAACTGTGCGCGGCCGGCGTCGACCTGCACCGCGCGCCGCGCGAAGCGGTCGACGATTTCCTTGCGCATCGCGCATTGCCGCCCGCGGCGGAGAGGCCGCCGCGCTCGCGCGGGCGCGGGACCAAGCGGTATTTCACGCGGAAGCAGAGGCATGCGTGGATGCTGGAGAGGGAGTGAGTAATTCAGCCGTAGCCCGGATGAAGCGAAGCGAAATCCGGGGCTGCCTTATTGTGTGCGAGAACCCCGGATTGCGCTGCGCTCCATCCGGGCTACACGCTGAGAGACGACGTCGTCCGCATCATATCCGCGAGAAGAGCGGAGCTGCATGAGGTGGCACGGGCGCTTGAACATTAGAAAGCCAGTAGGGCGCAATAAGTGGAGCGCAGCGAAACGCATTGCGCCGTCGGCATAAGAGCAACAGCCGACGGCGCGCGCACGAGCGGCGCAATGCGCTTTGCTTATTGCGCCCTACAGCACTGTCGCAGCGCCTCGGCGAGCAATATATCAAGAGCCATCGAATCGAGGCGTATCAGCCGTCGGCCTCAAAAAAATCGCGATCTGACCCTTGATGGACGCACGCGCGAACAGGCCTTATCAGCGGGAGAGCATGGCGAATCGATTGACAGCACCATCCACCGTGGCGATGCGGCGTTGGGGCGCCCGCGCCAACATGGCGCTTGTGGCGTTGGCCGTGACGGTGCTCTCGGCGGACGCCGGCGCGAAACAGGCGCGCCCCGCGCCGCCACCCAAAGAGGCGACGGCGCCGCGCGCTGCCGGCGAGCCGATCATGGCGATCGTCTCGATCGCGTCGCAGCAGGTCACGTTCTACGACGCCGAGGGCTGGATCCTGCGCGCGCCGGTGTCGACCGGCGTCAAGGGACGCGAGACGCCGGCCGGAATCTTCGCCGTCATCGAGAAAGACCTGGATCACCGTTCGACCATGTATGACGACGCCTGGATGCCGCACATGCAGCGCATCACCTGGAACGGCGTCGCGCTGCACGGCGGGCCGCTGCCCGGGTATGCGGCCTCGCACGGCTGCATCCGCATGCCGTTCGGCTTCGCCGAGAAACTGTTCGACCGGACGCGGATCGGCATGCGGGTGATCATTTCGCCGAACGACGCGGAACCGGTCGCGTTTGCCCATCCGGCGCTGCTCGTGCCGAACGCGGAGGCGCTCGCGGCTGCGCCGGCACGGGCCGAGCCGCTTGCCCGCGAGGCCGCGGAGGCCGCCAGGGTAGCCGAGGAGGCGAAGAAGGCCGCCGTCACAACGGCGCGTGAGACGGCATCGCTTGGCGTCGCGCTGCGCAAGCTGGAACAGCTCAAGGCACGCGCCGACGCCGACTTCGCGCTCGCCGACCGGCGGCTTGCTGCCGCAAAGGCGGATGACGCCCGGGCGAAAGCCGAGGAGCAAAAGCAGAAGGCGGCCGCCAGGGCCGCGGAAGCAGCGGCTCAACTCGCCACTGCGAAAGCCGACGCGACGGCGAAGCGCGAGGCTGCCGCCGCCGCCAAGGATGCCGTCAAGGCGGCCGAGATGAGGAAGGCTGCCGCCGCCAGGGCGGCGCTCGATGCGAAGCTCGCGCTCGAACCGGTCTCGATCTACATCAGCCGCGCGACGCAGAAGCTCTACGTGCGGCGCAACACGCACAAGCCGGCGCCGGACGGGGGCGGCGAGGTGTTCGATACGTTCGAGGTCCCGGTCACGATCCGCGATCCCGGCAAGCCGATCGGCACCCATGTGTTCACCGCGATGGCGCGCGAGGATGCGGGCCTGCGCTGGAGCGCGGTCACGATCGACGGCGCGGACGACGCGCGGGGCGCGCTCGACCGCATCGCCATCCCGCAGGACGTGCTCGCGCGCATCGCGCCGACCGCACTGCCGCGATCCTCGATCGTCATCTCGGACGAGCCGCTGAGCGCGGAGACCAACTATCGCACCGAGTTCGTCGCGGTGTTGAGCAACCAGCCGCAGGGCGGCTTCATTACGCGCAAGCCGACCACCGACGTCCTTGTTGCGGACCAGGGTTATGACGGCTTTGGCTCGCTCTTTTCGCGCGGCTGGGGCTGGCAGGAGGACAATTCCCCTCAGCGCAACGGCAACGCCCAGCGCGGCCGCGGCGCACAACCCGGCCCGCAGCGCGGCTGGGGCTCGCAACCGGGCAATCCGGGTTGGGGCGACGACCGGTACTTTCGCCGGGAGCAACAACCCTGGTGACAGAAGGCCGCTTTCCCCGCCCCATCGGACCGGCCTAGTCTCTCCCCACTGCGCGCGCCCGGATGGCACGTCCGCGCCGCGCAGACCCAAGGAGGGCGCCCTCATGACACTTCCCCGTCGCACATTCCTGCATCTGGCGGTGGGCGCTGCCGCGTTGCCGGCCGCCGCGCGCATGGCGTGGGCGCAAGGCTATCCGTCACGGCCGGTGCGCATCGTCGTCGGCTTTCCGCCCGGCGGGGCGACCGACATCCAGGCGCGCCTGATGGGGCAATGGCTCTCGGAGCGGCTCGGCCAGCAATTCATCATCGAGAACCGCGCCGGCGCCAGCGGCAACATCGGCACCGAGGCGGTCGCGAAGGCGCCCGCGGACGGCTACACGCTGCTGCAGATCGTGACCCCGAACGCGATCAATGCCGCGCTCTACACCAATCTCAACTTCGACTTCATCCGCGACATCGTGCCGGTGATCGCCATCGCGCGGCTCGCTTACGTGGTGGTGGTGCATCCGTCGGTTCCGGCCGCAACGATTCCCGAGCTCATCGCCTATGCCAAGGCGAACCCGGGCAAGATCAACTACGGCTCGGCCGGCCCCGGCACGCCGCAGAACATTGCCTGCGAGCTGTTCAAGATGATGGCCGGCGTGAACCTGGTGCACGTGCCGTATCGCGGCGGCGCGCCTGCGGTCACTGATCTGGTCGGCGGCCACCTGCAGGTGATTTTCTGCCCGGTGTCGGAATCGATCGAGCACATCAAGGCCGGCAAGCTGCGGGCGCTTGGCGTGACGACCGCGGCGCGCCTCGACGTGCTGCCGGAGGTTCCGACGGTCGCAGACTTCGTGCCGGGTTATGAGGCGAGCGGTTTTGCCGGCATCGGCGCGCCGCGGGGCACCCCGGCCGAGATCATCGCGTTGCTCAACAAGGAGCTCAATGCCGGCCTCGCCGATGCCAAGATCCGGGCCCGGATCGTCGAGCTCGGCGGCACCGTGCTCGGTGGCTCGGCCGCTGAGTTCGGAACGATCATCGCGGAGGCCACCGAGAAGTGGGCCAAGGTGATCAAGTTCGCCGGCATCAAGACGGAGTAGGGGCGTAGGGCGCAATGCGCTACGCCCCCGCCTTCGCGGGGGCATGCTTATTGCGCCCTACGGCCGTAAAATCACCTTGCCCATCACCTTGCGGTCGGCGATCGCCTTGAGCGCCGCGGGCGTCTCCTCGAGCGGATAAACCGCGTGCACGTGCGCCGAGATCCTGCCCGCGGCGGCATAGCGCACGAGCTCCGCCATGTTGGCCTGATGCGCCGCAGGCTCGCGCTCGATGAACGCGCCCCAGAACACCCCGACGATATCGCAGCCCTTGAGCAGCGCGAGGTTGAGCGGAATTTTGGGGATCTCGCCGGCGGCAAATCCGATCACCAGAAAGCGCCCGCCCCACGCGATCGAGCGCAGCGCCAATTCGGCGTACGCGCCGCCGACCGGATCGTAGATCACGTCGGCGCCTTTGCCGGAGGTCGCGCGGCGCAGCGCCTCCTTCAAATCTTCGCTCGCGTAGTTGATCGTGTCGTCGGCGCCGCGCTCGCGGCAGAACGCGAGCTTGTCGTCCGACGACGCGCAGGCGATCACGCGCGCGCCCATCAGCTTGCCCAACTCGATTGCCGCCAATCCCGTGCCGCCCGAGGCGCCGAGCACCGCGAGCGTCTCGCCGGATTTCAGGTGCGCGCGGTCCTTCAGCGCGTGCAGCGTGGTGCCGTAGATCACCGTGATGCCGGCGGCGCGGTCGAAGTCGAGCGTGGCGGGGATTTTCACCACGCGCTGCGCGGGGATCGCGATCTTCTCGCGCGCCGCGCCGAACCCGCCGTAGCCGAGCACGCGGTCGCCCGGCGCGAGGTTCGTCACGCCCGCCCCGACGCTCTCCACCACGCCGGCGAATTCGGACGCGGGCGAGAACGGAAACGGCGGCTTCACCTGGTATTTGCCGGCGATCAGCAGCGTATCGAAGAAATTCAGCGCCGCGGACTTGATCGCGACGACCACCTCGCCGGGCGCGGGCGTGGGGTCGGGCAGGTCGGTGAACGAAAGATCGTCGGGGCCGCCGAAGCGGGTGCAGAGAATGGCTTTCATGGGAGACGTCGCTCGGAGGAACTAGTGGCTACGATAAACGGCACGCGGCGCGCCGTCACGTGCGCGAAACGTGCAGATCACCGGCCGTGGTGCCTTCACATTGCCGATTTCCCCCGTTATTTCTACGACTTCCGGGGCGTTGGGTGAGGCGGGAGGCCCGATGACGACAATTCGCGCATACCGATCGGTTCCGCTCGCGCTCGTGGCGGCGCTCGGCCTGATGACGGCCGCCATCGCGCAGCAGAGCCCGCCCGCCAAACAGGGAAAGCCCGCCGCGAAATCCGAACAGAAATCCGAGACGAAGTCGCAGCCTCCGGCCAAGCAGGCGAAGCAGCCGGCGCCGAGCCCCGCGGGGGCGGGCGGCGCGCAGCCGACCTTGCTCGGCCAGTTCGGCGACTGGGGCGCCTATACGGCGAGCAACGGCGGAAAGAAGCTGTGCTACGTGCTCGCCAAGCCCGCTTCGCAGGCGACAGAGCCGGCCAACCGTCCGCGCGATCCGGCCTACATTTTCGTCTCGACGCGGCCGAGCGAAAACGTGCGCAACGAAGTTTCGATCGTGATCGGATATCCGTTCAAGCCGGGTTATGAGGCGAGCCTCGACATCGGCGCGACGAAATACGTGTTGTACACGCAAGGAGACGGCGCCTGGATCAAGAACGCTGCCGAAGAGGCGCGCATGGTCGACACCATGCGCAAGGGCGCCGACCTTATGGTGACCGGCGAATCGGGCCGCGGCACCAAGTCGACCGACCGCTATAATCTCAAGGGCCTCTCGCAGGCGCTCGATCGCGTCGCGCAGGAGTGCAAATAGCTCCGCTGTCATTCCCGGGCGGTCCGGCCGTAGGGCGCAATAAGTGGAGCGTAGCGAAACGCATTGCGCCATTGGGGGGAAGCCGGCGCTATGCGCTTCGCCCCGCCTGCGCGGGGGCATGCTTATTGCGCCCTACGGCTCTTCACCCGGCCCGGAATGACCGTCAGCGCGACTTTGCCATGCGGCAATGCTAGAACGCGCGTTATTGATGCTTATGTTTCGCGAACAATGACCACCATCCTGCAAACCACCTCCCCACGCGGCTTCGTCGAGAAGACCGCGCTGGAACGCTATGTGCCGCCGGCGAAGCCCTCGCTGGTCGGGATGTCGCGCGCCGCGTTGGCCGATGCGCTCGGGGAGATCGGCGTTCCCGAGAAGCAGCGCAAGATGCGCGTGCAGCAGCTGTGGAACTGGATCTACGTGCGCGGCGTCACAAGCTTTGCCGCCATGACCAGCGTGTCGAAGGAATTGCGTGCCGCGCTCGAGGCGCGCTTCACGCTGGAGCGCCCCGAGGTCGTCGCCGAGCAGGTCTCGGTCGATGGCACGCGCAAGTGGCTGCTGCGGCTCCCGGGCGAGCACGCCGGCGAACGGCCGCACGAGGTCGAGTGCGTCTACATTCCGGACACCGGCCGCGCGACATTGTGCGTGTCGAGCCAGGTCGGCTGCACGCTCACCTGCTCGTTCTGCCACACCGGCACGCAGCGCCTGGTGCGCAATCTCACGGCGGGCGAGATCGTCGGGCAGGTGATGGTCGCGCGCGACCGCTTGGGTGACTGGCCCTCCTCCTCCTCTTCACCCTCCCCTGAAAGGGGAGGGTCGGCGCTCGCAACGCGCCGGGGAGGGGTCAATGGAGAGACCCCCACCCGGACGGCTTCGCCGTCCGACCTCCCCCTTTCAGGGGGAGGTAACGACTCGCGGCTGGTCACCAACATCGTGATGATGGGCATGGGCGAGCCGCTCTACAATTTCGAGGCGGTGCGCGACGCGCTGCTGATCGTGGCGGACGGAGACGGCATCGGCATCTCCAGGCGGCGCATCACGCTCTCGACCTCCGGCGTCGTCCCGAACATCGCGCGCGCCGGCGAGGAGATCGGCAGCATGCTGGCGATTTCGCTGCACGCGGTGCGCGACGAGTTGCGCGACGAGCTGGTGCCGCTCAATCGCAAATATCCGGTCGCCGAATTGCTCGACGCCTGCCGCAACTATCCCGGTGTCTCCAATGCGCGGCGGATCACCTTCGAATACGTGATGCTCAAGGACGTCAACGACTCGCTCGCCGACGCGAAGGCGCTGGTGAAATTGCTCAAGGGCATCCCGGCCAAGATCAACCTGATCCCGTTCAATCCGTGGCCGGGCACCAGGTATGAATGCTCCGAGTGGGAGCAGATCGAAAAGTTCTCCGAGTACATCTTCAACGCCGGCTATTCGTCGCCGGTGCGCACGCCGCGCGGGCGCGACATCCTCGCGGCCTGCGGCCAGCTCAAGAGCGCGACCGAGAAACTCTCCGCGCGCGAGCGCATGGCGCTGCGCGCGATGGCGATG
>VBAH01000004.1 GCA_005884685.1 Alphaproteobacteria bacterium
CCGAGAAGATGGCGTTTATCATCCGCCACACCTGCGGCATCGTCTGTGCGCCGGTCACCGGCGAGATCGCGCGGCGTCTGCATCTCGCGCCGATGGTCGCCGATAGCGACGCGATCCACGGCACCGCCTTTACGATCTCGGTCGATTACCGTCACGGCACGACGACGGGCATCTCGGCTGACGACCGGACGGCAACGATCCGGGCGCTCGCCAACAACAATACCGGGCGCGCAGATTTTGTTCGGCCCGGCCATATCTTTCCGCTGATCGCCAAAGATGGCGGCGTCCTGATGCGCTCGGGGCACACCGAGGCGGCGATCGATCTCTGCCGTTTTGCGGAGATTGAGCCCGTCGCGGCAATCTGCGAATTGGTCAATGACGACGGCACGGTCATGCGTGGTCCGCAGATCGCTAGCTTCGCCAAGAAGCACACGCTGAAGCGGATCTCTGTCGACGATCTGATCGCTTATCGCCAAGCGCGTGAAAAGCTTGTCACCCGGGTCGCCGAGTTCAAGATCGAAACCGAGATCGGCGAATTCATGGGCTATGCCTATGTGACGCCATTCGACAAGGTGCACCATTACGCCTTTGTCTACGGCAAGATCGGCGATGGGCGGAACGTGCCGACTCGGCTGCACCGTGCCAATGTCGTCGAAGATGTGTTCGGCGGCGCCCAGACGATCCATACCGCTCTCGGCCGCTTCAAGAAATCGGGGCGCGGCGTCCTCGTTTATCTGCGCGACGGTACCTCGGGCGTGCCGACCACCGCGATTGCCGAGGAGACGACCCCGTCCGAGCTGGAACGCAGCCGGCAATGGAAGGATATCGGACTCGGTGCGCAGATCCTGCGCGATTTGCGGGTCAGCTCGATCCAGCTGCACGCAACCCGCTCGCGCACCTATGTCGGGCTCGCCGGGTTCGGCATTGAGATCGAGTCGACCGAGGCCCTGGAGGAGGCCTCGGGGCACAAGCTCGTTATCAAGGAAACGCGGCAACCGCGCCGGGTGATCGACTGCTGACCGGCATCGAGAACGTGAAAGAAGATGGTCTTGAAGGAGACGATTTGACCGTCATGCCGAGCCGCATCGCGATCGGCCGATTGCACTACGCCTGGATCATCGCTGCGGTGATCTTTGTCGTCGCCCTGCTGACCGCGGGCGTGCGCGCCGCGCCCGGCGTCCTGATTGTCCCGTTCGAAGCGGAATTCGGCTGGTCGCGCGCCACGATCTCGTTCGCGATCGGTGTCAATCTGTTGCTGTACGGCGCGGTCGGTCCGTTTGCCGCGGCGATCATGGACCGCTTCGGCGTGCGACGCACGATGAGCCTGGCCCTGGCGGTGACCGGCTGCGGTGTCGCCGGCTTTCTCGGCTGGTATCTTTCGGCCTATATCGCGGCCCGCTGGTTCCGCGCCCGCCAGGGTGTCGTCATGGGAGTGTTGACCGCCTCGAATGCGGCCGGTCAGCTGGTTTTTCTGCCGACGATGGCGTGGCTGACCGCCAATGCCGGCTGGCGGACCATGTGCCTCGTGCTGACCGCGATCGTCATCGGGTTCGTGCCGGTCCTGCTGTGGCTGATGCGTGACCGGCCTGAGGATCTCGGGCTTGCCCCGTACGGCGCGACGCAAGCCGATCCGCCTGCGCCGCCGGCCGGCAATCCCATAACGGCGGCGTTTCGGGGATTGAGTGAGGGTGCCAGGTCACGCGATTTTTGGCTGCTGGCGGGCAGCTACTTTGTCTGCGGCGCCTCGACCAACGGGCTGATCAGCACGCATCTGATCCCGGCCTGCGTCGATCACGGGCTGACCGAGATTGCCGGGGCCAGCCTGCTTGCGACGACCGGCCTGTTCGCGTTTCTCGGCGGAACCGGCTCGGGCTGGCTCAGCGACCGCTGGGATAACCGGTTCCTGTTGTTCTGGTATTACGGGCTGCGCGGCCTGTCGCTGATGTACCTGCCCTTTGCCTTGGGCTCGACTGGATCGCCACTGGTCCGCCGACGGCTCGCCTGATGAGCGGCATCGTCGGTATCGAACGGACCGGGATGATGATCGCCTGGATCACCGTGATCCATCAGGTCGGTGGCGCCGGAGCGGCTTTCCTCGGCGGCATGATGCGGATCTCGTTCGGCACCTATCTCGAAGCCTTCATACTGTCGGGCTTGTTGTGCATCGGCGCGGCGCTGGCGGTGTTGTTTATCGGCAGCGGTCGCAGGCGTCTTGAGCCGGCTGTGGCGCCTTTGCCAGCCTAGCTATTCGAAGCGGCGGTACAGCCAGCCGCTGACACTGCCCAGCAACAGCCAGAACGCGGCAGCGGTCGCCAAGGAGGCGGTCGCGAATTCGGCGGCAAGCTCGGCCGGCACTCCCGTTGCGCCATGCGGCGCGGCCGGCGCTCCGATCAGATGCGGCAATACGAGCAGCACGGCGCCAAGAACCCGCACGGGCACCTGCCGAGTGAAAATCACCACCCCCAAACCGGCCGCGGTCGCTGCGGCGGTCAAGAGCCACCATTGCTGGCGGGCCGCCAATTCGGCTGCCGACATTCCCGGCAATTCGGGCGGCAATCCGATCGCCGGCGCCAAAGCGAAGACGGCAAATCCGGCAGCCCCCCAGAGCAGCCCACTACTCCCGTCGATCCCATAGCCGCGTAATCGCGCCAGCGCCACCGCGCCCGCGAGCAGCAGCGCAAAACCGATGCCAGCCAGGAGATCGGCGATTAGCGTGTAGCCGGCGCGCTCGATCCCGGGGGCCGGTTCCCATTCCGCTGCGGCGGCATCGTGGGCTGGTGCGGCGCCATGCTGATGATCGGCCTGCGCCCCGGCCGCTTCGTAAACCTCGGCCGCGGCGATCAGCGGAATGAGCTTGAGATGCTGGAGGCCGGCGGCAAAGAGACCGGCCATCGTGCCGGCGATCAGCGCGGTGAGAAAAATCCGCCGCAGCATTGAGCGTCAGCCCCGGCCGTCAGTGACCCGGCCGTCAATGACAGGGAAACGCGAAAGCGTGCCGGACGTCATGCGCCGCGTTGTGGATCGTCGCCGGGCCGGCGAACCCGACGCCGTAGATCACAAAGGCGCCAAACAGGATCGCCCTCACCGCGGGCAGCGCCGCGCGGAGTGTTGTCGCCGGAAAATGGACGGTGGTCGCGTGAAGCATCGGTGCGCTCGGGTCCGGGAAGAGGCCGGGCCAACGCTAGCGGAATCCGCTGGTCTGCCGCAACCCGTTCGATAGGGCAGTCTGCGGCCGGCCTATTCGGCCGGAAGCGGTTGCGTGGGCCTTCTGACCATCGCTTCGGTAGCCGGCATGCGCTCCCCGTCGCGCGCGACATGCCAAGTTGCAGCCGTTTCGCTCCGCCTCGGGGCGGGCAGGACGGCCACCGCCAGCCCGGCCACCGCGATCTGCAGCCAGGACGGGCGCTCCGCGACAACGCGACCGGCGATTTTTGGGGGTAGGGCAGGCGGCTCGGGCACGCGCTCGCGAATAACGCGCCAGGTCTGATCGATTTCGGCGCGGGTCGACGCGGTTCGTCGCGCCAGCGCGTCCGGCGAGGCGGCGAGTGCCGGCCGCGGCTCCGGCGCCGGTTGGGGTCGGCGTGGCGCGGCTCGCTCCGTTTCGGCCGCCGGGTGCTCGGCATGGCTGCCGAACCGCTCGGCGTAGACGCGGGTGAATTCGGCGCCCAACAAAAAGGTCACGGTCGAATAGTAGATCCACAACAGGATCACGATCAGCGACCCCGCCGTGCCATAGCTTTCGGCGACATTCATGCGGCCGATATAGATGCCGATCAGCGATTTGCCGATCGTGAACAGAATAGCCGTCGCGACCGCGCCAACGATGACGTCCCGCCAGGCGATCTGCTTGTCGGGCAGGAATTTGTAGATCGCCGCGAAGACCGCCGACAGCAGCACCAGCGTGATCACGACATTTACGACGGCCATGAGCACCTTGGCGCCGGGAAAGAACCCTTCGACCCAGTGCCCCAGGGCGGCGAGGCCGGCGCTGACCGCCAGCGATACAACCAGCAGAAAGCCGAGCGTCATGACCAGCCCCATGCTGGCGATGCGGGCCCGCACCAGCCGGGTGAGCCCGGCTTTCGGCTCGGCCTTCCAGATCTTGTTCAGCGAGGATTGGATCTCGCCAAAGGCGCCGCTCGCGGTGATCAGCAATGTGACGAGCCCGATGATTGTCGCGATGGTTCCGGATTTTTGGCTCTGGCTGCCGGCGCTCTGCAGCATCGAGCCAAGCGCATCGCCGCTGCCCTTGCCCATGAGGCCCGAGAACTGGCCCATGATCGCGGCCTGCGCCGCCTGTCGCCCGAATACGAGGCCGGCGATCGCGATGACGACCAGCAGCAGAGGGGCAATGGAGAAGATGGTGAAATACGCGATGGCGGCGGCCCGGCTCAGCGCTTCATCGCCCATGAAACCGGAAACCGTATCTTTGATCAGATCCCAGATTTTGCGGAACATCTCGTACCGCCCTTGTCGCTCGGATTTCTCCAAGCAGAAACAAAACGGAGGCGGTGTTTCTCGGCATCGGCAACCCAAAGTTGCCGAGCCTCGATGCCGTGCCCGCGATATTTCTCGGTGACCCTAGGCGCCGCCTGCGGCCGGGCGCTGCGCCTTCAATGCCGCCAATTCGCGCCGCAGCGCGCGCATCTCCTCAAAGCGCGCCGTCACGTCGCGCAGAAAGGCGGCGATCCCCAGCATCGCGCCCGCATTGTCGTGCAGCGGCAGGATCGTGAATTCGACCGAGATCTGCCGCCCGTCCTTGTGGCGCGCCGGCACCGATAGCAGATCGCCGGCGCCGTATCGGCTCTCGCCGCCTTTCATAACGTGCTCATAGCCCTGCCAATGGCGGGGGCGCAGCCGGTCCGGAATGATCAGATCGAGGCTTTCGCCGATCGCCTCGCTTTCGGCGAAACCGAAGATGCGAGTCGCCGCCGCGTTCCAGAACCGCATCCGGCCCTGCGCGTCGGCATAGATGATGGCATCGGCAGAGCCAACCACGAGCCGGGCTGCAAAATCCCCCGGCAATCCTCCGGGCAGCGCATTCATCCCTTTCTCTCCCCGTGCCGGCGCGCTTACGTCGGTACCGCTACAACGCGCCAAGCACTCCAAACAGCGCCGCGCCGCCGAGCAATAGCGGCACGGGATGCATTTTGGGCCAGCGAAGCAGTGCGAGGGTTGTCGCAATCGCCGCGACCCAGACGGCCGGCCCACCGGGTGACGCGCGCAAGACTGCGATCCCGCCCGACAGGAACAGCCCGGCCGCAACCGGCGCCATGCCGCGCTCTACCGCGGTATGCCACACCGAACCGCGCCAGCGGCCCCACAACCGCGCGACCGCAAGGACGAGCGCCGCCGACGGCACATAGAAGGCGATCGTCGCGACGGCGGCGCCGCCGATCCCGGCGGCTTTCCAGCCGATCAGCGCCGCAAGCATGGATCCCGGCCCGGGTGCGGCGCGCGACAGTGCGAAGAGGTCGGCGAATTCGCGCTCGCTGGTCCAGCCCTGCACCTGGATCGCCTGCTGCGCGATATCTGCGATGACCGCATTGCCGCCGCCGAACGACAAGAGCGACAGCGGCGCGAAGACGAGACCAAGCGCGATCAGCGTGTCGCCGGAACCGCGCATGTCAGCGCTGCCTCGCCTGCAGCCAGGCGAGGCCGATGCTGAGCGGCCCGAGGCACAGCACGACTGGGATCATCGGCCAGCGCAATACGCCGACGCTCAGCACTGTCGCTGCCGCGATCGCCGAGGCTGCTGGGCCCGGAGCGCCCTGCGCGATGCTGCGCAGCCCGGTCGCGAAAGTCAGCCCGACGACCGCGGCGGCGACACCGTCGAGCATGTCGTGCAGTGTTTTGTTGCCGGTCAGTCCCGCATAGACACCTGCGATGCCGAGTACGATCAGGAACGGGCCGGCGAGCAGTGCAAACAGGGCGACCGCCGCCCCGGCGGTGCCGCGCAGATGCTGGCCAATCAGCACCGTGAGCTTGGTGCCATTGGAGCCCGGCAAGGCCTGGCCGACGGTCAGCATCTGCAAGAACGCGGCCTCATCGATCCAGCGCCGCTGCAGCACAATGTCGCGGTGCAGCCAGCCCGCCGTGCCGCCGCCAAAGCTCGTGCAGCCGAGCCGCAAAAACGTCAGAAAGATCGCC
>VBAH01000033.1 GCA_005884685.1 Alphaproteobacteria bacterium
CCGCTTGCATGCCGATCCAAGCTTCTGTTGCACCATCGGGATGTGCTTCTCGCAGTAGTATTTCATGTCGAATTTGGCGCCCGGCCGGTTCGGATACAGCACGCTGACCTTTATCACTGCTCGCTCCCTTCTACCGTCCCTTGAAGCGCGGCTTGCGCTTTTCGTTGAACGAGGCGATGCCCTCGCGGCGGTCCTCGGTCGGGACCATGCGGTTGTACGCCTCGATCTCGAACATCATGCCGCTCGCGAGATCCATCTGCAGCCCGTAATGGATCGCATGCTTGGCCTGGCGCACCGAAATTGGCGCGTTATCGGCGATGCGGCGCGCCGTCTCCATCGTCGCATCGAGCAGCGTGTCGGGCGGGCACAGCCGGTTGACCAGGCCCCAATCATACGCCTCCTGCGCCGAAAACGGTCGGCCGGTCAGGATAATCTCCTTGGCGCGCCGCTCGCCGACCGCGCGCGGCAGGTTCTGGGTGCCGCCGGCGCCGGGCATGATGCCGAGGGTCACCTCGGTCAGCGCAAAGCGCGCGGTCTCGGCGGCATAGAGGAAATCGCAGCACAACGCCAATTCGCAGCCGCCGGCATAAGCGGCGCCGTTGATCGCGCCGATGACCGGCACCGGAGAGCCGCTAAAGGCGCGGATCGCGCGTTCGCACAGGAGATGCTGCACCTGCCACGTTTCGTCGGTCATGCCGAGGCGTTCCTTGAGGTCGCCGCCGGCGCAGAATGCCTTGTCGCCGGCCCCGGTCATGAGGATGCAGCGATAGGCGAGCGGGTCGCCATTGACCGCATCGAAGAAATCCAGGATGTCGCGTCCCATCTGCGTGTTCATCGCATTGGCGACCTGCGGCCGGTTCAGGATCAGCAGGACGAGGCCGTCGCCCTTGTCCTCAACCTGGAGCGTCTCGTAGCTGCGGTCCATTCGGATGCTCCTGCTCGTCAGCCCCGGCACCATACACCGACGCGCTCCGAGCTTCGATGTTTCGGGGACCTCCGCCGTCGCGCTTTTTTCACCACGTTCTCGCACCGGATTTTGCGGAAAAATACGGTCTTGTTTTGCCGCGGCTGAACGGCCGGCACCGAATCATTGTAGCGCGCCGAGCGGCTGTGCCAACCCAACCCCTGTCCTTGGCTCCATACAACCCGTTGTGATTTCTGTCCTTTTTTGGGCTGTGGACACACTTGATATTGCGCTTCATTCGGCTTGTCTAAAATTGCAAGCAACGCCGCAATCCTTGGGGATCGCCCGTGTCGTCTGAGCCGGTGGTCATCATCGATGACAGCGCCACCCAACTGAAGATCCTCGAACGGCTCGCCAATTCGGTCGGCGGCTGGACCGCCGCCAAGGGGTTCGGCGACGCCGAGGCCGCGCTGTCGTTCTGCCGCGCCAATCCGCCCGGGCTCCTCGTGCTCGCCGCCGCGACGGCGCAGGGCGAAGCCTCCGCATTGATCCATCGGCTGCGCCGGCTCGAAGCCTGTGCCGAGGTTCCGGTCATGGTTATCGGCGCCGATGAGGATCTCGATTGCCTCGAACGCGCGCGCGATGCCGGCGCCGCCGACCATCTGTTGCTGCCGATCAACCACCGCGACTTCCGGCTGCGGGTCCGCAGCCTGTTGCGCTCGCAGCGCGCCCGCCCGCGCGGCGCTCCGGAACAGGTGCGCTCGGATCCCGGGCGCGCGGACGGCGAGCGGCGCCAGGATGGCCTGCGCCAAGCGCACGAGATGCTGTTGCGCATCATCGACGCCATTCCGCGCATGATCTGCGTGACCGGCGAGGATGGGCGCTACGTCCTGGTCAATCGCCAGTTCGCCTCGTTTGTCGGGGTGCGGGCGAGTCGCTTGATCGGCAAGACCCCGCTGGAGGCGCATGGCGGCCCCATTGCGCGCAGCCTCATGGAGATCGATCCGCTGCTGCTTGCCGGCCGGCCGGCGCCGCTCTCGACGGAAGACGAGATTGTCGACCGCGACGGCGAGCCTTGCGTGCTGCTGGCGACCAAATCGGTGTTCCACGGCGACGACGGCGAGGATTCGATGGTCGTCACGGTGTGGCTCGACATTACCGAGCGCAAGGGCGCCGAGCGCGACTTGCTCGCCGCAAAGGAACAGGCAGAGCTCGCCAACCGCAGCAAGACCGAATTCCTCGCCAATATGAGCCATGAGACGCGGACGCCGCTCAACGCGATCATCGGCTTTTCGCAAGTCATCGCCGGCGAGATGCTGGGGCCGATCGGCACGCCGAAATACATCGGCTATGCGCACGACATTCTGGTCAGCGCCGAGCATCTGCTCGGCATCATCAACGACATCCTCGATCTGTCGAAACTCGAAGCCGGCAAGCTCGACCTGGTCGAGGAGGTCATCGATGTTCCGAGACTCATGGAAGACCTGCTGCAGCTTGCCGACGCCAAGGCGCGGGCGAGCGAGATCCGCGTCGCGCTGCGCTACGAGGGCACGATCCCGGCGTTGCGGGCCGATGCGCGGAAGGTCAAGCAGATCGTGCTCAATCTGCTGATCAACGCGGTCAAGTTCAGCCACCCCGGCAGCGAGGTCGCGATCGTCTTGCGCAATCAATCCGGCGCGGTGGTGGTCGACGTCATCGATCACGGCATCGGCATGGACCCCGACGAGGTCACGTTGGCGATGACCCGCTTCGGCCAGGTCGCAAGCGCCTGGACCCGCAAGCATGACGGCACCGGCCTTGGCCTGCCCTTGGCGATCGGCCTCACCGAACTGCACGGGGGCATATTGACGGTCCGCAGCACCAAAGGCGTCGGCACGGCTGTCACGGTTGCGTTTCCGCGCGACCGCTCGGAGCCTGCCCACGGGGCGGAGCAGGGCGGGCTCCGCATCGTGGCGCAATCCTAGCCCCGGATGCCCGTGGCGGGATTGCTTTCCGGACGGTTTGGGTCAGTGGGGCGGCGCTGGCGCGGCGGCTCTCACGCCGTGCTTCCGGCCGACCAGCTCCCGCCGCATGTTGCGATCGCGGCCGTAGCGCTATCGATCGCCGCGACCGCTGTGCCGCTCGCGCTCATTTTGGAGCCGGAATTGCGCGGCCAAGTCGCGCCGCCTCGCTTCGCCAATTTGCTGCTGGGGCTCCTGCTGTCGGTCCCGGCAGGGGTTGGTCTTGCCGCGGCATTCTCCGGATTAAGACGGCTTTCCCGTTTCGACAACGGGGCGGGCTGGATCTACGAAGCTGCTGTTCTGCGGATCCTAGTCGCCGCGATGCTGTTCAGCCACGCCGCCGTGGTTGGAGTTCTGTCCGGTCCGTCATCCGCCGGCTCGCGCATGCTGCTGACCGCCGAAGCGGGGCTGGTAGTGGGCTGGCTTGTCTTGCTCACGCTGCTGATGCGGCTGACCGCTTCCATTTGGCTCCGCCGATGCGCGGCGGTACTCGACGCGGCGATCCTTGCCCTTTTTCTGCATTTTGGCGGGCAGGACGCAGCGGGTTGGTACCCGGTGTATCTGCTGCTGATCGTCTATGGCGGGTTTCGCTTCGGCGTCGGTGCTTTGGTCGGAAATGCGGCGCTCGCCGTTCTAGGGTTCGGCGCGGTCGCGGCGACGACGGCGTTCTGGCAGCA
>VBAH01000034.1:0-477 GCA_005884685.1 Alphaproteobacteria bacterium
GCGATGGCATTACGCTCCAGGATGTAGTCGAACGCCTCACGCTGGCCTTCGACTTCGCGATCGATGTCCCCGAAGAAGTGAAACCCAGTGTCTTCGTCGCCGTCGCGCAGATACGGTGACAGCGGACGATCGACGATGCGGCGGTTGAGCGCGGTTGGCACGGTCAGGAGCACGGTATTTGGCGTGCGTTCGAGGAAGCTGGTCAGCTCCGCACGCAAGTCTTCGTTGCCATTGCCGATATGCTTGGCCTCAGTCCCATCGGAAAGGGTCGGGCGTCTCGCCCACCAGGACGGCACGAAAAGGTGCCAGCCGAGCATCAGCAGGTTGAGCGCCACGCGATTGCGCGCATTGAACTCGCTCGCCCGTTGGAGGATGTTCTTGTACGGATCGCCCTCGATGCCGCCGTTCAGGAATTGGTAGCCGGGGGCGAGCCGGTCGAGCAGACAGGGCCAACCACGGCCGTGGCTGAACACAACC
>VBAH01000034.1:762-5701 GCA_005884685.1 Alphaproteobacteria bacterium
GGCTCGAGACGATCGGCTCGCCCCGCAGATTGAACGAGGTGTTGATCAGCACCGGCACCCCGGTGCGCCGCTCGAACGCGTTGAGGATACGGTAGAGATACGGGTTCTGCTCGGCCGAGACGGTTTGCACCCGGCTGGTGCCGTCGACATGCGTCACCGCTGCCGTCTGCTCCGGACGCAGCGCCTTGTGCGTGTAGAGCATAAAGGGGCTTTCCGCCATGCCGAGCGTCTCGAACCACTCGCCGTAAGCCTCCTTTTTCACGACCGGCGCAAAGGGGCGGAACTCCTCGCGGAATTTGATCTTGGCGTTCAGGTGGTCCTTCATCTCGGGCGCCCGCGGATCGGCGAGGATCGAGCGCGCGCCGAGAGAGCGCGGCCCCCACTCGTCACGGCCGTGCAGGATGGCGACGACCTTGCCCGCGGCCAGCGCGCCGGCCAGGTCTTCGGCGATATCGGCAGATTCCCGGAACGGGATGTTGTTGAGCGACAGCGTCGCCTTGATCACGGGTTCCGGATAATCGACCCCGAGATAGGCGTCGAGCGGATAGCGCCGCGCCGCTTCGTGCTCACGCGAGCGCATGGTCCATTGCAAAGCCGCGCCAAGCGCGCCGCCGGCATCGCCCGCTGCCGGATGGATGTGCGAATTGATACCGAGATCGCGGATCATGCGCGCATTGGCGGTGCAGTTGAGCGCAACCCCTCCCGCGAAGCAGAAATCGCTGGTGCCGTATTCGCGCATCAGCGGTGCCAGAATGCCGGCGATCGCGATCTCCAGCGCTTCCTGCACCGAGGCGGCGAGATCGTGATGTTCCTCACGCACCGGCTCATCCGGCCGCCGCGGCATCACGCCGAGATGCGCGATCAGCGACGGATCGTAATGCCGGTCGTGGCGGCAGAAATCGAAGAACCGCCGGTTCAGCGTGAACGCGCCGTCCTCGTGCAGCTTGAGGATCGGGCCAAGCAATTTATCGCGATAACGCGGCCGGCCATAGGGCGCGAGGCCCATGACCTTGTATTCGCCCTCATTGACCTCGAAGCCGAGATACTGGGTGAAGACCGAGTAGAACAAGCCGAGCGAGTGCGGAAAATGGATCGAGCGCAGTTTCGTCAGCCGGTTGCCTTCGCCGAGATGCACGCTTGCGGTCTCGTATTCGCCGACCCCATCGAGCGTGACCACCACCGCGCGCTCGAAAGGCGAGGTAAAGAAAGCCGAGGCGGCGTGCGAGCGGTGATGCTCGGAAAACTCGACCCGATGGTTGAACCCCATATGCACCCGAAGCTGGCTGGCAATCGGCAATTTGTGCTGCACGAAACGGGGAAGATCTTCGTCGAAGATCCGGCGGGAGCGCGGCCAATTGTCGATGACCTGATCCCATAACCGGCTCAGCTTCAGTTTCGGGTCCTCGTAAAAGACAATGCGGTCGATATCGTTGATGCGCAGCCCGCAGGCATGCAGCGCGCTGCCGATCGCCAGCACCGGAAAGCGCGCATCGTGCTTGCGCCGGCTCTACCGCTCTTCATGGATCGCGAACAGGATCCGGCTGTCGTCCACGAGCGCCACGGCGCTGTCATGGTAATAGCAGGATATTCCCAGGATCAGCACGTCACCGCTCCCGCCCGGCCGCGATCCAACCGGAGCGGCCGGGACGCAGGCGGCGCATCAAAGCCAGGGGCGCCAGCAGCCAGAAAATCAGGGCAAGCCGAAATCGGGAGAAAGACACGAGAAGGGTCAGGCGAGCGGGTATGTGATGATTGCGTCCTCGGGATCTCTGGGGATCTCGACCCGCCGGATTTCCTTCAGATACAAAGGCAAAAGGAGGCGTCGTGCGAAGACGGCGAGGGCGGCGATCGCCGCCCCGGCGAATAAAAGCACGGCAATGATCAATTGTTCCGACAACTCGGCCCCCGGATGCCTAGCGGGCGAAGATAAAGAGGCCGCTTGCGCAGTGTCAACGAAAGGGGCGCTCGACGCCTGGCCGGGTTATATAATCGCCAGGCTTGGAGGTTCGGGTCATGGCCAAGGTTCTGAACGACGCACAGATCGCGCAATACCGGCGGGATGGTTACCTGTTTCCGTTCCCGGCCTTATCGGCGGAGGAGCTGGCGGAATGCAACGCCGGGCTTGCCCGCTTCGAAAAGTGGCTCGGCACGCCGGTCAATCAGGGCGATTTCCGCTGGCGCTCGGGCAGCTACCTCTTCCTTCCCTGGGTCGACGCGCTGGTCCGCCACAAGCGCATTCTCGACGCCGTCGAGGATCTGATCGGGCCCGATATCCTCGTCTACACGGCGACCTGGTTTATCAAGGAGGCCAACAGCCCGGCCTTTGCCGCTTGGCACCAGGATGCCACCTATTTCGGCCTCGTGCCCAATGACCAGCACGTCACCGCCTGGGTGGCCCTGAGCAACGCCAGCGCCGCAGCCGGCTGCATGGAGGTTGCATCGTCGCGAGGGCGGCCGCGCCAGATGCGTCACGCGGCACTGCGCCTTGCGAACAGCATCAATGGTGCCGGCCAGGCGATCGTCGAGCCCGTCGATCAGACCGGCACGGCGATGATGGAGCTGCCGGCCGGCAGCTTCTCATTGCACAACACGCTCTGCCGTCATCGCTCGGCGCCGAACCGCGCCGATCACCGGCGGGTCGGGCTCGGGATCAGCTACATCCCGGCACATTGTCGCCTTTCCGGCTCGGTGCGGATGGGTGCGAGGCTGGTTCGAGGCAAGGACACCGGCGGGCATTTCGATCTGATTCCGGCGCCCGAAGGGGAGTTGCACCCAGCGGCGCTTGCCCGCCATGAGCGGGTGTACGGACGCTACCGCGACAATTACGAGGAGCAGGTCACGGCCCACGAACGGCAATTCGCCGCGGCGGATTGATCGCGGCCGGGCACTGGACGGCCAGCAGAACGGAGGAAAAAGGCATGCGCAGCCTCTCCGCCCGGCTCCTCGTGCTGACGGTGTTTTTCGTCATGCTGAGCGAGGTCTTCATCTTTGTGCCCTCGGTGGCGCGCTTCCGCATGACCTATTTCGACAATCACCTCGCCGCCGCGCATCTCGCGAGCCTGGCCTTGGCGGCGAGCCCGAACGGCAAGCTCGATCAGCCGATGACCAATCTGATCCTGCGCGATGTCGGCGCGCATGCGGTCATTCTGCACCGCCCGAACGGCATGGTATTCATGCTCGACGGGCCGGTCGTGCCGCAGCCCGATGTGACCTTCGACTTGACGAAGGGAAACGTCCCGATCTGGATCCAGCGCTCGCTCGAAACTCTGGCGAGGAATGATAACCGCATCATGCGGGTCGTGGGGCCCGCGCCGACCGAGCCCGGCGCCACGGTCGAGCTGCTGCTCGATGAGGCCCCGCTGCGGCATGAGATGTGGAGGTTCGGTGTCCGCATCCTCGAATTGTCGGTTGTCATCTCACTGACCACGGCAGCGCTGGTCTATCTCAGCCTGCAATGGCTGCTGGTGCGGCCGATGCGACGCATTACCGAGAGCATGACCTCATTTCGCCAGGATCCGGAGGATGCGACGCGCCGCATCGTGCCGAGCGGCCGGCGCCACGAGATCGGGCGCGCCGAAAACGAGTTGGCGATGCTGCAGGAGACCGTGCGCGGGGCGCTGGCTCAGCGGGCCCGCCTCGCGGCGCTCGGCACCGCCGTCACAAAGATCAACCACGATCTGCGCGCTATTCTGGCGACAGCGCGGCTCGTCAGCGATGGGCTTGCCGACAGCGCCGCGCCGGAGGTGCGCCGCGTTGCGCCGCGCCTCTTTGAAGCGATCGACCGAGCCGTTGCGCTGTGCACCCGGACACTCGACTTCTCGCGTGAGGGGGCGCCGCCCTTCTCGCCGAGCCGCTTCGAATTATCGCCGCTGATCGAGGAGATCGAACCGGCGATGGCCGGAGACGATGGCGTCGCAATCGAGGCGAACGTTCCGCAAGGGCTCATGGTGAGGGCGGATCGCGACCAGCTGTTTCGCGTGCTGCTGAACCTGACCCAGAACGCCCTCGAAGCGGGGGCGCGGCATGTGCGGTTTTCGACATCGGCCGAGAACGGCACGGTGGCAATAGATGTCGCCGATGACGGGCATGGCCTGCCGCCTCGCGCGCGGGAAAACCTGTTCCGGCCGTTCTTTGGCTCGGCGCGGCCGGGCGGCACCGGGCTCGGGCTCGCGATTGCGCGGGAATTGATGCGCGGCCAGGGCGGCGATCTCGCGTTGGTCGACACGACGGGAGCAGGCACGACCTTCCGGCTGAACTTGCCGGCAGCGGAGAGCCAGCCCGCGGCATCGCGCCGCGCTACCGCGTAGCAATCAATCGAGCGTCAGGGTCAGCGCCTTTAGATAAGCGGTTTCGGGCAGCGCCGGGTGAACGGGATGATCGGGCCCGGCGCCGGCTTGGCGCAGAATGCGCGCGCCGCGCCCGGCATCGGCGAGCCCGCGCCGCACGGCCTCGGCGAAATCCGGCGCACCGACATTATGCGAGCACGACGCGAGGAACAGGATGCCGCCCGGCGCGGTCACCTGCGCGGCGAGCCGCGCCAGCTTGCGGTAGCCGCGCAACGCCGGCCCCACATCGCGCTTCGAGCGCGCAAAGGGCGGCGGGTCGGCGATGACGATGTCAAAGCGCTCGCCGGATGCGGAGAGCGCGGCTGCCTCGGCAAATACCTCAGCGCGGCGGAAGATGCAGCGCTCGGCGACATCGTTGCGTCGCGATGCGCCCTCGGCGAGCGCCAGGGCGGGCTCGGAGCGGTCGATGCCGAGCACCGAGGCGGCGCCCGCGCACGCCGCCGCGACCGCAAACCCGCCGCTATAGGTATAGAGATCGATGACCCGCGCGCCCTCGGCCAGCCCGGCGATAAAGGCGCGGTTGTCGCGCTGGTCGTAAAACCAGCCGGTCTTTTGGCCGGCCAGCACATCGGCCTCGTAGAGGGCGCCGTTCT
>VBAH01000035.1 GCA_005884685.1 Alphaproteobacteria bacterium
AGGTGACGGACGAATTCCTCGTCCATGAGAACCGTGACCGGCCGGATACGCTCGAATCGATCCTGTCGCCGTCGCTGGCGCCGACGACCTGAGCTCGTCCGCTCGTCCCCGCGAAAGCGGGGACCCGGTTCTTTCCCGCTTGCCGGCACTGGATTCCCGCTTGCGCGGGAAAGGTCTCACTCGCTACGCCGCAACCACCCGCCTGGTGTCGTTCGCGGGCACAATGTTGCTCATGTTCCCCATCTCGACGAGCTCGTCGCAGAACATGCGTGCTTCCTCGCGCGCGGCTTCGGTCGCGTAGCGGCGCAACAGAGTCATCAGCGGCTCGACCTCGCCAGCAGGCATGCCGGCGCAACTGGTAAGCACGCGTTCGACCATGCGCCGGCGCAGCCGCGTATTGCCGCCGGGCTCCGCCTGCAACCCGATCTCGTGCATCGCCTCGATCGCGCCGCGGAACGCCGGATAGACCGAAGAGGAAAGCCCGGCGCGATCGAAAACCGCCTTGAAGCCCGCGCCGCGCCGGTCATGCAGCAGCGCGCCGACGCGCGCGGGCGGCAAGCCGGTCAATTCGGCGAGAGACTGCTCGAAGAAGTCGAGATTGCCGGACAATAGCGAGCGCAGGACGAGACCGGTGGTGAGCTGACCGGTTTCGCGCAAATGGCCGATCAGCGCCGACACCTCCGCGCTTTCGGAGTGAGCCGCGAGGATGACGGTCGCCTTCTCGCACGCTTCCTGCGCGACGCGCTGTGCCCTGCCCTCTTCCATCCAGTTGCGCGCGACGACGAAGCCCGCGAGCGTCTCGGACAGCTTCACCACAAGTACCTGGCGGATCGCGGCCGGCAGGTCGGGCCACGCGAGCAGCGTCTCGCGGACCGCCGCAAGATGGCCGAACCGCTCGACGACGCGATCGAGCGAGAACGCCGCAATCTCGGCGCCGGGGTTCTCGATCAGCGTCAGGCATGCCTCGGCCGCGCCGACTTCGGCGATCGCGGCCGACACCGAACGCGGCAACGTCTCCCGCCGCGCGATCGCGGCCTGCACTTCGGCGCTGCCGACCGCCAGCGCGTCGACCAGATCGGAGTCGAGCAACAGCGGTGAGCGCTCCAGCACGATCATCGCGATGCCGGGCTGGTCGTTGATCAGGGCATGCACCACGGTCGCCGGTGCATCGCGGCTCGATCCGAGCGCGTCAGCGAGCGCATGGCGCACCAGCGGCGAGGGATCGTCGAGCAGCATGATCATCGCGCCTTCGGCGGCAATGCGATCATCATGCGAGAGGTCGGAGTAGAGATAGGCGCGGGCCAGCGCTGAGGTGGCTTCCGCACGCTCGGCAGCTTCCGCCGTCCGTACCCACTGAAGAAAATGACGAACGATCATGTGTCCAACGCGACGCTACTGTTAGGCCTCGAGGGGCCTACACGACACAGGCTAAGCGATGCCGCTTAACAAACGGTTCACCATAACTCTTTGGAATTCTTGCCGAATTGTTAAGACGCGCAAGCGCCTCGCGCGCTAGGCTGGACGCCGCACGTTCGGCCGCATGAACTGGAACAGATCGAGCGGCGCGTTAAGGGCCGGCCCGGTTTTGCGCTGCGCCGAAATGTCGGTCGGCGGTGCGACGGCTGCGCTGGTTTCCGCGGCGGCCGCATGCCTCGGACCCCACAGCTCGCGCACGACCGGCGCGACCGCGCCGCGCTGGTCGGAACTGAACAGCGTCTGGAACATCGGCGCCTCTTGGGGCGCGTTCGCTTGCGGCGGTTCTGGTGCAAATGCCGCCACGCGGTCGGAGAATGTTGCCGCGTTGTCGGCGCCGGCAACGCTGGCGCTGGACACCGACGGCGTAACGGCCGCGGCCGTCGCGGTGGTGATTGCGGGAGCCGCGGGAGTGATCGCGATCGTCTTCACCGCGCGCGGTGCCAGCGGCACATCGTTCGCCGCCTGGATCAGCGGCGGCGCTGCCGGAACCGGAGCGGCCTTGACGGCCGCAACCTGCGTCGCACTCCCGATCACATTGTGCCGCGACACCAGCCCGGCATAGACCTGCTTCAGGCTGCGCGCGGCGCCGGTCTTGTCATAGAAGACCGTACTGTTTGCGTGCGCGGCGCGCGGAAAGAGGCTCGCCGCCTTCCCGTCGGGGTTCGCTTCTGCGGCACGGATGAAGCGCGCCGCGCCGGACGCGCCAAGGAAATGCGCCATGTAGAGTTCGCCGTCGGTCGGCTTGCGCCCGAGACGGCCGGTGAGCACCTTGGCGTTGGAATTGGCAAACGCGCCCGCCATCAGCGAATTGGCGGTCGCATCCTTGCGCAATGCGAAGATCTCGGTGCGTATCGCCGGATCGGAGACGACGTAGCGCCCGGATGATGTCTTGGCGATCGCGTCGGCGTATTTGCCGTAACCGAGCGCCGCGCCCGACTGCTTCATCGTGCCGAGCCAGGTTTGATCGATGAACTGGAAGAGACCGGTCGCGGAAGACGACTTCGCCCTGGCGTTCGGGTTGAGGTTCGATTCGCGCAAGGCGGTGTTGAGCAAATACTCAAAGCCCGCGCCCGTTACGCGCGCGGCGTCGCGGATCGCACCGGTCACCCGCGTGGCGATATCCGTCGTCGCCCCGCTGATCCGGGCCGCGATATCGATGGCTGCGTCGGTGCCCATAGGCGCGCTCAGGCTGGGTGCTTTCCCGCCGCTTGCACCATCGGCGGTTATGGTAAATGACAGGTTAATTGGAACCGCCGGGCCCGCCTTTGGTTCCGGCCCCGGGAGAATGCCATGCAGCCGATGACGGCCATGCGAAGCCCGCGTGGCGGCATGTATTTCGAGGCTTTCGAGGTCGGAAAGGTCTACCCGCACACGCTGCGACGCACCGTGACGCAGATGGACAACATGCTGTTCTCCAACATGACGCTCAATCCGCAGCCGCTGCACATCGACCGCGAGTTCTGCGAGAAAGAAACCGACTGGGGCCAGCCGCTGATGAATTCGCTGTTCACGCTCGGTCTCATGGTCGGCATTCAAGTCTCTGACATGACTGTCGGAACGACCATCGCCAATCTCGGCATGACCGACGTCAAGTTTCCCCATCCGCTGTTCGAGGGCGACACCATCCATTGCACGAGCGAGGTGCTTTCGAAGCGCGAGTCGAAGTCGCGCCCTGGCGCCGGCATCGTCGATCTGCACATCCGGGCCTACAATCAGGACAACAAGCTGGTGGCGGAGTGCAAGCGGCAGGCCTTCATGCTGATGCAGCCGAAGTGATGCGCTCCTACCTCTTTGTGCCCGCCGACAGCGAGCGCAAGCTCGCGCACGGGGCGGGCTCCGGCGCCGATGCGCTGATCCTCGACCTGGAGGATTCGGTCGCGGCCGACCGCAAGGCCGGCGCGCGCGACACGGCTTTGGCCTACCTGAAACAGCATGCCAGCCTGCGACAGCAGCAGCTGGTCGTGCGTATCAACGCGCTCGACACCGGCCTGACGGACGCGGACCTCGATGTGGTCGTTGCGGGAACGCCCGATGCGATCCTGCTGCCGAAGGCCGAAGGCGGCGCGGCGGTGACTCACCTTGACGCGAAGCTCACCGCGCGCGAGGCGATCCATGGCCTGCCCGACGGCACGATCAAGATTCTCGCGCTCGCGACGGAGACCGCGTCCTCGCTGTTCCTCTGCGGGACCTATCGCGGCTCGAGCCCGCGCCTGACCGGCATCACCTGGGGCGCGGAGGACTTGTCCGCCGAGCTTGGCGCTGAAACCAATCGCGACGAGTTCGGCCATTTCACCTCGCCCTATTGGCTTGCGCGCAACCTCTCGCTCGCCGCGGCCGCAGCGGCGCGGGTGGCAGCGATCGACACGGTCTATGCGGACTTCCGCAACCTGGACGGTCTGCGCGAGGAAGCGACCGAAGCGCGCCGCGACGGCTTCACCGCCAAGATGGCCATCCATCCGGCGCAAATCGCGACCATCAACGAGGTGTTCACGCCGGCGCCCGACGAGATCGAGAAGGCGCAGGCCGTGGTCGCCGCGTTCGCGCAAAATCCGTCGGCCGGCGTCGTCGCCATCGATGGTGTGATGTACGATCGCCCGCACCTCACGCGGGCACAACGGCTGCTCGCGCGGGTCAAACCGGCGTAACGAGTTCCGCATCGCGGCCGCGCGCGCGCGCATCGCGCAAGTGCTGCTCGCGCCCGACGAACGCCTTCGCGGCGTCGGTCTGGAACAGCTCGTGCGTCTCCGCTTCGTCGTCGCGCACCGGCGTCATCGCCAGGTCGGTGTAGGCAAACCGGTTTGGATCGCGCTTGATGCGCAGGTAGATGCGGCGTAGGCGCAGATACAGCGCGCCCCAGCGCACGAGCTTGGCGGCCACCTCGCTGCAATACTTTGGATAGAACCGCCACGCCGGCTCGACCGGCATGCCCGGCCGCCGGTCGAGCCGCGACTTCCGCCGCAGGAATCCCGCCTCGAGCGGATGGATATCCTCGAAGTCGATGCTGCCCTTGAACCAGGTCAGCAAAAACAGCGCCTGGCTCGCATTCGCCCTGGTCGAGGCCACGCGACGCATCACCGTCTCGCAGTGATCAAGCGTGTAGTAGCGCTGCCAAGCCATGCGGTAGGCGCGCTCGCAATCGGCACGCGACATCAGCGGATGCGCGACGCAGACGTGGTCGAGATCGTAGTTATTCATGTCCGGATCGAGCGGCACGCCGGCGCGCACCAGCTTCAAATGATCCTCCGAGCCCGGCAGCGGCGTGAGGTAGAAAAACTCGAGCAGATCGATCGGCAGTTCGCGCTTGATCACGTCGATGTCGTGCATGATCGAGTCGAAGGTGTCGTTCGGGAACCCGAGGATGTAGCCCGCATAAGTGATGACGCGCGCGGATTTCCACGCGAGCAGCATCTTGCGGTATTCGGTGATCTTGTTCTGCCGCTTCTTGGCCCCGGCGAGGTTGGCGGGGTTGATGTTCTCCAGACCGATGAACACGCGCCGCACGCCGGCGCGTGCGCACTTCTCGACGAAGTTCGGCAGGCGGTGGCACAGCGTATCCACCTGGATGATGAAGCTGATGTTGAAATTCTCGCCCTCGCGCAGCTGGATCAGCCGGTCGAGGATCGGCTCCCAGTCCCTGTTGCGCGCGAAATTGTCGTCCGTGATGAAGAACGCGCGCAGCCCCTGCGCATAGTTGGTCCGCACGATCTTCTCGACGTCGTCGGGCGAGCGCCGCCGCGAGACCCGCCCCTGCACGTTGATGATGGTGCAGAACGAGCACTGATAGGGACAGCCGCGGCCGGCGTCGAAGCTGGTCACGTGGCCTGCCGTACGCTGCGCCCGCTCGGCCGCCATCAGCGGGACCGGCGTTCCCTGAATGTTGGGCAGGTCGTTGATGAAATTGTACAGCGGCTTGAGCGACCCGGCCGCCGCATCGCGCAGAACCTCTTCCAGCCGCCCCTCGGCTTCGCCGGCGAACAGCGAAATGCCCGCCTTTCTTGCGCGCGCGATATCGGCGTCCGCGCCATCGAGCATGCTGAACGTTCCGGATACATGGAAGCCGCCGATGGCAACCTGGATGCCGCGTGCGCGCAGCGGCCGCGCGATATCGAGCGCACGCGGCATCTGGTTCGACTGCACGCCGACCAGCATCACCATGCCGGCGCCCGCGGCGTCGATCCGGTCGGCGAGCCGCTGCGGCCGGATGCGCGAGTTGGTCTCGTCGAACGCCTCGATTTCGATCGGCATGTCTCCGAGAACACGCCGCTCGGCGCAATCGAGCGCGAGCCCATAGAGCGAGGCGAGCGAGTTCGACGGGATGGGCGAGCGCAGCCACTGGATGACGTAGCCGTCGTCGTCATAATGCGACGGCTTTACCAGAAAGAGACGAAAACGCTTCAACACGACCGCTCCATGCCCGGACACGGTCAATATCAGGGCATGCGGCGGAAGACCAATGGTTTCACTCCGATGGAACAAACGCAAAGGCTGGGCATCGCTGCCCAGCCCTTGGTATTAACTCAGAGACAGTTGAGGGTGTTACCAGCCGCAATTGCCGCAGCGCGGACGCACCGGCACGACCACCGTGCGCGCGGGCGCGACCATCTGCGTGCGCTGCACGGTCGCGAACTGCGGCGGAATTTCCTCGAACTGCACGCCCTCCGGCTCGACCATCACGGTCTTCGGCACCATGACCGTCTCGAAGCGCGCCGGCGTGCGGTGCGCGATGCGGCGGCCGGGCGCGACCATCACGGTCTCGTTGTAGGTCTGGAACTGGGGCGGAATGACGTGCTGCTGATAGCAGGTGACGCAGGGCGGCGGCGGCGGCGGCGCATAGCAGCCGAAGCAGCCGGCCGAAGCGGAGGTGGAGAGCGCCGCTGCCGCGATGGCGGCGGTGAAGAGCGTGGCAAAAACGCGTGACATGATGATACCCGCTGGTTGATGGCCTCCGGCGCGAAAGCTCGGCGCCGATCAGTTGCGGGAAAATAATCGCGCGCGCACGCGCACTCAACCAAAGCCGCGAATTTACCTTGACGAGGATCGTTAATGGCGCGCGAAGAATTTGCCCTGCGTTTGACTTAGCGGCCACACCACCGCGTCGTTGCCCTGGACTCGCGCACCAGGCGGAAGCCAGGATTGCTCGGCGGCAGGGACGGATCCTGGCTGTGGCCCATCGCTCCAGGTGATGCACCGCAGCCTCAGCGCGCGCGTGGCTTCACCCCGGTGACCGATACCTGGGTATAGCCACCTTAAGCATCGGCCAATTCCACAAGCGTACAGTGGAGGGCTCAGCACCCCGAACTATGGTCGTTGCCGTTTCGTCATTCCCTGCTGGCTTTCGATATTCCTCAGTCCAGCGCCGGTGAAGCGGAGTCGGCAACGATGAATATCGCTGAGCCACTCGCGCGAGACATGCCCGACGCGTTCGCGCGCACGCCGTCTCCGGATGCCGAAATGGTGCTCATCCCCGGCGGCACGTTCCGCATGGGCTCGGATCGGCACTATCCCGAAGAAGCGCCCGCCCACCGCGTCAGTGTCGATCCGTTCTGGATCGACCGCACGCCGGTGACGAACCGCGAATTTCGCAGGTTCGTCAACGAAACTCAGTACGTCACCTTCGCAGAGATCAAGCCGGACGCGCGCGACTATCCCGGCGCGCTGCCGCACATGCTCAAGGCCGGCTCGCTGGTGTTCTCGCCGCCCGGCCACGCGGTGGACCTGCGCGACTGGAGCCAATGGTGGCAATTCAAATTCGGCGCCAACTGGCGGCGGCCTTACGGCCCGCGCTCGTCGATCCGCGGGCTCGACAACCACCCGGTCGTGCATATCGCGTATCGCGATGCGGAGGCTTACGCCGCCTGGGCCGGCAAGGACTTGCCGACCGAAGCCGAGTGGGAGTTCGCCGCGCGCGGCGGGCTCGACTGCGCCGAGTATGCGTGGGGCGATGAGCTCACGCCCAACGGCAAGCGCATGGCGAACACCTGGCAAGGGAATTTCCCGCACGAAAATCTTAAAGCCGGCTACGCCCGCACGTCGCCCGTCATGGCGTTTCCGCCGAACGGCTACGGCGTGCACGACATGATCGGCAATGTCTGGGAGTGGACCGCCGACTGGTGGGCGGGCCGGCATCAAGCCGATGCGCCGAAGGCTTGCTGCATCCCGGAGAATCCGCGCGGCGGACGCGAGGACGCCAGCTACGACGCCTGCCACCCGCAAATCAGAATCCCGCGCAAGGTGCTCAAGGGCGGCTCGCACCTGTGTGCGCCGAATTATTGCCGGCGCTACCGGCCGGCCGCGCGCCACGCCGAGCCGGTCGATACGTCCACGAGCCACGTCGGATTCCGTTGTGTCGCCAGGGGTCACAAGATCGAAGACGCGAAACCGTTCACACCAACAGGAGCAAGCAATGAGCATTGATACGTCAGGCAAGGTGCAATCGCCAAAGGCAGCGGCGGATTTGAGCCGGCGCAATATCCTCCTCGCCGGCACGACCATGGCCGCGTCGGCGCTGACTGCTTCGAGCGAGACGGCGCAGGCGCAGCGGCCAGCACCATTGCCGACACCGGCACCGACAGGTCAGCGGCCCAACATCGTCGTCATCATGGGCGACGACATCGGCATCTGGAATATCGGCGCCTATCACCGCGGCATGATGGCGGGCCGGACGCCGAACCTCGACAGGATCGCCGCCGAGGGGATGCTGTTCACCGACTACTACGCGGAGGCGAGCTGCACGGCGGGGCGCGCCAATTTCATCACCGGCGAGCTGCCGATCCGCACCGGCATGACCACGGTCGGCCAGGCGGGCGCGCCCACCGGCATTCCGGCCGAAGCCGTGACGATCGCCACCGCGCTGAAGGGAATGGGCTACGCCACCGGTCAGTTCGGCAAGAACCATCTCGGCGACAAGAACGAGTTTCTCCCGACCGTGCACGGCTTCGACGAGTTCTTCGGCTACCTCTATCACCTCGACGCGATGGAAGATCCGGCGCACCCGGCCTATCCGCAGGATCTGCTCAACGTCGTCGGCCCGCGCAACATGGTACACGCGTGGGCCACCGAGGTGGACGACAACACCGTCGACCCGCGCTGGGGCAAGGTCGGCAAGCAGAAGATCGAAGACGCCGGCACGCTCTATCCCAAGCGGATGGAGACCGTGGACGACGAGATCCGCGACCTCGCGATCACGTTCATCGAAAAAGCCAAGGCCGACAACAAGCCGTTCTTCCTCTGGCTCAACCCGACGCGCATGCACATCGTCACGCATCTGTCGCCGAAATACCAGGCGATGCGCAACTCGCAGAACGGCTGGACCATCCATGAAGCCGGCATGGCGCAACTCGACGACGACGTCGGCATCGTGATGCAGAAGCTGAAGGAGATGGGCGTCGACGACAACACAATCGTGGTGTTCACCACCGACAACGGCACCGAAGTGTTCACCTGGCCCGACGGCGGGCAGACGCCGTTTGCGCAGAGCAAGGGCACCGTGATGGAGGGCGGCTTCCGCGCACCGGCGATGATCCGCTGGCCGGGCAAGGTGCCGGCCGGCAAGGTCGAGAACGGCATCATCTCGGGTCTCGACTGGTTTCCGACGCTCCTCGCTGCCGCCGGCAACCCGGACATCGTGGAGGAGCTCAAGCGGGGCAAACAGATCGCAGGGCGAAACTACAAGTGCCACCTGGATGGCTACAACCAGATGGACATGATCACCGGCAAAGGCCCCTCCAATCGCCAGGAAATCTATTATTTCGGCGAAAGCGAGCTCGGCGCCGTGCGCATCGGTGACTTCAAGTACCGCTTCATCGATCAGCCGGGCGGCTGGCTCGGCGACAAGAGCAAGCCCGACGTGCCCTATATCACCAACCTCCGTCTCGATCCTTTCGAGCGAACCGGCTGGCCCAACTACGGGACAAAGGAAGGTGCCCAGCAATACTTCGACTGGTTCAAATACGAGTTCTGGCGCTTCGTGTTCGTCCAGCAGCAGGTGGAGAAGCTGGCCAAGACCGCAATCGAGTTCCCGCCAATGCAGGAGGGCGCCAGTTTCAACCTCGAGGCCGTGAAGAGAAAAATCGAGGCGGCCCGCTCCGCGATAGCGAAATAGGAGAATTGTGAACGAGCGGGCGGCCGGGAAAGCCGCCCGCTATCAGCGCCGGTCTTTGCGTCGCCAGCGCGCTCAGAGGAAGGAGATCAGACCATGTCCACAGTAGCCGTACATCCTCGGTCTCAGCCATCCGGAATCTGGTGGCTCTTCCTGCTGCAGGGCATCGCGGCGATTCTCATGGGCGGGATGCTGCTCGCTGCGCCCGGTCAAACGCTGCTCGCGCTGGTCACTTTCCTCGGGTTCTACTGGCTGATCACCGGCGTCCTCGAGCTCGTGCGCGTGTTCGTCGACCGCTCGGTGCCGTGGATCTGGTCGCTGCTGACCGGACTCATCGGCCTCACGGCGGGCCTGCTCGTCCTGAAGCATCCGCTGCTCGCTGCCGTCACCGTGCCGACCGTTCTGGTGATCCTGCTCGGCGTGCAGGGACTGGTGATGGGCATCATCCAGATCATCGCCGCGTTCAAGGGCGGCGGCATCGGATCGTTCCTGCTCGGCGCGATCAATCTTGCGCTCGGGCTGCTGCTGCTGAGTTCGCCGCTGGCGGCGTCGTTCGCCGTGCCGTTCGTGTTCGGCGTGCTGCTGTTGATCCAGGGCGCGGCGCTGACGATCTGGGCCTTCCGCGTGCGCGCCTGAACGCTCGGTATCCGAGATGAACCCGGCCTCATTCTTCGCCCGCGGCCTCAGCCGCCGCGTTCTGCTTTCGGCTCTCGCTGCGACACCCGCCCTCACCGAAGCACTGCGCGCAACCCCGGCCGCGGCGCAAACGTCCGTCGACCCGCTGCCGTCCTGGAACGACGGCGCCACCAAGACATCCATCGCCGATTTCGTCGCGCGCGTGACGACGCGGGGCGGAGCGGACTTCGTGCCGCCGGAGCAGCGCATCGCCACCTTCGACAACGACGGCACGCTGTGGTGCGAGCAGCCCATGCCCGTGCAAGCCGCTTTCATCCTCGAGCGCACCCGGGCACTCGCGCCGCAGAATCCGGATTGGAAGATCAGACAGCCATTCAAGGCGGCGCTGGACGGTGACATGAAAACGCTCGCGGCATCCGGCGAAAAGGGCCTGACCCAGCTCGTGGCCGCAACGCACGCCGGCATGACCACCGACGAATTCGCCAGGATCGTCTCCGAATGGCTTGGCGCCGCACGCGATCAGCGGTTCAGGAAGCCCTATACCGAACTCATCTATCGCCCGATGCTGGAGCTGCTCGCCTATCTGCGCGCCAACGGTTTCAAGACCTTCATCGTCTCCGGCGGCGGCATCGAGTTCATGCGCCCGTGGAGCGACAAGATCTACGGCATTCCGCCCGAGCAGGTCGTGGGCTCCTCGATCAAGACGCGGTTCGCGATGCGCGACGGGCGGCCGGAGCTGTTCCGTCTGCCCGAGGTCAATTTCATCGACGACAAGGTGGGAAAGCCGCTCGGCATCAATCAGCACATCGGCCGCCGGCCGATCGCGGCGTTCGGCAACTCCGACGGCGACCTCCAGATGCTGCAGTGGACGACGATGGCGGGCGACAGCGTGCGCCTCGGGCTGATCGTGCATCACACCGACGCGGAGCGCGAATACGCCTACGACCGCCAGTCACAGGTCGGAAAACTCGACAAGGCGCTCGACGCCGCGGCGCTCAACCGATGGACGGTCGTCGACATGAAGCGCGACTGGAACAGGGTGTTCCCGTTTGAGACGTGAGCGCGATTGGGCATCCGCCTCACTTGTAAACCATCGGCTTCGCCGTCGCGCTCGGCGTCGGCTTTTCGGCCGGCGAGATCACGAACGTCACCCACGCGTTCCATCCCGAAGGCCGGTTCTCCGCTGCAAACTCGTAATAGCTCTTCAGGTTGAGGTAGCCCTGCATGTCCCCAACCGGAAACAGGTATCCGAGCTGCGGGCCTATGCCGATCACGCGCGATTTGAATTCGCCCAGGACCGGCGCCTGACCCGAGTCCGCGGTGAGCTGTTGATAGAAATAGCCGACTGCTCCGACGAAGAGCTGCTTCGACAGATATTTCGAAGCGCCCCAGTCGAGATGCCAGTCGATGCCGTTCTGGTAGCCGGTGTCGACGTTCTTGAAATTGTAGGTCAGGCCGGTGACCGCGGTGAATTCGTGACCCGCCTTCGGATCGAGATAGGTGTATCCGCCGCCGCCATCGGCCGCGCCATGTCCGATGCTGAGATTCGCCAAACGGTTGGGGTCGTAGGCGCCGACCGGGATGTCGCCGGTTGCATAGACCATGTAATTGTGGACGCCGTTGTGCCATTTCAGCATCGCGACCGGATAGAGGTCGCCAAAACCGGTGACGGCGCTGCTGACGTTTTCGCTGCGCACGGAGACGAGCGGACCGAGAGTGGTCGTCAGCGTTCCGGCCAGGTCGGCGCTCGATCGGCCGAAGAGTCCCCCGATGCCCATGGTCAGTTGCCCGCCCAGAACCGGGGTCGCGAAGGCGTAGTTCGGTTGCACCCATTGCAGGCCCACTTGGGCGTGAAGGTTCGCGGACAGGTTGGTGGTCAGCGTCGGGTTGAAGCGACCGATCTGGACTTCGCGCGCGGCCGCGACGTCTGCACCCGCCGACACGTTGGTATAGTAGGTGAAAGTGAGGAGCGACCATCCCGGCGTCGGCTGGGGAACTGCCGCAAGACTACCGAACAGGCCGGGCAGCCAGAAGCTCACACCGCCCTCGTCGGCGAACAACACCGCCGGTTCAAACGTCACGAGCGCCAGCGCCAGCGCGCCGCCGCGCAGCAACGACTGCGTTTGTTTCCGCATGATGCTCATGGCAAAGCCCCCCGTACCCCGGTGCTCTGGAGAGACCTGGGGAACGATTGCATCGCCTTGGCGGGAATGTGACCTACACCTCGGTGTCAGGCGGCCTGTACTAAGGTGTAGCTGCAGGGGTCAACGGATGGACGATGGTCGAGATGAAGAACGGGTAGTGTCTCAGTTTGATTGTGGCAGAGAGTGAGCCGAGTGCCTCACAGCTATTTCGGCTTGGACTCAGGCGGGACCCACCTTCCGGGCGATATTCCCGGAGGAGCGGGTGGCGTTGGGTTTGGCTTTGGCGGGGTAGCCCCAACAGGTCCCGGATTGGCAATTCCATCGTCGGCCAATTGCGCCTCTAAGAGCGCTGCCAAGTATTCCTCTAGAACCGAGAAGTCGAGATTGCCTTCCTCCCATGCCCGGTCGGCCGCCTTAAGCCCATCTATGTAGCCTTGCCGTTTCTCTCGGATTCTCTCGGGCACAATCTTCTTGCCGCGCAGCAACGTCCCGTTCTTCACGCATAACATGTAATAGCAAGTTGCTCGTGCCGTGCGGCCATTGCCTTCGATGAACGGGTGCACCCAATTCAAGCGCCAGAGTGCGTAGGCCGCTAGCTCAGTGGCAGTCCAGTTGTACCAATTTTCGTGAATCGTTGAGACAAACCTGTCCATCAAATCCGGTACTTGTCGGAAGTGAGGCGGAACGTGATCGCCCACATAAATAGGCTCGTCCCGGAAGCGGCCTCCGAACTGAGAGATGTTGGCAACCGCAACGTGGTTCAGTGCCCACAGCGTAAATTTGTCAAAGCCCGTGGGCCCTTGCCGGAGGCCAATTTCGATACAGTTTGTAAGAAGATCGTATTGCCGAATCAGATTCCGCTCTTGGACGCGGTCGTATAATTCGCGATCCGGCTCTTCAAGGACTATCATCTGTAAAGAAGCCCGGACTTCCGGCCGGGCTTCCTCTGTAGACCGTGGGTGAGAACGTTATGCGCCGGCAAGGCGTAGCGTTCGTGACGCCGTCAACGCAGATTCCTTTGTGATGCGGGAGTTCTCTGGCGCATTGCCATATGCAAAACTCGCCCGTTGCTCGCGCAACTCTTCATCCGTTACGCCGGACTTTCGGTTCTCTTCGACGAGTCGATCCAAGTTTGGTCGAGCCGGAGCGCGCTTGAGCGCTGACTTGCGGGCCGCCATATGAGCCTCCTGATTGGTTTGGGTACCTTAGCTGGACAATTCTTACCAGCAAGTATCGTTCCCTTTTTGTACACCTTTCGGGGACGCCGTGCACATGAAATTTTTGCAAGCAGACCACAAAAGGTGAGGGACAGGGGAAGGTCTCGCGCTGGTATTGATTCGAGAGTATGCTTAGCGTAAAGCATGGTGTGTAACATGCCAAGAGGTCCTAAAGGCGAAAGCCGCCCTGCAGACGTAAACGCTCGCGCCGTCATGATCGCTAAGATCGCGACAGGCGAGATCGAGGACGTGACCACAGAGGACGGCAAGAACGCCGCCGCCGTGGCGCTCGGGCGCATGGGCGGTAAGGCGCGGGCTGCGGGCATGTCGGCTAAGAAACGCAAGGAAATCGCTCAGAAGGCTGCGGCCGCACGTTGGAAGGGCGATTGAGCCGGCTATCTCACGACGCGCAGTTTGAGGCCCGGAACCGTCGGCTTGGCCGTGAGGTCGTAGAACTCGCCCAAGTGCTTTTCGTGAATGCGAAGCAACTTGGCGAACTCCTTTGCGGCGTAGCCGAACGTATCAAGGTGAAGTCGGACCATCCGCGCCACGACGCCCGGCTGTTCAGGTGGGAAGTCGAATTCGGCGGGTTCGCGTAGCTTCATACGACCCATGCCGGGCTAACCGATAAGGCGCTCACGATGGCCGATCTCGTGGAGCTAATCGACACGCGCGAGATGCGCGCTCAGTTGGCCGCGCGTGAAGCGATGTGGAATAAAGTCCTACCAAACTGAGACACTACCGAAGAACGGCCGGCCCACGATCTTCCCGTTCCAGGCAATCAATCCGCCTTGGTGCCGTAAACCTTCGCGGGATCGAACGCCTTCTCCGCCTCGCGGAATTGCAGCACCACCGACTGATCCGACGCCTTGCCGAGCGGAACGCCACGATAGAAGCACGAGCGCCGCCCGGTGTGACAGGCGCCGCCGCCCGCCTGCTCGACCTTGATCCACACCGCGTCCTGATCGCAATCGATGCGCATCTCGGTCACGCGCTGGACATGGCCGGAGCTTTCGCCCTTGCGCCACAGCGCGCGGCGTGAACGGCTGTAGTACCAGGCCTCGCCGCTCTCGATCGTGCGCGCCAACGCCTCGGCGTTCATGTGCGCGACCATCAGCACGTCGCCGCTGTTGGCGTCGGTCGCCACGCAGGTCACGAGCCCATCGGCATCGAACTTGGGCGCGAGCTTGGCACCCTCTTCGATCTCGTGCGTCGAGCCGCGTTCGGAGAATGTGAAAGTCACCGCAGCCTCAGCGCGCGCCTCCGCGCACCAGTGTGAAGAAGCGCGCCTGCTCCTGCGCATCGTTGCGGAACAGGCCGGTGAATTGCGTCGTGACGGTGAGCGAGCCGGGCTTCGCCACGCCGCGCATCGACATGCAGGTGTGCTCGGCCTCGAGCATCACGGCGACGCCGCGCGGTTTGAGGATCTCGTCGATCGCGGTCGCGATCTGCGAGGTAAGGTGCTCCTGCGTCTGCAGACGGCGCGCGTAGACATCGATCAGCCGCGCGATCTTAGAGAGGCCGACCACGCGCTCGGTCGGCGCATAGGCGATATGCGCCTTGCCGGTGAATGGCATGACGTGGTGCTCGCAGTGCGAATAAAACGGAATGTCGCGCACCAGCACCGGCTCGGCATAGCTGCCGATCTCCGAGAAGGTGCGGTCGAGGATTTCGGCCGGGCACTCGCGGTAGCCGGCGAACAGCTCCTCGTAGGCATTGACGAAGCGCTTCGGGGTTTCGACCAGGCCCTCGCGGTCTGGATTGTCGCCGATGTAGCTCAGCAAGGTGCGCACCGCGCCCTCGGCTTCGGCGCGCGACGGGCGCGGCACGGCCGGCGCGGGCGCGGCGCGCACGTGCTCGGACAGCGCGCTCAAATCCGGCGCCGGCACCGCGGCGGCTTTGGGAAAATTCTTCACGACGGCGTCCATGACGGTCTCTCCGTTCGACCGGACCGCGCAGCCTGTGCCGTGCGTGCCGGATGTGTCACCGGGGTCACCGCGGCTCTGGCGCATCGTCCGGAAAACCGGGCGCTGCGGACGCCGCATTCCTTGCTGGGGTTGCCGAGAGCCGCCCCAAACCGCCGGCCCCCTTTTCCAGCCTGCGGTTCCACTCCTATATAGTTGCGACTAACAGGCCGGCAATCAATGCCTTAGGCGCAAGCTGCCGGAATCGGGCCAAATCGATGCTGAATGACGTCTATAATCGCCGAATCCTCGAGCTGGCCGGCACAATCCCGCGAATTGGCCGGCTGGACAGTCCGGACGCCTCGGCCACCGCACATTCCAAGCTGTGCGGGTCGACCGTGACCGTGGACCTCAAGATGGACGGCGACACGGTCAAGGACTTCGCTCACGAAGTAAAAGCCTGCGCGCTCGGACAGGCCTCATCCTCCATCATGGCGCGCAATGTGGTCGGCGCGAAAGCCGAAGAACTCAAGGACTTGCGCGAAACGGTTCGCAGGATGCTCAAGGAGAACGGCGCTCCCCCGGCGAACGGCAAATGGGCCGATATCGCCGTGCTCGAACCGGTGCGCGACTACAAGGCGCGGCACGCCTCGACACTCCTGACCTTCGATGCAGTGGTCGACGCGATCAGCCAGATCGAGGCGAAAAGATCCCGGGCCACGCAGTGAACCCGCTTCACGCCCCCCGCCTCGCCGGCCGCGGTTTGGTGAAGATTTACCGCTACACGCTCTCGCCACTGGTCGGCTTCCATTGCCGCCATCTGCCGACCTGCTCCGAGTACGCCGACGAGGCGCTCGACCGTTACGGGCTGTGGGCCGGCTCGTGGATGACGCTTGCGCGCCTGCTCCGCTGCCAGCCGTTGGGCACCTCCGGCATCGATCGCGTGCCCGAAACCGCACCGCAGGGTGCGCGATGGTACGCGCCCTGGCGATACGCGCGCTGGTCCTGGGTTCAGCGCACCGACTGAGCCAGTTGCTCGAGCCGCAGTGTTGCTTCACCGGAGCCATACTGCGCCGCCTTTGCATACCAGGCGCGCGCCTGCGCGGCATTGGGCGCGACCCCGAGTACGCCGAGCTTGGACAGCATGTCCGGGTCGTAGGTTGCCCCGAGGATGAGCGCGGCGCGGGCTTCGCCCGCCTCGGCCGCACGGGTGAGCATCAACCGCGCGGCGGCGATGTCGCCTTGCGCGATCAGCTCTTCGCTGCGCTTCACCAGCATCGCGATTTCGTCGCGATCGAGCGCGCGCGGGCCCGATGGCGGCGCAGGAGGCGGATCGATCTGCGCTGCCTGAGCCGTCGCGACCGGCTCTGCCTCGGGCTTCACCGCCACGGCGGCGAGCCGATCCGCCAACGCGACCGGCTCCAGGCTTGCGACGATGCGTTCGGTCATGACCGGCTGCGCAACGATCGCCTGCGGTTGCGACTGCTCCGGTTTTGCCACGCCAAATAACCGCGATCCTTGCAGCGGCTGCGGCATCGCACCGACGACGAAGAATGCCGCCAACGCCGCCAGGCCGATCGCGCCGGCCACGCGCGCCAGCAGCCCGACCGGCGAACCGCTCCCCTCCATCGGCGGCTCCGGCACCGCGACCGGTTCGAGCGAACCGCGCTGGCGGAGCAGCCTCACCGCGATGTCGCCCGAAAACGGCTTGTCGCGCCACGGCCGCTTCTTCTCCGGCAATTCACGCGACGCGGCGGCGGGCAACGCGCGGCGAAAGTCGTCGCTCGCATTCAGCGCCTTCGCGACCGCCGCCATTCCGGCATCGCCCGGAACATCGCGGCTCGCCTCGCGCGCCCATGGCGGCGCGTACATCGTTGGAAACATCGCGGTCTTATCATCGCTTTGAACGGGCGCACTCATGACTTAACCCTCCCCGCCGTCGGTGACGGCTCTCACGCAACGTTTGCCCCCTGGGAAGAACTTGAATCAGCGGCGCTCGCGCGCCTTCCACTGCAGGAATTCCTGAAACAGCCGGTCACGCTCCTGCGACGGGAGCGCGGCGGCCTTCTCGCGGCGAGCCGCGAGAAACTGCTCGAACTGGCCCCGCTCGGCTTGCGGCGAAGCATTGCGCCGCAGCCAATCCTCCGCGCCCTCGAAACGCTTCAAGCCCGGCAGCACCGCGGCGAGATTGGCTTCCTTCCATTTCGGATGGCGCGGGGCTTTCTGGAATTGCGCAAGCCTCGGGAAAAACGTGTCGACGAACTTCTGGATGCGCCGGTAGCGATCCGTTCCCTTCGGCCAGTTGAACGCGATCAGCACCGCGCCGACCGCGACAGTCTCGACCTTCTCGCCCGGCGCGATCAGGCCCGGATAGTCGTCGCTAGCGAGCACGGTCGGCAGGTAATCCGCCTGCAGCCGCTTGTCGAAAGCGACCGGCAGAAGCCGCAAGCCATCCGATGCTTTCAGCTTCGCGGTCGATCCCGTCGGCTTTCCGGCGATCAGGATCGTCGCCGCGATCTCGCCCCGCTTCAGGGCTTCGAAGGCATCCGCCTGCCCCATGTTCACTTCTTGCGCCGCAATACCGAGCTTGTCGAAGATGTCGCGCGTCGAAAGCTGCGTGCCCGAGCCGATATCCGAGAAGTTCACTTTTTTGCCGGCGAGGTCGGCAATCGCGTTGATGCCGCTGTCGGCGCGCACGATCAGGTGCATCTCTTCATTGAACAGCTTGGCGATGTAGACGATCTTGTCGTCGATCGCGCCGATCTCGTTCGACCGCTTGTAGGTGCCGAGCAGGTTCGATTGCGTGATGCCGAGATCGATCCCCTTGAGGAAGCGCACATCCTTGATGTTCTGCCCGCCGCCTTTGCCGATCACCGGCAGGATGCGGAAATCGTCGCCATCGTCGAGCACCGCCGACATGTCGTAGGCGATCGTCATGTAGGTCGCGTTGGGATTGCCCGAGATGATCGAGATCGTATTGGCGTTGACCCGTTCGCCCAGCGTGCCGAGCTGCGGCTTGTTCGGGAGCGGCGCGCCGGAACGCTGCGCCTGCGCCTGGCCGAAGGTCGCGGCGCTCAAGGCCGCCAGAAAAAAGCAAACAGATCTCCACGGCCGGAGAACCGGCCTTCCGCCACCACCCATGATTTGTCCCCGTGCGGCGGATTGACGCCAACGCAACACACACAGAACGCGCTACGCTAACCCGCAGTTGATCTGACGCTGATCGCGGCGTGCCCGCCGCGCCTGGGCAACGCAGTGTGCCCGCACTGCGCTGGTGAGAGATTGAGCTTCTCTCTTGATGCGGATGTTTGTGAGTTAGTTTGGCGCGATGAGGGCCGGGCCAAGGCATTTTCGCCCAAGTTGGATGCGCTGATCGTGGCGGACGCTGAGACGGTGATTGCGGCGCAGGCGCGAGCGGATTGAAAAATAAGCGCGATTGATCGAACGTCTGGTCGCTGTCATTCCGGCCGAGCGAAGCGAGGGCCGGAATCCATAACCACGACACTGTCCATATCGCCCCGTCTCCGTTTCAACCTCCCTCCTGCTTGCGGTTATGGATTCCGGGCTCGCGCTTCGCGCGCCCCGGAATGACGGCGGCGCTTAGCCAACGCTCCGCCGCCCGGTTGTTGCACTCGGCGTGGGCCCCGCCGGTCCCTGTTTCCGTTTCCCCCGAAGGGAATGGAGCGCCGGGAGGCGCCAGGGCGCTGCGCTACGGCGCCCTTGTGGTGCCCGGTGCGTTACGCCGGGCACCGAACGCGCCTGAGAAGACAGGCTTGCGAGGCCCGTCCCGAGGCGCGCGCGTCCCGCAGTGGCGAGTTTGCGAGGCTCGCCGCCCGGACGCTGCGCCTCCCGGCGCTCCACCGGCCTTTGCGGATTGCTCCGCTTCGGCCCCGGGTGCGTGGCCCGATCTCCGGCCCGCTTGCCCGGCCCGCCCGCTCCCCGCACCGCCTCATGAGAGCGGCGCGGGTGCACGAGCAGTAATACGGAGGAAGATAGGGGCGGATTCCGGCGCGTGCGTAACTTTTTTGCGGGCGCAACCCTCCAAACCCTCAAGGCGCTACGATCCACCGCTCGATTTCTTCCGGTTGTGATCGCGTCACCGTTGGCACTGAGCCACAAGCGATTTCCCGCTTGGGTCGAGACTCGCCTCACCGATGGCCGATTTTCCCGCGGCGCTTGAACGCCGGCGGTTTTCTGCTATCTGACGGCTCTTCCCCGCTTACCCACGCTCGTTCGTGGGAGTGAGCAACAGGAGTGAACCATGCCCGACCCCGCCGGCGGCGCAGCCGCGCCCTCTTCGGCGAAAACCATCGCCCTGACCTTCCCCGACGGCGCGCGCCGCGACTACCCCGACAACATCACCGGTCTCGACATCGCGAAGGGCATCTCGCCCTCGCTCGCCAAGCGCACGGTCGCGATGGCGCTCGACGGCCGCCTCGCCGATCTCGCCGATCCGATCGAGCACGATGCAAAGATCGAGTTCGTTTCGCGCGAGGACCCGCGTGCGCTCGAACTGATCCGGCACGATGCCGCGCATGTGCTCGCCGAGGCGGTGCAATCGCTCTTTCCCGGCACGCAGGTCACCATCGGGCCGGTGATCGAGAACGGCTTCTATTACGACTTCTTTAGGAACGAGCCGTTCACGCCGGAGGACTTCTCCGCGATCGAGAAGAAGATGCGCGAGATCGTCGCGCGCGACCGGCCCTTCACCAAGGAAGTGTGGTCGCGCGAGCAGGCGAAAGAGACCTTCGGCAAGATGGGCGAGCGCTTCAAGCTCGAGCTGATCGACGCGATCCCGGCCGACCAGTCGATCAAGATTTACAAGCAGGGCGACTGGTTCGACCTGTGCCGCGGCCCGCACATGACGAGCGTCGGCAAGGTCGGCAATGCGTTCAAGCTGATGAAAGTCGCGGGCGCGTACTGGCGCGGCGATTCAAACAATCCGATGCTCACCCGCATCTACGGCACCGCGTTCGCCAAACAGGACGAGCTCGACGCGTACCTGAAGCAGATCGAGCAGGCCGAGAAGCGCGACCACCGCAAGCTCGGGCGCGAGCTCGACCTGTTTCATTTCCAGGAGGAAGGCCCCGGCGTCGTGTTCTGGCACGCCAAGGGCTGGTCGCTGTTCCAGACCATCATCGCCTACATGCGCCGCCGCCTCGAAGGCGAATACGACGAGGTGAACGCGCCGCAGATGCTCGACAAGTCGCTGTGGGAGACTTCGGGCCATTGGGGCTGGTACCGCGAGAACATGTTCGCCGCGCAGTCGGCCGGCGACGAGGCGGAAGACAAGCGCTGGTTCGCGATCAAGCCGATGAACTGCCCCGGCCACGTGCAGATCTTCAAGCATGGGCTGAAAAGCTACCGCGACCTGCCCATCCGCCTCGCCGAGTTCGGCATGGTGCACCGCTACGAGCCGTCCGGCGCATTGCACGGGCTGTTGCGCGTGCGCGGCTTCACGCAGGACGACGCGCACATTTTCTGCACCGAGGATCAGCTTGCCGAGGAATGCCTCAAGATCAACGACCTGATCCTCTCGGTCTATGCGGATTTCGGTTTCACCGACGACATCGTGATCAAGCTCGCGACCCGTCCGGAGAAACGCGTCGGCACCGATGCGATGTGGGACCACGCCGAGGGCGTGCTGAAGACCGTGCTCGAGCGCATCGCCAGGCAATCCGGCAACCGCATCAAGACCGGCGTCAATCCGGGCGAAGGCACGTTCTACGGGCCGAAGTTCGAATACGTGCTGCGCGACGCGATCGGGCGCGACTGGCAGTGCGGCACCACGCAGGTCGACTTCAACCTGCCGGAGCGGTTCGGCGCGTTCTACATCGACGCCCACGGCGAGAAGAAGCAGCCCGTGATGGTGCATCGCGCGATCTGCGGCTCGCTCGAGCGCTTCACCGGCATCCTGATCGAGCATCATGCCGGGCATTTCCCGCTGTGGCTCGCACCGCGGCAGATCGTGATCGCGACGATCACTTCGGACGCCGACGACTACGCGCGCGAGGTGCTCAAGGCGGCGAAGCAGCTTGGCCTGCGCGCCGATCTCGACCTGCGCAACGAGAAGATCAACTACAAGATCCGCGAACACTCGCTCGCCAAGGTGCCGGTGCTGCTCGTGGTCGGCCGCAAGGAGGCAGAGACGAAGGCGGTCTCGATGCGCCGACTCGGCTCGGAAAAGCAAACCGTGATGCCGCTCGATGCCGCGCTTGGCAGCCTCGCCGCGGAGGCCGTGCCGCCCGACGTGAAGCGGGTGCAAGCGGCGGCGTGACCCATGGTCACACGCGGCGCATGATTATACCTTCAGCGTAGCCCGTCACGACATGCAACCGTCGTGACGCGCACGAGGGAGGACGTCATGCGCTCGATCAAGCTGCTTTGCTTTGCGGGAATTGTCTTGCTGCTCGGTTCGGCCCTGCCGGCCGACGCGCAGACCGTGTTCGGCGCGAGCACGCCGGCGAATTGCGTTCAGAATGCCCCCAACCTGGACCTCGCCTGCGGCTCCGGCTCCGTCGCATCGCCGGGCACCGGCACGACGGCGCTCGGCATCAATGCCCACGCGAGCGGCGATGCCGCGACCGCGCTCGGCGCCGGAGCGAGTGCCGGCGAAATCTCAGCGGTAGCCGTCGGCCAGGGCGCCAATGCGGGTGCGACCGGCGCGGTGGCGATGGGTCAGGGTGCGAGCGCAACCGGCACCTCGGCGATCGGGATCGGATTCGCCGGACGCGGCCTGGCAGACCGGGCGATCGGGATCGGAGAGGTCGCGACCGCGAGCGGCGCAGACAGCACCGCGATCGGGGCCAACACCTCGGCCGGATTCCCATTCAGCGCAGCGCTCGGCGCCAACGCCCAGGCAACCGTCGCCAATCAGATGATGTTCGGCACCGCGACCAACATCCTGGCGGCGCCGGGCCTCGTGTCCGCCGCCAGCAAGGCGGCGCAAAAGGGCAAGGTGCTGATGGTTACGGTCGATGCCAACGGCAACCTCGCAACCGCTGCCGTGCCGGCCTGCCGGTGCCTGCCGATCGTGGTGAAGCCCAAGATACGGCGGCGCTGAAGCGGCCGGCCGCTGCGGTCACGGCTACTCGGCGGCCGCCGCCTCCATGCCGAACGGCCACGAGGGCCGGCGCGGGCGGGTGAGCATCGCGAGGAAGCGCTCGGCCCAGTGCGCGATGTCGTTGTGCAGCAGGACGTCGTACATCGCGTGATGGCGCTCGCGGCGCTCCTCGAGCGGCATTGCCAGTGCACGGTTGAGCGCGGTCGCGACCGCCTCGGTGTCGTAGGGGTTGACCAGCAGGGCTTCCTTGCATTCGTGCGCCGCGCCGGCGAAGCGCGACAGGATCAGCACGCCCGGATCGTCCGGATCCTGCGCGGCGATGTATTCCTTGGCGACGAGATTCATGCCGTCGCGCAGCGGCGTTACCAGGCCCGCGCGTGCGCCGCGATAGAAGCCGGCAAGCGCGGTCCGGCTGTAGGCGCGATTGACGTAGCGGATCGGCGTCCAGTCCGCTTCGCCGTAGGCGCCGTTGATGCGGCCGGCGCCCTCGCCGACCATCCGCTCCATCTCGATATACTCGGGAATTTCGCTGCGGCTCTTCGGCGTGATCTGCAGGTAGGTCACCTGGCCGCGCCAGTCCGGGTAATTCTTCAGGAATTGCTCGTAGGCGTCGAGCCGCAGGTTGAGGCCCTTGGAATAATCGAGCCGGTCGACGCCGATGATCATGGCGCGGCCGTTCAGGCTGCCGATCACGTTCTGCACGAACTGCGACTTGATCGCGCGCCGCGCCGTCTTCGCGAAGTGCTCGGTCTCGATGCCGACCGGAAAGGCGTCGACGCGCAGTTCGCGATCGCCGACCGGGAAAGAGAAGTCGCGGCTGTGCAGCCCGCATTCGCGCGTGAGGTAACGGGTGAAATTGAAGGCGTCGTCGCCGGTCTGGAACCCGACCAGGTCGTATTCGGTGAGCGTCGGGATCAGCCGCTCGTGGCCGGGCAGCGCGGTCAGCACCTCCGGCGGCGGACAGGGGATGTGCAGGAAATAGCCGATGCGATTGCGGTGGCCGCGCGCGCGCAACGCCTTGGCGAGCGGCATCAAGTGATAATCGTGCACCCAGATGATGTCGTCGGGCCGCAACAGCTTGTCGAGCTCGCTCGCGAAATGCTCGTTGACGCGCATGTAGCCGGAAAGATCGCGGCGCGAGAACTCGGCTTGGTCGAAGCGGTAATGCAGCACCGGCCACAGCACCCGGTTGGCAAAACCGTTGTAATATTCCTTGTAATCCTCGGCGCCGAGGCTGGTCACCACGTAGTCGACGTTGTCGTGCTGCACGGTGCTGGTTTCGGCCGCCTCGTCCCGGCGGGCGATCTTGCCGCTCCAGCCAAACCATACCCCCTGGCGGTGGCGTAACGCTGCCTTCACCGCCACTTCCAGACCGCCTGCGCGCCCTTTGGACTTGCCGTCAGGCACCGCAACGCGGTTGGAGACTACGACGAGCCGCGCCAATAGCGGTCCTCCCAGCTCTTCGACAGCCGGATCGCGCTCAGGATGATGCCCGCCATCGAATAGGTTTGCGGAAAGTTGCCCCACAGCTCGTTTGTCACCGGATGCACGTCTTCCGACATCAGCCCGTAGCTGTTGCGCAGCTTGAGCGCGTCGGTAAACATGTCACGCGCATCCTGTTTTCGGCCAATCGCCCACAAGGCGTCCACCAGCCAGAAGCGACAAATCACAAAGGCCGTCTCGGGTAATCCGAAATCGTCGGCACTTGTATAGCGCATAACGTTCAGATCGCGCTTAAGTTCACGCTCGATTGCATTGACGGTGGAGACAAAACGCGGGTCCGCGGCCTCCACGGCCCCCAATTCGGGCAGCAACAGCACGCTGGCGTCGAGATCGTCCGACCCGAACGCCGCCGTGAAGGCCTGGCGCTCGGGATTCCATGCCTTTTCCAGCATCTCGCGGTGGATCCGCTGCGCGTGCCCCCCCCAGTAGTTCGCGCGCTCGTCGAGCCCGAGATGTGCCGCGATCGCCTCCAGCCGCTGGCAGCCCGCCCAGCACATCGAGACCGAGTGGGTATGGATGCGCTTGCGGCCGCGGTACTCCCAGATGCCGGCGTCGGGCTCAAAGGCGAGCTTGGCCGCCATTTCGCCGAGCGGCTCAAGCCGGCGGAACAGGTTCTCGTCGCCCATCTGCGGCAGGCGGCGGTCGAAGAACATCGGCGTCGCCGCCAGGATCGCGCTGCCATACGTGTCGTGCTGGTTCTGCGCGACCGCCGCATTGCCGATCCGCACCGGCCCGTCGCCGCGGTAGCCTTTGAGGTCCGGCACGGTCTGCTCGTCGATCGGATCGGTCGAGACGATGCTGTAGACCGGCTGCAGCTCGCCATTGTGCCCGGTCACGATGGTCAGGATGTAGTTGATGTAGTTTTCCATCGTGTGCGAAGCGCCGATGCGGTTGAGCGAGCGCACCACGAAATAGGCGTCGCGCAGCCAGCAGAAACGGTAATCCCAGGTCCGCCCCGATCCCGGCGCCTCCGGTATCGAGGTGGTGTGCGCCGCGATGATCGCGCCGGTTTCCTCGAAGGCGGAGACTTTCAGGGTGATCGCGGCACGGATCACCGCGTCCTGCCATTCGTAGGAAATGCCGAGCCGGCGGATCCATTCCTGCCAGTGGTCGCGTGTGCGGTCGACGAATTCGCGGCAAGTCGTCGAGAGATTGCCCTCGAACGGCGTGTCGGCGCCGAACACCATGCTGACCGGGCGCGACAGCACGAACGGGGATTCACGGTCGATATAGGCGAGCGGCGCATCGGTGGTGAGGCGGATCGCCTCGCTGCCGGTATAGCGGATGTGGTTGCTGGACAGGGCGCGCTGCATATTGGCATGGCCGTAACCCGCGGTCGGGCGGAACCGGATCGTGATGCGCGGCAGGCCGGCAATCGGCTCGATGAGGCGCATGAGCTGCGGCGGGCGGAACATGCGCCCGTACTGTTCGAAGCGCGGGGCAAAGTCGGTGATCCGCACGGCGCTGCCCTGACGATCCGTCAGCACGGTGCTGACCATCGCGGTGTTGCGTACGTATTCGGAGTGCGCCGACACGAAGCCGTCGAGCACGACGTCGGTGAACCCCTTCTCCTCGTCGCCGGCGAGCAGGCGGCAGAACACCGGATCGCTGTCATAGCGCGGGAAGCACCACCACACGATCCGCGCCAGCGGATTGACCAGCGCGAGCGTGCGGCCGTTGCCGATCACCGCGAGATCGAGGTTCTGCTGGGCTGCGGCGATCTCGGCTTTCGGTTGGTGGACGTTCATCGCTTCTCCCTGCCGCCCCGGACCATCTCGGCGATCCAGCGCCGTACGTCGGTCGGCGTCTCGAATGTGCCGGCAATACCCTCAACGTGACGGCCGACCGAGAAGCCGGTCCCGTCGAATTCAGGCATTACCTCGAACGCGGCTTCATCGGTCACGTCATCGCCGATGAAGATCGGCTTGCGACCCTTGAAAGGCTCGTGCTGCATCAGGTCGCGCACCGCGGTGCCCTTGTTGAACGAAGGCTGTTTCACCTCGACCACCGACTTGCCGGGCAGGATTTCCAGCCGCGCCGAGGTAAAGCGTGCGCAAACCGCGCTCACCTCGTCGCGCACCTCATGCCCGAGATGCGGCGCGAGGCGATAGTGTACGGCAATCGAATAGCCCTTATCCTCAATCACCACGCCCGGCTTGTCGTCCGCAATGCTGGCAAGCTCGGCCTTGAGCGCCGGATCGAGGAAGGTGGTCGAGCGCCGCACGGTGCCGTCGCCGAGGCGCAATTCGGCGCCGTGAACCGCGATGCTCGGGAGCTTCAGCGGCGTGAAAAACAAATCGAGTTCGGCGAGCGGCCGGCCGCTGACGAAGGCCAGCGCACCCCCGACCCGCTTGCTCAGGCGCTCCAGCGCCACCGTCAGGTCCGGCGGCACCACCACCTCCAGCGGCGTCGGCGCGAGATCGAGGATGGTGCCGTCCACGTCAAGCAGGATCGCTCTGGAAGGCAAGGTCACGGCGTCGATGAACAATTCGCGCTCCGGATTGCGATGTTTGATGAATACAGGTGGTGCGGCAACGCCGCCGAGAGGCGGAAAACTAGCGGGACAGGACTTCAATTTCCCGGTCGAAGCCTGGTTCCACCTTGAATTTTCCGTTGTAGACCTTGCCTTCGTTGCGCGCGACCACCGAATACTCACCTTCGGCCAAAATCACCTTGGGAAAGGCGCCGGTCGCCTCCTTCACGACGTCGCCGCCGGGCGTGAGCACCGACCACTGGGTATTGGCGAGGGCCTCGCCGCCGCGCTCGTTGACGAGCTTGAGCGTAATCACCGCGGCGCGGTGGTTGACCACCACGTCGGTCAGCTTGCCGGCCTGCACGCGGATGTCGGAGCGAACCGTGGCGTTGCTGTCGCCGTAGTTCGACACGACGTGATAGGTGCCCTCGGGCAGCAGCAGGACGTCGGTGCTAGCCACACCGGACGCAAGGGGGCGCTTGTCCTCGCCCTCGAACTGGCTGCCGCGGAAAATGTCGAAGGTGATCTGGCCGGCCGGGATGCGGCTGTCGCCGACGCGACCTTCGAACCGCGCACCGCCGGCAACCAGTTCGAATGTCTCGCGCACCGTTTCGGAGCGAAGCTGCACCTTCTTCGCCGCAGTCGCGAGCCCGAAGCCGACATGCACCACATAGCCGCCGGGCGGCAGCACGAAGATCGGCGCCGCCGCGCGCTCCTCGCGCAGCAGGCGGAAAATACCGCTCGCATCCGGCCTGTCGGCATACACGCGCCAATGCAGCCCGCCGGTGATCGCAGGCGGCTCCTTGCCGAAGCGCGCATTGACCATCAGCGCGACCTGCCCCGCCGGCACCATTGGCACGCTGGGCGTCACGGTCGCGGCTGGCGGGGGTGCGGGAGGTGCCGGCGGCAGCGCGACCGGCTGTGCTGATGGCGGTGCCAGTTGCAGCGGACTTGCCGGCGTCTGGGGGGCGAGCACGCCTGACGAGCTGCCGGGCGGCATCAGGTTCTGGCTCGGCCCGATCGAGCCGGGCGGACGTGGAATGGAGTCGAATCCGGGCGGCGGGGTCTGCGCGTCAGCGTGCGGCGCGATCATCTGCGCGCATGCCACGACCAGCGCCGCCATGAAGGGGCGGCCCCATGGCGCGGGGACGGTGCGAATGCCGGTCATTGCCCCCCCTTTACCGCCGAAAATCTGGCGAATTCAAGCCGTTCACCGTTGTTTGTCATGACTTCGGGGGCGTGATACGCGCAAATGACTGCGGAGTGCCGAATGCCCGACGCGATCGACCTGCTCAAGACCAGACGGTCGGTAAAACCGATCGAGTTGACGGGCCCGGGCCCCGCTGCGGCCGAGCTCGACACGCTTTTGACGGTTGCCGCGCGCGTGCCTGATCATGGCAAGCTCACGCCGTGGCGCTTCATCGTGTTCCACGGCGACGCCCGGCTCAAAGCCGGCGAGGCGATCGAGCGCATGTTCAAGGCTGATCATCCCGCGGCGACCGGCGACCAGCTCGCGTTCGAGCGCAATCGTCTCGCCCGCGCCCCGCTGGTGATCGCCGTGGTCAGCCGCGCGGCGCCGCATGTGAAGATCCCCGAATGGGAGCAGGTGCTCTCGGCCGGTGCTGCCGCAATGAATCTCGTCACCGCCGCTCATGCCCTCGGCTTCGCGGCGAACTGGATCACCGAGTGGTACGCCTACGACCGCCGTGTGCTCGACGCGCTCGGCATCGGCGCAAGCGAAAAGATCGCCGGCTTCGTGCACATCGGCCGGCCGGTCAAGCCGCCGGACGATCGCCCCCGTCCGCCGCTCGAAGAAATCGTCACGCATTTCGGCAGTTAGGGTTTATCGCTCATGTTCTACACGACCGAGAAAAACGACCACGGCCTGCCGCACGATCCATTCAAGGCGATCGTCGCGCCGCGTCCGATCGGCTGGATCACCTCGATGAGCGCCAGCGGCGCGATCAATCTCGCCCCCTACTCCTACTTCAACGGCGTGCATTCCAGGCCGCCGATGGTGATGTTCGCCTCCGAGGGCCACAAGGACTCGCTCGCGTTCGTGGAAGAGACAAAAGAGTTCGTCTGCAACCTCGCGACCTGGGATCTGCGCGACCAGATGAATCAGACCTCGGCGCCCTACCCGCGCGGCATGAATGAGCTGACCGAAGCGGGCCTCACGCCCGCGCCGTGCCGCCTCGTCAAGCCGCCGCGCGTCGCCGAAGCGCCGTGCGCGCTCGAATGCAAGTGGCTGCAGACCGTCGCGCTCAACGATCTCGACGGCCGGCCGGTCGATGGCTGGGTCGTGTTCGGACGCGTCGTCGGCGTGCACATCGACGAGCGCTACATCCGCAACGGTCTGCTCGACACGGCAGCGATGAAGCCGATCGCGCGCGGCGGCTATCACGATTACTCGGTGGTGACCGAGAGCTTCACGATGCGGCGCCCGACCAGCGTCAGCGATCCGGCCGCGCAGCCGCGTACTGCGGAGCCCGCAAAGGCTTGAGCGAGATGGAACTTGGGTTCCAAACGCGCGTTAGCCTCCCGCCAGGCCAGTCTCGCCGCTGCTTTTTTCACCATAACAGCGCGAAAGGTTTGCGCGCCGCGAGGCGCGGGCGGACGATTGCCGGCATGAAAGGACCGTGCGGTGTTTCACTTTCTCCGGCGCAACGGGCAGAACGGCGACCAGGCGCTGGGGACGATTGACGTGGCTGCGCCCAGCTCACAGCGCCCGACCATCGGATTGGCCCTCGGCGGCGGCGCGGCGCGCGGCTTTGCCCATATCGGCGTCATCCGTACGCTGATCACGCGCGGCTACACCCCCGACATCATCGCGGGCACCTCGTTCGGCGCGATCGTCGGCGCCTGCTACGCGGCCGGCAAGCTCGACGATATCGAGCAATGGGGGCTCGGCCTCACGCGCCGCCGCATACTGTCCTATCTCGACGTGAACTTCAGCGGCACGGGCCTGCTCAGCGGCGGACGTCTCGCCGAGAAGCTGAGCGCGGCACTGGGCGACACCAAGATCGAAGAGCTGCCGATCCGCTTCGGCGCGATCGCGACCGAGATCGGCACCGGTCACGAAATCTGGATCACGCGGGGGCGGGTCGCCGAAGCCGTGCGCGCGTCCTATGCGCTGCCCGGCATCTTCCCCGCGGTGCAGGTCGGCCAACGCTGGCTGATGGATGGCGCGCTGGTCAATCCGGTGCCGGTGTCGGTCGCACGCGCGCTCGGCGCGCGCGTGGTGATCGCCGTCAACGTCAACACCGACATGTTCGGACGCGGCACCACGATCCACGATCACGGCGCCGACCCGGACCCCGAACCCCCGCTGGAAGAAGAAGTCGCAAACCGCGGCCTGCTTGGCCGCTTCGGCGCCGAGAAGTCGGCCAAGCGCCGTTTCCTCGGCACCCCATCGCGCCCCGGCCTTTCCAGCGTGATGGTCGAGGCGTTCAACGTGATGCAGGACCGCATCACGCGCGCGCGGCTGGCCGGCGATCCGCCCGACGTGCTGATCAGCCCGCGCATCGGCCGCATCGGATTGTTCGACTTCCACCGCGCCGAGGAAGCCATCGCCATCGGCGCGGACGCGGCCGAAAAAGCGCTCGAGCCGTTCGACGATATCGTGGCCGCGCTGGCGTGACTGGTGTCCGGTAGGCGACGCAGCACCGTAGCCGACGCAGCGCGTCGGCGTTCTAAGCCGCGTAGCGGCCTGATGGTGCTGCTTCGCAGATACGGGAGCGCACAAACTCGGAGTTCTCAACGGTCCCGGTTCAGCAGCGCATCATTTCATGCTGCGCTGCGCCCGGGACACACAGCAATCACGCCGTCGCGATGTACTCGCGCAGCGCGTTGCTCTCGCCCTCGATCTCCTCGACACGGTATTTCACCACGTCGCCGATCGAGATGACGCCGACCAGCCTGCCCTGCTCCACGACGGGAAGATGGCGGAACTTGCCTTCCGTCATGCGCTCCATGATGAAGGCGACCGTGTCGGCCTCGGTGCAGGTGGTGACCTTGCGCGTCATCACGGCGGCGACATTGTCGTCGAGTGCCGGGTGTCCACGCTCGGCCAGCGTGCGCACGATATCGCGCTCGGACAGAATGCCGGCAACGCGGTTCTCAGGCCCGGTGACAACGATTGCGCCGATGCGGCGCGCTGCGAGCAGCTTGACCGCCGCCGAAAGCGTGGCGGTCGGCGCGATGGTGACAACGTCGCCGCCCTTGCGCGACAGGATTGCTTTGACCGTCATGGGCACCTCCTTGGGAAGCGCTCATGCAGCAACGCCAAACGTTCGTCGCCCCCGAACCTTCAGAACGCCCCGACGAACGCTTCAACGTTCGCTGCCTGGCGCCGTGACTCAAAAGGTAGGCCCGAATGGTGGCCGCGGCAAGGTCGCCTTTGAGCGACGCACTCTCCGCTCATTCCCGCGCAAGCGGGAATCCGGGGTCAGCGGCCGGGTCCCTGCTTTCGCGGGGACGAGCGGAAGGAAGGATTCTAGTGCAGCGTCGGCTGATCGGGCTCGGATGCCGCCCCGGCGGGCTGCGCCTTGACCGGATCAAACAGCGGAAAGGCAAGCAGCCCGGCGAGGAAGCCGCCGATATGCGCCTGCCAGGCGATCGCCTGCTCGCCGCCGTCGAGTGACAGCGAGCCGATGCCGAACAGGAGATTGAGCGCGAACCAGACGCCGAGAAAGGCCAGCACGCGCGGATCGCGCAGCACCGCGGTGAGCGGCAGTGCCGGCACGCGGTAGGCGGCATCGTCGCGCCCGAGCAATCCGAGCGGGCCGGAACGCTGGAACGCAAAGCGCATCGCCGCGGCCATGAAGCCCGAGATCGAGGCCGACGCTCCCACCATCGGCACGAACGCGTTGCTGTGGGTCGCGAGATGCGCGGCCGCGCCCGCGGCCGACGTGACGGCAAAGAACGCGAGATAACGTGCCGCGCCGAAGCGGCGCGCGACCGGCGTGCCGAACGCGAGCAGCCAAACACTATTGAGCCCGAGATGCGTCCAGTCGCCGTGAATCAGCGCATAGGTCACGAAGGTCCAGATTTCCGCACCGAGCCCTCCCGGCACCGCGCCCTGCGCCAGCACGGTCGCGTCGTAGCGCGCCGGGATGAACGAGAACAACAGCAGGAGCTGGATATCCTGCTCCGGCGTCAGCACCCAGGTGCGCAGTGCATGGATGATCACGAGCACCGCGATCGTCGCGGTCACGACGGTGGGCACGTTGAAGATCGGTTCGGAGGTTCGCAAGCAATCCACCTGTCGGGCGCCGGGGTGACATAGGCCGCGCGGTCCGGCGCGGCAAGCCGACAAAAAAAGGGAGGGCACTCGGCCCTCCCTTCCAGCATGGCGTCGGGTGAAGGTTAACCCGTCACGTCCGCACGCCTCCCCTGGAGCCAAAACGTTTCCGCCGACAGCCATGTGGCGGTGTGGATCGCCGCGACCTTAAGCGCACCGCATCCGCCTGCCAACGCGATCGCGGAAATAACCCTAACCGCGGTGGGCGCCGCAGATTCACCGTCTGCCGCCTTGTGCGGCACACGCCCTGCTCATTCCCCCGCAACGCATCGGCCACGCGCCCGGCGCTGTCCTGAAAGGGGACGGCGCAGGCGCAATCCGGGACGACGCGGTGTGGAGGACGACATGAAGCAGGCGTCAAGCCGCGAGCTGTTTGGCTACTGGACTGCACGGCGCGGCACGCGGGCCGCGCCGGAACGCGGCGAGATCGAGCCGGGCGCCATCCGCCGCGTGCTCGGCGACGTCTTCGTTCTTGAGTTCGATCGGCGCACCGGTCATCCGTTCCGCCTCGCGGGAACGCGCGTATGCGCGCTGTTCGGACGCGAACTGAAGAACGAGTCGTTCCTCGATCTGTGGGACGAGGAGACGCGCGCACCGCTTGCGCAGCTCGTCGCCGTGGTTGCCGACGAGGCGACCGGCGTGGTCGCAGCCGCAAAGGGGCGCACCGGCGAGGGCTTGCCGCAGGATCTGGAGCTGATCCTTCTTCCGCTCGCGCATCGTGGCAGTACCCACGCGCGGATGATCGGCGCGCTCAGTCCGCTCGCCGCGCCGTTCTGGCTCGGCACCTCGCAGCTCGGCGCGCTGACGCTCGGCACCGTGCGCCACCTCGATCCGGCGCTGGAAACGCTCGGCTCCGCAAGGCTCGCCGCCGGCGCGTCCCGCCGCGCCATCTTCACGGTGCACGAAGGCGGCCGCGCCTGACCTGCGAAGGCACGGTCCACTAACAAAGCCTTAACTATGCAAGGCTTAGGCTTTTGCGCCGCCAGTGTGGAATGCGGCGGAGATCACGCGTGGCCGTGCTCGAGAAAATACTCGACGTTCTTCCTTTGAAAGAGGAGCAGCGCCGCTTCCAGCGCGTGCGGGTGAACTTGCTCGGCCGCTACATGCTGGCCGACCGGCGCGAATTCCCCTGTCAGGTGCTCGACATGTCGCCCGGCGGCATGGCGATCATCGGTCCGGTGAGCGGCAAGGCGGGCGAGCGCATCGTCGCCTATATCGATCACGTCGGCCGGCTCGAGGGCACGGTTATCCGCGTGCTGCCGAACGGCTTTGCGATGTCGATCGCCGCGACGGCGCGCAAGCGCGACAAGCTCGCCGCACAGCTGACCTGGCTCGCCAACCGCCAGATCCTCGAGCTGCCGGAGGATCGCCGTCACGACCGCATCGTGCCGCGCAATCCGCGCTCCACCATGGTGCTGCCGGACGGCACGGCCGTGTTATGCCGCATCGTCGACATGTCGCTCTCGGGCGCGGCGATTGCCTGCGACCAGGTCCCGGAGGCCGGCACCCTGATCACGCTCGGCAAGACGCCGAGCCGCGTGGTGCGTCACATCGAAGGCGGGTTCGCGGTCGAGTTCACCCGCATGCAGCACCCGGACTTTCTCGAAGAGAACGTCACCGGTCCGTAAACGCGCGGCTGAGAGTCGCGCCGCGTTTCGAGCCTTTCCCATCCCTTCGGACACATTCGCCCCGCGAGGCACGCCGCGCGCGCAGTGCGGGCGCGGTTAACCCGCGGGCGCGCCGGCCGCCTGCGCGCCCTATCGGCGGCATTTTCTGCATGAATGCAGACAATTTTATTCAAACTGAGTCTTGTAGAATTTTACTCAAATTTGTCTCAACTTATCCAAGTATTCGCGTCGTATTTGATTTGGAATTACTTCGAATTGATTGTGGCAAATTAGCGGCACACCAAAGGCTTTCTGCCACAAGTAGTCCCGACACGGCGGAGGGGGCTACTGATGACTTACGGATACACGAGGATGCTTGCCTTCGGCTTGGGCGCCGCCCTTGCCGTGGCGGTCACCTCGCGGGCCGCCACCAGCGAGCTCATGTTCATCTCGACAGGCGATTCCACGCGCCCGCCGGTCGGCTGGGTTGAGTTCTGCGCCGAGCAGCCGGTCGACTGCAAGGTGGCGCCGATGGCTGCGCGCGATGTGGTTCTGAGCAGCAAGGCCTGGGCCGATCTCGTCCGTATCAACAAATGGGTGAACACGAACGTCCAGCCGATGACCGACCTCGAGCATTGGGGTGTGGTCGAGAAATGGTCCTACCCGGACGACGGCTACGGCGACTGCGAAGACTACGTCTTGCTCAAGCGCCGCATGCTGATGGAAGCCGGCTGGCCGCGCGGCGCGCTGCTGATCACCGTGGTGCGCGAGCGGAACGGCAACGGCCACGCCGTGCTCACGGTCAAGACCGACAAGGGCGAGTTCATCCTCGACAACCAGGAAGAGCGCATCCTGCTCTGGTCGGAGACCGCCTACCACTACGTCAAGCGGCAGTCGCAGACCGATCCCAATCGCTGGGTCGCGCTCGGCGACCCGCGCCCGACCGTTGCGACAGCGTCATCGCCATCGCGCTGAAACGTCATCGCGCCGAGACAAAAGGAATCCAGAGTTCGCGACCCGGTCACGTCCCCACCCCTCCCCGTCCCCAGACCGGGCTCGCGCGCGGCCGACCGTCCCCCACGGTCGGCCGCAACTTTTTAGTCGAGAGGCGTAGGGCGCAATAAGCGGAGCGCATTGCGCCGCTCGTCGGCAGCAGCGCCGTCGTTTTGATCGCGGCGCAATGCGTTTCGCTGCGCTCCACTTACTTGCGCCCTACGATCCCGATGTTCCTCACCCCACCCGCTTCAGCCCCTTGGCATACTGATTCCACCGCTTCACGTACCACTCGGCGGCGAACGACACCGACTTCGCGGCCTTCTCGTCGAGCGTGCGGACCGCGCGCGCGGGCGCGCCCACGATCAGCGAATTGTCGGGAAATTCCTTGCCCTCGGTGACGAGCGCGCCGGCGCCGACCAGCGAGTGCATGCCGATCTTTGCGCCGTTGAGCACGATCGCACCCATGCCGATCAGGCTGCCCTGCGCGATGGTGCAGCCGTGCAGCACCACGTTATGGCCGATGGTGCAGTCCGGCCCGATCGTCAGCGGAAAGCCCATGTCGGTGTGCAGGGTGCAGCTCTCCTGGATGTTGGAGCGCTCGCCGAGCTCGATCCACTCGTTGTCGCCGCGCAGCACCGAGCCCCACCAGATGCTGGCATCCTGTTTCAGCCGCACGCGCCCGATCGCGACCGCGGTTTCGGCGATCCAGTAGCGGCCGTCGGCGGGAAGGTCGGGAGCTTGTCCGTCGAGAGAATAGATCGCCATGCAGGTCTCCTGTGCGGAGACGGAAACTGCCACGTCTGGCGTCAGGCGAAAAGCAGCGAGAATGCCCTGAACGCCGTGACCACCACGGTGCCGGACATCAGACTCCAGAAGCCCGCGAGCGCGGTCGCCAGCATGACGAACTCGAAGCGGCGGCGCTCGATGCGGCTGCCGCGGATGATGTTGCGCATGATCACGAACGGCGCCGCGAAGGTGAGCACCGGGATTGCGAGCAACGTCATGAGCTGCGCACCGCCGTTGAGCAGGCGGAAGCTCAACGGCTGCTCGGTGACCAGCTGATAGCCGGTCGCAAGCGAGCCCGCGACCGCAAAGCCGATGAGCAGCACGATGAGCGACTGGAGTGACTCGGGCGACATTGACGCGGTACCAACTGATGCGCGCCCGGAGCTTTCCAGATCGCCGCGCGCTGCGCCAGCGGATCCTTAATAAAGGGTAAACGGGGGGAAAATTCCGCCTGGCAACACCGAGTCGGGCGCGTGGCATACTGGCCGCGATTCGAGAGCCGCATGGTCCCCGAAAAAGCCGTCCCGGACTTGATCCGGGATGGGAACCGGCTTTCGGCCAGGTTCATGCTCAAAAGATCGATTATGACTGCAATTGCCAAGCAGCACGCGGCCACCGCCAAGAAGCGCAGCACCTCTGCGGGCCTGCTGTTCGCGCTGATCACTTTGGTCGCGCTGATCGTGTTTGCCGCCGCGTTCGTTGCGCTGGTGCTGTGGCCGCGCTGGCCGGGCACCGCGGTTGCGCCCGATGCGCCGTCGCTGCCGGTCACGGTCGGCGGCGTGCTGTTCAACCTGCCGCCGGCCGCGATCCGCGTGCCGATGCAGCGCCATCCCGGCGCGCAGGAGCGCGTCGACCTCGCCTTCCTGTGGCCATCGCTTGGCGTCCCCGATCCGACCGCGAAGCCCGCGCCGAGCGAAGCAGTGCCGCCGATCGACCGGCTGTTCATCACGATCCAGCCGCCCTCGATCGCACTTAGTCCGGCCGAGCGGGTGAAGTCGATCTATCCGCGCTATCTTGCCGACACGCAATTCGATGGGCCGGACGGCTTGAAGGTGATCTCGTTCCGCGACGGCACGCCCTATCAGGGTGAGGACCTGTACTTCGATCCCGCCGCGCAGCCGGGCTTCGTCGTGCGCTGCTCGCGTCCCGGCGGCGCCGGCACGCCGGGCATGTGCCTCTACGAGCGGCGCATCGAGGGCGCGGACCTCACGCTGCGGTTTCCGAGCGACTGGCTGACCGGTTGGCGCGCGATGAACGCCGGGATCGACACGCTGCTGGCGAGGCTGAAGCCCGGCGCGTGAGCTACTCGAACCCTTGAGCCGGCGGTCCGCCGACGCCAGGGGCGGGCGGCGCCGGCGTGACCTCGCCGGGCGCGGAATCGGATGGACGCTGTTTTTGGGCAAGACGCGCCCGCCTGGCGACGCGATGGCGCGGCGGGTTGCTGCGGCTCGCGCGCCACGATCGCGCGATCTCCGGGCCTGCCGCATAGCCGATCACCGCGCCTGCGACCGCACCGACCGGCCCGAGCACGACCGCGCCGGATACCGCGCCGATCGCGGCACTTCCGGCCCGCTCCTGCGCGCGAACCTGCGACGGCGCGAGCGTCAGCGCGATGGCGCAAACTGCGACGATAATCTTCATGCCGCGCCTCCCCGGGTTGGCGCGATGCATCATTGCGGGGAATGCGGCGGCAGTGGGGAGCGGCGGTGAAGGAACTACGGCTCCAGATCCTGCTCGAGGATCGCCATCTCGAGCGCGACGCCGCCGTCGTCGACGAACACCACACCGACGAACTCGTCGCCCGCATGTAGGTCGGCTGAGTCGGTCTTGGTGGGCCGCTTGTGCAAAACGAACTTGGCGCCGAGCTGCTGCTTCAGATAAGCGTTGACCCTCGCGATGGTCTCGTTGTCGAGCCGGGTCACCTTGGCATCGGGCAGGGTGATCGATTTTTCGAAATTGTATGAGCGCTCGTCGTCCTCGTCGTCCACCACGATGCGGCCGAACGGCTCCTCGCCGAGCAGCACTTCGGCGTAGTCGTCGCGCTGCGGGCGCGGCACCACGCGGATGCGGGGCGAGCCGAACAGGCGCTTGAGGTAATTATCGAGCTTGCTGATCTCGGCGACGTCCACGCAATTCTCCCGGTCTGACCCGCTCCGCTCATGCCCGCGAACGCGGGCATCCAGCTCTTGGCCGAAGCACTGGGTCCCCGCTTTCGTGGGGACGAGCGGCACCGCTCAGGCCTAGCACAAATGAAGGCTTATTTCAGACCCTACGGGCCCAGATCGTACAGCATCTGGTCCATGGCGCGGGAGGGTTCCGCGCAGCCGGCTTCGCCGACGACCTTGGCCGGCACCCCGGCGACCGTGGTGTTGTGCGGCACCGCTTTCAGCACCACCGAGCCCGCCGCGATGCGCGCGCAGTGCCCGACCTCGATATTGCCGAGGATCTTGGCGCCCGCCCCGATCATCACCCCGCGGCGGATCTTGGGATGGCGGTCCTCGTTCTCCTTGCCGGTGCCGCCGAGCGTTACGTCGTGCAGGATCGACACGTCGTCGTCGATCACCGCGGTCTCGCCGACGACAAGGCCGGTCGCGTGATCGAGGAAGATGCCGCGCCCGATGCGCGCGTTCGGATTGATGTCGGTCGCAAACACCGCCGACGAGCGGCTCTGCAGATAAAGCGCAAAATCCTTGCGGCCCTTGTTCCAGAGCCAGTGCGCGAGCCGATGCGTCTGGATCGCGTGGAAGCCTTTGAAGTAGAGCAGCGGGTCGATGAAGCGGTGCGCCGCCGGATCGCGGTCGACCGTCGCCATGATGTCGGTGCGGAACGCGTCGCCGATCGAGGGATCGTCCTCCAGCGCGTCGGCATAAGCCTGGCGGATCAGCTCGCCCGACACGTCCGGATGGTCGAGCCGTTCGGCGATGCGGTGCACGACCGCATGCTCGAACTTGTCGTGATGCAGGATCGAGGAATAGATGAAGCTTGCAAGCTCGGGCTCGCGCCGCACCACTTCCTCGGCCTCGTCGCGAATGCGCTGCCAGACCGGATCGACGTTATCGAGGCGGTGCGGTTTGAGCTGCTGCTGGGCCATGGGTGTCTCCCTGCGTGCGGTGTTTACCACAGGTGGGGCCGGATTTTTAGTCCCTCAAGGTGGCCGAGGCATCAGAGTAAATGATTGGAAGCAGCAGACTTTGTTATGAAGATCGCTTTCCGCTCGTCCCGCGAAAGCGGGGACCCAGTTCATTCTTGATTCTTGGCCCTGGATGCCCGCTTTCGCGGGCATGATCGGAGCAGGTCTACCCCGCCTCCAGCTTCCCCACGAAATCCAGCACCGCGTCGGAAAAGCTGTCGTTCGCGTCGCCCGCGACCATGTGGCGGGCGTCGGCGACGTCGATGTAGTCGGCATGCGGCACCAATTCGAGAAATTCGCGCACATGCGCCTCGTGCACCAGTTCGGATGAGCCGCCGCGCACCAGCAGCGCCGGAATGGTGATCGCCTTCGCGGCATCGATCAGCGCGGCCTCGAGCGCGTGATGGTCGCTCGCGAACGACCGCTCGCCGCTCAGCACGCGCGGGTCCCAATGCCAGCGCCAGCGCCCGTCGGGGTGCAGCCGCAGGTTCTTGCGCAGACCTTCGTGCGAGCGCGGGCGGGGGCGGTGCGGGAGATAGGCGGCGACGGCATCGGCGGCATCGGCAATGTCGGCAAAGGCGTCGGCGGCGCGCGCGCGCATGAAACCCTGGATCTTCTGCACGCCCGCCTGGTCGACGCGCGGCGTGATGTCGACCAGCACGACCGCGGCGAACACCGGCGCCGCACCGCTGCGCTCCGCGTGCCCTTCGGCGAGCAGCGACGCGACGCCGCCGAGCGAGGCGCCGATCGCGATCGGGCGCTTGCCGGCGCGCTGCGCCAGCGTCGTGGCGACCGCGGCCGCATCGGCCGCGAAATCGCTGAAAGCGTAATGCCCGTCCGCGACCCACTCGCTGTCGCCATGGCCGCGCTGATCGAGCGCATAGGCAAGCGCACCCGCACGCGCCAGATGCTCGGCGGTGTGGCGCCAGGCGTGCCGCGTCTGTCCGCCGCCGTGCAGCAGCAGCACCGGCTGGCCGGCATCGCCGTAGACGTCGGCGACCAGCCGGTTGCCGGCCGCGCCCGTGAGCATCGCGGTGGCAGGCTGCAGACGCCTCATGGCCGCTGCTGCAGGAATTCGAGCGCGGCCTCTTTGAATACCTTGTCGCCGACCGCCAGCATGTGATCGCGGTTCGGAATGTCGAGCGCGCGCGCATTCGGCATCAGCGCGGCGAGCTCGTGCGGCGAACCGGTGATGTCGTCCTTGCTGCCGACCGCGATCAGCGTCGGCGCGCGAATGCTGCGGATGTCCTCGACGCGCATCCGCTGGCGCGAGCCGCGCAGGCAGGCGGCGAGCGCCTTCAGGTCGGAGCGGGTCTGCTCGGCGAAGGCACGGAAGCGCTTGCCGAGCGGGTCGGTGACGTCGTCGAGCGTGGGTGCTTCGAGCGATTCGGCGATCCCGTCGCTCAGGCCTGCGGTCGCGATCAGGTTGATGCCGGCGCCGCCGAGGATCAGCGCACGCGTCAGTTCCGGGCGCCGCGCGGCGAGCACCGCGCAGATGCGCGCACCGAGCGAATAGCCCATCAGGTCCGCGCGCGGCAGGCTCAGGTGCCCCATCAGCGCCGCAACGTCGCTTGCCATGATGTCGGTGTGATAGGCGGCGGGATCGTACAACTTGGCCGACTGGCCGTGGCCGCGATTGTCGAGCGCGATGACGCGGCGGCCGTCGCGCCGCAAGGTCGCGGTCCAGCCCGGCAGCACCCAGTTCACCTCCTTGTTGGAGGCAAAGCCGTGCACGAGGACGATCGGATCGCCCTCGCCTTCGTCGAGATAGGCGATCTCGACGTCTCCGTTCCTGAATGTCGGCATGATTCCTGGAGTTTGATTCACCGGCGTTGAAGCATTCTCCGCTCATTCCCGCGCAAGCGGGAATCCAGGGCCAAGAACTGGGTCCCCGCTTTCGCGGGGACGAGCAGGGGAATGTATTAAGCCGCCTGAGCCGAGGCTGCCAAGCGCAGGCAACGCACCCGCTGCCACTCGCAGTGGCGCAAAGTCATGCCCTCGACCGTGCGCTTGGCCGCCGCGCAGAGCGCCAGCAGATTGAGCAGCGCCCAGAAGATCCACGACGCCAGCGTAACCATCGACGTGGTGAGGAAAATCGCGCCGCGCCCGAGCAGCTTGACGATCGCCCGGGTCTTGCCCCCTTTCGCGGCCGCCAGCGCGGCCAGCCTGGCAGCATCCTTCGGATGTTCGGCGATCTTCAAGGCGTCGAGCGTCCCGCGCAGGCCGGTGCGCTGCTGCACCTTGCCGAGATCGCTGACGAACTGGAGGAGCCCTTCGCGCTTCTCGACCTTGAGCAGGCGCATCAACGGCGCACCCATGTGGCCGCCGCGCCGCGCCGCTTTCGCGACCGAGACCCCGGCGCGGACGGGCGCCGCGAGCCCGGCACTGACGTAGAGACCGGCGGTGACCGCGATACCGGTGCCGGCAAGGCCGAGCACCAGCGGATCGACCTCCTCGCCGCGCAGGCCGTGCCAGCCCTCGCGCACGACATCGCGGATGTCGCCGAACACGAACAGATCGCCAGTCAGCATGCCGGCGGCGCTCGCGACGTCCTCCGGCTTGCCCGTGACGAACCCGCGCGCAAAGCTTAGCGCCTTGCTCGAAGCCATGGCGCCATCGCGTTCCGCGGCCTCGGTTTTTGCGACCAGCGCAGGCGCCACTTTGACGCCCCGCTCGGCGGCCAGATCGAGAAAGCTGCGCGCCAGCTCGACGTCACCGCCGCCGAGCGCTGCCTCGATCTCGTGCGCCGCAATCGTTGCATCGAAATGTCCGTCCAGCGCCAGCTCGGAGAGCCGGACCGGATCGTCCGCCGCCGCGATGGTGCGCGCCGCACGAAGGCCTTCGGGCATGCTGACCCCGGCCGCGAGCGCGAGACATGCGGCGGCGCCGAGCGAGAGCGTGATGGCCAGTCGTGTGAGCAAATCGATCCCCAGCCGGAGCGCGCCTCATCTAGGGAGGGATTGAGGCGGCACGGCGGCTCGGCGGAACCGCGGCGCGACCGGATTTTGGAACCTGTAGGGCGCCATAAGCGCAGCGCATTGCGCCGTGTCGCCGCCGCGTCGCTCGTTCATCAGGCGGCGCAATGCGCTCGCCGCGCTCCGCTTATTGCGCCCTACGACCGGTCCTATATTGGTGCGTAGGGCGGATTAACGAAGCGTATTGCGCCCCCCGTACGGCAGAATGGCGGATGACACTTCGCCAGTCCGCCCGACGCACTGGCATCAGGAGCAGCCCAATGGCGGACGCGATCAACTTTCCCGGCACCGTCGAGTGGTCCGGCGAAAATCCCGGCATCTCGCTGAAGGAAGCGCCGGACGGCCCGTTCGTCACGGCGGCGAGCTTCTTTCGCGTCGTGCTCTCGCCGTTCGGGCGCGGGCACGCGCTGATGCTGGCGATGTCGCCGCAGGATGCCAATCCGCCGGCCGAACGCGGGAACTTCTGCTTCACCGACAACGAGAAGCTCGCCCGCTACCTGGCTGCGGACTTTGTGGCGTCTTTCGGCGCCTGGAAGGATACGCCCGGCCTGCGCGGCCTCGTCTACCGTCCGCTCGACAGCGTGGCGACCGCGGGCGATGCGGCAAGCACCTACACCGAGACCGTGAAGGCGGGCGACCTCACCGTTCAGCTCACCTGGAGCGGCCTCGGCAAGGCATTCTGCTTCGCGTTGCCGCCGGCGCTATCGGCCACCGGCAAGCACCACATGCCGAGCACGTTCGTGCCCTGCGCTGACGCGACCGTGACGGTGAATGGCAAGACGCGTCCGGGCAAGCCCGTGCCGCGCGAAATGGCAGGCCAGAAGATCAGCACGGCGTTCCTGGCCTTCTCGGAGACATGGATCCGCGCCTAGAGCTTGCCATGACTGACGGCACGATGCGTGAGCAGATCGACCGGCTTGAAGCCGAGATCGAGCGGCTGTCGGACTCGGTCGCGCGCTGCCGCAAGATCGCGGTCGCCGCGAAGGTCGCCATCGCCCTTGGATGCGTGCTGCTGGGCTCGCTGTTATTCGGCGCAATCGGCCGGGATGCCCTCTCGCTGATGGTTGCGGCCATCCTCATCATCGGCGGCATCGTCTTGCTCGGCTCGAACGAGACGACGATGAAGCAGAGACTTGCGGGCATCGACGAGGCCGAGCGGCTGCGCGCGGATCTGGTGAGCCGGCTTGACCTGCGGCTGGTTACCGAACCGCGCGTGCTGTTGCATTGAGGTGCAGGGCCGTGGCAATTTCGGGCGATTTCTGCTTACGCCGGCGCGAGCTTTGGGGTATCTGACGGACAGGCCCAGGAGCGCCGTGCTGGCGATTCACGGTTTCGGAGATCATGAGATGCCGTTGCGAGATGGTTTTGGCCCTTTGCGTGTACCGGGCGCCTTGGCGGGCATTGGGCTGGCGGTCGTCCTGATCGGCCTCGACGTGCTGGCACGCGTGCTGCCGCACGCGCCGAGCTTCTCGCCAGTCGCCGCCTCGGCGCTGTTCGCCGGCATGGTCATCGGCCGGCGCTACGCGCTGCTGGTGCCGCTCGCCGCCATGCTGCTGAGCGACGCGCTGCTCGGCTTCGATGACTGGCGCATGCGGCTGGTCGTGTATGCGGCCCTCACCCTTCCCGCCGTTCTCGGCCTGATGGCGCGCAACACGCGCTGGCCGGCGGCCTTCCCGCTTGCGGTTGCGTCGTCGGTGATTTTCTTCGTGGCGACGAACTTCGCGGTCTGGCTGTTCAGCGGGATGTACCCGCTCGATCTCGCCGGGCTGGCCAAGTGTTACGTCGCCGCGCTCCCGTTCTTCCAGAATACCCTGATCGGCGACCTGCTCTGGACGGCAGCGTTGTTCGGCAGCCTGTGGATCGTGCGCCTCGCGCTTGGCACACGGACGGAGCGGGCGGCAGCGTGAGCGCCGCTTGCCGGGCGCGAGCCGAACGCGCAACCGGTTCCCGAGTTTCCGCCAGAAGGGCAGGCCATGGCCGAGCACGTCGTTCCGCATTTCCACAATGACATCGGCGCCGCCGTGATCGAGATCGGCGCGAAGGAATTCATGTGCATCGGCGCGACGCCGCCGTTCGACCATCCGCACGTGTTCTGCGACATGGGCGCCGACAGCGAGTTCATCTGCTCCTATTGCTCCACGCTCTATCGCTACGATCCGTCGCTGCACGGCTATGAGGCGCGTCCGGCCGAATGCGCGTGGCAGGTGCCGGAGAGCGTCTGAACCGGTAGGGCGCAATAAGCGAAGCGCATTGCGCCGCCGTCGGCGCAAACCACATCGCAGCGGCGTTATCGCAATCGGATTTCCTGGTCCGCGTCACCGGCGCAACAACCCGCAATCGGCAAAATGGCGCAATGCGCTTCGCTTATTGCGCCCTACGCCCTATGAGGCGCGTCCGGCCGAGTGCGCGTGGCAGGTGCCGGCGGGCGTGTAAGACTTTCAGCGAAACGGATTGAGCGTGCCGACGCCAAATGCGTCGAAGTCCCGGACATTGCGGGTAGCGACAGTCAGATTGTGAACCAGCGCCGTCGCGGCGATCATGGCATCTTCGCTGAGATCGCCGGCGCGCCGGTGCATCAGCAGCGCCCAGCGCCGAAACACCGCCGAATCCGCCGGAAGAACACTGAAGGTTTGGGCGACGCTGTCGATCCATCCCTCGATCTCGGCCGCCTTCGCGGCGTCCTGCTCGCGGGTCAATTCAACACCGGCCTGCATTTCGCCGATCGTGACCGCGGAGAGAAATAAATGTTCGCGCGGCGTCGCGCGGAGCCATTCGACGACCGCACCGTGGGGCCTGACCCGGCGCAATTCGGAAACCACATTCGTATCCAGAAGAAACACGTCAATCGAACCGAGCGGGCGGGCGGTGCCGACGCTTGCCGCGCGGCGGGAGCACCATGTCGGCGCGCGCTGCCTCGGAGAGCAGCAGATCCTTCAGTGCCGGCCGCGCGGACCGCTGGAGGTTTTGCCACTCGTTCATCGGCACAAGCACGGCGGCTTCGACGCCGCGCTTGGTGACGACCTGGGGGCCTTCGGCAAGACATGTTTCAAGCAGTTCGCTAAACCGTGCCTTGGCGTCCTGCACCTGCCAGCTTCGCATCGCCCTCTCTCGTTCTGACTAGTTATATAACTAGTCATTTAGCTCACGGAAAGCAAGCGTCGGTTGCCATGGCCCGTTCCCGCTCGATCGTCATCGCAGGCGCCGGCATCGGCGGCCTGACCGCGGCGCTGACGCTGACGCGTGCCGGCTACCGTGCGGTGGTGCTCGAGCAAGCAGCACGGCTCGAGGAAGCCGGTGCCGGCATCCAGCTTTCGCCCAACGCGACGCGCGTGTTGTTCGAGCTCGGGCTTGCCGACAGGCTGCGGCCGCTGGTCGTGGCGCCGGAGGCGATCCGCATCATCAACGGCCGCTCGGGCCGCGACATCGTGCGCGTCCCGCTCGGCGCTTCCGCCGAGGAGCGCTACGGCGCGCCCTACTGGGTCATTCACCGCGCCGATCTGCAGGCCGTGCTCGCTGCGGCGCTCGAGCAAAGCCCCGACGTGACGCTGCGGCTCGCGACGCGGGTGGAGGACTTCGCGCTGCATCAGCACGGCATCACGGTGCAGGCGCGCGGCGCCGACGGCACACGCGACGAACTGGGCATCGCGCTGATCGGTGCGGACGGGCTTTGGTCTGCGGTGCGTCCGTCTTTGGGAGACCGCAGGCAGCCCACGTTTGCGCAACGCACGGCGTGGCGCGCCGTCATGCCGGCGGCGTCCCTGCCGGCGGAATGCGGCGCGGCGGACACCTGCCTGTGGCTCGGACGCGACGCGCATCTGGTGCATTACCCGGTCAGGGGCGGCCGCGAGGTCAACATCGTCGCGATCGTCCGCGACGACTGGCACGGGCCCGGCTGGAGCGTGCCCGGCGAGCCGGCCGAGCTTGGCCCCCGCTTTGCGCATTTTGCGCCCGCAGCGCGCGCACTCATTGCCCTGCCCGAGCGCTGGCAGAAATGGGCGCTGTTCGACCGGCCGCCGCGCCGCATGCGCAGCGACGGGCCGGTGACCCTGCTCGGCGATGCCGCGCATCCGATGCTGCCGTTTCTCGCCCAGGGCGGCGCCATGGCGATCGAGGACGCGGCCGTGCTGGCGCAGTGTCTTGGCCGCGACGACGATCCGGCGCGCGCGCTGCGCGCCTACGAGGCCGCGCGGCAGCGCCGCGTCGCGCGCGTGCAGCGCGAGGCGCGGCAGAACTCGTGGCGCTATCACCTGTCCGGTCCGCTCGCTTTCGCACGCGATACGGTGCTTGCTAGTCTGGGGCCGGAGCGGCTGCTGCAGCGCTATGATTGGCTCTACGGCTGGCGCGTGTAGCCAGCCACCGGAAGCGGGAAACGCATGTTTGAAACCACGATCGCCGGAAGCCTGCCGAAGCCGTCATGGCTCGCCGAGCCGAACAAGCTGTGGCCGCAATGGCGGCTCGCCGGCGACGAGCTTGCCGCGGCGAAAGCCGACGCGACGCTGCTCGCGCTGAAGTGCCAAGAGGATGCGGGCATCGACATCGTCACCGACGGCGAAATGTCGCGGCAGCATTTCGTGCACGGCTTCCTGGAATTCGTCGACGGCATCGACTTCGCCCACAAGGTCGAGATGGGCATCCGCGCCGACCGCTACAAGGCGATGGTGCCGCAGGTGGTGGGCGAGTTGAAGCTGAAAGGCCGCGTGCATGCGGCGGAGGCGCGGCTCGCGCGGGCGCATACGACGAAAAAGCTGAAGGTCACGATGCCCGGTCCGATGACCATCGTCGACACCGTCGCCGACCGCCATTACGGCGATCGCGTCAGGATGGCGATGGCGTTCGCTGCCCTGCTCAACGAGGAAGCGCGCGCGCTCGCGGCCGACGGCGTCGACGTGATCCAGTTCGACGAGCCCGCCTTCAACGTCTACATGGACGAGGCGGCCGGCTGGGGCATCGAGGCGCTGCATCGCGCGATCGCGGGCGTCAGCGCCACTACCGCGGTGCACATCTGCTACGGCTACGGCATCAAGGCGAACACCGATTGGAAGAAAACGCTGGGCGCTGAGTGGCGGCAATACGAGCAGGTGTTTCCGGCGCTCGCGCAAAGCCGGATCGGTCAGGTTTCGCTCGAATGCCGCAATTCCAAGGTGCCGATGAGCCTGCTGAGGCTGCTCGACGGCAAGGACGTGCTGGTCGGCGTCATCGATGTGGCTTCAGATGAGATCGAAACGCCGGAGCAGGTTGCCGGTGTGATCGGCGAGGCGATGAAATACGTCGCCAAGGAGAAGATCGTCCCGTGCACCAATTGCGGCATGGCGCCGATGCGGCGCGAGATCGCGAGCGCGAAGCTGGTCGCGTTAGGCAAGGGCGCGGCGCTGGCAAGGAAGAAGTACGGATAACTCCGGCATGGCCGGGCTTGTCCCGGCCATCCACGTCTTGCTCTAATTCAAGGCAGAAAGTCGTGGATGCCCGGCGCAAGGCCGGGCATGACGGGTGAATCATGAACCGCCCCGAATCCGCCACCCTCCCCTCGCCCTACTTCCGCGAAGAGCATGAGCTGCTGCGCGCGCAAGTGCGCCGCTTCGTCGAGACCGAGATCAAGCCGCACGGCCTCAAGTGGGAGGAGCAGGGGTACGTTCCGCGCGCGGTGCTGCGCCGCATGGGCGAGCTCGGCTTCCTCGGCATCCGCTATCCGGCCGAATACGGCGGCTCCGAGATGGACACGCTCGGCTCGATCGTGCTCGGCGAAGAGCTCGGGCGCTCCACCTTCTCCGGCGCCGCGATCACCATCCTGGTGCACACCGACATGGCGTCCGTGCACATGGCGAATGGCGGCTCACCCGCCCAGAAGGCGCGCTGGATGCCCGAGATCGTCGCCGGCCGCGCCATCACGGCGGTCGCCGTGACCGAGCCGGGCGCCGGCTCCGACGTGAAGGCGATCCGCACCACGGCGCGGCGCGACGGCGATGCCTACGTGCTCAACGGCGCGAAGATGTTCATCACCAACGGCGTCCACGCCGACCTCTATTTCATCGCGTCGAAGACCTCGCCGGATGCGCGCCCTTCGCAGCAGATCTCGATGTTCCTGGTGGAGAAAGGCACGCCCGGCTTCCGCGTCAGCCGCGCGCTCGACAAGCACGGCTGGCGCTCGTCAGACACCGCCGAGCTCGTGTTCGAGGACTGCCGCATTCCGGCGGAAAACCTGCTCGGCAAGGAAGGCCGCGGCTTCTACGCGATCATGAGCAACTTCCAGAACGAGCGCACCGTGATCGGCGCGATGGCGATGGGCGAAGCGCAGGCCGCGCTCGACCTCACCATCGACTACGTGACGACGCGCAAGGCGTTCGGCGGCACGCTCTATGAGAAACAAGCCGTCCGGCATCGCCTCGCGATGCTCGCGGCACGGGTCGAGGCCGGACGGCAGCTCGTTTATCACGCGGCGTGGCTGGACTCGCAGGGCGTCGACTGCACGCGCGAGGTCTCGATGGTCAAGGCCTACTGCGGCGAACTGGTCAACGAGGTGATGTATGCCTGCCTCCAGTTCCACGGCGGCATGGGGTTCATGCGCGAATCGACAATCGAGCGCATGGCGCGCGACGCGCGCGTGCAGACCATCGGCGGCGGGGCGACCGAGGTGATGCTGGAAGAGGTGGCGAAGCGGCTGAAACGCTGATCCTCACAACCTCGTGTGCGCCCTCCGCGATGAACTAATTCGCGGCCGCGTGTGTTAATATTCGACACCGAGGAGGATCCCGCCGGAGCCACACGATGAACGCCAGGGTCTTGATTGCCGCCGTGGCCGCGCTGTCCTTTGCGGCGACCGGCGCCGCCGATGCCAAAAACAGACACAAGCGCTATCGGGCTTACTACGGCGTCTATGTCCACGTCTCGCCCTATGCGGCGCGCACGCCGGGGCCGCCTTGGGCGGCGCCATGGGAGTGCTATACCGATGAAGGCTATGGCCGCTACCGGCCGTGCAATGCCGGCCGCGGTGGCCGCTGACGCTGGGGGAGCAGGATGCTGAGGATCGTCGTTGCGGCCATCGTCGCGCTGTCGTTTGCGGGTGTCGATTCCGCGGACGCGGCGCGCAAGCGCAAGCGCCACAAGGTGCGCCACATCGCGCCGATCGCGGCCGTGCCGGCTGCTCACCATGGGGCGCGCACGCCCGGGCCTGTTTGGGCGCAGCCGTGGGAGTGCTTCACCGACGAGGGCTATGGGCGCTACACGTCCTGCAGCACCGGCAAGGACGACTAGCCCAGGAGGTCGCGCAACACGATTGCGTGGCTGAGATCGAGTTCTTTGGTCGCGGTGAGCAGCGTGACGGTCTGCCCGCGAACCGCGGCGCGCAGCTCATCCAGCCCCCCGCCTTGCGCCTTCAGTTCCGCGACATAGCGCCTGCGGAATTCGGCGAACTTCTCCGGATCGTGCCGGTACCATTTGCGCAGCTCATGGCTGGGTGAGAGATGCTTCACCCAGGCGTCGAGCTTGAGCTTTGACTTCGCGATCCCGCGCGGCCACAGCCGGTCGATCAGGATGCGCAGGCCGTCGTCGTTGCCCGGCGCGTCGTAGGCGCGCTTGAGCCGGATTGTCGTGCGTGCCCGGCGCCCCGGCTTGCGCGTAGGCCCGGCCGTCCCGGCTTTCTTCGCCATCAGCGCTCCGCGCGTCCGAGCACGTCCATCAGTTCGGTGATCTTGCGCCGCTGCTCGCCCTTGTTGCCGGATGCGATCGCGCCCTCGACGCAGTGGGCGACATGGTCGCGCAGCACCTCCTCCTCGACCTTGCGCAGCGCCGCGCGCACCGCGGAGATCTGCGTCACGATGTCGATGCAGTAGCGGTCGTCCGCGACCATGCGCGCGAGCCCGCGCACCTGGCCTTCGATGCGGCCCAATCTTTTCAGGGTAGTCGCCTTGGCTTCCCGCTGCATGCCCGCTATATACCCCTACGGGGTATCGGGTTCAAGGCACATGGCACACTTGCACGAGCACGCGACGGCCGCGGAAGACCGGGTCACCGATCCGGTCTGCGGCATGACGGTCGACCCGCATGGCGCCGCGCATCGCCATCAGCATCACGGCAGGACCTACTATTTCTGCTCGGCCGGATGCCGCACCAAATTCGCCGCCGATCCGGCAAGATATCTCGCCAACGATGCGCGCGCCGCCGACCCCGTGCCGGAAGGCACGGTCTACACCTGTCCGATGCATCCCGAAGTCAGACAGGTCGGGCCGGGCGCCTGTCCGATCTGCGGCATGGCGCTCGAGCCCGAGATCGCGAGCGCCGATACAGGTCCGAACCCCGAGCTCGCCGACATCAGCCGGCGCTTCTGGATCGCGACGGCGCTGAGCCTGCCCGTGGTCGTTCTGGAGATGGGCGGGCACATCGCCGGAACGCACTCCTGGGTCGATCAGGCCGTCTCGAATTGGGTTCAATTTGCCCTGGCGAGCCCGGTGGTGCTGTGGGCCGGCTGGCCGTTCTTCGTGCGCGGCTGGCAGTCGGTCGTCACGCGCAATCTCAACATGTTCACGCTGATCGCGATGGGGACGGGCGTCGCTTACGCGTACAGCGTGGTCGCGACGCTCGCGCCCGGCGGGTTCCCGGAGGCGTTCCGCGGCCATAACGGCGCGGTCGCGACCTATTTCGAGGCAGCCGCCGTCATCACCGTGCTGGTGTTGCTCGGCCAGGTGCTGGAATTGCGCGCCCGCGAGCAGACCTCGGGCGCGATCCGCGCGCTGATCGATCTTGCGCCGAAGACCGCGCGGCGCGTGCGCGATGGCGCCGAAGAGGACATCGCGCTCGAGGCGGTCGCGGTCGGCGACATCTTGCGCGTGCGGCCGGGCGAAAAGGTGCCGGTCGACGGCACCGTGACCGAAGGACGCTCGTCGCTCGATGAGTCGCTCGTCACCGGCGAGTCGATGCCGGTGACCAAAGACGTGGGCGCCAACGTCATCGCCGGCACGCTCAACACCACCGGCAGCTTCCTGCTGCGCGCCGACAGGGTCGGGCGTGACACCATGCTCGCCCGGATCGTGCAGATGGTCGCCGCCGCGCAGCGCTCGCGCGCACCGATCCAGCGCCTCGCCGATCAGGTCGCGGCCTGGTTCGTGCCCGCGGTGATCGCGGCCGCTGTCGCCGCATTCGCCGCGTGGGCGCTGTTCGGGCCGGAGCCGCGCTTCGCCTACGGCATGGTCGCCGCCGTCACCGTGCTGATCATCGCCTGCCCGTGCGCGCTCGGGCTCGCGACGCCGATGTCGATCATGGTCGGCGTCGGGCGCGGTGCGCAGGAAGGCGTGCTGATCAGGAACGCCGAGGCGCTCGAGCGCATGGAGAAGGTCGACACGCTGGTGGTCGACAAGACTGGCACCTTGACCGAGGGCAAACCGAAGGTGACCGCGATTGCCGCAGCCGAAGGAATAAGCGAGGCAGAGGTGCTGCGCTTCGCCGCGAGCATCGAGCAGGCGAGCGAGCATCCGCTCGCCGCCGCGATCGTCGCCGCCGCCAGCGAGCGCGGCATCGCGTTCGCGCCGGTGGCGGGCTTCGATTCAGCCAGCGGCAAAGGCGCGATCGGCATGGTCGAGCGCCGCCGCGTTGCGCTCGGCAATGCAAGATTCCTGTCCGAGCTGAGTATTGCGACGGCATCGCTGGACGCGCAGGCGGACCACGCGCGCCGCGACGGCGCGACCGCGATCTACCTCGCGATCGACGGCAAGGCCGTGGGCGTCATTGCGGTCGCCGATCCCATCAAAGAGACGACGCACGCCGCGCTGCAGGCGCTCGCCGCAGACGGCGTTCGCGTCGTGATGCTGACCGGCGACAACGGCACCACTGCGCAAGCCGTCGCGCGCAAGCTCGGCATTACGGAGATCGAGGCGGACGTGCTGCCGGAGCAGAAGAGCGCGGTCATTGACAGGCTGCGCCGCGAAGGCCGCGTGGTCGCCATGGCGGGCGATGGCGTCAACGACGCCCCTGCGCTTGCCGCCGCCGACGTCGGCATCGCGATGGGCACCGGCACCGATGTGGCGATCGAGAGTGCCGGCATCACGCTGCTGCGCGGCGACCTCACCGGCATCGTGCGCGCGCGCCGGCTGAGCCAGGCCGTGATGCGCAACATCCGGCAAAATCTGTTCTTCGCGTTCGTCTACAACGCCGCCGGCGTGCCGATCGCGGCCGGCGTGCTCTATCCGATGTTCGGCATCCTGCTCTCGCCGATCGTCGGCGCCGCCGCGATGGCGCTGAGTTCGGTGAGCGTGGTGGGAAATGCGCTGCGGTTGCGCCGCGTCAAGTCGTAGTTATTCGCTTGCAGCCTCCAACAATGACCATTATAGTCATAATGGACATTCACGAGGCACGCCATGTCGGAACAAAACTGGACGGTTGCGGAGGCGAAGGCCAAATTCAGCGAAGTCATCGAAAGTGCGAATGCGCGCGGCCCCCAGACAATCACCAAAAATGGCAAGTTGGCGGCCGTCGTGGTTTCTCCCGAGGAATGGCGGCAAAAGACTGAGCGGGTCGGGACACTCGCCGACTTCTTTGCCGCTTCGCCGCTGCGGAATTCGGGACTGAAGATCCGGCGCGCAAGGAGAGCGCCGCGTCCGATCAAGCTGTGAATTACCTCCTCGACACAAATGTGGTCTCCGAGTGGGTGAAGCCGCGCCCAAATGGCAATGTCATTGCCTGGCTGGCCGAAGCGAATGAAGAGGAAATCTTCATCAGCGTTTGCACGATCGCCGAATTGCGCTTTGGAATTGCTTCAATGGCGCGGGGCAAGCGACGCGATCAGCTTGATGGCTGGCTGCGCGGCGATTTGCCGGCGCGCTTCGATGGACGCATCATCGGTATCGATATTCCGATTGCGGATACATGGGGGCAGATCCAGGCGCGTGCGAGACAGAAAGGCCGGACGCTCGGTCCAATGGACGGGCTGATTGCGGCTACCGCGGCGGTTCACGGAATGACTGTGGTCACACGGAATACCCCGCATTTCGAAGCTGTCGGCGTGCCTCTCCTCGATCCTTGGACAGGCCGCTAGGTCCGCTGCGGCGGGTCCTGGTAAGGCGGCGGCTGGGGGTCGCGCACCGGCGATTCGCCGGGTCCCGGGGCGGGCGGCACAACGGGATCGCGATACGGTGCCGCCGGCGGGTCGCGCATGGGCGAAGGCACAGGATCCCGTAGCGGCTCCTCGGCCGGAGGGATTTTCGGCGTCGGCTCGTTCGGGTTCGACGCCATGATCAGAACACCGCGATATACTTGAGCAGCGACAGCACGCCGATAATGATCACGATGATGCGCACGATCTGTTTGGCGCGGCCATCGATCGGCAGCAGGTTGATCAGGTAAAGGATCAGGATAACGACGAGAAACGTGACGAGGACGCTGATCAGGAGTGATGCGGTCATGGCCGTGCCCTCAATGCTGCCGAACCACAACCGGATCCGCACAGGAAAGTTCCCACCGCGGAACCTGGCCACTTTGACGCTGCTCGCGTGTTTGCTCGCATCCCCGGCCCAAGCCAATGATGCGGCATCCATTCTCGCGCCGACCGGCACCCTGCGCGCGACCTACATCGCGACCAATCCGGTGCAGGCCTTTGTCGATCCGGTCAGCAAGGACGTGCGCGGACCGGCGGCCGCGCTGGCGCGCGAGCTTGCCCGGCTGGCGGGCGTGCCGGTGACGATCACCGGCGCGAAGGGCGTCGAGGGGGTGATCGAGAGCGTGAAGAACGGCGCGGCCGATATCGGCTTCGTGGCGTTCGATCCGGTGCGCGCCGCCCAGGTCGATTTCTCCCAGAACTATGCGCTGGCGCAGAACAGCTACATCGTGCCGGGCAACTCGCCGATCAAATCCGTCGCCGATGCCGACCGGCCGGGCGTGCGCATCGGTGTGGGGCTACGCGATGCCGGCGATCATTTCCTGACCCGCACGCTCGAGCATGCGGAATTGAAACGCAACGAAGGCGGCATCGGCGAGGCAGCCGTGAAGCTGTTGCTTGCCGGAGAGCTCGATGCCTATGCCGGCAACCGCATGCGGCTGCACGCGGTCGCGCAGAAGACGCCGGGATTGCGGCTCGTGCCGGACAATTTCTATGGCGTCGAGCAGGCGGTGATCGTGGCGAAAGGCAATGCAGCGCATCTCGCGATCGTCAACGCGGCGATCGACGACGCGCGCGCGTCAGGCCTGATCGCGGATGCGATCGCACACGCCGGACTCGTCGGCGTCGACGTTGCGCCGGCCAACAAACGCTGACCACCCATCGAACAAACGCAAAGCGGGACCGCACCGAAGTGCGATCCCGCAATTTGCTTCCGTCAACGCGCGGGGGCGACGATTGCGCGCCAGCGGATGCACGAACATTTCGCCACGGACGGCTGCGCCGGCCAAGTTAACAATGCGTAATGCGCATTAACATTACGTAATGTGATCCCGTGCAACTTTCGTCGCACGCACGGGCGCGAACCGCTGCATCCGTCACAGGAATCCTATCGAGATCCACGGCACCGCCGCAACGACGAGCAGGCCGATCAGCAGCGCAAGCAGGTACGGCCAGATCGGCCGCATGCCGTCGTCCGGATTGACGCGCCCGATCGCGCAGGCCGCGTAATAGCCGACGCCGAACGGCGGCGCGAACAATCCGATTCCCATCGCGAGAATCACCACCATCGAATAGTGCACTTCGTGAATGCCGATCTGGCGCGCGATCGGGAACAGCAGCGGCCCGAACAGCACGATCGCCGGAATGCCTTCGAGCACCGAGCCGAGCACCACGAAGGCAATGATCGACACGACCATGAACGTGACCGCGCCGCCCGGCAGCCCGGTCATCGCCGCGGCGAGATCGCGCGAGAAGCCGGATTGGGTCAGCGCCCACGCCATCGCGGTCGCGGCGCCGATGATCAGCAGGATCGCGCCGCACAGCGAGGCGGTGTCGATCAGCATCGGCATCAGGCGCGAGACCGGAAAGCCGCGCGTCATGATCAGGCACATGATGACCGTGTAGGCGATGCCGATGGTCGAGACCTCGGTCGCGGTCGCGACGCCCTCCACCACCGCGGCGCGGATCAGGAACGGCAGCGCGAGGCCCGGCAGCGCCACCAGGAACGTGCGCCCGACATCGCCCCACGAAGCGCGCGTCACACCTGACAGGTCGTCGTCGCGATAGCGCCACCACACGATGACGCAGAGCGCGAGCGCGAGCACCAGCGCCGGCAACAGCCCGCCGTTGAACAGCGCCGCGATCGACACGCCGGTGACCGAGCCGATGGTGATCAGCACCAGGCTCGGCGGGATCGTCTCCGACATCGCGCCGGAGGACGACAGCAGCGCGACCAGCTCGCCGGGCTTCGCGCCGCGCCGCTTCATCTCGGGAAACAGCACCGGCGCGACCGCCGCCATGTCGGCCGCCTTGGAGCCGGAAATGCCGGAGACCAGATACATCGCGCCGAGCAGCACATAGGACAGCCCGCCGCGCACGTGGCCGAGCAGGCTCGCGAGGAAATCCACCATCGCGCGCGCCATCCCGGTCGCCTCGATCAGCAGGCCGAGGAACACGAACAGCGGCACCGAGAGCAGGATGATGTGGCTCATGCCCTCGTCCATGCGACTCACCACCACGGTCAGCGGCGTGCGCGTGGTGATGGCGAGGAACGCGAACGTCGCGATGGCGAACACGAAGGCGATCGGCGCGCCGGCGAGCACACCGGCGGCAACGAGCAGCACAAAGAATACCACGAGCTTGTAGTTGCCCATCGCCATGAACACCGGCTTGAGCATCCACAGGCCGGCGCCGATCAGGGCGATGAGACACAGCGCGAGCAGGATCTGGCCGAGCCCGCCGGATCGCGCGAGCCGCAGCAGCGCGAAGACCAGCATCAACGCGCAGCCCACGGGGAGTGCGGCGGCGCGCCAGATGTTGGGGATCTCCATCGCGGGCGTGACGATCGCGGCTTCGTCGAGCGCGTATTCGAAGGTCGGATAGAGCACCAGCGCGAGGAACGCGACCGCGACCGCAACCGCGAAGGCTTCGAAGAACGTGCGCCAGTTCGGCGGGGCGCGCGCCACCAAAGTGGACATGCGCATGTGCTCGCCGCGGCGGAACGCGACCACCGCCCCGAGCATCGCAAGCCAGAGGAACAGGATCGAGGCGAGCTCGTCCGACCAGGTGAACGGCCGGTGGAAGACGTAGCGCGAGATCACGCCGGCGAGCAGGATGGCGGCAACGAGCAGCACAAAGAATACCACGAGCTTGTAGTTGCCCATCGCCATGAACACCGGCTTGAGCATCCACAGGCCGGCGCCGATCAGGGCGATGAGACACAGCGCGAGCAGGATCTGGCCGAGCCCGCCGGATCGCGCGAGCCGCAGCAGCGCGAAGACCAGCATCAACGCGCAGCCCACGGGGAGTGCGGCGGCGCGCCAGATGTTGGGGATCTCCATCGCGGGCGTGACGATCGCGGCTTCGTCGAGCGCGTATTCGAAGGTCGGATAGAGCACCAGCGCGAGGAACGCGACCGCGACCGCAACCGCGAAGGCTTCGAAGAACGTGCGCCAGTTCGGCGGGGCGCGCGCCACCAAAGTGGACATGCGCATGTGCTCGCCGCGGCGGAACGCGACCACCGCCCCGAGCATCGCAAGCCAGAGGAACAGGATCGAGGCGAGCTCGTCCGACCAGGTGAACGGCCGGTGGAAGACGTAGCGCGAGATCACGCCGGCGAGCAGGATCAGCACTTCGAGCGCGGTGAGCAGCGCGACCGGCACTTCGACGGTGCGGCCAAGCCAGCGCTCGGCCCGCGCGGCGCCTGAAGCGAATGGGGAGGCCGGCGCGGCCTCCCCTGTCTGCGCGATCTCCATCTGCGGGAGTTAAGCGATCGGGCCGGTGAATTTCTCCAGTGCGGCCCAGGCCTCGTCGCCGTATTTGCCCTTCCACTCCTTGTAGAAGCCGGCCGCCTGCAGCTTTTCCCGGAACGGCTTCGGATCGACCTTGATGAACTCCATGCCCTTCGCCGTCAGGTCGGCCTTGAAGGTCTCGTTCTGCTTGCAGATGTCGGTGCGCTGGTCGAGCGCGGACTTGTTGAGGTTCTTCGCGATCACCTCGCGCACGTCGGCCGGCAGTCCGTTCCACGCTTTGCCGTTGGCGAGGAACCAGAAGCCGTCCCACATGTGGTTGGTCTCGGACAGGTACTTCTGCACCTCGAACAGTTTTGCGAAAAAGATGATCGAGAGCGGGTTCTCCTGGCCCTCGGCGACTTTGGTCTGCAGCGCCGAGTAGACTTCCGAGAAGTTGATCGACATCGGGGCTGCATCGAACGCCTTGAACATCGAGGTCCATAACGGGCTCGGGGGCACGCGGATCTTGAAGCCCTTGAGATCATCCGGCCCCTTGATCGGCCGCGTCGAGGACGTCATCTGGCGGTAGCCGTTGTCCCACTGCCGCTCGAAGGCATGCAGGCCGGCCTTGGCGATCTGCGCGCGGATGTAGGCGCCGAGCGCGCCGTCCATCGCAGGCCACACCTTGTCGTAACTCTCCCACACGAAGCCGATGCCGTTGATCGAGGCGACCGGCACGAGCGTCGACAGGATCAGGCCGGACAGCGTGAAGAACTCGATCGCGCCGGAGCGCAACTGGCTCAGCATGTCGGTGTCGGAGCCGAGCTGGTTGTTCGGGAAGATCTGGATTTCCACCCGGCCGTTGGTTTCCTGCTTGATCCGCTCCATCGCCTCGACCGCGCGCACGTTGAGCGGATGCGCGGTCGGCGAGTTGTTGGCGTATTTGAGCTGGAATTCCGCCGCACCCTTGGCGACCCACGGCATCGCGATCGTCGCACCGGCGGCGGTGCCGGCGAGCAGCACGGAACGGCGGGTTGTCCTGAGCGTCATTGCATTCCTCCGATTGATTTTCGCTTTTACACGCGGCCGTTGGGTCGCATCATGGGCAGGTGCCGCGCACACGACAAGTGGCGCTGCGTTAACAAATCGCGGGAGGACGGTCCATGGCGAATTCGCAACCGCAACGCGCCGCGATCGTAACCGGCGGCGCCTCCGGCATCGGGCTTGCGACGGTCGAGCGCCTGATCGCTGCGGGCTGGCGCGTGACCGCGCTCGACCGCGATGCGGCGGCGCTCGCGAAACTGCGCGCCGCACATGGCGACACGGTGCGTACCGGCGTGCTCGACGTCACCGATGAGGCAGCGGCCGACGCCGCCGTGAAAGAGAGCGCGCAAGCCTTCGGCCGCATCGACGGCCTGGTCAATTCCGCCGGCATCGGACTGGACAAGCCGGCGCTCGACACTTCGGTGGCCGAATTCCGCACAGTGCTCGACGTCAACGTGACCGGCACGTTCATCGTGGCGCGGGCCGCCGCGCGCATCATGCGGCAGCAAAAGCGGACTCTTCAGGACTCCTGCGCGATCGTCAACCTCGCCTCGATCGCGGGCATGCGCGGCTCGAAAGGCCGCGTGGCGTACGGCGCCTCGAAGGGCGCGGTGATCAATCTCACGCAGGTGATGGCGGTCGATCTCGCGCGCGACGGCATCCGGGTGAACGCGGTCGCGCCCGGCCCGGTCGACACGCCGCTGGTGCAGGCGGTGCACACCCCTGCGGTGCGGCGCGCCTATGCGCACCACACACCGATGCGGCGCTATGCGGCGCCGGACGAGGTGGCGGCTGCGATCCTGTTTCTGCTCGACAGCGCGCAGTCGAGCTACGTCACCGGCACGATTCTTCCGGTCGACGGCGGCTTCTCCGGCGCCGGCATGATGGAGATCGAGGTTTAGCTCATGCAAGCCTGCTGATATCATCGCCAGGCGACATCAGAGGGACACGCGGTGGCAGCTTACGACGCCTTCGTCTCCTACAGCCATGCCAAGGACAAGCCCGTTGCGGCGGCGCTGCAATCGGTGATCCAGAAACTGGGCAAGCCGTGGTACCGGCGCCGCGCGCTGCGGCTGTTTCGCGACGACACATCGCTGTCGGCAACGCCGGGGCTGTGGCCAACCATCGAGCAGGCGCTGGGCAATTCCCGCTATCTCATCCTGCTTACCTCGCCGCAGGCGGCAGCCTCGCCTTGGGTCAACAAGGAGGTCGCATGGTGGACATGCGGCTTGCGGCCGGCGACCAGGCCGGCGCGCTCGCGGCCCACGAGGAGAGCCTCACGATCAGGCGCAAGCTCGCCGCCGCCGAGCCGGACGATGCCGGCTGGCAGCGCAGCCTGAGTGTGAGCCTCGACACGGTCGGCGACATGCGGCTGGCGGCCGGCGACCGGAGGGGCGCGCTGTGGGCGTATGAGGAAAGCCTGGCGATCGCGCGCAAGCTTGCTGCTGCCGATGTCGGCGATACCGCGCGCCAGCACGACGTGCGCGTGAGCCTCATCAAGATGGCTGACGTGTGGCTCGAGATGGGCGACCAGGCGGGCGCGCGTTCGACTTACGAGGAGAGCCTCGCAATCGGGCGCAAGCTCGCTGCCGCCGACCCGGGCAATGCCGATTGGCGGCGCGAGTTCAGTGTGGGTCTCGAGCGCGTCGGCGACGTGCGGCTTGCGGCCGGCGACCGGCCGCTGCACTCTCCGCTTACGAGGAGAGCCTCGCGATCCGGCGCGAGCTCACCGCCGCCGATGCAGGCGATGCCGGCCGGCAGTCCGACCTTGCGGTGAGCCTTCACAAGGTCAGCACGGCAGCCGAACCACCCCGGGCCCGCGCCGCGCTGCGCGACGCGCTTGCCATTACGGAAGTGCTCGCGCGCGAGGGGAAGCTCACGGCCGCACAGCAGAGCTGGCCGCAGTTCTTCCGCGACGCCTCGGCCAAGGTGCCGCCGGAGACCGCCGAGGCGCGGTGAAGTTTTGGCGCGCTTTTGCGCCAATCCAGACCCCATTTTGCGCGGGAAAAACTACGCCGCGAGCAGCCCCTTCACGGCGTTCACCACCTTCTCCGGCGACAGCCTGAGCTGCGCTTCGAGCGGCGGTGCGAACGGCACCGGAACGCGCGGCGCGGCGAGCCGCCGGGCGGCTTTCAGGTTCGTGGTCCCAACCTGATCGACCACACGCGCCACGACTTCGGCGCCGAAACCTGCGACTTCCACCGCCTCGTGCACGACGAGCAAGCGTCCGGTCTTCTTCACCGACGCGATCACGGCTGCCTGATCCCACGGCCAGATCGTGCGCAGGTCGAGGAGATCGACCTTGATCCCCTCCGTGGCGAGCAACTCCGCGGCCTTGGTGGCGACCGGCACCGCCGCCGACCAGGTCACGACCGTGGCGGCGTCGCCCGCGGTGACCTTGCGCGCGACGCCGAACGGGATCGGCTCGATCGGCTCGGCGATCTCGCCGGTGACCCAGAACAAATCCTTCGGATCGAAGAACAGCACCGGATCGTCGGAGCGGATCGCCTGCACCAGCAGGCCCGCGGCATCGGCCGGCGTCGCGGGCGTCACCACGATCACGCCGGGCAGATGCGCGAACCAGGCTTCGAGCATCTGCGAGTGCTGCGCGGCGGAGTTGCGCCACATGCCGTGCGGCATGCGCACCACCACGGCGGGCTTTGCCTGTCCACCGAACATGTAGCGGACCTTGGCGATCTGATTCACCAGCTCGTCCATCGCGCACATCACGAAATCGAAGATGCGCATCTCGATGACCGGCCGCATGCCGACCAGCGCCGAGCCGAGCCCCGCGCCCATAATGGTCGCCTCCGAGATCGGTGTGGAGACGACGCGCTGTTCGCCGAACTCGGCGAGGAAATCCTGGTATTGCCCCCACAGGCCGCCGCGCGCGACGTCCTCGCCCAGCACCCAGACGCGCGAATCAACGCGCATTTCCTGCAGAACTGCGCGGCGCGAGGCCTCGATCAGTGTGACTTCGACCACGCAACCGCCCCCGTGTCCTGCACGTCCTCGAACGCCACCGCCGGCTCCGGCCAGGCGGCCGCGTTCGCCTCGCCACGCGCCGCCGCCATCTCGGCGCGCGCGTCGTCGATCATTCTGCCGAGCTCGCTCGGCTCGACGCCGCGCTCCGCCAGCACCGCACCGAGCCGCGCGATCGGATCGCGCGCGCGCGCTTCTTCCACCTCCTCCGCCGGGCGCCATGCCGCCGCGTCGGTCGAGGTGTGGCCGGTGATGCGATAGGTGCGCACATGCAGGAGATGCGGCCCTTCCCCTCGCCGCACAGCCGTGACCGCGACCTGTGCCGCATCGTCGACCGCCAGCGCGTTGTTGCCGTCGATCGAGATCGCCGCGACGCCGAGCGCCTTGGCGCGGTCGATCACGCCGGGGCCGGCGGTGACCGTGTCGGCGCGCGTGAAAGCCGCAACGCCGTTGTCCTCGCACACGAACAGCACCGGCAATTTGTACAGCACCGCCCAGTTCAGCCCCTCGAGGAACGGCCCGCGGTTGACCGCGCCGTCGCCGAACATGCAGGTCACGATCGCGTCGGACTGCTGCATCTTCAGTCCCTGCGCAGCGCCGACTGCAATCGGAATGCCGCCTGCCACCACGCCGTTCGCGCCGAGCATGCCGACGGAGAAGTCCGCGATGTGCATCGAGCCGCCCTTGCCCCGGCAATAGCCGCCCGCGCGGCCGAAGAGCTCCAGCATCATGCGCCTGGGGTCGGCGCCCTTGGCGATCGCATGGCCGTGGCCGCGATGATTCGAGGTCAGCCGGTCGTCGATCCGCAGGTTCCCGCAGATGCCGGCCGCCACCGCCTCCTGCCCGATCGAGACATGCAGGGGGCCGGGGATTTCGCCGGCCTTGTGCGCCGCGAGCGCGGTCTCCTCGAAGGCGCGGATACGCGCCATCATCCGATAAAGGCCGGTCAGGCGGCGGAGGTTGTCGCCAGCATCGCTCATATGTCGCCCGGGGGGTGCGCGGCTTGCGCCGGAAGGGTGTGGCATGTTTGAACACAGGAAACGTCCCCTAGGCAATGTCTCTCATCCTCGACAGCGTGACGACTTTTCCGCCCGATGCGCGCGGGCGCGCCGCGATCGCTGCCTCGCATGGCGGCGTCTATGCGGCCTATCTGGCGGCCAGAGCCGGCATCAAGGCGGTCATCCTGTGCGACGCCGGTGTTGGGCGTGAACGCGCCGGGATCGGAGGGCTCGATTACCTCGACAAACTCGGGGTTGCGGCTGCGGCGATCGGCCATCGCAGCGCACGCATCGGCCATGGCGGCGATTGTCACGCGCGCGGGCTCATCACGTTCGCCAACGTGCTGGCCGCCATGGCGGGCGTGACGCCCGGCATGACGGCGAGTGAGGCGCTCGACCGGCTGGAGCGTGCCGATGCGCCGCCCTGCCCTCCCCCGCCGCCGATCGAGGAAACCCGCCATCGCCTGAGCGAAGCGGAAGCAGGCGGCGTGCGCGTGCACGCGATCGACTCCGCCGGACTGGTGCTGCCGGAAGATGCAGGCCACATCGTCGCAACCGGCTCGCACGGCGCGCTGCTCGGCGGCAAGCCCGAGACGGCGATCAAGATCGATGTGTTCGCCGCACTCTACAACGATGCCGATTTCGGCATGGAAGACGCCGGCATCGCGCGCCTGCCGGTGCTCGAGGCGCGCGGCATCGCGGGTGCGTGCGTGAGCGCGTGGAGCGCGCGGATCGGCGACGGACAATCGACCTGGCGCGACGGCTTCGTCACCGCCGTGAACGCGCGCGCGGCGCAATGCGGTGGCGAAATCGGTATCTCGGCAAGGGAATTGGTCGCGCGGCTCGCCGCAGCCCGCATGAAGGAACTGACATGAACGCACCCGTCTCGAATTCGGCGCGCAGGCTCAACGGCGGGCAGGCGCTCGCCGAGATGCTCCAGCTTTCCGGCGTCGGACCGATGTTCGGCATGGGCGGCTTCCAGCTCCTGCCGTTCTATGAGGCGATGCGGGCGCTCGGGCTCCGGCACTTCCTGATCAATGACGAGCGCTGCGGCGCGTTCGCCTCCGACGCCTACGCGCGCGTGACGAACCGGCCCGGCGTCTGCGACGCGACGCTCGGCCCCGGCGCGACCAATCTCGTGACGGCGCTGGTGGAATCCTTGAACGCCGGCATTCCGCAGATCGCGATCATCGGCGACGCCAACCGCGATCATGCCTGGAAGAACATGACGCAGGAGGCGCGCCAAACGGAGATTTTGAAGCCCGCCGTAAAGGAGCTGATCCGTGTCGAGGGTACGAAGCGCATTCCCGAACTGGTGCGCCGTGCGTTCGCTGTCGCAACGTCGGGGCGGCCGGGACCGGTCGTGCTCGACGTGCCGGAGGATGTCTGCCATGGCGAGCATGATTTCGACGCCGCGGATTTCTGGGTCGACGATGCCACGCTGAAGGCGCAGGCGCGGCGCACGCGGCCCGATCCGCACGAACTCGAGCGCGCTGCGGCGCTGATCAAGAAGGCGGAACGTCCGCTGCTGCTGGTCGGCGGCGGCATCCATATCTCGCAAGCCTACGATGCGCTGCTCGCGCTCGCGGAAAACTTCGGCATTCCGGTCGCGCACACGATGTCGGGCAAGGGCGCGATCGCGTGCACGCATCCGCTCTCGGCCGGGCTGTTCGGGCGCTACTCGCGCATCGCCAACGATCTGGTCGCCGCGTCCGATGCGCTGATCGTGGTCGCGTGCAAGCTCGGCGAGATCCCGACGCGGCGCTTCCAGCTGATCCCGCCGGGCAAGCCGGTGATCCACATCGATATCCTCCCCGAGGAGATCGGCCGCACCACGCGGACCGACATCGCGCTCGCGGCCGATGCGCGGCTGGCGTTGCAGGATTTGGCGGCGGCGATGAGCGATGGCGGCACCGCGCGCGCCAGACGCCAGCCGTGGTGCGCCGAAGTGCCCTCGCGCATGAAGACATGGGCCGAGGGCGCGGCCGGGAAACTGAAATCGAGCGAGAAGCCGATCAATGTCGGCCGCCTGATGGGCGAATTGAACGCGCTGATGCCGGAGGACGCGATCCTGGTGGCGGACGGCGGCTTCGCGGGTCACTGGGGCGGCTTGTTGTTCGACACCAAGAAGGCCGGCCGCCACTTCATCGCCGACCGCGGCTTTGCGTCGATCGGCTACGGCCTGCCCGGCTCGATGGGGGCGCAATTGGCCGCGCCCACCCGCCGGGTCGTCGGCCTCACCGGCGACGGCGGCTTCAACATGACGCTCGGCGAGCTGGAAACCGCGCGGCGCGCGGGCACGCCGTTCGTGCTCTGTGTCTTCAACAACGCGGCCTCCGGCTACGTGAAGGCACTGCAGCATTCGATGTTCGGCTCGGGCAACTACCAGAGCTCCGACCTGGTCGAGATGGACTACGGCGCGATCGCCCGCGCGATGGGCTGCAACGGCATCCGCGTCGAGGACCCCGACAAGCTCGGCCCCGCGCTGCGCGACGGGCTCGCGAATACATCCACGCCGACCGTGCTCGACATCGTGGTGACGCGCGACCCAGCGAAAATGCTGCCGGGCGTCGACAACCGCACGCTCACGGTGACGAAGGGGGATAGGCCGGTGTAATGACCTCTCTCCGCTGTCGTCCCGGCCGAGCGCAGCGAGAGCCGGGATCCATATCTCCCGATACTCCAGACGTCGTGTTACATGGATCCCGGGTCGGCCCTTTGGGCCGCCCGGGATGACAATCGAGTATGTTGCGCCCTTATGCGTCCGTGGCACCGCCAGCATGAGACTGTCTACACTTCTTGCCGCCGGCCTCACCTTTGCTCTCACCATCGCCGCGCATGCGGCCGACTGCGCGCGGCCCAAAGAGCTGCGCTTCGAGGTGACCGGCAAGATCGTGCGCAGCGAGGTCGGCTTCACGCAGGGGCTGGAGTGGCGCGACGGCAAGCTCTACGAGAGCACCGGCGCGGTCGGCGGGCACTCCGGGCTGAGCACGATCGC
>VBAH01000037.1 GCA_005884685.1 Alphaproteobacteria bacterium
TTCCACCACAGGGAGGGGAGACAGGCCATGAAGACGGTCCCGGCATCGCGCGCGGATTTGCATTCGTGCATCGCACATGTCTCGGCGTTGAGCTTGACCGCGCTGCTCGCCGCCTGGAGCACACCGGCCGCGGCCGGCACGCCGACCAGCTGCGAGAGCCTCGCCAGCTTCGCCTTCCCCGACACGACCATCAACGCGGCGCAGTCGCAGACGGGCGGCGCCTACGTGGCGCCCGACGCTTGGCATCTCGCGTTCACCAATCTGCCGCCCTATTGCGAGGTGCAGGCGACGATCGCGCCGACGCCGGATTCGAGCATCAAGGTGCGCGTGTGGATGCCGACGCAGCGCTACAACGGCCGCTATCTCGGCACCGGCAACGGCGGCTACGCGGGCGGCTTCTTCTTCAGCGAGCTTGCCGACGGCATCAACCGCGGCTTTGCGACCGCCAACACCGACATGGGTGCGACCGGTGCGGCCGGCACCAACGGCGATCTCCTCACCGGGCACCCGGAGAAATGGAAGGACTTCGGCTGGCGCGCGACGCATCTGATGACGACCTTCTCCAAGGCGCTGATCAACACGTTCTACGGCAATCCGGCGCAGCGCTCCTACTTCGCCGGCTGCTCCACCGGCGGCCAGCAGGCCCTGATGGAAGCGCAGCGCTTCCCGGACGACTACGACGGCATCCTCGCCGGCGCCCCGGCGTTCAACCGCACGCACATTCACACCGTGCCGGTCGCGCAATATCGCGCCACGCATGCGACAGCGGCGAGCTACATTCCGGCGACCAAGCTGGACGTGGTCAATCAGGCGGTGCTGGCGCAATGCCGCGCCAAGGACGGCGGTGCGCCGGCCGATGCGTTCCTCACCGATCCACGCATCTGCAAGTTCGATCCGGCGGCGCTTGCCTGTCCGGCCGGCCTCGACGGGCCGAACTGCCTCAACCCGGATCAGGTCGCCGCGATGAAGGTCTACTACGCGGGCTCGGTCAATCCCGCGACCGGCGCGCTGATCCATCCGGGCAATGCGCGCGGCTCGGAGACGAGCAATCCGGCGGCGCTCGGCCTGGCGCTCAATGAAAGTCTCAACGAGCCGTCGTTCGACAGCCTGTTCAAATGGGTGTTCGGACTGACCTGGCAGTGGCAGACGTTCGATTTCAATCACGACGTCGACTCGGTCGATCGGGTGCTCGCAGGCGATCTCAATGCCACCAGCACCGACTTGCGCGCGTTCGCCGGTCGCGGCGGCAAGCTCGTGATGTATGCAGGCTGGGCCGATCCGCTGATCCCGTCGCAAAGCTCGATCAACTATTACAACGCGCTCGCCGCGAGCTATGGCGGCACGCATGGCGCCTCCGCGCTGAAGAAGACGCAAGGCTTCGCGCGCCTGTTCATGGCGCCGGGCATGTGGCACTGCAAGGAAGGGCCGGGCCCGAGCTCGTTCGGCGGCGTGATCGCGCAGCCTGCGCCGAGCTACGACGCACGGTACGATATCCTGACCTCGCTGACGCAATGGGTCGAGCAGGGCGTCGCACCCAATTCCGTGATCGCGACGAAATACAACGGCGACACGCCGCAGCTCGGCATCGCGATGCAGCGCCCGATTTGTTCGTATCCGCAGATCCCGGTCTACAAGGGGAGCGGCGATCCGAATGCCGCGGCGAGCTTCACCTGCCAGGCAAGCGAGACGACCGCGGCGGACAATCCGAAGCCGGCGCCGCAATACGGGCCGTGAGGCCGGCTGCCGCGCGGGACGCTAGCGACGCGATTGCTCCCGCAAGATAATGTGCGCTGGGCAACGACCGCAAAAGCGCACATGAGACTATGCGTCATCAACACCGGCGGAACGATCGGCTGCACCGGCAGCCCGCTGGCGCCGCTGCCGGCGGCTAAATTCGCCGACGCCTGTCGCTCGATGCTCGATCCGGTCATCGCGCAGCAGTTTCCCGGCGTGCAGATCACCTACCGCACCGACCTGACGTTCCCCGGATCGAGATCCGGCACGCTCGACAGCACCAACCTGCAGCCGGCCGACTGGTGCCGGATGGCGGGATACATCCTGAAACATTACGCCGAGTGCGACGGCTGGATCGTGCTGCACGGCACGGACACCATGGAATTCACCGGCGCGGCGTTGCCGTTTCTATTGTCGTCATTCTCCAAAGACGGAGCTGTGACTGCCGCGCTGAGCAAGCCGGTGATCCTCACCGGCTCGCAGCTGCCGATGTTCCGTGAGGATTCCAAAACCCGTCAGCTCTCGCTCAATTCCAACAGCGACGCGGTGCAGAACTTTTACGGCGCGGTCGCAGCCGCACAGACCGGCATTCCCGAGGTATGCCTTTATTTCGACGGCCGTCTCTACCGCGGAAGCCGAATCCGCAAGACCAGCACTGCCAGGCCCGATGCGTTTTCCTCGCCGAATTTTCCGCCGCTCGGAGAATACGGGACCCAGTTCACCATCGCCCCCGGCCGGGCGCTGCCGCCGCCCGCCGATCGGGTCAGCCTTGACAACCCTTCTGTTCGCAACAACGCGATTGCGCAGCTCGATTACATCGCGGCCCACATCAACAATTACCCGGTGATGCCATTCAGCGCGTTTCCCGCTTGGTACGGCGCGAACTCCGGGCTGATCGCTGCGCTGATCGACGCCTGCGTCGCACAGGGCGTCAAGGGACTGATCCTTCAATCCTACGGCGCGGGCAATTTCCCGTCCGGCAATCCGGACGACCCGGCACAGGGTGCCGCCTATCAGGCGCTCGCGAGGGCGAATGTAAACGGCGTCGTGATCGTGAACTGCACGCAGGTTCTCGAGGGCGCCGTGGGCAGCGACTATGCGGCGGGCGCGTGGCTGCCCGCGGTCGGCGCGCTGGGCTCCGCCGACATGACGCCAAGCGCGTCGCTCGCCAAGCTCATGATCCTGCTGACCGCGGCCGGCTATTCCGGCAACCAATGGAATGCGGCGGAGGTGAAGACGCTGTTCCAGCGCAACCTGCTCGGCGAGATGAGCGAGTGAGCAGAATGGATAGCGGTACCCGCTGTGTCCTCAAACTTGTTTTCGCTCTCCACCCGCCAGCCATAATCCCATCACCACACAGACCACCCCCGCCATCATGCCGGCGGTCACCGGCTCGCCGAGCAGCGCGACGCCGAGCGCCGCGGCGGTGATCGGAGAGAGCGCGAGAAACACGGTGACGCGCGTCGCCGCGATGTTTTTCAGCGCCCACAGCCACAGCACATAGCCGCCGCCGGACGAGAGCCCGATGAACACGATCGCCGCCCACGCGCCGCGCGAAAGCGCCGCCGGCGCGGCGAACAGGTCGTCGAGCGCGGCCGGCACGGCGAGTGCGAGCGCCGCCGCCAGCATGGCGAAGGCCGAGACCGGGAGCGTCGGGTAGCGCACAAGGTACGGGCGGTAGAGCACCGAGCAGATCGCGCCGGTGGCCGCGCTCGCGAGGATCGCAAGCTCGCCGCCAAGCGCGCTCCAGCCATGGATCGAAGCGCCGTCCAGGACCTTGTCACTGAGCGCGAGGAACACGCCGCACATCGTCGCGAGGATGCCGCAGATCTTCCTCGCCGTGACGCGCTCATGGCCGAGCCATGCGGCGACTGCGAGCGTGAGCAGCGGGAAGCTCGCGAAGATGAGCGCGCCGCGCGCCGCCGGCACGGTGCGGAGGCCGTAGTTGAGCAGCGCGATCAGCACGCCGAACTGGCCGATGCCAAGCGCCGCGATCGGCACGAGGTCGGCGCGCGCGAAGCGGATGCGCCCGGCCATCGCGACCGCGGGCAGAAGGCAGGCAACCCCGATGGCGTAGCGCAGGAAGGCGAGCGAGGCGGGCGAGATGTCGGCGGCCACGTAGCGGGTTGCGGTGATCGCGGCGCCGACCAGAATGCCGGTGATCGCGGCCGCGAGAACCGCGAGTGCGGTGCGGTTCAAAGTTCGCGATCCCAGGTTTCGCCAATGAGATCGGCGCCGAAGGAGCGATGCGGCTCTTGCGCCGTGAGTGTGAATCCGGCGCGCTGATAGATGCCGCGCGCCGCGGTCAAAATGCTCTGTGTCCACAAGGTCATGGAGGAATAGCCCGCGGTTTTTGCGAAACGCAAGGCTTCCGCGACGAGGCGCGTGCCGAGTTTCAATCCTCGCGCGCGCGGATCGACGATCAGCAGGCGGAGCTTTGCGACGTCGTCGTTCTTGGCGACCACGAACACCGATCCGACGCGCTCGCCGTCGATCTCGGCGATCCAGCAGCGCTCGCGTTTTTGGTCGAAGTTCTCGATGAACTCGGCGGTGATCTTTGCGACGAGCGCCTCGAACGTGATCTCCCAGCCGTATTCGGCCGCGTAGAGCGCGCCGTGCGCGGACGTGACCCAGCCCATGTCGCCGGGCTGATGCAGCCGCAGAATGATGGCCGGCACGGCGGGCGAGGTTTGCGAGGATGCTCCGAGTAACGTTTCCACAGTGTTCATCGCGCCGACGACGCGCTGCTGCGCGGCGACGCTCAGCTTCTCCAGCATCGCGGCGACCTGGTCGTGCGAGCCTCGGTTGAGCGGCGCGAACGCTTTCCTGCCTTTCGCCGTGATCGTGATGACGCTCTGCCGGCCGTCGTTTGCGGCGCGCTTCTTCGCGAGCAAGCCGTCTTCGGCGAAACGCCGCAGTATCCGGCTCAGGTATCCGGGGTCGAGGTCGAGATCGGCGGCGAGCTCGCTTGCCGTCACGCTGTCACGGTTCGCCAGCTCGTAGAGCACGCGCGCTTGCGCGAGCGAGAAGGGAGTGTGAACCAGCGATTCCTGCAGCAGGCCGAGCTGGCGGGTATAAAAGCGCGAGAAGCGCCGCACCGCAGCGATGCGCGCTTCAACATCGGGGGCGAGCGAGGGCATGAGTCACCAGCCGATTTTCCGCTGAGTGACATTGTCAAGTAAATATTTGACGGAGTCAAATAGTGGCCGTCGCAACCCTCGTGCCCAAGGTGGTGAGGCGCCGCCGCGCGATTCGGCGCAGCAGATCGGCTTCGGGATCGCCAGCGCTGGCCCGATGCCCGCCGAGCGCGTCGTAGAAAGACCCTCGCAGGATCAATCCTTGCTCGGGGCGAGGGAGCCGCCGGAACGCGCGGTTCAGCCGCGCCCGGATGTCATTGCCCGGGGCCGCAAAAACGGCCGCTTGCGGCGCGTCCGAGCCACGTTGAACGAACGCAATCGTCTCGTCGATCCAACTTGCTTCCGGCACGGCGCCGGGGCGCAGGAACATCAGCCACTCGCCCCGCGCAATGGCGGCCGCAGCTTTCAGCCGTGCGCCAGGTGGCTCGTTCGACGAGAGAAAGCGGCAGCCGGCGATGTCCGCAACCTGCTCGGTTTCGTCCCCTGAGCCGCCGTCGGCAACAATCACCTCGCGGACAATTCCCGCGGTGGCGCCAGGCACCAGAACGGCTAGCGTCCGCACCAGCGCCCGCTCCGAATCGTGAGTCGCGATGACGACGCTGAACATCCCAACCGTGCCCCCGGGCGAAGGCCCATGCTGCCCCAAGGCGACCGCAATTGCTAGCACGTGAAATCCCAAAACAATCAGCATGTTGTATGCACCGGGCCGGCAGAAATTTGATCGCGGAGTTCTTGTTTTGTTCACATGATCCGGCTATATGGTCGCCATGGCTCAGTCAGCAGCATTGCGACGCCCGCCGGTGCCAGCGCCCTCCGTGGCTCCGGCGGGTGATTTCCTCGGCACCGCCGTCGACCGTGAACGACGGCGGGGCCGGGGAACGCTGTCCAACGCCTCGGGACGCTACGAGCCGACCGCACGCATCGCGTTCGACGACGGCTGGCGGTCGATCGAGGAATTGCCGGCGTTCGACACGACCGTCACGATCGAGACCGCGCGCAAGATCATCACGCGCAACGACTCGCCCGATATCGGCTTCGACCGCTCGATCAATCCGTATCGCGGCTGCGAGCACGGCTGCGTCTACTGCTTTGCGCGGCCGACGCACGCCAACATGGGCCTTTCGGCTGGCCTGGATTTCGAATCCAAGCTGTTCGTGAAGCCGGACGCACCCGAGTTGCTCGAGCGCGAGATCTCGGAGCCGAAATACTCCCCGCGCGTGATCGCGATCGGCACCAACACCGATCCCTATCAGCCGATCGAGCGCAAATACGAGGTGATGCGCGGCATCCTCGAAGTGCTCGACCGCGCCAGCCACCCGGTCGGCATCGTCACCAAGTCCGCGCTGGTGCTGCGCGACATCGACATCCTGGCGCGCATGGCACGGCGCAATCTGGTGAAGGTCGCGCTGTCGGTCACGAGCCTCGATCCGAAACTCGCCCGCGTGATGGAGCCGCGCGCCGCAACCCCGGCGCGCCGGCTGGAAGCCTTGCGCAAGCTGTCCGACGCGGGCATTCCGACCACCGTGATGGTCGCGCCGGTGATCCCCGCGATCAACGACATGGAGATCGAGCGCATCCTTGATGCGGCGGCAGCGGCCGGGGTGAAGGAAGCCGGCTACGTGCTGCTGCGGCTGCCGCTGGAACTGCGCGACCTGTTCCGCGAATGGCTGCGCGAGAATTTCCCCGACCGCGAGCGCCACGTGTTCAAGCTGATCCGCGACATGCGCGGCGGCAAGGATTACGACGCGAAGTGGGGCGAGCGGATGACCGGCTCGGGACCGATCGCCTGGATGATCGGGCGGCGCTTCGAGGCGGCATGCGAGCGGCTCGGCCTCAACCGGCGCAAGCTCAAGCTCGCCACCGACCACTTCACACCGACGCGCAAGCGCCCGCAGCAGCTCGCATTGTTCTGACACGTCATTGCGAGGAGCCAACGCGACGAAGCAATCCAGCTTTTCTAATGCCTGGATTGCTTCGCTTCGCTCGCAATGACGAAAGGCCGCATAATCACGCTCTGACGGGCTGGCGCGCGCGATCCCGCTGCTATAGCTCTTCCGGCGGGAGGCACTTCCATGGATCTGAAAAACGCGGTCGCCGTCGTCACCGGCGGCAATGGCGGTCTCGGGCAACGCATCTGCCACGCGCTCGCGCAGGCCGGCGCGAACATCGCGGTCGTCTACGCGCAGAGCGCCAACGAGGCCGGCGCAGTTGCCGATGAAATGCGCAAGTATGGCGTCGGCGCGCAGGCCTTCCAGTGCGACCTGACGCAGCCCGCGCAGATCCAGCGCCTCGTCGATGATGTGGTGAAGCGCTTCGGCCGCCTCGACATCCTGATCAACGATGCGGCGTACAACAAGGCGATCCCGTTCCGGGATCTCGACGGGCTGACGACCGAGGAATGGTCGAAGATCATCGATGTGAATCTCACCGGCCCGATGCACGCCATCAAGGCGGTCGCGCCGGTGATGAAGCGGCAGGGGCGCGGCCGGATCGTGAATATTTCCTCGATCGCGGGGCTTCATCCGGGCGGCTCATCGATCGCCTATGCGGTCTCCAAAGCCGGGCTCATTCACCTCACGCGCTGCATGGCGGTCGCGCTCGCGCCGGAGGTGCTGGTCAATTGCGTCGCGCCGGGCCTGCTCGAAGGCACGCGCGCCACCGCGAACCTGTTGCAATCGCAAATCGATAATTCGGCCGCCGCGGCGCTGCTCAAGAAAGCGGCCGACAAGGACGACTGCGCGGATCAGGTCGTCACGATGTGCCGCACCGAGACGATGACCGGCCAGACGGTGGCGATCGACGCGGGCCGCATTTTCCACTGAACACACAAGCCGCAACTTTGCGGAATTGAGTTCCCGCTGCGATCCGCGCAGGATCGCCGCCATGAGTCGCGCCGCTGCCGCACGCCTTCCGCTGGGTGATCCCGACCCGCGCCCGACCTTCAATCGCGAGCGCTACGCGATGAAGCAGGGCATTTATCCGGTGGCGGGCTGCGACGAGGCGGGGAGGGGGCCGCTTGCCGGGCCAGTGGTCGCGGCGGCGGTCATTCTCGATCCGAAGCGCATTCCGCGCGGCCTGAACGATTCCAAGAAGCTCAGCGCCGAAACGCGCGCGGTGCTTTACGAGAAAATCTGCTCCACCGCGCAGGTCGCGGTCGCGATCGCCCCGCCGGCGCGGATCGAAACCGACAACATCCGCGGCGCCTCGCTGTGGGCGCTGGCGCGTGCCGTCAAGGCGCTGCCGGTGCTGCCGAAGCTTGTGTTCGTCGACGGGATCGACCGCATCGACGTCGCCTGCGAATGCCGCGCGGTGATCAGCGGCGACGCACTGGTGCTCTCGATCGCCGCAGCCTCGATCGTCGCCAAGGTCACGCGCGATCGCCTCATGGGCTGTGTCGGCGCCGCGCATCCGGGCTACGGCTTCGAGCGCCACATGGGCTACTCGGTGCCGGAGCACTTCGATGCGCTCAACCGGCTCGGGCCCTGCGTGCATCACCGCCGCAGGTTTGCGCCGGTCGCCGCGCTGCTCGGCCTGCCCGCGGCCGGCGCGCAAGTCGATGAAACCGCGCAGCTAGCTCTGTAACTCAGCCCCGCTCACGCCCGTGCAAGCGGGCAACAAAGCACTGGGTCCCCGCTTCCGCGGGGACGAGCGAAGTGCAGTCATTCAAAACATGCTCTAAGCTCGTCATATGTCCGTCGCCTACTCCGCCGTGAACGATCGCGTGCCGATGTTCCGCGTCTCGCTCATCCTCGAGGCGCTGCGGGCGCGTCCGGCGCTGATGTTCTGGGTCGCGGCGCTCGCGCAAGCGACGCTGTGGACCCTGGTCCCGGCCCTGTTCTATGCGGCGCCACCGGGCGAAGTCCCGCTCGTTCTCGCGGTCGGCCATGAATGGCTGCTGGGCTCGCCTTATGGGCCGCCGCTCGCCTACTGGGTGGGTGAAAGTGCCTTCACGCTCGGCGGGGTCGCCGGTCTTTACGTGCTCGCGCAGCTTTGCGTCGTCGTCACTTACTGGGCCGTGTTCGCGCTCGGGCGCCGCATCGTCGGCACGGCCCACGCTGCGATGGCGATCCTGCTGATGGCGGGCATCAGCCTGTTCACGGTGCCCACCGTGAATTTCGGGCCGAGCGTGCTGGCGATGCCGCTCACCGCGTTGACGCTGCTGTTCGGGTACCGCGCGATTGCCGACAACTGGCGCGGCGATTGGCTCGCGGCCGGCATCACGCTCGGGTTGTTGCTGCTCACCAGCTACGCCGGGCTGATCCTGCTCGCGCTGATGACGATCTTTGTTGCCGCTACTGCGCAGGGTCGCAGCCGGCTCGGCTCGATCGGCCCCTGGGCCGCCGCCACCCTCGTGCTGCTGATCAATTTTGCGCACCTCTACTGGCTCGAGCGCAGCGGCTTTCGCCCATTGCCGATGCTCAGTGAATTGCCGGGCATGCTGTTCGGCGAGAAGCGGCCGATCGGCTGGGCAAACCTGCTGGCGCTGCTGGCGTTCAGCCACGCGGGGCTGATTGTGCTCGTGCTCGTCGCCGGCGGCTTTCTGGCGGGCCAGAACGCACGCGCGCCGACGGTCGAACGGGTGCCGCTCGAGCCGTTTGCGAAACGCTTCGTCTATTTCTTTGCGCTCGCGCCAGCCTTGATCGCCACATTGCTCGCTGTTCTGCTGGACCGGACGACGCCGGTCGGCGGCGCCGCGCCACTGGTGGTGCTGTCCGGCCTTGCCGTTGTTGTGGCGGCCGGCGACCGGATCCGGCTTTATCGCCAGCGCATCAGCGCGCTGGTCTGGCTCGGCCTGCTGCTCGTGCCACCGGCGGTGATCGTGGCCGCCACCGTGACATTGCCGTGGACGGCGGCGGTCGATCTCGAAGTGAGCAAGCCCGCGAACGCGATGGGGCAATTCTTCACCGAGACGTTCCGCCGCCGCACCGGAAAACCGTTCGCGATCGTCATTGGCGACATGCGCACCGCCGGGCTCGTGGCGCTCGCTTCACCGGATCGGCCGAGCCTCTATGTCGATGGCTCGCCTGAGCTTGCGCCCTGGACCTCCGACGAGGCGGTGCGCCAGAAGGGCGCGATCGTCGTCTGGAACGCGACCGAGACCGGCGGCGCGCCGCCCGCCGCGCTCAAGGCGCGCTTCCCCGAGATGGTTGCCGAAGTGCCGCGGTCGTTCGACCGATCGGTGCAAGGACGGCTGCCGCTGCTGCGTATTGGCTGGGCGGTGATCCGGCCTCAGTGATCCGCGATCGCCGCAAGATAACGCTCGACCGAGCGGTCGAAGGCCTGCTTGGCGCCCTTTTCGATGACGCTCTCGAAGAAATTGCCGAACATCTTGTCGAAATTGAACGGCGCCAGCGCGTTTGCGATCGCCCGCACGCGCTCCGCCGGCAGCGGCAGCAAGTTCGGATAGCTGCGCATGAAGGTCACATGCGCCCGGTCTGCTGCCACGTAGGCGGTGTCCGAGCAGCACACAATGCCGCCTCCGCCCGCGCCGCCGGCCCAATGCAGCATGCTGGAGCCGGCGAAATGGCCGCCGCCGCGGATCAGCGTCGCATCCGCGGTGAGCCGCAGCGTCTCGCCCTCCCACAGCCTGATGCGCGGGCCGCTGCGCATGATCCAGTCGCGGTCGTCGGCGTGGACATGAACGTCCACATCGAACGCTTCGCCCCACTCGTTCATCGCCGTATAGAAGTGCGGGTGCGAGATCGCCATCGCCTGCACGCCGCCGAGCGCCTTGACGAGCGAGACCGTCGCCTCATCGAGCATCGAGATGCAATCCCACAACACGTTGCCGTGCGCGGTGCGCAGCAGCACCGCGCGCTGGCCGATGGCGAAGCGTGGCTGCGTCGCGACCCCGATAATCCCCGGCTCATATTGATGCCAGCCATTCACGTGGGTGACGGCGAGCTTGTCCTGCGTGGTCCAGCCTTGACCCGACGGCGGCACGTATTGCCGCTCGTCCTCGCAGATCGGGCAACTCGGCGGGGGCTTGGCGGCGGGCGGATATTGCGTGCCGCAGGTCGTGCAGATGAAGGCGTCCATCTTTCCCTCAGTGATAGCTTTCGCCTTCGCGCACCTTGCCGCGGAACAGGTAATAGACAAAGCCGGTGTACATCAGGATGATCGGCAGCAGCGGCAACGTGCCGAGCAGCATGAAGATCTGGCTCGCGGGCGCGGCGGCGGCATCCCAGATCGTCATCGAGTAGGGCACCAGATAGGGCGACACCGAGATCGCCAGCCCGGCATAGCCGAGCATGAACAGCACAATGGCGGCGAAGAACGGCCGGATGCTGCGGCCCTGCTCGAGCCAGCGCCATGCCATCAACGCGGTCAGCGCGGTGATCAGCGGGACCGGCCAGAGGAAAAGGATGTTCGGCACCGAGAACCAGCGCGCGCGGATGCGCGAGAACTGCAGCGGGGTCCACAGGCTGACGACCGCCATGAAGGCGAGCACTGCGATGAGAAGGATCTTCGCGTGCTCGCGCGCGCGGTCGGCGACCGCGCCTTCGGTCTTCATCACGAGCCAGCAGGCCCCGAGCAGCGCATACCCGGTGGTCACGCCGAGGCCGCATAGGGCCGCGAACGGCGTGGCGAAATCGAAGGCGCCGCCCGCGAACACGCCATCCTCGATCTTGATGCCCTGAATGATCCCGCCGAGGATCAGCCCCTGGCAGAAGGCCGCAAGCGTCGAGCCGGCCGCGAACGCGAAGGTCCAGTATTTCTTGCTGGTAACGGCAACGGTGCGGAATTCAAACGCCACCCCGCGAAAGATCAGCCCGAGCAGCATCACGATCACCGGCAGATAGAGCGCCGGCATGATCACCGCGTAGGCCCTGGGAAACGCCACCCACAATCCGCCACCGCCGAGCACGAGCCATGTCTCGTTGCCGTCCCAGAACGGCGCGATCGACGCGATCAGCTGGTCGCGCTCCTTGTCCTCCCTGGCGAAGGGAAACAGGATGCCGATGCCGAGATCGAAGCCGTCGAGAATGACGTACAACGCGACGGCGGCGCCGATCACCGCAGCCCAGATCACCGGGAGATACCATTCCATCTCACCCTCCCGGCTGCATGGCTTCGCGCGCCGCATCGTGCGCCGAGGACAGCGGGCGCCCCGGTGCACCGCCCGGCGCATCGACCGCATGTCCCTGCGGCCCACGCACGATCAGGCGGTTGATGTAGTAGAGGCCCATGCTGAAGACGATGCCGTAAACGACGACGAACAGAACGAGCGTGGTCAGCACGCTTGCCGCCGACACCGGCGAGATCGCGTCGGCGGTGCGCAGGATGCCGTGGGCGATCCATGGCTGGCGACCGACCTCGGTGGTGATCCAGCCGCACAGCACGGCGACGAAGCCGAGCGGCCAGCCGTGCTGCACCATCTGCAGGTACCAGCGCGTCTCGAATAGCCGTCCGCGCCACCACAGGAAGGCGCCGGTGAGCCCGATCGCGATCATCAGGAAACCGATGCCGATCATGATGCGGAAGGCGAAGAACACCGGCACGACAGGAGGGCGCTGCGAAGGCGGAACGCTTTTCAACCCGGGAAACAGCCCGTTCGGATCGTGCCTGAGGATCAGCGACGAGCCGCGCGGGACGGAAATGGCAAAGCGATTGGTTTCATTCTTCTCGTCGGGCCAGGCGAAGATGTGGAAGTCGCCAGGGTGCGAACCCTCCCAGTGGCCCTCCATGGCGGCGACCTTGATCGGCTGGTGCTTCAGCGTGTTCAGCCCGTGCTGGTCGCCGAGGAAAAGCTGCAGTGGCGCGAGCACTGCGATCATGCCGACCGCCATGCGCAGCATCGTGCGCCCATGCTCCGCATGCCGGCCCGCCACCAGATAGCGCGCACCGACCGCGAGCACCACGAAGGCGGTCGTGAGATACGCGGCGGTGAGCATGTGCGCGAGGCGATACGGGAAGCTCGGATTGAAGATGATCGCAAGCCAGTCGACAGGATAGGCGATGCCGTCGCGCACCTCGTGGCCGGTCGGCGTCTGCATCCAGCTGTTGGCGGAGAGAATCCAGAACGCCGAGGTCGCGGTGCCGAAGGCGACGATCGCGGCCGACAACGTCAGCAGCCATGGCGGCACGCGATTCCAGGCAAACAGCAGCACGCCGAGAAAGGTTGCTTCGAGGAAGAACGCGGTCAGCACCTCGTAGCCGATCGCCGGGCCGATCACGTTGCCGGTCACGACCGAGAAGCGGCTCCAGTTGGTGCCGAACTGATAGGACAGCACGATGCCCGACACGACGCCCATGCCGAACGACACCGCGAAGATCTTGGTCCAGAAGCGCGCGAGCAACTGATAGCGCTCGGCCCCGGTGCGCAGCCATATCGCGAGCAAGGTCGCGATATAGGCCGCGAGCCCGATGGTGAAGGCCGGGAAGATGATATGAAACGAGATCGTGAAGCCGAACTGGATGCGGGCAAGGAGGACGGGATCCATGGAAGGTCCTCGGACGGACTCGTTGCGTAGGGCGCAATAAGCGAAGCACATTGCGCCGTCCGAGGGGAGGTGGCGCAATGCGCTTCGCTGCGCGTCGCTTATTGTGCCCTACACACTACGCCTGCGGCTCGTCCAGCGCAGTCCTGATTGCCAGCAGATCCCGCCAGGCCAGGCGCTTGTCCAGGGGCGAGCGCAGCAGATAGGCCGGGTGGAAGGTCGCGATCGCCCTGATCTCGCGCGTGCCGGTGTGGAAGTTGAACCAGCGCCCGCGCGTGCGCTTGATGCCATCCTTCACGCCAAGCAGCGTTTGCGTTGCGGGATTGCCCATGCACACGAGGATATCCGGGTTCACCAGCTCTATTTGCCGCTGGATGAACGGCAGGCAGATCTGGCTCTCCTGCGGGGTCGGGGTGCGATTGCCAGGCGGCCGCCAGGGGATGATGTTCGCGATGTAGGCCGAGGTGCGGTCGAGGCCGATCGCCGCGATCATCTGGTCGAGCAGCTTGCCCGAGCGCCCGACGAACGGCAGGCCTTCGAGATCTTCCTCGCGGCCGGGCGCCTCGCCGACGAACATCACGCGCGACTGCGGATTGCCGTCCGCGAACACGAGCTGTTTGGCGGTCGTGCGCAACGCGCAGCCCTCGAATTTCTCCAGCATGGTGCGCAACTCGCCGAGACTTGCGGCGCTGCGTGCCGCCTCGCGTGCCGCGATGACGGCGACGTCCGGCGCGGGCGCGACCGGCGGCCGCGCGAGCGGCGCCGCGGAGACGGAAAGCTGCACGTGCGCCAGCGGCTGGCGCTGCGGAACCGGAGCCACGTCGGCGGCAGGCGCCGCGTCGGCGTGCGCCGTCGCCAGCCGGTCGCCCGGGGCCTCGGCGACGAGCGCGTCGACCCCTGCTTCGGCGTAGAAATCCAGCAAGTCGCGTGCCGCGCGGGCGCGATCCGGTGTCATTGACGCTGCGTCCCAATCCGTGAAGGCGATCTTACCGGCCGGCGGCAGGTTGTCGCAATCGGCGTTAATGCTTCGGAAGGCAGATCGTGTACGATTCAGCTGAACGCATGGTCTGGAGCTACGCGTGCAGAACGCGGCCGCAATCCTTGCCCTGATCGCACTGTTGGCGCCGATGACGCCGGCGGCCGCACAGGAGAAATCCGAGCGCCTGCTCGTGGTCGCGGCGACCACGTCGGTCCACGATTCCGGGTTGTTCGACTACCTCGTTCCCCGCTTTTACGCCGCGACCGGGATCACCATCCGCGTCGTGTCACGCGCCTCCGCGAACGCGTTGATGACGGCCGAGCGCGGCACCATCGATGCCGCAATCGTCAACGATGCCGAAGCACTCGATCGGTTCGCCGCGGCGGGCGAGGGAATGCGCCGCCATCGGGTCATGTTCAACCGGTTCGTCATTGTCGGGCCTGCCGCGGATCCGGCCGGCGTACGGGGCATGAAAGACGCCGCCGGGGCACTGCGCGAGATCGCGCGGCAGCGGGCGGTGTTCCTCTCACGCGGCGACGATTCCGGCACGCACGTCGCGGAACAGCACCTGTGGCAGGCGGCGGGCGTCAACCCGAAAGCGCGCAGCGGCGGCTGGTATCGCGAAACCGGCCTCGGCATGGGCCTCACGGTCAGGATGGCGGGTCGCCTTGGCGCCTATGCCTTGACCGATCGCGCCACGTGGCTGAAAGCCGGTGATCCCGGGCTCAGCCGGGTTCTCGTCGATGGCGATCCGAGGCTGTTCAATCCGTACGAAGTCGTCCTCGTCAATCCCGCCCTGCACCCGCACGTGAACGTCGCGGCGGCGAATACCCTTGTCGACTGGCTTCTGTCGGCAGAAGGCAAGAGCGCAATTGCGGAATACCGCGTGAACGGCGAGCAGATGTTCACGCCGAGCCCGGGCGAAACCAACTAGCCGGCCTCCGCAATCGCGCGCTTCATCCGATTGTCAGCGCATTGAAATCGTGGAAAACCTGCGCAGCGCTGCCATGGCGCGCATCGAGGGGACCATGAGCGAATCCGACCGGCCCGCCCGCGAGGCGATGGAATTCGACGTCGTGGTCGTCGGCGCCGGGCCGGCCGGCCTTGCGGCAGCGATCCGGCTGAAGCAGCTCAATCCCGATCTCGCCGTGGTCGTGGTGGAAAAGGGTTCCGAGGTCGGCGCCCATATCCTCTCCGGCGCGGTGATCGACCCGATCGGCCTCGATCGCCTGCTGCCCGAATGGCGCAGCGAAGACACGCCGATCAAGACGCCCGTCACCGACGACCGCTTCTACTGGCTCGGTCCGGCCGGCAGCGTGCGCTTGCCGAATTTCCTGCTGCCGCCGCTGATGTCGAACCACGGCGCCTTCATCGTCTCGCTCGGCAACGTGTGCCGCTGGCTTGCCACCAAGGCGGAAGCGCTCGGCGTCGAGATCTATCCGGGATTTGCGGCGGCCGAAGTGCTTTACGGCGAGAACGGCGAGGTGGTGGGCGTCGCGACCGGCGACATGGGCATCGGCAAGAACGGCGAGCACAAGGATTCATTCACCCGCGGCATGGAGCTGCGCGCGAAGTACACGCTGTTTGCCGAAGGCGCGCGCGGCTCGCTCACCAAGCAGATCGTGGCGCGGTTCGAGCTTGCGAAGGATCGCGAGCCGCAGAAGTTCGGCATCGGGCTGAAGGAGCTGTGGAAGGTCGCGCCCGAGAAACATCAGCCCGGCCTGGCGCAGCACTCGTTCGGCTGGCCGCTCGACGACCGCACCGGCGGAGGATCGTTCCTCTATCACCTGGAAGACAGCCAAGTCGCGGTCGGCTTCGTGGTGCACCTCAACTACCGCAATCCATACGTTGCGCCGTTCGAGGAATTTCAGCGTTTCAAGCAGCATCCGCGCATCCGCCCGACCTTCGAAGGCGGCAAGCGAATCTCGTATGGCGCGCGCGCGATCAGCGAGGGCGGCTGGCAGTCGGTGCCGAAGCTTGTCTTCCCGGGTGGAGCGCTGATCGGCTGCGCGGCCGGCTTCATCAATGTTCCGCGCATCAAGGGTTCGCACAATGCGATCCTCTCCGGCATGCTCGCCGCCGAGCACGTTGCGGCCGCGCTTGCCGAGGGGCGCGTCGGCGAAGAGCTCAGCGGCTACGAGGACGCGTGGCGTTCAACGGATATCGGGCGCGACCTGAACAAGGTGCGCAACGTCAAGCCGCTCTGGTCGAAGCTCGGCACCACGATCGGCTTTGCCTTTGCGGGCCTCGACATGTGGACCAACACGCTGGGATTTTCGCTGTTCGGCACGCTGCGCCACGGCAAGCCCGATTCGGCCACCCTGGAGCCGGCCGCGCGGCACAAGCCGATCGCCTATCCCAAGCCCGACGGCCTGGTGACGTTCGACAAGCTGTCGTCGGTGTTCCTGTCGAATACCAATCACGAGGAGGACCAGCCGGTTCACCTGATCGTGCGCGACCCGGTGCTGCAGAAGGAATCCGAGCACGACGTCTATGCCGGGCCTTCGAACCGTTACTGCCCGGCCGGCGTCTACGAATGGATCGAGGAGCCGTCAGGTCCGCGCTATCAGATCAACGCGCAGAACTGCGTTCACTGCAAGACCTGCGACATCAAGGACCCGAACCAGAACATCGTCTGGGTCCCGCCCGAGGGCGGCGGCGGCCCGAATTATCCGAATATGTGACGCGCCTTTTTTCCCTCTGCGCGCAAGCGGGCAGCGTGTTCATGCCGCTTTTTCGCCGCTGTTCCGGCGTATCGGCTGGGCCGTCCCGTGGGGGGCGGCGTTCTTGCGGCCGGGACTCAAACGCGCCATGGTGCACGCAAATCAGGGGCAACGCTTCGCGGCCCCCGTGATGGAGATAACCCGCTCGTGACTCTCTTCATTCCGCCTCGGCGCGCTGCCGTTTTCGCGCTCGCCGCCATCGTTGCATTACCCGCCACGCTGTGCGCGCAGGCGACGACGCAAACCTCGACGCCGACGCCGACCCAGCAGGAACTTGCCCGGGTGTCGTCGGCCGGGAACTATCTGGCGGCGCGTCATGCCAGCACCGAACGCGACTCGGCGGCATCCTCGGCCTATTACCGCGCCGCGCTGCGCGCCGACTCGAAAAACCCGGTGCTGCTGGAGCGCGCGTTCCTCTCCGTGCTGGTCGACGGCGAGATCGACGAAGCAGTCAAGCTCGCCGAACGGATCGTGCAGAACGACAAGACCCAGCGCGTGGCGCGGCTCGTGCTTGGCGTGCGCGCGTTGAAGCAGAAGCAATATCAGGCGGCGCGCCAGCACATCGCGCAGTCGGTGCGCGGGCCGATCGCGGACCTCACCGCGACGCTGATCAATGCCTGGACGCTGCAGGGCACCAACGACACCAAGACCGCGATCGACAACATCGACAAGCTCACCGGCCCCGAGTGGTACGCGATCTTCAAGGACCTGCATGCCGGGCTGATCCTGGATGTCGCGGGAAACCGCAAGGAGGCCGGCAAGCGGCTCGAGCGGGTCTACAAGCTCGATGCCAATGCGCTGCGCGCGGTCGAAGCCTACGGCCGCTGGGCCTCGCGCAACCTCAGCAGGGAGGAGGCGCTGAAGATCTACGAGGCGTTCGACAAGGTGCTGCCGCAGCATCCGCTGATCACCGAGGCGATGGACGAGATCAAGGCGGACGAGAAGCTCTCCCCGCTGGTCGACTCGCCGCAGGCCGGCGCGGCCGAAGTCCTGTTCGGCCTCGGCACGTCGCTCGGGCGGCAAGGCGGCGAGGATCTGGCGCTCGCCTATCTGCAGCTTGCGATCTATCTGACGCCGCGCCATCCGCTCGCGCTGATGTCGCTCGCCGATCTTTACGAGTCGATGAAGAAGCCGGTGCTGGCGCTGAAGCTTTACCAGCGTGTGCCGGCGGACTCGCCCTTGAAGCGCAACGCCGATATCCAGATGGCGACCAACCTCGATGCGCTCGAGCGCACCGACGAGGCGAAGAAGACGCTGCAGAAACTGATCGCGGACCGGCCGGAGGATCTCGAAGCCATCATGGCGCTCGGCAACATCCTGCGCGTACGCAAGGATTTCGCCGAATGCGCCGATGCCTACAGCAAGGGCGTCGACACGCTGAAGCAGCCGCAGAAGTCGAACTGGCTGATCTTCTACTTCCGCGGCATCTGCTATGAGCGCTCGAAGCAATGGCCGAAGGCCGAGGCCGACTTCAAGCGCGCACTCGAGCTCTCGCCCGAGCAGGCGCATGTTCTGAACTATCTCGGCTATTCGTGGATCGACCAGGGCGCCAATCTCGACGAAGGCATGCGGATGATCCGCCGCGCCGTCGAGCAGCGGCCGGACGACGGCTACATCGTGGATTCGCTCGGCTGGGCCTATTACCGCATCCAGAATTACGACGAGGCGGTGAAGCAGCTGGAGCGCGCCGTGGAGCTCAAGCCCGAAGACCCGACCATCAACGACCACCTGGGCGACGCATACTGGAAGGTCGGCCGCACGCTCGAAGCCACATTCCAGTGGGCGCACGCGCGCGACCTCAAGCCGGACCCGGAGGACCTCAACAAGATCGTCGAGAAGCTGCGCACCGGCCTGGTCGACGATGCCGCGCCGGCCGAGACCGCCAAGGCCGCCAAGAAGCCGGGCGACGGCGGCTAACGCTCCGCCGTGGGGGCCACGCCACGCGAACTGACCGAGTTCGCTCCCGCCAAGGTCAATCTGACGCTGCACGTGCTTGGGCGGCGTCACGACGGTTATCACGAGATCGAAAGCCTGGTGGTGTTCGCCGCTGTCGGCGACCGGCTGGGGTTCGTCGCGGGCGAGCCGCTTGGCCTTGCGGTTCGGGGGCCCACGGCGGAGGCCACCGGCGCGAGCGCCGACAATCTCGTGCTCAAGGCAGCACATGCGCTCGCCGATCGCGTTCCCGCTTTGCGCCTCGGCAGTTTCCACCTCGACAAGCAGCTTCCCGTCGCGGCGGGGCTCGGCGGCGGCTCATCCGACGCCGCGGCCGCGCTGCGTCTGCTCGCGTGTGCGAATGAGTTGCCCCTCGATGATGCGCGGCTGCGCGATGCCGCGCGCGCGACCGGCGCCGACGTGCCGGTCTGCCTCGACCCGCGCGCGCGCATCATGCGCGGCATCGGCGACATCCTCTCCGAGCCGATCGAATTGCCGGAGCTTGCCGCCGTGCTGGTCAATCCCGGCGTCGCGGTTCCGACCAGGGACGTGTTCGCGGCGCTCGCCGCGCCCGCTCTGACGGGACCCGCGCAACCCGATGATTTCAGCGCGATCCATGCCGATGCGGCGTCTCTGGTGTCGCTTCTGAGCGCGCGCCGCAACGATCTGGAGATTCCCGCGATCAAAATTCAGCCCGTCATCGCGGACGTGCTTGCGGCGCTGCAGGCGTCTCCCGACTGCCTGCTCGCGCGGATGTCGGGCTCGGGCGCGACCTGTTTCGGACTGTTCGGGTCAGCGGGCGCCGCGCAGGAGGCGGCGCAGCGCATCGAAGCGGCTCACGCGGATTGGTGGGTGCGCGCGACGAGCTTTCGGTAGCTCAGCTCGACCGGCCGATCGCGAAATCGACGGCCTCGACCAGTGCGGTCTTCATCGTCGAATCCGGGAACAGCGCGAGCGCATCCTTGGCGATCGAGCCGTAATGGCGCGCGCGCTTGATCGTGTCTTCCAGCGCGCGGTGCTTGTTCATCAGGGACACCGCGGTCTCGAGATCGCTGTCGGTCGCATCGCCGTCTTCGAGGGTGCGCCGCCAGAACACGCGCTCGGAGTCCGAGCCGCGGCGGAACGAGAGCACCACCGGCAGCGTGATCTTGCCGTCGCGGAAATCGTCGCCGACGTTCTTGCCGAGCTTGGCCGACTTGCCGCCGTAATCGAGCGCGTCGTCCACGAGCTGGAACGCGATGCCGAGGTTCATGCCGTAGGACCGGCACGCCGCCTGCTCGTCCTTGGAGCGGCCCGCGAGCGCCGGGCCGACCTCGCAGGCGGCGGCAAACAGCTCGGCGGTCTTGGCGCGGATCACGGCGAGATATTCGTCCTCGGTGGTCGCGGTGTTCTTCGCGGCGCCAAGCTGCATCACCTCGCCTTCGGCGATCACGGCGGCGGCCGAGGAGAGGATATCGAGCGCACGGATCGAACCGACCTCGACCATCATCTTGAATGCCTGCCCGAGCAGGAAATCGCCGACCAGAACGCTCGCCTCGTTGCCCCACAGCATGCGGGCGGCGAGGCGTCCGCGGCGCATCTCGCTCTCGTCCACCACGTCGTCATGCAAGAGGGTGGCGGTGTGCATGAATTCGACCGCCGCGGCGAGCTTGACGTGGCCGTCGCCGGGATAGCCGGTCAGCCGCGCCATCGCGAGGGTGAGCATGGGCCGCAGCCGCTTGCCGCCGGAATTGATCAGGTGGTTGGCGACCTCCGGGATCATGGTCACGTCGGAGCCCGTCCGTGACAGGATCACGGCATTGACGCGGTCCATGTCGGCGGTCACGAGGTCGACCAGGCGGTCAACCGAGGCCGGAGGCTGACTTTCGAACGGGATGACGACGGCCACGCGGAACTCCGGGATGAGGACGTGCGAGCATAGAAACGCTATTGTCGAGCGGCAAGTGCGCGGCTTGCCGCGCGGGGCATTGATTCGGGAAGGCCGACGGACGCCATGCTGACTGCGAATGTGAGTGCCGCCCGTGACGGCGCCCGCGAGCCGCCGGAACAGCACCGCATCGCGGTGCTGCTCCCCTGTCACAACGAGGAGGCGGCGATTGCCGAGGTGGTGGCCGCGTTCCGCGCCGCGCTGCCCGGCGCGGTGGTCTACGTCTACGACAACAACTCAACCGACCGCACGATTGATATTGCTCAAGCCGCGGGCGCGGTGGTGCGGCGCGAGACCCACCAGGGCAAGGGCTACGTGGTGCGGCGCATGTTCGCCGATGTCGATGCCGACGTCTATGTGCTCGCCGACGGCGACGCGACCTACGACGCGCCGAGCGCGCGCATGATGATCGCGCGGCTGATCGAGGAGCGCCTCGACATGGTGGTCGGCGCACGCGTCGACCGCGAGGAGGCAGCCTACCGGCGCGGTCACCGCGCGGGAAACCGCCTGCTATCGGGATTCGTGACGCACATCTTCGGGCAGTCGTTCAGCGACATGCTGTCCGGCTACCGGGTGTTCTCGCGCCGTTTCGTGAAATCCTTCCCGGTGCTCTCCGGCGGGTTCGAAATCGAGAGCGAGTTGACGATTCATGCGCTGGAACTGGAGCTGCCGGTCGCCGAAGTGGACACGCCCTATTACGCGCGGCGCGAGGGGTCGGCCTCCAAGCTCAATACCTGGCGCGACGGCTTTCGCATCCTGTGGAGCATCCTCCAGATCTATCGCTCCGAGCGGCCGCTGCCCTTCTTCACGGCGATCGCCATTGCGCTGGCTGCGATCGCGATCGGCCTTGCGGTCCCGATCGTCATCACGTTCATGCAGCAGGGGAACGTGCCGCGCTTTCCGACCTTGATTCTCGCGACCGGCCTGATGCTTGCGGCGCTGCTCTCGTTCGCAAGCGCGCTTGTGCTCGACACCGTCACGCGCGGACGGCGCGAGATCAAGCTGCTCGCCTATCTGCGCTACAATGCACCGGGCGATCCGGCCCGCGAGTAGGACATCATGCGCGAGATCGTGCGGACCAACGACGCGGTGCTGATCACGGCGATCGAGGCGCTGCTCAGCGGCGCGAACATCCGGCACATCGTGCTCGACCGCAACATGAGCGTGCTCGAGGGCTCGATCGGCATGCTGCCGCGGCGCATTCTCGTCGAGGACGAGCAGGAAGGCCGGGCGCGCCAGCTGCTCACCGACGCGGGCCTCGGTCACGAGCTTCGGCCCGATGGCGGCTGACGGCGAAACCACCCTTGATGCCGTGCTCGACGGCCGGCTCACATTGCGTCAGCCGAAACGGGGCCACCGGGTCGGCCATGACGCGATCCTGCTCGCCGCCGCGACGGAGGCAAAGCCCGGTGAGCTGGCGGTCGAGCTCGGCGCGGGTGTTGGCGCGGCCGGGCTCGCGCTGGCGCGACGCGTTGCCGGCCTGAAGGTGACCCTGGTCGAGCTTGACGCCGTGCTCGCCGCTCTTGCGCAGGACAATGCCGCACGCAATGAGCTCGCGGGTCGCGTCCAGGTGGCGGTGCTCGATGTCGCAGCGCCGGACGCCGAATTTGCAAATGCAGGCATCGGACCCGGATCGGCCGCTTGCGTGCTGATGAATCCGCCCTTCAACGATCCCGCGCGTCAGAACGTTTCGCCTGATCCGCAGCGCCGCTTCGCGCATGCCGGGCCTGCGGACACGTTGTCGCGCTGGATGGGGCGCGCCGCATCGCTGCTCGCGTCATCCGGCACGTTGACCCTGATCTGGCGCGCGGACGGATTGGACGGCGTGCTCGCGGTCGCGCGGGCCGGTTTCGGCGGCGTGGCCGTGCTGCCGATCTATCCGCGGCCGGATGCCGCAGCGATCCGCATCCTGGTCCGCGCCATCAAGGGAAGCCGCGCGCCGCTGGCGGTGATGCCGGGCCTGACGCTCAATGATTCACGGGGACGGCCAACCGGCGAGGCCGAGGCAATCCTGCGCGGCGGGGCGTTGCTGCGCTGGCGGCCGGATTAGACCGGAGTCTTTTCCGTTTCGCTCGCGGCGATCTTGCGCGCTCCGAGGTGCGCCAGAATGGCGATGACGGAAACGAGGAGATAGAGGAAAGGGAGCTTCATGGCCGGGCCCTTGTTTCTCAAAAGGTTTCTGGTCCGCCCTGGTTCCTATCCCTTGCTTGGTTAACGTTTTGTTGCCCGGCTTGAGCCGGCTGCGTTCGCAGCCTATGACCTGATGATGCCCGAGAATGGATTTCTTGAGAAGACCATGAGCGTCCTGCGGCCGGTGCTGCCGCGGCGTTTCCGCGGCGACATTCCGGTCGTGCCGGTTGTGCGCCTGACGGGCGTGATCGGCTTTTCCACGCCATTACGGCCCGGTTTGACGCTTGCCTCCGTGGCAAAACCGCTCGAGCGCGCCTTCGCCTGGCCGCGGGCTCGCGCGGTCGCACTTTTGATCAATTCTCCGGGAGGTTCGGCAGTCCAGTCGCATCTCGTGTTCCAGCGCATCCGCCAGCTCGCCGCCGAGAAGGAACGGCCGGTCATCGCCTTCGTCGAGGATGTGGCGGCCTCGGGCGGCTACATGATCGCGTGCGCGGCCGACGAGATCGTGGCCGACCCGTCTTCGATCGTCGGCTCGATCGGCGTGATCGGCGCCTCGTTCGGGTTTGCCAAGCTGATCGACAAGATCGGCATCGAGCGCCGCATCTACACCTCGGGCGCCAACAAGGCGATGCTGGACCCGTTCTTGCCGGAGAACCCCGATCACGTCGCGCGGCTGAAGGCGATCCAGGAGGATATCCACGCGACATTCATCGGTTTGGTGAAATCGCGGCGCGGCGGCAAGCTGACCGCTCCCGAGCCGGACCTGTTCACCGGGGAATACTGGGCGGCGCACAAAGGCATGGAATACGGGCTGGTCGACCGGATCGGCGATCTGCGCGCCACCCTGCGCGAGCGCTATGGCGAGAAGGTCGAAACGCCGCTGGTCGCGCCGAAGACCAGTTTGTTCGGCCGCGCGCTGCCGGGCGTCGGCGCCGAGCTCTCCGGGCTGCTGGATCGCCCAGCGCTCACCGACGAACTGATATCCTCGCTCGAGACGCGCGCGATGTGGGCGCGCTACGGTTTGTGAGGCGTACGCAATGCCGCCGCTGATCCTCTGGGCGCTGGGCGTTGCCGGCGCGGCGTTCACGGGCCGCTGGCTCTACAAAGAGTCGCGCCGCATCAATGCCGAGCTGCATCCCGAGCAACCGCAGCCGGCCGACGATCGCGAGAAGGGACGCAAGCTCGAACGCGACCCTGATACGGGAGTCTATCGGCCGAAGTGAAGCCTGGTCCGTCGTGCTGGAGCGCGAGCCGGCGCTTGACCCTGTGTCTGCGCGGCGCATAGGGTCCGCCCCCTTATCGCCACGCGCAAGAATCGCCCATGTCGGAAACACCGCCCGCTCACATGAGCCCCGGGAACTCGTTCCAGGGGCTGATCCTGACCTTGCAGCGCTATTGGGCGGACCACGGCTGCGTGGTGCTGCAGCCCTACGACATGGAGATGGGCGCGGGCACGTTTCACCCGGCCACCACCTTGCGCGCGCTCGGGCCGAAACCGTGGAACGCCGCTTACGTGCAGCCCTCGCGGCGCCCGAAGGACGGCCGCTACGGCGAGAACCCGAACCGGCTGCAGCACTACTATCAGTTCCAGGTGATCCTGAAGCCTTCGCCACCGGACTTGCAGGAGCTGTACCTGAACTCGCTTTACGCGATCGGGATCGATCCGGCGGTCCACGATTTGCGTTGCGTCGAGGACGACTGGGAGAGCCCGACGCTCGGCGCCTGGGGGCTCGGCTGGGAGTGCTGGTGCGACGGCATGGAGGTCTCGCAGTTCACCTATTTCCAGCAGGTCGCGGGTTTCGAATGCCGGCCGGTCGCGGGCGAGCTCACCTACGGGCTGGAGCGGCTCGCGATGTACGTGCAGGGTGTCGAGAACGTCTACGACCTCAACTTCAACGGCCGCGAGGGGCCTGAGAAGGTGACCTACGGCGACATCTTCCTGCAGGCCGAGCAGGAATATTCGCGCCACAACTTCGAATACGCCGACACGACCATGCTGTTCGAGCAGTTCAAAATGGCGGAAGGCGCGTGCCGCAAATATCTCGATGACGGCTGGAAGGCGGGGCACAATTCCAAGCGCCACCTGATGGCGCAGCCCGCCTACGACCAGTGCATCAAGGCGAGCCACGTGTTCAATCTGCTCGACGCGCGTGGCGTGATCTCGGTCACCGAACGGCAGAGCTACATTTTGCGCGTGCGCGAGCTCGCGAAGGCGTGCGGCGAGGCGTGGCTCGCGACCGCCGGCGGCGGGGCAGAGGCATCAAGCTAGACCATGCCCGATCTCCTGCTCGAACTGTTCTCCGAGGAAATCCCCGCACGCATGCAGGCGCGGGCGGCGGATGACCTGAAGAAGATGGTCACCGACCGGCTGGTCGACGCCGGCCTCGTCTACGAAGGCGCGCGCGCGTTCGTGACGCCGCGCCGCCTGACGCTGTTCGTGCAGGGCGTGCCGGCGCGCCAGCCGGACCTGAAAGAGGAGCGCAAGGGCCCGCGCGTCGGCGCGCCCGAGGGCGCGATCTTAGGCTTCCTCAAGGCGGCGGGGCTCTCCTCGATCGGCGAGGCGACGATCCAGAAGGACCCGAAGAAGGGCGACTTCTACATCGCGCTCACCGAAAAGCCCGGCCGGCCCGCGATCGACGTGATCGGCGAGATGCTGCAGGTGGTGCTGCGCACGTTCCCATGGCCGAAGTCGATGCGCTGGGGCGCGCAATCCGCCAATCCGGGCAGCCTCGAGTGGGTGCGCCCGCTGCATGCGATCGTCGCGACCTTCGGGCCGGAGACCGAGGAGCCCGAGATCGTGCGCGTGCAGGTCGCCGGGATCAAATCGGGCGACACCACTTACGGCCACCGCTTCATGAGCCCGGGCGCGATTCATGTGCGCCACTTCGACGACTACGTGGCGAAGCTGGAGAAGGCGAAGGTCGTGCTCGATCCGGCGCGGCGGCGCGAGATCATCCTGAACGACGCGAAGAACCTCGCGTTCGCGCAAGGCTACGAACTGGTCGAGGACGAGGGGCTGCTGAGCGAAGTGGCCGGGCTGGTCGAATGGCCGGTGGTGCTGATGGGCGCGTTCGACGAGGCGTTCCTGAAAATTCCCGGCGAGGTGATCCGCGCCACCATCCGCAACAATCAGAAGTGTTTTGTGCTGCGCGATCCGAATAGCGCGAAGCTCGCCAACCGCTTCATCCTCACCGCCAACACCGAAGCCGCCGACGGCGGCAAGGCGATCGTCGCCGGCAACGAGCGCGTGATCCGCGCGCGGCTCTCCGATGCGAAGTTCTTCTACGAGACGGACCTGAAGATCAGGCTGGAAGACCGGCTGGCGAAGTGCAAGGACATCGTGTTCCACGAGAAGCTTGGGACGCAGGCCGAGCGCATCGAGCGCATTGAGCGGCTGGCCGGCGAACTGGCGCCGCTGGTCGGCGCCGATATCGAGAAGGCGAAGCGCGCCGCACGGCTTGCGAAGACCGATCTGCTCACCGAAGTCGTCGGCGAATTTCCCGAAGTGCAGGGCACGATAGGGAAATACTACGCGGAAGAGCAGGGCGAGGACGCGAGTGTCGCCGCCGCGATCGAGGAGCACTACAAGCCGGCCGGGCCGAACGATCGTGTGCCGGGCGATCCGGTGTCGATTGCGGTCGCGCTCGCCGACAAGATCGACACGCTGGTGGGATTTTGGGCGATCGACGAGAAACCGACAGGGAGCAAGGACCCCTATGCGCTGCGCAGGGCGGCGCTGGGGGTGATCAGGATTGTCTGGGAGAACGGTCTGAGGGTATCGCTCGGCGAAATCTTTAGGTGCAAATTCGTGTCTGGCCTGCAGAATCAGATCGATGGCATGAGTTTGATCGTGGAGGGCTTTGTCGATTTGTCTCGAGGATATGAAGGACAACGTGGTCAAGATCTTATCGATCACCTGAGATCGGCCTACATCTGGCCCGCAGTGGGATATCTCTGCGACAGAGCAGCCGTCGAAGCGGCATTAAACACCTTCGTCTGCAATCCCGAATTTGATGCAGATTGTAAGAAGTATCCTGGTGAAGCCTATGACAACGCCGCCGCCGAGGTTGAAAATATCGTTCGCAGGCTAGAGCCAACTCAAGTTGAGGACGAGAAAAAGAGGCGAGAAAAGCAGAAACTTGTCGACGACCTGAGTCGAAGGTTTTCCAACGACTTGCTTTCCTTCTTCTACGACCGCCTCAAAGTCCAACTGCGCGAACAGGGCGCACGCCATGACCTCGTCGATGCCGTCCTCGCGCAACAGGGCGAAGGGAGCGACGACCTCCTCCTCATCGTCCGCCGCGTCGAGGCGCTCGGCAAATTCCTCTCAACCGACGACGGTGCGAGCCTGCTCGCCGGCGTGAAGCGCGCGGCCAACATCCTGCGCATCGAGGAGAAAAAGGACGCCCGGCAATACACCGGCGCGCCGGATGCCGCGCTCTACGCGCAGGACGAGGAGCGCGCGCTGGCGGCCGCAATAGACAGCGCGAAAGCCGATGCGGCCAGAAGCGTCGCCACGGAAGACTTCGAAGGCGCGATGCGCGCGATCGCGAAGCTGCGCCCGGTTGTCGATGCGTTCTTCGAGAAGGTCACGGTGAACGCCGACGACAAGGCCGTACGCGAGAACCGGCTCAGGCTGCTGAACGAGATTCGTGAAGCGACGAAAGCGGTGGCGGATTTCTCCAAGATCGAGGGGTAGCACTTTCTTTCCCCTCGCCCCGCGAAGCGGGGAGAGGGTGGCGAGCAGCGCAGCTGCGAGCCGGGCGAGGGGCTACGGACAGGTGCGGCCTCTCCCGCCTCAGTCGCTTCGCTCCTTCGGCACCCTCTCCCGCAAGCGGGAGAGGGGAAAGCGAGCGGGCTGTCCACACCCATCGCTTTCACATTTGCATTCCGCCATCATGGACTACCCAGCGCCCTCGAAACCCGGAGTTCATCCCCATGACTCTCAGCGTCGGCCATCTCTCGCCCATCATCTCGCTCGCCGCGGGCATTCTCATCCTGATCATGCCGCGCCTGCTCAACTACATCGTGGCGATCTACCTGATCATCATCGGCGTCATCGGGCTCGGCCTCATCAAGTAGCGTGCCCGCGCGTTGCCGCGCGGAACGAAAACCGCGTTTCCGAGTTTGATATCAGTACTTTACCTGCGCTGGTTCGTCCGGCGCGGGTTTTGCTGCGTGGGGTTCCAGTATGGACGTTGAAGTGATAGCCAAGACCCGCGAAGAACATGCGAGCGGCACCGTCCAGGTGCTTGCGGCACAACAAAAAACGAAAGCTTCAGCGATGGCCAAGTGGGTCTACGTCTTTGGCGACGGCGCGGCCGAAGGCAAGGCCGACATGAAGAACCTGCTCGGCGGCAAGGGCGCGAACCTCGCCGAGATGGCCAACCTCGGCCTGCCGGTGCCGCCCGGCTTCACCATCTCGACCGAGGTCTGCACCTGGTTTTACGCCAACCAGAAGAGCTACCCGAAGGAGCTTGAAGCCCAGGTGAAGGACGCGCTCGATCATGTCGCGCGCATCACCGGCAAAACATTCGGCGATGCGAAAGACCCGCTGCTGGTCTCGGTACGCTCCGGCGCGCGCGCCTCGATGCCCGGCATGATGGACACCGTGCTCAACCTCGGGCTCAACGACGTGACCGCCGAGGCGCTGGCGAAATCGTCCGGCGATGCCCGCTTCGCCTATGACAGCTACCGGCGCTTCATCACGATGTATTCCGACGTGGTGCTCGGCGTCGGGCACGATCACTTCGAGGAAATTCTCGAAGCGCACAAGGAGCGCAGCGGCTACACGCTCGACACGGATCTTTCCGCAGACGACTGGGCCGCACTGATCAAGCGCTACAAGACGCGCGTCAAGGAAGAGACCGGCGAGGACTTCCCGCAGGACCCGCAGCAGCAATTGTGGGGCGCGATCGGCGCGGTGTTCGGCTCGTGGATGAACGCGCGCGCGATCACCTACCGGCGCCTGCACGGCATTCCGGAAAGCTGGGGCACCGCCGTGAACGTGCAGGCGATGGTGTTCGGCAACATGGGCGACACCTCGGCGACCGGCGTCGCGTTCACGCGCAACCCGTCGACCGGCGAGCGCGCTCTGTACGGCGAATTCCTCATCAATGCGCAGGGCGAGGACGTCGTCGCCGGCATCCGCACGCCGCAGGAGATCACCGAGGCCGCGCGCAAGGCCGCCAACTCCGACAAGCCGTCGATGGAACAGGCGATGCCGGAGGCTTACGCCGAGCTCACCCGCATCTACCGCGCGCTGGAGAAGCATTACCGCGACATGCAGGATCTCGAGTTCACGGTGGAGAAGGGCAAGCTGTGGATGCTGCAGACGCGCTCGGGCAAGCGCACCGCAAAGGCGGCGCTGCGCATCGCGGTCGAGCTGGCCAACGAGGGGGTGGTTTCGAAGGAAGAGGCGGTCACGCGCATCGATCCGGGCTCGCTCGATCAACTGCTGCATCCGACCATCGATCCGAAGGCGGAGCGCAAGGTGATCGCGAGCGGCCTGCCGGCCTCGCCCGGCGCCGCCTCGGGCGAGATCGTGTTCTCGGCCGACGAGGCCGAGACGCTGAAAGCCCAGGGCAAGAAAGTGATCCTGGTGCGCGTCGAGACGAGCCCTGAGGACATCCACGGCATGCACGCCGCCGAGGGCATTCTCACGACACGCGGCGGCATGACCTCGCACGCGGCCGTGGTCGCGCGCGGCATGGGCAAGCCGTGCGTCTCGGGCGCGGGCACGCTGCGCGTCGATTACGCCGCGCAGGCGATGACCGCGATGGGCAACACGTTCAAGAAAGGCGACGTGATCACCATCGACGGCTCGACCGGACAGGTGCTGGCGGGACGTGTCGCGATGCTCGAGCCGGCGCTGTCCGACGAGTTCGCGACTCTGATGGGCTGGGCCGACCGCGTGCGCAAACTGAAGGTGCGCGCCAATGCCGACACCCCGAACGACGCGCGCGTTGCGCTCAAGTTCGGCACCGAGGGCATCGGATTGTGCCGCACCGAGCACATGTTCTTCGATGCCGACCGCATCTTGGCGGTGCGCGAGATGATTCTGGCGGACGACGAGAAGGGCCGGCGCGCCGCGCTGGCCAAGCTGTTGCCGATGCAGCGCGGCGATTTCACCCAGCTGTTCGAGATCATGAAGGGCCTGCCGGTCACCATCCGGCTGCTCGACCCGCCGCTGCACGAATTCCTGCCGCACAGCGAGGAGGAAATCCGCGAGGTCGCGGAAGCGATGGGCACGAATCCGCGCAAATTGAAGGACCGCGCCGCCGAACTCGCCGAGTTCAATCCGATGCTCGGCTTCCGCGGCTGCCGCCTCGCGATCGCCTATCCGGAGATCGCCGAGATGCAGGCGCGCGCGATCTTCGAGGCCGCGGTCGAGGCGGGAAAACGCACCGGCGCGCCGGTGGTGCCGGAGGTGATGGTGCCGCTGATCGCGACCAAAATGGAATTCGATCTGGTCAAGGCGCGCATCGACGCGATGGCGGCGGCGGTGGAGAAAGAGACCGGCGCCAGGCTCGACTACCAGGTCGGCACCATGATCGAATTGCCGCGCGCCTGTCTGAAAGCCGGCGAGATCGCCGAGACGGCGGAATTCTTCTCCTTCGGCACCAACGACCTGACGCAGACCACGTTCGGCATCTCGCGCGACGATGCGGCGAGCTTCCTCGGCACCTATACGGCGAAGGGTATTCTCGACGTCGATCCGTTCGTCTCGCTCGACCGCGACGGCGTCGGCGAACTGATCCGCATCGCGACCGAGCGCGGGCGCAAGGCGCGCAACGCGCTCAAGCTCGGCATCTGCGGCGAGCATGGCGGCGATCCCGCATCCGTGGCGTTCTGCCACGAGGTCGGGCTCGACTACGTCTCGTGCTCGCCGTTCCGCGTGCCGATCGCGCGGCTCGCGGCCGCGCAGGAGGCGCTCGGCAAAGACGCGGCGAGTACGGCCTGATCACGTTGGCGGGGGTATGACAGGAATCAATCGCATCTTCCTCGGCTTCATGATCGTGGCCGGCCTTGCAGCCGGGTTCGTCCTCGTGGCGAAGCCCGAG
>VBAH01000036.1 GCA_005884685.1 Alphaproteobacteria bacterium
CAGCACGGCGCCTTTCGGGCGGCCGGTGGTGCCGGAGGTGTAGACGATCAGCAGCGGGTTGATGAGATCGACGTGCGGGTTGCGGCCGTCGCCGCTGGCCGCACCGAGCAGGTCCTCGAGCGACGGCGCAAAGTCCAGCCCAATGATGCGGACGTCCGGCAAGGCGTGCTGCAAGGGTTCGACGACAGCTTCAAAACCTTTCTCCACGACAAGCGCCTTTACGGAGGCGTCGTTCAGAATGAATACCTGCTCCGGCACCGCGAGCCGCCAGTTGAGCGGCACCAGCATCGCGCCGAGCCGCGCGCAGGCGTAGAGCAGCACCAGATAGTCGGGATGATTGAGCGAGAGGATCGCGACACGGTCGCCGCGGCCGAGGCCGAGCTGCGATTTCAGCGCGCGCGCGGCCGCGGCGACGCGTGCCGCGAACGCCGCGTAGGTCAGCGTCGCGCCGCCGAAGCGGATCGCGGGCTTGTCGGGCGCAAATGCGGCATTGCGGTCGATCAGGTCGGAGAGGTCCATGATGATTCCAGCTTCGTCATGCCGGCACTTGTTGCGGGCATCCACGTCTTCCTTTTTGTCGACAAGATGTGGATGGCCGGCATCACGGCGTTTACGCCCGTCTTCGGCGGGCAATGCCCGGCCATGACGGGAGAGTTACTCATCCTTCTCGCCCGGCTCGTACAGCGTCTCGCGCCCGAGGCGGTCGAGGCAGATTTCTGCGGTCCACGGCAGCATCAGCGAGCCGCAGCGGCTGTCGCGATAGATGCGCTCGAGCGGCAGCGATTTCAGCATCGACTGCCCGCCGCAGGTGCGGATCGCTTTCGCGGCGAGCGTGTTCGCGTTCTCCATCACGGTGTGCTGTGCCGCATAGGCGCGCAGCACCTGGCTCTTGGTGGGATTGGCGCGCGCCTCGCTCACCGCCTGGAACCAGAGCGCCTTGGTCTGCTCCAGCATCACGTGCATCTCGGCGACCGCGACCTGCTTGGTGGGAAACATGCGCCGCTTGACCGGCGGCGTGCCGGGCGCTTCGCCGCGCAGATACGCGACGGTGAAATCGTAGGCCGCCTGCGCGAGCCCCATGTAGGTCGGCGACAGGGTCAGGAACATGTGCGGCCACGAGGTCGCGGCGCGGAAGTAGACGCCATGTGGCATCAGCAGCTCGCTCTCGGGTACGAACACATCTTTCATCAGCAGCGTGCGCGAGACCGTGCCGCGCATGCCGAGCGGGTCCCAGTCGCCGGTGACGCTGACGCCGGGCGCGTTCGCCGGCACGGCGAGGTAGAGCGTATTGCGCCGGCTCGCCTCCTCGCCCTCGGCGCGCTCGGTGCACAGGATGCCGTAGTAGTCGGCGGCGCCGGAAAGCGAGGCGAAGATCTTCTTGCCGCTCACCAGGAAGCCCCCGGCGACCGGCCTTGCTTCGGTGCCGAACGCGGCAGCGCCTGCCGCCGCTGCGCCACCCTCGGAGAACGGCTGCGAATACAACGCGCCGTCCTCGACGATGCGGCGGTAGTGCGCGGGCCGGCGCGCATTGTGCTCGGCGCGTTCCGCTGCGCTCATCTCGAGATCGTCGGCGAGCGCGCCGGTCCACAGCGTCGAACAGACATGCATGTTCCAGGACAGCGCGGTCGCGCCGCAATAGCGGCCGAGCTCGGCGGCGGCGAGGCAATAGGTGCGGAACGAAGCGCCGAGCCCGCCATGTTCCTTCGGTACGCAGATGCGCAACAGGCCTTCGGGGTGCATGTCGCGGAAATTCTCGATCGGGAAGGTCGCCTCGCGATCGTGCTGTGCGGCGCGGGGGCTAAGCACGCGCGCACCGAAGCGGCGCGCTTTGTCGATCAGCGCGGCTTCCTCATCGCCGAGGCGGAAGGCGTCGGGTGCGAAGATCGGCGCGTCGCGGCCGCCCGTATCGGTAAGGTTCATTGGAAAACCCTATCAGGCCGCACGCGAGAGGACATGATCGAGGAAGTTGAAAATTGCCGCGTCGAATGCCGCGGGCGCCTCGAGGTTCGGCACGTGTCCGAGCCCGGAGAGGCAGAGGTAATAGGCGCCGGGGATTTTCCCGGCCATTTTTTCCAGCACCGGAGGCGGCGCATTGCGATCATGCTCAGTGGCGAGACAGAGCACTGGAACGGTGATGTTTGGCAGGTTGGCGCGCTCGTCGAACGTGACGAGGCATTTCACCGCGGCACGGTAGGTCGCCTCCGGCACGGCGGCATACTGTTCGATGAACAGCGCGCGGCCGGCCGGATCGGGATTTGGCCCCATGACGTTGGCGGCGGCAGAAGCATTCTGCGCCATCGTGCTGCCGGCATCGAGCGGCGCGAGCCGGTCCGCCACGAACTTTTTCTGGAAATCGCCATCCGGATTGCCGAACGCCGGCGAGGTGCACGAGAGCACTGCCGCGCGATAGCCGCCGGGGCGGCGACGCAGCATGGTCTGCGCCACCATCCCGCCCATCGAGTGGCCGACCAGCACCGGGCGCTCAAGGCCGGCGATGCCCGCCTCCACGTCCTGCGCGAGCGCCTCGAAACTCATTGTTTTGACCGGCTCGCGTCCGCCGTATCCCAACAGATCGGGCGCGACCGGCTGATAGCCGGCGGCGGCAAAACTCGCCATCTGCGGTGCGAACGAACGCGCGCCAACGCCGATGCCGTGCAGGAAAACGACCGGGATCACAACGGATTTCCTTTGCGCGCGGGAGCGGCGGGCTCGCCCAGCGTTTGCATCAGCCGGTTCGCCCAAGCGAACATCGCGACCGCGTGGGTGAGGTCGAGGATCTCGAGGTCGCTCAGCCCCTGCGCGCGCAATGGCGATGCATCGGCGGGACCGATCGCGACCGGATCGCGCGTGAGCTTCGCCGCATAATCGAGCACCGCCTTGCGGCGCGGGTCGAGCGCGGCGTCGATGCCGTCGCGCTGGATGCGCTCCATTACCTCCGGCTCTTTGGTGAGCTGGGTGAAGCGCAGCGCATGTACCGAGGCGCAATAGGCGCAGCCATTGATGCGCGAGGCTGCGACCGCGCCAAGCTCGCGATCGGCGCGCGGCAGCCCACGCGGCCCAAACATGATGCCGTTGTAGAGCGGCGAACGTTCGGCCAGCGCCTCCGGGTCGTGCGCCAGCACCAGCGAATAGGCGCCGACCGTCCGGTTCGACGGGGTAACCTTCAGCGCAACGAGCTGCTGCTCGGTCGCGGTATTCAGGTCGAGCGGCGCGAGCCAGGGCCGCCAGTCGAGTTCGCCATGGGTGAAGTCTCTCATGTGTCATCCCGGCCGGAGCGAAGCGGAGTGCCGGGATCCATGTATCCCGAAGCTCCATCGTTGGAGTTGTGGTTCATGGGTCCCGGATCGCCCCTTTGGCGCGTCCGGGATGACGGTTGGAGATCGTCATTCATGCGCCACCCTTGAGCGCGCGAAGCCCGGCCAGCACGCGTGACTGGAAATTCACGTACGCCACGATTTGCGAGAGGGACACGACCGCGTGCGACGACAGACCAGCCGCAAGGAGATTGTCGATGTCTTTGTGTTCGGCGCTGCCCGGTCCCCGCGTGACCAGATCGACATGCGCGAGGATCGCGTCCCAGCGCGGCTCGGTCATGCGAGCCGTGCCTTCGATGGTGCCGGCGAGCGTGCCGGTGAGATCGAGCGCGGCAAGCTGGATGCGGTAATGCTCCGCCAAGGCGTCGTCGCGCAGCAGCGTGGCGACGCGCAGCGCCGCAGCGGCGCGCTCGGCGCGCGTCAGACCGCCATCGTCCTGCGGCGAGAAAATCGCACTGTTGCTGCCCTGCAGATGCTTGACTACGTCCGGCCGCTGGCGCCGCAAATCGAACAATGGCGAGCCGGGCTGCAAGCCGGCGAGCGTATCCATCACATCGTTCATGTCTTCATGTCCGCCGGCTGCTCGGCGAAAAACCTGCCGGCGTCTTCGTCGAGCGTGTACTCGTCGCCGCGCAGCTCCGGATTGCTCCAGCCGCTCAGCCGGCGCCAGGTGAGGTCGTAATCGTCCGCGAACAGCGCGCCCGCAACGCCTTGCGCGAGCCGCTCGGCCCCGATGCTGATCGCCGGAATGTCGCCGGAGATCGGTCCGTGACTCATGTTGGCGGCATGATTGAAGCAGTGAATGCGATTGACCCATGACGCGCCGCGGTCGCGCGCGACAAATTCGAACGCGGGGCCGAGATAAGGGTGTTCCGCCTGCGCGTAGTCGGCGCGGCCGGCCGGCGCAAAACGATCGCGCCATAGCACAACATGCGGCTTCAGCGCGGCAAGCTCCGGTCGTTGGCTCCAGTCCACCGCGAGCCCGGTCGCAAGAATGAGCGTGTCGAAGGCGAGCCGCCCGCGCGTTGTATCGAGCAGCACGCGTCCGTCGCGGACCGCCACCGCGCGCGGGTCACAGTCGGCCAGAAGGGAAAAGTTCTCATGCCGGGTACAGCGCAGCATCGAGTTGCGCGGCGGTGGCACCGCCTGCTCGTCGATGTAGTCGATGATCGCGAATTTCTGCGCGTCGGTCAGCCGGTAGAACCCGGTCCAGAAACCGGCGCTGCCGATCCCCATATTCTTGTTGATGCGCGGCACATCCGGCCGCCGCACCAGCATCGCGACACGCGCGGCGCCGGCCTCGAGCGCCTCGGCCGCGCTGTCGGTTGCGGTCGAACCGGCGCCGAGCACGCCGACGGTCTTGCCGCGCAGCTTTGAAAAATCGATCTGCTCCATCGAATGGATGATGATGCGACGGTCGAGACGGCGAAACATGTCGGGCGTGTAGGGCCCGCCAACGCCGTCGCGACCGGTCGCGAGCACGACCCGCCGGGCGGCGACAGTTTGTGTTGCGCGTGCCGAGCGCAGCGTCAGCACAACAATCTCGTCCTCGCTGCCGAGGTCGATCAGCTCAATCTCGTTTTCGATCGGCACATCGATCATGCGGCGGTACCAGCGCAGGTAATCCATCCATTGCGGGCGCGGAATGCGGTAGAGCGCCGTCCACGCGGCCGCGCCGAACTGCGCCTCGAACCAGGCGCGGAAGGTAAGGCTCGAAAAGCCAAACGCCGGTCCGGTCAGTTCGGGCGGCGAGCGCAACGTCTCCATGCGGGCGGTCGTGACCCAGGGTCCTTCAAGCCCTTCAGGCGCGCGGTCGAACACCTTGAGCGACCGCACCGCGAGGCATTTCAGCGCGAAGGCGGCGGCAAGCCCTGCCATTCCGGCGCCGACGATGGCCATATCCAAGACCGGCCCGTACTTCGAGTGACTGCGCGGCTCCAGCCAATCCTTGGCGGGCGGCAGCGTCAGCAGTTCCAGGTCGCGCGAAAAGCGCGCCTCGAGCTCGGCAAGGGAACGATCGGGCTTGAACTCTGGCGTCATCAGGTGATTGTGGCACCGGGTTGAGGGGTCGGCTACGCTTATCCCGGCAGGGGCCTTGATGAAATACTCCGTCTTTTCGCTGCTGAGAGAGGCTTTTCGCGGCCACGCGGGTTGGACGCCGGCCTGGCGCAAGGCGGAGCCGAAGTCCGAATACGACGTGGTGATCGTCGGCGGCGGCGGGCACGGCCTTGCGACGGCCTATTACCTCGCGAAAGTGCACGGCATCACGAATGTGGCGGTGCTGGAGAAGGGCTACATCGGTTCCGGCAATGCGGGCCGCAACACCACCATCATCCGCTCGAACTACCTGCTGCCCGGCAACGAGCCGTTCTACGAATGGTCGATGAAGCTGTGGGAGGGGCTGGAGCAGGATTTCAATTATAATGCCATGGTCAGCCAGCGCGGCGTGCTGAACCTCTATCATTCCGATCAGCAGCGCGACGCCTTCGCACGGCGCGGCAACGCCATGCGCCTGCATGATGTCGATGCCGAGCTGCTCGATCGCGACGCGGTGCGCGCGATGGTGCCGTTTCTCGACTACGACAATGCGCGCTTCCCGATCCACGGCGGCCTGCTGCAGCGGCGCGGCGGCACCGCGCGGCATGATGCCGTGGTGTGGGGCTATGCGCGCGGCGCCGACCTGCGCGGCGTCGACATCATCGAGAATTGCGAGGTGACGGGCTTCGACATTGCGGGCGGCCGCGTGACCGGTCTCGACACCACACGCGGCAGCATCAAGGCGAAGAAGATCGGCCTCGCTGTCGCGGGCAACACCTCCCGCGTCGCATCGCTCGCGGGCCTGCGGCTGCCGATCGAGAGCCACGTGCTCCAGGCATTCGTGTCGGAGGGCATCAAGCCGGCGATCGACTGCGTCGTCACCTTCGGCGCCGGCCATTTCTACATCAGCCAGTCCGACAAGGGCGGCCTCGTGTTCGGCGGCGACATTGACGGTTACAACTCCTACGCCTGGCGCGGCAATCTGCCGACGGTCGCGGACGTCATGGAAGAGGGCATGGCGATCTGGCCCGGGCTCGGGCGCATCCGCATGCTGCGCCAGTGGGGCGGGCTGATGGACATGTCGATGGACGGCTCGCCGATCATCGACCGGACGCCCGTCGCAGGGCTCTATCTCAACTGCGGCTGGTGTTACGGCGGCTTCAAGGCGACGCCGGCATCCGGCTGGTGCTTCGCGCACCTGATCGCGCGCGACGAGCCCTACGAGGTCGCGGCGGCGCTGCGGCTCGACCGCTATGCTACCGGCGCGCTGATCGACGAGCGCGGCGCCGGCGCGCAGCCGAATTTGCATTAGGGGCCGGCGTTGCGCATTCCCTGTCCCTATTGCGGTCCGCGCGGAAACGACGAGTTCATTTACTTGGGCGACGCGACGGTGCGGCGTCCGGATCCGCAGGCGCTGGGCGCGAGTGATGCGTTCTACGAGTACGTCTATCTGCGCGATAACCCGTCCGGCCTGCACCAGGAGCTCTGGTATCACGGCGGCGGATGCCGCTCCTGGCTGGTGGTGACGCGCAACACGCGCACGCATGAGATCAGCGACGTGACGTTCGCGGCCGGAGGCAAGCTGTGAACGCACCGCATCGTCTGGCGCAGGGCGGGCTGATCGACCGCGCGCGGCCGCTGTCGTTCGTGTTCGACGGGCAGGCGTATGCGGGATGCGCGGGCGACACGCTCGCTTCCGCGCTGATGGCGAACGGCGTGAAGCTGGTCGGGCGCTCGTTCAAGTATCACCGCCCGCGCGGCATTCTCACCGCGGGATCGGACGAGCCGAATGCGCTGGTCGAGTTGCGTACCGGCCCACGGCGCGAACCGAACACGCGCGTGACGACGGTTGAGCTCTACGATGGGCTGGTCGCCGCGAGCCAGAACCGCTGGCCGTCGCTCGCGTTCGATATCGGCGCAGTGAACGATTGGCTCTCGCGCTTCCTCGTCGCGGGCTTCTACTACAAGACCTTCATGTGTCCGGCGAAGTTCTGGGAGATGCTCTACGAGCCGTTGATCCGCCGTGCCGCCGGCCTCGGCCGCGCGGCGGGCGCCGGGGACCCGGATCATTACGAGAAGGCGTTCGCGCATTGCGACGTGCTGGTGATCGGCGGCGGGCCTGCGGGCCTGATGGCGGCGCTCGCAGCCGGGCGTGCGGGCGCGCGCGTGATCCTCGCCGATGAGGACTTTCGCCTCGGCGGGCGGCTGCTGGCCGAACGCTACGAGATCGACGGCAAGCCGGGTACGGAGTGGGTCGCCGAGATCGAAGCGGAGCTGGCATCGCTGCCCGATGTGCGCATCATGCCTCGCACGACCGTGACCAGTGTGTTCGATCACGGACAGTACGGTGCGGTCGAGCGCGTCAACGATCACCTGCCGGTGCCGCCCGAGCACGAACCGCGCCAGCGCGGCTGGAAAATCGTGGCGAAACGCGCGGTGCTCGCGGCCGGCGCACTCGAGCGGTCGATCGCGTTCGGCAACAACGACCGGCCCGGCGTGATGCTCGCGGGCGCGGTGCGCGCCTACGCCAATCGCTATGCGGCGGCACCGGGACGGCGCGTCGCGGTATTCACGAACAATGACGACGGCTGGCGCACCGCCGCGGACGCGCACGCGGCCGGAATCGAAGTTGCGGCCGTCATCGACTCGCGCGCTGAGCCGCCCGCGCAGTTCGCCGCGCTCGGGATCGAGGTGCTGACCGGCGCGCAGGTGTCGCATGTGCACGGCGGGCAAGGAGTGCGGGGAATCGACGTCGTCGACGCGCGCGGCCGCCTTACCAAGATCGACTGCGATGTGCTCGCGGTGTCGGGCGGCTGGAATCCTGCCGTGCACCTCACCTGCCATCTCGGCGGCAAGCCGGTTTGGAGCGACAACCTTGCCGCGTTTACGCCCGGCGCGACGCCGCCCGGGATGCATGTCGCCGGCGCCGCGAACGGCGCGCTCACGCTCGCCGAATGCCTGCATGCGGGCGTCGCGGCCGGCGCGATGGCGGCGGTCGAGTGCGGCTTCCCGATCGCGTCCTTCATGATGCCGAGCGCCGAGGATGAAGCCTCCGGCGTCACCGCGCTGTGGCACGTGGAGGAAAGCCGCGCGAAAGCGTTCGTCGACTTCCAGAACGATGTGACCGTCGAGGATATCGCGCTCGCGAACCGCGAAGGCTTTTCGTCGGTCGAGCATTTGAAGCGCTACACCACGCTCGGAATGGCGACCGATCAGGGAAAGGCCGCAAACGTGACCGGCTTGGCCATCCTCGCCGACGTGTCCGGTCGCGCGATCGCCGAAGTCGGCACCACGACCTATCGGCCGCCTTACGTGCCGGTGAGCTTCGGGGCGATGACCGGCCATCATCGGAGCAGGGATTTCCGGCCGGTCCGGCTTGCGCCATCGCATCAATGGGCGGAAGAGCAGGGCGCGGTGTTCGTCGAAGCGGGCGCCTGGCTGCGCGCACAATATTACCCGCGCGATGGGGAGAAGGACTGGCTCGAGACCGTCAACCGCGAAGTCACGGCGACGCGCGCGAGCGTCGGGGTGTGCGATGTCTCGACCCTGGGCAAGATCGAGATCGAAGGCGCGGACGCCGCGATCTTCCTCGACCGCGTCTACACCAACACGTTCTCGAGCCTGCCCGTGGGCAAGTCGCGCTATGGGCTGATGTTGCGCGAGGACGGCTTCGTGATGGATGACGGCACGACGTCGCGCCTTGCGCCCGAGCGTTTTGTCATGACCACCACGACCGCGCAGGCCGGCCGCGTCATGCAGCATCTCGAATTCTGCCATCAGGTGCTTTGGCCGGAGCTCGACGTGCAGATGGTGTCGGTGTCGGAGCAGTGGGCGCAGTTCTCGATCGCGGGCCCGCGCTCGCGCGCCGTGCTGCGCAAGCTGGTCGATGAAAGATACGATCTTTCCGACAAGGCATTTCCCCATCTCGCTGCGAAGGAGGTCGCAGTTGGCAGTGTGACGGCCCGGCTGTTTCGCCTCTCGTTCTCGGGCGAGATGGCCTACGAACTTGCCGTGCCGGCGCGTTATGGCGACGCGGCGATCCGCGCCATCATGGCGGCGGGCGAGGAGTTTTCGATGATACCCTACGGAACCGAGGCGCTCGGCACGATGCGCATCGAAAAGGGCCACGTCGCCGGCAACGAGATCAACGGGCAGCTCACCGCGCGCGATCTCGGGCTTGGCCGCATGATGTCATCGAGAAAGGATTACGTCGGCCGCGTCATGGCGCAGCGCCCCGCGCTGCTCGAGCCGGACCGGCCTGTTCTCGTCGGCTTCCGGCCGGCCGACCGCAAGGCGCGGCTGCGCGCCGGCGCGCACTTCATTCCACTCGGTGCCACGGTGACGGCCGCGAACGACGAGGGCCACATGACGTCGGTGGCGTTCTCGCCCATGCTCGGTCACTGGATCGGGCTCGGCGTGCTCAAGCGCGGGCCGCAGCGCATCGGCGAGCGCGTGCGCGCCTACGATCCGGTGCGCAACGGCGATGTCGAGGTGGAAATCTGCAGTCCGGTGTTCTTCGATCCCGAAGGAGCGCGGCTCTATGGTTAGCTTTGCCGGACTGGAGCGCTCCACGCTGGACGGCCTCGTACGGCCGGGCCATTACGGCCGCGCGGGCGCGACTGGACTCCTGATCGAGGAGCGCCGCGACCTTGCTTTCGCGAGCGTGACAGCCAAGCGCGGCAAGCGCTTCGCGCTCGTCAATGCGGTCAACACGGCATTCGGGGTCGCGCTTCCCGACGGGCCGCGCCGCGCCACGCGAGGGTCCGTCACTTTCGCCGGGACCGGTCCGGATCAATGGATCGCGAGCGCGGACGGCTCGGAAGCTGCCGGTTTCGCCAATAAGGTGCGCGCGCGCATCGGCCCGTTTGCCGCCGTCTCGGATCAGTCCGACGCGCGGCTGGTGCTGCGCCTGAGCGGGCCCCGTGTGTGCGACGTGCTGGCCAAGGGCGTGCCGGTCGATCTGCATGCGCAGGCCTTCAAGCCGGGCGATATCGCCTGCACGGTCGTGAGCTATATCAATACGCAGATCGACATGCTGGACGACGCCCCGACCTATCAGCTCGCCGCGCCGCGCAGCATGGCGGGCAGCTTCTGGTCATGGCTCACGGCTTCCGCTGCCGAGTTCGGCTACGACGTCATCGCGCCTTAGGAGCCTGCATTGTCCCATCCGCTCGACGCGCTGTTCCGCCCGAGAAGCGTTGCGATCATCGGCGCATCGAGCGATGCGAACCGGATCGGCGGGCGGCCGGTGCGGTTTTCCAAATACGCCTTCAAGGGCGCGATTCTGCCGATCAACCCGAACCAGACGGAGATCCAGGGTCTGCCAGCCTTCGCTTCGGTCCGCGATGTGCCGGGGCGGGTCGATCAGGCGATCGTTGCCGTTCCGGCGAAGGCCGCCGTGCAGGCGGTCGACGACTGCATCGCGAAAGGCGTGAAGGCCATCGTGATGTTCTCCTCCGGCTTTGCCGAGACCGGCGCGGAAGGCCGCGCCATGCAGGCCGGGCTTGCGCGCCGTTGCGCGGCGGGCGGCGTGAAGCTGCTCGGCCCGAACAGCCTCGGCATGCTCAACGTCGAGGCGGGCCTCTATTCGACCTTCTCGTCCTATTTCGATCCGCTGTGGCCACGCTCCGGGCCGGTCGGCATCGTGAGCCAGAGCGGTGCCTTCGGCACCTATTTCCTCGCGCTCGCGGTCGAGCGGGGCCTGGGATTCTCGCATTTCGTCGCGACCGGCAACGAAGCCGACATCGATGTCGCGGCCTGCGTCGACTGGCTCGCCGACGATCCGGCGACCGGCGTCATCATGATCTACCTCGAGGGCTGTCGCGATGGCGCAAGGCTGCGCGCGGCGCTCGCCAAGGCTGCGGCGAACCGCAAACCGGTCATCGCCATGAAGGTCGGCGTTTCCGACAAGGGGATTGCGGCGATCGCCTCGCACACCGGCACGCTCGCCGGCTCCGACGCGGTATTCGATGCGGTGTTCCGCGAAAACAACGTGCACCGCGCACGCACCCTCGATGAACTGGTCGATGTCGCCTACGCGTGCTCCGGCGGTGTCTTTCCGGGATCACCGCGCGTCGGCGTGGTGACGATATCGGGCGGTGTCGGCATCCAGATGGCGGATGCGGCGGCCGACCTCGGCCTCGAATTGCCGCGCATGCCCGAGGCTGCGCAGAGACAAGTGCTCGCGATGGTGCCGTTCGCCGGTCCGGCCAATCCGGTCGACGCCACCGCGCAGGTGATCAACGACTGGTCGATGTTCACCAAAATCCTCCGTCTGGTGGCCGAAGAGGGCAATGTCGACAGCGTGATCAGCTTTCTGGCGCATACCGGCACGACGCCGGGCGTGATGGAACGGCTCAAGCCGGCGCTGCAGGAGGTGAGAACACGGTTTCCGGAGCGGGTTTTCATTCTGTGCATGCGCATGCCGCGCGAGATGGCGGACGAGTTCACGCGAATAGGCTTTCTCGTTTTCGAGGATCCGACGCGGGCAATCGCGGCTGTGGCGGCGTTGTCGAGGCTGGCCCAGGGATACGCGCGTCCGCGAATTGCGCGGGCGGAGATCAAGGCTGCGCCGGCGCTGCCCGGTCCGATTAATGAGGCAGAGGCGAAGCGCATCTTGTCCGAAGCCGGCGTGCCGTTCGCGCCGGAGCGCGTCGCACGCACGCGCGACGAAGCCGTCGCCGCGGCGAAAGACATCGGATTTCCAGTCGTGCTCAAGATCCTATCGGCCGACATCGCGCACAAGTCGGAGGCGGGCGGCGTCGCGCTCGGGTTGCGCCATGCGCAAGAAGTTGCGCAGGCTTACGACACGATGATTGCCACCGTGGCGCAGCGCGAGCCGAGCGCCCGCATCGACGGCGTGCTGGTCGCCCGCATGATCGAAGGGGTTGAGACCGTGATCGGCGTCAAGCGCGATGCGGTGTTTGGGCCGGTGGTGATGTTCGGGCTCGGCGGCATCTATGTGGAAGTACTGAAGGATGTCACTTTGCGGCTCGCGCCGGTCGATCGAAGCGGGGCGCTCGAGATGATCCGCGCTATCAACGGCTTTCCACTGCTGGCGGGCGCGCGCGGCCGCCCGGCCGTCGAATTGGACGCGCTCGCCGACGCACTGGTCGCGATGTCGCGTTTCGGCGCCGCACATCCCGAAGTCGGCAGCGCGGAGATCAACCCGTTCATCGCACTGCCTGCAGGGGGCGTTGCGGTCGATGCGCTGATCCTGACGGGAGAGGGCGAATGAATCCCGAAACGATCCGTCTCGACGTCGCCGACTTCATCGCGACGGTCACGATCGACCGGCCGGCGGTCAACGCGCAGAACCGACAGGCGCGCGAGGAGCTGATCCGCGTGTTCGACGCCATCAGCGATCGCGACGACGTGCGCGTCGCGATCCTCACGGCCACCGGCAAGGTGTTTTCGGCCGGCGCCGACGTGAAGGAACGCGTCGGCCTGGTGCAGGAGCCGGGCGACTACATTCGCAACAACCGGCTGGTGCGAGAATATTTCTATGCCGTGTCGGACTGCACCAAGCCGGTCATCTGCGCGGTGAACGGGCCGGCATTCGGCGCGGGCTTCGCGCTGATGCTCGCCTGCGACATCATGCTGGCCGCTGAGGATGCGTACTTTGTGATCCCGGAGCTCGACGTCGGCCTTGCCGGCGGCGCGCGTTTTCTCATGGATCATTTCGCGAAGTCGATGGCGCGCTATATTTATTTCACGGGCCGGCGCATCCCCGCGACCGAACTTTACCGGCTCGGCGTCATCTCGGCCTGCGTACCGCGCGAAAAACTGATGGATGAAGCCATGCAGATCGCGCGCGAGATCGCGGCGAAAAGCCCGGTTGCGGTGCGCGAGGTCAAGCGCGCGTTCAACGTGATCGAGGAAATGCCGACGCGCGACGGCTATCGCTTCGAGCAGACCGTGACGGTCGCGCTGTCGCATACCGAGGACGCCAAGGAGGCGCAGCGCGCCTTCGTCGAGAAGCGCAAGCCGGTGTTCAAGGGGGAGTGAGACGGGACGTCAAGCCAAAGCTTCGCGCAAGAACGGCCCAACAATTTTGGCCGTTTCATCCGGCATCTCGAAGAACATCATGTGCGGCCCGCCGGGCAGCACCGCGTAGCGTGCGCCGGGGATCGCGTCCGCCATCGCCTTGACGACCGGCGGCGGCGTCGACCTGTCGTCACCGCCGGCAAGGCAGAGCACCGGCATCGATAGCGACTTCAGCTTGGGCGCGGTGTCGACATTCGCCATCGCGGTGAAGGCGTCGCACCAGGTGCGGATGTCGTTGCCGAGCAGCCGCGCGCGCACGGCCGCGTCGCCGCCTTTGCGGCGGAATTGCTCGTTGAACCAGCGCTCCATCGTCGCATCGAGGATCGGCGCCATGCCGTCGAGCCTTGCGGCGTCTGCGCGCCCCATCAGCGCCGCGTAACTCTCTTTCGTCTGCTGGTGATTGATGTTCGCGAACACCGCCGCTCGCACATCCTGCGGGTACTTCACCGCGAGCGCCTGCGCGACCATGCCGCCCATCGCGAAGCCCGCGATACCGCAGGGAGCGAACGACAATTTGCCGAGCAGCGCATGCACATCGTCGGCATAATCCGAAACATGGGTGGCTGGCGCGTAAGGCGACTTGCCGTGTCCGCGCAGGTCGACAGTGAGAACGGCGAACTCCTTCGACAGGATCGCGGCGAGCGGTTCGAGGAATGTCGAATCCATGCCGACCGCATGCAGCAAAAGCACATGCGGGCCGCTGCCGTCGATGCGATGATTGAGCTCCACAGCCATGACCGCTCCCTGATGGAGAAACGACAATGCCCAACGGCCTACTGCTGATGATGACCGATATCGATTCCGTCAATGAGGCGGATTTCAATCGCTGGTACGAGGAAGAGCATCTCGCGGAGCGCATGGCGATCCCGGGCTTCATCAAAGCGCGCCGCTTCACGGCGCTGGAGGGTGGTCCGAAATATCTCGCGCTCTACGATCTCGAATCTCCCGAAGTGCTGCAGTCCGCGCCGTACCGCCATGTCGTCGGCGCCGGAAAGTCCGCGTGGACCCGCCGGATGGAGACGCAGTTCGTCAACTTCCGGCGCAACGTGTATGTGGGCCTGAGCGAGCGGACGCGGTGAGTCCCTCGTCATGCCCGGCCTTGTGCCGGGCATCCCGCTTAGTAGAGCACAGCCACGCGTCCCTTCTCGGGATGGCCGGGCATCAGGGCGTTTACGCCCGTCTTTGAGGGGCTATGCCCGGCCGTGACGTCGATCTCAGCTCGTCTTCGGCCACTTCGGCGCCGCCATGGCGCGGTCGGTCGGATAGACCGTGAGCGGCTTGCCGTTCTGCCACTGCACGATACAGACAATCGCGTTGGTGCGGCGGCCGGCCGCGTCGAACTTCACGCCGCCCGGGAAGGAGTCGGCGGCAGGCCCGCTGGTCAGGTCGAGCTTGTGGATCTCCTCATTTAATTTGACCCGGTCGGCGACGCCGGCCTTTTCAAGCGCCTCCTTGAAGATCCATGTGTGGCCGTAGCCGGCGAGCCCGTCCTGCGTGATCCATGGCTCGCCGGAGTGCTTGCCGTACGCATCGTTGATCCTGTCCTGGCCTTTGACCTGATGGTTGGCGACGCTGTACATCAGGCCTTCGATCAGGTCGGCAGGCAGGTTCTTCAGCACCTCGGGCATGCCCAGGTGGGCGCCGTTCGAAATCACCGGGACCACACCCTTCGCCAGGCGGAACTCGTTCATCTTTTCCAGCCCGAGCTTGAGATCGGAGATGGTCGTCGAGACCCACAGCAGGAACTCGGGACGCCCCGAGCGCACCTTCTGGATCAGCGGCGTCGCGTCCGAGAGCGGCGGCGTATAGGTCTCGTCGAACAGCACCTTCAAACCGGCCTTCTGCAGCCCGCCCTCGCGCATCGGCTTGAGGAAGGCCGTCGGCGAGGCGGTGTTGTCGCCAATCACGCCGACGCTCTGCGGCAGCTTTCCCGTCGCGGCCTTTGCGAGGTTGAGCACCGTCGGCAGCGTTTCGACTGATTGCTTGCCCGCCGGCATCGAGCTCTGGAACACATATTTGAAGCCGCGATCGGTGATGCTGTCCGCGTAGGAGAGCGTGATCCACGGGAGCTGGGCGCGCTCGGTCACTTCGGTGATGGCCAGCGTGAAGGTCGAAAGCCACGCGCCCATGCCGGCGACGACATCCGGCTCTTGCGCGATCAGGCGCTGCGCGGCGTTTTTGGCCTTTTCAGCCGAGTCGCCGGCGTCGATCAGAACGAGTTCGATCTTCGCGCCGCCCATCGCCTTGATGCCGCCGCCCGCGTTGATCTCGTTCGCGGCGGTCTCCGCGCCCCACTTGATGAGCGTGCCTTGGCGCGCCCAGGGCCCGCTCAATGGCGCGATGACCGCGATCTTTACCGGCTTCGCCTGCGCGCGCAGCATGCGCCACGGCATCGCGGTTGAGGTTGCCAGCGTCGCGGCGCCGAGCGCGCCCTGCTTGATGATCGTGCGTCTGGTCGTCATGACGTCCTCCCTGTGGTTTGTTGCAAGCTTATCCGCTCATTACATTCCGAGATAGGCGCGCCGCACGCGTTCGTCCGCCATTAGTGTCTTGTGGGTGCCTTCCATGGCGACGCGGCCGGTCTCCAGCACATACCCACGGTCGCATGTTTCCAGCGCCTCGGCGACGCGCTGCTCGACCAGGAGGATCGTCAGCCCGTTGCGATGAATGTGGTGGATGCGCTCGAAGATCGCATCGACGATCGCCGGCGCGAGGCCCATCGAGGGTTCGTCGAGCATCAGCAGCTCCGGCGCGGAGGCGAGCCCGCGTCCGATCGCCAGCATCTGCTGCTCGCCGCCGGAGAGCGTGCCGGCGAGCTGGGCGCGCCGCTCGGCGAGAATGGGGAACAGCGCGAGGATCATCGGAAGCGTCTCGGACCAGCGCTGCTGGCCCTTGCGCGTGTAGGCGCCCATTTCGAGATTTTCCATCACCGTCATGGAGGCGAACACCTGCCGGCCTTCCGGCACGTGCGCGATGCCGAGCTGCGCGCGCTCGGCCGGCGCGACGGCGAGCAGGTCCCGTTCCATGTAGGTGATCGCGCCCGCGAGCGGCGTGACGATGCCGGAGATGGTCTTGAACAGGGTGGTCTTGCCGGCGCCATTCGGGCCAACCACGGCGACGAATTCGCCGCGCTCGACCTCGAGCGACACCCCATTGAGCGCGTGCAGGCCGCCATAGGCGACCTCAAGCGACCTGATCTTGAGCACGGTCCATCCACTTCTTGCCGAGATAGGCTTCGATCACGGCCGGGTTCTTCACCACGTCGGCAGGCTTGCCGCTAGCGATCAGCCGGCCATGATCGAGCACGCAGAAATGATCGGCGAGCTTCACCATGGCATGCATGGTGTGCTCGATGATCACGATGGTGACGCCCTCGCGATTCACCTGCCGGATGATCGGCAGAATGCCCTCGAGCTCGTCGTGTCCGAGGCCGGCGAGCGTTTCGTCGAGCAGCAAAAGCTTTGGGCGCGGCGCAAGGGCGCGGGCCAGCTCCATCAGGCGAAGCTGCTTGGTGGTGAGCCCGCCCGCTAGCATGTGCACCTGGCCGCCGGTCATGCCGACGCGCGCGAGTGCCGCGTGGGCGAGCCGCTCGGCTTCGTCATCGGTTTTCGCGCCGACAAACGCGCCGATCACCACATTCTCCAGCACCGTCATGCGCGGAAACGAACGCACGACCTGGAACGTGCGCCCGACGCCACGCGCGCACACCTCGTGCGGCTTCAAACCGCCGATCTCCTGACCGGCCAAGCGCATCGCGCCCTGATTGGCGGCGAGGAAGCCGTTGAGCACGTTGAACAGCGTCGTCTTGCCGGCGCCGTTCGGCCCGATGATGCCGTAGATCATGCCTTCGGGGACACTCAGCGTGACCTCGTCGACGGCTCGTAGGCCGCCGAATGCGCGCGACACGTTCTGCAGTTCGAGCAATGGCGCGCCGAACGAGCGGCTTGCCGCCGTATCCCAGGCGATCGGAGTTGCCGGCGCGATCGGCCGTGCTGCCGCGCGCGGCGCGCCGGCGGGCGGCGCACGCCGCGCCATGATGCGATCGCGCACCTTCCAGTAGATGCCGTCAGGCGCGACCAGGATGATGACGATGATCGCGACGCCGTACACGACGCCCTGAATGCCCGGCAGGATATCGCCGAGCTTGGCGTGCAGGGTTTCGGCGAGCGGAATCAGGATCGTTGAACCGATGATCGGGCCCCAGAACACGCCGACGCCGCCGAACAGCGCAACGATCAGCGCCTGTGCCGAGGTGAGCGCACCGAACACCGTCTGCGGGGTGACCACCAGGAGGATCACCGCGTAGAAGCCGCCGGCCGCCGCTGCCATGCCGGCGCTCAACATCATCGCGTACATGCGCCAGCGCGCCGCATCGATGCCGGCGGCCTCCGCGGCGGGGAGGTTCTGCTTGATCGCGAGCAGCGAGCGCCCGAAGCGCGAGCGCTCGACGTGCATCGAGATGACCATGCAGGCGACCGCGAGCAGCATTGCGATCACCATGTAGGTGCGCTGGTCGGCGAACTGCATGTAGGCGACCGGATTCTCGCGCTTCATCGGCAGCGAGACTTCCTGGTAGCCCATCCATTCGAATACGTAGAGCATGGCGAGCGGGTAGGCGAGCATCGCGAGCGCAAAGTAATGCCCGCGCAGGCGGAACGTCGGAATGCCGATCAGCACGCCCGCGATCACGCCGACCACGACCCCGAGCGGAATGCCGAGCCACGGCGTGATGCCGAACTTCACGAAGGCGATGGTCACCGTGTAGGCGCCGAGTCCGAAAAACGCAGCATGGCCGAACGAGATCATGCCGCTGTAGCCGGAGAGCACATTCCAGCCGAGGCCCATGACGGCCCACACCAGAACCTGCACCATGATGAGCTGGTAATAGGCATCGCGCACCGCAAAGCCGAGCGCCAGGTAGGCGAGCGCGAACAGCGCGATCGCCGCATACTGCCGCAGGTACGCGCGCCGCTTTCCGATCATGTGCGTTCCCACACGCGGCCGAACATGCCCTGCGGCCGGAAGAACACGATGACGAGAAACACCACGAAGATCGCGGTGTTCTGCAGCTGATACGGCAGGATCAGGGTCGACATCTGCTGCACCAGCCCGATGGTCAGCCCGCCCCAGAACGCACCGAGGATCGAGCCCATCCCGCCGAGCACCACGCCGGCATACATCACGATGACGAAGTCGAAGCCGATGTAGGGTTGGAACGACTGCGACATCGCAAACAGCCCGCCGGCGACACCCGTGATGCCGACGCCGAGGCCGAACGCGAGGCGATGCGCGCGATCGACGTCGATGCCGACGTAAGCCGCAGCGGTCGGATTGTCGGCGGCGGCGCGCAGCGCCTTGCCGAGATTGGTGCGCGTGAGGAAGAGATAAAGGCCGAGCGCGCAGATCACCGCCATGATGAAGCCGACCGCGCGCGCCTGATTGAGGAACACCGGCCCGATCTCCCAGGATTCGCGCGAGAGCGGCGTCTGCACCGAGAGCGGCGTCGAGCCGAACAGGATCAGCCCGCCGTTGGCCAGCACCAGCGCGATGCCGAGCGTGAGGATGATCTGCGCGTAATGCCCTTCGGCCTCCGCCGCGACGACGCGCGCGCCGGTGACGCGCGAGATGAGAAACTTGTGCAGCAGCCAGCCGATCGCAAAAACGATCGGTCCGGCGAGCACCGCGCCGGCGATCGGACCGGCATAGGGTCCGAGGAAGGCAAGCACGCCGAAACCGGTCACAAGATAGAACGCCGCGTACATGCCGAGCATCATGAAATCGCCATGCGCGAAATTCACGACGCGCATCACGCCGAAGATGATGCCGAGCCCGACGCACATCAGCCCGTAGGTCCCGCCGACCAGGAGGCCCGCGGCAAAAGCCTGCAGGAAGTCGACTAGATGCCAATAGAGGTCGTCCATCAGCTTCCCCGGGACGCCGGTCGACCTCTTGTTCGGGTCGTACGGCAGACCTGCTCCGAGTGTATGCGCAAGCGCGCCGCCGCAGATAGTGGCAAAGTTTCGCGGGTGCGGTCGAGATGCCGGGTGTATAGTGGGCGAAAGCCGAAGGGAGCCGTTCATGCCTGCGTTGACCTCCGACATCGCGAAATTCGTCGCCTCGATCAGTGCGGATGCAGTGCCGGAGCGTTGCAATTTCGGCGCGCGCATCGGCATGCTCGACTGCGTCGGCACCATGATCGCAGGCGCGAACGAAGAGGCCGTGCGGCTGGTTGCGCAGATCGTGCCGGCCTACACCGGCAACGACGGCGCGCCGGAGATCCCGGGCGGGCGCAATCTCTCGGCGCCCGACGCCGCGCTCGTCAACGGCGTGGCGGCGCACGTGCTCGACTATGACGACGTCGGCATGGATGGCCACCCCAGCGCCGCGCTGACGCCCGCGATCCTGGCCGAGGGCTGGACCCTCGGCTCGAGCGGCGAGGAGGCGCTCGCCGCGTACGTCGCCGGCTACGAGGTCTGGGCGCTGTTGCAGGAACTGGAGCCCGGCGCGCTGCACGAGCGCGGCTTTCACCCGACCGCGATCTGGGGAACGCTGTCGGCGGCAGCCGCCTGCGCGCGGCTCAACCGTCTCAACGCCGAGGAGACCACCAATGCCATCGCGATCGCGGCCTCGCTTGCGGCCGGCACGGTGGCGAATTTCGGCACCATGACCAAGTCGCTGCATGCGGGGCGCACAGCGCAATCCGGCGTGCTCGCCGCCCGGCTTGCCAAGTCCGGCTTCACGGCCTCGCCCGACGTGCTGGAGCACAGGGCCGGCTTCATGCATTCGCACTCGGCGAGCGGCAACCCGGCGGTGACGCGCGGCGATTGGGGGCTCGGCAGCAACTGGCGCCTCGAGAAGATGGGCATCAACATCAAGCGCTATCCGATGTGCTACGCGACCCACCGTTCGATCGATGCGGTGCTCGATCTCGCGGCCGAGCATGATCTCGACCCGAACTCAGTCGACGAAATTCATGTGCGCATCGGCGACGCGCAGGACTTGATGTTGCGCAACCGCGAGCCGAAAACCGCGCTGGAGGCCAAGTTCTCGATCGAGTTCGCCGTCGCCTCCGCACTGGTCGCGCGCAAGGTCGGCCTGAAGGAGCTGGATGACGGGTTCGTCCGCCGCAACGACATCATCGAGACGATGCGCAAGGTGAAGCGCTCGGTGACCGGGGAGCGCATGGCCGACATGCCGCCATTCGCGCCGGACGACCGCGTCAGCATCCGGCTCAAGAGCGGCGCCGAGATCAAACATGAGCCGGTGGTGCGGCCGAAGGGGCACTGGCAGAAGCCTCTCACCGAGGCCGAACTGCGCGAGAAGTTCTTGGATTGCACCGAAAGCAGGCTCGGCCGGAAGCAGGCCGGGGCGTTGTTCGAGAAACTGAACAACCTCGAAGACGTGGCGTCGCTGCGCGAACTGCCGCTGGTGAAGATTTAGCGCGCACCGCTCGTCCCCGCGAAAGCGGGGACCCGGTGTTTTGGCCAAGAACTGGATTCCCGCTTTCGCGGGAATGAGCGGAGTGCGTTGCTAGGCCGCGAGATAACCCTCGATCCCGAACTGCATCTCTCCATCCACCATCGGCATGCAGGCCGGCGGAAAATCCTGCCGGATGCGTCCGCCGCGGTCCTCGATCAGTCCGAGGAAGCGGTCGAGGTGACGCATCGCGCCGGTTGGCAGATCGTGCAGTACCATCAGGCTCCAGGGTTGTGCAGCCACCTGACCGAGCGCGCGCTCGACCCAGCCATCGGGATCCTGCCAGTCGCGCGGCAGCGCGCTCCACAGCACGATGGTCGCCTGCTGGGCCGCGAGATGTGTGACCACCTCCCGCGACAGCAGCCGGTTGTCGAGGTTGCCGCCCTGTCCGTAGGGCCGAAAGAAGCAGTGCGGGTGCACGAGCGGGCCGATGGCGGCCTGCGAGCGATCGAATTCCGACTTCGCGGCGTCGGCGGCCATGAGGCCGAAGGGCAGCGAATGACTCCAGGTGTGGTTGCCGATCCAGTGACCCTCGGCATGAGCCCGTTCGGCGAGCGCGCGATGTCCGGGTTGGCCGAGCTTCTCGCCGATCACGAAGAACGTCGATGTTACGCCGCGCCGCGCCAGCACATCGAGCACCAGCGGCGTGACGTCCGGGGTGGGGCCGTTGTCGAATGAGACGGTGAGGTCGAACACGCCGAACAATACCTCATGCTGAGGTGCGAGCCAAAAGCGCGGTCACGCGCGTCTGCGACGCGCTATGGCGAGCCTCGAAGCGTGGCCCGGGCTTGGGAGTTTGCGGCCGTCCTTCGAGACGCGATCCTTCGGATCGCCCTCGGGATGAGGGCGGAGTTTGTGCCGCTACACCACCGCCGTCGCGGGTTTGACCGCGACATCGACCCGCTCGCCCTCCTTCTGCCGGCGTCCCGCGGTCTGCCACACCATCGTGCGCCGCTCGATCGCACGGGCCAGCGTGTCGAACGCAATCGACAAGAGCAGGATCATCACGATCGCGCCGAACACGTGGGGCGAATCGAGGATGGTGCGATAGCGCGTCACCAGATAGCCGATGCCGGCCGCTGAGGTGAGCATCTCGCTCACCACCACGCCGATGATGGTAAGCGCACCGCCGAGGCGCAGTCCGCTCAGAACGGTCGGGATCGAGGCCGGGATGATCACGCGCGTGATCTGCTGCGGCAGGCTTGCCCCCATGCTGCGTGCGGCGAGCAGCAGCTGCGCGTCGATGGTGCGGATGCCCGCCGCGGTCGTGAGCATGACGGGAAAGAAGCCGTAGACGCCCGCGAAGATGATTTTCGATTGCGAGCCGATGCCGAACCAGGCGGTGAAGATCGGATAGAGGATCACGATCGGCACCGCGTAGAGCGAGGAGAACACCGGCAACAGCAGATTGCGCAGCAGCGCGATGCCGCCGGTGAGCGCACCGGCCAGAATGCCGGCCCCGCAGGCGATCAGCATCGCGAACGCGACCTCGTAGAGCGTCACGGAGAGCTCGGAGGCGTATTCGCGCCAGTCCTTGACCAGCACCGCGATCGTCTTCGAGAGCGGGGGCAGGAAGAGCTCCGGGATGATGCCGGTGCGCGGAAACAGCTCCCAGAATACCAGCAATGCGGCGAGGATCACCCAGCGCACGGTGGACGGGGCAGGGCGGCGCATCATATCAGTTCCGTCATTCCGGGGCGCGCCCAACGGGTCCGGCCCGCTTGGGCCGGCCCGATGACAGGCTCCGGCGCGAGCCCGGAATCCATAACCACAAGCCTGCGAGCTTCTGCACCTTTCGTGGTTATGGATTCCGGACTGTATGCGCCGGACCTGCGGTCCGCCGCACGTATCCGGAATGACAGCGGAGAGTTCATCATCCCTCCTTCCGGATCTGCTGCCAGATGCGCTCGCGCAGTCGCCCGAACACGTCGGTTGCCATCATCTCGTAGGTGCGCGGGCGCGGCAGCGGGACCGCGATGCGGTCGATGATCCGGCCCGGGCGCGCCGACATCACCAGCACTTCATCGGCCAGGTAGACGGCCTCGGTCAGGCTGTGGGTGACGAACACGACGGTCTTGGCGGTTTGCGACCAGATGCGCAGCAGCTCGTGGCCCATCGTCATGCGCGTCTGTTCGTCGAGCGCCGCGAACGGCTCGTCCATCAAGAGCACCGGCGGGTCCTGCACCAGTCCGCGCGCGATCGAGACGCGCTGCTTCATGCCGCCGGACAGCTCGTGCGGATAGCGCGCGCCGAAGCCTTGCAGCCCGACAAGATTGAGCATGTCGTTTGCGCGGGCGCGCCGCTCCTCGCGCGGCGCGTGGCGCAGCGCAAGCGGAAACTCGATGTTGTCCAGTGCGCTGAGCCAGGGAAACAGGCTCGCCTCCTGAAACACCACGCCGACGCGATGCGGATCGGGCGCATCGATCGGCGCACCCTGGATATGGATCGTGCCGGCGGTTTGGTGGCGCAGCCCGGCCATCATCATCAGCAGCGAAGTCTTGCCGCAGCCGCTCGGCCCGACGATCACCACGAAACGGCCCGCGCCGACGGTCATTGAAATATCGGTAAGCGCGGGCACGGGGCCTTCGCGGCCAGCATAGGTGTGGCTCAGATCCGCGACCTCGATCGCCGCCCGCGCGGGGGCGTCGCGCACGACACTGAGGTTGGCGGTCATGTTCGCCACGCGCTCACGCGGTGTTCGAGGGTGCGCACGGTTTCGTTGAATGTGATAGCGACGGCCGCGAGCAGGATCACGCCGGCGAACAGCTGCGGCAGCTGGAAGTTCTCGCCCCAGTTCGAGATCAGATGGCCGATGCCGGTGCGCGAGGCGTACATCTCGGCGATCATCACGCCGGTGAAATTGAAGATCATCGAGATGCGCAGCGTCTCGAGCAGGATCGGCATCATGCTCGGCACGTAGACGCGGGTGAGGATCTGCATGCGCGTCGCGCCGTACGAGCGCGCGACCAGCACGTGGTCGGCCTTGACCGACTCGACCGCCGCGGTCGCGCTCATGATGACGACGAACAGCGTCGAGAACGCCGCATAGGCGACCTTCTGCTGGAAGCCGATGCCCATGATGAGTATGAACATCGGCAGGAAAATCGATTTCGGCACGCTGAACACGTAGAACAGCAACGGCTTGAAGATTTGCCCGAGGTAGTCGCTCTCGGCAATCGCGACGCCGATCGCCGCGCCGAGCGGCACCGCGATGATGAACGCGACGATCACCTCGGCGGCGGTGACGGCGATCGCCTCGTGCACCTGCGGACGGCCGAGCAGCTCCACCAGCGTCTTCAGCACATCGCCAAGCGGCGGCAGCAGCAGCGGATCGATCAGGCCGTTGCGCGGCAGCACCTCCCACGCGCCGAGCACCAGCGCGAGGAGCGCCAAGCGGATCGCGATGAGCTGGAGGCGGGTCATCTGGGCTTTCTTTCTTTCCCCTCTCCCACTTGCGGGAGAGGGGAAGAGCGCGCGGCGCCCCGGAATGACATCTCACACCATCGTCGGCACCGGCTTGAACGTGGTGACGTAAATATCCTCCACCGGCGCCAGATCGGTCATGCCGATCATCCGGCCCATGTCGAGAGCGCGCTGCATCCAGTCCTTTTGCATCTCGCCGTCCTTCGACAGCTTGACGATGTTGCCGTCGAGCTCGGCCTCGGCGATCGGCGGCGGGATTTCGTCGATCTCGGCGATCAGCTTGATCGCCTCGGCGCGGTTCTTCGGATTCTGCAGGAACGCGAGCCCGCCATAGAGCGCGTTCAGTGTCTTCTGCAACAGCTGCGGCTTGTCCTTGATGAACTTGTCGGTCGCCATCCAGGCGCCGGTCATGTTCGCCGGGACGGCGGCGCCGAAGTCGATCAGACTGCGCGCCGTCTTGTCGAGGAACATCTTGTAGGTCAGCGGCGAATAGAGAACGCAGGCATCGATATTGCCGGACAAGAGGTTCGGCACCAGCCCGCCGCCGCCGAGCGGCACGCGCGTGAAGGTGATCTTGCGGTCGGCCTGCGTCCACAGCGCCAGGATGTCGGTGCCGGAGCCGGCCGACGTGATGCCGACCTTCTTGCCGGCGAGCTCCTTCGGGTCCTGGATCGGGGAGTCGGCCTTCACGACCAGATGCCAGCCGTAATACCCGAGCGCCGCACCGGCGACGTTCTTCGCCATCACGCCCTTCTTGATGCCGGCCGCAACCGATGAGGCCGAGTTGAGGATCACGTCGGCCGCGCCCGCCGCCATCGCCTCGTAGCCCTCGGCGCCGCCGCGATAGATCGTCAGCTCCGCCTTGATGCCTTCCTTGTCGAACAGCTTTTGGCGCAGCGCGGTCTCGGCGATGATGGTCGGGTAATAGGTCTTGGTCGGCAGCCCGATGCGTACGACCTGGCTTTGCGCGCGCACGATCGACGGAAGCCCGAGCGCCGCGACGCCCGCGGCTCCGTAGCCCAGCGCACGGCGGCGCGTGAGAATTGTCATGATGTCCTCCCCCAACGTCGGCTTTTCTTGTTCGATCGCAGCCGCGATCGACGGCCATCTCAGCACATCACGGAGCGCGCGCCAAAGGGCTTTTCGCCGCGCACCGCTTTCAGTGCCGCGGATCGACATCGAGCCGCGCGATCCAGCCTTCGAGCCCTGAGCGCGCAGCCGGGTAATATTTCAGGACCAGCGGATCGTGCCCCGGCACGAAGTGGTCGGGTGAGGAAGCAAGCCGTCTCATGGTGTCGTAGCCGTCGAGGACCTCGCCCACGTTGTAGGTGATCGGGAACACGCGGCCCTCGTTGAAGTGAGAATACAGGTGAGCGGTATCCGAGCCGAGCACCACCGTGCCGCGCTTCGTCTTCACGCTGACGCATTGCAGGCCTTTCGAGTGTCCGCCGATCCTGTGCACCGTGATGCCGGGGGCGACCTGGCTGACGCCGTCATGGAACATCACGCGCCCGGCGAACACCTTGCGCACCATCGCGACCACGTCCTCCTCCTCGAACGGAACCCGCAGGTGCTGGTGGCACATGCAGCGGCCCGTCGCATAGGCCATCTCGGTGTCCTGCAGGTGAAAACGCGCATTCGGGAAGGTGTCGTAGTTGCCGCAATGGTCGTAGTGCAGGTGGCTGATGATGACGTTCTTGATGCTGTCCGGTGCGATATCGATCGCCTTCAGCCCTTCGGCAATCGGCTTGGAGATCACACGACCGCGCTTCTTCGCCATCGCGGTGTCGAAGCCGGTATCGACCACGAACGTCCCGGAAGGGCCCGTGATCGCCCACACGTAGTAGTCGATCGGCTCCGGGCCGTCGTGCGGATCGCCGCCGATGTAGTTCTCAGCTTTCTTGCGCTCGTGGCGGCCGTATTTGATCGCGTAGATTTCGTGGATGTCGCCGGACACGGCTCAGCTCTTCTTCTGTTCGGCAAACACCTCGCGCGCCTGCCGGAACGCATCGACGCCGGCCGGGATGCCCGCATAGATCGACATATGGATGAAGATTTCGCGGATCTGCTCCTTGGTCAGTCCGTTGGTGAGCGCGCCGCGCACGTGCAGCTTCAATTCATGGGGGCGGTTGAGGATCGCGATCATCGCGAGATTGAGCATGCTGCGCTCTTTCTTGGACAGGCCCGAACGGCCCCAACCGGCGCCCCAGCAATACTCGGTGACGAATTCCTGGAACGGCTTGTTGAAGTCGTCCGCCGACTTCATCGAATTCTCGACATACTCCTTACCGAGCACCTCGCTGCGAATTTTTAGGCCGGTCTCGTAAGTTTGCTGGTCCATGCTAGTTTCCTCCGAGTTTGTGTTGGGAGACGTTTATGGCTGACTATCCGGGGGCGGCGTGGCTCGCGCGCTACCGCGAGCGGGTAAATGGCGACGCCGAATTAAAGGTCATTGGCGACTGGTTCACAACCACGTTCGGGCTGACATTCGGCGATAGCCGCTATGCCGTGAGGGTGGAGAAGGGCAGGATCGCCGAGATCGTGGCACCGAAGCTCGATGTGCGCACGCCGTTCGGCTTCCGCGCGCCGGTTGCGGTGTGGCGCAAGTTTCTTGAGGCCAATCCGCCTCCGCTGTTTCACGACTTTTTCGCGATGCTGATGCGGGTGCCGGACTTCGTGCTCGAGGGCGACAGCCTGATCGCCATGCAGAACGCGCGCGCGCTGCACCGGATGATGAACATCATGCGCGAGACGGGAGCGCCCAATGCCTGAGGTTGCCGGGTTCGAGCCGATCACGGGGCGCTATCTCTCAGTCGATATCGAGGGCGCGGCGTATCGCGTGCATGTCGAGGAAGCAGGGTCGGGCGTGCCGCTGCTCTGCCTGCATACCGCGGGCGCGGATTCGCGCCAGTATCGCCATGTGCTCAACGATGCCGAGATCACCGACAAGTTTCGCGTCATTGCATTCGACCTGCCGTATCACGGCCGTTCGACGCCAGCCGACGGCTGGTGGCTGAAGAAATATCGCCTCACCACGCAGAGCTATCTCGCGATGATCCGCGCCGTCTGGCTCAAGCTCGGCCTTGAGCGGCCGGTGGTCATGGGCTGCTCGATGGGTGGTGCGATCGTGCTCAAGGTCGCCGCCGAATATCAGGACGAACTCTCGGGCATCGTCGGGCTGGAAAGCTCGGCCTATGCGCCGGGGCGCTACAACGAATTCCTGCATCATCCGGCGATCCACGGCAGCGAGCTTGCGGCGAGCTACACCTACGGCCTCAACGCACCGTCCAGCCCGGAGCAAAGCCGGCGCGAGAACTGGTGGTACTACAGCCAGGGCGGCCCGGGCGTTTATCAAGGCGACGTGCACTTCTACTCCAACGACTGGGACGGGCGCGACGACATCAAGCGGATCGATACCAACCGCTGCAAGGTCGCACTGCTCACCGGCGAGTACGACTATTCCTGCACGCCGGAGATGAGCGAGGCGGTGGCCGCCGCGATCCCGGGCTCGCGGCTCACCATCATGAAGGGCATGGGGCACTTTCCCATGGTGGAGAATTATCCCGAGTTCCAGCCGCATCTGGTGCGGGCGCTGGAGCACGTGGCGGGGTAGCCGGGCCGGTCACCAATCAGGCGAGGGTTGAAGGGATAATGCTCGGTCCGGAGAGCCGCTTTTTCCAGTCGCAAGGCCTACGGCTGCATTACGCGGATTGGGGCAACGAGGATGCTCCGCCCATACTTCTGGTTCATGGCGGCCGTGACCATTGCCGCAGCTGGGACCGGATCGCCCGCTCGTTGCAGCGGCATTTTCATGTCCTGGCGCCCGACCTTCGGGGACACGGCGATTCCGATTGGACCAAAGGCGGCAGCTACTCCTTGACCGAATATGTCTATGACTTGTCGTGCCTTGTGCAGCACACCGCGGCGCACCGAGTGGCGATTGTCGGCCATTCAATGGGCGGGATGGTTGGGCTCATTTACGCCGGCACGTTCCCGGAGCAGGTGTCCGCTCTCGCAGTTCTCGATGGCATAACGGTCTTGCCGAATACGAAAAGCGCGCCGGCTCACGAACGGATTGCGAAGTGGGTTGGCCAGCTCGATAACCTGGAGGATCGCGAACCGCGCCGCTATCGTACGATCCAAGAAGCAGCCGCGCAGATGCGGGCGCACAACAAGCGGCTGCCGCCAGAACTCGCCCTGCATCTCGCTACCTTTGGCGTAAGGCGAAACGACGACGACACCTACAGCTGGAAGTTCGATCCATACCAGCGTGCGAGGACGCCCCACAGGCTGTCGCCGGACGATCACGTTTCTCTCTGGTCGCGCATAACCTGCCCCACGCTGCTGCTGCACGCGAAGGAGAGTTTCCTCGAAAGTCCCGAGACTGCGGGATTGACAAACTACTTCCAACAGGCCCGCGCCGAAACGATATCTGGCGCAGGACACTGGCTCCATCATGACAAGCCCGACGAGGTAATTGGCTATATCAAGTCATTTTTCGGACTGACCGACCAAGGCCATTGACGCGGCGCATCGCTCCGTGCCGGCGATGACGACCGCTCAGGCCTCCTTCGAGATAGCGGAGGGCACACGCCTCAATTCCCCGGCACGCCATGGATGTCCGGAAAGAACATGTCCTGCCACGCCTTCGGCCGGTTCTTGATCGAACCGACGTCGGCCATGAAGTTCGCGTAGGTCATCAGGTTCTCCGGCGAGGTGGTGAAGCGGATGTCGGGGTCGTTGAGCACCTCCATCAGGTCATCGATCTTCCAGCCCTTGCCCTCTTCGGACTGGAGATAGACTTCGGCCGCAGCGCGCCTGTCCGCATTGATGAACGCGACCGCCGCCTGCAGTGCCCTGAGCACCGCCGCATAGGCCTTCGGGTTCTCCTCGTAGAACTTCGCCGGCGAATACAGCATCGTGAAGGTGCTGGGGCCGCCGATGATTTCGTTCGAGGTCGTGATGGTTCGGATCTTGGGATCCTTGCGCTCGCGCTGGTGGAACGGCGGCGAGGTGAAATGCGCGGTGATCTGGTTTCCCGCGAGCCGCATCGCGACGCCGTCAGGATGCGTTAGCGACACCGTGTAGGGGTCGTAATGGGCGAAATCGGCCTTGCCGAACTCTTTCAGCGCGGCCATCTGCATGATGATCGCCGGGATCGACACCTTGACGGCGGTGACCGCGATCTTGTCGTTCGGGGTGAGGTCCTTCAGTGATTTCAGGTGCGGCGCATTGATGTTGAGATACATCGGGATCGAGGTCATCGCCGCAACGCCGCGTACCTTCATGTTCGATGCGGTCTTGTCCCACAGCGTGATGAAGGCCGGGGGACCTGCCGGCGCGAAATGCGCGTTTCCCGACAGCAGCATGTCGTTGACCACCGAAGGCCCGCCAAACTTGATGTACTCGGCGGTGAGCTTGATGCCCATCTTCTGGGCTTCCTGCTCGACCAGCTTCTTCTCCTCCATCACGACGAGCGGCAGAAAGCCGACGCCGCCGGCACCTTTCGGGATCTTCACCACATCGACCTCGGCCCACGCGAGCGTCGGCAGAAGGACCAGCGCAATGAGGAGCGCACGATTCATCGTCATGCCTTCTTCCCGACTTCCACGCCGGCCAGCTTTTCCAGCGGCTTGACGAATTCGGTGATGTCGGCGTCCGGTCCCTGCGCAGCCTTGCCGATCGCCATCATCTGCCGAACCGCGTTGCCGACGATCATCGGCACGCCGAGCGCCTCGGCTTCGTCGAGGCACAGCTTGATGTCCTTGTAGAGCAGCGCGGTGGTGAAGCCGAAGTCGAAGCGGCGCGGCACCACACAGCGCGGGAATTTGTCTGCGGTCGCGGTGTTGCGCCCCGAGCCTGCATTGATCACATCCAGCATCGTGGTGGGATCGAGCCCTGCCTTCACGCCCATCACCATCGCTTCGCTGGTGATCGTGATCGCGGTTGCGGAGAGCAGATTGTTGATCACCTTCATGGTCTGCCCGAGGCCCGGCTCTTCGCCGATGTAGAAGAACTTGCCGAGCACCTCGATGACCGGGCGCAGCTCGTCGGCGAGCGCACGCGGGCAGGCGATCATCATCGCGAGCGTGCCCTTTTCGGCGCCCGAAGGTCCGCCGCTCACCGGCGCATCGACCGCCGTGATGCCCTTCTTCGCCAGCCCTTCGGCGACCTCCTTGGCGACGCGCGGGCCGGTGGTCGACAGATCGACGAACACCTTCGCCTTGCCGCCCTCGATCACGCCGTTTTTGCCGAGCGCGACCGCCTTCACGATGTCCGGCGTCGGCAGGCTGACCAGCACGGTCTCGCACTTGGAAGCGACATCGGCCGCTGAGCCTGCGTGCTTGGCGCCGCGCTGCTCGAGCCGCTGCATCGCAGTCTCGTTCGTGTCGAACACCGTGACCGCGTAGCCGGCGTCGATCAGCCGGCCCGCCATGTGAATGCCCATGCGGCCGACGCCGATGAAGCCGAGTTCCTTGTCGGGCATTTGTCCTCCGCGTTGTGATTGAGCGACCGATAGCAGAGAGATGCCGCGCCAGAAAGGCATGGCTGATCTGCGGCGCCATGCGCTAACGTGCGGCAAATCCGGGAGGACGCGATGAACCGGCTTTTGCCCACCACGCTGGTTGGCTCCTACGCCCAGCCCGACTGGCTGATCGACCGCCCCAGGCTCGCGGGCCGCTTTCCGCCGCGCGTGCGCGCCCGCGAGTTGTGGCGCGTTGCGCCCGAATTCCTCGAAGCCGCGCAGGACGACGCAACCCTGCTGGCGATCCGCGCGCAGGAGCGCGCCGGGCTCGACATCATCACCGACGGCGAGATGCGACGCGAAAGCTATTCCAACCGCTTTGCGACCGCGCTCGAAGGCGTCGACATCGACAATCCCGGCACTGCGCTCGACCGCTCCGGGCATCCCAATCCGGTGCCGCGTGTCACCGGAAAGGTGCGGCGCAAGCATCCGGTGGAGGTGCACGACGTGCAGTTCCTGCGCCGCAATACCGATCGCATGATCAAGATGACGGTGCCTGGGCCCTTCACGATGTCGCAGCAGGCGCAGAACGACTTCTACCAGAGCGACGAGGAAATGGCGCTCGACTATGCGGCCGCCGTCAACGCCGAGATCAAGGACCTGTTCGCGGCCGGCGCCGATGTGGTGCAGATCGACGAGCCGTACATGCAGGCTCGTCCCGAGAAAGCGCGCCAGTTTGGCCTGAAGGCGCTCAATGCGGCGCTCGACGGCGTGACCGGAACGACGGCGGTGCACATCTGTTTCGGCTACGCGGCGATCATCCACGTGCGGCCGGAGGGCTATTCGTTCCTGCCCGAGTTCGCGAATTCGCCCGTGCGGCAGGTGTCGATCGAGACCGCGCAATCCAAACTCGACTGCGCGGTGCTGCAAAAGCTGCCGGGCAAGACCATCCTGCTCGGCGTGCTCGATCTTTCCGACATGACGGTCGAAACGCCTGAGGTCGTCGCGGCGCGCATCCGCCGCGCGCTCCCGCACGCTCCGGCCGAGCGCATCATCGTGGCGCCGGACTGCGGGCTGAAATACCTGCCGCGCGACGTCGCGTTCGGCAAGATGCAGGCGATGGTGGCGGGCGCGGCGATCGTGCGGCACGAATTGCAAGGTTGACGGCGGGCCGCCCGCCGCGCGAAGTGCCGCCATGAACGCGAACCTCACCACCGAACGCCCGACCTTCGTCACGCACCTCGAATGCTCGATGGTGGGTGACCGCTACGCGGCGGACACGCTGCACAACTTGTCGAAGGCCGGAAAACCGCTGCTGGTGCGCTACGATCTCGCCGGCGTGAAGAAGGCGCTGAGCAAGGACGCGCTGGGCGAGCGCCCGGGCGGGTTGTGGAAATGGCGCGAGCTTCTGCCGGTACGCCGTTGCGAGAACATCGTCAGCCTCGGAGAGGATGCAACGCCGCTGATCGCGCTGCCGAAGCTCGCGAAGAAGCTCGGCGGCGGCGAGATCATCGTGAAGGATGAGGGGCGGCTCCCCACCGGCTCGTTCAAGGCGCGCGGCCTCGTGATGGCGGTGTCGATGGCGAAGGCGCTCGGCGTCACGCACATGGCGATGCCGACCAACGGCAATGCGGGCGCGGCGCTTGCGGCCTACGCCAGCCGCTGCGGCATCCGCACCACGATTTTCTGCCCCGAGGACACCCCGGAGATCAATCTTTCGGAGATCGCGCTCGAAGGCGCGCGCGTCTATCGGGTCAACGGGCTGATCGACGACTGCGGCAAGTTGGTGGGGCAGGGGCGCGAAGCGACCGGCTGGTTCGATACCTCCACCCTGAAAGAGCCGTATCGCATCGAGGGCAAGAAGACGATGGGCCTCGAGCTCGCCGAGCAGTTCGGCTGGGAGCTGCCCGACGTGATCTTCTATCCGACCGGCGGCGGCACCGGGCTGATCGGTATGTGGAAGGCCTTCGCCGAACTCGAGGCGATCGGGCTCATCGGCGCGAAGCGCCCGCGCATGGTGGCGGTGCAGGCCGAAGGCTGCGCGCCCATGGTGCGCGCCTGGGAGAAGGGCGAGGAACACGCGCCGCGCTTCGAGAACGCGTACACCATCGCGTCGGGCATTCGCGTGCCGCAGGCGATCGGCGATTTTCTCATTCTGCGCGCGGTGCGCGAGAGTGGCGGCTTCGCGATCGCGGTGTCGGACGCGGCCATCCAGGCGGGTGTCGACGAGGTCGCGCGCGAGGAAGGCTTCCTGATGTGTCCCGAAGGCGGCGCGACCTACGCGGCCTACAAGGCGGCGCTCGCCGACGGGCGCGTGACGAGGGCCGACCGCTGCGTGCTGTTCAATTGCGCGACCGGGCTGAAATATCCGATGCCGAAGGTGATGGCGACGCTCGACCGCACCAAGCCGATCGATTTTGCGAAGCTGTAAGCCACTATCCGCTCATTCCCGCGTAAGCGGGAATCCAGTTCTTTTCTTGTTGGCCCTGGGTCCCCGCTTTCGCGGGGACGAGCGGAAGGCGAGAACTGAGAGGATTCAATGGCGAAGCGGCGAAGCATCGAGATTCAGGGGTTCGCGCACAAGAACCCGATTCCGGCGGCGTCGCGGGTCGGCAACATGCTGATGACAGGTATCATCACCGGCACGGATCCTGCGACCGGCAAGCTCGCGGGCACGCTGGAAGAGCAGTGCGCGAACATCTTTCATCACGTGCGCTCGATCATGGCGGCGGCGGGCGGCTCGACCGACGATATCATCAAGATGAATGTGTGGATGAAGGACCGCTCGAACCGCGACGTGCTCAATGCCGAGTGGGTGACGATGTTTCCCGATGCGGCCTCGCGGCCGGCGCGGCACACGTCGCAAACGGCGCTCGAAGGCGGTCAGCTCATCGTGTGCGATATCACGGCGGTGTTTGCGGAGTAGCCGTCACCCTGAGCACGTAGGGCGGGCATAGGGGCAAGCGACGTGCCCGCCGCGAGAAGTAGTGGCGGGCACGCTTCGCTTTGCCCGCCCTACGGCTGCGGTGATTATCTTGCCTGCAACCTTTGCACCAGCTCCGGCGTCGGATAGCTGTCCGCCGGCAGGCCCAGCTTGACCTGCTCGGCCTTAACGGCGGCGCGCGATTTCAGGCCGAGGAAGCCGTCGATCTTGCCGACGTCATGGCCGCGGCGCGCCAGCAGGGTCTGCAATTCGCGGATCTGCGCCGAGGCGAACGGCACGATCTGCTTGCTGCCGCGGTGCATTGGCGGCGCGCCCGCGATGCGGGTCGCCAGATACGCCGCGCTGGTCGAATAGACGATCGACTGGTTCCACTCGAGGAAGACCTGGAAGTTCGGATAGGCGAGAAACGCCGGGCCGAAGCGCCCCATCGGCAGTAGCAGCGAAGCGGCCTGCGAGTCCGCTTGCAGCGGGCTGCCGTCCGGCCGCGTCACTCCCCAGCGCGCCCATTGCGACCGCGGATGCTGGATCGTCAGGTCGGCCTGTGCCCAGTCCATCTGCGCGGGCGCGCGCACCTCGTCGAGCCAGGGCTGGCCGCGCTTCCAGCCGATCTTGGACAGATAGTTCGCTGCCGACGCGAGCGCGTCCGGTGTCGAGCGGATGAGATCGCGCCTCCCGTCGCCGTCGTAGTCGACGCCGTAATCGAGATAGTGCGCGGGCAGGAACTGGAATTGCCCGAGTTCGCCCGCGAACGGGCCGATCATCTGGTCGGGCGCAAGGTCCCCGCGCTCGACGATCTTCAGTGATGCGATGAGCTGCTTGCGGAACAGGTCGGGCCGGCGGCAATCGTAGGCGAGCGAGGTGACCGACTTGATCGTCGGCAGGTTGCCCATGAAGCCGCCGAAGTCGGTCTCGAGCGCCCAGAACGCCGCGATCACCGGTGCCGGCACGCCGAACTGCTGCTCGATGCGCGAGAACAGCGGGCGGTTCCTGGCGATGCGCTGGATGCCGCCGTCGATGCGGTGGCGCGCCACCATGCGGTCGGAGAATTCGAGGAAGGTTTGCGAGAAAACCTTCTGGCCGCGATCCTTGTTCACCACCTGCTGGTCGTAGACCATCAGGTGCGCGGCGGCCGCGATCGCGCGCGGCGAGACGCCTTCGCCCACGGCCTCGCGCTTGAACTGCTCGAGCCACTGCTCGAATGAGGCGCCGCGATGGCAGGATGCGCGTTGGGCCAGCGCGGGCGACGCGATGACGGCCGCGGCAAGCATCGTGGCGATGAAACTAGAGTGCCGCAATGGTCTGCACCTCGATTAGGAACGGCTCCTGCACCAGCCGGTCGACCATCAGCAGCGTGTTCGGCGGATAGGCGCCGTTCGGGAAGAAGCCCGGAAACGCGCGCTTGCGGTAGGCCATGAACCTCGGGATGTCCTGCGAGTGCACCAGATAGGTCGTGAATTCCACGACGTTGCCCCAGCCCGCGCCGACCGATTTCAGCGCCGCCTCGATGTTGGCGTAGGTGAGCGCGCACTGCGCATCGAAATCCTCGCCAACCTTGCCGTCGGGACTTGCCCCGACCTGCCCGGCGATGAACACGAATTCGGACGCCTTCACCCGCGTGATCTGCGAGTACTGCCCGAGCGGTTTGCCGAGCGTGTCGGGGTTGAAGATCTTGATGTCGGGCATGGGCGCCTCCGCCTCAATACGGCTCGTGCTTGTAGTCGCCGAGGTGATAGGCGCTGAACACGTCCGCGGCGCGCACCGGCATCGCCGGGCACACATAGGACTTGTCGAGCTTGCGCACGCTATCGCAGCCCATCAGGCCGAGGTCGCGGCGCATTTCGTCCTCGAGCAGCTCCAGCATGCGCACGATGCCAGGCCGGCCCGCGGCGGCGAGCGCGTAGCAATAGAGCCGCCCGATGCCGACCGCGCTCGCCCCCAGCGCGATCGCTTTCAGCACGTCGGTGCCGCGATAGAACGCCCCGTCGATGATCACCGGCACGCGACCTTTCACGACCGCGACGACCTCGGGGAGGATCTCCATCGCGCCGCGTGCGTGATCGAGCGCACGGCCGCCGTGGTTCGTGACGTAGATGCCCTTGATACCGCTATCGATCGCAATCTGCGCGTCCTCGGCGGTCTGGATACCCTTGATGATGATTTCCGCCTTGGGGAAGCGCTTCTGGAAGCGCTCGATCGTGCTCCAGTCGAGGCCCGCCAGATTGTGGTGCTCAGTCGCGCTGCGGTTGGCGATGCGATCGTGGCGTTTCACCACGTCGCGCTCGCGCCGCGAGTAGTGCGCGAGATCGACCGTGAAGCAGAACTGCGGCGCAAAGCCGGCCGCCTGCGAGCGGTTGTAGAAGTCGTCGACATACTTGTCGTCGCCGCGCACATAAAGCTGGAAAATCTTGAAGGCATCGGGCGCCCGCTTGGCGACCTCCTCGATCGGCGGCTCGGTCGCCGAGCTCTGCATCATCGGGACGCCGAACTCGCCGGCCGCCTGCGCCACCGTCGCGACGCCCCCCTCCCAGAATTGCTGCAGCCCACCGACCGGCGCGATCAGCACGGGGAGGCGGATCTTGCGGCCGTAGAGCTCGGTGGAGCAGTCGACGTTCTGTACGTTGCGCAGCACGCGCGGCTTGAAGGCGATGCAATCGAGCGACTGCCGGTTCCGCGCGAGCGTTGTCTCGGTCTCGGTGCCGCCGACGATGTAGTCCCAATTGTTGCGGTTGAGCTTGAACCGCGCGACTTTGAGAAATTCGTGCAGGTTCTGAAAACGTTCGCGTACGTCGTCCATCCTCGAAATTCCCCCGTGCGCCGGATCGGCGATGATTGTTGGGCTGCAGTGGGCCGCGCCCCGCCAATTGCATAACGAGGGCGGAAATTCCGCACAATGGGGTTCCG
>VBAH01000038.1 GCA_005884685.1 Alphaproteobacteria bacterium
CCATGTGATGGACGCCGCCGGGCGCACGGCCGCCCACACCGGCAAGGACTGCGTCGACTGGTGCGGCTCGACCGCGGGCGAGGGCTTCTCGGTTGCGGGCAACATGCTGGCCGGCCCGGCCGTCATCGGCGAAACCGCGAAGGGCTACGTGGCCGACGCCGCATTGCCGTTTGCGCGCCGCCTGATCGCCGCGATGCACGCTGGGCAAGCCGCGGGCGGCGACAAGCGCGGCAAGCAGTCGGCGGCGCTGCTGATCTATGGCGAGGAGGAGTGGCCCGACCTCGACCTGCGCGTCGACGACCACACCGATCCGCTTGCCGAGCTCTCGCGCCTTGAAGCGGTGAGCCGCGAGCGCTGGGTGCATTTCGCGAAATTCCTGCCGAGCAAGCGTAATCCGGTCGGCATCGTCGATCGCGCGCAGCTTGAAGCAGGCATCGCCGCGGCGCTGGCCGCCGAGACGAAGTGATGATGCGACACGCTCCGGCCTCTCCCCACCTCCCCCTGCAAGGGGGAGGTCGACGCGCGAAGCGCGGCGGGTGGGGGTCCCTATTCCCAACCGCGCTTGACCCCCACCCGGTCTGCTTCGCAGACCGACCTCCCCCTTTCAGGGGGAGGTAAGGGAGAGAGTTGTGACCGCACCTCTGCTCGCGATCGAGAATCTGCGGGTGGTGTTTCACGGCGACCGCGGCCGCCGCACGGTTGCGGTCGACGGCGTCGATCTGTCGGTCGCGCGCGGCTCGACGCTCGGGCTGGTCGGCGAGTCCGGTTGCGGCAAGAGCGTGACGTCGCTCGCCGTCATGGGCCTGCTGCCGAAGGCAAGCGCCGAGGTCTCGGGCGCCGTCACGTTCGACGGGATCGGCCTGCTCGATCTGCCGGACCGCACCTTGCGCGATCTGCGCGGTGACCGCCTCGCGATGATCTTCCAGGAGCCGATGACGTCGCTCAACCCGAGCTATACCATCGGCGACCAGATCACTGAGGTGCTGGTGCGCCATCGCGGCCTGACCGAGGCACAGGCGCGCGACAGGGCGATCGCGCTCTTGAAGCGCGCCGGCATTCCCTCGCCGGCCGAGCGCATTGACGATTACCCGCACAAGCTCTCCGGCGGGATGCGTCAACGTGCCATGATCGCGATCGCGCTCGCCTGCGATCCGGAGCTGCTGATCGCGGACGAGCCGACCACCGCGCTCGACGTGACCATCCAGGCGCAGATTTTGGATTTGATGCGCGAGCTCAAGCGCACCAGCGACGCCGCAATCATCCTGATCACCCACGATCTCGGCGTGGTCGCCGAGGTGTGCGACGAGGTTGCCGTGATGTATGCGGGCGAGATCGTCGAGCGCGCCCCGGCCGATGCCTTGTTCGAGTCGCCGGAGCATCCCTACACGGTCGGGCTGCTCGCCTCGATCCCGCGGCTCGATCAGCGTGCCGACCGGCTCGCCGCGATCGACGGCGTGCTGCCCGATATGACCTCGCCGCCGGTCGGCTGCCGCTTCGCCGATCGCTGCCCCTTCGTGCTGGAAGAGTGCCGCGCCGCGCCGCCCCCGGTCGTCGATCTCGGCGGGCGCTGGTCGCGCTGCCTGCGCGCGCCGCTCGAAGGATTGGTGGCGTGAGTGCACTGGTCGAAGCCGAGGGGCTGGTGAAGCGCTTCGTTGCGCGGCGCTCGATCTTCGGCCGGCCGCTCGCGCATGTTCATGCGGTCGATGGTGTGAGCTTCACGGTTGAGGCCGGCAAGACGCTCGCGCTGGTCGGCGAGTCCGGCTCCGGGAAGTCCACGGTCGGGCGGCTGGTGCTGCGGCTGATCGAGCCGACCGCCGGCCACGTGCGCTTCGCCGGACAGGACGTGTTCGCGCTCAACGAAGCCGATACGCGCGCCTACCGCCGCCAGGCACAGCTCGTCTTCCAGGATCCCTACGCCTCGCTCAATCCGCGCATGACGGTGGGCGACATCCTGGCCGAGCCGATCGCGCTGCACGGGATCGTGCCGCCCGCGCAGCGCCGCGAGCGCGTCGCGCAGGTGATGGAGCTGGTCGGGTTGGAGCCGCGTTTTGCGCCGCGCTATCCGCATGAATTCTCCGGCGGACAGCGCCAGCGCATCGTGATCGCGCGCGCGCTCGCGGTCGAGCCGAAGCTGATCGTGTGCGACGAGCCGGTCTCCGCGCTCGATGTGTCGATCCGCTCCCAGGTGCTCAATCTGCTGCGCGACCTGCAGCGCCGGCTCGGCCTCGCCTACATCTTCATCTCGCACGATCTCGCGGTGGTGAAGCACATCGCCGACCAGGTCGCCGTGATGTATCTCGGGCGCATCGTGGAGACCGCGCCGACGGATGAATTGTTTGCCAATCCGCGGCACCCGTATACGCAGGCTCTCCTCTCGGCGATCCCCGTCCCGCGTCCGCGCGCGCGCCGCGAGCGGACCATCCTGCAGGGTGACGTCCCGAGCCCGATCAATCCGCCCGCCGGCTGCCATCTGCATTTGCGCTGCCCGCACGCGATCGAGCGCTGCCGGATCGAGCGCCCCGCCTTGATCCCGGATGGCGCGCACGCGACGGCCTGCCATCGCTGGCCGGAGCTGCCTGCCGTCGCGGCAACGCCCGCGCAAACCGGCCGCTCGCCCGCCTTCGAGCGCCTGATCGAGGCATTTGCCCATCCAACGGACGTGCGGGGCGGTGCCGGTGTTGATACAGTCGGGAGCGGGAAAACGGCCGAAGCGCCGAACCTTGCCGGTCACTGAGGGGAGATCACGATGAAAGCCATGCGCCTTGCGGCGGCTGCCGCGCTTGTCGCTCTGTCGTGCGGAACGGCTGCAGCGCAGTCGCATCTGCGAATCGGGCTTGCCGAGGATCCGGACGTGCTCGATCCGACGCTTGCGCGTACCTATGTGGGGCGCATCGTGTTCGCGTCGATCTGCGACAAGCTGTTCGACATCGATGCCAAGCTCAACGTCATTCCGCAACTCGCGCTCAGCAACGAGACCTCCGAGGACGGCAAGACAGTCACCATCAAGCTGCGCCCGAACGTGAAATTCCATGACGGCGAGAAGTTCGATGCGGAGGCTGCGAAGTTCTCGCTCGAGCGCCACCTCACCATGCAGGGCTCGTTCCGCAAGCCGGAGCTGGCCGCGATCGACACGATCGAGGTGGCCGATCCGCTCACCATCAAGCTGCACCTGAAGACGCCGTTCTCGCCGCTGATCGCGCAGCTGACCGATCGCGCCGGCATGATGGTGTCGCCCAAGGCGGCCAAGGAGGCGGGCGACAGGTTCGGCCTCAAGCCGGTTTGCGCCGGCCCCTACAAATTCGTCGAACGCGTGCAGCAGGACCGCATCGTGGTCGAAAAGTTCGCCGACTACTGGGACAAGGACAAACTGCACATCGACCGCATCACCTATCTGCCGATCGTGGATTCGACCGTGCGGCTCGCCAATCTGAGTTCCGGCGGGCTCGATCTGATCGAGCGGCTGAACGCGACCGACATGGCGGCCGTGAAGGCAGACTCCAAGCTCAAGCTCAACGAGCTGCCCGATCTGAGTTACTTCGGCCTGACGATCAACCTGGCGAATGGCGACAAGGCGAAGAACCCGCTCGGGCAGAACGCCAAAGTGCGTCAGGCGCTCGAACTTGCCATCGACCGTGAAGCGCTCAACCAGGTCGTGTTCAATGGGGAGTTCGTGCCGGGCAATCAGTGGGTCAGCCCTACGAATGCCTACTACCAGAAGAGCATCCCGATCCCGAAGCGCGATGTCGCGAAAGCGAAGGCGCTGATCAAGGAAGCGGGAGTGCAGACGCCGATTTCGATCGACTTCATGGTGCCGCAGGGTGCCGAGAACAAGGCGGTCTCCGAGGTCGTGCAGGCGATGGCGGCGGAAGCAGGCTTCGACCTGAAGATCCGCGTCGCCGAATTCGCGACCTCGCTGAAGGCGGCAGAGCAGGGCGACTATCAGATGTATTTCATCGGCTGGAGCGGGCGCACCGATCCCGACGGCAACATCTACATCTTCGAGAAGACCAAGGCGCCGCAGAATGTCACCGGCTTCTCCAATCCGGACGTCGACAAGGCGCTCGACGACGCGCGCCTCACGTCCGATCAGGCCAAGCGCAAGGCAATCTATGAGACCGCGGCGAAGATCCTGCTGACGGAAGACCCGATCCTCTATCTCTATCACCGCAAGGTGCTGATCGCGCAGACGACAAGGGTGGACGGATTTGTTCCGGTTCCGGACGGCCTGGTGCGGGTGGTGGGGCTGAGGTTGAAATGACACGAGTGTCATCCCGGAAGCCGCGAAGCGGCTATCCGGGATCCATTTGTCCGCGAACGCAGGCCTCGATGTTGTGGCGAGATGGATCCCGGCTCGCGCGGCCTTCGGCCGTTTGGCCGGGATGACGGTCTGAGATGCTCACCTTCCTCGCCAAGCGCATCCTGCAGCTCATCCCGACGCTGTTCTTCGTGTCGGTGCTGATCTTTTCGCTGCAGCAGCTGCTGCCCGGCGACCCGGCGCTGATCATGGCGGGCGAGGACCGCGATCCCGCCGTGATCGAGCAGATCCGCAAGCAATACCGGCTCGATCAACCGATCCCGGTGCAGTACGTGTTCTGGGTCAAGGGCGTGCTCTCCGGCGATCTCGGCGAGTCGATGCGCAACAAGCAGAAGGTGCTCGATCTCGTCCTGCAGAAGCTGCCGGTGACGATGCAGCTCGCCTCGATGGCGATCATCATCGCGCTGTCGATCGGCATCACGGCCGGCGTCATTTCGGCGGTCTACAAGGACACGCCCTGGGATTACGCGGCGAACGTATTTGCCTTGTGGGGGCTGTCGACGCCGAACTTCTGGCTCGGCATCATGCTGATCTTCCTGTTTTCGGTGCAGCTCGGATGGCTGCCGCCCTCGGGCTATGTGCCGCTGACCGAGGACTGGCGGCAAAGCCTCGCCACGACCATCATGCCTGCCTTCGTGCTCGGCAACGCGATCGCGGCGGTGCTGATGCGCCACACCCGCAGCGCGATGCTGCAGGCGCTCAACAGCGACTACGTGCGCACGGCGCGCGCCAAAGGATTGCTGGAACGTTCGGTGATCCTGAAGCATGCGATGCGCAATGCGCTGACACCGGTCATTACGCTCGGCGCGCTGGAGTTCGGCACGCTGCTCTCCGGCGCGGTGCTGACCGAGCAGATCTTCACCATCCCGGGCTTCGGCAAGCTGATCATCGATGCGGTGTTCAACCGCGACTACGCGGTGGTGCAGGGCGTCGTGCTGGTCACGGCGACGACCTACATCACGCTGAACCTGCTGGCCGACGTGCTGTACGTTCTGGTCAACCCGCGGCTGAGGGCTTGATGCAAGCCTCTCACCCGCTCTCACCCGCGCAAGCGGGAGTCCAGAAGCCGGGACTCCTGGGTCCCCGTTTTCGCGGGGACGAGCGGGAGAGGAGAGCCGACGAGACGATCGAAAGCCCGATGCGGCGCGCGCTGCGCCGGCTCAAGCGCCGTAAGGGCGCGGTCGCCGGCCTGATCGTGATCGCGCTGTTCGTGCTGGTCGCGGTGTTCGCGCCGCTGATCGCGCCCTACGATCCGGCGGCGCAGAGCTGGACCGCCGTGCGCAAGGCGCCCTCGGCCGCGCATTGGCTCGGCACCGACGACGTCGGGCGCGACGTGCTGGCGCGCGTGATCTTCGGCGCGCGCGCCTCGCTGCTCGCCGGCGTCATCTCGGTCGCGATCGCGGTGTCGATCGGCGTGCCGCTCGGACTGATCTCCGGCTATCTCGGCGGCTGGGTCGACGCATTGCTTTCGCGCATCACCGACGCGATGCTGGCGGTGCCGTTTCTCATTCTCGCCATCGCGCTCGCGGCGTTCCTGGGCCCAAGCCTCGGCAATGCGATGATCGCGATCGGCGTCACGACGACACCGATCTTCGTGCGCCTGACGCGCGGGCAGGTGATGGCGGTGAAGGTCGAGGACTATGTCGAGGCCGCGCGCGCGATCGGCAACCCGCGCTGGCGGATTGCGCTGTTTCACATCCTGCCGAACATCCTGCCCGCCCTGCTGGTGCAGGGCACGCTCTCGATTGCCGCCGCGATCATCGCGGAGGCTGCGCTCTCGTTCCTCGGCCTCGGTCAGCAACCGCCCGCGCCGTCGTGGGGCTCGATGCTCAACTCGGCGCAGCGCTTCCTCACCACCGCATCGTGGATGGCGATCTGGCCGGGCCTTGCGATCTTCTTGACCGTGCTGTCGTTCAACCTGGTCGGCGATGGCCTGCGCGACGCGCTCGACCCGAAGGAACGCTAGCCTTACAGCCGCTCGGGCTCGCCCGACGGCTGGCGGTCGCGCGGCCGTTCGCCGCGCTCGTCGCGATCGGTGCGCTCGCGCCACCGGTGCATCCGTTCGCGCCAGCCCTCACCCATGCCGCGGCGGCCCATATGCGGCTGCGCCAGCGTGAGACGCGCCTTCTGCTCGTCGGTGAGCGAGTTGTAGTAGGCATCCATCGCGGGCCGCACGGTGCGCACCGCCTCGAGCATCGCGGCAAGGCGCTTCTCGGCTGCCGCGAGGCGCCCGGTCGGCGTCACCGGACGTTCGGTCGTGCAGGCGGCGCGCATGATCTCGCCGGCCTTGCCGGCCGCCTCCTTGAGCTTGTCGAAACCGGCGCGCTGCTCCGCGGTCGGCTGGGTCGCACGTTCGACGCGCCCGATCATCATTTCGCCCATGCGCCCGCCCTCCGGCCCGCAGAAGTGCGCCATGCCGAACGGTTGCATCGCTGCGCCGCGCTCCATCATTGGGCCACGCCCCATCATGCCGGGCATCATGCCGTCGCGCCCGCCGAAGCGGCGCTCGTGCCAGCGGCGCGGGCCATCGTCATCGCCATCGCGCCGGCCCTCGTCCCGCCGGCGCCAGCGGCGGCCCGGCCCGTCCTCGTCGGAATAGCGGCCGTCCGGATAGCCGCGCCAGCCGGGGCCGCGGCCCTCGGGCGCGGCCTGCGGGGCGGGGGCGGCGGACGGGTTTTCGCCTTGCGGCGATTGCTGCGCGATGGCCGGGATCGCGATGGCGGCAGTCACCGCGAGCGCCGCCGCGCATAAGGCTGGCTTGAGCATGGATATCCTCCGATGCGGCAGTCGCGCCGCGCGTTTCGCTCCCATGCAAAATTGTCATTCCATCCTTGGCGGAATGAAGGCGCTTGGCTCTCGCCACAGCATGAAATTCCCGTCATATGTTGAGCAAAGTCAAACCATTCAGGAGCAGTTCACGATGTCGGGCGGGCAGAGCGAGAAGGCTGTGGTGGAATGGCTCGGCGGCCAGAGGAGCGCGATGCTCAAACTGCTCGAAGACATCGTGAACATCGATGGCGGCTCCTACGACAAGGCGGGTGTCGACGCGGTCGGGGCGCGCCTGCGCGCCTTCCTCGAAGGCGAGGGGATCGCCTGCGAGACGATCGCGAACGAGAGGTTCGGCGACGCGCTGCGCGCGACAGTCGGCGGACCCTCGAACAGCGCCGTCATGCTGATGGGCCATCGCGACACCGTGTTTCCCAAAGGCGAGCCGGCGCGGCGTCCGTTCAAGGTCGAGAACGGCCGTGCCTACGGGCCGGGCGTCGCCGACATGAAGGCCGGTCTGGTGATGAATGCCTTCGTGCTCGCGGCCTTCCAGAAGTTCGGCGGTTCGCCTGCGCCGCTCGTCGGGCTGTTCACCTCGGACGAGGAGATCGGCTCCCCCGCGTGCCGCCCGATCATCGAAGCCGAGGCGCGGCGCGCCCGCGCGGTGTTCAACTCCGAGCCCGGCCGGCCGACGGGCAATGTGGTGACCGGCCGCAAGGGCGGCGTGTTCATGAAGATGGAGATCACCGGCAAGGCCGCGCATTCCGGCGGCAACTTCACCGACGGCATCTCGGCGATCGAAGAACTGGCGCGCAAGATTACCGCGCTGCACGCGATCACCGATCTCACCAAAGGCACGACCGTGAATGTCGGGCTCGTTTCGGGCGGCCAGACCGTCAACACGGTCGCGCCGTGGGCGAAGTGCGAGATCGACCTGCGCTACGTCACGCCGCCCGACCGCGAAGCCGCGATGGGCAAGATCGAGCGCATCGTCGCGGCGAGCAATGTGCCGGGCACCAGCGCGACACTGGAGATTGCGGGCGAATTCAAGCCGCTGGTCGAAGGCCCGGAGAACAAGCGGCTGTTCGAGCATTACGCCTCCTGCGCCAAAGACCTCGATCTTGCAATCGAGGGCGAGTTCACGGGCGGCTGCGCGGACTCCGGCTTTACCGCGGGCGTCGGCACGCCGACCATCTGCGCGGTCGGCCCGGTCGGCGGCAAGGCGCACACGCCGGAGGAATATCTGGTGGTCGACTCGCTCGTCCCGCGCGCGCAGACGCTGGCATTGGCGGTCGCGCGATTGACGTGACACGGGGAACTGTCGTCCCGGACGGCGCAAAGCGCCGAGCCGGGACCCCTGTATCCCGGTCCGTGATACGTGGGTCCCGGCTCTCGCCCGGTAAGGGCCGGGCTCGGCCGGGATGACAGCTGAGCTTGCTTCACGTCTTCCACTCACTATGATCCGCGCTCCTTCCCTCCATCCCACACATTGAGCCCCACGCATCATGACCAGCGCGCTGTTCTCGCCGTACAAGATCAATGGCCTCGAGCTTGCCAACCGCATCAACGTGGCGCCGATGTGCCAGTACTCGGCCGCCGACGGCGTGATCGGCGACTGGCACATGACGCATCTCGGCATGCTGGCGAATTCCGGGGCCGGGCTCGTGTTCGTCGAGATGACCGACGTGGAGCGGCGCGGCCGCATCACGCATGGCTGTGTCGGCATCTATTCGGACGATTGCGAGGCGGCGTTTGCGCGCGTCATCCAGCATTGCAAGCGCATCGGCACGGCGAAGTTCGGCATCCAGATCGCGCACGCGGGGCGCAAGGCCTCGTCGCAGAAGCCGTGGGAAGGCGGGCGCGGGCTCAAACCCGATCAGGACCCGTGGGAGACGATCGGGCCTTCGGCGATTCCGTTCGGCGCCGACTGGCCGCCGCCGCGCCAGATGTCCGAGGAAGATATCGCGCAAGTGCGCGACGCCTATGTGAACGGCGCGAAACGCGCGCTGCGCGTCGGCTTCGATGCGATCCAGCTGCACATGGCGCACGGCTATCTGATCCACGCGTTCACCTCGCCCATTTCGAACCGGCGCAACGACCGCTACGGCGGCGATCTTGCCGGCCGCATGTCGTTCAGCCTCGAAGTGGTGCGCGCGATCCGCTCCACCGTGCCCAAGGATTATCCGCTCGGCGCGCGCATCTCGGCGGTCGACTGGATCGACGGCGGGCTCACCGCCGATGACGCAGTGAAGTGGGTTGCCGCCATGAAGGAGAGTGGACTCGATTTCGTCGATGTGTCCTCAGGCGGGGTCACCGCGGATACGCGCACGCCGACCACGCCGGGTTACAACGTGCCGATCGCCGAGCAGATCAAGCGCGAGACCGGGATTGCCACCAGCGTCGTCGGGCTGATCGCGACGCCGCGTCAGGCCGAGGATATCGTCGCGAGCGGCAAGGCCGACCTGGTGGCGCTCGGCCGCGCGATGCTGGAAGACCCGCACTGGGCCTGGATCGCCGCCAAGGAGCTGGGCGCGGACGTGGCGCGGCCGAACCAGTATCTGCGTGCGGCGCCGAAGCTGTGGCCGGGCGCATCCTACCGGGATAACGCCGCGGCTTGACCTTAGCTTGATCGCGGGGACGAACGATGCAGAACCTCGTGATCGATGCCGAGCGGCTGTGGGGCGAGCTGATGGAGACCGCCACCATCGGCGGCACGCCCAAGGGCGGCATCTGCCGCCTCACCTTGACCGATCTCGACCGCCAGGTGCGTGACTGGTTTCGCGCGCGAGCCGAGGCGCTCGGCTGCACCGTCACCGTGGACGACATGGGCGCGATGTTCGCGCGCCGCCCGGGCCAGCGGAACGACATTGCGCCCATTGCGATGGGCAGCCACCTCGATACCCAGCCGACCGGCGGCAAGTTTGATGGTGTTCTTGGTGTTCTTGGCGCGCTGGAGGCTCTGCGGACTTTGGTGCAGGCCGGCTACGAGACGTTCGCGCCGATCGAGGTCGTCAACTGGACCAACGAGGAAGGCTCGCGCTTTGCGCCCGCCATGGTCGCGTCCGGCGTGTTCGCCGGCGCCTTCACGCGCGACTGGGCGGTCTCGCGCGAGGACCGGAGCGGCGTGACGTTCGGCGCCGCGCTCGAGGCGATCGGCTATCGCGGAGCCGAGCCGTGCGGGCAGCATCCGCTCTCCGCATTTTTCGAGTTGCACATCGAGCAGGGGCCGATCCTCGAAGCCGAGAAAAAGGACATCGGCATCGTCACCGGCGTGCAGGGCATGCGCTGGTACGAGGTGACGGTGACCGGGGAATCCGCGCACACCGGCGCGACGCCGATGCGGCTGCGCAAGAATGCGCTGCTTGGGGCAGCGCGTCTGGTCGAGCGTGTCAATGCGATTGCGGAAGCGCATGCGCCGGCGGCGCTCGGCGCGGTCGGGCTGATGGAGGTGCGGCCGAATTCGCGCAACGTCGTGCCGGGCGAGGTATTCTTCTGCGTCGACCTGCGCCATCCGGACGCCGCCGTCCTCGACCGGCTCGAAGCGGCGTACACCGCGTCGCTGCGCGAGATCTGCGACCCACTCGCGCTGAGCGTGTCGTCGAGCCGCATCTGGGATCAGCCGCCGGTGCGCTTCGATGCCGCCTGTGTCGCGTCCGTGCGCCGTGCCGCCGCGCTGAGCGGATTGTCCGCGCAGGAGATTATTTCCGGTGCCGGCCACGATGCGGCCTATGTTTCTCGCGTCGCGCCGACCGCGATGATTTTCGTCCCCTGCCGTGATGGCGTCAGCCACAACGAGGCCGAGTTCACCTCCAGGGAGCAGTGCGCGGCCGGTGCGCAGGTGCTGCTGCAGGCGGTGCTCGACTACGACCGGACGCTCGCGGAACGGCACGCGCGGAAATAATTTTTCAATGTGAGAAGGTGTCCCTCGCGGGCTTGTCATGACCCGCAGCTTTCCGCACATTGCCGGGACCTGCACTGCCCCGAGGCCGCATGGTTCGCCCGCTCGCCGTCCGCCGCCACAACGAGATCGTGCAACGTTTGCGCGCGGCCGGTTCGGTCAGCGTCGGCGAGCTTGCGACCGTCTTCGGCGTCTCGCACGAGACCATCCGGCGCGATTTGAAGCTGCTCGCGGACAACGGCCACCTCGACGTGGTGCACGGGGGCGCTGCGCGGCGCGGCATGATGGAGCCCTCGATCGCCCAGCGCGGCGAGGAGAACGCCGCGGGCAAGCTCGCGATCGCGCGCGCGGCCGCGCGCATGGTGGCCGACGCGAGCTCTCTCTTGATCGACTCCGGCACCACGACCGCGGCGCTGACGCAGGAACTGCTCGGCCGGCCCGGGCTCACCATTTTCACCAACTCGCTCAATCATGCGGTCACGCTCTGCCGCGTGCCGGGCAATCGCGTGGTGATGCTGGGCGGCGAGGTCGACAACAACGACGAGGCGACTTTCGGCACCGGCACGGCGACCGGAATCGACAGCGCGCGTGCTGACGTCGCATTCATCGGCGTCGGCGGGTTCGCCGAGGATGGCGGCATGACCGACTACTCGGTGGTCGCCGCGGAAACGCGCGGAAAGATGATCATGGCGGGCCGTGCTTATTTGCTCGCGGATCACACCAAGTTCACGCGGCGCACGCCGTTTCGCGTGCCGAATATGGATAAATGCGCCGGCGTTATCGTCGACTGCATGCCGGATCGCGCGCTCGCGTCCATCTGGGCCGATCTGGGGTGGACCATCATCGTGGCGAAATAGAATTGGTATTTTGTGATATTCTGTTGCTAGGTTTGGCATGCCGATCGAACCTGAGCCCGCAAGCGAATGGACTCTCCCATATTTCCCGATAGCGCCCGGGCGGTCGTCATCGGCGGCGGCGTGATCGGCTGCTCGGTCGCCTACCATCTGGCGAAGCTCGGCTGGCGCGACATCATTCTGCTGGAGCAGGGCCGTCTCACCTGCGGCACCACGTGGCATGCGGCGGGCCTGGTCGGGCAACTGCGCGCGCACCAGAACATGACGCGGCTGGTGCAGTATTCGGCGCAGCTCTACCAGAGCCTCGAGGCCGAAACCGGGCAGGCGACCGGATGGAAGCAGTGCGGCTCGGTGCTGGTGGCGCGCGCGCCGGAGCGCGTCACGCTGTTCAAAAGGATCGCATCCGCGGCGCGTGCGCAGGGTGTCGCGTGCGAAATCATTTCGGTCGAGGAGGCCGCGCGAAAGTATCCGGTGATGCGCACCGACGACATCCTCGGCGCGCTGTGGCTGCCGGATGACGCCAAGGTCAACCCCGCGGACGTGACGCAGGCGCTGGCCAAGGGCGCGCGCATGGGCGGCGCCAGAATTTTCGAGCAGACGCGCGTCACCGCGATCCACCAGAAGAATGGCATCGCGACCGGCGTCGCCACCTCGCGCGGCGACATTGCGGCCGAGGTCGTCATCAATTGCGCCGGGCAATGGGCAAAGCAGGTCGGCCGCCTCGCGGGCGTGACGGTGCCGCTGCATTCGGCCGAGCACATGTACATCGTCACCGGCCGCATCGACGGCGTGCATTCCGACTTGCCCGTGCTGCGCGATCCGGATGGCTACATCTACGTCAAGGAAGAAGTCGGCGGGCTCTTGATGGGCGGCTTCGAGCCGGTCGCGAAGCCCTGGGGCGCGGACGGCATCCCGGAGAATTTCGAGTTCGGCATGCTCCCCGACGACTGGGACCAGTTCCAGATCCTGATGGAGAACGCGCTGATCCGGCTGCCGTGCCTGGAGACGGCCGAGATCAAGACCTTCATGAACGGCCCGGAGAGCTTTACGCCCGACAACAATTTCATCATGGGCGAGGCGCCGGAATGTAAGAATTTCTTCGTCGCGGCCGGCTTCAACTCGATCGGGATCGCATCGGGCGGTGGCGCCGGGCGCGCGCTGGCCGAATGGATCGCCGCGGGCGAGCCCTCGCTCGACCTGTGGCCGGTCGACATCCGCCGCTTCGCGCGCTTCCACGATAACGACCGCTTCCTCAGGGAACGCGTCAGCGAGGTGCTCGGCCTGCACTACATGATGCCGTGGCCGAACCGCGAATTGCAGTCGGCCCGGCCGCTGCGCCGCTCGCCGCTGTATGACCGGCTCGCGGCGCAGAACGCGCTGTTCGGCTCCAAGATGGGTTGGGACCGCGCCAACTTCTTCGCGCCGACGAAGGCCGAGGCGCGCATCGACTATTCGTGGGAGAAGCAGAACTGGTTTCCCTACGCGGCGGCCGAGCACGCGGCGACGCGCGAAGCGGTGACGATCGCCGATCTCAGCTCGTTTGCGAAATTTCTCGTGCAGGGCCGCGACGCGGAGCGCGCGCTGCAATATCTCTGCGCCAACGATGTCGCGGTGCCGGTCGGCACGACGGTCTACACCGGCCTGCTCAATGCGCGCGGGACCTACGAGAGCGATCTGACCGTCGCGCGCCTCGGCGCCGATCGCTTCATGCTCGTGACCGGTACGGCGCAAGCCACGCGCGATGCGAACTGGATCAGGCGTAACCTTGGCGAGGCGGATGCGGCGCTCACCGACATCACCTCGGCCTATGCGGTGATTGCCGTGATGGGGCCGCGCGCGCGCGATCTGCTGGCGCGCCTGACCATGGCACCGCTCGGTCATGAGGCGTTTGCGTTCGGCGCGATCCGCGAAATCGGCATCGGCTACGCGACGGTGCTCGCCGCGCGCCGTACGTATGTGGGCGAGCTCGGCTGGGAGCTTTATGTCCCGACCGAGTACGCGTCCGGCGTCTATGACGCATTGATGGAGGCCGGCGCCGGTCTCGGCGTGCGCAACGCCGGCTACTACGCGATCGAGTCGTTGCGGCTCGAAAAGGGCTACCGCGCCTGGGGCCGCGAGCTGACGCCCGATTACAATCCGTATGAGGCGGGTTTGAGTTTCGCCGTGAAGCGCAACAAGGACGATTTTCTCGGCCGCGCGGCGCTGCTCGCCGCGAAGGGAAAGCCGCCGGCGCGCCGGCTGATGAGCTTCGTCGCGCTGTCGCCCGATACGCCGATCGCGCATGGCGGCGAATTGATCCTGCGCAACGGCGAACCCGCGGGCGAAGTGACTTCGGCCTCGTACGGCCACACCGTCGGAGGGATCGTCGCGCTCGGCTACGTGGCGACCGGCGGGGCGCGCATCGATGATGCCTGGCTCTCCGCCCGCTTCGCGATCGACATTGCCGGCGAGCGCGTACCCGTGCGGGCGAGCCTCAGGCCGCCGTACGATCCGGCCGGCGCGCGCGTGAAGGCATAGCCGGGTGGACCCCTTCGTCTTCGCCGCCGTGCTGGTTGCCGCCGCGTGCCACGCCGCGTGGAACGCCCTGATCAAGATCAGGCTCGATCCGTTTCTCGCGATCGTGCTGATCTCGGCGATGGCCGGCATCGTCGCCTTGCCGCTGCTGTTGTACGTGCCGGTGCCGCCGCCCGCGGCATGGCCGTGGCTCGCGCTCTCGGTCGCGGCGCATCTCGGCTACTACATCGGCCTCTCCGGCGCCTACCGCGCGGGCGACATGGGGCAGGTTTACCCGATCGCGCGCGGCACCGCGCCGCTGATGACCGCGGCCGGCGGCGCGCTCCTGCTCGGCGAGAATTTCAACGTCGTCGGCTGGGGCGGCATTTTCGCGCTGACGTCGGGAATTTTCCTGCTCTCGCTGCGCGGCGGCGGCGAGTTTGCGCATCTCAACCGCCGCGCGGTCGGCTACGCGCTGTTCACCGCGGTGACGATCTGCTGCTACTCGCTGGTCGACGGGCAAGGCGCGCGCACCGCCGGCAACGCGCATAGCTATGCGCTATGGCTGTTCGTGATCGACGGCGCGTTCATCACCGGCGTCGCGCTGCTCAGGCATGGCACCGGCGTGGTCCCGGGCGTGCTGCGCTTCTGGAAGAGCGGGCTGATCGGCGGCACGCTCTCGCTCGCGGCGTACTGGATCGTGATCTGGGCGATGACCGTCCAGCCGATCGCGATCGTGGCGGCGCTGCGCGAGACCAGCGTGCTGTTCGCCGCGCTGATCGCGGTCGCGATCCTGAAGGAGCCGCTGCGCGCGAGCCGGGTTGTCGCGGCCGTGCTGATCGTCGCGGGCCTTGCCGCGATCAGGCTGCAGTAGCTTCTTCTTCCCCTCTTCCGCTTGCGGGAGAGGGTGGCGAACGCCCATCAGGGCGTTTACGCCCGTCTTCGACGGGCTATGGGCGTGAGCCGGGAGAGGGCGCTTCTCAGTCGCCAAGAAGAATCTCCCTCTCCCGCCCTCGCTGCGCTGGTCTTCCGTTTGGGCAGAAAAGACTAGGTCCGGCATCCAAAGGAGACTAGTGTCCCTGGATTCTCGGCAGTCGCCCGGACGACCCAGGCGCCGGCAACCCGAGAGCAACGTGAGCGCCCGCCTGTAAAGGAAAGGGGCCGAAACGCTCACATCGTCCCAATTCATCCAAAGCATCGTTATCCGTCGCGCCGCTGCGCGCGCGCCGGACATCAGGTCAACGAACAGCTGCTCTCGACGATACGTCGTTCTCCCACATGATCGGAATTCACGATGATGAAGCTTCTGCCGCATCACGTCAGCATGACCGAGGCAAAGCGCCTCGGCGTTACGTCAGGATGGTACGGGACGAAGGTCAGCGGCACATTTGTGACCGGCCCTTTTCCCACAGAGGAAGGTTGCCTCAAGAACATCGCGCAGGTTGGCGCCATATCCCAAGATCAGCCGCTATGAACGGATTTGCTCAAGCGCCTCGATGCCTCGCCGCTGCTCTGGCCGCACGGGGTCCCGTCGCGGTGCGGTGTTCGATAGCCGCGGCGCTGCTCCTGTTGTCCCACCCCGCCGCGGCCTTGTACGCCGAGGTCAAGCCGGGCGTGAGCGTCGGCCTCGATTGCATCGCAAGCGTGAGCCTGTTGGCTCCCAAGCTGAGGACATGCGCCATCGCCGAGGCAAAGATGCGAATCTGGTGCCCGAACGGTCAGGTGTTCGAGGGGTCGCTGGAGCATGGCGGCCCGTCGTCCGCTCTCGCGAGATCGCTCTGCAATATGACCCAGGTGCCGTAGCGCACGAAGATCGCGCTCTCGCTCGTTGAGCGGGTCTCGGCGACGGCCGGCGAGCGGCGCGCTCGCTCCAACCGGGCCGACGCGCGCCATGCGAGACAAGCCCTTGGATTCACCCCATCGTCGCCAGCCGCACGGCTAGCGCGCACGCCCGCTCGTACTCCGTCACGTCGACCCACTCGTCCACCGTGTGCGCCTCGTTCTGGCCGGCGCCGAAGGTCACCGTCGGGATGCCGTGGCGCACCATCCAGTTGGCATCGAGCCCGCCGTTGGTGGTGCGGATGTTGGGCTTGAGGCCAGCCGCCGACACCGCCGCGGCCGCGCGCTGCACAACGGGGAGCGAGTCCTTGATGCGGAACGGGTGATAGTCGGTCTGCACCTTGAACTTGATGCGGCCTGACTTCCCCTCGCTGTTCTTCACCGCCTTCGCGGCCTTCTCGAATGCGGCCTTGTAGGCGGCAGTGATCGCTTTGAAAAATTTCGCATCGTGGCTGCGCGACTCGCCGCGCACGTGCACGTAGTCGGTCACCACATTGGTGGCGTCGCCGGCCGGCCTCCCGGGACCGCCGGTCACCGGGCCGACATTGCTGGTACCCTGCTTCCTGCCCTTCACGACCTTGCCGAACCAGCCGCCCTTCTTCACTTCGGCGAGCGCGAGCGCGAGGATCATGGTCGACGAGATGCCGCGCTCCGGCGCGCCGCCGGCATGCGAGGCGCGGCCGAAGATCTCGACCTCCCAGCGATCGGCGCCGACCGCGCCGACCACCACGTTCGACGCAGCGCCGCCGTCATAGTTGAACGCCATCGAAGGCGCGCCGAGATCGGCCACATCGACGAAGCGCGCGCCCCACAGGCCGCTCTCCTCGCGCACGCAGAACAGCAGCGTGAGCGGCGGATGGGCGAGCTTTTGCTTGGCAAGCTCGGCCGCGAGCGTGACCAGCACGCCGCAGCCGGTGCGGTTGTCGCCGCCGAGCGCGGTCTTCGCGCTGTTGACGATCTTGCGGCCGGCAAGCTTCGGCTGCGCGCCGGCGCACAGCGGGACCGTGTCCATGTGTGTCATGAACAGCAGCGGCGGCTGGTTGTGCTGCGCGCCGCGACCGGGCAAATGCACGATCAGATTGCCGGTCTCGGTCGGCAGCGGGATGCGGGAATTCGCGTCGTCGAGATAGATCGCCTCCGCCGGCACGCCGACCTCTTTCAGCGCGGCCGCGATCTCGCGCCCGATCGCGGCCTCCTGCCCGGTGACGCCCTCGACGGCGAGAAAGCGCATCAAGCGCGAAACGGCGGCTTTGGTATCGACGGGCATGGGCGTGCTTTCCTGACTTGTTGCGGCACGCCCACCATAGATCAGGCGGCCTCCTTTTCCAGCACCGCGGACGCCTGTTTGCGCATGCGCTCCTCGTAATAGGTGCCGAGCGCGCGCAGCGCCGCGGCGCCGTCGCCCTGGAACGAGGGCCCGTGCATCAGCGCGAGCGTGCGCGGTGCAAGGTCCGCGAGCGCGCGGATCGTCGTTCCCATGCGCGGGCTGAGCGCCGAATAGTTGAACACGTCCTCGCCGGCAATCGCCGGCCCGACCACATCGCGGTCGGTCAGCGCGGGGCCGTCGCCGAGCTGCGTGAACAGGTCGCCGCACAACAGCGTGCCGGTCGTCTCCTCGTACATCACGCCCGCGTCCCAGCCGTGCGGCGTATGCGGCGTGTCGAGATAGCGCACGCACTTTTCCCCGAGGTCGATCGTCTCCCGGTCGGCGAGCACGCGCGGCGTGCGGTCGGCCATGTCGTTGAGCGAGACGTTGCAGCCGGTGGCCCCGTGCGCGACCTGCGCCTGCGGCGCGATGGCGAGCCACTCGTTCATGGCGCCGCACTCGTCGGCCTCGTAATGGCCGAATGCGATCCAGCGCAGCTTTTCGGGGGGAATGAGCCGGCTCACCGCGGTGCGGTTGAGCGGAAACATCCTGCGCAGGCCGGTGTGAAACAGCAGCGGCTCGTTGCCGGTGATGAGGAAGGAGTTGAAGGTGAAGCCAGCAGGCGGCGCGATCTCGGAGACGTAGGTCGAGAGGCGATAGATGCCGGCGGCGATTTCGCTGATTTTCGTTTCCATGACGTTTCTTCCTTGTTTTTGCGCGCCGCGTTGGGCGGTCGCGAGATTGGTCGTACCAGCAGCGGGAGTGAGCCCGAGCGGCACTTCACGTTCAATGCACAAGTCTGTGTGCAGATGTTCATCCCGGCTGCGCGCACAAACTCCGCTGTCATCCCTGCCAAGCGGCGCGCCGCGTCGCGCGAGCCGGGATCCATCGCGCTGCTCGCACAGGTGGAGAGATGGGTCCCGGGTCCCGCCACTTCGTGGCTCGCCCGGGGTGACAGCAGAGCTTTTCAGAAAGTCCTATGCCCGTTCACGTGCAGCATCACGCCGTAGAGCGAGTTCGTCGCCGTGATGTAGAGCATGTTCCGCTTCGGCCCGCCGAACACGACGTTGGAGCAGATCTCCGGCACCTTCACCTTGCCGATCAAGGTGCCGTCGGTGTCGAGGCAGTGCACGCCGTCGTCGGTCGCGGCCCACAGCCGGCCGTCGGTGTCGAAGCGCATGCCGTCGAAGCGGCCCGCCGTGCAGTCGGCGAATTCCGCGCCGCCGGTGAGCTTAGCCCCTTCGCCCACGTCGAACACGCGGATGTGCTTCGGCTGACCCTTGGTGCGCCCGCCCGCCGAATCCACGATGTAGAGCTTTCTCTCGTCGGGCGAGAACGCGAGGCCGTTCGGGCGGATGAAGTCGTCGGCGACGATTCTGAGCTCGCCGGTCTTGCCGTCGACCCGATAGACGTTGTTGCCGACCTCCTGCTCGGCCTTGTGGCCCTCGTAGTCGGAGAGGATCCCGTAGGGCGGATCGGTGAACCAGATCGAGTCGTCGGACTTCACCACCACGTCGTTCGGTGAGTTGAGCTGCTTGCCCTGGTAGTTGTCGGCGATCACCGTGATGCGGCCGTCGATCTCGGTGCGCGAAACGCGCCGCCCGCCATGCTCGCAGGAAACGAGCCGGCCCTGGCGGTCGACCGTGTGGCCGTTGGCGTAGCCGCACGGCGTGCGGAACACCGAGACCGAGCCGTCGGTCTCGTCGTAGCGCATGATGCGGTCGTTCGGGATGTCGGAGAACAGCGTGTAGCGCCCGGCCGGGAAATACACCGGCCCCTCGGTCCAGCGCGCGCCGGTCCACAGCCGCTCCAGGTGTGAGGTGCGGTTGACGCAGGAGCGGAAGCGCTCGTCGAGCACGTCGTAGTCGCTGGCGGCCATGGGATGACTCCAATGGATCATGACCGCTCGTCCCCGCGAAAGCGGGGACCCAGTTCTTGGCCCTGGATTCCCGCTTGCGCGGGAATGAGCGGAGAGGGCTCGAAGTTGGCGCAGCAAGATAGCGGCTTTACGCAGGCTGTCATCCCGGCCGAGCGCAGCGAGAGCCGGGATCCATCCAGCCGCGGGCGCAGATCGCATGGGTCCCGGATAGCCGCTGCGCGGCTTCCGGGACGACAGCGCGTTTGCCCGGGTTCCGGGATGACAGCGGAGTTTGGATAACTTCCGGCCGTCATGAATCTATGCTACATTTGCCCGAATTTGTGGTATTATGTGACAATTCTCACAGAAGGCTACCCGAATGCGCGCAAAGCCCGCCGCCGCGTCCGACACCGGCGATCCGCTGCTGCTGACCCCCGGCCCGCTCACGACCGGCAAGCGCGTGAAAGAGGTGATGGTCCACGACTGGGGCTCGCGCGACGCGACATTTCTGAAGATCAACGCCGAGGTGCTGACGCGGCTGCCCGAGATCGTGAATGGCGAGGGCGACTACGTCACCGTCCCGATGCAGGGCTCGGGCACGTTCGCCGTCGAGGCGATGCTGACCACGTTCGTGCCGCCGACCGGCCATGTGCTGGCGCTGATCAACGGCGCTTACGGCCATCGCGCCCGGAAGATTTTGGATATCGCAAAGCGCAAGGTCACCGTGCACGAGACGCCGGAGGACACGCCGCCCGATCTCGCGGTGGTGGAGCATCTGCTGAAAGCAGATGCCACGATCACCCACGTCTTGGCCGTGCATTGCGAGACCACGTCGGGCATCCTCAATCCGATCGGCGAGATCGCCGCGCTGGCGCGGACATATGGCAGGAGCTTTCTGCTCGATTCGATGAGTGCCTTCGGGGCGCTGCCGCTCGACGCGCAAGGGCTCGGCGTCGATGCGATCGCGGCCTCCTCGAACAAATGCATCGAGGGCGTGCCGGGGCTCGGCTTCGTGATCGCGCGGCGCGCCGCGCTCGAGCAAACGCAAGGGAACGCGACGACCTTGGTGCTCGACCTGCACGACCAGTGGCGCAACTTCGAAAAGACCGGGCAGTACCGCTTCACGCCGCCGATCCATGTGATCGTGTCGTTCCATCAGGCGCTGATGGAGTTTTTTGCCGAGGGCGGGCAGCCGGGGCGGGGCAAGCGCTATGCCGAGAACTGCCGCGTGCTGATCGAGGGCATGCGCGCGCTCGGCTTCGAGACCTTGCTCGGCAGCAACCTGCAGGCGCCGATCATCGTCACGTTTCGCATGCCGGCCGATCCGGCGTTCCGCTTTCAGGCGTTCTACGACGCGCTGAAGGAGCGCGGCTACGTGATCTATCCCGGCAAGCTGACGGTGGCGGACTCATTCCGCATCGGCTGCATCGGGCGGCTATACCCTGATCACATGCGTGGCGCGCTGGCGGCGATCCGCGATATTCTGGATGAGATGGGCGTGAAGAGCTTGAAGGCGGCGGCATGATTTTTGTGCCGCTCGTCCCCGCGAAAGCGGGGACCCAGGGCCGAAGAACTGGATGCCCGCTTTCGCGGGCATGAGCGGGGAGAGAGAATGAGATGAACATCCAGCGCACCCCGACGGTCTCGGTCAACGGCCGCGAGTACAGGTTTCCGAAATCACCGACCGTGTGCGTATGCATCGACGGCTCGGAGCCGGGCTATATCGAGCGCGCGATCGATGCGGGGCTGGCGCCGAATTTCGCGCGGCTGATGACGACCGGCGCGAACCTCACAGCGCTCTCGGCAATGCCGAGCTTCACCAATCCGAACAACATCTCGATCATCACCGGGCGCCCGCCGGCGGTGCACGGCATCGCGGGCAACTATTTCTTCGATCCCGCGCAGGGCAAGGAAGTGATGATGAACGACGCGAGCTTCCTGCGCGCGCCGACCATCATGCAGGCGTTCCACGATTTCGGCGCCAAGGTCGCGGTCGTGACCGCCAAGGACAAGCTGCGCGCACTGCTCGGTCACGGCCTCGACATGGCGAGCGGCCGCGCGATCGCGTTCTCCTCCGAGAAGGCCGACAAGGCAACGGTGCCGGACAACGGCATCGGCGATGTGCTTAAGCGCATCGGCAAGCCGCTGCCGCAGGTTTACTCGTCCGATCTCTCCGAGTTCGTTTTTGCCGCCGGCGTCTCGATCCTCAAGCGCGAGCGGCCCGACCTGATGTATCTCTCGACCACCGACTACGTGCAGCACAAGGCGGCGCCCGGCAGCGAAATGGCGAACGCGTTCTACGCCATGATGGACCGCTATGTCGGCGAGCTGGATGCGCAGGGCTGCGTACTCGTGCTCACGGCCGACCACGGCATGAACGACAAGCATCTGCCGAACGGCGAACCTGACGTGATCTACCTGCAGAGGCTGTTCGACGAATGGCCCGGCGCCGGCGCGGCGCGCGTCATCCTGCCGATCACCGATCCGTATGTGGCGCATCATGGCGCACTGGGATCGTTCGCGACGGTCTATCTGCCGGCAGGCACTGACGTTGACGCGATTCTCACGCGCCTGCGCGCGGTCGAGGGCGTCGACGTTGCACTCAGCCGCGATGAGGCCTGGGCACGTTTCGAGCTGCCGGCCGACCGCATCGGCGACATCCTGGTGGTCTCCACCATCCACAAGGTGCTCGGCACCAGCCAGGAGCGGCACGATCTCTCCGGCCTCACCGAGCCGTTGCGCTCGCACGGCGGGCTGACCGAGCAGGTGGTGCCGATGATCGCTAATCGGAAAGTAACGCTGCCCGAGGGGCACCGGCTGCGCAACTTCGACGTGTTCGACGTGGCGCTGAACAGGGTTGCGGCATGAACATCCACACCACTCCCCCGGTGCGCCACGAGGCGATGCGCATCGCCGGCAAGCGCGTCGAGACGGACCAGCAGATCGAAGTGCTCAACCCGTACACCGGCGCGGTCGTCGGCACCGTGCCGGCGGCGCGGGGCGAGCATGTGCGCGAGGCGTTCGCGAAAGCGAAATCCTTCAAGCCGAAGCTCACGCGCTACGAGCGCCAGCAAATCCTGCTGCGCACCGCCGATCTGCTCGCCGCCCGCAAGGAGGACTTCGCCCGGCTGATCACCGCAGAGTCCGGCCTGTGCTGGAAGGACTCGCTCTACGAGGCGGGGCGCGCCTACGACGTCTATTCGTTCGCCGGCCAGCTCACCATCAAGGACGACGGCGAGACCTACGCCTGCGATATTTCTCCGCAGGGCAAGCAGCGCAAGATCTTCACCACGCGCTTTCCGCTCAACGGCGTCATCTCGGCGATCACGCCGTTCAATCACCCGCTCAACATGGTGTCGCACAAGTTGGCGCCCGCGATCGCGACCAACAACCGCGTGGTGCTCAAGCCTACCGAGCTGACGCCGCTGACTGCATTGGCGCTCGCCGATGTGCTGTACGAAGCGGGCCTCCCGCCGGAGATGCTGTCGGTCGTCACCGGCAATCCGGGGACGATGGGCGACGCGATGATCACCGACCCCGATTGCGATCTGATCACGTTCACCGGCTCGGTGAAGGTCGGCAAGTACATCGCCGACAAGGCCGGCTACCGCCGCATCGTGCTGGAGCTGGGTGGCAACGATCCGCTGATCGTGATGGAGGACGCCGACCTCGACAAGGCGGCCGAGCTTGCCGTCACCGGTGCGACGAAGAACTCGGGCCAACGCTGCACCGCCGTGAAGCGCATCCTGGTGGTCGACAGGGTGGCGGACGAATTCGCCCAGCTCGTGCTCGCCAAGGCGAAGAAGCTGAAAGCCGGCGACCCGATGGATCCGGCGACCGACGTCGGCACCGTGATCCACGAGGGCGCCGCGAAGAACTTCGAGCGCCGCGTGAACGATGCGGTGCACAAAGGCGCGAAGCTGCTGCACGGCAATAACCGGCAGGGCGCGCTCTATCCGCCGACCGTGGTCGACCACGTGCCGTACGGCTGCGAGCTGGTGCACGAGGAGACGTTCGGGCCGGTGATCCCGATCATCCGCTGCCCGGATGACATCGCGCAGGTGATCCGCATTTCCAATTCGACGGCGTACGGCCTCTCGTCCGGCGTGTGCACCAACCGGCTCGACTACATCACGCGCTTCATCAACGAGCTCGATGTCGGCACCGTCAACGTCTGGGAAGTGCCGGGCTACCGCATCGAGATGTCGCCGTTCGGCGGCATCAAGGATTCCGGCCTCGGCTACAAGGAGGGCGTGGTCGAGGCGATGAAGAGCTTCACCAACGTGAAGACGTATTCGCTGCCGTGGCCAAGCTGAGCTGTCATCCCGGCCAAGCGGCCGCAGGCCGCGCGCGCCGGGACCCATTGCGCCGCTGATACCAGGAGGAAGAATGGGTCCCGGGTCTCGCTGAGCCTGTCATCGGGCCGCGCTTCGCGCGGGCCCGTTGGCTCGGCCGGGATGACATTGGAGTTGGTGGGGATGACCGGTTCCGTCTACGACTACGATCCCGAGCGCATCGAAGCGCTGTGCGGCGCCTACCGCGGTGCCGGGCCGCTCACGCGGCCGTTCTACACCTCGCCCGAAATCCACAATGCCGACATGGACCGCATCTGGCGGCGCCACTGGCTCTACGCCGGACACGCCTGCCTGATCCCGCGGCCCGGCGACTGGATGACCTGGGCGATCGGGTTCGACTCGGTGATTTTGGCGCGCGGCAAGGACGGCGAACTTCGCGCGTTTCACAACACCTGCCGGCATCGCGGCGCGCGCGTCTGCCGTGAGGAGCAGGGGCATGCACGCGCCTTCGTCTGCCCTTATCACGCCTGGACCTACGATCTCGATGGCCGCCTGAAGACCGCGACCGAGCGCGAGTTCGGTGTGCATCCATCCAGGCTCGGGCTGCATCCGGTGCCGTTGAAGAATGTCGCCGGGCTGTTGTTCGTCGCGCTCGGCGACGATCCGGTGAGCTTCGATCGCGTCGCCGCTGAAGTTGGCGACGAAATGAAGCATCAGGGGCTTGAGGACGCGAAGCTCGCGAAAAGCGTCCGCTACACGGTGAAAGCCAACTGGAAGCTCGTCTTCGAGAACAATCGCGAGTGCTATCACTGTAACACCGCGCATCCCGAATATGTGCGGGGCACCTACGACACCGCGCGCTTTTCGCCGCAGACCATGCCTGAAGTCGAGCGCGCCGAAAAGCTTGCGAGCGAGCGCTTCGCCCGCATGGGCCTCGGCGACGCGATGGCGTCATCCGAGATGACCGGCGCCTACTGGCGCGCCGCGCGTACGCCGCTGGTGGAAGGGTGGGTAACTCAGAGCCTCGACGGCAAGCGGGTGGCGCCGCTGATGGGGACGTTCCGCGCGCGTAACGAATGGAGCGCCGGCACGCTGCGCTCGACCATCTTCCCGAATTTCTGGCAGCACGCGAGCGACGACCACGCGGTCGCGACCCGCCTCACGCCGATCGATGCCACGACCTGTCAGGCCGATGTCACTTGGTTCGTGCACAAGGACGCGGTCGAGGGGAAGGACTACGACCTCGCCAAGCTGATGCCGTTCTGGCAGCGCACCTCGGAGCAGGATTGGGAGATTTGCGAGGCGAACCAGGCCGGCATCCTGTCGCCGCGCTATGAGCCGGGGCCGTATTCGAGCGTGCGCGAAACCAACGTGCAGCATTTCGTCGATTGGTATCTGGGCGCGCTAGTGTCCCGATTCCGACGTTCGTATCCCTTACCGCGCGCTCTTCCACGAACGTCGGAATCGAAAGGACACTAGCCAATGTTTGATTCCAGTGTGGCTTTGGTTTTGACGTTCCTACGACCGACCTGCCGCGAGACTGGTAGCAACGTCAAAACCGCCACACTGGGCGGGCCGCGCGCGCACCTGAAGGCGGTGCGCGGTTGAGCAAGATTCCCGGCGCCGCCCGCATCGTCATTATCGGCGGCGGCGCCATCGGCTGTTCCATTGCCTATCATCTGGCGAAGCTCGGCCAGCGCGACGTGTTGCTCTTGGAAAAGAAGACGCTCACGGCCGGATGCACGTGGCACGCCGCCGGCCTGCTCGGGCAGATGCGCTCCAAGGTCAATCTTACGCGGCTGATGCAGTACTCGGCGAAGCTGTGCGCGACGATCGGCGCGGAAGTCGATCAGGATGTCGGCTGGCGCAATGTCGGTAGCATCCGTCTGGCGAGCAGCGATGCGCGCTGGGAGGAATTGAAGCGCGCCGCGACTGCGGCGAAAAGCTACGGCTTCGACCTCGAGCTGATCGGGCCGAACGAGGTCAAAGACAAGTTTCCGCTGGTCGATCTGAAAGACGTGCGCGGTGCGACCTGGATCGCCAGCGACGGTTACGTCGATCCCTATTCGCTCACCATGGCGTATGCGAAAGGCGCGCGGCAGGGCGGCGTGAAGATCGTCGAAGGCGCGATGGTCACCGGCTTCCGGCAGGCGAATGGGCGGATCACGCATGTCGTCACCGATCAGGGCGAGGTCGCCTGCGAGATCGCCGTCAATGCCGCGGGCCTGTGGGCGCGGCACGTCGGCGAGATGGCCGGGATCGAACTTCCGGTTACCGTGGTCGAACACCAGTATCTGGTGACGGAGAAATCTCCGCTCATTCCCGACCGCCAGCCGACGCTGCGCGACCCGGACCTGAATTTCTATTTGAAGTCCGAGCCGGGCGCGCTCGCGATCGGCGGCTGGGAGCGCGGCACGATTGCGGTGAATGGTTTGGGCAAGCTGCCACTCGATTTCGGGCAGGAGCTGTTTCAGCAAAACCTCGACCGCCTCGCCGAAATCGCCGGTCCTGCGGCGGAACGCATCCCGGTGCTCAACGAGGTCGGCATCCGCACCGTGATCAACGGCCCGATCCCGGTCTCGGCCGACGGCGAACCCGTGATGGGCATCGCGGAAGGGATCGAGAACTTCTTCATCGCCTGCGGCTTCACCGCCGGCATTGCGGCTTCGGGCGGTGCGGGCCTCGCGATGGCGAACTGGATCGCCAGCGGCGATCCCGGCATGGATCTCTGGCCATTCGATCTGCGCCGCTTCGGCAGACTGCACAGCGGGCTTGCCTATCTGCGCGATGCCGCGATTGAAAGCTACGCGCGCTACTACACGATCGCGTGGCCGGAGGAGGAGCGCGAAGCCTGCCGCCCGCTGCGCCGTTCGCCGCTGCACGCGATCCTCGCTGCCAACGGCGCGGTGCACGGGCAGAAATTCGGTTTCGAGCGTCCGAATTTTCTCGTGAATGGCAAGGCGCCCTCGCTCGAAACCTTCGAGCGCTCGGCGCTCGCGCCAGTCGTCTCCCGCGAGCACAGGGCGATCCGCGAGAGTGTCGCGCTGATCGACATGTCCTCATTCTCCAAGTTCGAGATCACCGGGCAGGGCGCGCTGCGCACTCTGCAATGGCTCGCGGCGGGAAACCTCGACAAGGGCGCGGGCGCCGTCGTCTATACCCAGCTTCTCAATGCCAAGGGCGGCATCGAGGCCGATCTCACCATCATGCAGCCCAAGGAAGGCACGTTCTATGTGGTGACCGGCTCGGGCTTCGGCGTGCGCGACGGCGGCTGGATCCGCAAGCACATGCCGCGCGACGGCTCGGTCGCCTTCAAGGACGTGTCGAGCGCCTATGGGGTGATCAATCTGTGCGGGCCGCGCGCGCGCGACGTGCTCAGCCTCGCCAGCGAAAACGACGTGTCGAATGCGGCGTTCCCCTACATGACCTGCCACTGGATCCGCATCGGCTATGCGCCGGTGATGGCGGCGCGCATCACCTATGTGGGCGAACTCGGCTGGGAATTGCACGTCCCGACCGAATTCGTCGCCTATGTCTACGAGACGCTGCGCGCGGCAGGCGCCGCCTTCGGCATCACGGATGCCGGCTACAAGGCGATCAACAGCCTGCGGATGGAAAAGCGCTACCTCTACTGGAGCGCCGACATCTCGCCTGACGAAACACCGCTCGAAGCTGGCCTCGGTTTTGCTGTGTCGCTCCGGAAGGGCGATTTCCTCGGGAAGGACGCGCTGCTGGCGCAAAAGGAGGCAGGGCTCAAGCGCCGGCTGGAATGTTTCGCGCTGGAAACGCCCCTTTCGGTCTATGGTGGGGAGGCGATGATCGCCAACGGCAAGATCATCGGCATGACCACCAGCGGCGATTTCGGGCACTCGGTCGGCCGATCGCTGGTGCTCGGCTATGTGCCGGCCGAGTATTTCGGGCAGAACTCAATCGAAATCGAGGCTTTCGGCCGGCGCAGCCTTGCGACCCGTGTCGAGGGGTGCATTTACGATCCGAAGAACGAGCGGGTGCGGGCATGAGGCGCTCCCGCTGGCGCTACGCCAAGGAAACTGGGTAAGCTGATGTGGGAATTCGTGCAGGTGTCATCTGCCGGAAGCATTCGTCCGGGCTAGTTTCGACAGTTTTGAGGGGAAGGAGAACAACATGCTCAAACGAGGTTTCGCTCTCTTGGGCGCGGGTTGTCTTGCCGCGCTCGTTGCGGCGGCGCCGGCATTCGCGCAGAAGACAAAAGTTACGCTCTATACGGCACTCGAGAACGACCAGCTCGGCCCGTTTAAGCAGATCATCGAGGCCGCGGTGCCCGAAGCCGATATCGTGTGGGTGCGCGACTCCACTGGCGTCATCACGGCGCGCTTCTTGGCCGAGAAGGACAATCCGCGCGCCGACATGGTGTTCGGCCTTGCGGTCACCAGCCTGATCCTGTTCGAGAAGCAGGGCCTGCTGGAGACTTATGAGCCCAAGGGCGTAGACAAGCTCAGGCCCCAGTTCCGCGACGGTACACCGCCCTACACCTGGACCGGCATGGACGCGTTCGTGTCTGTCGTGTGTTTCAACACGGCCGAAGCCGCCAAGGGCAACGTCAAGGCGCCAACCTCCTGGAAGGACCTGACCGGGCCTGAGTACAAGGGCAAGATTGTCATGCCGCATCCGGCGTCGTCCGGCACCGGCTATCTCGCGGTTGCGGCCTGGCTGCAGATCATGGGCGAGGCCGAGGGCTGGAAGTTCATGGACGGCCTGCACGAGAACATCGGGGTCTATACCCATTCCGGCTCGGCGCCGTGCGTGCAGGCGGCGAAGGGCGAACGGATGGTCGGGATCGGCTTCGACATGCGCGGCGCGCGTGAGAAGTCGCAAGGGGCGCCGCTCGAACTCATCCTGCCGAAGGAAGGCGCCGGCTGGGATATGGAGGCGACCAGCATCGTCAAGGGCACGAAGAATCTTGCCATCGCCAAGCAGATTGCCGATTGGGGCGCGAGCAAACAGGCGAGCGAGCTTTACTCGAAGTATTACGCGCTGGTGGCCGACCCGACGGTGAGGAATCTTCCGACCAATTATCCGGCGACGGCCGAGCAGGCGATGGTGAAGAACGACTTCGCCTGGATGGCCGAGAACCGCGACCGCATTCTCGCCGAATGGTCGAAGCGCTACGAAAGCAAGGCCGCGCCGAAATAAGAACCTCATCCTGAGGAGCGCCTGAAGGGCGCGTCCCGAAGGATGACCAGAGGCTCAGCGTGTGTTGCCATCCTTCGAGACGGGCGCTTTGCGCCCTCCTCAGGATGAGGGCATCGTACGCGGATTGGGGATGCGCATGGATGCATCGGTAAAGTCGATGCAGAGCGGCAGTGCGAACACCGCGGGCCCCTTCCTGCGCATCCGCGCGCTCGCGAAGCGGTTCGGCGCGTTCACGGCGCTCAAGGACATCGATCTCGATGTTGCGAAGGGGGAGTTCGTCTGCTTCCTCGGACCCTCCGGTTGCGGCAAGACCACGCTGCTGCGCGCGATCGCCGGCCTCGATCCGCAGGACGAGGGGCTGATCGAGATCGCGGGCCGCGACGTGTCGAACCTGCCGCCGGCCGCGCGCGACTTCGGCATTGTGTTCCAGTCCTACGCGCTGTTTCCCAACCTCACGGTCGCGGCGAATGTCGGCTACGGCCTGGTCAATCGCCGCGCCGGCAGGGCCGCGATGGATGCGCGCGTGAAGGAACTGCTGGCATTGGTCGGCCTGCCCGAGCAGGGCACGAAGTATCCGGGCCAGCTTTCCGGCGGTCAGCAGCAGCGCGTCGCGCTGGCCCGCGCGCTGGCTACCTCGCCCGGCCTCTTGCTGCTCGACGAGCCGCTCTCCGCGCTCGATGCGCGCGTGCGCGTGCGGCTGCGCGAGGAGATCAAGCAGCTGCAGCGCCGGCTCGGCGTCACCACCATTATGGTGACGCACGACCAGGAAGAAGCGCTCGCGATGGCCGACCGCATCGTGGTGATGAGAGAGGGCGTGATCGAACAGGTAGGCACGCCGTCCGAGATCTACCGCAAGCCCGCGACCGCGTTCGTCGCCGATTTCGTCGGCACGATGACGTTTCTCGATGCACAGGTGAGCGGCCCCGACCGGCTGCGCTTCGGCACCATCGAACTGGCCTGCAACAGCATCAACGGATTTGCGCACGGCGCCGCGGTGCGCATCGGGCTGCGCCCGGAGGAAATCCGTGTGCGCAACATCGACGCCGCGACGCCGAACCGGATCGACGCGCGCGTTTCGCTGCTCGATTTCCTCGGCGCGTTCTGCCGCGCCCGGCTCGAGCCCGAGGCTGCCCCGGGTGTCGCCATCCTCGCGGACTTCTCCGCCAACCTGATGCGCGATCTTTCCGTCGTCGAGGGGCAAACGCTCACCATCGCGCTGCCGCCGGAATCGCTGCGCGTGTTCGCCAAGTCATGAAGGCCGCCACAGACACGACTGTCATCCCGGGCGAGGCTGAAGGCCGAGACCCGGGACCCATTTCTGCGCGAACGCTGAGCGCGGTGGCACATGGGTCCCGGCTTTCGCTGCGCTCGGCCGGGATGACAGGCGAGCGTTTGGCATGAGCGTCGCCACGGTACCGCTTCCGGTGATCGCGCAACGGGTCTCGCGCGAGGCCTGGGTCGCGCGCGCCGGCGTCATCCTTCTGGTCGCGTGGCTGGTGCTATCGATCGCGCTGCCGCTGTGGGCGCTGTTGTCGAAAAGCTTCCAGAATGCGAACGGCGAATTCATCGGCGTCGCCAACTACCTGCGCTATTTCTCGACGCCGAGCCTGTTCAATTCGATCTTCAACAGCGTCGGCGTTGCGATCGCGACCACGGTGATCGTGATTCCGCTCGCGTTCGTCTACGCCTACGCGCTCACGCGCACCCGCATGCGCTTCAAGGGGCTTTTTTACGCAGCAGCGATGCTGCCGCTGTTCGCGCCGTCGCTGCTCTCCGCCATCTCCCTCATCTACCTGTTCGGCAACCAGGGCCTGCTCAAGGGCCTGATGTTCGGCTCGTCGATCTACGGCGCGAACGGGATCATCGTTGCGCAGGTGTTCTACTGCTTCCCGCACGCGCTGATCATTGCCGTCACCGCGCTCGCGCTCGCCGATGCGCGGCTCTACGAGGTTGCCGACGCGCTCGGCACCAGGAAGTCGCGCATCTTCCGCACCGTCACCTTGCCGGGCGCGAAGTTCGGCCTGATCAATGCGGCCTTCGTGGTGTTCACGCTCGTCGTCACCGACTTCGGCATCGCCAAGGTGATCGGCGGCCAGTTCAACGTGCTCGCGACCGACGCCTACAAGCAGGTGGTCGGCCAGCAGAACTTCGAGATGGGTGCGGTGGTCGGCATGGTGCTGCTCGTGCCGGCGGTGCTCGCCTTCGTGATCGACCGCATGGTGCAGCGCCGCCAGGTGGCGCTGCTCTCGGCGCGCGCGGTTCCGCTCGAACCGAAGCAGAATCGCCCGCGCGACGCTGCGCTGATGGTCTACTGCCTCGTGATCGGCGGAATTCTGGTCGGCGTGCTCGGCACCGCGATCTGGGCCTCATTCATCACCTATTGGCCGTATAACCTCACGCCGACCTTGAAGAACTACGACTTCGCCAATTTCGATCCCGGCGGCTGGTCGCCGTATTTCACGTCGATCTGGATGGCGACGCTTGCGGCCGTGTTCGGCACGGGAATCGTGTTCACCGGCGCGTATGTCGTCGAGAAAACCAGGGTGATGCCGGGCGGGCGCATGATCGCGCATCTGCTCGCGATGCTGCCGATGGCGGTGCCCGGCCTGGTGCTGGGCCTGGGTTACGTGTTCTTCGTCAACGCCAGATGGAATCCGCTCGGCTTTCTCTACGGCACGCTCGCCGTGCTGGTGATCAACTCGATCGCGCATTTCTACACCGTGGCGCATATCACCTCGCTCACCGCGCTGAAGCAGATCGATCCGGAATTCGAATCGGTGTCCGCCTCGCTCAAGGTGCCGTTCTGGCGCACGTTCGCGCGTGTCACGGTGCCGATCTGCTGGCCCGCGATCCTCGACATTGCGATCTATATTTTTGTCAATGCGCTAACGACTGTGTCGGCAGTGATCTTCCTCTATGGACCCGACACCAAGCTCGCCGCGATCGCCATCGTGCACATGGACGAGATGGGTGCCTCCGCCGCCGCCGCCGGCATGGCGACGATGATCGTGTTCACGGCGCTCGGCGCGAAGCTCTTGCAGCTCCTGCTCGACCGCCTGCTGTTCACGCGCCTGCAGGCCTGGCGCAAGAGATGATACACTCAGTTGTCATCCCGGCCGAGCGAAGCGAGAGCCGGGACCCATCTATCCGCGAGTATCGAGGGTAGTGGTATATGGGTCCCGGATCGGCTCGCGTTGCTCGCCGTCCGGGATGACAGCCGAGTGCTTTGCTCATGCCGTACTACCTCTACATTCTCGCAAGCGGGCGTCGCGGCACGCTCTACATCGGTGTGACCAACGACTTGGTGCGCCGTGTCTACGAGCATCGCACCGATGCTATTGCCGGATTTACCAAGAAGCATTGCATCCACCGATTGGTTTATTATGAAGTCCACGATGACATCAGCGAAACGATCGCGAGAGAGAAGCGCATCAAGCGCTGGGCGCGGGCTTGGAAAGTGGAATTGATCGAGAAGCAGAATGAGGATTGGCACGATCTGTGGCCAACCTTAGGAGCTTGGGGCAGATGATCGGCGGTGAAACACTCTCCGTTGTCATCCCGGGCGAGGCCGGAGGGCGAGACCCGGGACCCATTTGTCCGCGAACGCGGGATGCAGTGGTATATGGGTCCCGGATCGGCTCGCGCTGCTCGCCGTCCGGGATGACAGTTGAGTGTGTGACAGCCCGTGAATAAGCCCACTCCCTCCGAATCCGAAAGCGACACCAACCTGTCGCCGCAGCGGCGCGCATGGGCGGAGAAGAATCTCGACGCCGAGGCGCAGACGCTGCTCGCCGAGGACGAGAAGTATTTCCTGCGCCAGTCGGTCTCGACGCCGTGCCTCAACGCCATCGTCAAGGCGGACGGCATCTGGATCGAGGACACCGCCGGCCGCCGCTATATGGATTTCCATGGCAACAACGTGCACCACATCGGCTACGGCCATCCGCGGCTGAAGCGCGCGATCGCCGAGCAGATGGACGCGCTGCCGTTCGCGCCGCGCCGCTACACCTGCGGGCCGGCGGTGGCGCTCGCCGCGAAACTTGCCGAGATCGCGCCCGGCAACCTCTCCAAGGTGCTGTTCACCCCCGGCGGTTCGGACGCGGTGGAAGTGGCGATCAAGATCGCGCGTGCCGCGACCGGCCGCTACAAGATGCTGTCGTTCTGGGACGCGTTCCACGGCGCGGGCTTCGGCGCCGCCGCGGTCGGTGGCGAAGCGCTGTTCCGCTCCGGCGGCGTCGGCCCGTTGATGCCGGGCGCCGAGCATGTTGCGCCCTACGCGGGTTACCGCTGTCCCTACGGCACATCGACCATCGGGGCGAGCGCGGACGCCTGTGCGCGCATGATCGAATATGTGCTCGAGCGCGAAGGTGACATCGCGGCCTTCATCGCCGAGCCGATGCGCGCGGTGCCGCACATTCCCCCACCCGGGTTCTGGCGGCGCGTTCGCGCGGCTTGCGACCGTCACGGCACGCTGTTGATCTTCGATGAGATCCCGACCGGGCTCGGCAAGACCGGCAAGATGTTTGCGTCCCAGCACGACGGGGTGGTGCCGGACCTTCTCGTGCTCGGCAAGGCGCTCGGCGGCGGGATCGTGCCGATCGCGGCCGTGCTGGCGCGGCCGGAGCTCGATGTCGGCGCGGCGTACGCGTTCGGCCACTACACGCACGAGAAGAACCCGGTGACGGCGCGCGCTGCACTCACCACCATCCAGATCATCGAGGACGAGGAACTGGTGGCGAACGCCGGCAGGGTCGGAGCTTCCGCACTCGCGCGCCTGCACGAGATGAAATCGAAGCATGCGCTGATCGGCGACGTGCGCGGCCTCGGCCTGCTGCTCGGGATCGAGCTGGTCACCTCGCGCGTGAGTAAGGCGCCGGCCAAGGCCGCGGCCGAAGCCGTGATGTATCGCGCGCTGGAGACGGGGCTGTCGTTCAAGACAACATTCGGCAACGTCTTGACGCTGACGCCGCCATTGACGGTGACCGAGGCCGAGATGGGCAAGGCGCTCGATATTCTCGATGAGGCGATCGGCACTGTCGCGGCGGAGAAGCCGTGAATCCGTCATGGCCGGGCTTGTCCCGGCCATCCACGTCTTTAACGTGTCCATGAAGGAAGACGTGGATGCCCGGCCATCAGGGCGTTTACGCCCGTCTTCGACGGGCTATGGCCGGGCATAACGCGGGAGGGGGCATGGCAGGGAATCTCAGCTTCAGCGAATTAAAGAAAGCCGTCGCGGCCGGCACGATCGACACCGTGATCGTCGCGATGGTGGACATGCAGGGCCGCCTCATCGGCAAGCGCTTCCAGGCGGAGTTCTTCCTCGACGGCGCGCACGAGGAGACGCACGGCTGCGACTACCTGCTCGCCGACGACATCGACATGGAGCCGGTGCCGGGCTACGCGGCGGCGAGCTGGGACAAGGGTTACGGCGATTTCGTCATGAAGCCCGACATGACGACCTTGCGCCGCCTGCCGTGGCTCGACGGCACCGCGCTGGTGCTCGCCGACGTGCTCGATCACCATCACCACGACGTGCCGCATTCGCCGCGCGCGATGTTGAAGGCCCAGGTCGCGCGGCTGAAGAGCCGGAAGATGCGCGCCTACTGCGCCTCCGAGCTCGAGTTCTACCTGTTCGACGAGAGCTACGAGGCGATCCACGGCAAGCACTACGTCGCCCCGAAAACCGCCGGGCATTACATCGAGGACTATCACATCCTGCAGACCACCAAGGAGGAGGGCGTGATGCGCGCCATCCGCCGCGGGCTGCAGGGCGCGGGCATTCCGGTGGAGAACTCGAAAGGCGAGTGGGGCCCGGGGCAGGAGGAGATCAACGTCCGCTATTCCGACGCGCTCGACATGGCCGACAACCATGCGATCCTGAAGAATGGCGTGAAGGAGATCGCGCACCTGCAGGGCAAGGCCGTCACCTTCATGGCGAAATGGAATTACGGGCTCGCCGGTTCCTCCTCGCACATCCACGCGTCGCTGTGGGACGCGGCCGGCAGGACGCCGCTGTTCTTCGACAGGCGCGCCGAGCTCGGCATGTCGGCGCTGATGCGCGCGTTCGTCGCTGGCCAGCTCGCCTACGCGCGCGACATGACGTATTTTCTCGCGCCCTACATCAATTCGTACAAGCGCTTCCAGGTCGGCACCTTCGCGCCGACCAAGGCGGTGTGGAGCCGCGACAACCGCACCGCCGGGTTTCGTTTATGCGGCGAGGGGAGCAAGGCGATCCGCATCGAGTGCCGCATCGGCGGCGCGGACCTCAACCCGTATCTCGCATTCGCCGCGCTGATCGCGGCGGGCCTGAAGGGTGTCGAGGAGAAGCTCGAACTGGAGGCGCCGTTCTCCGGCGATGCCTATCACGGCAAGAAACTGCCCGAGGTGCCGAAGACCTTGCGCGAGGCGACCGAGTGCCTCGACAAGTCGAAGATGCTGCGCGCGGCCTTCGGCGAGGCGGTGGTCGATCACTATGTGCATACTGCAAAGTGGGAGCAGTTCGAGTACGACCGGCGCGTCACCGACTGGGAGCTGATGCGCGGGTTTGAGAGGTATTGATGCAGACGCCGGAGCACACATTGAGGCTGTCATCCCGGGCGAGCGCCTTAAGCGCGTTCACGCGCGTCTGCGACGCGCTATGGCGCGAGACCCGGGACCCATCGTTCACCTGCGCTGGCCGAGAGATGGGTCCCGGCTCGCGCGGCCTTCGGCCGCTTGGCCGGGATGACAGCGGAGTGTGAATGCCCTCCATCGTCTGCATCTCCCCCGTTGACGGGCGCGAGGTGGTGCGGCGCGCCGCGTCGTCAACCGCCGAGATCGGTAGCGCCATAGCGGCCGCGCGCAAGGCGCAGGCGGAATGGCGGCGCGTGCCGGTCGCAGAGCGCGGCAGAATCCTCTCGAAGGCCGTCGATGCCATGCTGGCGATGCGTGACGCGATCGCGCCCGAGCTGGCGTGGCAGATGGGCCGCCCGGTGCGCTACGGCGGCAACGAGCTCAACGGCTTCGAGGAGCGCGCGCGCCACATGATCGCGATCGCCGAGAGCGCGCTCGCGAACATCGTTCCGGAGCCGAAGGCCGGTTTCAGGCGCTACGTCGCGCGCGAACCGATCGGCATCGTCCTCACGGTGGCGCCCTGGAATTACCCTTATCTAACCGCGGTGAACTCGGTGGTGCCGGCGCTGATGGCCGGCAATGCCGTGATCCTGAAACACGCCGCGCAGACCTTGCTGGTCGGCGACCGCTTCCAGGCCGCGATGGACAAAGCGGGATTGCCGAAGGGCCTGTTCCGCACGCTGACCTTGACCCACGACGACACCACCGAGCTGATCGGCTCCGGCGCGGTCGATCAAGTCTGCTTTACCGGCTCGGTCGGCGCCGGCAAGGCAATCGAGCGGGCAGCCGCCGGCACCTTCGCGGGCGTCGGACTGGAGCTCGGCGGCAAGGACCCGGCCTATGTGCGGCCTGACGTCGACCTCGCGCACGCGGTCGAGAACATCGTCGATGGCGCGTACTTCAATTCCGGCCAATGCTGCTGCGGCATCGAACGCGTCTACGTGCACGCCGGCGTCTATGACACGTTCGTCGATCGCTTCGTGGACCTGACGAAACAATACGTGCTCGACGATCCGCTCGATCCGGACACCACGCTCGGTCCGATGGCGCAGCCGCGCCTTGCCGCGACAGTGCGCGAACACATCGGTGAGGCGCTGCACAAAGGCGCGAAGGCGCTGATCGACACAAAACCGTTCGCGCGCGACCGCGCGGGCTCGACCTATGTGGCGCCGCAGGCGCTGGTCGACGTCGACCACTCGATGAAGGTGATGATGGACGAGACCTTCGGGCCGGTGGTCGGGATCATGAAGGTGAAGGACGACGCGGAAGCCGTCCGCCTGATGAACGACTCGCCGTATGGCCTCACGGCGTCGATCTGGACACGCGACATGGATGCGGCCGAGCGCATCGGCGGCGAGATCGAGACCGGCACCGTCTACATGAACCGCTGCGACTATCTCGATCCGGGCCTTGCCTGGACCGGCGTGAAGGACACCGGCCGCGGCGCGACGCTGTCGCGCGTGGGCTATGAGTCGTTGACGCGGCCGAAGAGCTATCATTTGAGGGAGGTCTAGCTCCGCTGTCATCCCGGGCGAGCCAACGGGTCCGCGCGAAGGCGCGGCCCGATGACAGGCTCCGCGAGACCCGGGACCCATCTTTCGGCTTGCGCGAAAGGAGAGATGGGTCCCGGATAGCCGCCTTCGGCGGCTTCCGGGATGACAGCGGTGCCAATGGAAGGATCTGCAATGCAACTGCGCGGCAACTGGAATTACCCGACCACGGTGCGCTTCGGCGCCGGGCGCGCGAGCGAGCTCGCCGAAGCCGTGAAGGCTGCGAAAATCGCCAATCCGCTGTTCGTCACCGATCCGGTGGTCGCGAAAATGCCGATGACGCAGGCCGCCCTCGACACGCTCGCCGCCGCGGGCCTGCCGGCAAAGCTGTTCGCCGAGGTACAGCCCAACCCGGTCGAGTCGAACCTTGCGGCCGGCATCGCGGCCTACAAGGCCGGCGGTCATGACGGCGTGGTGGCGTTCGGCGGCGGCTCGGCGCTCGACGCCGGCAAGCTGATCGCGCTGATGCACGGGCAGACGCGTTCGGTGTTCGACTTCGAGGACGTCGGCGACTGGTGGACGCGCGCGGACGCGAACGCGATCTCAGCCGTCGTCGCGGTGCCGACGACGGCGGGCACCGGCTCGGAGGTCGGGCGCGCCGCGGTCGTCACCAACGAGAAGACGCACACCAAGAAGATCATCTTTCATCCCAAGATGCTCCCCGCCCAGACGATCTGCGATCCGGAGCTGACCGTCGGCATGCCGCCTCATATCACGGCCGGCACCGGCATGGACGCGTTCTCACACGCGCTCGAATCGCTGTGCGTGCCGAGCTATCACCCGCTCGCCGACGGCATTGCGGCCGAAGGCGTGCGGCTGGTGAAGGAGAATCTCGTCGCGGCCTACCGCGATGGCACGAACATCGAGGCGCGCGCGCACATGATGGCGGCTGCGGCGGCCGGCGCGACCGCGTTCCAGAAGGGACTCGGCGCGATCCACGCGCTGTCGCATCCCGTCGGCGCGCTCTACGACACGCATCATGGGCTGACCAACGCGGTGTTCGTTCCTTACGTGCTGGTGTTCAATCGCAAGGCGGTCGAGGACAAGGTGAAGCGGCTTGCCGCCTACATCGGGCTGCGCCCGAGTTTTCGCGCGTTCCTGGATTTCGTGCTGGAGCTGCGCGAGGCCACCGGCATTCCGCACACGCTGGCCGGCCTGAAAGTCGGCGACGACAAGGTCGACCAGATCGTCAAGATGGCGCCCGAGGATCCGACCGCCGGCGGCAATCCGGTGAAGCTCGACCGCCGCGCCGCGCGCACCATCTTCATGCGCGCGCTGGAGGGAAGGGTGTGATTTCTCCCGCTCGTCCCCGCGAAAGCGGGGACCCAGGGCCAAGAGCTGGATGCCCGCTTTCGCGGGCATGAGCGGAGATCATTGATATCGCCTCGCCAGATCCTCCGGGCTAGCCCCGAAGTAATACGCAAGCCGCAGGCGCCACATCAGCAGGATCGTGCGCGCGACGCCGCGCCTTTCCCAGCGCCGCCCGGACGTGGTGACGCGTGCACGCAGGCAGAGCGGCGGCGAGACGCGCTTGAGACGCCGCGCCAATTCGATGTCCTCCATCAGGGCGATCGCGGGAAAGCCGCCCGCCGTGGCGAAGGCATCGCGCGTGGAGAACATCGCCTGATCGCCGGTCGTGATCCCGGTCAGGCGCGAGCGCGTATTCATCGATGCGGCGACGAACGGCAGCAGCCGATGCGTTCCGGCGATCGCGACGTCGAAGCGGCCCCAGCCTCGGCGCGACCGCGCGAGGCCGTCACGGATCAGCCGGTCGGCGTCGGCGGGCAGCCGCGTGTCGGCGTGCAGGAACATGAGCACGTCGCCGCGCGCGACAGCGGCGCCGGCGTTCATTTGCATGGCCCGCCCGCGGGCGCTCGCGATGACCCGATCGGCGAGTGGTGCCGCCAGTGCCGCCGTGCCGTCGGCGCTGCCGCCGTCCACGACGACGACCTCGGTGCCGCGCGCGCGCAACGGCGCGACCGCCTGCAGCGCGGCCACAATCGTCGCGGCTTCGTCGAGAACCGGGATGATGATGGAGAGCGACGGCTCGCCCGTCACTCCGCGGCCTCCTTCAGCGCGCCGCCGCAGCTCGAACCCTGGCCGGCGGTGCAGCCGAAGCAGTGGCCGGCGACGCGGATCGGATTGCCGGCGATGTCGTCGTCGATGAGGTCGCGCAGATGCACGCGCGCGCGGCCGTTACGCGCGAGCGGCAGGTCGAGCATCTGGTTGAAGTCGCAGTCGTAGACGTAGCCGCGGTAATCGACCGAGATGAGATTGCGGCACATCACGCCGGCAAGATTTTCCTCGCGATGTGCGTGCCGCAGCGTGTCGAGATAGCCGTCGAACTGGCCCTGCGACAGAAGGATCGCGCCGAAGCGCTGGATCGGCATGTTGGCGAGCGTGAACAGGCTGTTGAACACGATGCCATGGCGCTCGCTCAGGCTCCGCTTGTACTCGGCCTCGAGGGCGGCCTGCGGCGGCGGCAGTGAGGGCCCGAGCGGATTGTAGACTAGATTGAGCGTGAGCCCCGATCCCTCGCGCCCGTAGCCGAGCGCGTTGAGGCGCTGCAGCGCGCGGATCGAGCCGGCGTAGACGCCCTTGCCGCGCTGCCTGTCGACATTGTCCTGCAGGTAGCAGGGCATCGAGGCGACGATCTCGACCTGATGCTGGCTGAGAAATTCGGCGAGGTCCTCCTGGCCCGGCTGTTCCTGGACGGTGAGGTTATGGCGATCCATCACCTGCACCGCCATGTCGCGCGCCGCGCTCACCATGCGGCGGAAATTCGCGTTCAGCTCCGGGGCGCCGCCGGTGATGTCCAGCGTCGCGATCCGCCGCTGCGCCAGAAATTCGATCACCAGATCGGCGGTGGCGGCATCCATGTCTTCGGTACGGTTCGGCCCCGCGTTGACGTGACAATGCACGCACGACTGATTGCAGCGATAGCCGACATTGACCTGCAGGGTTTGCAGCTGTCCGCGCCAGATGGCCGGGAAGGGGATTTTGTCGAGCAGAGGCCAGGTGTCGCGCATGCCGCCTTCCGAGTCATTGTGTGTCGGCCCGGAAACTCGCACGGCACATGTCGCGCGTCACCTCGGTGGTGCGCTCGCAGGCACAATTTCGCGTGACTTGGTGGTTAGGCGTGCGCTCGGTAGCGCGCGGGCATTGAGTTCGCCATTCTCCTCGATCAGCCCGCGCCATCGATGCGGCTCGTTGTTTTTTTCTCGCGCTCTTCCGCCTTGCCGGCCAAATCAATCCATACGGCCGCCATATCGAGCAGACTCTGCCGGTGCTCCGGCATCGACTGCGCGAGCTTCCTGCATTCCTCGGCGTACTGCCGGTATGTATTCGCGTTCTGCATGGCGAATAAAAACGCGCGGGAGGTTCCTCAAGTTCCCAGTTATCCACGGAACCGTTCGCCCTCAGTCGCGTTAGCACCATCAGCTTTTTGCCGGAGGGTGTGAATGCCGACGGGAGGCTCCGAGCGATACAAGGACTATGCCGCCGAGTGTCTGCGGATTGCGCAGCAAACGATGGATCACGGGCAGAAGGCGCGGCTTCTTGAAATGGCCGACGCGTGGCAACGGCTCGCGGAGGCGGCGAGCAAGCACCAGCAGAAATAGCAAGACGGGAGCGCTACCGCGGTGTCGCGCCGGGACTGGCCGCTCGCGCGACGGCCGCTTCAAGACCGATCCGCCCGAAGCCCGGCAGCTTCACGGCGGGGCGGCGCAAGTCAACGCCGGCGACGAGGCCGAGCACGTTGACCTCGATGCCTTCCACCCAGCCCATCTTCATGCCGAGCACGCCCCAGAGACTCGCCTCGATACCGGTGCCGCTGTCGCTCAGGCCGAGGTACGGATAAGGGCGATAGTCGCGCCCGATCGCGTTCGGCGGCATCGTGACTCCGAGCTCCGGCACCGCGCGCAACACGGTTGCGACGAACGTGTTGCTGTTCGGCCCCGGCCAGACGCGATAGTCGCCGGCATTGGCGAATTGATAACGCTTCACCGCATCCTCGACACGCGGGATCAGCGCGGTCGCCTGCGCGCCGCTGATATCGACCAGCACCGTCGGCTTGTTGCCGTACCAGAGGCCGTCCGGCGCCCAGCCATTGGTACGTACCGGATTGCCCCAGCCGACCACGTCGTAGCGGGTCCAGCTGCGCGCGCCTTCGCGCTTGAGCACGATCCAGCTGTGCACCGCGACCGTGCCCTTCCAGCCGCCGGTCTGGCCGTTCATCACCAGCACGCGCGCCGGCGTGTAATCGGCGGCGGCCGGCAGGGTGCGGCTGCTCGACCAGTCGGCATCGCGCCAGGAGCGCGGGCCGTTGTCATAGGCGAACAGCGCGGCGCGCGCCGCGACCGGCAACAGGAACAAAGCGAGGAGGGTGAACACCATGCGTTTGCGGCGGGAGCGGCGAGGCGGTTGGTCCATGGTATCAGCGAGTATAAATGGTTTTGGCCGCAACTGTGGCAAGCCTGCGCTTCGGCCGGCAACATGACAAATGCGTAATCCGCGCCGGTGGAAGCCATGCGCCGCGGCTGCCGGAGCGCTACGGCCACTCCGGCGCGTGTGTTCCAAGCGGCACCGATGGCCGCGCCCAGTGTGGCGGCGTTTCCGACATCGTTGCGGCGTGGCGCACGGTGGTGAGTCGGCCGAAGCCTGAATCGTTTTCTTCAAGCCGGTCCTGGACGTCATCGAATCCGGGATCCGGGCAGGCAAAACCGTCGGCCAGCCGCCCGAGCCCGCGCATCCACTGGCCGGTCTGGGCGAGCGACACGCGCACGTGCCAGCTGCCGCCCTCGGTCACGCGGCGCGCGAGCGCCGTCATCGCGCCGAACGCCATCAGGTAGCCGCTCGCGTGGTCGATCGCCTGGCAGGGCAGGGGCCTTGGCTGTTTTGCGCCCGCTGCATCCGCTTCTGCGCAGTTCATGCCGTTGGCATTCTGCACCAGCGAGTCGAAGCCGCGCCGGTTCGCCCATGGGCCTTCGTGACCGTAGGCAGAGAGCGACACGTAGACGATGCCCGGGCGCAGGCGCGCGGCCTCGTCGGGACCGAAGCCGTTTTTCTCCATGGCGCCAGGACGATAGCCCTGCACGAAAATGTCCGCGTCGCGCACAAGGCGCGCGAGCGCGGCGCGCCCGGCCGGCTCGCGCAGATCGACGAAGGCGGACAGCTTGCCGCGCCCGTTGTCGATCACCAGCGGCAGCATCTGCGGCATTTGCGCGGCGGTTACCGACATCACATCTGCGCCGTGCGCCGCCAGCGTCCTCCCGCACACCGGGCCGGCGATGACGCGCGTGAGGTCGAGCACGCGCACGCCTGACAGCGGCCGCTCTCCCGGCGGCAGCGGCAGCGGCGGCGCGTCGCCGATCTTCTCGATCGAGAACACCGGCAGCCCGGCGACCGCGCGGCCTTGGCCGTGCGCATCCCATTCGGCGAATGAGCGCGTGGCAGTCACCACCAGCCCAGCTTCGGCGGCGGCGGTCTCGAAAGCCTCCGCCTGCCACCCATCGAGAGCGCGCTGCACCCCCTCGCGCGAATACTCGCAGCCGAGCAGCTTCAGCACGCCATCGCGGTGATGCGGAAAATTCGTGTGCAGGCGCACCCAGCGGGCGTCGCCGCAGCGATAGAGCCCGGCAATCTTGTCCCAGATCTCGCCGCGGGCCGCACCGGCAATGCGCATGTAGCGCTCGCTGCGAAACTCGATCGCCGCGTCGCGCATATCAACGCTGACGCGCTGCTGTCGCCCGGTACGCAAACGCCACAGCTCCGCGGCGGCGAGCGCGGACGCCGCGATGCTCGCCTGCGCGGCGGTGCCGACTGCGAACGACGAAGGCAGCGCAGGCTCGCCGCCGGTCAACGCGACCGCTTCGAGCGCGTCATCGCGCTGGCCCGCGTGGCGCCACAGCGCGGTCAGGATCGCTTCCGGATCTTGCGGACTCCCCATTGCGTAGCCCTTGCCTTTCTGATGAAATTAATCTATATAAATCTTGCTGTAGAAAGAACCGGCCATGCGGAAACCTGCTGCGAAATCCAGCCCGGCGCCCGAGGCCGGTCCGACGATAACCAAGGCTATCCTGCGGGCCGCTCAACGTCTCGGGATCTCGAACAAGGCCATCGGCTCCATCGTCGGCCTCTCCGAGGCCACGGTATCGCGCATGGGGAGCGGCGGCTACGCACTCCGACCGGGTGACAAGCCGTTCGAGCTCTCGGTGCTGTTTGTGCGCCTCTACCGTTCGCTCGACGCCATCACCGGCGGCGACGACGCGGTTGCGCGCGCATGGCTGCGCAGCGAGAACACGGCGCTGGGCGGAATGCCGCTGACGCTGGTGCAATCGGTCCAGGGAATGGTCAATGTCATCGCGTACCTGGACGCCCGGCGCGCTGTCGGCTGAACAACGGCCCCTGTCGGGCATATGCTGGCGCGTGATCGAGGCGCAGCACAGGGTCTCGACGCTCAAGCTGGTGGACACGCTCGACGAACAGTCTTTGCTTGAAAGTCTGATCGAGGAGACGAAACCGCCGGTGCCCCCCGAGTGCCGCCACCTGCACTATCTTCTCTCGACGCCGTTCCGCTACGCCTCGATCTATCCGCGCGGCTCACGCTTCCGGCGCGCCGGGATGACGCTCGGCGTTTACTATGCGTCTGCTTCGGCGGCGACCGCGGTCGCCGAGATGACGTTCCATCGATTGCTGTTCTTCGCCGAATCCCCGGCAACGCCATGGCCCGTGAATGCCGGCGAGTTCACCGCATTTTCCGTGCCTTACGCGACCGCGCTTGGAATCGACCTTACGAAGCCCCCGCTCTCACGGGACGAGGCGATCTGGACCAACGTCACCGCGTATGAGGGGTGTCAGGCACTCGCCGAGGCGGCACGCGCCGCCGCGATTACCGTCATTGCGTATCGGTCTGTGCGCGATCCGGGGCGCGGCACTAGCATGGCGCTCCTGTCCTGTACTGCGTTCGCGCGCGATGAGCCGACGGAGCGCGAGACCTGGCGGATTCAGTTCGGGGTCAGCGGTGCGCGCGCCGTGTGTGAATTTTCCGACGCGCGGCTGGAATTTGGGCGTGCCGCATTCGCCGCCGACCCGCGCATTGCGCGGCTGAACTGGGAGCGCGGCTAGCGCACCCGGTTGCCGTTGATCGCAAGCTGCGCGTAGCGCGCAGCGCCGTCGCGCGCGAGATCGCCGGTCATCGGCTTGCGCTGGTCCATGCCGACGATGGCGCCGTTCTTCGCCGCAGCGATCAGGTTGTCGGCGATCACCGCGGATCCTGCGCCCGGCGTCACCGACACCGCGATGCCGACGCCCGCGCCGCGCACCACGTTGCCGGTGACGCTGACGTCGCGCAGGTATTGTCCCCAACCGACCGAGATGCCGGCGACCGGCGCATTCTCGATGACGTTGCCGGTGACCGCAGCGTCGGCCTCGATGCCGATGCCGATGCCGTTGCCGTCGTTCGGGTCGGTGCCGGCGGGGCGTTTCGGCACGAGGTTGCGGATCAGGTTGCCCGACACGACAGCGAGCCGGCCGCCCTGATTGAAGTTGGTCACTGCGACGCCGATCGCGGCGCCGTCGATCGTGTTGTTGGCGATCACCGCGCCCTCGAAACCGAACTCCGCATAGATCGCGACCTCACCGAGCCCGGTGCAGCTGTTGCTGGTGATCTGGATGTTGGAAGCCGCATTGCCGCGCACCGCCGAGAAGGCCGCGTTACGGATGCGGTTTCCCCGCACGCTCACATTGTGCGCGCGGAAGACGTTGATGGCATTGCCGTTCTGCCCCGAGCCGCCGGCCTGCGCAGCGGTATCCTCGATGCGATTGTCGAGAATCTGCGTGCCATCGTCTCCGGCCTGCGAGCGCCACACCTGAATGCCGTTGTTCGCCGCGTTGCGGATCGTGTTGCGCGCAATGATGAGTCCGCGCGAGTCGAGCGCGTGGATCGCGGCGCCGGGCGCGCCCGTGACGGTCGTGGTGGTGATTTCGCCCTCGATCCCCTCGAGCAGGATGCCGATGCCGCCGATGCCGCCGATGCCGACCACCTCGCAATCGCGGATCGCGATGCCGCGTCCGGCCGCGAGCTGAATGAGGCCGCTGTTGCCGGGGAGGGCCTTGCCGCCGCCGTCGAAGATGATGCCGGAGAGCAGGATGTGATCCGCGCCCCGCGCCACGATGATCGGAGCATTCTCCGTCGCGACGATGCGCGTCGCGCCGGGAACGCCAACGAGCCGCGCGCCGGTGGGAAGCACTAGTCCGCGCGCGCGATACACGCCGGGTGCAAGGATCAGCGGCAGCCGCGCGCCCGCGGTGCGGTCGATCGCGCGCTGGAGCATCTCGGTGCTGTCGTCGGAGCCGTTGAAACGGACGCCGAGATGGATGGCGTCGACGCCGAGTCCCGACACCGGCACGGTGCTCGACGTGGCCGGCGCCGCGATGGTTTCGGTCGCGGTGAATGCGCCCGTTGCGGCGGTGGCTCCGAGAAAATAGCGGCGGTCGATACTCATGGCGCTCCTCCAGGAGGAACGCACGCTTCAAGATACCTGCCACCCGCGCTGTGCCGTGGCGGGACACGCCGTCAAGGTTAATGCCGGCGCGCTGCGAGCAGCGCGAGCAGAATGGCCTCTCCGGCGCGCACCAGCGCAGCTTGCGTCACGCGGCGTTTTTTGCCCGGGCGGCGCCGCACGTTTGCAACCGGCGGAATGTGAATGAACTGCGCCAGCGTTCCGGATCGGGACGCTTCGAGCGCGCGCCAATAGACGTAGTTGCAGAGGTATCGTCCGGCATCGCGCGAGACGCGGCTGGGCGCGCGGCTCGCGCGCGCCGCGCCGAGCAGGCGCGCGAAGGGCGCTTGCCCGCGGGCATCCGGCATTCCGGCGGCGATCGCGCGAGCGTTGGGGCGAAAACCGGTTACGTCGGGGAACAGGATCGACACCGTATTGCGCGCACGCGTTTCGATGCGCACGAATGGCGTACGCGCCGCGAGGCCGAACATCAGCACGATGTCGGGTCTGTGTCTTGCGAGAAGCTTCGGCAGGTCGCGATCGACCGACGCATAGCTCGTCTCGAAAATGTGCACCGCGCGATGAACGTCGGCGAATGCCGGCCGCCGCCGTTTTGCGAGCGCCAGCGCAAGCGGCCCGCTCGGATTGAACGGCGCGCCGGGAAAGCGGCCGAAGCCGGTGATGAGAACCGTGGTCATGCGCTCGCCGTCGCGACCGGGGGTGCGCGCTGATCGCGCGTGCCGATCGATTGCGGCTTGACGAAAATCCGCGACACCTCGGGATGCTGCTGGCAGATGCGGCGTTCGATCGCCGCAACGGCCTGTTCGATCTGCGGCGTGTTCAACTCGTCCTTGAACTCGAGGCTGAGCGCGGCCACGACCTGGTCGGGCGCGAGGTGCACGGTCACGAGGTCGTTGACGCGCTCGACGCCCGGCTGTTCGGCCGCGATCTGGCGAATGGACCGCATCGTGCGGCCGCGCGCGCCTTCGCCGATCAGCAGCGCCTTACTCTCGCGGGCCAAGAATGTCGCCGTTGCTGCCAGCACGATGCCGATCCCGATCGATGCAGCGCCGTCGAGCACCGGCATGTTGAGCTGGACGGCGGCAAACGTGCCGAAAAACGCGATCACGATTCCGATCAGCGCCGCTGAGTCCTCGAACAGGACAAGGAACGAGGGCGGATCCTTGCTGACGTGAACCGCCTCGATGTAGCCGAGCGCGCCACGCGTCTTATTGAACTCCTTCAGCGCGATCAAAAACGTAGCGCCCTCGAACACGAACGAGGCGCCGAGCACGAGGTAGTTCACGAATGGGTCGCTGATGTGCACCGGGTCCCGGATGTGCGCGATTCCTTCATAGATCGAAATGCCCGCTCCGAGCGAGAAGATCAGCAGCGCGACGATGAAGCTCCAGAAATAGAGTTCGCGGCCGTAGCCGAGTGGATGGTCCTCATCGGGCGGTTGCGCGGCGCGGTTGATACCATAGAGCAGGAGGAGCTGATTGGAGGTATCCACGACGGAGTGCACGCCCTCGCTCAGCATCGCCGAACTGCCGGTCCACCCTGCGGCGGCGAACTTCGTGACGGCGATCATCAGATTGCCGGCGAGCGCGGCGTAGATGACTTTGCGCGATGCGGATCCGGCGGCCATGTCCCTGCCAAGCTGGTGATGCGGATTGCAGTTCCTGCGGCTTAAACGCCCAACGCCGTCGCGATTTCATCCACGGCGAGCGACGGCGCAAGCGTCCCCTCCGCGACGGATTTCTCGATCGCCGGCAGCCGTGCCTTGAGCTTCGCGTCGGACTTCAGCCGCAGGTGAACCCGGTCCTCGAGCATCGCCCACATCCACTTGACCTGCTGCTCGCGCCGGCGCGCTGCGAATTCGCCTGAGGCGGACAGCTGCTGGCGATGCGCCAATACCTGCGCCCAAAGTTGCGCGACGCCCTCGCCGGTAAGGGCCGAGTACGTCGTGACCGGCGGTCCCCATGTCGCCGAGCGCGGGGTGAGGATATGCAGCGCGGCGCGGTATTCGCCCGCGGCCGCTTTGGCGCGCTTGATATTGTCGCCATCGGCCTTGTTGACCGCGATCATGTCGGCAAGCTCGACCACGCCTTTCTTGATCCCCTGCAATTCGTCGCCCGCACCCGGCAGCATCAGCACAAGGAAGAAATCCGTCATGTCGGCGACGGCGGTCTCCGACTGCCCGATCCCGACGGTTTCGACCAGAATCACGTCGAAGCCCGCGGCCTCGCAGATCAGCATGGTTTCGCGTGTCTTCGCCGCGACACCGCCGAGCGTGCCGGCGGCAGGCGAGGGGCGGATAAAGGCGCTTGGAACGGTAGCGAGTCGCGCCATGCGAGTCTTATCGCCGAGGATCGAGCCGCCGGTGCGGGCGGACGAAGGATCAACCGCCAGCACCGCGACCTTGTGGCCTTTTTCCGTCAGGTGCGTGCCGAGTGCATCGATCGTGGTTGACTTGCCGACGCCGGGCGAGCCGGTGATGCCGACGCGCACGGCCTTTCCGGTCTCGGCAAGCAGTTCCTGCACCAGCCGGTGCGCGGCCTGCTGATGGTCGGCACGCTTGCTCTCCACCAAGGTAATGGCGCGCGCGAGCGTCGCGCGGTCGCCGGCGCGCAACGCGCGGGCGAGGCTCCGGATGTCGGGGAACGGCGCGGCCATGACGCCGTCACTTTAGCCGGGATTCTTATGGGACACTCAAGACACCGGGAACTTTTCCGGCCCCGGCGCATTCAGGGAGGGTTTAGACCAAGGCGTGATGAATGCTCGCGTGAACCAGTTCACCCAGCTTCTGCGCCGGCTGCCGGGCCTTTTGCAAGGCTTGCGGCGCCGGCGCTTTGGCGCGCGTCCAGAGCAGCCGGCGGCTTCCGACCTCGCCACCCAGGAGGCGCTGCGCGAGTCCGAGGAGCGGCTGCGGCTGGTTCGCCGCGCCACGGGACTTGGCATGTACGAGATCGATTGGGTCGCGCGGCGGCGTTACTGGTCGCCCGAACTGCGCGCGATCCTGCGTGCGCCGGCCGACCTCGACATCAACACCGATATCGACCTCCTCGAGCGCATCATCCCAAATGACATGCGCACGCGCTTCCGCGCGAAGCTGCAGGCGTCGCTCGATCCCGAGAGGGGGGGCGATTACGATGACGAACACCGCATTACGCGCTTCGACGGCTCCACCGGCTGGATTCTGCTGCGCGGCAAGACCTTCTTCTCGGAGGGGGCGGAAGGGAAGCGCCCCACGCGCTCGATCGGCCTGATCGTCGACATCACGGACCGCAAGCGCGGCGAGGAGGCGAATGCGCTGCTCGCCTCGACGGTGCACTCATCAACCGACGCAATCTTCTCGATCGATCCGGATCTGACCATCAAGACCTGGAACGGCGGGGCCGAGCAGCTGTACGGCTACACCGCGCTCGAGGCGATCGGCCGCTCATTGCGGGTCATCTGCCCGGAAAAACTGCATGACGAGCAGGCCGGGCTTTACAGGGAGACGATGAACGGCAGGCCGGTGCTGCTCGAGACGACGCGCCGGCACAAGGACGGCCACCTGATCCCGGTCGGGATCAGCGGCTCGCCGATCTTTTCGTCGGAAGGTCGCGTGATCGGGGTCGCGGCAGTGCATCGCGATATGACGGAGCACCGGGCCTATGAGGAGCATCTCGCCTTCACGTTGCGCGAGTTGTCGCATCGCACGAAGAACCTGTTGGCCGTGGTGCAGGGCCTCGCACACATGATCGCGCGACGCTCGGATGACATCGACGCTTTCGAAGCGCGCTTCCGCGGCTGCGTCCAGGCGCTTGCCTACAGCCATGACCTCCTGGTGCAGCATGACTGGCAGGGCGCGACGCTGGAGGAATTGCTGCGCGTGCAGCTTGCGCCGTTCGGCGGCGTCGACGGCGCCAAGATCGTCGCGCAGGGACCGGAGGTCTTCCTCACGCCGCCGACCATGCAATCGCTCGGCCTCATCATGCACGAGCTTGCCACCAACGCGACCAAGCATGGGGCGCTGTCGAGCCCGACCGGCTCGGTGGCGATCGGCTGGACACGCGATCCGAGCGACAACGGGATCAGGCTCAACTGGCAGGAGCGCGGCGGGCCGCTGGTCGGGCAGCCGAAGCGCAAGGGATTCGGCCAGGTCGTTTTCGAGCGCATCGGGGCGTCGCTTGACGGGGCGATTTCGGTCGACTTCCGGCCCGAGGGCTTTGTTTGCGACGTCACGATTGCGGCCAATAACCTGCTTTCGCCGGGCAAGCGGCCCCAGGGCGATCGGCCAGGCGCCGGCGGCACGGTTCATTGACAGATCAGCTACTTGTTTCGTATCAATGACTTACATCCAGGGGCCGAGGTATCGCAGGAGCTGAGTGCCGGCCGCAGGCGGCGAATTTTTCGCTCCCTGTCGCCCGCAAATCAGGTATCATCATGCCAGGTGGAAGGGTGCGGGAGAATTTCATGCGTCGGCTCGCGACGACCCTTTGCCTTGCGTCGCTTCCTTTCCTTCACGTCAGCGCCGCGTCAGCCTCCGACATCGTTTGGGAGGTGCAGAACCCGTTTCGCTTCTTCAAGAAGCCGGCGGCCTTCGCGCTGCATGAGAAGGCGTTCGATGCGGTGCGCGGCAAGGCGGACTCGCCGCTCCCCGCGAACATTGTCTGGCGCACCGAGCGTCGCCTGAACGATCCGGACTGCAGCGACAAGTCGAGCCCCGGTCGCTGCTACGACACCAAGCGCGCGGGCTACGAGCGCTCGCGGCTCGGCTGGGCCGCGCAGACGCTCGAGTCGACCTGCTACGAGCGCGCCTCACGGCCCTTCCGCTACCTGGGCATGTGCGAGCGGCAATATTCCTGGGGCAGCGCGAAGGAAGACTACGTCCTGCCTGACGCGCACACGGTGGACGTAAGCCTGTCTGCCGAACGGCTCGCCGAGGCTGGCGCGGGCGACTGCACGTTCTCCTGGCTGCCGCGCGCGGGCGCCGGCAAGGGCGAGACGATCAAGCAGGCATGCAAAAAGCCGTTCGTCATCAAGCGGGTGCCGTATTCGCCGGACACCAAGGTTTCCGGCGCCAACGTCAAGGTGACGCTGCCGGACGCGCGCGAACTCACCGCGAGCGTGATCGTCGAGGACGTGTTCGTGGTCGCGCTCGGCGATTCATTCATGTCGGGCGAGAGCAATCCGGACCGTCCCGTGTCGTTCAGCCCGTCGCGCGAGATGGTCTACGACCCGAGCATGACAAACGATCGCGAGCAGCTTGCCTCGCGCGACTATAAGGCGAAAGCGAATGCGTTTGGGCTGGCCTCGGTCGACAGCGGCTTCGATCCGAAGAGTCTGCCGCGCCGCAAGATGGAGGACGAGGCGAAGGGCCTCGTCTATCGGCCGAACTCCGCTGAATTCCAGACGGCGTTTGACAAGAGCGCCGCCCAGTGGCTCTCGGCCGACTGCCATCGTTCGCAATACGGCTACCCGTTCCGCGTCGGCATCGCGATGGCGCTGGAGAATCGCCACCGCGCCGTGACGCTGGTCAGCGTCGCGTGCTCGGGTGCCGACGTCACCGGGCTGTTCATGGATCACGACGCGCGCGAGCGCGCGAGCGAGAAGGGTGGCGCGAAAGTGCCGCCGCAGCTCGATCAGCTGGCGGACCTGATCTGCCGCGGCGGGCGGCAGGGCCGCACACAGGCGGCGAGCTACACGCTGCCGGTCTACAAATACGGCAGCACCGGCATTTCGGCGCAGACCGTATCGAAGCAATGGTGCCCGCCGGGCAGCCGCAAGCGGCCGATCGACCTGGTGCTGCTCTCGATCGGCGGCAACGACGTCGGTTTCGGCGCGCTCGCGCTCTACGCCAGTATCGAGAATGCGCGCGACCTGGCGCCGATCGCGGCGCTGGCGGGCGGTGAACTGCGTTACGGGCCGGATGTGGCGCGCGCCTATCTCGGCCAGCTCGACAAGCGCATCAAGGCGGTGCGCGACGCGCTGGTCGACGGATTCGGCGTCGATCCCTCGCACGTGCTGCAGAATGCCTATGAGCCGATCCAGTTCGACGAGGTCGGCGGCTATTGCGGCTCGCAGGCGACGCTCGGCATGGACGTGCACCCCTCGCTCAAGGTGAACAAGGCGCGGCTGAACGAGGCGGCCGACGTTGCCGCCGAATTGCAGAAGCGGCTCGCCTGCATGGCGCGTAGCGGCGCCGGTTGTCCGTCTGGACTCGCGACCGGGAGCGGCACCGGCTTCCGCTTCATCACCGAGCACACGGCGGACTTTACCAAGCGCGGCATCTGCGCGCGCGACCCGACCCGCGCGCTGATGGACCAGGCCTCGATGAAAATGCCGCGCCGCTCCAGGACGACCGACGACTGGGAGCCGTACTCGCCGGCCGGCGCGCTGCCTTACGCGCATCGCTGGCGGCTCATTCACAATCCGAACGACGCCTTCCTCACCGCGAATACGCATCGCGAGGGCATCTCGCCGTTCGACATTCTCCAGCCCGCTTTCGCGGCGCTCACCTCCGGCGCGTTCCACCCGACCGCCGAGGCCCATGCGATCGTCGCCGACCACGTGATGCGCCACGTGCGCGCGATCCTCGACAAGGAGAAGAAGACGGTCGCCGAGGGAAGGCTGAATTGACGCGCAGCGTCATACCCCGCCAACGGGTCCGGCCAAAGGCCGGCCCGATGACTGGCTCCGGCGGGGTATCCAGGCAAAACCGCAAGTTTTGAGTCGACTGGATCGTCTGCCTTCGCGGACGATGACGGCGGCGACTACTTCCGCACCATCCGCGAGACCGGCGCGCTGCGTTTGAGCGCCGCGAAGAACGCCGCCGGATCGGCGACTTTGTCGATGCGGCATTCGAACTGGTTGCGCCGCACGACGCCGAGCGCAGCCATCTTCGCCTGATCCTGCTTGTCGCATTCGGCCGGGATCACAACGAGCTCCTGACCGTCGGTGCGCACAAGGACGTAGCCGTAGCCGCTGTCCCCCTGCAGCCTGACCTGCGCAATGTGCTCGTCGCCCGAGAGCGGATGGAACGTCACCGGCGTCGCGACGCCCTTCTGGTTGATGAAGTCATACACATTGTTCGGACCTGGACGCACTTCGATCGGATCGCTCGGCGTTTCCTTGCCGTTGTCCTGCTCGAAGGTCGCGAACTTTCCGCCGTCGCCGAGCGCCAGCACTGCGGTCTCGGTGCCGAACAGCGGACGGTCGGAGGCAAAGCAGCCGGAAAGGAGCAAACCGAGCGCGAGCGCAAAAGGGATCAACGATCGTCGCATGAATGCGGGCTACTCCGCCGCCGCTTTTTCGTGCCCCAGCCGCCGGTTGAGCGACCGGACCAGCTCCTCGGCGGCTTCGGCGATCACCGTGCCGGGTGGGAAGATCGCCTCGGCGCCCGCCTGCTTCAATGCCGCGTAATCCTGCGGCGGCACCACGCCGCCGACGACGATCATGATGTCCCCGCGGCCCTGGCTTTCAAGCTCCGCCTTCACCTCAGGAACGAGCGTCAAATGCCCGGCGGCGAGCGACGATACGCCGATCACATGCACGTCGTTCTCGACCGCTTGGCGCGCGGCTTCCGCCGGCGTCGCAAACAGCGGCCCGACGTCCACGTCGAAGCCGAGGTCCGCGAAAGCCGACGCGATCACCTTCTGCCCACGGTCGTGGCCGTCCTGCCCGATCTTGGCGACGAGGATGCGCGGACGGCGGCCCTCGTCGGCCTCGAACGCCGCAACCAGCTTCAACACACGCGCAACGGCGTCGGTCATGCCGACCTCCCGCTTGTAGACGCCCGAGAGCGTCTTGATCTCGGCGCGGTGGCGCCCGAACACTTTTTCCAGCGCCATCGAGATTTCGCCGACGGTCGCCTTGGCGCGCGCCGCCTCGACCGCGAGCGCCAGCAGGTTGCCGTTGCCGCGGTCTGCCGCGCGCGTCAGTGCCGCGAGCGCCTGCTCGACCGCCTTCGGATCGCGCTCGGCTTTCAGCCGCGCGAGCTTGTCGAGCTGCAACGCCCGCACCGCCGAGTTGTCGACCTTGAGCACGTCGATCGGCTTTTCATCTGTCGGGCGATATTTGTTCACGCCGATGATCGACTGCGCGCCGCTATCGATGCGGCCCTGAGCCTTCGCGGCGGCCTCCTCGATGCGCAGCTTCGGAATGCCGGCCTCGATCGCCTTGGCCATGCCGCCGAGCTCTTCGACTTCCTGAATGTGGCCCCAGGCCTTCTTCGCGAGTTCGGCGGTGAGGCGTTCGACGTAGAACGAGCCGCCCCACGGATCGGCGATGCGCGTGGTGCCGCTCTCTTGGCTCAGGAACAGCTGCGTATTGCGCGCGATGCGGGCGGAGAAATCGGACGGCAGCGCCAGCGCCTCGTCGAGCGCGTTGGTGTGCAGCGACTGGGTGTGCCCCTGCGTCGCCGCCATCGCCTCGACCGCGGTGCGTACCACGTTGTTGTAGACGTCCTGCGCCGTCAGGGACCAGCCTGAGGTCTGCGAGTGCGTGCGCAGCGACAGCGCGCGCGGATCGCCCGGAGAAAACTCCTTCATCAGCTTGGCCCAGATCATCCGCGCGGCGCGCAGCTTTGCGACCTCCATGAAGAAGTTCATGCCGATCGCCCAGAAGAACGACAGCCGCGGCGCGAAACGGTCGACGTCGAGCCCCGCCTTGATGCCGGCGCGCACATATTCGACGCCGTCGGCGAGCGTATAGGCGAGCTCGAGATCCTGCGTCGCGCCCGCCTCCTGCATGTGATACCCGGAGATCGAGATCGAGTTGAACTTCGGCATGTGCTCGGAGGCAAACGCGAAGATATCGGAGATGATGCGCATCGAGGGGGAAGGCGGATAGATGTAGGTGTTGCGCACCATGAATTCTTTGAGGATGTCGTTCTGAATGGTGCCCGAGAGCTTCTCCGGCGGCACGCCCTGCTCTTCCGCCGCCACGATATAGAGCGCCAGCACCGGCAGCACCGCGCCGTTCATCGTCATCGACACGCTCATCTGGTCGAGCGGAATGCCCGAGAACAGCGTGCGCATGTCGTAGATTGAGTCGATCGCGACGCCCGCCATGCCGACATCGCCCGACACGCGCGGATGGTCGGAGTCATAGCCGCGGTGGGTCGCGAGATCGAACGCGACCGAGAGGCCCTTCTGTCCGGCCGCGAGGTTGCGCCGGTAGAAGGCGTTGGAGTCTTCCGCGGTCGAGAAGCCGGCGTATTGGCGGACGGTCCACGGCTGCGTGACGTACATCGTGGGGTAGGGACCGCGCAGATACGGCGCGATGCCGGGCCAGGTGTCGAGGAAGTCGAGGCCGGCGAGATCGTCGGGGCTGTAGGCCGGCTTCACCGGAATGCCTTCGGGCGTGAGCCATGGCTGTGCGGCGCTCGAGGCGGGCACGTTTTCAGCGGATTCGAACGCGATGCCGGCAAAGTTCGGAATTTGGCTCATGCCGATTCAGCGCCTCTCAGGCGAAGGATATCATGCGCCGCGCGCGACGTCGCCAGCACGTCGCAGCCGGCATAAATGAAATCCTGCACGCCGGCAGCCTTCAAGGCGGATTCAAGTTCGCCCGGGCGGCCAGCCAGATAGATATGGGCCGCGCCCATCGCTTTCAGCGCCCGTGCGGCATCTGCAGCTTCGGCCGCATAGACCTTGTCTGACGAGCACAGGCAAACGAGTTTCGCGCCCGATGATTTGAAGGCCGCGATCATGTCATTGCGGTCCGCGAAGCCGTCATTGGAGACAGCCTCGATCCCGCCGGCCTCGAAGAAATTCTTGGCGAACAGCGTGCGCGCGGTGAAATCCGAAGCCTTGCCGAGATTGGCGAGAAAGACTTTCGGCCGCGCACCGGTTGCTTCGAGCATACGGTCGGACGTATCGCGCAGTTGCTCGAACGGTGCGGCAAGCCGGATGCGGGGGAGGGCCGCGAACTCGGTCGGCTCCCTTCCCCCATAGCCCGTCGAAGACGGGCGTAGACGCCCTGATGGAGGGGGAGGGTCGGGGAGGGGGGTAGCTTTTGGCGCCCCATCCTCCACATGCACTGCCGTCTCATGAATATCGGGAAACTCGCTCGTGCCGGTGAGCGCATCCCGGCGCCGCGCAATGTTTTTCTCGCGCTCGGCGCGCGTCGCCGCGACCTTGTTCTGGATCAGGCCCGCTTCGAGCGCGGCCGCTACGCCACCGGCGTTCTCGATCTCCTGAAACAGGACCCAGGCCGCTTCGCAAAGCTGCTGCGTCAAGTCCTCGATCCCGCCCGAGCCGGCGGCCGGGTCCGCGACCTTCGCAAGATGAGACTCTTCCAGCAGGATGAGCTGCGTGTTGCGTGCAATACGGCGCGCGAAGCGGTCGGGCATTCCGATCGCGGCGGTGAACGGCAGCACCGTGATCGCGTCCGCGCCGCCGAGGCCCGCGGCGAATACCGCGACTGTCGCGCGCAGGATGTTCACGTACGGGTCGCGCCGCGTCATCATGCGCCAGGCGCTCTCGGCGGCAAGATAAGTCGGCTCCGGGGCAAGCCCGCAGGCCTGCTCGACGCGCGCCCACAGTTTCCGGATGCTGCGGAACTTCGCGACGGTGAGAAACTGATCGGCGTCCGCGGCGAGACGGAAATAGATCATGCGCCGCGCGGCATCGAGTGCGATCTCGCCGGCTTCGAGCGCGCGCAGGTATGCGACCGCGCTGGCCAGCGCGAACGCGAGCTCCTGCGCCTCCGAGCCGCCGGCGTTGTGGATCACGCGCGCGTCCGCGACCGCGAAGGGGCCGCGGAACCCGTCGTCTGCAAGTTGTTTCACCAAGCCGGCAAAGTACGGCGCCAGCTCGTTCCATGGCCGGATCGTGCTCCCCGCCGCCGCCATGTGCCCGAGCGGATTGAGCGCCGCGCGCATTTCGACGCCCTCGGGCGCAACCCCGCGTTTCTTTACCAGCGCGGCGAAGTTCTTCGCCGCATCGCGTGTTTCCGCCGCGACATTGAAGTCGATGGTGACGCCCGCGTCGAGGTAGACTCCGTCGAGCACGCGCTCCAATGTTTCGAGGGAGGAGTCGAGCCCGTAGCCGTTCGCATTGATCGAGCCCTTGCAGACGATGGTCAGCCCGGTCGCGCCGTTCTCCAGATCGTGCAGCGCCTGTTCGTTCGCGGCGGCGGGATCGGGATGATCGACGCGCTGCATCACCGTCCACGGGGCGCCCGGGGTGCGCGCCGCGACCGGGCGCACGTTGGCGGCGCGGGCATACAGCGGTTGGATCGCCAGCCCGTCGTAGGTTTTCGCAACCAGCCGCTTGTCGAACGGCGCGCCCTTGAGCACGCCATCGACCAGCTTGAGCCATTGCTCGCGCGTAGCGGCGGGGAATTCACTTGCGAATGCAAGCTCTTCGGCGTCGGACATGAGGAACTTCTAGGCACCTCGGAAGGCGAAAGCAATGAAGGTGCCAGCTACCGGAGCGCGGACAGCTTCTCGATGCCGGCGGCATCGACCTGTGCAGCCGCGTCGCGCACGCGCCGGCCGGCGATCAGGCGATCCGGCACGATCTCGGCGAGCGGTGCGAGTACGAAGGCGCGCACGAACAGCCGCGGATGCGGCAGCGTAAGGTCAGGCTCGTTCAGCGACAGATCGCCGTACGCGAGCAGGTCGATGTCGATCGTGCGCGGTCCCCAGCGCTGCTCGTTGGAGCGGTTGCGGCCGAGTGCGCGTTCGACGGTCTGCGCACGACCGAGCAGCGCGCGCGGCGACAGCGTCGTCTCGACCGCGATGGCACAATTGATGAAGGGTGGCTGGTCGGTCACACCCCACGGTGGCGTGCGGTAGTCGGAGGAGCGGGCGATCAGTTTCACCTCTGCGCCTTCGGCGAACAGCGCGACCGCCTCATCGAGCGTGGTCCGCACATCACCGACATTGCCGCCAAGCCCGAGCAGCGCCTCAGTCATGGCGCGCCTTCTGGATCGCCGCCGTGACGCGCACCGCCTGCACGGTCTCGGCCACATCGTGCACGCGCACAATGTCGGCGCCGGCCAGTACCGAGAGCACATTCCCGGCGATCGACCCGCCGAGCCGCTCGCCGGGCCTCGACGGCGACACGAAGTTGATGAAGCGCTTGCGCGAGAGTCCCATCAGCAGCGGGAGGCCGAACGAACGCAATTCGCCGAGCCGCGCGATCACCGTGATGCTTTGCTCGGGCGTCTTGCCGAAGCCGATGCCGGGATCGAGTACGATGCGGTCGCGGCCGATGCCGGCCTTCGCGGCGATATCGAGGGAACGCGAAAAAAACGTCTTCACGTCGGCCATGATATCGAGCGCCGGATCGGGCGCTTCGCGGTTGTGCATCACGACGGCTGGCACGCCATGCTCGGCGGCGACCCGCGCCATGTCGGGATCGCGCTGCAGACCCCACACGTCGTTGAGGATCGCGGCACCCTGTTCGAGCGCCCAGGCGGCGACCCTGGCCTTGATGGTATCGATCGAAACCGGGAGCCCGAGTTCGATCACGGGCCGCAGCACGGGGCCGAGGCGGGCAAGCTCATCATCGAGCGAGACCGGCTGTGCCCCCACATAGGGCCGGGTCGACTGCGCTCCGACGTCGAGAAAATCCGCGCCGTCGCCTTGCATGCGCCGCGCCTGCGCGAGCGCGGCGTCGGGATCGATGAAACGGCCGCCATCGGAGAACGAATCCGGCGTGACGTTGAGGATGCCCATCACCAGCGGGCGGCGTTCGCCGAGCAGGCGGACGAGGAGATCCGTATTCCGCGTGGTGGAATGCGTCAGCGCCATTGCGCCGCTTTGCGGCGGCGCTGCAACGGAGTCAAGCGCAGCTGCTAGTAGCGGATTTTCGGCTCAAGGTTCCTGGCCTCGGCGATCCAGTGTTCGACGCGCTTCGCAGTCGGCAACAGCTCGACGCGTTTGCGCCTGGCGTTGGCGGCAGCCATCGCCTCGGCGAGCCGGCCGGGATTGCGGTACTTCAATTCCCGCACGGTATCGACGCCGGCGTCCTTGAGCAGCTCGGCATACGGCTCGCGCACGCCTTTGATGCGCATGCGGTCCGCGAGATTGGCCCAGCGCAGCACGGTTTGTTCGCTGGCATCGAGCTTTTCGGCGAGAATCTTGCGATCTTTCGCCGTCTGGGACGCTTCGAGCAGCTTTTCGGTGGTCCGAATGCCGAGCGTCTTCAGTCTGGCGGCCATCGCGGGCCCGATGCCTGCGATGGACCGGATAGGATAGGACACGCGACGTCTCCTTCGTTCCGTGCGAGCGCGCTGCGACAGCCATAAGCCGGCGCGCGCCAAACGGCTGTAGAGTGTCAGGCGGAGTGGTCGAAGCCGAGTACGCGCGGTACAAACTTGCCGCGCGTGCGGCGCTCACCGAACGTGATCATGGTCCCCCTCATGCCCCCGCGCCGCGGCAGGTTACGATGATCTTGAACAGGCTTCCGCACAAACACAAGCATGACATGCGTGAAGCGTCGAGACGAACAAGCAATCGCCGCAGCATTCTTCGTCAGCGTGACTGCAATGACACAGATCGTTTCACGCAGTGGAAGGCGCGCGCGCGGGTCTCTATAACGGGGACGCGGAGGTGCGGCGCAACGCGGCGCTGAGCACCCGGGAGTGAATGCATGGCGGATCTCGATCAAGACGACCGGATTTACGTCGGCAAAAGCGTCAAGCCGGAATACCTGATGCTGCGGTACGGCAATCGCCACGGGCTGGTGACGGGCGCGACCGGTACCGGCAAGACGGTGACGCTGCAGGTGCTCGCCGAGGGCTTCTCGCGCGCCGGCGTTTCGGTGTTTGCGGCCGACGTCAAGGGCGATCTCTCCGGCATCGCGGCGGTCGGCGAGCCCAAGGAGCCGTTCGTCCAGCGCGCCAAGGACCTCGGCTTCGCGTATCAGCCGGACGAATTCCCGGTGATCTTCTGGGACCTGTTCGGCGAGCAGGGCCATCCGGTGCGCGCGACCATCACGGAGATGGGCCCGCTGCTGCTGGCGCGGCTGATGGACCTCAACGATGTCCAGGAAGGCGTGCTGAACATCGCGTTTCGGGTCGCCGACGAGCAGGGGCTGCTGCTGCTCGACATGAAAGACCTGCGCGCGATGCTCGCTTTCATCGCCGAGCATGCCGACGAGCTCACAACGCAGTACGGCAACGTCTCGAAGGCTACGATCGGCACGATCCAGCGCCAGCTTCTGGTGCTGGAAAACCAGGGCGGCCCGAAATTCTTCGCCGAGCCGGCGCTCGATCTGAAGGATTTCATGAAGGTCGACCGCGACGGCCGCGGTATCATCAACATCCTCGCGGCCGACAGACTGATGGAGAACCCGCGGCTCTATGCGACGTTCCTGTTGTGGCTGCTCTCCGAGCTGTTTCAGGTGCTGCCCGAGGTCGGCGATCCGGAAAAGCCGAAGCTGGTGTTTTTCTTCGACGAGGCGCATCTCCTGTTCAACGAAGCGCCCAAGGCGCTGCTCGACAAGATCGAGCAGGTGGTGCGGCTGATCCGCTCCAAGGGCGTCGGCGTCTATTTCGTCACGCAGAATCCGCTCGACGTGCCCGACAAGGTGCTGGCGCAGCTCGGAAACCGGGTGCAGCACGCGCTGCGCGCGTTCACGCCGCGCGACCAGAAGGCGGTGCGGGCGGCGGCCGAAACCTTCCGTGCAAACCCGAAGCTCGATACCGCCACCGTCATCAGCGAGCTCGGCAAGGGGGAGGCGCTGGTATCGTTCCTGGAAGGCAACGGCACGCCGTCGATGGTCGAGCGCTGCATGGTGCGCCCGCCTTCGGCGCGCGTCGGGCCGGTCACGCCGGAAGAACGCAAGGCCGTGATCATGAAGAGCCCGGTGAAGGGAAAATACGACCAGACGGTCGATTCCGATTCTGCCTATGAGATGCTGCAGCGGCGCACGCATGAAACCGCCGCGCCCGCCGGCCCGGAGGGAGCGCCCGGAGCACCGGCAGGGCAGGGCGGTGGCCTGCTCGACAGCGTCGGCGGCATGCTCGGCTCGATCTTCGGGACCAATCGTCCGCGCGGCCAGCGTCTGTCGACCGGTCAACTGATCACGCGCGAGATCACCCGCTCGGTGACCAACAAATTCGCCGGCCAGGTCGCGGCGAACATCGGCAAATCGATCGGCGGCTCGATGGGCGGCTCGGTCGGCCGGGCAATCGTGCGCGGAACCCTGGGCGGGATATTGCGCAGATAGTCCTTGCGTCATTCCGGGGCGCGGACGAAGTCCCCGAGCCCCGGAATCCATAAACATCGGCGTTGCGAAATTGCGCGGCTGGTGCGACATCGCTGTCTTGTGGTTATGGATTCCGGGCTCACGCCTTCGGCGTGCCCCGGCATGACAGTCTTCGGAGCCCCCAATGACCTCTGCCGCCAAGGCCCTTCCGGCCGTACTCGAGCGCATCGATGCCGATCTCGAGGAGAGCCTCGACCGCCTGTTCGACCTGGTGCGCATTCCGTCGATCTCGACCGACCGCGCGTACAAGGACCACTGCCGCGCCGCGGCCGATCACGTGGCGAAGGATCTGGAGAGCCTCGGCCTGGACGCCGAGGTGCGCCCGACCGCAGGCCACCCGGTCGTTACGGCGAAGAGCAACGGCGCGACCGCGGCGAACGGCGGGCCGCGTGTGCTCTTCTACGGCCACTACGACGTGCAGCCGGTCGATCCGCTCGATCTGTGGAAGTCGCCGCCGTTCGAGCCGCGCATCGACAGGCTGCCCGATGGCCGCAAGATCATCGTCGGGCGCGGCGCATGCGACGACAAGGGCCAGCTGATGACCTTCATCGAGGCGCTGCGCGCCTACAAGACGGTCACCGGCGGCATTCCGATCGACGTCACGATGATGATCGAGGGCGAGGAGGAATGCGGCTCGAAGAGCCTGTTCGATTTCGTGCGCAGCAACGCCGCCGAGTTCAAGCGCGATCTCGCGCTCGTCTGCGACACCGGCATGTGGAGCCCGACCACGCCGCTGGTCACGACATCCTTGCGCGGGCTGCTCTACGAAGAGGTGACGATCAGCTGCGCCGACCGCGACCTGCATTCCGGCCTGTTCGGCGGCGGCGCCGCCAATCCGATCCGCATCCTCGCGCGCATCATCGCGGGCCTGCACGATGAGGACGGCCGCGTCACCGTGCCGGGCTACTACGACGGCGTTCCGGAGCTGCCGGCCGACATCAAGGCGGACCTGAAAGCGCTCAATTTGACGCCCGAAGAATTCCTCGGCCAGGTCGGGCTGAAAGTACCGGCAGGCGAGAAGGACCGCATGCTGATCGAGCAGATTTCGACGCGGCCGACCTGCGACGTGAACGGCATCGTCGGCGGCTATACCGGCGAGGGCGCGAAGACCGTGATTGCCGCGCACGCGTCGGCGAAAATCTCGTTCCGCCTCGTCGGCACGCAGGACCCCGAGAAGATCCGCGATTCATTCCGCGCTTACGTGCGCTCACAGCTTCCGCCCGATGCCAAGGCCGAGTTCATCAACCACGCCTGCAGCCCGGCGCTGCAGGTTGCCTACGAAAACCCCGCGCTCGCCAAGGCGCGCGCCGCGCTGACCGAGGAATGGGGCACCAAGGCGGTCGCGGTCGGCTCGGGCGGCTCGATCCCGATCGTCGGCGATTTCAAGAGCGTGCTCGGCATGGATACGCTGCTGGTCGGCTTCGGTCTCGACGACGACCGCGTGCATTCGCCGAACGAGAAATACGACCTGACCTCGTTCCACAAGGGTACGCGCTCGTGGGCACGCATCATCGCGGCGCTGGTGGGGTAAGCGCTGGTCATCCCGGGGCGGCCGCAGGCCGAGCCCGGGATCCATAACCACAGGCCGGCTTGATTTGGCACAGACTGAGTTTTCATCGACAGGGTGGTGGTTATGGATCCCGGGCCTCGCTTCGCTCGCCCGGGATGACAGGGCCAGGACGGTCCTACTCCCCTCGCCACTGCGGCGCACGCTTGGTCAGGAACGCGTCGAGACCCTCGCGAAAATCCTTGCTCATGTAGCACATCAGGATCAGGTCGTGGCCTTCCTCGGCCGACAGCCGCGGCTGCAGGCGGCGCATCGCCTCCTTGGTGGCGTGCAAGGTGAGCGGCGCATGGCTTGCCAGCAGCGTCGCGAGGTCGCCGGCGCGCTGCTGCAGCGCTTCGACGTCCTCGACCACCTCGCTCAACAGACCCAGCGCAAGGGCCTCCTGCGCTTCGACCAGACGCGCCGTGAAGATGATGTCCTTCACGCGCGCGGGACCGAGTAGCGCCGCAAGGCGGCCGTAGTTCGCCATCGAGAGGCAGTTCCCGAGCGTGCGCGCGATCGGGAAGCCGAATTTCGCCGTCTTGGTGCCGACGCGCAAATCGCAGCAGGCCGCAATGGCGGCACCGCCGCCGGTGCAGGCGCCGGCGATCGCCGCAATGGTGGGCACGCGGCATTCTTCCAGCACCCCGAGCACGCGGTCGTTGCGCGCCTCGTATGCGATCGCATCCTCCGGCGTCTTGAATGCGCGAAACTGATTGATGTCCGTGCCGGATGCGAACGCCTTGTCGCCGGCGCCGGTGAAGATCAGCACCTTGATGGCGCGGTCCTCGTTCGCTTCCTTGCAGATCTCGGCGACGCGCTCGTACATCTGGAACGTGAACGCATTGCGCGCCTGCGGCCGGTTGAACGTGACGCGTCCGATGCCGTCGCGCACGTCGAAGAGGATGTCGTTTGGTTCTGTCATGTCTGTCTCCTGCAGGCGTGTGTCTTTGATGATGCGAGGCGGCCGGTCAAGCTCAGAGCGCGAGCGCCGGCAGGGCGCTGAGATCGCGCACGACCTTGGCCGGCGGGAACTCCGGATACTCCTCCGGCAGATTGGCGCGGTTGACCCACACACAGGCGAAACCGAACGACGCCGCGCCCATCACGTCCCAGCGGTTCGACGAGACGAACGCGATGTCGCCGGCCGTGAGGCCGAGCGCATCGGAACACATCGCATAGACTTCGCGCCGCGGCTTGTAGATGCGGATCGCGTCGATCGAGAGCACCGCATCGAGATCCGTACCGATGCCCGCCGCGGTCACGGCGCCATCGAGCATGCGCGGATTGCCGTTCGACAGGATCGCGGTCTTGAAGCCCTTTGCATGCAGTACGCTCAGCGCGTCGCGCGCATCGGGGAACGCATCGAGCTTGAAATAGGCCTCGAGCAGGGTCGCGCGCAGCGCACGATCGACGGTCGGGCAGCGCGCCAGCGCATGGTCGAGCGCACGCTCCGTCAGGGTCCAGAAATCGACGTAATGCCCGG
>VBAH01000003.1:0-6500 GCA_005884685.1 Alphaproteobacteria bacterium
CGATCCCGCGCATCTCGCCTTATGTCGCGCGGGTGTCGTTCACGCTTTGGCAACAGGGCTATCCGATCGGCAAATGGGCGGCAGAGCAGGGGTGGAAAACGGGCTACACGGCCGTCAGCGACTTCATCCCGGGGCATGATTCGGAAGCCTCCTTCACAAAAGGCTTCACCGATGGCGGGGGCGCGATCGTCGGTTCTGTGCGGATGCCGACGCAGAGCCCGGATTTCGTGCCGTTCATGCAGCGCATCCGCGACGCCAAGCCCGATGTCGTCTTCCTGTGGATTCCGAGCACACAGGCGACGGCGCTGATGAAGGCGGCGCGGGATCTGCAGCTGCGCGAAGCCGGCATCCATTTGACCTCGGCGCAGGATTTGCTGCCGGACGAGCAATTGCCGGCAATCGGCGACATGGCCCTCGGTCTGATCACGGCCGGCACGTATTCGACGGCAGCGGAGCGCCCGGCCAACACGGCATTTCTCGCCGCTTGGCAGCGCGCCTACGGAGACACCGTCATCCCCGATTTCCTGTCGGTCGATGCCTGGGACGGCATGGCGGCGATCTACGACCTCGTCAAATCGACCAAGGGCAAATTCACCGCCGACGAGGCGATGACCTTCTTCAAGGGCTGGAAAAACCCGGACAGCCCGCGCGGCCCGATCATGATCGACCCGGACACGCGCGATATCGTCCAGAACGTCTATATCCGCCGCCTCGATAAGGTCGAGGGCAAGCTCGCCAATATCGAGATCGCGACGATCCCGGCGGTCAAGGATCCCTGGAAAGAATTCAATCCCGCCAAATGATGAAATGCGGGATCGCCCCTCACCCTGTCCCTCTCCCCGCAAGCGGGGGGAGGGAACGCACTGAACCGATCGTGCCGCATTGGCTCATTCAGCATCGAGTTGTGGGGAGTTTAGCGCGGGTGGTGCAGAGCCCTCCCTCTCCCCGCATGCGGGGAGAGGGCCGGGGTGAGGGGCATTCCTCGGCGCGCCGATGAGCAACACCTTCGCCGCGTTTGTCAGCATCGGGTTTCACGGCCTCGCCTTTGCGATGGTGCTGTACCTGATCTCGGTCGGCCTGTCGGTAACGATGGGCATGATGGGCTTTGTCAATCTGGCGCATGGCGTCTTTGCGATGCTTGGCGGTTATGTGCTGACGAGCCTCATGAGCCGCATGGGCGTGCCGTTCGGGCTGGCGCTGATCGCCGCGTTTCTCGCGACTGCGCTCGGCAGCTTGATCCTCGAACGCCTGCTCTATCGCCGGCTTTATGGCGGGGACGAGCTCGACCAGGTGTTGCTGACGATGGGGCTCATCTTTATGTCGGTCGCCGCCGCGACTTACGTCTGGGGCCCCTTGCAGCAGCCGATGCATCCGCCGCGCTGGCTCAGCGGCCAGCTCGATTTCGGCTTCCGCAGCTTTCCGGGTTATCGCAGCTTTCTGATCCTGTGCGGCGCGGGCCTGGTCATCGGCCTCTGGCTCGGGCTCGAGCGCACCCGCTTCGGGATGAAGGTGCGCGCCGCGGTCGACAATCTGCGCATGGCGCAATCGGTCGGCATCAACACCTCGCGCCTCTTTGCGCTGACCTTTGCCCTGGGCAGCGGCCTCGCAGGTCTCGGCGGCGCCCTCGGCGCCGACCTCCTGGCGATCAACCCGAGCTACGCGCTCGACAATCTCGTCTATTTCCTGATTGTCGTCGCGGTCGGCGGGCTCGGCAGCATCCGCGGCCCATTCATCGCGGCCGTGCTGATCGGCATCGCCGATACCGGCTTCAAATACCTGCTCCCCGAATTGGGGGCGTTCTTCATCTACGCTCTGACAATGGCACTCCTGTTATGGCGACCGAGGGGCTTGTTCGGCCGCGCCTGAAACCAGCGCCGCGAGCGCCGCTCGCGCCGCAGCAGGCGATCGACGCCTTTGCGCGGCGCCATCGCTATCGCTGGTGGGAGGCGCTGCCCTGGGCGGCGGCCATTGCCGCCTATGTCTTGTTTCCGAGCTATCTGCCGCTCGGGGCGCAGATCCTTGCGACAATCCTGTTCGCGCTGTCGGCCGACCTCGTGCTCGGCTACGCAGGCATCGTGACCTTGGGGCACGCCGCGTTTTTTGGCACCGGCGCTTACACCGCCGGCATTCTTGCTGTCCATGGCTGGGGCGAGCCGATCACCGGCCTCCTGGCGGGCACCGCCACGGCGGCCCTGATCGGCTTTGTGTCGGGCTGGATCGTTTTGCGCACCACCGGTCTGACGTTGCTGATGCAGACCCTTGTCGTCGCGACACTGCTTTATGAGGCAGCAAACAAAGCTTCCTGGCTGACCGGTGGCGACGATGGCCTGCAAGGCATGGAGGTCTGGCCAATCTTTGGCCAGTTCCGCTTCGATATGTTCGGCCGCACCGGCTATCTCTACTGCCTCGCCGTACTGTTCCTCTGCTGGCTCTTCGCGCGCCACATCGTGTATTCGCCGTTTGGCCGCTCGCTGACCGGGATCCGCGAGAACGTCCGGCGGATGCACGCGATTGGCGCGCCGGTCAGGCGCCGCCGGCTGATCATCTACACGATCGCGGCGGGCCTGGCGGGCACGGCGGGCGCGCTGATCGCCCAGACCACCGGCTTTGTTGGGCTCAGTTTCCTGAACCTCGAACGCTCGGGCGGCGTCCTGATCATGCTGATCATCGGCGGCGTCGGTCGGCTTTACGGTGCGTTTATCGGCGTGCCGCTCTACATGATCGCGCAGAACCGCTTCTCCGAGATCGAGCCGGTCTATTGGTATTTCTGGATCGGGCTGCTGATGGTGCTCGTTGTCGTGTTCGCGCGCGGTGGCATTCTCGGCCTTTCCGAGCGGCTGCGGCGATGACCATCGAAACCCGAGCGGTCGAAACGCCAGCCATCGAAACGCCCGCGATCCGAACTCCGGCCGCGGCGAACGGGCTCGCGCTCGAAACTCGGGGCCTGTGCAAGAGCTTTGGCGCGCTGACCGTCGCCGACCAAATCAACTTCCGCCTGGAACGCGGCGCGCGCCAGGCGCTGATCGGCCCAAACGGTGCCGGCAAGACGACCTTTGTCGAGCTTGTCACCGGCGGCTTGCGGCCGAGCGCCGGCCAGATCGTCATCGACGGCGCCGATGTCACCGATTTGCCACAAGCCGTGCGTGTCAAGCGCGGCCTCGCCCGCACGTTCCAGATCACCGCGCTGTTCCGCCGCCTGACAACACTTGAAAACGTGACGCTCGCGATCGCCGAGCGCGACGGCGTCGCCGGCGGTCTGATCCGCCCGGCCGGCCGTCATAACCGCGTCATCGAGGAAGCCTTCGCATTGCTCGAGACGCTCGGTCTCGCGGACGATGCGCTGCGCCCGGTCAGCGCGCTCGCCTATGGCCGCCAGAGGCTCGTCGAGATCGCCGTCGCGCTCGGTCTGTCGCCGAAGGTGCTGCTGCTCGACGAGCCCGCGGCCGGCGTGCCTTCGGGCGAGAGTGGGCTGATTATCGAGGTTATCGAGCGGCTTCCACCGGATATCGCCGTGCTGATTATCGAGCACGACATGGATCTCGTGTTCCGTTTGGCGCGGCGCATCACGGTGCTCGTGCAGGGCCGCATCCTGGTCGAGGGGCCGCCCGACGCGATCGCGGCCGATCCGCAGGTGCGGCAGGTCTATCTCGGTGAGCGCGAGCACGGGCGAGGGGGTCGATGAACGACGGACTCGTGCTCGACGGGGTCGAGGCCGGCTATGGCGAGACGGTCGTGCTCGAAGGCATCTCGCTCGCTCTCCAGGCGGGCGGGTCGCTCGCCGTATTGGGGCGCAACGGCGTCGGCAAAACCACATTGCTCGCGACGATCATGGGACATTGCTTGCTGCGCGCCGGCGAGATCCGCTTCGCCGGGCAGCGTGTGTCGGGCGCGCCCCCGCATCGTCGGGTCAGTCTCGGCATTGCGCTGGTGCCGCAGGAGCGCGAAATCTTTCCGTCGCTGACCGTCGAAGAGAACCTGCTTGTCGCCGCTCGCCCCGGTGAATGGACGACCGAGCGCGTCTACGATCTGTTTCCCTCGCTTGCGGCGCGACGCAAGAACCGCGGCAATCATTTGTCGGGCGGCGAGCAGCAGATGCTGGCGATCGGCCGCGCGCTTATGAGCAATCCCGCGTTGCTGTTGATGGACGAGCCGCTCGAAGGCTTGGCGCCCGTCATCGTCGACATGCTGCTCGCCGCGTTCGGCCGGCTCAAAAGCGAAGACAATCTGACCTTGGTGCTTGTCGAGCAGCATGCGCGGCTCGCCCTCGACTTCGCCGAGGAAGCAATCGTGCTCGATCGCGGCGCGATCGTCTTTTCCGGCGTGAGCCGCGACTTGCTCGATGCGCCGCAGCGCCTCGATGCGTTGATGGGCGTCTCCGGCCGCACGCCGCGATGAGGAGGAAAACATGGGTGAAGCAAAACGGCGTGAGCAATCGGGCGCGGGCGGGCGTCGCGGGCCGGCGTTCCACTCGCAAGCCCCACCGCTGGGCACGTTCAAGATCGAGACTTAACCACCGGCTCGGATCCCCAAAGCACATCACGCAAAGGGCCGTACATGAGCTCGCCAACTCGCCAAGCTGGTATAGCGATCGGGCTTTTATTGAGCATCGGCACCTCTCAACCCATTACCGCGTCAGCCGGACCACCCGATAAGGCCGCTGATCTGGAAACCACGCTCTCGCGCTTCGGCTGTAAGAGCGAACATCAACTGGTGACTCACGAAGTTACAGTGAGATGCAGCAAGCCACGGATTGAAGAGCTGCTCCCTGAGATCCGAGAACAGGTCCCGGAGATCAAGGCAATACCACCTATGCTCCTCGCCCTCGCGGCAGAGAATGGCGTAATTGTTGAAGCCATCCTGAGGGTCTCCGCGATGAGGAGCGTTGTTAGCGCCTTCGCGAACGGCGATGAGGGGCCCATCCATCTTATTGGTCGGATCACCTCTTATGATGTTTACGGCCAGAACAGTGAGAAAAAAGCCCTTGAATTCTTTATGGATCGTAAGACCTACGAACAAATTGACTGGCCTCATTTCGATGTAAACAACCTCGCGAAGGTAACGCGCGAATGGTACCAGGAAGAGCCTGGGAGCAAAGATGTCCCGATCGCCACTTTCAAAGGGACGGGTACTTTCACAGGATCGTTGACTTCCAAGCCGGATAATTCTCGGGAAATGCCAGCAACGAGTTCTGTGGTACCCCCAACAGAACCGCAACTGCGATCAGGCTTTCGTATCCCGCGACCAGAGTTCCGTAATCAGCCTGCCGTAGACGAGCGCCCTGCTGATCAATCGGCCCAGCACGACTCTCAGCGTCCGCCGGACCCTCAGCCACAAGGGCAAGCAACGATCTACAAGCTGGTGAATGCTTCGGATGTTGCTGTGGCGCCGGGGAGATACGTTGACACCGATATCGAGTTGCGCGGCATGCGGTGCTTCTACGCGCAGCCAGGCGAGTTTCGTTGCTTCGGTGGATCTCCGGCGCTCACGGTGTTCTTGCGCCGGTTGATGATCGATGAAGCGCAGAAAACAATCGAGGAGCGATGTGGCACGATTCGAAATGCGGAACACCATCCGGGTTGCGTTGTCGCAATCAGATTCCGGTACAGCAAGGGTGATATCGGCCAGGATCGGGTCGCGTTCTACATGCCGCGGACGACCATAGAGGCCGACACAGCAGAGATCCGGTGGTTGCCGTATGTCGTTCGGCGTCGGCGGTAGGAGGAGATATGGGCGAAGCAAAACGGCGTGAGCAATCGGGCGCGGGCGAGCGTCGCGGGCCGGTGTTGCAACAGGAACCCCCGCCGCCGGGCACGTTCCGGATCGCCAATCCGCTTGTCATCATGTTCGCCGACGAGCGCGGCGAAGTGATCTGCCACATCCATCCGTCGGAGCATTGCCCCACTCACGAGACCTACGGCCTGCTGATTGCCGATCTGGTCCGCCATGTCGGCCGAGCCTTCAACGTCAGCGAAGAAGCCGTTTGGGAATGGGTCGATAAAGAACGCGGCCATCCCACAGCCCCGATCGCGAACCCATCTTAAGGTGATGGACGAGACACCCTATAACGGCCTGATCGAGGGGCTGCGCGCGCGGCTTGGGCCGCATGGCGTGCTGACCGGCCCGGCCGATACCGCACCTTATTGCGAGGATTGGCGGCGGCTTTATCACGGCCGCACATCGGCCGTGCTGCGCCCCGCGACAACCGCCGAGGTCGCCGATGCCGTGCGCCTCTGCGCCGAGCAGGGAGTGCCGATCGTGCCGCAGGGCGGCAATACGAGCATGGTCGGCGGCGCCGCGGTCAGCGAGGACGGGTCCGAGATCGTCCTAAGCCTGTCGCGCATGAACAAGGTGCGGGCGATCGACCCCGTCGACATGACAATGGAGATCGAGGCCGGCGTCACGTTGAAGGCGGCGCAGGAGGCGGCGGCCGAGGTGGGTTGCCTGTTGCCATTGTCGATCAGCTCGGAAGGCTCGGCTCAGATCGGCGGCGTCCTCGCGAC
>VBAH01000003.1:6756-6953 GCA_005884685.1 Alphaproteobacteria bacterium
CCTATGAATACATGTCGCGCGCCGGGATCGATCTCGTGCTGCGCTACATCCCCGGCACCGCGCTGCCGATCGCGACGGCGGCCGAATAGTACGCGCTGATCGAACTGGCGACACCGCGCGAAGGCGCGGGGTTGCGCGCCTCGCTCGAAGAGGTGCTCGCGGCGGCGATGGAAGCGGGTGTCGTTCTCGACGCCGTC
>VBAH01000006.1 GCA_005884685.1 Alphaproteobacteria bacterium
TGAGGCTCCCGCGCCTGAAAGGGAAGGAAGCCTGAAAAGTAACGGCCACCGGGGGTCGCGCAGCATAAGGCTTCAAACACCGCGCGCGGGACGCCGGAGACATGGCGGACTTGCGGAGATCGGACTGCAGATGCCTCGGCGTCGCGAGATGCCGGGGTCCGCGGGTCCACGATGGACCCCGGCGTCCCGCGCCGCCCTCACTTTTCGGCGGCGCCCTACCGGCAAAACCCGGACGCGAAACGCGCCGCGGGACGGAGGACGTGTGTCCAACAGCCATGAGAGATGCGCAAGACGAGCCACGCGCGCCGTGACCCTCCCCTGGAGGGGGAGGGTCGACGCGAACGCAGTGAGCGTCGAGGTGGGGTAAATGCTTCAGGGAAATCACCCCACCCCGGCTCGCAGTTCTGCTGCTCGCCGACCCTCCTCTCCGGGGGAGGGTTGCGCCGAGCATGCGGCTCGTCCTTCCGCCCTTTGCACAGCCGCTGTAAGACTCGAAGCATGATCCGCCCGGTCCTTACCGAACTCGCGCTCTTCCTCTCGCCGTTCGCGGTCTACGCGGTCTACCTGTGGGGCACGCGCGCGGGTGTGCTGCATCCGGAATCCTGGCCGCTGGCGACGATCATGGGCCTCACCCTCGTGGCGCTCGTGCTGATGGCCGGCAGCTTCATCGTGCTGGCGCAATGGGGCGGCGAGCCGGCGCACTCGACCTACGTGCCGGCGCACATCGAGAACGGCAAGCTCGTCCCGGGAACGACGCAGTGAAGATCGATGCCCCGTGGCTTCGCGACAAGCCGCTTAGCGACCTGCTCGCCGTGCTCGACCGCGACGGCGAAGAGGCGCGCGTGGTCGGCGGCGCGGTGCGCAACACGCTGCTTGGCCTGCCGCACGGCGACATCGACATCGCGACCACGGCGCTGCCGGCCGAGGTGACGCGCCGCGCGCATTCCGCCGGCTTCAAGGTGGTGCCGACCGGCTTCGACCACGGTACCGTCACCGTGGTGATCGATGGCCGCCCGTTCGAGGTCACGACCCTGCGCGAGGACGTCGAGACCTTCGGCCGCCACGCAACGGTGAGGTTCGGGCGCGACTGGAAGCGGGACGCCGAGCGGCGCGACTTCACCATGAACGCGCTGTCGGTGTCGGCTGACGGCACCGTGCACGACTACGTCGGCGGTCTTGCGGATCTGCGCGCGCGGCGCGTGCGCTTCATCGGCGATGCGGCGACGCGCATCGCTGAGGATTACCTGCGCATTCTGCGCTTCTTCCGCTTCCATGCGTATTACGGCGAAGGCCATCCGGATGCCGATGGCCTGCACGCCGCGATCATCACGCGCGCCGGGCTCGAGCAATTGTCGCGCGAGCGCGTGCGCATGGAGCTGATGAAGCTGATGCTCGCGCCGCACGCCGTGCCGGCGCTCGCCGTGATGGCGGAGTGCGGGCTGCTCGGGCCGGTGCTCGGCGGGGTGCCGCATCTCGCGAGCTTTTCCAACATGGCGAAGGTCGAAACCGCGTGCGGCCTTGCGCCCGACGCAACACGGCGGCTCGGCGCGCTCGGCGTGTGGGTGACGGAGGATGCCGAGCGGCTGTGGCAGCGGCTGCGGCTCTCGAACGCCGAACACGAGCGGCTTGCCGTGATGGGAACAGCTTGGTGGCGCGCGTCGCCGGCGATGGGCGAGGACGCGGCGCGCCGCCTGATCTACCGCATCGGCCCGCAATACTTCACCGACCGCATGCTGCTTGCCTGGACGCGTGCGGATGCGAGCGCGCATGACCCGACGTGGCGGGCGCTTGCGATGACGCCGGAGCGCTGGACCGCGCCGGCGTTTCCGCTGCGCGCGGCGGATTTCATCGCGCGCGGCGTCGAAAAAGGCCCGGTGCTCGGTGCGGCACTCGCGCGTGCCGAGGCGGTGTGGATCGCCGAAGGCTTTCCGCTCGAGCGCAAAACGCTCGACGAGATCATCAACCACACAATGGGAGGATGAATTATTCCGCCGCCCGCATGGTCGCGACTTCATCGGCGCCCGCCTGCATCGTCGCGGCGATCAAGAGATAGACGCGCACCCAGGCGCGCTCGACCTCGGGCGTGAACGCCTCGGCAAGCCCGCGCTCGAGCGTCCAGATCAGCGCCTCGCCGACCGCCTTGTAGTGCGCGTCCTTCACGCCATAGCCGGCGTGGCGGGCACCGAGCGCCATCAGCTGCGGCGCCAGCGCATCGAGATCGGTGAGGCCGTGCACCGCGGCGGCGAGCATCACCATCAGCTTGCGCTTCTGGTCGCGCATGTCGGCCGGGAACATCCCGCGCAGGCTCGGCGCGATGTAGAACAGGCGATCGTAGAACAAATCGGCGGCGACGCCCGCGATCGGCACGACGAGGTCGAAGGTCCGGCGCACGAGCATGATGTCGGTCTCGGTCGGCGCGGTGTTGGTCTGCGGGGTCTGCACGGCAAATCCTCTGTGGTTCGCGATTGTCTGGAACCCGTTTGTCGCGTGCATCACGCGCGCGGTTCGCAATGGACTCGTATTGCGCGTGTTTGGATTGTATCGTTGGTATCTGAGGCCGAGCGGACTAAGGTTCATGCGTACCCGCCAAACTCCCGCCGATGTCGCCGCGCGCGCGGCACAAGCACTGCGCCGGCGCGAAACCGATGCGTTCCGGCGCGAGACCTTCGCGCTGCCGCGCGAAGCCGCGCGCGAGAAGGCGCGCGAGGTTTTCCGCCGCTATCCCAAGCCCGCCTACATGACCGAAATCGAAAGCTGGCGCGAACTGCCCGACGGCCGCATCGAATTCACGATGCGGCGGCTGCCGACCGCGGATTGATTCTCCGAGCGTCATCGCCCGCGAATGCGGGCGATCCAGTAACCGAGAGATTAGAGATTTCGCATCGAGACTCGTGTCTACTGGATGCCCCGCATTCGCGGGGCATGACAGGTGCCCGTGCTCGCCGCTCTCGCCGAACTTTCCGCAACGGAATTGTCCTTGATCGCCGCCATGGCGGCACTCGCCTCGGTGATCGGCGGTGTTGCGGGCTACGGCACCGGCGCGCTGATGCCGCTGGTGCTGGTGCCGATCGTCGGCGCCGAACCGGTGGTGCCGATCATCGCGATCTCGGCGCTGTTCACCAACACCAGCCGCTCGTTCGCGTTTCGCCATGTGATCGACTGGCGGCGCGCCGCGATCATCGTTGTTTGCTCGCTGCCGACCACGATGATCGGCGCCTGGGGTTACACCATGCTCACCGGCCGCGGCGCCATGCTGGTGATCGGCTCCATGCTGACGCTGAGCGTGCCGCTGCGGCGATTATCCCGCAAGCGCGGCCTGACGCTCGGCGAGGGCGGGCTTGCCGTAAGCTCGGTGTTGTGGGGCTTCCTCGTCGGCGGCACGAGCGGAGCGGGCATCATCCTGCTCTCGCTCTTGATGGCGGTCGGGCTCGAGGGCGCTGCCGTGATCGCGACGGATGCGGCGATTTCGGTGATGGTCGGCATCGGCAAGATCGGCGTGTTCGGCGTGTTCGGTGCGGTCACCGCCAAGGTGGTCGCGGTGGCGCTGCTGATCGGCGTGGTGGCGTTCCCCGGCGCATTTTTGGCGAAAGCGCTGGTCGAGCGCCTGCCGGTACACGTGCACACCGCGATCCTCGATGCGGTGGTGATCACCGGCGGCGTGTTGATGGTGCTCGGCGCGCTGGCGCGGTAATCCTACGGCCACTTCACCACAGGCGGCATCGAGGAGAGGATCGAGTCCACATTGCCGCCGGTGCGCAGCCCGAAAATCGTGCCCCGGTCGTAGAGGAGGTTGAACTCCACATAGCGGCCCCGGCGTACCAATTGTTCCTCGCGCTCCGCCTCGCTCCAGGGCGTCGCAAAATTGCGCCGCACCAGCGCGGGATAGATGGTCAGGAACGCGCGCCCGACATCCTGCGTGAAGGCAAAGGCCGCCTCCCAGTCGCTCTCCAGATAGTCGTAGAAGATGCCGCCGGTGCCGCGCATCTCCTTGCGGTGCCTGAGATAGAAATACTCGTCGCACCAGGTCTTGAACTTCTCGTACGGCGCGGTTGCCGCATGCGCATCGCACGCGGCTTTCATCGCCGCATGGAAGGCGAGCGTGTCGGGATCGTCCTGGCGGCGGCGGCGATCCAACACGGGCGTCAGATCCGCGCCGCCGCCAAACCAGGCTTTGGTCGTCACGACGAAGCGGGTGTTCATGTGCACCGCCGGCACGTGCGGATCGTGCGGGTGCGCGATCAGCGAAATGCCCGAGGCCCAGAAGCGCGGGTCTTCCGATGCGCCCGGGATCTGGTCGCGGAATTCCGGTGCGAACTCGCCATGCACGGTCGAGACATGCACGCCGACCTTTTCGAACACGCGGCCCTTCATCATCGCCATGACGCCGCCGCCGCCCGGCACGCCCGCGTGGTCGGTCCGTTCCCACGGCGTGCGCACGAAACGTCCCGGTGCGCGCTCGCTCAACGGCGCGCCGGCAGGCAGCGCGTCCTCGACAGCCTCGAACGCCGCGCAGATGTCGTCGCGCAAGGTCTCAAACCAGGCGCGCGCGCGCGCTTTGCGTTCGGCCAGCAACGGGTTTTCGGTTTGCGTGTCCATGGGCCGTCAGCCCATAGCATAAATCCCGCCCGCACTCGGCGGTCAGGCCTTCGCGAAACCGGCAGCGGGAATGCGGGCGGGTGCGGCGCGGCCCGCCATTTCGGCGAGCTCGCCATGCTCCAGGAAATTCCGCGCCTGCGATCCCGCGAAATAGCCCCAGCGGAACGCGGTCCACAGCAGGCCCTGGCCGAGCGCCGCGCGCTTGGCGAACACCGAGGTCTGGAAGGAATGCGCGTCGGAGCGCTTCTTTTCGGCGTCGTTATAATATTGCGCGATCTTGCCGACGCTCATGCCCGGCGTGGCGAGCCATGCCGGGACGTAGACGTTGCACAGGCGCTCGACATCGAGCAGCGCCTTGGCGGCGCCGGTGCCGCTGACCGGACAGGCGGTCGAAAACGCATCGCCGACCAGCGCCACGCCGGGGTGGAGCACATTGTCCGTCATCGCGAGATCGACCGGGCGGATCTTGAGCGGGCCGGCCGCGCGCAATGGGCCGGTGAACTGCGCAAGCTGCGGCAGGCTTTCGGCAATCGTTGCGGCCGGGTTGCCGCGCAGCCGCTTGAGCCAGGGATCGTTCAGCTCGCGATAGACGAACAGGTTGGCACGCCCGCCGGAGGGAAGCGGGAACAGCGTCAGGTAGGCGACGCGATGAACCGGGTCCTCGCCGAAGTAGGTGAGCGCGTCGAATGGCCAGCGCGATGAATCGACATCGAACCCGATCGAGACCGAATGACAGCGGCTGATCTCGCGCCGCGCACCGATCGTGCCGGCCATCACGCCGTTCGCGCCGATCACGAGGCGCGCCGAGACCTGCTCGCCATTCGCGAGGCTCAGCGTCTGGCGCTCGGGGCTGACGGCAACATCCGTCGCTTTGCTTTGCACGAACGCGACATCGGCCGGGACCAGGCTGCGCAGCCGGTTCACCAGCGTGCTGTAGTCGATGCCGTATTCGGTGATCTGCTTGATCTCGGCAAGCCGTCCGAGGCGCGCGACCCAGATTTCATCGCAGCGCAGGGAGGCGGGCAGCACCGCGTCGAGCACGCCCGCCTTGCGCAGCGTTTCGACATGCGCTTCTTCGAGCTTCTCGCAGCGGAAGTCCGCGGGGCAGCTCGCGAACGGATCGATCAGCGTGACGGAATGGCCGGCGCGGCCGAGCATCGTGGCGGCGAGCGAGCCGGCAAGGCCGGCACCCACAATGGCAATGTCGGTTTCGCGCATCCTGACGGTCTCAAGCGATCGACGCGCGACACTAAAGGTCCAAGCTTACGTGCGCTTTAATGGGGTGGGCTGGCGGGACGCAGGGTTAACGAAACATTGCAGATCAGCCGGAGCTGCCGGCGGCCTGGCGCAGCGCCTCGCCGACCGCCATGGCGCAGGCCATCGCGACGTTGAGCGAGCGCAACCCCGGCCGCATCGGGATCGTGAGCCGCGCATCGGCCGCCGCGTGAACCGCATCGGGCACGCCGGAGGACTCGCGCCCGAACAGCAGCACGTCATCGCCGTAACGGTGATCGAGATAGGAGGTCGTCGCGCGCGTGGTGAACAACACGAGCCGGAGTTTCCCGGCGCGTCTCCATGCATCGAACCCCGTCCACGAAACATGCCGCCGCAGCGTCACCTGGTCGAGGTAGTCCATCCCGGCGCGGCGGAACGCGCGATCGGTGACCGGAAAGCCCGCCGGCTCGATGATATGCGCCGCGACGCCGAGGCAGGCGCAGAGGCGTAGAATCGTTCCGGTGTTCTGCGCGATATCGGGCTCATAGAGGGCAAGCTGCATCGTCCATTACGGCCATCCGGATCGGCTGCGATCAAGCCGAAACATCGTGTCGCCAGAGCAATTTACGCTCATCGCCGGACGGGGTATGCGTGCGGGCTTGCCTCTGACCGGCAAGGGTGCCAATAAACGCCGCCGGATCGCGCCGCTTTAGGTCTTCCCAGGACCGGGTTGTGGCGCTGCCGTTCGCCGCCGTTGGGGCGCCGTGTGGGGCGAAGTCCTTGATGGTCTGCAGCGCGGGCGGGCTGACCGGCAAGGGGAAAGGGCCTGATTGTGACTACGATGTCTGCGGCTGAACCGACACGCCGTGATTTCCTCTACATCGCCACGGGTACGGTCGGAGCGGTCGGCGCCGCTGCCGTCGCATGGCCGATGATCAGCCAGATGAATCCGGACGCCTCGACGATCGCGGCCGGTGCGCCGATCGAGGTTGATCTCGGCCCCGTCGCTGAAGGTCAGGTGATCAAGGTATTCTGGCGTTCGAAGCCGATCTTCATCGGCCATCGCAGCAAGAAAGAGATCGAGGAAGCCCAGAAGATCGATCCCAAGACCTTGCCCGACCCGCAGCCGGACTCGGCCCGCGTCAAGCCGGGCCATGACCAATGGCTCGTGCTGATCGGCATCTGCACCCATCTTGGATGCATCCCGCTCGCGCATCAGGGCGAGTATGATGGCTTCTTCTGTCCCTGCCACGGCTCGCAATACGATACCTCCGGCCGCATCCGGCGCGGGCCGGCGCCGGCCAACCTTGCGGTGCCGCCTTACGAATTCGTCTCCGACACCAAGATCCGCATCGGCTGACCCAACGATCATCGTCCAGGATTGAAGAGAATGAGCGGGCCTTCGACGTATCAGCCGAATAACGCATTCCTGAAGTGGTTCGAGGCGCGCCTGCCGCTCGGCGGGCTGATCCATTCTTCGTTCGTCGTTTATCCGACACCGCGGAACCTGAACTACTGGTGGACGTTCGGCGCAATCCTTTCGTTCATGCTGGGTGCGCAGATCGTCACCGGCATCATCCTGACGATGCACTACACGCCGCATGTCGACATGGCGTTCAATTCCGTCGAGCACATCATGCGCGACGTGAATTACGGCTGGCTGTTGCGCTATCTGCACTCCAACGGCGCCTCGATGTTCTTCGTCGCGGTCTACATCCACATGTTCCGCGGTCTCTACTACGGCTCGTACAAGGAGCCGCGCGAGGTGCTCTGGATCCTCGGCGTGATCATCTATCTCCTGATGATGGCGACCGGCTTCCTCGGCTACACGCTGCCCTGGGGCCAGATGAGCTTCTGGGGCGCGACCGTCATCACCAATTTCTTCTCGGCGATCCCGCTGGTCGGCGAAAGCATCGTGACGTGGCTGTGGGGCGGCTATGCGGTCGGCAACCCGACGCTGCAGCGCTTTTTCTCGCTGCATTACCTGCTCCCGTTCGTGATCGCCGGCGTCGTCGTGCTGCACGTCTGGGCGCTGCACGTGGTCGGCCAGAACAACCCGGTCGGCATCGACCCGAAATCGGGACAGGACACCGTGCCGTTCACGCCGCACGCCACCATCAAGGACGGCTTCATGGTGGCGCTGTTCTGCCTGTTCTTCGCCTGGTTCGTGTTCTACATCCCGAACTATCTCGGCCACGCCGACAACTACACCCAGGCCAATCCGGGCGTGACGCCGGCGCACATCGTGCCCGAGTGGTACTATCTGCCGTTCTACGCGATCCTGCGCGCGATCCCGAACAAGCTCGCGGGTGTGATCGCGATGTTCGGTTCGATCCTGATCCTCGCGTTCCTGCCGTGGCTCGACACCTCGCGCGTGAAGTCCGCGACCTTCCGGCCGCTCTACAAGCAATTCTTCTGGGTGTTCGTCCTGGTATGCCTGGGGCTCGGCTATCTCGGGTCGCGCCCGGCCGAAGGCGGTTACGTGATCGCGGCGCGCATCCTCACGGCCTATTACTTCATCCACTTCCTGATCGTCCTGCCGCTGCTCGGCCTGATCGAGACGCCGCGGCCGCTGCCGAATTCGATTTCGGAATCGGTGCTGAAGAAGGCCGCCGTGCTGCTCGCGATCGGGATCGGCGCCGCGTCGCTCCTTGTCATGACGCCGTCCGCCTTTGCGCAGGGACACGACACGCCGCACCCGCCGCGCAACAAGTGGTCGTTCGCGGGCGGCTTCGGCAAGTTCGACGAGGCGCAGCTGCAGCGTGGCTTCAAGGTCTACAAGGAGGTCTGCCAGAACTGTCATGGCCTGAGCCTGCTCTCGTTCCGCAACCTGGCCGATCCGGGCGGCCCCGGCTTCACGCCGGCGCAGGTGCAGACCATCGCGGCCGACTACAAGATTCAGGACGGCCCGAACGATCAGGGCGAGATGTTCGAGCGCAACGGGCGTCCCGCCGACCGCTTCCCGCCGCCGACCACGTGGAAGAACGAGGCGCAGGCGCGCGCGCTCTACAACGGCACGGTGCCGCCCGACATGTCGGTGCTCGCCAAGGCCCGCAGCTACGAGCGCGGCTTTCCCTGGTTCCTGCTCGATGCGCTGCCCTTCCTGCAGTATCAGGAGCACGGCGTCGACTACATCGTGGCCCTGCTGAAGGGCTACAAGGACAAGCCGCCGGAAGGCGTCACGATCCCGCAGGGCGGCTACTACAACGAATATTTCCCCGGCCACTCGATTGCGATGCCGCCGCCCTTAACCGACGGGCGCGTCGATTACACCGACGGCAGCCCGGCGACGGTCGATCAATACGCCAGGGACGTCGCCGCCTTCATGATGTGGACGGCCGAGCCGCACCTCGAGGCGCGCAAGCGCATCGGCTTCCAGGTGATGATCTTCCTGCTCATCTTCGCCGGGCTGATGTACTTCACCAAGAAGAAGGTGTGGCGCGACGTGCACGCGCACTAGCTTGGAGCGAGGCGACATGGAAAGGGCCCCTTGCGGGGCCCTTTTTTATTGCTTGGCCGGGAGCTGCTGGTTGCTCGGAGGCGTCTGTGCTGCGCCGAACACGAAGCTGTAGGCGGTCATCGGCGGGTTCGCCGCCGTCGAGGCGATCGTTGCGGTCCGGTGGCAGGCGAGGCAGCTGTTGCCGGGTTGCTGGATGAAGGTTTCCAGCACGGGATTGAGGACCGTGTCGTTCGGCGGTTTGCCGTAAGGCAGCGGCTTGATCGAAGGCGCCGGAATCTTGCCGATGTCGTCCGTCGTCTGCGACCACTGGATGTTGACGATCTTGTAGTACTGCCAAGGCGACTTCGGGGCCTTCAACTTGATCTGCGCCTGCATGTAGGCATTGAGTTGCGGCGTCGACTGGTCGTCAGGCTGCATCTGCATGACCTGGCCGGGATTGGCGTTCTCGACGTTGACCGGGCAGCCGCCGCATTTCGTGTTGTAGAAATTGTAGGTGCCGGTGATCGGCAACCCGGTGATCGGCACGACGGGCGCATTGTCGATCTGCGCGAACGTCGCCCACACGCCCTGACCGATGTTCGGCAGATACATGTGGAAGCCGACGAGCCCGACGGTGACCGCAGGGGCGAGGGCGGACGTACCCTGGATCAGCGCCTGCACGGTGTGGAAACGGCCCGACTTGGCCTCGGCGGCATTCAAGATCTTCCACGCCGCCTTGACCTCGAGGGCACCGTATTCGCCGTACTGCGTCTTGCCGGATGGCAGGACGATGTCGGTCGTCTGCGCGAAGGTGGCTTGCGTGTTCGCATTATAGAGACCGTTCTGCACGATGTACTCGTACTCGTCGCGGTTCATCGCCACTTCGTAGTAGACCGGGTTTCCGGCCAGGTCGTAGAGCGTGCCGCCGGCCGCCTGAGTGATGGCGTTGAGGACTGTGGGATCGAGGCTCGCCCCCTGGCGCGCGACATTGGCGAGCACGGCGCGCGAAACCTTCGAGTCCATCTTCAGCACGCGCAGGCTGCCGGACGACACCTGGGCCGAAAGCTTTGCGGCAAGCGTCGCGGGGTGCTTGATCACGTCCCAGGATCCCGGATTTGCCGCACCCGGAAGGAAGACCTGATCGATGGTCTTGTACGTCTCCCACACGGTCGGTCCGGTCGCGCCGAACGGGGCCTGCTTGTTCGGGACGCCGCGCAGTCCGGGCTGCGCCGGCCAGTTCACGTAGATGAAGTTCTGCCACATCTGGCACTCGAAGCCGAGATTGGTGAACTCACCGTTGCTGATTTGAAATATCGGCTCGACTTTCGGCTTCGTCGGCCTGATGCCGCCGCAGCCGACGAAGGACGGTTGCGATTCCCCGAGCGCCGGCGTTGCGGCTGTCAGTGCGAGCGCGCCGAGCGCGATGAGAATGCCGTGCCGTACCGCCATGAGCCGTTTCCTCCTGCTGATCCGGTCCCAATTATAGATAGTATTCGCTTGCAGGCTTCAATCACAATCCCGCCGGCGGCATCCGCCGCCATTTCCGGTAGCGGCCGGATCGCCGCGGCCGCGCACAACGCGATGGAGTTGCCGGCGCATTCGTGTTTCCTGTGTGGCAAGCGCACGGCGGCAAGAGGTGACAATGACGAAGGCGGTCCTCGGCATCATCGGCGGCTCCGGCATCTACGACCTGCCGGGCCTCGAAAACGTGCGCGAGCAGCGCATCGCGAGCCCATGGGGCGAGCCCTCGGCGCCGCTGCGCATCGGCGAGATCGCCGGCCTGCCGGTCGTCTTTCTCACGCGCCACGACAAGGGCCACCGCCTGTCGCCGTCCGACATCAACTACCGCGCCAACATCGACGTGCTCAAACGCGCCGGCGTCACCGACCTCGTGTCGCTGTCGGCCTGCGGCTCGTTCCGGGAAGAGCTGCCGCCCGGCACCTTCGTGCTGATCGACCAGTTCGTCGACCGCACGCACAGGCGCGAGAGCTCGTTTTTCGGCAAAGGCATGGTCGCGCATGTCTCGATGGCGCATCCGGTCAGCCCACGCCTGCGCATCCACATCGCGAACGCCGCGATGGCCGAGGGCATCGAGGTGAAGCGCGACGGCACCTACGTGTGCATCGAGGGCCCGCAGTTCTCCACGCTGGCCGAAAGCCTCACCTACAAGCAGCTCGGCTATGCGGTGATCGGCATGACCAACATGCCGGAGGCGAAGCTCGCGCGCGAAGCGGAGATCTGTTACGCGACCGTCGCGATGGTGACGGACTTCGACTGCTGGCACCCGGATCACGATGCCGTCACCGTGCAGGACATCATCACGGTGCTCACCGCGAATGCCGAGAAGGCGAAGCGGCTGGTCGCGCGGCTGGCGCGTGACTTCCCGCGCGAGCATGAGCCGTGTCCGATCGGCTCCGACCGCGCGCTCGATGCGGCGCTGATCACGGCGCCGGAGGCGCGCGATCCGGAGCTGATGAAGAAGCTCGACGCGGTGGCGGGACGAGTGTTGCTCGGCTGCGCGTAACAGCGCCGCACTGCCGCTTCGGTCACTTTCGCGCTTCGGCGGTGAGCGGCTTATTCGTGGTAATAAAACGCGTTGTTGTAAATGAACGCCGTCACGCTCGGCGGCGCTGTCATGATATGACAATTAGCGGAGTCATAAGAGCCGTCTTTACACGTGAACAGCGTAGTAAAATACCAGGTATTTTGGTACTCGAACGCATGTGTACCCCACGGCGCCGCTATTACGCAATTAGGGCCGTTGATCGTCATTCCCGTCGGGCAAACGTTTCCGGCCGCGGGCGGCACGTAGAACGCATCATGATAGAGAAAACCTCCTGACGGCTTGGGCATGAACTTGCAGTTAGCGAAGTCCCAATTTCCCGTTCCCGGCAAACACGTCTGCGATTTGTCGGCTGTGACATAATAGGCATTGTTCCAGATGAACGGCGTCGCTCCCGCCACGACGTGCTTGATGAAGCAGTTTTGGTTGTCCCACGATGCGCTCACCGGCACTCCGTCATAACGGGTGAGCTTCGGGAGGCAATGCGGCGGCGGGGGCGGTGCGTTTTTGACCTTCGCAATCGAGATGTCCGTGTTGTTAGTGCCCCAGATAATCTGTGTCGTCCACGATCCCATCGCGTAGTAGGGTAGGTCAAAAAAGTTTCCGTTGCCGTTATCCTCGTCGTCTATATGCAGATGGCCGCTGGCTAGCCCGCTCGTGGGCAAGTTCCTTGCGAACACCCCATACTCCATTCCAAGATCGGGGAACGAGCCGCCAGGCAGCAACGGGTTGGGTACGAACAAACAGAAAAACAGCTGCGTACCGGTTGCGGTCTCGTATTGGTTATTTGGACTGATGTTTCCGGAATAAGTGTTTTGATTATTGTTGTGCTCGTTTTCGAAATAGCGGCTGAACGAGAATGAATTCGGAGGGCATTGGGCGGACAATTGCAGCACAGCGTAAGCGCCTTCCACCGCCGCGAACTTGGACCCGTCAACCCGGCAAAATATGAATCTGGTATTGTTATCCGCGACGGTCGCGCCGATCCATCCGGATGCGCTGTTGGCATTGTTATGATCTTCGTCGTCCATGTAGATCCAGACCAGTTCCGAACCGGCCGGGCACCACCCCGTGCCCGGGATCACCCCAACATCATAAGTCGCAGTGGGCACAATTGGGGGGGCGCCTTTCCTGGGTGCGCTGGTTTCTACCTTCGGACGGTCGTCACGAATGCTTTCTTCGCGCTTCAACGGGCGAGGGACCAGTGGAACGGGCGCGATCGCGGGGCTAGGCGCGGTCGGAAGAATCGCCTTGGGTGGGCTCGGCTGAGTTTGCGCCAGTACGGGCCGGCCTCCCTCGAAGGCGATTAGACCCGCCAATAGCGCTGCTGCAGCGAAAGCGGCAACGTTCTTCGGTGCCATGAGATGTGCCCCGCGCTAATAAGGTTGCGCCGTTTTTCCATATCATACCTATAATTGAATAACCAACCGGTTGATTTTCGACCGGGCCCGGCCTGCGACATGAATGACGTGGTCCGATCGGCTCCCACCGCGCGCTCGATGCGGCGCTGATCACGGCGCCGGAGGCGCGCGATCCGGAGCTGATGAAGAAGCTCGACGCGGTGGCGGGCAGGGTGCCGCGGCGTCCGTAGTCCGCAAGGAGCCTGAAGCGCGTTTCCGCGCGTCTTCGACGCGCTATGGCGCAATGCGGAGAAGCGCGCCGCGAGTGGGCACCCGGATTTCGCTGCGCTCCATCCGGGCTACCAGCCCGCTACATCTTCACGCCCGGGATGTTTAGACCGCCGACCAACCCAATAACCGTTCCCCAAAACGCAAGCGTGATAAGCGTAACAATGATTGAGAAGATGATCGCAGCCGGGATCGCCGCGAACATCCACTTGATCATGATGACGACAAGCCGCCAGAACGGAATTTCGATATCCGCGATCGATACGCGATGCGGCGCGGCAGGCGGTTGAACGGACATCGGTGGCCTCCCCGGTTGTGCCCATCGCCATCGTTGGCCAAAGTGCTCCGCTCCGCAATGGGGGAATGGCCATGCGCATCGTCGATCTGAACAACGCGCCGCGCGAGGAATGGCGCAAGGGCGTGCTCACGCGCATGCGTGTCTCGGCGCAGAACGGCGGCACGCAGCTCTGCCTGTTCGAGCAATGGTGCGAGCCGGGTCATGGCGCGCCGACCCATCTGCATGCGGTCGAGGAGGTGTTGCACGTGCTCGATGGCGAGGCGGACGTGTGGGTCGGCGAGACCCACGCGACGCTCACGGCCGGCCAATTGATGATCGTGCCGGCCGGAATCAAGCATGGCTTTGCCAACAGCGGGACCGGCACGCTGCACATCCAGTCGACGCTCGCCGCGCCCGTGTTCGAGGCGGCCTATGACGACAAGCGCGAGACGCCGCGGCGCTGGCTGCCGGGCTAGGGGGCTCGTCATTCCGGCCGAGCGATAGCGAGAGCCGGAATCGATAACCACCGCAGTAGATTGTTGGCGATGATCGTGGTTATGGATTCCGGGCTCGGCGCCATAGCGCGTCGCAGACGCGCGTAAACGCGCTTTAGGCGCCGCCCCGGAAATGACGAGAAACCAATGACCTCACCCGTGCTCGAAAACGATCTTGCCGCCGCGATCCGCTCGATCCCGGATTATCCCAAGCCCGGCATTATCTTCCGCGACATCACCACGTTGCTCGGCAATGCGCGCGCCTTCCGCCGCGCGGTCGACGAACTGGTGCAGCCGTGGGCCGGCGCGAAGATCGACAAGGTCGCCGGCATCGAGGCGCGCGGCTTCATCATCGGCGGCGCGGTCGCGCATCAGGTCTCGGCCGGCTTCGTTCCGATCCGCAAGAAGGGCAAGCTGCCGCACCAGACCGTGCGCATGGCCTACCTGCTCGAATACGGCTCGGACGAGATGGAGATGCATGTCGACGCGGTGGAAAAGGGCGACCGCGTGGTGCTGGTCGACGACCTGATCGCGACCGGCGGCACCGCCGAAGGCGCCGTGAAGCTGCTGCGCCAGGTCGGCGCCGAGGTGCTCGCCGCCTGCTTCATCATCGATCTGCCGGAGCTCGGCGGCGCCGAGAAACTGCGCCGGCTCAACGTGCCGGTGCGCACGCTGATCAGCTTCGCCGGGCATTAGCGCCCGTTCGACGCCGTCACGTCCCCAATCCGCGGCCGTGGGTAAGGTTGCGGGTTAAGGTTTCAAGACAAAAGTCTTTGGCGAACAGCGGCTTATCGCCGTAATCGTGTGCCAGCCGCGCGGCAGACTGGCCTTTGAACCTTTGCGCGCCGGGCGACGACTAATCGTTAACCATACCGTCCTGGCCAGAAGGGGACCTGCCATGACACTGAACCGCGCCCTCGCTTTTGCCGCCTTCGCAGCCCTCCTCATCGCCGTCGTGACCGGTCCGGCCGGCTCCTCGGCCAGCGGCGCTTGCGGCGCCATCACCCAGATCCGCGATCCCGGCCTGCGCGCGAGCTTCGCCAAATTCGAGGCGCAGCAGTCCGCGGCCGCCACGAAGGTCTGCGCCTCCTACCGCAACGCCGGCCTCTGATATTCGCCGCACCGTGCTATCATCGGCGCATGCGCCGGGCGTACCTTGCCGTCCTCTCTCTGATCGCTGCGAGCGATGCGTCGCTTGCGGCCGAGTGCACCTGCCGTTCGCAGGGGCGCGACTACGAGCTCGGGACGAGCGTGTGCCTGCAAACCCCGAAAGGCGCGCGCATCGCCACCTGCGGCATGGTGCTCAACAACACGTCGTGGCAGTTCTCCGACACGCCGTGCGTAATCTCGGAGTTGCCCGCCGACGCGATGCCTGAACGGCGCGAACGCGCCAGCCGTCAGCCCGCACAAGGCGGGTAAAACCGCCACACTCTGCGGGGTTTTGGGCGCCGGCCCTTGACCCTTACGCACCTGCGCGGCACCGTCCCGTCATTCGGGGGATCGTCATGCGCCGCTGTCTCGGCCTGCTCGCGGGTTTGATCGTTGCCTGTTCCACGCCGGCGAACGCCGCGAGCATCTTCGAGCTCAACTTCTGGCTTTCGGGCCCACGCTACGATGCCCTGGTACCGTTGTGCGACGACGGCAGCGTGCTGACCCAGATCTCCTCCAAATTCGGCCACAAGGAAGCGGAGTACTGGGCATCCAACCTGGAAATTGTCGGCATCGACCGCATCCGCGAAGTGGCGTTTCGGCCGTGGCGCGGCGCCCCCCAGGCGATCCCGCGTCGTTTTTGCAACGGTGTCGTGCGCATCTCCGACGGCAGGCGTCATGCGATCCACTACTCGATCCTGGAATCCTCGGGCTGGCTCGGGGTCGGCTGGGGGGTGGAGTGGTGTGTCGTCGGCCTCGACCGCAACTGGGCCTACAACCCGTCCTGCCGCATGGCGCGGCCTTAGGCGGTCTGCATCGCGAGGGGCCGGGATTTCCACAGGGCGAAGAGGCGCCCTGTGGATGTCCATGCCATGTTCGCGAATGTTCTTGCTATGTTCACGGCCGTGGGTTACCCTTTTCCCCGGTGCAACGGGGAAGTGAGGAGGCGTCCATGCGCCGATTATGGCTTGGCTTTGCTGGTTCACTGTTTGGGCTGTGGCTCACGGCCGGCGGCGCGACCGCCCAAGACGCGCGCCAGAACGAGCCGGGGAAGTTCGATTTCTACGTGCTGGCGCTCTCCTGGTCGCCGTCCTACTGCGAGCAGGCTGGCGAGCGTGCCCCACCGCAACAGTGCGGCGCGCGACCGTTCTCGTTCGTGGTGCACGGCCTGTGGCCGCAATACGAGAAGGGCTTTCCGGAATTCTGCCAGAACCCGGCACCGCGGCTCGACCGTAATATCGTCTCGTCGATGCTCGATCTGATGCCGGCGCCGCGGCTGATCTTCCACGAGTGGGACAAGCACGGGGTCTGCTCCGGCCTGCCGGCGCGCGGCTATTTCGAGACCATCCGCAAGGCGCGCGCGGGCGTGAAGATCCCGCCCGCGTTCCTCGAGCCGAAGGCCGCGCTGACGGTATCGCCCGACGAGGTGGAAGAGGCCTTCATCGCGGCCAATCCCGGCATGAACCGCGCGGGGATCGCTGTCACATGCGGGGGAACGCGCCTGAGCGAGGTGCGCATCTGTCTCTCGCGCGACCTGCAGTTCCGCGAGTGTCCCGAGATCGACAAGCGCGCCTGCAAACGCGAGAAGCTCAACATGCCGCCGGTGCGCGGGGGCGCGTAACGGCCCGAGGTGAACTCCGCTCGTCCCCGCGAAAGCGGGGACCCAATGCTTGTTGAGAGCAGGCTCTGGATGCCCGCTGGAGTTTACCCCGGCTTGATCGGGGACGGGTATGAGCGGGAGAAATTTGCCGACTGGCCGCTTGGCTCGCGCTGCGGGTTTGCGCTACGGCGAAGGCGATGAACTATCGCCACGCGTTCCATGCCGGAAACTTTGCCGACGTCGTCAAGCATGCGGTGCTCGCGCGCATCATTGCGCATTTGAAGGAAAAACCGGCCGCCTTCCGCGTCATCGACACGCATGCAGGCGCGGGCGTGTACGATCTTGCCGGGCCGGAAGCCGCGCGCACCGGCGAATGGCGCGAGGGAATCGGCAAGCTGATGACGGCAGAGCTCGCGCCCGCGTTGCGCCAGCTGCTTTCGCCTTATCTCGACGCGGTCCGCGCGTTGAATGGCGACGCACTGAAAATCTATCCGGGCTCTCCCGCGCTGATGCAGTGCTGGCTGCGCCCGCAAGACCGGCTGATCGCCTGCGAACGCGAGCCGACGGCCGCGCGAGCGCTGGCCGCCCGCATGCGCGGTGACGCTCGCGTCAAGGCGGTCGAGATCGATGGCTATACGGCGCTGAACGCCTATGTGCCGCCGAAGGAGCGGCGCGGGCTGGTGCTGATCGATCCGCCGTTCGAGCAGCCGGACGAGCCGGATCGCATTGCCGAGGGCGTTGCGGCCGTACATCGCAAGTGGCCGACCGGCATCTATGCGCTCTGGTACCCGATCAAGGATGCACGCGAGAGCGCAAGCTTTGCGCGCCGCATGGCTCGGCTCGGCATTGCGCGCATGCTGCGCGCCGAGCTGACGTTGCCCGGCAAGAGCGACGAGCGCCTGCGCGGCAGCGGCCTGATCCTGGTCAATCCGCCGTGGAAGCTGGAGGGGGAGCTCGGCGTGCTCCTGCCGGCGCTTGCCGCGGTCCTGGCCGGCGCTGCCGGCCAAGGCGCCACCCGGATCGGCTGGCTGACCGGCGAAACGTGAAGACGATGCGGCGGTGCGCCTCTTTCCACCGGGTCCGGGTTGATGTCTACTCTAGCGTGCTGGCTTTGACGTTCCGCCTCCCTCGGGGGGCCGGCGGAAATGACATCGGGGTGCCGACGCCTTTCCCTTGGAATGTCCGGCCGAGCCGCCGTGCCGTGGGGCCGGCGGCGGGGCAATTGGGAAAGGGAGCTTCCCGATGGCGCAGGGTGGAGTGGTCAAGTTCTTCAACAGCGAGCGCGGCTACGGCTTCATCAAGCCGGACGACGGCGGACGCGACGTGTTCGTGCACATCACGGCGGTTGAGCGTGCCGGCATGAAATCGCTCAACGAAGGTCAGCGCCTCTCGTTCGAGGTCGAGCCGGACAAGAAGGGCAAAGGCCCCAAGGCCGTGAACCTGGTCATCACCGGCTGACCTGACTTTGTTTCATGTGAACTGACGCGCGACCAGCGCCGTGGCTGAAAGATTCCCAAATGATGATTCTGCGCTCCTCGCCGCCCTCGCCATTCGGCCGCAAGATCAAGCTCGCGATCGGCATCCTCGGCTTCGACCAGGAAGTCAGGATCGAGAAGGCTGATCCGACCGACGCGAGCGATTCCATCCGCAAGCAGAATCCGCTGGGAAAGATTCCCGCGCTGATCCTCGAGAACGGCACGGTGGTCTACGACTCGCCGGTGATCCTCGACTATCTCGATCACCGCGCCGGCGGCGGCAAAATCATTCCGAGCGAGCCGGATGCGCGCCTTGCGGCGCTGACCTTGCAGGCGCTGTGTGACGGCATTCTCGATGCCGGCATCCTGCTGGTCTACGAAGGACGCTGGCGCCCGCCCGAGATGGCTGTCCAGAAGTGGATCGATCATCAGCGCGGCAAAGTGCAGCGCGCGCTCGACGTGCTCGAGGCCGCGCCGCCGCAACTCGACGCAATCCCGAACGTCGGGCAGATCACGCTCGCTTGTGCGCTCGGCTACGGCGATCTGCGCTTCGAGGGCAAATGGCGCGAGGGCTGTCCACAGCTGGTGAAGTGGCTGGATGACTTCGCGTCGCGCGTGCCGGCGTTCGAGCAGACGCGGGTGACGGCTTAGACATTCCGACCGCTCGTTCCCGCGCAAGCCCGCTCCCTTCATCCCTCCTCCGCTTGCGGGGGAGAGTAGGATGGGGGGCTGGGTCCCCGCTTCGCGGGGACGAGAGGAGATGGGCTAGAACCGGTAATTCACGCCGAGCCGGAACACGTTCGACGAGAACCCGTTGTTGACGCCGGTCAGCACGTAGCTGCGGTCGTCGAGCCGCACGTACAGATATTCCGCCCTTGCCGACCAGTTCGGCGTCAGCCCGACTTCGACGCCGCCGCCGAGGGTCCAGCCCAGATGCGTCTGTGACTCGCTCGCGCCGGCGAACTCCGCGCGGCCGCCGCCATAGGCAAGGCCGCCAGTGAGGTAGATCAGCACGTTGTTCATCGCGTAACCGGCGCGGCCCCGTACGGTGCCGAACCACGGGTTGGCGAACTTGTAGGCCGCGAAGGTGCCCTCGGCGGCGGAACCCTGCAGGTCGGCTTCGAGGCCGAGCACGAACTGATTGAATTGCCAGTTGAAACCGACCTGGCCGCCGCCCATGACGCCATTCGGCTCGCTCCCGCCCCAGTTGGTCACCTTGCCCCACTGGTAGCCGAGGTTCACGCCGACATAGGCGCCGTTCCAGTTGTAGCCGTTGAACGGCGCCGCCGCGAAGGCCGGCGCCTTGCCGTAATAGAGATCGGCGGCCGCGGCCGGCGTGGTGATCAGCGCGGCGGCGAGCGCGACGGCGCGGAAGAGTGTTCTTGTCATCTTTTCGCTCCTGCGAGTGGGCGCCGGGCGGCGATCCGGCTTCGACCGGCCCGCCGCCCGCAAAGGTCATCCCCGCCCCGTGATGACGCTTCCGCCCGCGTCCACCTTCGCGGCCTTTGAGTTAAACTTTCTTAAAATGACCGCGATCGCGCGGGCTCGTTGCGCGTAGGCTTAAGCGAACGTGTATCGTGCGGCGGCTGACGGGAATCCGATTCACCATGAAGTGCAGGCGCTGACATGCCCGATCAGGTTCCAGGCGCCGCGCTGGTGACGGGGGCGGCACGCCGCATCGGCCGGGCGATCGCGCTGACGCTGCATCAGGCCGGATACGCCGTTGCCATCCAGGCGAACCGCTCGGCTGCCGAAGCAGAGCGCCTGCGCGGCGAGATCGCGCGCGGCGGCGGGCGCGCCGCCGTGGTGCAGGCGGATCTCTCTGATCAGATGGCGGTAGCGGCGCTCGTCCCCGCGGCGGTGGACGCCATCGGGCCGCTCACATTGCTGGTCAACAATGCCGCCACGTTCGAGCCCGATGCGATCGGTTCGCTCGACCGGGAGCGTTTCGACCGGCAATTCGCAGTCAATCTGCGAGCGCCCCTGTTTCTCAGCGAGGCGTTCGCCGCACAGGCGCCAAAGAGCGCGAACGCCTCGATCGTCAACATCCTCGACCAGCGCGTGTTCAGGCTCACGCCGCATTTTCTGTCCTACACGCTGGCGAAAAGCGCGCTGCATGCCGCGACCAGCATGCTGGCGCAGGCGCTTGCGCCCGGCGTGCGGGTCAACGCGGTCGCGCCGGGCCCGACCATGCCAAGCGCACGCCAGCAGCAGCAGGATTTCGCGCGCCAGGCAGCCGCGGTGCCGCTCGGCCACGGGCCGAGCGCGGACGAAATCGCCGCCGCGGTGATCTACCTGGCGCAGGCGCGCAGCGTGACCGGCGTGACCCTCGCGGTCGACGGCGGCCAGCATCTCGCATGGCAGACGCCGGACACGGGCGTTGCCGAATGACTTCGGTTCTGCCGGCCGGGGACGCCGATTTCGGCAGCGAAGTGCCGGTGCTGATTATCGGCGCCGGCGCGGCGGGTTTGTGCGCGGCGCTCGCCGCAAGCGAGGCAGGGGTCGAGCCGGTGCTGATCGAGCGCGATGCGGTGCCGGCGGGATCGACGGCATTGTCGGCCGGGCTCATTCCGGCGGCGGGTACGCGCTTTCAGCGGGTGCTGGGGATCGAAGATTCAGCGGAACTGTTCGCGGAGGATATTGCACGCAAGGCGCATGGCGAAGCTGACGCCAAGCTGGTGCGTGTGGTCGCGAACGGTACTGGCGCGACGGTGGAATGGCTGGCCGACGCTTACGCGATGCCGTTCGAGGTGATCGCCGACTTCAACTATCCGGGGCATTCGGCGCATCGCATGCACGGGCTGCCGAGCCGCACCGGCGCGGAACTGATCGACCGGCTGCGCAGCGCCGTCGAGGCGCGCCGCATTCCGATTCTGACGGGGCGCGTATGCGAAACGCTGTTCGCCGATGAGGGCGGGTTCATCGAAGGCGTTGAGATCGCGGGCGGCGAGACGATCGGCTGCGGCGCGCTGGTGCTTGCCTGCAACGGCTACGGCGGCAACGCGGAGCTGGTGCGGCGCCACATCCCCGAAATGGCGGATGCGCTCTACTTCGGCCATCCCGGCAATCAGGGCGACGCGGTCAAATGGGGCGAGGCGCTCGGTGCGCGGTTGTCGCAGTTGAGCGGCTATCAGGGCCACGGCTCGGTCGCGACGCCGCACAACATCCTGATCACCTGGGCGGCGATCACCGAGGGCGGCTTTCAGGTGAACGCGCAGGGCCGGCGTTTTCACAACGAGGCGCTCGGCTATTCCGAAGCGGCCGCCGAGGTGCTGCGCCAGCCTGGCCGTGTCGCATTCGATATTTTCGACGCGCGCATCGCCAGTGTGGCGCGGCAGTTCGAGGATTTCCGCAATGCCGAGAAAGCGGGCGCGCTGATCACGGCGGCCTCGATCCATGAGTTGGCCGCGCGCATCGGCGTGCCTGCGGATGCGCTGCGCGGAGAACTCGATGAGATCACTGCGGGGGGCGGCAACCCCGACCGTTTCGGCCGCATGTTCGCGCCAGACAAGCGACTGGCTGAGCCGTATTGCGCCGTCAGGGTGACCGGCGCGCTGTTTCATACGCAGGGCGGGCTTGCGATCGACAGCCAAGCGCGCGTGCTGGACCTGAAGGGCAGACCGTTCCCAAACCTGTTCGCCGCCGGTGGCGCAGCGGTCGGCGTGTCGGGTTCCAAGCCGTCCGGTTATCTGTCCGGGAATGGCTTGCTCACCGCAACCGTGTTCGGCCGCATCGCGGGGATCAACGCGGCGAAGCTCTGAAATCGGGTGGTTGTGCCGCGGTCCGCTCGCCATATCGTGACCTACGGAGATCCCAATGAGCCGTGCCGCGCACGCCCGAAAGCCCGAACAGAATGCCATCGCGGATCGCGTTGCCGCGCTCGACTGGGCGCGCATCGCCAGCGAACTCGATGCACATGGCTGCGCGACGACCGGCGCGCTGCTCAGTGCAGACGAGTGCGCCGAACTCTCATCGCGCTATGGGGACGACCGCATCTACCGCTCACGCGTGATCATGGCGCGCCACGGCTTCGGCCGCGGCGAGTACAAGTATTTCGCCTATCCGCTGCCGGACACGGTGGCGTCGCTGCGCGCCGCGCTCTATCCGCCGCTCGCCGAGATCGCGAACCGCTGGAACGGGCATCTTGGCATCGACCAGCGCTTCCCGGCCCACCACGCGGCCTGGCTCAAACGCTGCCACGCGGCCGGACAGGCGAAGCCGACGCCGCTGCTGCTGCAGTATGGCGCCGGCGACTACAACTGCCTGCATCAGGACGTTTACGGCGAGCTGGTATTTCCGCTGCAGGTCGCCTTCCTGCTGTCGCGGCCGGGCGAGGATTTCTCCGGCGGCGAGTTCGTGCTGACCGAGCAGCGTCCGCGCATGCAATCGCGGGCCGAGGTGGTGCCGCTGCGCCAAGGCGAGGGCGTGATCTTTCCGGTGCACCATCGGCCGGTGCAGGGCACGCGCGGCCTCTACCGCGTCACCATGCGCCATGGGGTGAGCCGCCTGCGCGAGGGGACGCGACACACGCTGGGGATCATTTTCCACGACGCCAAATAAGCGCCGCTGTCATTCCGGGGCGCCACGAAGTGGCGAGCCCGGAATCCATAACCACTGGTCGGGGTTATGGATTCCGGGCTCTCGGGCTTCGCCCTCGCCCCGGAATGACAACTGGCCCCCACGCCGCCGAATCCCTATTTTGCCCCCATGCTGCCGGACGACCCCAAAGCCAACATCGAGCCCGACATCGACCTCCTCGACGACGAAGTCGAAGAGGAATCGAGCCTGCCCGCGATCGAGGAGAACGCGGCACCGGCCGAGGGACCGCTGGCGGGCGGCGTCGCGGCGATCCAGCGCTATGCGAAGCTCGCCCCCAAGGCGCCCGGCGTCTACCGCATGATCGATGCGAAAGGCGAGGTGCTCTACGTCGGCAAGGCGAAGAGCATCCGCAAGCGCATCGTCTCCTATGCGCGCGAGGCCGGCCACACCGCACGCATCATGCGCATGATCGCCGCGACCGCGGCGATCGAGTTCGTCTCGACCACGACCGAGACCGAGGCGCTGCTGCTCGAGGCGAACCTGATCAAGCGGCTGCGCCCGCGCTTCAACGTGCTGCTGCGCGACGACAAGTCGTTCCCCTACATCCTGATCACGGCGGGCGAGACGCCGCCGATGATCACCAAGCACCGTGGGGCGCGCTCGAAGCCGGGCGACTACTACGGGCCGTTTGCCTCCGCGCAGGCCGTGCACCGGACGATCACGGCGCTGGAGCGCGCGTTCCTGATCCGCTCGTGCACCGACACGGTCTACGAGAGCCGCACGCGGCCGTGCCTGCTGCATCAGATCAAGCGCTGCGCGGCGCCGTGCACGGGCGAGATCTCGCATACGGATTATGCCGAGCTGGTGCGCGAGGCGAAGTCGTTCCTCTCCGGCAAGAGCCGCGCCGTCAAGGAAGAGCTCGCCGGCGAGATGGAAAGGGCATCGTCGGCGCTCGATTTCGAGCGCGCCGCGATCTACCGCGACCGCCTCGCGGCGCTCTCGGCGATCCAGGCGCGCCAGGGCATCAATCCACGCGGCGTGGAGGATGCCGACGTGTTCGCCGTGCATCAGCAGGGCGGCTACTCCTGCGTCGAGGTGTTCTTCTTTCGCACCGGCCAGAACTGGGGCAATCGCGCGTATTTCCCGCGCGCCGACCGCTCGCTCGAGCCGGGCGAGGTGCTCGGCGCATTCCTTGCGCAGTTCTACGACGACAAGCCGCCGCCGCGCTGCATCTTCCTCTCGCACGAGATCGAGGACCGCGCGCTGCTCGCCGAAGCGCTGTGCGTGAAAAGCGGGCACAAGGTCGAGGTCTCGATCCCGCAGCGCGGCGAGAAGAAGGAGCTGGTCGATCACGCAGCTGCCAACGCGCGCGAGGCGCTCGGACGCAAGCTTGCCGAGACGCAGTCGCAGCAGAACTTGCTCGCGGCGCTCGCCGCCACGTTCGGCTTGCCAAAGCCACCACGCCGCATCGAAGTCTACGACAACAGCCACATTCAGGGATCGAACGCGGTCGGCGCGATGATCGTCGCGGGCCCGGAAGGATTCCGCAAAAACCAGTATCGCAAGTTCAACATCCGCTCCGAAACGCTCACGCCGGGCGACGACTTCGGCATGATGCGTGAGGTGCTGACGCGGCGCTTCAAGCGGCTGCTGAGCGAGGCGCCGCTCCCTTCTACGGCTGGACCCGCTTGCGCCGACTCTCCCGTTTCAGGGGAGGGTGTCGAGAGGGTGACCGGGTCCCTCGAGAGCGAAGAGCACGACAGTGAAGCCGACTCCCCCTGGCCCGATCTCGTCCTGATCGATGGCGGGCAGGGTCAGCTCGCGGCGGCGCGCGAAACGCTTGCCGCGCTCGGCGTCACCGATGTGCCGCTGATCGGCATCGCCAAGGGGCCGGAGCGCGATGCCGGGCGCGAGACCTTTTTCATGGCAGGGCGCGAGCCGTTCCGGCTGCGCCCGCGCGATCCGGTATTGTACTTCGTCGAGCGGCTGCGCGACGAAGCGCATCGCTTCGCGGTCGGCTCGCACCGCCAGAAACGCAAGAAGGACATGCGCGAAACGGGCCTGCAGGAGATCCGGGGCATCGGGCCGACGCGCAAGCGCGCGTTGCTGCGGCACTTCGGCACGCTCAAGGCGATCGAACGGGCCTCCGTCTCCGATCTGGAGCATGTGCCCGGAATCAATGCCGAAACCGCGCGCAAGATCTACGATTTCTTCCACGAAACCGCCGCGCGCGCCTGACGGTCGGTCAGCCGCGCCCCAGCCATTCCCAGACCACGGTTGCGCCGTGCTCCCGCAAGTGCTCTTTTCGGGCATGACCACGACGACGAATCCGGCCTCGTCGGCGCGGGCTTTTGCGCTGCCGAACCTGCTCACTTACGCGCGCATCGGTGCCGTGCCGATCGTGGTCGCCTGCATGTATTTCCAGGCGATCCTGGGATACGGGCTTTGGCTGCGCTGGGTCGCCCTGTTCATTTTCATCGCGGCGGGCTTGACCGACGTGCTCGACGGCTATGTGGCGCGTACCTACGGCCAGCAATCGAGCTTCGGCCGCATGCTCGATCCGATCGCCGACAAACTGCTGGTCTCGTCGTGCCTGTTGATGCTCGCCGCCGACGGCACCATCCGCGGCTGGGCACTGTGGGCCGCGATCGTCATCCTGTGCCGCGAAATCCTGGTCTCGGGCTTGCGCGAGTATCTCGCCGAGCTGCGTGTGACCGTAAAGGTCACACAGCTGGCCAAATACAAAACCTTCCTGCAATTGCTCGCCGTCGGATTCCTGATCGCGGGCGAAGCCGGCGACACGATCCTGCCGATCACCACCGATATCGGCGTCGGGCTGCTCTGGTTCTCGGCGCTGCTGACGCTCTACACCGGCTGGGACTATTTCCGCGCCGGGGTGCAGCATTTGATCAAGGATTGACACCGCCGTCATCGCCCGCCAACGGGTCCGCGCGAAGCGCGGCCCGATGACAGGCTCCGGCGCGCGTTCCGGTAAACGAGAGACGTCGTGTGTGGCGCAGCGGCGCCGGCTATCTTATGTTTGTGTTTACTGGGGCCCCGCTTTCGCGGGGACGACGGAAGGCCATATGAAGCTGCTCTATTTCGCCTGGGTGCGTGAGCGTGTCGGCAAGCCGGAGGAGGAGATCGATCCGCCGCCGAACGTCCGCACGATCGGCGAGCTCATGGCGTGGCTGTCGCGTCGCGGTGAGGAATACGCTTATGCATTCGAGAACGCCAAGGTGATCCGCGCCGCGATTGACCACGCGCATGTAAAGCCCGACACCGCGATCGCGGGGGCGCGCGAGATCGCGTTCTTCCCGCCGATGACCGGAGGCTGAGCTTTGGCAGTGCGGCTGCAGCGCGAGGACTTCGACATCGGTGCCGAAATCGCGGAGCTGACGCAAGGCCGCACCGACATCGGCGCAGTTGCGACGTTCACGGGCGTCTGCCGCGCCGACAATGAGGGTCACCGTATCGAAGCGATGACGCTCGAGCACTACCCCGGCATGGCGGAAGCCGAGATCCTGCGGCATGTCGAGGAGGCGCAGGCGCGCTGGCCGCTGTTCGGCGTCACGGTGATTCACCGCTACGGCCGCCTGGTTCCCGGCGATAATGTCGTGCTCGTCGTGGCGACTTCGTCGCACCGCGAGGCGGCTTTCGCGGCGGCGGAATTTCTGATGGACTATCTGAAGACCCGCGCGCCGTTCTGGAAAAAGGAAGAGCGCGCGGGCGCCGCGGGCTGGGTCGAGGCGCGGCAGGCTGACGATGCCGCGGCCCAACGCTGGCGGCAAGCGGGGCGCAGGCCCGGCGCCGCTGAGTGAACGAAGCACGACGACCGGCATAAAGCCGGCGATGGATTGAGGGAGGAGACGATGATGCGCTGCGCCGCCGCGGCTTTCGCGGCGTTCCTGACATTCGGCGCGGGAGCATCCGCCGACACGCGCGTTACGTATTTCCCGGTTCCCGCCGGCGCGCATCCGCACGATGTCGCGGCCGCACCCGACGGCACCGTCTGGTACACGGCGCAAAGCCAGGGCGCGCTTGGCATTCTCGATCCGAAAACCGGCAAGGTCGAGCAGATCAAGCTCGGGCCCAAGGCCTCCCCGCACGGCGTGATCGTTGGACCCGAGGGCGCTGCCTGGATCACCGAGGGCGGGCAAAATGCGATCGCGCGCGTCGATCCAAAGACCAAAGAGGTGAAGCTCTTTCCCCTCCCGCCGGGTTTCGACAACGCGAACCTCAACACGGCGGCTTTCGACAAGTCGGGCAAGCTCTGGTTCACCGGACAGGCCGGCGTTTATGGGCGCGTCGATCCGGCGAGCGGCAAGGTCGATGCCTGGAAGGCGCCCAAAGGCTACGGTCCCTACGGCATCACGAGCACGCCCGCGGGCGAGGTGTGGTTCGTGTCGCTTGCCGGCGATTATCTCGCCAGGGTCGATACGACGAGCGGCAGCGTGACGATCGTGGAGCCGCCGAAGCCCGGTGTCGGGCCGCGCCGCGTCTGGTCGGATTCCAAGGGCGTGCTGTGGGTGAGCTTCTGGCATTCGGGCGAGCTTGGGCGCTACGATCCGACCGCGAAAACGTGGAAAACATTTGCGCTGCCGAACAGCAAGAGCGGCTGCTACTCGGTCTATGTCGATGATCAGGACAAAGTCTGGGTGACGGACTTCATCGCGAATGCCATTTTGCGCTTCGATCCGGCGAGCGAAAAGTTCGAGAGCTTTCCATCGAACAAGCGCGGCGCGGCGGTGCGCCAGATGCTCGGCCGGCCGGGCGAGGCGTGGGGCGCGGAGTCGGGGACGGACCGGCTGGTGGTGATCACATATTGAGAAGTCCCATGCGTGTCATTGGCGCGGCGCTCGCGGTTGCATTGACTTTTTCGTTCACCGCCTTCGCGCAGGATTGGCCGACGCGGCCGGTGACCATGATCGTGCCCTACGCGGCGGGCGGACCGGTCGACACGGTCGGCCGCATCATGGCGGCGGGACTCAGCGAAGCGCTCGGCCAGCAGGTGATCGTCGAGAACGTCGGCGGCGCGGGTGGCATGACCGGCGCCAATCGCGTGGCGAAGGGCACGCCGGACGGCTACACGTTTCTGCTCGGCGGCCACGCGACGCTGACGCTGGTGCCCGCGATCAACGGCAAGAAGACGCTGTACGATCCGCTCGGCGATTTCACCCATGTGATCGCGTTCGCCGACTCGGCGCGAATCCTGCTCGCGCGCAAGGATTTTCCCGCGAACACGCTCGCCGAGTTCGTGGCTTACGCAAAGCAGAACCACGAGAAGATGCAGTTCGGCAGCGCCGGCGCAGGGACCGGGATGCACGTGTGCGCGTTGCTGCTCGATCACGCGATGGGCACCAAGATCACCCACGTGCCGTATCGCGGCTCGGCGCTCGCCTTGCAGGATTTGCTCGCCGGCCGGATTGACTACATCTGTGACCAGATTTCCACCGCGGCCGCGCAGGTCAAGGCGGGCACCGTGAAGGCGATTGCCATAATGAGCCCGAACCGTGCGGCCGTGCTGCCCGATCTCGCAACCGCGCAGGAGCAAGGGCTCGCGGACATCGATTGCGGCACGTGGAGCTCGTTCGCATTTCCCAAGGGCACGGCGGAGGTCATCGCACGCCGTCTCGCGGAGGCGACCAACAAGGCGCTCGAGTCCGCCTTCGTGCGCGAACGCCTGGAGGCCGTCGGTGTCGAGATCATGCCGCCGGAACGCCGCACGCGCGAGTATCTGGCGAAAATCCTTCCGGGCGCGGTCGCAAAACAGGCCGAGGTCATCCGCGCGGGCGGGTTGAGCGCGGACTAGTTTTGCCCTTTCGTCCCCGCGAAGGCGGGGACCCAGGTTTTGCTATGCTGTAATCTCGTCCCAGAGATCACGCCATGTTGGATTTGTGGCTTCGATCTCCCGAAGCTTCCAGGCCCGATTCCATTTTTTCATTTGGCGCTCGCGAATAAGAGCGGACTCGCGCGTCTCACGCACCTCGTACCACACCACCATTTTCACTCCGTGCTCCCGAGTGAATCCAGCGACGACCCCTTCCCGATGTTCCCATACGCGGCGCACCAGATTGTCCGTCATGCCGATGTACAGCGTGCCGTTTCGCTGACTCGCGAGGATGTATACGAAGAAACTCACAGCTTCGGGCTCTGGGTCCCCGCCTTCGCGGGGACGAACGGTGATCTTGCGCCGCCGCCTCGCGACGGAAAAGCGGCAACGATCCTGATCAGCGGACCTTGCGCACCCAACCTTCGCTGTCGGCGAGATCGCCGCGCTGGATGCCGACGAGCGTGGCCTTCAGCGCGGCGGTGATCGGGCCGCCGGTGCCGTCGCCGATAACGATGTCGCCGTTCGCGCTCTTGATCTTGCCGATCGCCGAGACGACCGCGGCGGTACCGCAGGCGAAAACCTCGCGCAGCTTGCCGCTTGCCGCATCGGCGCGCCATTGCTCGATGCTGTAACGCTCCTCGCGCACCGTCCGGCCTTCGCGCTGCGCGAGCGTGATGACCGAATCCCGCGTGATGCCGGGCAGGATCGTGCCGCTCAACGGTGGGGTCGTCATCGAGCCGTCGTCGAACACGAAGAAGATGTTCATCCCGCCGAGTTCCTCGACCCAGCGATGCTCGGCGGCGTCGAGGAACACGACCTGATCGCAGCCCTGCTCGATCGCCTCGGCCTGGGCAAGAAGGCTGGCGGCGTAATTGCCGCCACATTTGGCCGCGCCGGTGCCGCCCTCGGCCGCGCGCGTGTATCGGTCGCTCAGCCAGACCGTGACCGCCTTGGCGCCGCCCTTGAAATAGGAGCCGACCGAGCTGGCGATCAGGACGAAGAGACATTCGTGCGACGGGCGGACGCCGAGAAAGGCCTCGGTCGCGACCATGAAGGGGCGCAGGTAGAGGCTGCTGCCTTCGCCGTCGGGAATCCACGCCGCGTCGATCGTCACGAGTTCCTCGATGGCCTGCAGGAACAGGGCTTCGGGCAACTCCGGCATCGCCATGCGCACGGCTGAGGCGCGGAAGCGCCGCGCATTCTGCTCGGGCCTGAACAACGCGATGCTGCCGTCCCGGCGGGTGTAGGCCTTGAGGCCTTCGAAAATCTCCTGCCCGTAGTGCAGGACGGCGGCCGCCGGGTCGAGCGAGATCGGCTCGCGGGCGCGCACCTGCGCATCGTGCCAGCCGCGATCCTTGGTCCAGCGAATGGTCACCATATGATCGGTGAAGACACGGCCGAAACCCGGATCATTCAGCAATGCGGCGCGCGCATCGGCAGCGAGGGGGTTGCTCGCCGGGCTGCGGGAAAAGGCGATCTCGATCTTCTGGTGGGCGTTCATGAGGCTGGTCCGTCGTTGGCGCCGTGCCGCCGCAACGCGTTTTGCGTCATTGGCCGCGTCTGGGGTAATGTTTAGCCGGTTCGGATTTTCGCGTCGCGGACGGGCGGTAAAACCTGCCCGGAACGACGATCTAAGCACGATCCTTTCGTGAATGACGGCTGTAGAGTAACAATCAAACAGAAATATGTCAACATGGCTGACATAATTTTTTCTCCAGCAGCCGAGCGAGCCGCCGCCTCGGCGGACCCCGAAAGCCGTGCCGAAGGCGAGCCGATCTGGGACCTGATCGAGCTTTTGTTTTTTGCCTACAGGGACTTCGTGTCGGACCCCGATCACGTGCTCGAGAAGTTCGGGTTCGGCCGGGCGCATCACAGGGTGCTACATTTCGTCAATCGCAACCCAGGCCTGAAGGTCGCCGACCTGCTCGAGACTCTTCGCATTACCAAGCAATCGCTCGGGCGCGTGCTCAAGCAGCTCGTCGATGAGGGCTACGTGGTGCAGAAAGAAGGTCCGGACGACCGCCGCCATCGCCTCCTTTTCGTCACTCCGAAGGGCGAGCAGCTCGCCATGAAGCTCGCCGGACTGCAGACCGCGCGGATCACGCGCGCGCTCGCGGGGCTCGGCCCCAACGCGCACGAGGCGGCCCGCGCTTTCCTTGCCGCAATGGTCGACGACGAGAGTCGCGAGGGCGTGCTGCGCTTTATTGCCCGGGCGGATCGCGCGCGCCGGCCACGCTGATGCCGGGAGGGGGATGATGGTCGGACCCGCGGTCGCACTTCCCGACGACGCTCCGCATCTGCTCGTCGTGGACGACGACCGGCGCATCCGCGATCTGTTGTCGCGCTATCTGTTCGCCGAGGGTTACCGTGTCACCACCGCAAACAGCGCGCTCGAAGCGCGCGCGAAGCTGGAGAGCCTGTCGTTCGACCTGCTCGTGCTCGACGTGATGATGCCGGGCGAGACGGGCTTCCAACTCGCCAAGTCGCTGCGCGAATCCTCGGCCGTGCCGATTCTGATGCTGACCGCCAAGGCCGAGACCGAGAGCCGCATCGCCGGCCTCGAACTCGGCGCCGACGACTACGTGCCGAAGCCATTCGAGCCGCGCGAGCTCTCGCTGCGCATCGCCAATATCCTCAAGCGCACCATTCCGGCGCCTGCGCCCGCGATCGAGACGGCGCGCTTCGGCGACTTCGTGTTTCATCTCGCGCGCGGCGAGCTCAAGCGCGGCGAAGAGGTCATCCACCTGACCGACCGCGAGCGCGACATGCTGCGCGTGCTCGCGGCGGTATCGGGCGAGACCGTGCCGCGCATGGCGCTGGCCGGCAACGGCGGCGGCGCGAATGAGCGTGCGGTCGACGTGCAGGTGAACCGGCTGCGGCGCAAGATCGAGCGCGATCCCGCGAACCCGCTGTTCGTGCAGACAGTGCGCGGCATCGGCTATCGCCTGGTGGTCGCGCCATGACCACGCTCGACATCGGACTCGCGCGGCTGCGCTCCGCGGCCGGGGTGGTTTCGTCTTCCTACGACTGGTTCACGCGCTGGCTCAAAGGAATGATGCCGACCGGCCTCTACGGCCGGGCGCTGCTGATCATCATCACGCCGATGGTGGTGCTGCAGTCCGTGGTCGCGTTCGTGTTCATGGAGCGGCACTGGAACACGGTGACGCGCCGCCTCTCGGCCGCGGTGACGCAGGACATCTCGGCGCTGATCGATGTCTATCGCGCCTATCCGCAGGACCCCGAGCGCCTCACCATCCGCCGCATCGCGCTCGAGCGCCTCGGCCTGTCGGTCGATTTTCTCCCCGTGTCCGAATTGCCGCCGCCCGGCCCCAAGCCGTTCTTCTCGCTGCTCGATCAGGCGCTGTCGCAGCAGATCAGCCAGCAGATCCGTCGGCCCTTCTGGATCGACACGGTCGGGCGCTCCAACCTAGTCGAGATCCGCATCCGGCTCGACGACACCGTGATGCGCGTATTCGCGCAGCGCAGCGCGGCCTATGCGTCCAACTCGGAGATCTTCCTGTGGTGGATGATCGGCACGTCGCTGGTGCTGCTGTTTGTCGCGATCCTGTTCCTGCGCAACCAGATCAAGCCGATCCTGCGGCTCGCCGACGCCGCGGAAAGCTTCGGCAAAGGCCGCGACGTGCCGGGCTTCAAGCCGCGCGGCGCGCGCGAGGTGCGCCGCGCCGCACAAGCCTTCATCGAGATGAAGCGCCGCGTCGAGCGCACCATCGAGCAGCGCACCACCATGCTGGCCGGGGTGTCGCACGACCTGCGCACGATCCTGACGCGCTTCAAGCTGGAGCTGGCCCTGCTCGGCTCGGGACCGGAAATCGACGCCATGAAGAAGGACGTCGACGAGATGGGCCGCATGCTCGAGGCCTATCTGGCGTTTGCGCGCGGCGACCTCGGCGAGACATCCGCGCCGACCGACATGGCGGCGTTCCTCGACGAGCTGAAGGCCGACGCCGAACGCCACGGGCACAAAACCGGCGCCGTCTTCTACGGCCACCCGATCGTCACCGTGCGGCCGGCCGCGTTCCGGCGCTGCCTCGGCAACCTGGTGTCGAACGCGGCGCGCTTCGCCAAGGAGATTTCCATCACCGGCCATCGCGATCATCGCTGGGTCACCATCAGCGTCGACGACGACGGCCCGGGCATTCCCCCCGAGATGCGCGAGGAGGTGTTCCGGCCGTTCATGCGGCTCGACGACGCGCGCAATCAGGACGAAGGCAACACCGGTCTCGGGCTGGCGATCGCGCGCGACATCGCGCGCTCGCACGGCGGTGACATCACGCTCGGCGACAGCCCGATGGGCGGATTGCGCGCGACGGTGCGCGTGCCGGTGTAGGGTTTACGCTCGTCCCCGCGGAAGCGGGGACCCAGTTCTTTGCAAAGCACTGGATGCCCGCTTTCGCGAGCATGAGCGGAGATAACGCTAAGCCGCCGCCGGCTCCTCGTCCTCGGTACGATACCGCCGGCGCCGCACGCAGCGCGCCGGGTTAAACCGGCAGAGATCGTCCAGCATGCCCGACCAGCGCTGGCCACGGGCGAGCGCGCGGTCCAGCGCCGCGAGCGTGCGGGCGAGGCCTTCGTCCTCATCGTCGACCCAGGTGCGCAGCACCGAGGCGAACAGCATCGCGAGCCCCTGCGCACGGATCATGCCGCGCGGCCCCGCGGCATCGATGTCGGCTGCGGTCAGCATCCAGGTCTGCGAGCGCACCGCGAGCCCGTTGAGCGCGAAGGCGAGGGCCGGATTGCACTGCGCGGACTTCATCAAGGAGCGCACCGCCTCGCGCTGCGGCGCCATCGCCTCGATGCGGCGCATCAGCACGTCGAACAGCCGCTCGCGCGGCGGCTCCTCGGCCATGTCGCTGCCGGAGCCGGCCAGTACCTTGCGGTCGAGGTCCTTCATGTGCGCGGCGAAGATCGCCAGCGTGGAGCCGAATTCGCCGCGGCAGGCCGCGAGCGAAAGACCCGCGCGCGCCGCGATGTCGCCGAAGCCGATCTGCTCGAACCGTTGCTCGGCCAGCAACGCCATGAATGCGGCGATGATTTTATCGCGGGCGGTGGCGCCGGGCGGTGATGTGGGGGCGCTTTTCGGCGCGGCCTTGGAACGTTGCGTCTTGCGGGCCATGGCGGGCTCCTTACACGCTCTGCGCTCATTCCCGTACTCGGGTCCAGCCTTCGGCTGGCCCGAGCACCGGCTCCAGCGGAAATCCGGTTCTCGGCCCTGGGTCCCCGCTTGCGCGGGGACGAGCGGACATGAGGCCAGAATAGTCCCTGAAACAGGACCATTCCAAGGCCGCTATCCCGCCAGTTCGCGCGAACGCCTTGTCGCAGCCGCGATCGCCCTTTCCATCAGCGGATCGAGACCGTCCGCCGCCATCAGCACGCCGAGTGCGGCCGCGGTGGTCCCGCCCGGCGAGGTGACGTTCTGGCGCAACGTCGTGGCATCGAGCGGCGATTGGTGCAGCAACTCGCCCGAGCCGGCCACGGTCGCGCGTGCGAGCCGCGCCGCAAGATCGGCCGGCAATCCGGCTGCAGCGCCGGCGCGCGCGAGACTTTCGGCGAGCAGGAACACATAGGCCGGTCCCGAGCCCGACACGGCCGTCACGGCGTCGAGCAGCGCTTCATCCGCGACCCATTCGACTGCGCCGACTGCACCCAGCAATACGTCTGCCAGCGCACGCTGATCCTGCGTGACGCCGGCGTTCGGAACCGCGACGGTGATGCCGCGCCCGATCGCGGCCGGCGTGTTCGGCATCGCCCGCACGATCGCGCAGGGCAGGGCGCTTTCGAGGTAGCCGAGCGTCTTGCCGGCCATGACCGAGACCGCGAGCGTGCCGGCACCGGCGAACAGCTTGAGCGTCGGCACCACGGTCGCGGCGTCCTGCGGCTTGATGGCGATGATGATGACACGCGCGTCGTCGACGGATACCGGGTTGATGCGCACGCCGCGCGCCCGCAATGCCGCGATCTCGGCGGAGGGCTTCGGCTCGACGATGGCGATCTGCTTCGGATCAAGCCCGAGCGCGAGCCAGCCTTGCAGCATCGCGCCGCCCATCTTGCCGGCGCCGACCAGCATCAGCGTGCCGGAGAAATCCGTAAGGGAAGCGGGCATAATGTTCACCGTCATTCCGGGGCGCCGCGCAGCGGCGAGCCCGGATTCCATAACCACAAGCGCTGGTAAAATGCACGGCCGGTGCGTCAAGCAGCTTTTCGGGGTTATGAATTCCGGGCCAACGCCGGAGCCTGTCATCGGGCCGCGCTTCGCGCGGACCCGTTGGGCGTGCCCCGGAATGACGCGGGAGAGCTACGCCTCTCCCGACGTCTCGAACATCGCGGCGTCGAGCGCCTCGCGCGCCGGCTTGCCGGCCCAGACCACGAACTGGAACGCCTGGAAATAGCGCTCGGACGTATCGAGCGCGGCGTCGAGCAGCGCCTCGCACTGGCGGCCCGCGACCTCGACGCCGCCGGCGAGCAGCAGCGCGTGACGGAACATGATGATGCCGTCCTTCACCCACATGTCGAAGTGGCCGACCCAGAGCTGCTCGTTCACCAGGGCGATCAGGCCGAGGACTTCCGCGCGGCGCGGCTCCGGCACTTTCAGGTCGAACGCGCAGGCAAGATGCAGCGCCTCGATGTCGTCCATCCAGGTGAATGAGACGTGATAGTCGGTCCAGCGCCCCTTGACCGAGATGGCGATCTCGTCGTCGCCGGCGCGGTCGAACGCCCATTCGTGCAGCGAAGCGAGCCGCTCGACCACATCGACCGGATTGTTCTCGCGCTCGACGCGCAGTTCCATCAGCGACATGGCGGGTCCACGTATCTGTTCTTGGTTGGTGGGCACACGCACGCGCACCGTGATGCAACAGCGGGAGACCTGGCCCGCGGCGTGACCCGGTTAAGTGGGCCGAATCACTTGATGAATCGAATATAGCCGCGCGAGTCCGCGGCTCCAAAAATTGCCGCGAGTCGTCCACAAGCGGTCGATCACAAAAGATTCAGTGGACGGCGCAAAGTGAGTCACTTTGTCGCAAATAGGTGGCCTCGGCGGCGCCCCCGCTCATTCCCGCGCAAGCGGGAATCCAGTTCTTTCTTTTCGGGACTCTGGGTTCCCGCTTTCGCGGGGACGACCGGAAACACTAGTCGAACAGGCTCGACACCGACTCTTCGCCCGCGGTGCGGTTGATCGCTTCGCCGAGCAGGGTTGCGATCGAGAGCACGCGGATGTTGCGTGCAACGCGCACCGCCTCGGTCGGCTGGATCGAATCGGTGATCACCAACTCCTTCAGCCGCGAAGCGGTGATGCGCGCGACCGCGCCGCCCGAGAGCACGCCGTGCGTGATGTAGGCGTAAACGTTGGTCGCGCCCTGTTCGATCAGCGCGTCGGCGGCATTCACCAGCGTGCCGCCCGAATCGACGATGTCGTCGACCAGGATGCAGGTCGTGCCGGCCACCTCGCCGATCACGTTCATCACTTCGGACTCGCCGGCGCGCTCGCGCCGCTTGTCGATGATGGCGAGCGGGGCGTTGATGCGCTTGGCCAGCCCGCGCGCGCGGACCACCCCGCCGACGTCCGGCGAGACCACGGTCACGTCCTGGCCGCGGAAGCGCTCCTTCATGTCCCGCGTCATCACGGGCGAGGCAAACAGGTTGTCGGTCGGAATGTCGAAAAAGCCCTGGATCTGCCCGGCATGCAGGTCGACCGTGAGCACGCGGTCGGCTCCCGAGTTGGTGATCAGGTTGGCGACCAGCTTGGCCGAAATGGGCGTGCGCCCGGAGGCGCGACGGTCCTGCCGCGCATAGCCGAAATACGGGATGACAGCGGTGATCCGCTTGGCCGACGAGCGGCGCAGCGCATCCATGATGATCAGCAACTCCATCAGGTGGTCGTTCGCCGGAAACGAGGTGGACTGCAGCACGAACACGTCGGCGCCGCGCACGTTTTCCTTGATCTCGACGAAAATCTCCATGTCGGCGAAGCGCCGCACTTCCGCCTTCGTGAGCGGGGTCTGCAGATAGGCGCCGATCGCTTCCGACAGCGCGCGATTCGAGTTGCCGGCGACGAGCTTGATCGCTCCGTTATTCGCCGCCATTGCCCGGGGTCTCCGCTGTGCGCGGCAGGGTGATAACAAGCCGCCTGCGGTGCGGCAATACGCCCTCGCGGGGTTGTCCCGAAGGTTTTTCAGGCGGTTAACAGAGACCGCAGAACCGCCTCAGCGGCTGGCGGACAGGGCGAGTTGTTCGGCCGCAGTCGGGGTGGCGGCCGAGCGCGGGCGGCGCCGCGGCTTGGCGGGCGGCTCCGGCTCCGGCGTTGCCGCGATGGCGGTCGATGCATCCGAGTCGAGCGGGCCGGCCGGGTTGCCGAGGTAAGCGGCCAACCGATCCATGCTGGTGCGGGCGATCCGGCGCAGCATCGGCTCGTCGGCGACACTCCACGGATCGCCGCCGCCGCGGCCCCCGGCCTCTTCGCCCGTGATGCGCAAGGCGCGCAGCTTGTCGTCGTCGTAGACGTCCCACACCCAGGAAATGTGCGTGCGCCCCCGGATGACCTGCGCCGCGAGATAGCCGCGCACGCGATAATTCGCGGCGCCTTCGCGCGAGGCGATCGCGAGATTGCGCGCCTGCGCCTCGGAGGAGAGGTTGTCGACCAGCCGGTTGAAAATGCCGACCGGCGGGCCGTCGATCGACTCGAACGCGATGGTGGCGCCGGATGCGGCAGACGTTGTGAGCGATGCGTTCGAGGTGTTGGATGTGGTGCAGCCGGAGGCAAGCGCGGCCAGCAGCGCGGCAAACGCGCATGCGACACTGCGCGCATCCGCGCGCTTCTGCCCCGACCTCATCACCCTGACACCACCCTGCGGCGCGGCGCGGAAATCTTGAGCCTCCGTCACCCGCCAGGACTTGGGTAGCGCCAAATTCCGCGATGGTCCAGTGCGCGATCCCGAAAAGCATGTCCTCGACAACGATCGGGGATGGATACCGGTTTTCGGGAAAGATCGAGCGCAAACAAGATGCTATTGGGTCAGCGCAATCGCATTGACGTGACGGCCATAATCCTGCTCGGCGCGATGCGTGGTGCGGCGGTAGCTGAAGAAGCGCTCCGGATCCGCATAGGTGCAAAGACGCAGGTCCTCGATGCTCGCGATTTCAGCGCGTTCGAGCCGGCATCTGATGTAGCCGGGCAGATCGAACATCGCATGGCCGGGGCGCGCGGCGGGAACAAAGAAGCGGTCGTTCGAGACATCCGCGGCTCTGAACCGCTCGAGGAATTCCGCGCCGACCTCGTAGCTCGGCTGGCGGATCATCGGCCCGAGCGCGGCATTGATGCGGCCGCGTTGCGCGCCCAGCTTTTGCATTGCCGCGATCGTGGCTTCGAGCACGCCGGTGAGTGCGCCTTTCCATCCCGCATGCGTGGCGCCGACCACGCCGGCTTGCGCATCGGCGAACAAGATCGGCCCGCAATCCGCCGTGGTGACGCCGATCGCCAGGCCCGGCGCGCGCGTGACGATCGCGTCCGCGCGCGGCGCATTCTCACGCGTCCACGGATCGGTGGCGACGATCACGTCGGGCGAATGCACCTGATAGCAGGTGACGAGATGCGACGGCGCAACGTTGAGAGCGGCCGCCATGCGGGCGCGGTTCTCGCGCACTTTCTCCGGCGCATCGCGCGAGCCGATGCCGCCGTTCAGGCTTGCGTAAATGCCGTCCGACACGCCCCCTTGGCGCGTGAAGAACGCGTGGCGGATGTTTGCGAATGAGGAAAGGGAAGCCGCTTGGATCATGCCCGGCCGGAATGCCGGGTTGATGCTTACCTGTCAAATCCCGGCAGCGGTCCGAGCTTGGGGGCGGCGATCGCCAGCACCTTGAACAGCTCGCCCATCTGATCCGGCGCTGTCAGCCGCGTCACGGCGGCGTCGATGTCGGCGGCCTGCTGCGGCGTGGCGCTACCTTTCAAGCGCGCGGCACGCTGCTCGATCCCGAGCCGGCGCAGGAATTCGCCCTGTGGGATCGGCCCCCGCGTAACGGCGCCCTGGTGCTGCGCCCAAATGACCACCGCGGCGAAATCGACCTGCGCGGTCAGGTCCGCTTCCCCCGGACCTTCGAGCGGATCGGTGAACGCGTGGCCGCGCACCGCCTGCAGCGTGTCGCCGAAGCCGCTTTCCGTATGGCCGTAGTCGATGATCAGCGCCGCACCGCCGTGCTGTGCGATGCGCCCCGCCAGCAGCGCGACCGGCCGGTCATAGCGGCGTTCGAGGATTGTGCCGACCGGTGTCGTATCCGCCGCGGATTTGTTCAGCATCGGATCGGGCGCGGCGAGGAACGCAAGCTTGCCGTCGACGACGCCGATGGTGCGGACATGCCAGCCGTCGCGATCCTTGACGAACTGGCTGATCGGCAGCGCGTCGACGAACTCGTTTGCGACCGCGATGGTCGCCCCCGCGGGCACTTCTTCAAGGGCGTGATGCCAGGCGATCGGCACGCCGGCATTCGCGAGCGTCCCCTCCTGCAGCGCGCGCAGCACCGGACTCGTCTCCACCAAGTGCACCGAGAGCGCGGCGTAAAACTCCGGCAGTGCGCGCGCGGCGCGCAGTGCGTCCGCCATCAGGGTGCCGCGCCCGGGTCCCATCTCGACCAGCCGCACATTGGGCGGCGAGCCCATCTGGCGCCACACCGTCGCGGCCCACGCGCCGATCAGTTCGCCGAACATCTGGCTCACCTCCGGCGCGGTGACGAAATCGCCGGCTGCGCCGAGCGGATCGCGCGTCGTGTAGTAGCCGTGCTGCGGATGGCCGAGGCAAAGCGCCATGTAGCGGTCGACCGGGATCGGCCCATCGATTGCGACGATGCGGCGGATCTCGCCTTCCAGCGGCGTCATGATGCGGTCGTGGCGTCCGGCCGGCGGCGCAGCGCGATCACGATCAGCACGATGCCGAACGCCAGCAGCGGAACCGACAGCAGCGTGCCCATGGTGACGGTGTTCCACAGGAATCCGAGCTGCGCATCCGGCTCGCGGAACAGCTCGCAGAACGAGCGCGCGAGCGAGTAACCGATCGCGAAGCATCCGATGATGAGTCCCGGGCGCTTCAGTGCGCCCGCGCGAATGAGCAGCCCGAGCACGGCGAACAGCAGCACTCCCTCGAGCGCCGCCTCGTAAAGCTGGCTCGGATGCCGCGGCAGCGGCCCGCCACTCGGAAACACCATCGCCCACGGCACGTCGGAAGGCCGGCCCCACAGTTCGCCGTTGACGAAGTTCGCTAGCCGGCCAAGGAACAGGCCGATCGGACCGACCGCGCAGGTGACGTCGCCGAGCGACAGCACGGGAATGCCGCGGCTCTTCGCGAACAGCACCACGGCGGCGATGCAGCCGGTGAAGCCGCCATGGAACGACATGCCGCCCTTCCACAGCTGCAGTGCCTCGAGCGGATGGTCTGCGAAGTAGCCGGGATTGTAGAACATCACGTAACCGATGCGCCCGCCGAGAATGATCCCGAGGGTTACCCACAGGATGAAGTCGTCGTAATCCGCGGCGGTCATCGGCGCCGGTCCGCCCCACAGCCGCTCGTTGCGGATGATCGCGCGGGCATAGAGCCAGCCGATCAGGATCCCGGCGATGTAGGCGAGCGCGTACCAGCGGATCGCGAATGGTCCGAGCTGGATCAGGACGGGGTCGAAATTGGGGAAGGGCAGGGCGAGGAGCATGTGCGCAAGTTAGTCGCTTTCGGCGCCGGCCGTCAGCCCCGCAATGAAGTGCTGCTGCATCAAGAGAAACAGCAGCACCGGCGGGATCGCCGCGATAATCGAGCCGGCCGAGATCAGGTTCCACGAGGCAAGCCACATCCCGCGCAGGGACTGCAGCCCCGCGGTCAGCGGGCGGACGTCGTCGGACTGCACCAGCACCAGCGACCAGAAATAATCGTTCCACACGAACGTGAAGGTCAGCGCGGCGATCGCCGCGATCGCGGGCCGCACCAGCGGCAGCACAATGTGCCAGAAAATTCCAAGCTCGCTCGACCCCTCGATGCGCGCCGCATCGAGCATCGCGTCCGGCAGCTGCTTGATGAAGTTGCGCATGAACAGCGTGCAGAAGCCGGTCTGGAACGCGACGTGGAACAGGATCAGCGCCCAGCGCGTGTCGTAGATGCCGGTCTCGATCGCGATGTCGCGCACCGGGATCATCAGGATCTGGAACGGAACCAGATTACCGGCAATGAAAATGACGAACAGCAGCAGGTTGCCGCGGAAGCGGAATTTCGCCAGCGCAAATCCCGCCATGCAGGCAAGCGCGACCGCACCGGCCACCGCCGGAAGCGTGATGAGCACGCTGTTGAGGATGAATTGCGCCATGCGCGAGTCGCTGAAAACCGCCGCATAGTTTTCGACCAGCCGGGTTTCGCTCGGCCAGCCCCAGAGATTTCCACGGGTGAGGTCGTCGATCGAGCGCACCGAGGTGAGCGCGACCCCCGCAAGCGGCAGCAGCCAGAGTGCAAGGCTCAGGAACAGCGCGGCCCGGTATCCCATGCGGGAGAGGCGCGATGCGCGAGCGACCGGAGCAGGAAACATGGCTCAGGCCGCCTCGCGCCGGAGCAGACGCCACAGGAACAGCCCGACGAATGCGCCCATCAGGGCGAACAGCACCGCCGCAATGGCCGCGCCGTAGCCGTAGCGCAGGCTGAGGAAGGTCTGCTCGTACATGTAATAGCCGAGCACCATCGTCGAGTTGTACGGCCCGCCTGCCGTCATGATCGCCACCAGATCGAAGCTGCGCAGCGCCCCGACCACGCAGACCATCGCGGCGATGAATGTCACGGGGCGCAGCTGCGGGAGCACCACATGCCACAGCAACCTGCCGCCCCTGGCGCCGTCCATGCGCGCGGACTCGATCAGCTCAGGCCGGATGCCGGTCAGCCCGGTGAGATAAAGGATCATGCAATACGCGGTTTGCGGCCAAAGCCCCGCAAGGATCACGGCGAAAATGGCCCAGCGTCCGCTCTCCAGCGGTGCGACCGCGGGTAGGCCGGCGGAGCCGAGCAACCGATTGAGCAAGCCGAACTCGGCATTGAGAAACCAGGCGAAGATCAAGCCGACGACGACCTGGCTGATCACGAACGGAAACAGAAACAGCGAGCGAACCACACGGATACCGCGCACATCCTGATTGAGGAACAACGCGAGCCCCAAGCCGAAGACCGGCGCAAGCAGATACAGCGCGAGCCAGCACAAATTGTTGGCAAGCGCCGTGTAGAACACGGGATCGCCGAACAGCTCGGCGAAATTTGCCAGACCGACCCATGTTTGCGGTCCGACGCCGTCCCAATCGTGCAGCGAGAGCCGAATGCTCGCGGCGATCGGGTAGAGCACGAAAACCGCGAACAACAGGCAGGCCGGCGCAAGCAGGATGAACGGCGTAAGCGCGCGCTGATTGCGCCACCACCAGTCCGACAGCGCGCCCCGGCCGGGCGGCGCGGACGCGTTATCCATCGCGCGCGGCGGATGTGGCATCAATGCCCGTAGATGCGCTTGCGCGCCTGCTCGATGGCGGCGAGTACGGACTCGATGCGCTCCGGCTCGATCATGAATTCCTGAAACCCCTTCATGGCGATGAGCGCGAGATCCTCGCTGGTGTCGCGATCGAAGTACTGCGCGAGCCCGTCGGCTTGCCTGAGCAGCGCCTGCCCCTTGGCCAGAAACGGATCGTCGGCGACCCCCGCCTTCAGATTGACCGGCAGCTGCGAGAGGGCGCGGTTGATGGCTTCCTGCACGTCGGCGCGCAGCACGTAGGCGAGAAATCGCCTGGCCCCGTCTTTGTTCCTCGCGCCCGCCGGGATGTGCAGCGAGTTCATCGGCGCATCCTCGTAGCGGCCGACCCCGGGGTCGATGGTGGGAAAGCGCGCGAAATCCATCTTCTCGCGCAGCCCGGATGGAAAATTCGGAACGATGTAGTTGCCGATCAGCATCATGGCGGCGCGACCCTGATAGAGCAGCGCCTGACTCTCCTGCCAGCTCAACGATGCATGGTTCCGGGTGAAGCAGCCGCGCTCGAGCAGCGCGCGCCATTTGTCGAACACGGCGCGCACGCGCGGATCGGTATACGGGATGGTTCCTGCCATGAGCGCCATGTGAAACGCATGACCGTTGGTGCGCAGGTTGAGGTAATCGAACCATGCAGCCGTCGGCCACAGATCCTTCGAGCCGATCGCGACCGGGTCAATCCCGGCGCTCTTGAGCCTGTCGCAGGCGGCGAGCAATTCGTTCCAGTCGCGCGGCGCCTGCGCGATCCCGGCGCTTTGCAGCAGGTCGGCGCGAAAATAGAGGCCGACCTGATAATAGGAATACGGCACGCCGTATTGCCGCCCGCCAACGGTGACGAGATCGAGTGCGGGACGATGCAGCGATGCGGTCACGTCGGCGGTGAACAGCGAGCTGACGTCGGTGAGCAGTTTCCGCTCGACAAACCCGCGCATGCGATTGCCGGCAAACCAGAACACGACATCGGGGGACGCGCCGGTCAGCCAGTTGCGGATCGACTTCTTGTAGCTCTCGTGGTCGTAGATGTTGAACTTGACCTGGATGTCCGGGTTTTCGCGTTCGAATGCCGCGACCGCCGCACTCCAGGCGGCGCGCGGCGCGGGATCGGACGTGTTGGCGTTGATAATCAGGGTGCGCGCGGGCGCCGGGCCTGCCGCACCGAGCACCAACGCCACCACGCAGACCACAAGGCCGCACGGCCCCCGCATAACTGCCCCACGTCCGCTCATGCATCCGGAAGAGAAGCGTCGCGCCCCGAGCGGCTCTCGAGGGGAACCTAGACTGCCATTCTCGTTCCGTCACCAGCCGTCCCGCCGCGCCGGATCGTCGCGCGGTCACCAATGCTATCCCGTGAAATGGAACTCCTCCGACCTGTTCGGACTTGGGATTTGTCGCTTACTATGCGCGGGCCAGTCATCTTCGGGAGTACCGCCTTGGCGGATGATGGGGGATTGCTTCAGGCGCCGGTACATGCCGGCGCACCGCCCGATGGCGCGTGGCGCAGCGTGGAGCAGGAGTTGCGCGAGCGCGAGGACATTCTCGCGCTGGCCGAGCGCTCCGCGGGCATCGGTGTCTGGGACATGGACATGGCGATGCGCACGGTACGCGCGACGCCGCAGTTCTTCCGCATCCTCGGCCTCGAACCGACCGACCAGCCGGTGCCGATCGAACGGCTGCGCGCCGTGCGCCATCCGGACGATCGCGACCAGGTGGTGAGCAATTTCCAGCGCGTGATGGCGACCGGCGAGGACCAGTACGACGCCGAGTATCGCATTATCCGCCCGGACGGCGAGGTGCGCTGGATCTTCGGGCGCGGGCGCGTTGTGCGCGACCAGTTTGGCAGCCCGATACGTTATAGCGGGGTCGACATCGACATCACGGATCGCCGGCGGACCGAAGAGGCATTACGCGACAGCGAGGAGCGGTACCGTACGCTGGTCGAGAACGCGAACGACCTGGTGTTCACGCTCGACCTCGATTTTCGCATTACCTCAGCCAATCCGGCGGTGCAGCGGCTGCTCGGCTACAAGCCGGAAGAGCTGATCGGCACGCGGCTCGGCAGCTACGTGCCGGCGGAACAACTCGCCAAGCATCGCGACATGCTGCAGCGCAAGCTTTCGGGCGAAGCGGCCGAAACCCGCTACGAGATGCAGGTCGTTGGGCGCAATGGCGAAACCCGTACGCTGGAAACAAGCTCGCGGCTGTCGTTCGATCGCTCCGGCAAGCCAAACGCCATCCAGGCGATTGCGCGCGACATTACCGAGCGCAAGAAGTACGAGGAGCATCTCGCCTTCACGACGCGCGAGTTGTCCCATCGCACCAAGAACGTGCTCGCGGTCGTGCTCGCGATGGTGCGCCAGATCGGCAAGCAGACCGACAGCTTCGAGCAGTTCGAGGAGCGGTTTGCCGGCTGCATCAAGGCGCTGGCGTTCTGCCACGACCTTCTGGTGGAAAGCGATTGGCAGGGAGCGGATTTGCGCAGCCTGGTCGCGCTGCAGGTGGCGCCGTTCGGCGGGCTCGACGGCAAGCGCTTCATTGCGCGCGGCCCGACCGTCACGCTCGCGCCGCAGGCAACACAGCTCGTCGGGCTGGCGCTGCACGAGCTGGCGACCAATGCGGCCAAGCACGGCGCGCTGACGACGCCGGCCGGCGTCGTGGCGATCGAATGGCAGCCCGAACCGGCGGGCGGAGCGGCGCGGCTGGTCTGGCGCGAACAGGACGGCCCGCGCGTCGCGCCGCCGACCCGGCGGGGATTCGGCCACACGGTGCTGGAGCGCATGGCAGCCTCGCTCGGCGGCGAGGTCTCGCTCGAATTCCTGCCGCAAGGCGTGCGCTGGTCGGTTCTGGTCAGCCCTGCGCATATCGTGCGCTGAGGCACTCTTGCCGAGCGCGCCGGCAATCTCCATTGTTCGCGGTGCGCTGTGGAGACTTTGCCATGACCCAGACCAACAATCGCTTCTTCGACGAAGTCGCGCGGCTGATGAACGACGCCGCCGGGGTCGCTTCCGGCGTGCGGCGCGAGTTCGACACCGTGGTGAAAACCCAGGCCGAGCGCATCCTGCGCGACCTCGATATCGTGCAGCGGGAGGAGTTCGAGGCGGTGAAGGAGATGGCACGGCTCGCGCGCGAGGAGAACGAGGCATTGAAGGCGCGCGTCGCCGCGCTGGAGGCCGAACTCAACCGGCCGCTGCCCAATCCGCCGGGCATTTCGGAATCGTCACCCTAGCGCCGGGACGCCCGATTTCCTTGTCTTTCCGGCCTTGCCCGGCTATAAGCCCGCTCGCCTGCGGCCCCGACACCCCTGGAGGCGCGCCGTGGCAAATTCCGTAGCACAATCAACACTCAAGGATACCGAACTATGGCGACCGCCAATGAACTGAGTGCGACGGCGCGTCCGAAGGCCGGCAAGGGGGCCGCCCGGGCCGTGCGTCGCGAGGGCCGCGTGCCGGCCGTGATCTATGGCGACGGCAAGGAGCCGATCGGCATTTCGCTCGACTTCAAGGAACTCAAGCAGAAGATCTACGCGGGACACTTCCTCACCACCGTCTGCAACCTCGACGTGGACGGGACGAAACACCGCGTCATCCCGCGCGACTTCCAGCTCGATCCCGTGATGGACAATCCCGTGCACGTTGATTTCCTGCGCCTCGGCGAGGGCGCGCTGGTGCGCGTGCGCGTGCCGATCCGCGCGAAGAACGCCGATCAGGCGCCCGGCATCAAGCGCGGCGGCACCGTCAACATCGTGACCCACACGATCGCCGTGCAGGTGCCGGCCGACGACATTCCGCAGGCGTTCGAGGTCGATCTCACGGGCCTCGAGATCAACTACTCGCGCCACCTGAGCGACATCACGCTGCCGCCGAACGTGAAAGTGCTCGAGCACGGCGACATCACGCTGGTCACCATCGTGCCGCCGTCGGGCTATGCCGAGGAAATGAAGGCCGCCGCCGAAGCCGCTGCTGCCGCTGCTGCCGCCGCTGCTGCCGCTGCCGAAGCGCCTGCCGCTCCCACCGGTGCGCCCGGTGCCGCACCTGCCGCTGCTGCTGCGCCTGCCGCTGCTGCTGCCGCGCCCGAGAAGAAGTAAGCCGCGCGCGTTTCCGCTCCCGGCGCGCGCCGGGGGCGGCTCTCCGACCGATGGCCCGATCCATGCTGCTGTTCGTCGGACTCGGCAATCCCGGCGCCAAACACGCCGGCAACCGCCACAACGTCGGCTTCATGGTGGTGGATGCGATCGCCAAGCGCCACGGTTTCCCGCCGTGGCGCCGCCGCTTCCAGGGCGTGGCGGCCGAAGGCACGATCGGCACCAGGAAGGCACTGCTGCTGCTTCCCGGCACCTACATGAACGAGTCCGGGCGCGCGGTTGGCGAGGCGGCGCATTTCTACAAGGTCCCGGCCGGCGACATTGCGGTGTTCCACGACGAGATCGAACTGCCGCCTGGAAAGGTGCGCGTGAAGGTCGGCGGCGGCATCGCCGGGCACAACGGGTTGCGCTCGGTCAGCGCGCATGTCGGCAACGACTACAAGCGCGTGCGCATCGGCGTCGGCCATCCGGGCGCGAAGGAGCTGGTGCACCCGCACGTGCTGAGCGATTTCGCGGTAGCTGAACGCCCTTGGGTGGCGGCGCTCACCGACGTGATCGCGGCGAACGCCGAACTGCTCGCGGCGGGCAAGGACGCGAGCTTCCAGAACAAGGTGCATCTCGCGATGGCCGCGAAGGGCTTCGGCGAGCAAAAAGAAGAAACCGAGGACAACTAGATGGGCTTCAAGTGCGGCATCGTCGGGCTGCCCAATGTCGGCAAGTCGACGCTCTTCAATGCGCTCACCGAGACGGCGGCGGCGCAGGCGGCGAACTATCCGTTCTGCACCATCGAGCCGAATGTCGGCGAAGTCGCGGTGCCCGATCCCCGGCTCGCCGTGCTGGCGAAGCTCGGCAAGTCGGCCGAGATCATCCCGACCCGGCTCACCTTCGTGGACATCGCGGGCCTGGTGAAGGGCGCCTCGAAAGGCGAGGGGCTCGGCAACCAGTTTCTCGGCAACATCCGCGAGGTCGACGCGATCGCGCACGTGGTGCGCTGCTTCGACGACCCGGACGTGACCCACGTGGGCAGCAGGATCGATCCGGTCGCCGACATCGAGACGATCGAGACCGAGTTGATGCTCGCCGATCTCGAGAGTCTCGAGAAGCGGGTCGATGCGCTGGAGAAACGCATCCGCGGCCAGGACAAGGAGGCGAAGGAAACGCGGGACCTGGTCAACCGCGCGCTTGCGCTGCTGCGCGACGGCAAGCCGGCGCGGCTCGTCGAGCGCAAGGGCGAGGAAGAGACGCTGTTTCATGCGCTCGGCCTGCTCACCTCGATGCCGGTGCTGTACGTGTGCAACGTCGACGAGGCCGCGGCTGCGACCGGCAACGACTATTCGCGTGCGGTGGAAACGCGCGCGGCCGAAGAGGGCGCCGCCTCCGTCGTCATCTCGGCCAAGATCGAGGCCGAGATCGCGGTGCTGCCGCGCGAGGAGCGCGAGCACTTTCTGGCCGACATCGGGCTCACGGAGCCGGGGCTCGATCGCCTGATCCGCGCCGGCTACGGGCTCTTGCACCTGGTGACTTTCTTCACCGTCGGCCCGAAGGAGACGCGCGCCTGGACCGTGACCAAGGGCTCGCGCGCGCCGCAGGCGGCGGGCGTGATCCACACCGATTTCGAGCGCGGCTTCATCCGCGCCGAGACCATTGCGTACGACGACTACGTCAAGGGCGGCGGCGAGGCGGGCGCGCGCGACATCGGCAAGCTGCGGCTGGAAGGCAAGGAGTACGAGGTCGCCGACGGCGACGTGATGCATTTCCGGTTCGCGACGTGAGGGGCGGGTGAGCGGTCTCGTGAGCGTCATTCGCGATCCGGAACTGGAGCGGCTGCTTTCGGCCTTGCACACCAGAAGCGACGCGCAGGCGGAGGAGCTACGAGCCTTCGAAGCCCAGCGCGCGCAGGGCGGACCACAGTCTGGCGAGCAAGCGATCAAGGCTTTTCGCAGCGACAAGCTGGTTGCCCTCGACCGCGACAAGGCGGAATTCTGCTACCAGCTTTGCCGCGCGAGCGATGCTCGCCGGGTCGTCGAGGTCGGCACGTCTTATGGCGTCTCGACGCTCTATCTCGCCGCGGCGGTGCGCGACAATATCCGCGCCGGCGGCGGCGACGGGGTGGTGATCGGCACCGAATACGAGCCGACGAAAGCGCGGGCCGCGCGGGCAAACTTCCAACAGGCGGGCTTGGATACCTTCATCGAGCTGCGCGAGGGAGATCTCCGCGAGACGCTCAGAGAGATCGACGGGCCGGTCGATTTCATGCTGGTGGACATCTGGATCGCGATGGCGCGACCGGCACTGGAATTGGTGGCGCCGCGCCTCAAGCCGGGCGCGATCGTGATCTGCGACAACACCGGACAGTACCGCGCCGAATACGCGGACTACTTTGCCTTCCTCAACGACCCGGCGCACGGCTTTCGCACGATGACGCTGCCGTTCAACGGCGGGCTCGAGTTCTCGGTACGTTGTCGGGATTGAGGGGCGGCGCGCGAGATCGGCAAGCTGCGGCTGGAAGGCAAGGAGTACGAGGTCGCCGACGGCGACGTGGTGCATGTCCGGTTCGCGACGTAGGGGGCCCGCAGCGCGGATTGAGCGGAGCGAAATCCGGGTGGGTTTCACATGGTCCAATATCGGCGAATTTCCGTCGCGGGCGGTCGTAACTCGTAGACCAGCTTGAGCAAGCGAAAGCCGGGACTGCCTTGCGGATCGGCGGCCCCCGGATTCGCTGCGCTTAATCCGGGCTACGGGCTACGCATTCGGCCACCGCGATGCGGTCGTAGGGCGCGATAAGCGAAAGCGCACTGCGCCGGCGACGTTGTGGTTTCGCGCGGCGCAATGCGCTCGGCTGCGCATCGCTTATTGCGCCCTACGGCGGCGACGCGGTCATCAACCCCCCGCCGCTGCGCGGACCCCTCCATCCGCGCCGGACCATAAGGTGCGGATCTCCGCGGCCGGTATGGCGCGGCTGATCAGGAAGCCCTGCATCTCGTCGCAGCCGAGCTTGCTCAGCAGCCGGCGCTGCGCGTCGGTCTCGACGCCCTCCGCCGTGGTCGTGATCTTGCGCGCTTTTGCGATGCCGATCACGGCGCGCACGATGGCAACGGAGCCGTCTTTCGCAGTGACATCCTTGATGAAGCAGCGGTCGATCTTGATCTTGTCGAACGGGAAACGCTGCAGATAGCTCAACGAGGAAAACCCGGTGCCGAAATCGTCCATCGCGATGCGGACCCCGGCATCCCGCAGCTGGTGCAGCGTCCTCAGCGCCGCCTCATCGTCACGGATGAGCACCGCTTCGGTGATCTCGAGCTCCAGCCGGCGCGGCGAGAGGCCCGACTCGGCGAGCGCCCCGATCACCTTGAGCGCAAGCCCGGGACTCCTGAACTGGACCGGGGAGATGTTGATCGCCAGCTTGGTGTGGTCCGGCCACCTTGTGGCCTCCGTGCACGCCGTCAGCAGCACCCATTCGCCCAGCTGATTGATGAGTCCGGTTTCCTCGGCAAGCGGGATGAAGTCCCCGGGCGGGATCAATCCGCGTACCGGATGCTGCCAGCGCAGCAGCGCTTCGCAGCCGATGATCGCGCCGGTCCGCAAATCGACCAGCGGCTGGTAATGCAGCTCGAACCCGCCGCACATGATGGCTTCGCGCAAATCGAACTCCATCGCGCGCCGCGCCTTGGCCTGCGCGTCCATCCCGGGCTCGAAGAAATGATACGTGCCGCGGCCGTTCGCCTTGGCGCCGTAGAGCGCCAGATCCGCGTTCTTCAGCAGCCGGTCGGGTTCGGTGCCGTCGTCGGGCGCGGTGGCGATGCCGATGCTGGTGTCGGTGACGACATGATGACCACCGCCGAGATCGAACGGCTCGCGGATGTTTTCGAGAATGCGCGTGGCAAGGCCGGTCACATCGGCAGGTTGCTCGATTGCGGTCTGGATGACGGCGAATTCATCGCCGCCGAGCCGCGCCACGATGTCGGTGTCCCTGACGCAGGCGCGCAGCCGGGTGGCAACGGCGGTCAGGAGCTCATCGCCGAGCGGGTGGCCAAGCGTATCGTTGATGCTCTTGAAGTGGTCGAGGTCGAGGTAGAGGACCGCGAGCTTCGAGCCACGGTGGACCCAATTGAGCTGCTGCTCGAGATGCTCGCGGAACAGGGCCCGGTTCGGCAGGTTCGTCAGCGGATCGTAGTGCGCCAGGTGCGCGATCCGCTCCTCGGCGCGCTTGCGCTCGGTAATGTCTTCGTGCGTCGCAACCCAGCCGCCTTCCGCCAGCGGCTTGTTCACGATCTGAATCGAGCGGCCATCCGGTGTTTCGATGGTCATTTCGGTGGCGCGATTCTGCGCCAGATCCTGCAAGATGGATTCCCGGTAGTTGGCCACGTCTCCGGTGAACGAGCCCATTTGCCTTCGATGCGCCAGCAGATCCGTCAGGCTGCAGCCCGGCCTTACGACATCGGGATCGAGGCCGTACATCTCGAGATAACGCCGGTTGCAGACAACGATCCGCTCGGAAGCGTCGAACAGCAAAAGTCCCTGGGTCATGTTGGTGACCGCGGTATCGAGCCGCTGCTTCTCCTGCCTGATGCGGTGTTTCGACCGCCGGTCCTGATGCGAGAGCTGACGCACGATCAGGAACGTGACGACTCCGACCAGACCCGCGGAAAGGAAGCCGAAGATCGCGAGAATTGCAGCCTCGCGCCGCCACCCGGCGAGCGCGGGCTCGGTGTCGAGCCCGACAACCATGTAGAACGGATAGCGCGCCAGATGCTGGACCGCGAGCAGCCGGTCCCTCCCTTCCATCGTGCCGACGATGCGAACGGCACCATTTTGCCTGCCTTCGAGTTTGTCGAGGACGGCCTTGAAGGTCTGCCCGATAACCGAATCGAGCCGCGGATAGCGCGCAAGAAGCATTGCATCGCGGCGAAACAGCGCGACCGAGCTGCTTGCGCCGAGGACGATCGATTGAAAGCTTGCCTGGAATCGCTCGATCTCGATCGTGGCAGCCACCAGGCCGGCAAACTGCCCGTCAAGCGCATGCACCTTGCGCACAAGATGGATAACCCAGGTGCCGGTCGCGCGATTCCTCAGCGGCTCGCTGACGGTGAAATCAAGCGTGGGGTTCGACTTGAGCTCCTCGAAGAAGCGCCGATCGGACACATCGATCGCGGGCGCGGGCCAGAGCCGCGAGAAATTGAAGACCTTTCCCTGTGCGTCGATAAATGAAAATGCCCCCACGTAGGGGAGACCGAGATGTTTCTCGTGCAGCATCCGGTGAACATCGTTGCCGGAAAATTTGCGCTCGAAGTCTTCGGCGGAAGCCAGGTTTTCCTCGACGCGTTCGATCAGGTTGATCTGAACGCGCTCGATCGCCTCGAATTCGCTGTTGGCCCGCGCGGCGAGCACGAAGGCCATATTCTGCAGCTCGCGCTGCGCCAGCGAGACCGCATTCCCATGCGCAGTCAGGATCGCGGCCGCGGTCCCGAGCGCGATGACTGCGACGAGGCCGATGCCGCCGCAAATCCACCAGCGGGAGGGAATCCGCAATCCCCTGCCGGAATCGCCAGCAATGGCGCCTGGATGCGCACGTGCATCCGCCCCCTTTGATCCGGCGCCAGGCCGTCCCGCTGCGCTCATGAGATATCCGCTCCCCCTGCGGACATTAGGGAGATCGGATGGAGGCCAAGTTAGAAACTCTGGTTAATTTGGAGTTACCTGCCCGCGACGGGGCTCCCGGCGCTGGCCGCTTTGGTTCTGAAACGACAGACCTGCCGTGAGGGGATCGACCAGCGCTGCGCGCCCGCGACGGCGCGAAACGACTACATCCCCCCTCTGTTCCGGATCGCCGCCAGATGCTCGTTGATCCGGAACACCATCAGGATGAACTCCGCGACGATGCGGGCGAACAGGATGCCGAGCAGCATGCCGGCAAAGCTCGCGACCGCGGTCAACGCGCCCGCGACCGGGTTGAGCGTCATGACGCCCAGTGCGGTCACCAGCCCCGACAGCCCGCCCAGAATCACGATCACCACCACCAGCCAGTAGAACAGCTTGATGATGGACGGCGTGATGAACCGCTCCCACTGGAACAGGTCGCCGATATAGAACATCAGCTTCTCCTCCCCTTGAGTCGGGCCGCGGCTGCCCGCGAGACTGCATGCACCACCGGCGATGTCAATGCAGCCTTGCAGTGCATCTTGTTGACGCCCGCAAGCTCCGCCGTTTAGGGAACGCAGTCCGCATCCGAGACCGCGCCCCGTGCCGAAGTATTACCTGGAAGACTTCTCCACCGACTGGACGGCCGAATATGGGCCGCGCCGTGTCACCCGCGAGGAGATCATCAGCTTCGCGGCGCAGTTCGATCCGCAGCCGATGCATCTCGACGAGGAGGCCGCGCGCCACACGATGCTCGGCGGGCTCGGCGCGTCGGGCTGGCACACCTGCTGCATCATGATGAAGATGATCGCCGACGGGCTGCTGCTCGACACCGCCTCGATGGGCGCGCCCGGCATCGACGAGGTGAAGTGGCTCAAGCCGATCCGGCCGGGCGACAGCCTGACAGTGCGCGGCAGCGTCACCGCCGTGCGCGCCTCGCAGAGCAAGCCCGACCGCGGCTTCGTGACCTTCCTGTGGGAGGTGTTCAACGATCGCGGCGAGAAGGCGATGACGCTTCTCTGCCCGCAGATGGTGCAGCGCCGCCGCCCCGGAGCGGCGGCATGAAGTATTTCGACGACATCAATGTCGGCGACCGCATCGCGCTCGGCACGCACACCTTCACCGCCGAGGACATCAAGGCGTTCGCGCGGCAATACGATCCGCAGCCGTTCCACATGGACGAGACCGCAGCGGCGCAGTCGCATTTCGGCGCGCTGTGCGCGTCGGGCTGGCATACGATTGCGGCGTGGATGAATTTGCGCGTGCAGTACGGCAAGCGCGAGGACGCCGAGCGCGCGGCGCGCGGCGAGGTGATCGCCAGGCTCGGACCGTCGCCGGGCTTCCGCGAATTGAAATGGATCAAGCCGGTTTATGTCGGCGACACGATCAGCTATGCGTCCGAGGTGGTGGAAAAGCGCGTGACCAGGAGCCGCCCCGGCTGGGGCATCATCTTTGCCAAAAACACAGGCACCAACCAGAAGGGCGAACTGGTGATGTCGTTCATCGGCTCCGGCTTCGTCGAGCGGCGGCCGGGCGCCGCATGAGCGCGGCCGACATCACCGCGGCGGGCTCGACGCGGCGCGACGAGCGCCGCGCGATGGGCGTCGCCTGCGGCGCGCACGCGCTGCACGACGGCTATACCGACCTGATCTACGTGATGCTGCCGATCTGGCAGGCGGAGTTTGCGCTCAGCTACGCGGCGATCGGCGCACTGCGCGGCGTGTTCGCCGGCACCATGGCGGGCTTTCAGATCCCCGCGGGCCTGTTGAGCGAGCGGCTCGGCACGCCGCTGGTGCTCGCGGCCGGCACCGCGCTGGCCGGTCTCGGCTATTGCCTCGCGCCGCTGGTCGACAGCTACGCCGCGCTGATTGCCATCCTGTTCGCCGCGGGGCTCGGCGCGAGCACGCAGCATCCGCTCGCCTCCGCGCTGGTCGCCCGCGCCTATGCGGGGGCGCGATCGCTCGCGGCGCTCGGCACCTACAATTTTGCCGGCGATCTCGGAAAGATGGCGCTGCCGGCGGGAGCCGCATTGCTGGTGATGGTGCTGCCGTGGCGCGTATCGCTCGCGCTCGTGGGCCTGATCGGCTTCGTCGCCGCGCTCGCGATCCTGCTGGTGACGCCGCGCTATGCGGCAGAGGAGACAAAACCTTCCACCGGCGGGCCGGACGGCGCCGGCGCCTCCTCCGGCGCGGGCGGATTTCCCGTGCTGCTCTCGATCGGCGTGATCGACAGTGCGACCCGCATGGGCTTCCTCACCTTCCTGCCCTTCCTGCTCACCGCGAAGGGCGCATCGCTGCCCACGGTCGGCCTCGCGCTGACGCTGGTGTTCGTCGGGGGCGCCGCGGGCAAGCTCGTCTGCGCCTGGATCGGCGCGCGCATCGGCGTGACGGCGACGGTTTGGCTGACCGAAGGATTGACCGCGCTCGGGATGCTGGCCCTTTTGCCGTTACCGCTTGAGCCCGGCCTGCTGCTGCTGCCGGTGATCGGCGTCGCGCTCAACGGCACGTCATCCGTGCTCTATGGGTCGGTGCCGGTGCTGGTCGCGCCTGCGAGCCGGACGCGTGCCTTCAGCGTGTTCTACACCGGCACGATCGGCGCGGGCGCGCTCGCGCCTGTTGTCTACGGCTTTGTCGGCGACGCACTCGGCGTGCCGCTGACCATGGTGCTGATTGCGGGCATCGTCCTGACGACGCTGCCGCTGGTGCTGCTCATCAGGGGCCGCCTGATCAGCGCGGCGCTTAAGGCGTGATGGTTTCGCAGCGGTAAATCGGCGCGGCCCAATGTCCGGCGTTCTGCTGCGGTTTTGTTAAAGCGCCAGTAATAGGTTTGCCGCCGAGGCGCGGCAAGAGCGCGCCGAGGTGGAGCGTGTCATGGTCGAACGGCGGCGCGTCGCGCGGCATCGCACTCTGAAGTCCGGGAAAATCGTCGTGCAACCGCATGCATCGGTGTTCGATTGCACGGTGCGCAATCTGTCGCCGAACGGCGCACTGCTCGTCGTGGCGAGCCTCGTCGCGATTCCGGAGCGGTTCGAGCTGGTGCTCGACGCGACCGGCGAGCAGCATCCCTGCCGCGTGATATGGCGCGGCGAGGATCGTCTCGGCGTGGAGTTTGCCTGAACTTATCTCCGCTCATTCCCGCGCAAGGGGAATCCTCGGCCCGGCAACCGGGTCGCTGTCGCGGGACGAGTGAACGCAATCAGCGCCGATACTGCGGCCGGCGTTGCCCCGACCCGATCATCGGCGGCGCCGCGCTCTTGTGGCGGAAGCTGATCCGCCCGCGCTGCAGATCGTAGGGCGACATCTCGACCACGACGCGGTCGCCGACGCCCGTGCGGATGCGGAACTTGCGCATCTTGCCGGCCGTGTAGGCGAGAATCTCGTGGTCGTTATCCAGCTTCACACGGAAGTTGCCGTCCGGCAGCACTTCCGTGACCGTACCGTCGAATTCGAGAAGCTCTTCTTTCGCCATTCGTCTCCGCTCCGTGCGCCCTTTTAGCGTGTGTTTTGGTTTGCGTCACCAGCCGTGTGGCGGCGCGGCTCGTGCCGCATGAACCCGACGGTCGCGATGCTCTCCGGGTTCAGCGCGGCGGCGGGCGCATGATTGTGGCCGTTGCGGCGCGGCTGGCCCTGACGGCCATGGTCTTTGCGGCGCTGCTGGCCCTGATGACCATTCTCTTTGCGGCGCTGCTGCTGCCCGTTGCGCTGGTTGCCGCCGCGGCCGGCGTTCTGCTGCGGCCGGTGATGCTTGGCGGGTCGCTCCGGCGCGTGCGGGTTTGAGCGGCGGTCGGTGGCGTCGAGCTTGATCTGGATCAGCTTCTCGATGTCGCGCAGGAACGCCCGCTCTTCATTGTCGCAAAACGAGATCGCAACGCCTTCGGCTCCGGCGCGCGCAGTACGGCCGATGCGGTGGACGTAGCTCTCCGGAATATTCGGCAGATCGTAGTTGATGACGTGGCTGATGCCGTCCACGTCGATGCCGCGTGCCGCGATGTCGGTCGCGACCAGCGTCTTGAGCTTGCCGGCGCGGAACGCCCCGAGCACGCGCTCGCGCTGGTTCTGCGACTTGTTGCCGTGGATCGCCTCGGCCGAAAGCCCCGCATGATGCAGGCTCTTCACGACCTTGTCGGCGCCGTGTTTGGTGCGGGTGAACACGAGCGACTGCCCCATGACCTCGCCGCGCAGCAACTCGATGAGCAGAGCGGATTTGGCCGGCTTGTCGGTCATGATGACCCGCTGGGAGACGCGTTCGACCGTCGAGGCAACCGGCGACACGGCGACGCGCGCCGGATCGCGCAGCATCTGCGCCGCCAGATCCGCGATCTCGCGCGGCATGGTGGCGGAGAACAGCAGTGTCTGCCGCTCCTTCGGCAGCTTGGCGACGATGGCGCGGATGTCGTGGATGAAGCCCATGTCGAGCATGCGGTCGGCTTCGTCGAGCACCAGCACCTCGACCTGGTTGAGCCGCACGGCGTTCGAGCGCAGGAGGTCGAGCAGGCGGCCGGGCGTCGCGACCAGCACATCGAGCCCGTGCATCAGGTCGCGCACCTGCCGCCCCATCGGCACGCCGCCGATGACGAGCGCGCTCGAGATGCCGACGTGGCGGCCATAGGTGCGGAAGCTCTCGAGGATCTGGCCGGAGAGTTCGCGCGTCGGCGACAGCACCAGCACGCGGCAGCATTTCTTGTCGGCGCGGCGCGGGGTCGCGGCGAGGCGGTTGAGGATCGGCAGCGCGAACGCGGCGGTCTTGCCGGTGCCGGTTTGGGCGATGCCGACGATATCGCGTCCGGCGAGAACCACCGGGATGGCATCGGTCTGGATCGGGGTTGGGGTGACGTACTGCTCGTTGGAGAGGGCACGAAGGATCGGCGCTGCGAGGCCGAAGTCGTTAAAAGAGGTCAAAGGGTCGTCCTGATTATGGCGAGATGCGCCGGCACGATCGTAATCGTGCAGCCGGCCGCATGCCGCGGGGTCTTTGGAGACACCCCGCCTGATCTGGGCTGTCAATGTGAAGGAAGTTTAGAAAAAGCGGGCCGAAACCATTGTTCTGGCTGTCGTACAGGCGGCCTCGCCAGCGGCCCCAACAGGGCCGACGCGGCTTACATGGCAGTTTCCGATGGTAATTTCAAGGCGGGTATTGCCCGCATGGTCAATGATCCCGATATCAAATTTGCCTCCGATGTGGTAGGCAGGCGCCTTCCATACAGTCGAAGCAGGAATCATTGGATCATGGGGATGGGTGAAGCGCGCGCGGATTCGGCCGCGGCAAAGGTCGAAGCGTCGAATTGGACGAAGATCCTTGCCCGCTATCGCCGTCCCAGTGCGGGGCGCAGCTTCGTCGAAATTCTGATCACGTTCGCGCCCTTCGTGCTGCTGTGGGCCGCCACATGGCTCGGCCTTTATCTCGGTTACTGGCTCAGCCTGCTGCTGGTCATTCCGGCTGCCGGCTTCCTCGTGCGCCTGTTCATGATCCAGCATGACTGCGGCCACGGCTCGTTCTTTCGCAGCCGCTGGCTCAACGACTGGATCGGGCGCGCCATCGGCGTGCTGACGCTGACGCCGTATGACTTCTGGCGCCACACGCACGCGGTGCATCACGCGTCCTCGGGAAATCTTTCGCGCCGCGGCATGGGCGACATCGACACGCTCACGGTGCGCGAGTATCTCGCGCTGCCCTGGTGGGGACGCTTGCGCTACCGTCTCTATCGCCACCCGGCGGTGATGTTCGGGATCGGCCCGACCTACATGTTCATCCTGCAACACCGCCTCCCGGTCGGCCTGATGCGCGACGGCTGGCGCCCGTGGCTCTCGACGATGCTGACCAATCTGGCGATCGCCGTGATCGTGGCGGTGCTGATCTACTTCATCGGCATCAAGGCGTTTCTGCTCGTGCATCTCCCGATCATGCTGCTCGCGGGCGCGGCCGGCGTCTGGCTGTTCTACGTGCAGCACCAGTTCGAAGAGACGGTATGGGCCGACGAAACGGCCTGGAATCGGCAAGATGCCGCGCTGCACGGCAGCTCGCATTACGACTTGCCCGCCGTGCTGCGCTGGTTCACGGCGAACATCGGCGTGCACCATGTGCACCATCTCTCGAGCGGGATTCCGTTCTATCGGCTGCGCCAGGTGCTGCGCGACTATCCGGATCTCGGAAACGTCGGCCGGCTGACGTTGCGCGAGAGCTTCGGCTGTGTCCGCCTCGTGCTGTGGGACGAGAGCTCGCGCAAGCTGGTGTCGTTCCGCGACCTGCGGCACATGCAGGCCGGCGCTTGATTGCAGGCGGCCGAGCCGGAGTTATTCCTTCAGCTTGCTGATCCAGCGGCTGACGGCCGTCGGCAGGATATCGAGGTACGGGCCGGAGAAAAACATCTCGCCCGATCCCCCGCCGAAGTAGCGGTCGTGCGCGTCGATCATCGCGCGTAGCGCATCGACGCAGGACGGTACCGAGTCGACGATCAGATCGTTCAGATTGTTGTTCCCGCCGTAGCGCGGGTCGGCCGCCACACGCTGCGCGATGCACTGGGTGGCGGAGCGGATCAGCGGCTGAATCGCCGCAGTCTTTTGCCGAAAGGAGATTTCGGACGCGCCGGTATCCGCATTGGGCAGCGGGCCGACGGAAATGGTCAACAGGAGCGACAGCCCCGCAAGTGGCGCAACGAGCATGGCAAGGTTCCCCAACCCCGCGCGGATGTTACGCGATTCATGGCGGCAGCGGCATACCGAACGCGCGGGTGTCAGGGGAAGCGAAGCAAATGCTGTTCCACTGTGGCGCCGAGGCTACAAGTTCCGTTATTGGAACTCAGCAGCGTACCACGGTGATTTCGCGCTCACCCTCGCCGGCCGGGACTGTGACGCGCTCGGAGCGGCAGGCCTCGGCATTTTCGTCCCGCGTACTGGAGAGCCGCGGCGGGCGCGGCGGCGGCGAATCCATCTCCTGGATCAGGGGCGCCGGGCCGTAGACCGGAATCGATGCGCCCGGATCGTAGGGCAGGCCAAAATACGCCGCTTCGTCGTTGCCGGTCACTGGGTAGTCCGAGCCGTAGACGTAGGCGCCGTGGCTGCGCCGCGGGAGATGCGCGAAGGGCGCGCGTACCGTCGTCCGCGCCAGCAAGGGCGATATGCGCGGGAGCACCGGATGGCGGAATTGGATGGGTTTTGCATGCAGCGGGAGGCCGGGGATGCGCGGATGGTGGGGCGAGAACCCCGGCCCCTTTGCGCCGGGGAAGCCCCCCCGCATGCCGCCCGCGCGCGCAGACGACGGATCGGGCATGACCAGCAGCGCGCCCGCCAATGCGCAGGCGGTCAGGGCAGCAATCTTTCGCAACATCGCGGTCTCCCGTTGGTGACGAGGAGCCGCCGCACTCCAATTAGGCCTCGCCCGGACCCTAGTCCCGCGCCGCCCCTTTGTCGAAAGGATTTAACCCCGCGTTAACCCAAAGGATTGAACCAAAGTTAACGCGCGCGCGACAAAACAGCGAGGGGATGCTCGGGGAGGGGATGATGGCTGACCGCCGCAGTCTCGGAATTGTCGGCTTCGTGTTCGGTGGCGTCACTGCCGCCGTCATGCTCATCGCCGTGCTCGTCGTGAAGCACCACGTGGAGAGCCGCGCCGCCCTCGACGGCCGTTTCCCGGTGCTGGCCGCTTCCACCCAGGCCGTGATGCGCTGACTATACCAAATTTGCATAGACAATTCGCACCGCCATCTGTTGGCTAGCGGGGGGCCCAACGGAGCGCGAACTCATGGCCATTCCGATCAAGATTGCGCTCGTGCTCGCCGCGACGCTCCTTGCCACGGCAGCTCACGCGAATGACGTGCCGACACTGAACGTCAAGCCGACATGCACGCCGATCGGGAACGACAAGGTCTTCCCGATCGACACCAAGCAGTGCCTACGCTCCGAGCAGGAAGCGCGCGACCAACTCGTGAAGGAATGGGCGAACTTCCCTGCCGCGGACCGGTCGCTGTGCACGCAAACCGCCTCGATGGGCGGCATGGCAAGCTACGTCGCGCTGATCACCTGCCTTGAGATGAAGCGCGACGTCGCCAAGCTGCCGGCTGGCCGCGGTCTCAACACGCAGCCGTCCAGTCTGCCGACGAAGAAGAAATAACCAGGCTTCAGGCGCGGTCGAGCCGCGCGTCGCTGACTTGCGATTTCCACTGCGTCATGCTCTCGGCGATGATCTTCACCGAGGTCATGGCGACATGGCTGAGTTGCGCGTAGCTCGCAATCTCGCGCTGCACGCGCTCACCTTCCGTCTTGAGGAAGTCGCGCACATTGCGCAGGTCGGCGATCAGGCTGTCGATCTCGGTCACGGATGAGCCGGACACCCGATCGAGCAGCGAGTTGATATTGGTGACCGCCTGTTCGCTGGCGCCGTCGGCCGGCCGGCGAAGATGCCCTACGTCGCGGCGGATGAACTCGCGGATCTCGCCTTCGAACTCGCTCGGCGCCTGGGTCTCTTCGACCTTGCCGGCGCGGGCTGGTGCTGCATTCATGTTCGTTGTCCCCGTTATTAGAAAGATTTTCAGGTAGCGCGTTGGAGCCAAGGGCCTTCCACCGCCTGGATTGCGCCATGCGAATCTGGCCGCATAGGGCCGAGTTCGCGGCAAAATCGCGCCTCTTATTGACAGTTTGGCGCGAATTGGATGTGCTCGCCGCACTTAACCTTGGGGAAGACACATGACTCGAAGCCTGATCGCCGCAATGCTGTGCGCTTTTGCGGTCACGACTTTTGCACCGATGTTTGCGCCCGCTGCAGGCGACAAGGCGCAGCCCGCCGCCGATCGCAAGACGCAGCCGGGCAGCGGCCAGTGCCGCCTCTCGAACGGCCAGAAGTGCTGAATACGGGACCCATCGATAAAGCGAACAGCCGGCCTGAAGGCCGGCTGTTTTCCTTGCGATGCGTATTCTGAGGCGGACTAGATCCGGTCGGTGCCGAAGATCAGCCCGAGCAGCGTCCAGTTGAAGCGGTAGGTGATCGCGCCGCGAACCATGTCGCCGCGCTCATGGACTGAGGCGTTGATTATGTTGAGCGGCGCGACGAAGTCGCGCATCGCGAAATTCAGCGTTCCGAGATCGTAGTGCAGATATTCGACCCGGAACTGCCAAGGGCCGGTGGCGTATTCGATGCCGGCGCCCGCGGCCCAGCCCCACATCGTCTTGCTCGCCGAACCGAGCGGGCACCCGCCTGCGGTGACAGCGCACAGGCCCGCGATATTAAGGGTGTTGCCGGCTGCCGCGTCCACCCGGGCCGTGGCGAGGCCGCCCGTTCCGTAAAGCAGCCAGTGGTCGGCCAGCACGAAGCCGGCGCGCACGCGGGTCGTGGAGAACCACTTGATCTCATGGCTGGCGCTGGTGGTGAACGGAACGCCGGTAACGACGCCGCTGAGGGTCTGCGACGCCTTGATGTTGGAGAAGTCGAAGTCGGAGTCGAGGCCGATCACGATGCTGTTGAACTGATAGTTCGAGCCGTAGGTGATGCCGCCGAGAAAGCCTTGCGCTTTCGGAGCCAGTGTGCCCGGTATGCCGGCCCCGAGCAGCAGCGGCGCGTAGAAGGCATCAGGCCCGAACTCGACCGAGTTGCTGCCCCATGCATAGCCGCCGTTTATGCCGATGTAGGACCCGTACCAGCTTTGCATCACCGGAACGGCGATCGGCGCTTTCACTGGCGGCGCCATGGGAATGTCGGCGGCTCCCGATGGAGAGACCGCCGCCACCCAAACCAGAGCGCTCGCGCCTGCAATAACCCAACGTTTCATGGTCGTCACCCCCGTCGGACGGGAGCAAGGATGCGCGCTCGAGCGGTTCGCGCCTAGTGCAAAAAAGCCACACGATACAATCTCTTGTGCCGGTATAATTGCGCGGCCGACGCCCCGTCGTACAGCTATACGTGGCTCGGCGGCCGCGCTTATCTGGTCGATCCGGCGACCGGCACCGTCGTGGCGAATATCACCGAATAATTCTTGTGCGGCCGTCCCTCGGCCTCGACCCGACCAGACTTCCCCAGTCGCTCCGGCACTCCCTGCGGGAGGGCTCGAGATTGCTTCGAGCATTGGATGCGGGGCCGATGGTTTAACGCTGACTGAACTTTGGCGGAGCCGCATGGTCCTAAGGATAGGAACCGCGCGGGTCGGGCGGCGTTATGCTGGCAGCCAAGAGAGACACGCGCACGGGACGCCGCCATGGCCGATCGGACCAGCCTTCGCTTCATCGGATTAGCGTTCGGTGCCATCACGGCGGCCGTTACCCTGATGGCGGTGATCGCCGTCATGAACGTGGACCGCGGCCTCGATCCGGCGCCGGCCGCCGCCGCGCTCTCCAGCTCCACCGGCTAGGCGCGTGCCGCAAGCGCACTCATCCAAATCCTCAAACGGCCGGCAGAAGCGCGTCACCGCCGCTGCGCGGGACGTCACGCGCACCAAATCGATCGCGCAGAAACTCGCCAAGGTCGCGCCGGACGAAGATCCCGCGCGCGTTGCCGGTGCGATCGCAATCTTCGCCACCGAGACGATCAAGCGCAGCGCCAACAATCTGATGGAGGCGCGGGCCTATCTCGACGGCCTGCGCGCCGGCATCGACGGATTGCTCAAGAACGCTTTTCCCGAAGGCGGTCAGAAAGAAGCGAAGGGCGATCACGACGCCTGATAAGCAGCATCGTCTGCCAATTTTCCGTTGCGTTTCCCTCAGCCCGTCCGCATCCTTGACACGGAGCGCCGAACGGCAGGGAGGAAGCTCGTGAGCGATCTCGACATGCGGGTGTTTGCCAAGAGTGCCGGTGTCAACGTGACGTTTCCGGCCGGCGGTGTCGTCTTCAATCAGGGCGACCCCGGCAACTGCATGTACATCGTGCAGTCCGGCATGATCGAGATGATGATCGGCGACAAGGTGGTCGAGGTGTGCGGACCGAACGAGGCGATCGGCTTCATGTCGATGATCGACACCGCGCCGCGTTCATCCACCGCGCGCGTGAAAGAGCCGGCTGAGGTGTCGATCATCGACCAGCGCAAGTTCCGCTTCATGGTCGACGAAATCCCGAATTTCTCGCTCTACATCATGGGCGCCATGGCGCGGCGCATCCGCGGCATGAGCAAGGCGATGTAGCTCGGCGCCGGCCGTTCGGCTAAGATTTCGCGGAACGCGCAAAGACGCGGAGGTGGAGGACAGCCATGCTCTCGATCCGTCAGATCCATCCGGTGTTCGTCGGCGAAGTGTCGGGCGTCGACCTGCGGCAGCCGCTGACGCGCGAGCAAGCTGGCGCGATCGACGCCGGCATGGACCGCTACGCGGTGCTGGTGTTCCGCGACCAGAACATCACCGACGATCAGCAGATGGCGTTCACGCAAAACTTCGGCGAGATCGAGAACGCCAAGGGCGGCAATATCACCAAGGACCACGAATTCCGCCTGAAGCAAGGCATGGTCGACGTGTCCAACCTCGACAAGGAGGGCAAGCCGCTGCCGCGCGACGACCGGCGGCGCATGTTCAATCTCGGCAACCGCCTGTGGCACTCGGACTCGTCGTTTCGCGCCAAGCCCGCGAAATATTCGATCCTCTCGGCGCGCACCGTGGCGACCGCCGGCGGCAATACCGAATTCGCCGACATGCGCGCCGCCTACGACACGCTCGACGACGCGACGCGCGCGATGGTCGAGGATCTGGTGTGCGAGCACTCGCTGATCTACTCGCGCGGCTCGATGGGCTTCACCGGGCTGACCGACGAGGAGCGCGCGATGATGAAGCCCGTGCGCCAGCGGCTGGTGCGGACGCATCCGGTGACCGGGCGCAAGTCGCTCTATCTGTCCTCGCATGCCGGCTCCATCGTCGGCTGGCTGGTGCCGGAGTCGCGCGACTTCCTGCGCGATCTCACCGAGCACGCGACGCAGCGCGAGCTCGTCTACATCCATCGCTGGCGACAGTACGATCTGGTGATGTGGGACAACCGGCAGACCATGCATCGCGTACGCCGCTTCGACGAGGCGCAGCCGCGCGACATGCGGCGCACCACGGTCGCGGGCGAGGCGATGACGGCGGAGCAGGCCGAAGCCGCCTAGCCGGCGGTGCTAGCGCTGCGGCGCCTGGACGAGCTGGCCGCGCAACGTCTCATCGACGCATTTCTCGACCAGGCTGAGCCGCTGGTCGATGTTCTTCACCTTCTTGTCGCCCTCGTATTTCATCCAGCACTGTGTTTTCGCCTCTTCGGGCGTCAGCGCGCCTTTCGGCGGCGGGCCGGACGGGGTGGCGACTTGGGCGGGCTGCGGGGCTGCCGGCGCGAGATCGGCAGTGCTGTTACCCTGCGCGCAGCCAACGAGCAGGGCCACGGCGCAAACCGACGCCACTGCGCGAGTCTGCGAAGGACTCCGGAATGATTTGGCCATCCGCGCCTTCATAGCCTCCCCGGATAGCCCGCGCCACCGGCAATCAGGGCCGCAGCGTGCAACCGAAACCGCGGTCCGCGCGTTGTTCCCGGAACCCGAGTTCCAGAGGAGCCCGCCATGATCGCGCGATTGAGCCTGTCCGCCCTCGCCTTGTTTGCGAGTCTCGGTATCGCTGCCGCCCAGCAGCAGGCGAACGATCCGAACCAGCAGGCGCCTGCCAATCCGCAGGGCGACGGCCCCTTCAAGTCACAGCAGGGCGGAAAAGAAGAACCGGGCTCGCATCCCGCGGCGGCGAGCACGGAGGTGTTGGTCGACGGCAAGCTCGCGGTGCCGGGCGCGCCGGCCGACAGCCAGACCGTCCCGTCCAAGGTGTCCGAGCGCAACGCAAAGCTCGACGCCACCCCGATCATGGCGTTGCCTCTCGGCCTGAGTGACGAGCAGAAGCGCCGGATCGTCCAGAGCGTCGCGAAGAGCAACGTGCCGGTGTCCGGGCTCAGCGCGAAACCCGCCGATCTCCTTCCCGCCACCACCGAGGTGTCGGACTTTCCGGCTGACGTGAAGGCGGATGCGCCGGTCCTGAGCGACATCCAGTTCATCCGCACCAAGGACCAGATCCTGCTGGTGCGCGCACCGAACATGGTGGTGACCGGCGCGATCGCGGCCGAATAGCCCAGCCGTTTTCCGGCCTGGAGCATCCCGGCGCTTGCGCCGGGATGCATTCGCGCGTGAGGCCCCAAGCCGCTTGCGCCCCCGGCGGCGAACGCGCTAGCGAAACCGCGGAGGGGACGCATATGGTCCGGACGATCTTTGCCGCCGCGCTGATTTTCTTCGCGCCCGCGGCTTTCGCGCAATCCGCGCCGCCCGACGCGGTGAGGGAGCTCGCGCCCACCGGCAAGCTGCGCGCCGCGATCAACTACGGCAACGGCGTGCTGGCGCAGAAGGGGCCGGACGGCGCGCCGCGCGGCGTGTCGGCGGACCTTTCGCGCGAGCTCGCCAGGCGGCTCGGCGTGCCGCTCGAATTCATCACGTTCACTGCAGCCGGCAAGGCATTCGAAGCCGCAAAGGAAAACAAGGTCGACGTGCTGTTCGTCGCGATCGAGCCGGTGCGCGCTGCCGATGTCGCGTTCACGCCGCCTTATGTGCTGATCGAAGGCACCTACATGGTGCTGAAGGACTCCCCGTTGCGCGAACCGGCTGACGTGGATCGTCCCGGCACGCGCATCTCGGTCGGCGAGAATTCCGCCTACGACCTCTATCTCACACGCACGCTCAAGCATGCGACCTTGCTGCGCACGCCGGGCGGCTGCTGCAAGAACATCGACCTGTTCCGCGCCGAGAAGCTCGATGCGGTGGCGGGCGTGAAGCAGCCGCTGGCCGAATACGCCAAGCAGCACTCCGACGTGCGCGTGATGGAAAAGAGTTTCCAGGAGATCCGCCAGGCGATGGCGACGCCGAACGGACGTGCGGCCGGCGCCGCGTATCTGCGCGCGTTCATCGAAGAGATGAAGGCGAGCGGCTTCGTCGCCGACGCCCTCCAACGCAGCAACCAACCGGACGCGCGCGTCGCGCCGGCAGGAGGATAGATGAGCACTGTCTCGCCCGACGTTCTGCAGGACCTTGCGCCCACCGGCACGCTGCGCGCCTCGATCAACCTCGGCAACATCGTGCTGGCGCAGGGCACGCCGGACGATCCGCGCGGCGTCACGCCGGAGCTCGCGCGCGAGCTCGGGCGCCGGCTCGGCGTGCCGGTGGCGCTCAGCTGTTTCGATGCCGCCGGCAAGGCGTTCGAGGCGATGAAGGCGGGTAAAGTCGACATCGTGTTCCTGGCAATCGAACCGGTGCGCGCCGCCGAGATCGAATTCACCGCACCGTATGTGATCATCGAGGGCGTCTACATGGTGCCGAAGAATTCCACGCTGAAGACGCCGGCCGACGTCGACAAGCCCGGCATCCGCGTCGGCGTGAACAAGGCTTCCGCGTATGACCTCTTCCTCACGCGCACCCTGAAGAACGCTACGCTGGTGCGCAGCGAGGACGGCGCGCAGCTGTTTGTCGACGAGAAGCTCGACGCGGCGGGCGGCGTGAAGCAGGCGCTGCAGGCGTTTGCCAAAGGGCGCTCGGACGTCCGGCTGATGGACGAGCGTTTCATGGAGATCCAGCAGGCGATGGGATGCGCCAGGGGCAAGCTCGCCGGGGCCGCGCACCTGCGCAGTTTCGTCGAGGAGATGAAGGCGAGCGGCTTCGTCGCGGATGCGCTGAAGCGCTCGGGCCAGCACGACGCCGCGGTCGCGCCGGCGGCGGGGTAGTTTCAGTTCGGCGCCGCGGGCTTCGCCTCGGCGGGTTTCGCGGCCGCCGGTGCAGACGTGGATTGCGGCGCGGTGAACAGGTTGTCGCCGCAGCCATCGTCGGCGATGTGATCGAAGCCGCGCGAGACGTTTTCCACCAGCCGGTCGAAACGCGCCTTGTCCTGCGCGGCATATTCCAGCGCGACGTGGCGCCACTGCGCGCCGCCGCAGGCGAGCATCACCTTGCGATAGAAGATGCGATCGCCCTTCAGCCCCGACACGGTGAGCCGGTCGCGCTCGCCGCGCAGATAGGTCACCTCTTCGCCCTCCGCGAACGCCACCGCCTTGAAGCGCGCCGCAGCGTCGTTCGCCGCGCCGGTCGAATACAACGCGAGCCACGCGTTGCCGTCCGGCGCGACGTAGCGGCGGCCCTGCCAGTTCGGATCGGCCGGCTGCAACTGCCAGTCGCGCGGCACCATTTGCGCGGCCTCGACGCGCCCGCGCGGGGCGCGCGCGAACTCCTCGGCGGCGGGCGGAACCATCAGCACGGGCGCATTGCGCAGATAATAATGGCCGCGGTGATGGCGCCGGCGCGCATCCGCCGTGGTGGCGGTGAGCGCAAGGATCAGCGCGATCAGGACGGCCTTCCGCATCCGGTTCCAACGCGCATTGCCGCGAAATGATCCCGCGATTCCAGCGCCCTGCCAGCCCGCGGAATCGAACCTGAACAGTCATTCATTAAACAAAACAGGCACTTAGCGGCGACTCGCCGGGAACGCATCGGAGTTCCAGGCGTTGACAAGGCGAGGATGCGCGAACCCGCGCGTCTCGGACCCAGGAGGGAACTATGAGAATTCTCGTTCTCGCGGCGGCTGCCGCCGCTGCCATGGCCTTTACCGCCCCGACGTTCAGCACGCCCGCCAGCGCCCAAGAGGTGAAGGTGAAAATCGGCGAGCGTCATCACGACCGCGGCCGCCATGAAGGCTGGCGCCACCGCGACGTGAAAAAGGTCGTGATCCATCGCGATCGCGGCCGGCACGAAGGCTGGCGTCACTCGCGCCACTACGGTGCCAGCAAGGTCGTGATCAAGAGGGGTCATGGCAAGACCGTGATCAAGAAGAAGTTCGAAGGCTAAGGCGCGCCAAGCGTCCCTTCGAGGCGGCCCCGGGAAAACCGGGGCCGCTTTTTTTCCGTCTGGCGCCGGCCTGCGCGCAGGCCTACTTGTGAGCGGGGGCACAGGAGGCTCGCATGAAGACCACCATGCTTCTCGCAGGCGCGCTCGCGCTGTCGTTCGCCGGCGGCGCGGCCGCGAAGGACGCTCACGGCGTGTCCGTGCACAAGACACACAAGGCGAAAACACTGCGCGCGGCGCGTCAGCCGGCGATGCCGCCGCCGCGGGACCCGTACGCCGCCTACTGGAACGATCCGAGCCGCAATGGCCCGTTCAGCTGGGGCGGCCACGACGTGAAGTGAGCGTGCGGGCTTCAGGGCCCGCTCCGCCGCGCCTCGATTCCCGCGACCCAGCACTCGTAGGCGAGCCGCCCCTCCGCATGCCCGCCGAGCCGGGGCAGCCACGGCGCCAGCTCGGCAACCATCAGCCGCGTCACCCATTCGCGCACGGGCTCCGGCACGCCCGCCTGCTCGAGGCAAGCCGCTGCATTGCCGCGGCAGGTGTGCGCCTTGCGGCAGCGCGCGCGATGGCAGGCGCGGTGCAGCCGTAGCGCGTCGCAGCAAAAGCGCGCCGCGCCTTGCATGGCCTGCGGCCCGCCGGCGGCGAAAGCCGCATGCGCCTGCACGAGTCCATGCTTGAGGCCGTCGAGGAGGGCGCGGGCCTCATCCGGCGCGGGCGGCGGCATCGGCGTGACGGCGCGCGTCGCGGCTGCCTCCATGCCGATGGTGAGCAGCGCGAGGGTGTCGGCGCGCATGCGCGCGCGCTCGTCCGCGCTGTAGCGGGTGCGCGGCGGAACGGGTGGCGTGTCGTGTGATGGCTGGATCATTGGGGGCATGCCTCTTCGTTCCCGCGGCGCGCTGCGCCCGGGCTATGCGCATTGTTCTCCCGCTTCCCCTTTTGCTTGCCGCAAATCGGGTAAACCCGAAGTGCGGACGAGGGGAGCGGAGCGCCGAGAAACGCCGGGGCGTGCGAGGCCCCGCGGGGCGGCGGCGAACCACCCCAGGCACGCGTGCGAGGCGTGCCGCCTCCCGTTGCGATCCGGGAGGCGCGCCTCTCGGCGCTCTGCTGCGGCTTTTTTCGGTCCCGGGCCACGCTTTCTGCAGCGCGCTTACTTTTGCGCTGCCGTCAGCCAGCTCCTGGCGGGAGGTCCGTAGTGACCTCCAGGTGGAGCCCCGGGCCGCCCGGGTCCGGCATGCCTGCCGGGCGCGGGTGCCGCCCCTTGCTCCGCCAACTGGATGCCGCCGGCCGGCGCCCCTCGGTGAGCAAGGTGGGGAGAGGATAGGCTAGTACATAATCCTAGTCAAGGAACATAAGTTCCAATGTTGATAACTTTGTTGTGAACATAACAGGAACATGATACAAGTGGCTTATGCGAGCAGTCTGCTTCACCCAGAATGGCCTCGATGCCGAATCAGGCCCCTGTACCCAACGACATCGCTGCGCGCTTCGAAGTTCACGAATGGCGCAACGGGCTGGCGATTCTATCAGCGGCACACCCGCAGGAATGGGCGAACATTCTGGAAGTGCTCCGTGGCTTCACGCTCCTCAAGAGCGACGTCCTCAAGCCGGGTGGTTCGAAGGGCCTTATCTCCAGCAAGCTGGACGCGCACTTCACCAAGCTCGGCTGGATCGAGAAGAAATTCGACACGAAAATAGTCGTGGACTCGCGCGAGCATGTCGCGCCGACTCACAAAGTCGACTGCTACAAGGATCGCGTGGCGTTGGAAGTCGAGTGGAACAACAAGGATCCATTCTTCGACCGCGACCTGAACAACTTTCGTCTACTGTTCGATCTGCGGGCGATCGATGCCGGTATCATCATCACCCGCTGCACCGAACTGCAGCAGATCTTCAATAGGCTCGGCAGAGGACCGAGCTTTGGCAACTCAACGACCCATATGGCGAAGCTACTACCGAGGCTTGAAGGCGGTAGCGGCGGAGGGTGCCCAGTCGTCGTTTTTGGAATTCGAGCAGCCGCCTATGTCGAAGACTAACGGACACGCTGTTTCGTCCGAGCTAAATGGCGGCCAGCCGGACGTTGCGGCCGATCTTCTGCGCTTCGCGCGAGGCCGGCGCTTTGCGACGATCTTGGCCGATCCGCCTTGGCAGTTCACGAACAAGACCGGGAAAGTGGCGCCAGAGCATAAGCGCCTATCGCGGTACGGCACCATGAAGCTCGAAGAAATCCAGGCCTTGCCGGTCGGCGATATCGCTGCTGACACCGCGCATCTCTATCTTTGGTGCCCGAATGCCTTGCTGCCTGAAGGTCTGGCTGTCCTGAAGGCATGGGGTTTCAATTACAAATCCAATGTCGTCTGGCACAAGATCAGGAAAGACGGCGGCTCCGATGGCCGCGGTGTCGGCTTTTATTTTCGCAATGTGACTGAGTTGATCCTGTTCGGCGTACGCGGGAAAAACGCACGCACGCTTGCGCCGGGTCGGCGGCAAGTGAATCTGCTGGCGACGCGCAAGCGCGAACATTCCCGCAAGCCGGACGAGCAATATCCGATCATCGAGGCGTGCAGCCCCGGACCGTTCCTTGAACTTTTCGCGCGGGGCACGCGTAAGGGCTGGGCGACGTGGGGCAATCAGGCCGACGACGATTATCGCCCGACGTGGACGACGTACGCGCACAATTCGCGCGCCGAATTGATTGCCGCAGAATAGCCTTTACTGCCCCGCCAACACCCGCACACGCCGCGCGGTCTTCCGCCAATCGCCGACGCGCGCGCGGCGCACATGGCCGGACTTGGTCCGGCCATCCAGGGCTTGCCGGGCAGCAAGAAAGACGTGGATGCCCGGGTCAAGCCCGGGCATGACGAAGGAGAGCCGTCGATGAGCGATCCCGCGCCCTCACTTCGCCAACGCCCGCGTCACCGCCTCCGGTTCCTTCTCGACGATCTTCAACAAGATGCGCGCGCTGCGCTCCGGGCGTCGGCGGCCTTGCTCCCAATCGCGCAAGGCGGAGAGCGCAAAGCCATAGGTTCGCGCAAAGCGTTCCTGGGAGAATACGCCCAACTGGCCGACCGCGTGCTGATCGTCGATCCGTTGACCAAAACGATCGCCGATATCGTGCCGCGCCAGATGGATTGCCGCCCGGATATGTGCTGCATTGGGTTGCTTGGGTGCACAGGGAAAATGACATGCGCACAGCGGGATTGGTGGCGGTCGCCGTCGCGGCGCTGCTCTCGGGCGGGAGCGCTGCGCTGGCGCAGTCGACGTCGCGCAGCGTGTGCTGCAAGGAATTGAACGGACGCTGGGAGGAAAACCGCCGCACCAACGAGATGCGCTGCTACGGCGTCGATACCAACCGCTACTATTCCTGCGTGGCGAAGCGCAGCGGCGTAAAATAGCGCGGCCGATGCACCGCCGCACCTTCCTCGCCGGCTCCGCCGCCGTTCTCGCCGCGCCTGCGATCGCGCAGAGCGCATGGCCGCACGGACAGCCGATCCGCATCATCGTGCCGTTCCCGGCCGGCGCCGCGAACGACGCGATGGGGCGGCTCGCGGGCCAGCGGCTGCAGGAGAAGTTCGGCGCGAGCGTCGTGGTGGAGAACCGCGCCGGCGGCAGCGCCAGCATCGGCACCACGGCGGTGCTCAACGCCGCGCCGGACGGCTACACGCTGCTCGCCTCGGCGTTCAACCACATCATCCTCAATCATGCCGTGAAAGGCGTGACGTTCGACCCGCAGGCCGACTTCGAGACGATCGGCCGCACGGCGCGCGCGCCGCTCTTGATGGTGCTGGCGCCGCAGCGCCCGCAGACAACTCTTTCCGAGGTGGTCGCCGCCGCGAAGGCCGCGCCGAACGACTGGACGTTTGCGATTCCCGCGCTCGGCGCGCCGAGCCATCTCGCGACCGTCGACCTCATCAGCCGCGCGGGGCTTGCGATCGCGACATCGCCCTATCGCGGCACCGCGCCGGCGCTGACCGACGTGATGGGCGGGCACGTGCAACTGCTGATCGATGCGTCGTTCGCGCTGATCCCGGTCGCGCGCGACGGCAAGGTCAGGACGCTCGGCATCACCACGCAGGAGCGCTCGGCGCTCGCGCCCGACATCCCGACCATCGCCGAGCAGGGTTTCGCGGGCTACGACTTCCAGTCCTGGTACGGGCTGTGGGCGCCGAAAGGCACGCCGCCCGCGATCTGCCAGCGCATCAACGTGCTGATGCGCGAGACCATGGCGGAGCCCGCGATCGTGCAACGGCTCAATGCCTCATTGCTCGAGCCGGTGGCCGAGACGATCGAAGAGAGCAAGGCGCTCATCGCCGCCGAAGTGCCGAAGCATGTCGCGCTGTTGAAGCAGGCGCGCTTCGAGGCGCAGTAGTCTGCCCTTCGTCATTGCGAGGAGCGAAGCGACGAAGCAATCCAGTCGTCTCATAAGATGGATTGCTTCGCTTCGCTCGCAATGACGAATCACTCCTCCAGCAGCACCACGCGCCGCGGCTCCACCGTCATGAACGCCTCGCTGCCCTCGGCGAGGGGCTCCATCGTGCCGCGGATGACGAGGCGTTGATCGCCCCAGAGGACGATGGTCTGCGAGAAGTCGCCCTGGAATACCGAACGCTCGATCCGCACCGGCCACACATTGCGTGCGCCCGCCGGTTTCTGCGGCGACAGCGCAAGATGCACGGTGCGCACTGAAAATGTGATGTCCGCGCCGACTGGCCGTCCGTGCGCCACGCCGTGAACGACTCCGCCCGGCGTCTCCAGCGCGATCAGCCCGTCCGTATCGAGGTCGGCGCGATGCTTGCCGCGGATCAGGTTGGCCGAGCCGATGAAATCCGCCACGAACGCGTTGCGCGGGCGATTGTAGATCTCGTTCGGGCTGCCGACCTGCGCGATCAGCCCGTCGCGCATCACCACGATGTGGTCGGACATCGCGAGCGCCTCCTCGAGGTCGTGCGTCACGTAGACCGACGTGATGCCGAGCCGGTGCTGCAATTCGCGCAGCTCGATGCGCATGTCGGCGCGCAGCTTGGCGTCGAGGTTCGACAGCGGCTCGTCGAACAGCAGCACCGAAGGCTGGAACACGAAGGCGCGCGCGAGCGCGACGCGCTGCTGCTGCCCGCCCGACAGTTGCGAGGCGCCGCGCCCGGAAAACGCGCGCATCTGCACCATGTCGAGCGCGCGCTCGACCTTCTCGGCGATCGCCTCGCGGCTCTCGCGCCGCACGCGCAACCCGTAGGCGACATTCTCGAACACCGTCATGTGCGGCCAGATCGCGTAGGACTGGAACACCATCGAGAGGCCGCGCTTCTCTGCCGGAATGTTGACGCGTTGCGCCGAAGAATAAACCGGCGCGCCGCCGATGCGGATTTCGCCCGCGCTCGGCTGCTCCAGCCCGGCGATGGCGCGCAACGTCGTGGTCTTGCCGCAGCCGGACGGTCCGAGCAGGGTGAGCTGCTCGCCGGGCTGCACGGAAAAGCTCACGCCGCGCACCGCCGGCACGTCGCCGTAATGGATTTCGAGATTCTCAACCTCGATGTGCGGCTTGCGGTCAGGCATCAGTTTCCTACCCGCTCATTCCCGCGAAAGCGGGAATCCAGTTCTTTGCCAAAGCGCTGGGTCCCCGCTTTCGCGGGGACGAGCGGAGTGTGGGTTGAGCCTAATCCCATGCGTCAGTCCGTAATGTGTGTCGTGGCGCGGCGCGTCACGGCCATCAGGATGCTGACCGCAATCGCCACGACCAATGTCTGGATCAGCGCCATCGCGGCGGTCAGCTCGGTCGAGCTCGCGAACCAGCTTTCCACGATCGCGGGCGTGATCACCTTGGAGTGCGGCCCCATCAGCAGGATCGAGGCACCGAGCTCGCGGATGCTGGCGACGAACAGCAAAAGCCACGCTGCGATCAGCCCGGGCCACAGCAGCGGGACCGTCACGGTGCGGATGCGATAGCCCCAGCCGGCGCCGCACATCTGCGCGCATTCCTCGAGGCTCTTGTCGATCTGCAGCATCACGCCCGAGATGGTGCGCACGCCGAGCGGCAGGAACACCGTGAGGTAGGCGATCAGCAGGAGCCACAGCGTGCCATAGATCGGGATCGGGAAAATGAGCCACGCCCACATCATGCCGAACGCGAAGATCAGCCGCGGCACCGACTGCGGAAACATCACGATGTACTCGATCACGCTCGCGCCCGGCAGTTTCGAGCGGTAGACGATCCACGAGATCAGCCCCATCAGGGTGACGCCGAGCGTCGCGGTCCACAGCGCGAGCCACAGCGAGTTGCCGAGTGCGGTGGTGGCGGCGTTCATGGTGAACGCCTTGTAGAAGTGCTCGGTGGTGAAGTTGCTCAGCTTCGGAAACGCGGTCGAGATCTGCTGGATCGACGCGTAGAACAGGGTAAGCAGCGGCAGCACCACCGCGCAGAGAAGATAGAACACGCAGATCGCAAGCAGCAGGTACCTGAGCCGGCCCACATCGTTGACGCGCGGGCGGAACGCTTTTCCGGTGATCGTCACGTAGCTCCCGGCCGTGATGATGCGGCGGTAGATGAACAGCGCGACGAACATCACGACGAACAGCGAGGTTCCCATCGCGGCGGCGAGCGGAATCTTCGGCGGATATTGCTGCACCAGCTGATAGATCGCGGTCGTCACCACGTAATAGCGGTCGGGCAGTCCGAGCACGAGTGCCACGGCAAAGGAGCCGAGCATCTCGGCGAACACGAACACGGCGGCGCCGAGCACGCCGGGCAACACCAGCGGAAGTGTTATCCGCAGCATCGTGCGCAGCCGGCTCGCCCCCATCACCTGGCTCGCCTCCTCCAGCGCCGGGTCCATCGACTTCATCACCGCGCCGATCATCACGAAGGCGACCGAGCCCTCGAACAGCGCCATCACCCAGGCGATGCCATAAGGCGAGTTGATGTTGATGAGGTATTCGCTGCCGCCGAGCGCGCGGTACACCTGGTTGAGGAAGCCCGATTCCGGCGTTCCGAGCAGGCTCCAGGCGAGCGCGCCGAGCAGCGGCGTCAGATAATAGGGAACCACAATCACCTGCTCGAAGAAGCGCCGCCCCGGCACGTTGGTGCGGGTGATGATCCACGCCATCAGGAAGCCGATCACCAGCGCCATCACGGTGGCGGCGAACGACACGGTCAGCGTGTTGAGGATGATCTGCGGATAGGCGAGCAGCCCGGCGAAGTTCTCCAGGCCGTATTCGGTCGGCGGCCGCGCCTCGGGGTCGCCGACGTTGAGCGCCGCCTGCAACAGGAACGCGACCGGATAGAGCACGAGCAGCCCGGCGACGATCGCAACCAGCGCGCCGGCGAGCGCGGGGGCGCTGAACGAGAGTTTCGGAAAACGCATCGGTATTCCACTGTCATCCCGGCCGAGCGCAGCGAGAGCCGGGACCCATCAAGCAACATTCGCGAACGTGCGAGATGGGTCCCGGATAGCCGCCTTCGGCGGCTTCCGGGATGACAACCGGAGCACTCACAACCCCAGCATCGCGTTCCATTCCTTGTTGAACACCTCGCGCTGCTTGGCGTAGTCGTCCCAATCCTTCGGGTAGATCAGCTTGTAGTCGGACAGCTTCTGTCCGGTGGGCATCGCGGGCGGGTCGTTGGTGAGCGAGCCGTAATACAGGTTCGGGTGGTCCTGGTAATATTTCTGCCCGCGCGGCGACATCGCCCAGTCGACGAACAATTTCGCGGCCTCCGGGTGCGGCGCCTTGTTCACCGCGCCGACGATCAGCGGCGTTGCAACGAGGCCTTCGGGCGGGCCGACGAATTCGATGTCCGCGCCGCGCTGCTTGTAGAGCACGAAACCCGAATACTCCGCGATCGCCGTCATGTCGTCGTCGCCCTTGGCGAGGCGATCGTACAGCTGCACGCGTGAATCGAACGCGCGCGGGCGCTGCTTGGCGAACTCCTTCCAGAAATCGTTGCCGTAGATCTGGCGCAGCAGGTACCACTGCACGTACTGGATGCCCGATGAGGAAATCTTGCAGGAGATCTTGTTGCGGAAGCGCGAGTTGTTGATGTCCTGGTAGCTCTTCGGAATGTCCGCGCCGGTCACCTTGCTCTTGTTGTAGGCGAGCCCCGCGAAGGTGACGCCGGTCCAGAAGTAGGCGCCCGGCGTGGCGCTCAGGTAGTCCTTTTTGTAGGCGTCCATATAAGGACCGGTGTAGAGCTCGTAGCCGCCGCGCTTCTCGAAATCGGTCGCGGGCGCGACGTCGGAGAGCTGCAGCACGTCGACGTCGAAGCGGCCGGCGGAGCGCTCGGACAGGATCTTGTTGTAGAGCGCGCCGGTCTGCGCACGCACATAGCTGGTCTTGATCTTGGGGAAATCCTTGCCGAAGCCTTCCATGATCGCCGCGGTGCCGGCCTCGTTCTCGTGGCAATAGAAGACGAGCCCGCCTTCCTGTTCCGCTTTGGCGACGTCCGCGAAAGTCTCGAAATCGTGGACCTTGGTGGCCTTGCGCGCGCCTTGCGCGGAGGCATGCGGCGCCGCAATCGCGGCCGCGCCGAGCGCCGCGCCGGTCTTGAGCACGTGCCGGCGCGTGATGTTGCTGGACATGGAGCCTCCCTCGATTTCTGTTCTGATTGAGGGACAGCTTATGCCGCGCGGGATCGGGGCGGCAAGCGCAGGGCGTGCGGCATTTGGCGGGCCAAGCGCCTAACCCAGCTTGATGTTCGCCTCCTTCACCACGCGGCTCCATTTCTCCATCTCGGCCGCGACGAAGGCGCGGAAGTCATCCGGCGTGTTCGGCCGGTAGTCGACGTTGAGCTTGTCGAGCCGGTCGGTCACCGCCGGCTCTTTCAGCATGGCGTTCAGCCCGGCATTGAGCTTCCCGATAATGTCGCCCGGCGTGCCGGTCGGCACGAACACGCCGTTCCATTCATAAGCCTCGAAGCCCGGGATGGTGTCGGACACCGGCGGCAGGTCGGGCGCGGTGCGCAGCCGTCCCCGCCCGGTATGCGCGATCGCCTTGACGGCGCCGGCCTGCACTTGGCCGATCGAGGCCGAGCCGTTGGAGAAGAAGAACTTCACCTGCCCGCCGATCACGTCGTTGAGCGCCGGGCCGCCGCCGCGATAGGGGATGTGGTTGATCCTGGTGCCGGTCATGTGCCGGAACATTTCGAGTGAAAGGTGCTGTACGGTGCCGTTGCCCGAGGACGCGAAGTCGATCCCGTCGGGCGCGGCCTTCGCGAGCGCGATCACGTCGGCGACGGTCTTCGCCGGAACATCCTTGTTCACGACCAGAATGTTCGGAACCAGCGAGGCGAGGAACACCGGCTGGAAATCCTTGATGTAGTCGAAGGACAGTTTTGGATAGAGGAACGGGTTCACCGAGAACGCGGTTGCGTCATAGAGAATGTTATAGCCGTCCGGCTCGGCCTTCGCGGCCGCGGCTTCGGCGATGGTGCCGCCTGCGCCGCCACGATTGTCGATGACGAATTGCTGGCCCCACACTTCGCCGAGCTTGGTGAAGTAGATGCGCCCGACCGTGTCGGCGCCGCCGGCCGGCGGGTACGGAATGATCACGCGCACCGGGCGCGTGGGCCATGCCTGGGCGGAGGCGGGGTGCGCGAGAAAGGGCGCGGCGAGCGCGGCGGCGGTGCCGGTCAGGAAATGTCGTCGCGCAGGATCGGTTCGGCGCACGTTTTCCTCCCTCTGTCCGCGCATCGCGGGTTCCGGGCAATTCACGCAGTCACAGTTGTCCTTTCTTTAGCATGATCGGCACGATATGCACGCAATCGATGCAGCATGCGCCATCGGTAATCTGCCGATAGCGAATGGGATGCTACGCCGAAGGTATGCGCGTTCTTGTGCTCGTCGTCAGCGGCTTGATCATCGCCTGCATGGCGCCCCAGCGGCCCACCGCTGCCCCTCTTGCGCCGCCTGCGCCCTATTATGTCGACGGGCAGCCGTCCATGAGTAATCCGAGCCCGCCGGAAGAGGCGGGAAGCGGGCCCGCGGAAAAAACGGCGCGCGACGCCCACCGCGCGGCGCTCGAAGGTGTGTACGCGGCGTTCGGTCACCCATGGCCCCCGATGTGCACAGCGGAGCGGCGCACGGCTCTCGTGGCAGCTCTGAACGCTTATTATGCGGACCGCTTCCGCTTCGAGCGGCGCGGCGGTTGGTTCCGTCCCGACCAATGGAAGGACACGGCGTTCGACTGGCAAACCCTCGACGACAAAGCCGTGGAACGTCTGACACGCCTGGGGTTCGCGCACCGCTACTTCGTGATGAGCGAACTCGACCCGCGTGTCGCGAATGCTGTGGCAGAGCTGGTGAGAGGGACGCTGGGCCAGCCGCAGTGCGACGAGGAATTCAAGCTGTGGACCACCGGTCTTGAGGGGTATCTGCAAGGCAGCCGCGAATCCTATCGCGCTGAGGCACTGGCCATGGCGCCATGGGCCCGGTCTTGCCAGCCTGGCGCCCGCAAATTGCTGATCGGACACGTGAATCGATATTATCAGGAGCGTGTCGAGCAACAGACCCACCTGATGCAATGGGGCACGCTCGGCCTGCGCCGTGCGAGCGCGCTGTTTGACACCAAGGACGACCGCGCGCTCGACGACCTCGCCCGCCTCATGCTGCGCGAGGGATATCTTTCGCTCGACGATATTCGCAAGGACGCCCGACCGCTGGTCGCAAGCCTGTTCGATGGGGTTGCGGGCGCGGCGCGCTGTCCGGAACACGCCGCGAGAGTCAAGTAACGCGGCGCAGCGCGCTACGCCGGACGATCACGATATCGTCCCTCATGGTGCTTGCTTGATTTCGATCTCGACGAACGCCATCGGATGCTCCGAGCCGTTCATCACATCATGCTCGATGCCGGCCGGCCGCTGATACGATTGACCTGCGGAAAGCCGGACTTCGCTCACCGCACCGTCCGCGGCTTCGATCTTCATCACCGCATCGGTGAGCATCACGACGAAATAGGGCCAGCCATGGGTGTGCCACCCCGTCGCCGCGCCCGGCGCGAAATCCCAGCGCGTGATGCGTGCGGCCGCGTCGTCCTGCTGCACGGTGGGAACGGCGGGCTGGTGGCACTTGAATGGCATGGCGCAGCGTATCGCATGCGGCCCTTCCTTCGCCACCTTCCGTGGCCCATATATCGGCGCATGGCCAAATCCCCCGACTCACGGAAAGGCAAGGACCCGGCGCGTCCGACGCGCTCGAAGGCGGCGCGCGAGCCCCTCGCGCCGATCGCGCCTGCGCTGGAGCAGCTGCTCAATCCGGGCATCGCGAAGGGAACCGCGGGCGTCGGCTCGGGAACGGGGCTCAAGCCGCCGCCGGACAATTCGTGGGACCGGCGCGCCGATTTTTCCGCCGCGCATACGGCAAGGAAGTCGGTGGGTGAGGCGCAGAGTACCCCCCTCCCTAACCCTCCCCCGCAAGGGGGGAGGGAACAGGCTGAGTCCGCGGAGGGCGAGTCGCGTCCCACCGGTTTCGCCGAGGCTCCCCAGCCTACCTACACCTCCGACGCCGAGCTGATCGAAGCCTCGCCGGAGCTCGCGCGCGCGCTCGGGCTCGACGGCGACGCGGTGTCATTTCCGGAGCCGCAATTTGAAAGGCCCAAGCGCGAGCGCCGCCCCATGCAGCGCGGCGACATCCAGTCGATGGGCGTCGCCGCCACGGCGGAGTCGCTGGAGAACCTGCTGCGCGAGGGCCGCGCCGAGTTCAAAGGCGCCATCGCCTGGACGCCGCATCGCCCGGCGCGCCCGGAGAAATCCGAAGGCGGCCGGCGCCTCGTCATCAAGTCGGATTTTGCGCCGAAGGGCGACCAGCCGCAGGCGATCGCCGAGCTGGTCGAGGGCGTGCAGCGCCACGAACGCAATCAGGTGCTGCTCGGCGTCACCGGCTCGGGCAAGACCTTCACGATGGCGAAGGTGATCGAGGCGACGCAGCTATGGCGAGTTCAAGAGCTTCTTTCCCGACAATGCGGTGGAATATTTCGTCTCGTATTACGACTACTACCAGCCGGAGGCCTACGTTCCGCGCACCGACACCTACATCGAGAAAGAGTCGTCGATCAACGAGCAGATCGACCGCATGCGCCATTCGGCGACGCGCGCGCTGCTCGAGCGCGACGACGTGGTGATCGTCGCCTCGGTGTCGTGCATCTACGGTATCGGCTCGGTCGAAACCTATTCGGCGATGACGTTCTCGCTGAAGAAGGGCGAGCGCATCGACCAGCGCCAGCTGATCGCCGACCTGGTGGCGCTGCAATACAAGCGCACGCAGCACGATTTCTATCGCGGCTCGTTCCGCGTGCGCGGCGACACCCTCGACATCTTCCCGGCGCACTACGAGGACCGCGCCTGGCGCATGAACCTGTTCGGCGACGAGGTCGAAAGCATCGAGGAGTTCGATCCGCTCACCGGTCACAAGACCGACGAGCTCTCCTTCGTGAAGGTCTATTCCAACTCGCATTACGTAACGCCGCGCCCGACGCTGATTCAAGCAATCAACGGCATCAAGCAGGAACTGAAATGGCGGCTCGACCAGCTCAACGCCGCAGGCCGTCTGCTCGAGGCGCAGCGGCTGGAGCAGCGCACCATCTTCGATCTGGAGATGATGGAGGCGACCGGAAGCTGCGCCGGCATCGAGAATTACTCGCGCTACCTGACGGGACGCAAGCCGGGCGAGCCGCCGCCGACCTTGTTCGAATACGTGCCGGACAACGCGCTGGTGTTCTGCGACGAGAGCCACGTCACCATCCCGCAGCTCGGCGGCATGTATCGCGGCGACTTCCGCCGCAAGGCGACGCTCGCCGAATACGGCTTCCGCCTGCCCTCCTGCATGGACAACCGCCCGCTGCGCTTCGAGGAGTGGGACGCGATGCGCCCGCAGACCGTCGCGGTGTCGGCGACGCCGTCCGAATGGGAGATCACGCAGGCGGGCGGCGTGTTCGCCGAACAGGTGATCCGCCCGACCGGGCTGATCGATCCGCCGGTCGATATCCGCCCCGCGCGCACGCAGGTCGACGACCTGGTCGGCGAACTGCGCCAGACCGCGCAGGCCGGCTACCGCGCGCTGGTCACCGTGCTGACCAAGCGCATGGCGGAGGATCTGACCGAATACCTGCACGAGCAGGGCATCCGCGTGCGCTACATGCACTCCGACATCGACACGATCGAGCGCATCGAGATCATCCGCGACCTGCGCCTCGGCGCATTCGACTGCCTGGTCGGCATCAACCTGCTGCGCGAGGGCCTCGACATCCCGGAATGCGCGCTGGTCGCGATTCTGGATGCCGACAAGGAAGGTTTCCTGCGCTCCGAGACGTCGCTGATCCAGACCATCGGGCGCGCGGCGCGCAACGTCGACGGCCGGGTGATCCTTTACGCCGACAGCGTCACCGGCTCGATGGAGCGCGCGATCGCCGAAACCAACCGCCGGCGCGAGAAGCAGGTCGAGTACAACACCGCCAACGGCATCACGCCGGAGAGCATCAAGCGCTCGATCCACGACATCATGAATTCGGTGTACGAGCGCGACCACGTGCTGGTCTCGACCGAGGGCGGTATCGCGGGGCTCGGCGAGGAGGGGGCGACGATCGGGCACAATTTCGAGGCGGTGCTCGCCGATCTCGAAGGGCGCATGCGCGCCGCCGCCGCCGATCTCGACTTCGAGGAGGCCGCGCGGCTGCGCGACGAGATCAAGCGCCTGCGCCAGACGGAGCTCGCCGTGGTCGACGACCCGACGGCGAAGCGCCCCGCTTTGACCTCCCCCGCTCGCGGGGGAGGTCGGCGCGCAGCGCCGGGAGGGGGCTCGCGCGTGCACAAGCCCGCGCTCGACGAGATGGGCATCGCGACCTGGCACGAGGTCAAGCCGGATCGCGTCGGCAAAGCGCCGCGTAAACCGACGCTCGACGAGATGGGCCCGGGCGTGGAATCGATCCCCGCGCGCGGGCGCTCCACGCTCGGCCGCCCCGGCATGCGCGGTGGGTTCAAGCGCAAGGGGCGGTAGGGTAGCCCGCTCGTCCCCGCGAAAGCGGGGACCCAGAATCAAAGCTGGATTTCCGCTTTCGCTGGAATGAGCGGAGATGCTGAGCCATCTCGCGCGCCCTCACCAAGTTTTGACTGCGGTGCGGACTTTCGCCCCGCGCCGCGGTGTTACTCTCTCCGGCACGCGCGGCGCCTCGCTCGCGCACGGGAGCCAAGGGGAAGCATTCATGAGAATTACATCTATGGCGGCGCTGGCCGCCTGCGCGGGACTGGCGATCGGCGTTGCCGTGCAGGTGCGCGCCGCGAACGACAAGTTCACGTTTCCGGCCGACTACGCCAGCGGCGTCGAGTACCTGAGCGTCGACAAGCCGAGCAAGCAGATCCACGTGTTCTACGCGTCGCGCGGCGCGATCGAGGCCGCGAAAGCCGGCAAGCCGATGCCGGAAGGCACCGTGTTCACCGGCGTGCACTACAACGCCAAGCTCGACGCCCAGGGCAACCCCGAAAAGGACGCGAACGGCCGCTTCATCAGGGCCGACCTGCGCCAGTATGCCGTGATGCGCAAGGAGAAGGGCTGGGGCGCGGAATACCCTGCCGACAAGCGCAACGGTGACTGGGAATACCGCATCTTCACCGCCGACCGGCAATGGAACGAGAAGGTCGGAGCCGGGCCGTGCCTCGACTGCCACCTGCCGAAGTCGGGGCAGGATTTCGTCATGTCGTACGACAATCTGAAGAAGGCCGGACAGTGAGGCCGGGCTCGGTCGTCCGGCAGGGCGATCGGTTCGACCGTTCGGTCAGAGGCGGCGCCGCCGACGGACGCACCCCTGACCGAAACTCACACAATATAAACCAAGTCGCTTAACGCGGCGTTCTCGCTTGGTTACGTAGTCTCCCCGGCTGCAACTTGGGGGACGCCGGGGGCGAGCCGTCGCATGAACGCGTCAAGAGCCGTTCGGGCTGATCGCGCGGAGGCAGGTCAGCTCAAGGAATTGCTTGCGCTGCACGAGGCGGCGCTCGCGAGCATGTCGCACGGCCTGTCGATGGTCGATGCCGAGCAGCGGCTCGTCCTGTTCAACAACCGTTTCCTCGAGATGTATGGCCTTTCGCCCGAGGTCGCGCGGGTCGGCCTGCCGATGGCGGACCTGATCCGGCATTCCGCCGAGCGCGGCAACTTTCCGATCGAGCATCTTGAGGAGATAAAGCGCCGCCGTGCCGAGATGATGGCGCGCGGCAAGCCGTTCCGGCTGCTGCGCCAGATGTCGCGCGGACGCACTTTCGCGATGGACTATCGTCCGCTCGCCGACGGCGGCTGGGTTACGCTGGTCGAGGACATCACCGAGCGCCAGCGCAAGGAATACGACCTGCGCATCAAGTTCGAGCGGTTCGACCAGGCGGTCACCCAGATGTCGCACGGGCTGTGCGCAGTCGATGCCGACCACCGCATTGTTCTCTACAATGCGCGCTTTCTCGACATGTACGGCCTGTCCGAAGATCTGATCCACGTCGGCGTCTCGATGCGCGACGTGATCGAGCACGCAGCGCAGCGCGGCTTCTTTGCGCGCGCGCCGGCCGAGAAGGTCTGGCAGCGGCGGCTGGAGAAGATGCGGCCGGGCAAGCCGTTTCAGCAGGATCTCAATCTGCAGAACGGCCGCAACTACGTCCTGCATTATCACCCGATGGCCGACGGCGGCTGGGTCACGCTGTGCGAGGACGTGACCGAACGCCATCGCATGGAGGGAGAGCTGCGCCTGCAGTACGAGCGCTTCGATCAGGCCATCAACAACATGTCGCACGGGCTGTCGATGTTCGGCGCGGACGAGCGGCTGATCGTGTGCAATGCGCGGTATCTGAAGATGTACGGGCTCGATCCCAAAGTCGTGAAGCCGGGAGTTTCCTCGCGCGAGTTGTTCGCACTCTGGAGCGAGAGCCTCGACGAGCCGGACATGACGGCCGATATCTTCCACGAGAAGCGCAAGCGGGCGTCCGCCGGCGGCGCGCTCTCCACCACGCGGCTGCGCCTCAAGGACGGCCGCGTGATCGAGGCGACCACGCGGCCCACCCCGGGCGGCGGCTGGGTCACGGCGCACGAGGACGTCACCGAGCGGGTCGGCTACGAGAAGGTCTTGCGCGAGCAGAACATCCTGTTCGACGCCGCACTCGAGAACATGGCGCATGGCTTGTGCGTGTTCGACGCGGACTGGCGCGTGGTGGTGCGCAACCGGCGCTATCTGGAGCTCTACGACCTCGGGCCGGACGACGCGCAGCCCGGCACGCCTCTGATCGAGCTCATGCGCCAGAGCATCGACCGCGGCATGCACAACGTCAAAAGCGCCGAGCAGTTCTTCGCCGACTTCATCAAGCGCATCACCGTCGACCGCGAGGCCGTGGTGCAGCGGCGGCTCACCAGCGGACGCCTGCTCGCGGTGCGGCACGAGCCGATGGCGAATGGATGCTGGGTCGGCACCTACGAGGACATCACGGAGCGCGAACGCGCCGCCGACGAACTGAAGGAGCAGCACCACCGCTTCGATGTCGCGCTCAACAACATGGCGCACGGGCTGAGCATGTTCGATTCCGACATGCGGATCATCGTGTGCAATCAGCGCTATGTCGAGATGTTCGGCATGTCGGCCGAGGTTGCCTGCCCCGGTGCCAGCATGCGCGATATCATCGCGCACAGCGTCGCGCTTGGGAATTATCGCCACAGCAGCGTCAGCGCCGAGGAGCTTTACACGCGCTACGTGGAATCGCTGAAGGCCGGCGAGTCCGTCGTGCACCGCAATCTCGCCGACGGCCGCATCATCAAGATCACGCACGAGCCGATGAGCGACGGCAGCTGGGTCGCGATCTACGAGGATATCACCGAGCGGCACCGCGCCGAGGAGCACATCGCCCACATGGCGCGTCACGACGCGCTGACGCAGCTGCCGAACCGCGTGCTGCTGCTGGAGAAAATGGCCGAGGGGCTCGCCCGCGTGGAAGCGCACGGCACGTCGATGGCGGTGTTCTACCTCGACCTCGACAACTTCAAGGGCGTGAACGACACGCTCGGTCACCCGATCGGCGACAAGCTGCTCGGGATCATCGCCGAGCGCATCCGCGTCGCCGTGCGCGAGGACGACACCGTCGCGCGCCTCGGCGGCGATGAGTTCGCGATTCTGCAGGGCCATTCGAGCGCGGAGGCCGCCGCGGCGCTGGCGCGCCGGCTGGTCGACGTCATCTCCGATCCGATCGATATCGACGGCCAGGAGATCAATTCCAGCGTCAGCATCGGGATCGCGCTGGCGCCGAGTGACGGCAGTGCCGCCGATCACCTGATGAAGTGCGCCGACCTCGCGCTGTATCGCGCGAAGGCGGAAGGGCGCGGCACCTTCCGCTTCTTCGAGCCGGACATGGATGCGCGCATCCAGGCGCGCCGCGCGCTCGAGGTGGACCTGCGCCGCGCGCTGGTGGCGGGCGAGTTTTCGCTTGCCTATCAGCCGCAGATCCACCTTGCCGGCAACGAGCTCACCGCGCTGGAGGCGCTGCTGCGCTGGACCAGCGCGGAGCGCGGAGCGGTGCCGCCGTCCGAGTTCATCCCGCTCGCCGAGGAAATGGGGCTGATCGTGCCGCTCGGCGAATGGGTGCTGCGCGAGGCCTGCCGCGAAGCGGCGCGCTGGCCCGAGCCGATCAAGGTGGCGGTGAACCTGTCGCCGGTGCAGTTCCGCAATCGCGGGCTGGTCACGACCGTGACGCAGGCGCTTGCGGCGGCCCGGCTGGCGCCGCACCGGCTCGAGGTCGAGATCACCGAGGCGGTTCTGCTGCAGAACGACGACGCGACCGTGACGATGCTGCATCAGCTGCGTGCGCTCGGCGTGCGCATCGCGATGGACGATTTCGGCACCGGATACTCGTCGCTCAGCTACCTGCGCTCGTTTCCGTTCGACAAGATCAAGATCGACCGCTCGTTCATCAAGGACGTCGAACGCAATCGCGACAGTGCCGTGATCATCAAGGCGATCGCGAGCCTTGGTGCGAGCCTCGGCATCGAGACCACGGCCGAGGGCATCGAGACCGAGGAGCAGCTCGACATCGTGCGCCGCGCCGGCTGCACCGAGATGCAGGGCTATCTGGCGAGCAGGCCGGTACCGGTCGCGGAAGTTGCCGACCTCATCGCGCGCTTCCGGCGCGAGGTGGCGGCGGCGTAATCCCTCTTGCTTCACCTCCCCTTGAAAAGGGGAGGTCGACCGCCGAAGGCGGTCGGGTGGGGTTCATCTTCTTCTCAGGGGGAGGGAGTCCGTGCGGGGTCTGCGGCCGCTCTCCGCAAACACTCGCGACACAAGCAGTCCTCTCCTGACTCCGCCGCCGGCATCGGCAGACGGAAATCCTCCTCGGCGCACCAGCATGTCCCGACCGCGCTGCCGCATTCGAACGCGGCGCCGCAGCGCGCGCAGACGAGCCTGCGGACGGTTGATCGAGCGGTGCCGGACGGATTCATCTGCGTATCATGGGCCGTAGCATGCGTTCGCGAAAGCGTGTCTGGCGTGGCGGCGCGCCGGTACTATGTTATGACGCGCACCGATCCATTCACCAAGGGCAGGCCCCATGATCGACCTTTATTACTGGACCACGCCGAACGGCCACAAGATCACGATTTTTCTCGAAGAGACCGGATTGCCCTACAAGATCTTCCCCGTGAACATCGGAAAAGGGGAGCAATTCGCCAAAAGCTTCCTCACGTTCTCGCCGAACAACCGCATTCCCGCGATGATCGATCACGACCCGCCGGGCGGCGGCGCGCCGATTCCGGTGTTCGAGTCGGGTGCGATGCTGCTCTACCTCGCCGACAAGACGAAGAAATTCATTGCGCCGGACCTGCGCGGCCGCACCGAGACGATCGAGTGGCTGTTCTGGCAGATGGCCAACCTCGGGCCGAATTCGGGACAGAACAATCACTTCTCGAATTACGCGCAGGAGAAGATCCCCTACGCGATGGACCGTTACCGCAACGAGGTGAACCGGCTTTACGGCGTGCTCGACCGGCGGCTCGCGGATCACGAATACATGGCCGGCGCGTATTCGATCGCCGACATGGCGACCTATCCGTGGATCGTGCCGCACGAGCGGCAGGGCCAGAACATCGCGGACTTCCCGCATATCAAGCGCTGGCTCGAGGCCATCAAGGCGCGGCCCGCGGTCGAGCGCGCCTACGCCAAGGCGAAGGAGATCAATCCGAACCTGGGCGGCATCCGCACCGCCGAAGAGCGCGCGATCCTGTTCGGGCAGACCGCCGCGTCGGTGCAGGCCGCGGTGCGGTAGAGTCGCACCTCGCGCACTGGGTCAATCAGAGCTTCGATCGCAGGCTATCGGCAACGCGGCGCGCGATCTCTCCCGGCGCCTGGTCGGGGATTGGAAACACCGAGCTGACGTTGATCTCGCCGAGCACGTAACTGTCGGCCCCATCGGCGCCGGGCGGGCCGAGCATGAAGTCCGCGTCCCAGATCATCGGCAGATCACGCCGCGGGATATCGAGCAAGGAGGTCAGCAGCGGCGTCCACTCGTCTTCCATTAACCGGCGCAGGCGCTGGAAGCGCGGGTCGGCATTGGAGGCGTAAAGCCGACCTCCGGCCTCGGCGCGTGCGGCCGGTGCGTCGACCAGGGCCTTGACCTTCTGGTGGCCGAAGCCGGCGCAGCGGTCGCCGGCCATATAGCAGCGCACCACGCCTTCGGTCAGACGCGCCTGGAACGGCTGATCGATCACGCAGCCGTCTTCGAAATACTCGACGCACCGCTCGAGAAACGCGTCCAGCGCCAGGTCCTCGGATGCGTTCTTGGTGGCATCCAGCACGCGCACCATCGATCGGGTGCGTGGACTTGCCAATGTCTCGACCTTCCAGACGCCATGGCCGCCGTTGCCGCGATTGCGCTTGATCACGCGCGGGCCAGCGGCGAGGCGCGGCGGCAATTCGGCGCGCATCGCCTCGGCGGTTCGATAGAGGGCCGTGTCGCAGCCCCAGCTCATCGTGCGGGTACGATGGAGCACCTCCTTGGTGCCCATCTTGAGGATCACGTCAGGATGGGCACTCACCCAAACGCCGCGCGCCGCGACCTCGCGCAGCAGCGCGTCGAGATTGGCGCGGTTTCGTCCCTCGTGGATCGGATTGACCCAGACGAGTACGCCATCGAGCGTGGCGAGCCGCGCGCGCGCGGCGTCGATAACATCGTCCTCGTAGACGACCGGCTCCGCATCGACGCCGACATCGGCGAGCGCGGCGAAAACGGCCTTGAACCGGCTGCACTCTGGCGTGACGCTGCCGCGCGCTGCTGCATCGCCGCGCCACAGGATGGCGATGCGCCCGAGCCGGGCGGTGGCTTCAGCCATGGAAAAGGGCTCCGTCTTCATGATCGTGCTCCTGCCGCGCGAGCACGCGGACCGTGAGCAGGACTTGGACGGGGAGCCGTCTTGAAGAGTCCGGGAGCCTGCGAAGCCCCGGCACTCGTTAGATAAACTCGACCCGATGTGCGATCAAGGTCAGCGCCCACTATCGGCTCCGGCCTTTAGCGGAGCGGACACCCGCGTTCTATGAGTTTGCGAGAATAAAACGGCGGCGGTGAAGCGCCGCCGCCGCTTGCTTTGCCCGTCGAGCGCCTAAGTCCCCCGTCCCCACAGGCCGCAGTAGCGTCGCGCCACCATCGGCAGGCCGGCGGCGTAGCCGGGCAAGGTCGCGTACTTCTCCATCTTGAAGTCCTTCTCGACCGCGTCCCAGCACTTGCCGGCCTGCGCGTCCTTCTTGATGTCGGCGGAGGCCTCCTGCATCAGCGTCAGCACGTTCTGTGCATCCTGCTTGGTGCCGAGGCGGTCGCCGGGCTGGCCGGGATGGCCGGGGATCATGCGCTCCCAGTCCATCGCGATGACCTTCTTGATGAAGGTCTCGGTCTCGAGCGGATAGATGTCGATGAAGCCGCGCCCCGGGAACGTGCCGACGGGGATCGTGTCGACGACGAAGATGATCTTCTCCTTCGGCAGCCGCATCACGATGTTGGAATCGGAGTGGTTGAGGCCGAGATAGGAGAGCTCGAGCGTGGTGCCGCCGAGCTTGATCGTCTTGTTGCCGTCGAAGCTCTCGTCCGGCAGCACGGTGTTCGGATCGGCGAGCGGCGCGAGATGCACCTTGACGTTCTTGTGCGCGATGATTTTCGCGCCCGCGTCCTTGAACGCCTTGCCGCCCGCGATGTGATCGTAGTGATGGTGGCTGTAGATCAGGTACTTGATCGGCTTGTCGGTCACCTTCTTGATCTCGTCGACATATTGCTGCCCGCCGGTCGGCCGGCCGTAGGCGATCGGGTCGGTCGCGATCACGCCGTCCTTGGTGACGACGAACATCGACTGATGCCCGCCGTTGCGGAAGATGTAGACGCCTTCGGTGCCGTCGACCTTTTTGGTCTCGATCTGCGGCCGCTGCTCTTGCGCGGCGGCCGGAACGGTGAAGGCCGTCGCCGCAACGGCCGCAAGCAAGGCAAGTGCAACACGTGACATGGATGTCTCCCCCTTGAACGAGGAGGGCATGCTCCGCCTTGGGGCGGCGCCGCTCAAGTCACGCTTGCTTGAAGGGCTGGGGCGTAATGCCACCCGTGACTGTTACAGTATTGCGGGAATTTCGCGCCGCGGGCGGTGTTAGCCGCCGCCGATCATGCCGACGATCTTCCACGCGCCGCTCGCGTCCTTGCCGTAGCAAAGCTGGTCCGAGCCGAGCGGATTGATCGTCTCGGCGGCGACGAAGCCGACCTTGCCGCTCGGCGCCACGATGCGCATGAAGTCCTGGCTCGCGTTCGGCGCCGTATCGGGCATCACACGCACGAATTGCAGGCCGAGCTTCTCGATCACCGGCGCATTTTGCCCCGCGGTCGCGCGCACCTCGACGCCGTCGGCCGACGTGAAGCCCCAGTCGCCGATGTCGGTCTTGGTCGTCTCGGCGAGCTTCTCCAGCTCCTGCACGTTGAAGTCCGGGCCGGCCGGTGCGCACACGGTGTTCGGGCGGTCCGGATAGGGCTGCGCGGTCTCATCGGCGGCAAATTCCGCAAGCGTCTCCCAGCCCGAGCCATCCTTGGCGGCGAGGCTGAGCGCGGTCGCGAGCGCCTCGATGCCGGTCTTCTTGCCGGCGGCGTTGCCTTCTTCCTTGAGCCAGAAGAACCCCTGCACGGTGACCAGCTTGGCGAGCGCCGGGCGGTCCTTGCGTTGCGCGATCGCGGCGAGTTCCTTGCGGAAGGCCGCGAGGCTTGGGTCGTTGTGAGGCTTCGGCGGCGCGACTTTCAGCGCGGTGTAGGGGGCGGGCGGCGCGACCGGCGGCTGCGCCTGCTGCTGCGGTGCGCCTTTCTGCTGCTGCTGCGGCTGCTGCTGCGGCTGCTGCTTCTGCTGCGATCCGGGTGGCGGCATCTGGCTCGGCGGCCGCGGCAGCGTCTGTTGCGCGAGCGCGGGCACGGCAAGCATTCCGGCAATGATGACGGACGAAACAAACGCTATATGACGCATGATGGTCTCCCCGATATCGCCAAGCTCATAACCAAATTGGCGCGGAATTGCGACCGGCGAGCGGAACTCGCCGGCTGACGCTATAGGTCGCGGAGAAGCCGCGCGAGGTTCACGATGCCGTTCTACCCGACGTCACCTTATCTGCTGCCGATCTTCCTGCTGCTCTGCTCCAACCTCTTCATGACCGTCGCGTGGTACGGCCACCTGCGCTTCAAGGCCGTGCCGCTGTGGGGCGTGATCGTCGTGAGCTGGGCAATCGCGTTCATCGAATATTGCTTTGCCGTGCCGGCGAACCGCTACGGCAACGCGGTCTACTCGGCGGCGCAGCTCAAGACGATACAAGAGGTGATCACGCTGCTGGTCTTCTCCGGGTTCTCGATCGCCTATCTGAAGGAGCCGATCGGCTGGAATCATCTGGTTGGCTTCGCGTTCATTTCCGCTGGCGCATTTTTCCTGTTTCAGAAATGGTAGGCTACGGATGCTCGGGGAAAACGAATGGCTGATCATCGGATCGATGCCGCACCGGAGACGGTGCACTGGGGTTATTTCGACGCGAAGCTGACGCCGCTGATCACGGTGGCGAGCGGCGACACGCTGACGATCTCGACCGTCTCCGGCATGGCGAGCCAGATGCCGGGGCTGCCTTACGTGATCCCCAAGGCGCTCGCCGCGATCCAGGCGAGCGTGCCGCAGAAACTGCCGGGCCACATCTGCACCGGGCCGGTCGCCGTCAAGGGCGCGAAAGCCGGCCAGGTGCTCGAGGTGCGCATCAAGGACATCCAGCTCCACTACGACTGGGGCTACAACATGATCCGCCCTCTTGCGGGCGCGTTGCCGGATGATTTCGACACGCCGACCCTGATGCACATTCCGCTCGACAAGGCGAACAACACCGGCCGGCTGCCGTGGGGGCTGGAGCTGCCGCTCGCGCCGTTCTTCGGCGTGATGGCGGTCGCGCCGCCGCCCGGCTGGGGCATGATCTCGACGCTGCCGCCGCGCCGCAATGGCGGAAATCTCGACAACAAGGAGCTGGTGGCCGGTACCACGCTCTATCTGCCGATCATGGTGGACGGGGCGCTGTTCTCGGTCGGCGACGGCCACGGCGTGCAGGGCGACGGCGAGGTCTGCGTCACCGCGATCGAGACCGGGCTGATCGGCACGTTCGAGCTTCACGTGCGCGAGGACATGAGCCTCGAATGGCCGCTCGCCGAGACGCCGACGCACATCATCACCATGGCGTTCGACCCGGATCTGGACGACTGCGTGACGATCGCACTGCGCGACATGATCAAGCTGATTTGCCGCCGCACGAACTTGTCGCGCGAGCAGGCCTATACGCTGTGCTCGCTCGCCGCCGACCTGCGCGTCACGCAGGTGGTCAACGGCAACAAGGGCATCCACGTGATGCTGGCGAAGAAGCTGCTCGGCTGAACGGCGGCGCCGCGAACTCAGCGTGCTCCCTCCCCCCTGAAAGGGGGAGGGTTGGGGAGGGGGTCTCATTATGCAGGATGACCCCCACCCGACACGCTTCGCGTGTCGACCTCCCCCTTGCAGGGGGAGGTATGGAGCGGGTGGCCCGCCTCAGTTCGCCGCGAAGCAGTAGAACAATCCGTCGCCGCCGGTGCCGCGCAGATCGTTCTGGCTGCAGCCGCCGTCAGAACCGCGCGAGGGGTGCGAGGAATTCCACGAGCGCGAGGCCGCGTCGTCACGCAGGCCCTTGCGGTCGATGTGGCCGACCATCGCGGTGCCCTGCGTGCTGCTGGTCCAGTTGCGGCAGGTGCGATCCTCCCCGGCCGGGAAGGCGCGTCCCTCCGGGGTCGAGCCGGTGAGCACGTCATGCCGGTTCGGCGCGAAGCCGACGCCCGGAATGGTCAGGCCGCGCTCCGACAGCGACGTGGTGACGCCGAGCTTGTTGTTGTCGCTGTGCAGGTCGTCGACGCTCGTCGCGACGACGTCGCCCTTGAAGTTCTTCCACGGCCCCTTGCCGACGCGGTCGCGTGCATCCACCGCCGGCTTGCCGTCCGCCGCCTGCTGGCTGAGATAGGCGTGCCAGGTCTTGCCGCCTGCGCCGTGACGCTGCGCCAGCATCTCGCAGTGCCGGTCCGCGCCTTCGAGGCCGCCCAGATCGGCGCCCTTGCCGGGCCCCGCGCCGGTCACGAAAAACGTCATGTCGGGCGCCTGCGGCAGCTGCGGCGCCGGTGCGGGCGGTTGTTGGGCCTGCGCGGCCGAGACCATCAGGAGCGATACGGCTCCCGCGAAAACATACGCACTTGTCGCCCTCATTGCGGTTCCTCCGATTTTTGAGTTGAAAGACGCGGCGTCAACCTAGTCGTTTTCGCGATTGCTGAAAGTCACAGGCCTGTGAGGCGGGCGCGACACTTTCAGCGCGCATCGCCAGGGTGCTAGGCTGCACGGCAGGAAGTTGCGCGATCCTTTGCGGGGAAGGCCATGAAGCTTCCGCGTCGCAAGATTCTGTCGCTCGCAACGGCGGCTGCGGCCCTGGCGGCCGTCCCTCGGAAAGCCTGGCCTGAGTCCTATCCAAGCCGGCCGGTGCGCGTGGTGGTGCCGTTCGCACCGGGCGGGCCCACGGATATTTTCGCGCGCCTGATCGTGCAGAAACTGAGCGAGCAGCTCGGCAAGCAGTTCTATATCGAGAATGTCGACGGCGCGAGCGGCAGCATCGGCACTGCGCAGGTCGCGCGGGCCGCACCGGACGGCTACACCATCCTGTTCAACGTCAACAGTTTCGCGATCAATCCGGTGTTCTTCGACAAGGTCCCGTACGATCCGTTCAAGGATTTCGAATTCATCACGCTCGCGGCGCGCAATGACGTGGTCTTTGCGGTCAATCCCGCGATCCCGGCGAAGACCGTGGCCGAATTCGTCGCGCTCGCGAAAGCGCGCGATTCCAGATTCACCTTCAGCTCGGGCGGCACCGGCTCGGTCACGCACCTGGTCGGCGCGCAGTTCGCCCTCTCGGTCGGACTCGACGTGGTGCACATCCCCTACAGCGGCGCGGGCCCCGCCGTTGCCGCGGCGGTCGCCGGGCATGTCCCGGCAGTGTTCAGCTCCATGCCGCCGGTCGTGCCGCATATCGCCGACGGCAGGCTGCGCGCGCTTGCCGTCACCGGCAAGGTCCGCTCGCCGTCGCTGCCCGACGTGCCGACGATGGCGGAAGCGGGCTATCCCGAAACCAAGGGCGACCAGTGGGTCGGCGCGTTCGCGCCGGCGCGGACGCCGAAGGACATCGTCGCGGTGCTCAATCGCGAACTCGCGAAAGCGCTGGCGACGGCGGACATCAAGGAGCGCTTCGCCACCATCGGGTTCGTGCCGGTCGCCAGCAGCCCGGAGGAATTCGCCGCGCTGGTCAAAAGCGACACGGAGACGTGGAGCAAGGTGATCCGCGCGGGGAATCTCAGACCGGAGTAGGCGCGTCAAAGAGCGCCACCTCGTCCGGTGTGGGAGCCTGGAATATCTGCATCCACCCGAGCAGCGCCTCTCGGGTGATCGGAGGGCTCTCCATTCCGCGGCGCTGAACCCGCTCCAACAGTTCGTCCACCGTGGCTGATAGATAATGCAGCTCAACGTTAGCGCCGAGCGCTCGCGCTTGCGTTCGCAGCCTGTCTCGTTCCGAGCGTCCCCACGTCCCCCATTCGATGATCACGGTGAGGCCGCGCGCGAGCAATTGGCGAGCGAGCTGCCACTGCAGCGCCTCGACTCCTGCACGGCGGGCCTCGTCCCATAAATCGATCCCAAGAGCATCCATCCACTCGTCGGGCGACAGCCGGACGGCGCCATGCCGCGTCTCCAGCTCCTTGGCGCGCGTGGTCTTCCCCGATCCGGGCAGACCGCAAACGATGATCAATCTTGAAGCCACGGCAGAGCCATCCCTGTGACACCTGGCGTTAGACCGGCCGCTGCAGCGCCACGTCATAGAGCCCGTTCGGCTCGTAGGCCCACCAGGCGAACGTCCAGCCGCGCGTCACGGCGAATTCGACCACGGCGCGGTGCACCCCGTAAGCGCCAAGATACGCGTCGGCATGCGCGAAATCGTTGAACACGAGATGGCCCCCGGGCTTCACTTTCGTGGCGGCGACGCGCGCGTCGCGGCTTGCGCCCTCGTATGAATGGTCGCCGTCGATATAGACCCAGTCGAAATACGCGTCGGGAAACTGCGCCAGCATGTCGTGCGAGAGGCCCTGATGCCGCGTGACGCGCGTGTCGGCGGCGACCGCCGGATCGAGCACGGAAAAATCGAGATCGATCAGATGCAATTCGGCCGGATCGCAGCTGCTGAGGATGTGGCGCGCGAAGGCGCCGCGCCAGGTGCCGACCTCGGCGACGCGGCCGCCGGACGGCAACTGTTGCACCAGCTCATTGCGCGAGGCGCAGACGCGGCACCCCGCCAGCAGCGCGGGCGGCATCGCCATCGACGGCTGGCCGCTTGCGACGAGATGACGGCCGAGCCGCAGCAGATGGCGCAGCCGCCCGGGCAGATGCCCGCGGATCGAAAGCGCAAGACGCGGCAGCCATGCGGTCATAAGCGAGGGTCACGGAGGGCCGGAGCCGGAAAAGCCGAGCGGGAACAATACCCAAGTTCGCCCGGCGAGCATAATTATTGATAAATTTGATCGCGGCACGGCCTGTTTCGCAGCGGGAAGTTGCGCTATTTTACGCGAGGTCGCCGCAGCGTGCACGCTTGATTCCCGGCCCCGGCGGCGTTCGAGGATGCCACCATGTCTCTGGACACGAAAGGTGCGGCCGCGCTGGCCCTGCATCGGTTCGGCCTTGGTCCGCGCACGGGCTCCATCGCGGCAATCGCCTCCGATCCGCGGGGCGCGCTGCTTGCCGAACTGGACAAGCCCGGCATCGGGCAAATCGCCGACAGCACCCTGCTGACGGCGCCGCAGGCTGCGCGCCTCGCCTTCCACTACAACCAGGAACAGCAGGCGAAACGTATTTCAGCGCGCATCAGTGAAGAGCAGCGCAAGACCACGATGGCGGTGATGACTCCGGAAGACTCGAAGCCGGACGATACCGCCATGATGACTGTGCCCGGCGCGGCCGAGGCGCAACAGCCCACGCCGCCGCAACAGAACGTCAATCGCGAAATCCTGGCGCGCATCGACGCCGCGGTGAAAGCCGATATCGGCTTCGTCGAGCGGCTGGTGTGGTTCTGGTCGAACCACTTCTGCGTCTCGGCCGATGTGGTGATCAACATGGCCGGGGCGTACGAACGCGAGGCGATCCGCGCGCATGTGCTCGGCAAGTTCGGCGACATGCTGCTCGCCGCCGAAAGCCATCCGGCGATGCTGGTCTACCTCGACAATTTCCGCTCGATCGGCCCGATGTCGGTCGCCGGCCTGCTCAACAAGATCGGGTTGAACGAGAACCTCGGACGCGAAATTCTCGAGCTGCATACGCTCGGCGTGCGCACCGTCTACACGCAGGACGACGTCTATCGCTTCGCCAAGACGATCACCGGCTGGACCTTGCGGCCGATGGTCAGCGACCTGGAACGTGGCAATGAGTTCTTTTTCAATCCGCGCCTGCACGAGCCGGGGCCGCAGACGATCCTCGGCAAGACCTACCCGGAAGGCGGAGTCGAGCAGGGCCGCGCCGTGCTTGCCGATCTGGCGCGCCATCCGGCGACCGCCGCGCACGTGGCGTTCAAGTTGGCGCGCCATTTCTCCTCCGACGAGCCCTCGCCCACGCTGGTCGAGCGGCTGTCGAAGCGCTTCCTCGACACCGACGGCGACCTGAAGGAGATCGCCAAGGCATTGGTCGAGTCGCCCGAGACCTGGGACGAGCAGCGCCTGAAGCTGAAGCGGCCGAGCGAGTGGCTGATCTCGTGTTGGCGCGCGATCGGCGGCGGGCCGGTTGAGGCGCGCCGCGTCCTCGACGCGCACGCCTATCTCGGCGAGCGGTTCTGGCGGCCGAGCGCGCCGAAGGGATTCTCCGACGAGCAGTCGGCCTGGATCGACGGGCTGTCGCAACGCCTCGATATCGCCAACCGCATCGGCGAACTGGTGGCGGCGCGGCTCGATCCCGCGGCGCTGGTCGAGAATTCGCTCGGGTCGCTGGCCTCGGCCGATACGCGCCAGACCATCGCGCGCGCCGAAAGCCGCCAGCAGGCGATCACGCTCGCGCT
>VBAH01000039.1 GCA_005884685.1 Alphaproteobacteria bacterium
GACGGCGGCGTCCACGTCTGGTGCCTCGATTTCGGCTGCGCCTTCGAGCTGTCCGCCGAGACCCAGGCCGCCGACCGCGAGATCTGGTGGGGCCTGCTCGCCGACGACGCCGAATCCGCCGCCGAGCGATTCCGCCTCGGGCTCGCCCACGCGGGCCTCTTGCGCCGCGTCGACAGCCTCGGGACCACGGTCCACCGCGACTGGGAGCGCGCGCTCGCCGCGCCGCTGGTCGGCCACGGCGAGTTCCACTGGACCGGGGCCTACGCCGGCGAGCTCGCCGACGCCACCGGCCGCGCGCTCGGCGCAGGCGGCCTGACCCTGCCGGCCCGCGTCCTCCTGCTCTGGCGCCAGCGGCTCGGCGCCGCCGCCGTGATCGCCCTGCTCGACGCCCGCGCGCCGTTCCGCCGCGTGCTCGTCGACCTGATCGGCACCGGCCGCCGCGCCCTGCGGTAGCGGCGTTGCTCAGCGACTGGGTGCTGACCACCTCGAACGCGAGCTCCTCGATCTGCCGGTCACCGGACAGGATGGGCTGCTTTGCTGCTAAGGACGTCGTTTGAGGACTGGCGCGAGACGTATAGTGTGCAGCTATGTGCTCGTCGATTTTCTGATCGAGCTGGCTGCCGCATACTGCAGCAGTCGAGTTTCAGTAGCCCTCGCTCGCTTGCAGTCGATCGGCTCCATGTCGTATTGGAAGGCGAGGCATCCCATGCGCCAATTCCTCCTTGTCACACTCTCGCTCGCAGCATGTTCTACATCGGCGGAACGCGAGGAGGCCCAGGAGCCTCCGCCGATCGCGGTCTACCCGATCCAGCCGGCGGCCCGGCTGGAGCAGAGCGGATCGACGTCGTCGAGGAGAGCGGATGCGCCGGCCTCCGGGGGATCGTGCGCCACCAGCATTGGCTATCACGGTGGACCGGTGATGACGAATGCCATCAAGGTCTACCTGATCTGGTACGGCAGCTGGGCCGGCAACAGCGCGCAGACGATCATCCCCGACATGATCCGAACGCTCGGGGGGTCGCCACGCTGGAAGATCGACACCACCTTCACCAATGGCGGCGGTACAGCGGTCAATGCGGGTGTGCAGCTCGCCGGTCAATTCAACGACGCTTATTCCCAGGGTTCGGCGTTGAGCCAGGGAGCCGTGTTTCAGGTGGTCCGCCACGCGTTCTCGGGCGGCCTCCCCGTCGACCCCAGCGGCGTGTACTACGTGCTGACCTCTGCCGACGTGAGTCAGACCAACTCCGACGGGACGACGTTCTGCGGCAACTACTGCGGATGGCATACCTGGCAGTCCTATCTGTTGTTCCCCATCAAGTTCAGCTTCGTCGGCAATGGCGACCGCTGTCCGTCCAGCTGCATCTCGAGCCGCCTCGATGCAGGCAGTCCCAACGGCAACCGCGGCGCAGACGGAATGGCGTCGGTGATCGTCCACGAGCTCGATGAGACCGCAACCGATCCGCAGATCAATGCATGGTACACCAGCACTCCCAATGGCATCTGCGAGAACGCAGATAACTGCGCCTGGACCTTCGGCGGCACCTGGCCCAGCGCCAATGGCTCGACCGCGAACGCCCACCTGGGCGGCAGGGACTTCCTCATCCAGCGCGACTGGGCCAACTACGGCACGGGCTACTGCACGACGTCGTGGGCAGGGACGTACGACGGGACGGCAGGGCAATGGTCGGGGTGCCGCGGCACCGGCTGTAATGTCGGCACTCCTGCAGGTTTAGTGGGTGGATCGGATCCAATGAAAACCGAGTCGAGACCGATGCCTACAAAGTCTGTGGTTGATTTGAGGACGTGAGGAATGGCTGTGGACTTGTGGAGCCGCGCCCGCGAGCCTGTGGACAACCTCGTGGACGGCAAACAGCCGCCGCCCACGGGGTTGCCCACAGGCTCGCAGGCAGGGCGCGGCCCCACAGGGTCCACAGCCCGACTGCTATGGGTCTCTTCGGGTTTAGTGTGATGAATTCGCGCGGATCGCGTCGTAGATGCACCTGCGGTGGCATAGACGGCGTTTCCGCGGATGAAAACAGGGTGCGCACGGCGACCGAGGTAAGGTGGTGGTTCCTACGCCATTCACAAAACCAAAGGCCCACCGTGCGCATCACCAAGCTACTCCGTATCCTGCTGGGGTTGGAAGACACTCGCGTCGTCGATGTAGGCTTCGATGCTGCCGGATTGGTCATCGACGTCGCACCGACGTGGCGTCGTCCTCGTTGCTCCGAGTGCGGCCGGAAGTGCCCTGGCTACGATCGCGACCCCGATCGCCGTTGGCGGCACCTCGACGTCGCCGGGTTGGAGTTTCATCTTCGGTACGACACGCGGCGCGTCAAGTGCCCGAAGTGCGGCGTCAAGGTCGAGAAGCTGCCATGGGCGGAGACGAGTTCGTGGTTCACGCGGCCGTTCGAGGACCAGGTCGGGTACCTCGCCCAGCGCTGCGACAAGACCACGGTGAGCGCGATGATGCGCGTCGCGTGGAGCACCGTCGGAGCGATCATCCAGCGGGTAGTCGCTCGTCATCGCGACCACGACCTGCTCAACGGGCTCACGGTGATCGGCGTCGATGAGCTGTCGTACCGCCGCCATCACGAGTATGTCACCGTGGTCGTGGACCATACGCGAGGCTGCGTCGTGTGGGCCCGGCAAGGCAAGAACGCCGACACGCTCAAGGCGTTCTTCGCCGAGCTGGGCCCCGAGCGAGGAGCCCAGCTGGAAGCCGTCACCATCGACATGTCCGCGGCGTACATCAAGGCGGTCACCGAAGCGTCGCCGCAGGCGCAGATCATCTTCGACCGATTTCATGTGCAGCGCCTCGCGCAAGATGCCGTCGACGAGGTTCGTCGCGACGAGGTCCGTGCTGCGACCTCCGAAGAGGAGCGCAAGCAGCTCAAGGGGACTCGTTGGCAGCTCTTGAAGAGCTTCTGGAACCTGTCGCTGTTCGACTCGCTCCGGCTCTCCCAGCTGCAACGCGAGAACAAGCGGCTCTATCGTGCCTACTTGCTCAAGGACTCCCTCGTCAGGATCCTCGACTGCAGGAGCGAATGGCTCGCGCGCATCAAGCTCGACCAGTGGATCCGCTGGGCACGGCGTTCGCGGCTCGAACCCTTCAAGCGCATCGCTGGTACCATTCGCGACTGCACCGAAGGCATCCTGGCCTACGTTCGCTCGGGCCTCTCCAATGGCCGGACTGAGGGACTCAACGGCAAGGCCCGCACTATCACGCGTCGCTCGTTCGGATTCCATAGCTCCTCCGGGCTTATCGCATTACTCATGCTCTGTTGCTCAGGAATCCACCTTGAC
>VBAH01000040.1 GCA_005884685.1 Alphaproteobacteria bacterium
TGCGCTTGCCCCGGAGCGGGCGCAATTGTTCCGGCGCGGGCGGCAATTGCGGCTGAGCGTCGGCGCGGATGGCACCGCGCTATCGCACGAGGAGCATTCACCGATCCTGTTGCCGCAAGGGCATTACCTGATCCGCCGGCAGCGGGAATACGATCCGCGCGCCTCGCGCCCGGTCGGCGACTGATGCGCGACACCCCACTGACATTGGACGAACGGGCCCGCCTTCCGGAATTTATTATGCACTGGGCCCGGATCGGCCTATCGGCACAGCCGATCGAGCACAGCGCGGCGGAACGGGCCATCGCCGCCCTCTACGCCTGGGCCGGTTTGCCCAAGCCCCGCATCGTCTGGGCGCCCTGCCCGATGACGGCGCTGTTGAGCTTGATCCTGTACAGCCGGACCGCGGCCGCGCGGAAGGGAGCACAATCGCTCTGGCACTGGACCGGTTTGCCGAGCCGGCGCTCGACGCGGCGGTCCCGGTTGAGGCGCATCGGCAAATCCGTATTGCAGTCGAGCAGGCCGTGGCCGAAGCGCTGTCCTGTGTCGAGGCGCTGAATGGCGGATGGCCAGCCGTCGCGATCGACCTCGCCCGGCGCAGGATGCTCGGCGTGTATGCTGGCGCCGTTTCGCTGCCGCTCCGGGTCTCGCTGCGCCAGCTGCTGATGCAGCCGGTCCGGCAGCGCGTGCGGCCGCTAAGCGCGCTGCTGCTGCCCACCCTGCGCACCGCGGTCGAGGTCGGGTTGAGCCGGCATGCGGATCCTGCCTGTTTTGGCGCGCCGCGCTGGCTCGGCACCGCCGCGCTGCTCGATTACCTGGACCGCGTGCTCGGGCTGCCGCTCGACCGCCGCTTTCTCGACACGGTGGAAGGCTGTGGTCTGTTTTGGCCACGCGATGGGCTCTGCTTTGCCGCCGAGCGCCCAAGCTACTTCAACTGGGACGAGGCGGGCCAATTGCATTGCGCGGTGGGACCCTCGGTGGCCTACCCCTCGGGCTGGAGCTGGTGGCACCGGCACGGCGTCCCGCTGCCGCGACAGGTTCTCGAAGCGCCCGAGCGGATCACACCCGAGGCGATCCGGCAAGCCGCCCCGGCAGCGCGTCGGGTCATGCTCGAGCATTACCGCGCCGGGGAACCGGTCGCCGGCATCGCCGCCTATCTTCGCGACAGCGGCGCCCGGCTGCTCGATCACGATCCCGATTTCGGCAAGCTTTGGCGCATCGACACCGACCCGGCAGTGCCGATGCTGATGCTCGAGGTCGAGAACCGCACGCCGGAGCCCGACGGCGCTTACCAGCATTTCCTGTTGCGCGTCGACCCCGAATTGCGGCCGCTGCGCCGCGGCGGGTTCGGCAAATGGCAGCACCCGACCGCGCGCAACGCCGTCGCCTCCACCTTCGGCCTCACCGGCGCCGAATATGGGCCACAAGTCGAGACCTGACCGCTACGACAGCTCAGCCCGATTAGACAATCGAGGATAGCCGTCACGGCGCTAGGCGTGGGGAGCGTCCTAGCCGGGAGGCGCTCGCTTAGCGGAGCAGTCGACGAGGTGACATCAATCCCAACCGCGGCTTTACGCCCTGCGCGCACCGGTTGGCGGTACGCCCTGCCCATCGACACGGCCCTGGTGACCTCGCGCCGGCCGCGCTCAAGCCACAAGATTGTCACGACCGGCAAGAGCAGCGCGGCGGCAATTGAGAGGGCGGTGTCGAGCCAGTACGCCATCCGGGGTAGCGTAGTACCAAACCGGAGGTGCCGTTGCACGGGGAAACGGGTAGCGCCTGGGACGGAACTGGGTTGTGCTACCCTGCCCCTACGCACTTTCATGAGGCGAGGGCGCGCGATGTCCCAGGCCACGCGACGAGGTCAATGGATGCAGCGGTGTGGCCGCTCGCCGCTCGCCCGGAGCAGAAGGCGATGCCGGTGATCGGTTATCTCGGCAGCGCCTTCCGGGCCACCTCCGGCGGCGTTCAATGCGGGGCTGGGCGAAACCGGCTACGTCGAAGGACAGAATGTAGCGATCGAATCCCGCTCGGCGGAGGGAAGCTACGATCGCCTCCCGGCGTTGGCCGCCGATCTGGTGGGTCGCAAGGTCGACATGGTCGTCACCGTCGGCGGCATCGACTCGGCGCGAGCAGCAAAAGCGGCGACCGCGACAATCCCGATTGTCTTTCTGGTCGGCACAGACCCGGTCGAGGACGGGTTGGTTGCCAGTCTCGCCCGCCCGGGCGAGAACCTGACGGGCATCAGTCTACTTATCGGCCAGCTCTACGCAAAGCGGCTCGAATTAGTTTCGGAGTTGGTGCCCCAAGCTGGCGTGATTGCAATGCTAGTCGATCCAAAGACACCGGCTACCGAGCGCAACATAAAGTATGTGCAAGAAGCGGCGAGCGCCAAAGGCTTACGGCTATTCATTCTACGGGCTAGCACCGCAACTGAGATTGATGCGGCGTTCGCCGTGCTTGCTGAACAAAAAGCCGGCGCGCTTATCGTCAGTGCCACTCCCTTCCTGGATACAAGGCGCGAGCAGCTACTGGAATTGACGGCGCGCCACGCCGTTCCCGCGATTTATGCCTTTGCGAGCCTCACGGTCATTTATCGTGAACTCTGCATTTACGCCGGAAAGATCCTCGAAGGAGCCAAGCCGGCCGACCTTCCGGTCCAGCAGCCGACCAAGTTCGAGCTGATCATCAATCTGAAGACCGCCAAGGCACTCGGCCTGACCGTGCCGCAATCACTGCTCGCCCGTGCCGACGAGGTGATCGAGTGAGGATCCGCCGCTCGCCCCGCCCGCCACCGTGATCACGCCGTGCTCGGGCCACACCCTGTGAGCCTGAGAACCTACCCCAGCAGAACCAGGACTTCCGCCAATCCGGCGAAGTAGCCTTTGCCAACTGTCCAAAGCGACAGGTCCAAGCCGGCGAGCGAGAAGATCGCGACACTCGCAAAATCCTCATCGCAAACGACGAGGGCGCATACGATGCGCAGCACTGGCTTGCCCCCGAATGTTCGTATCAACCGTTCGGTAGCCTAGCACGAACGGGGTAGTTGGCCCGGCCGAAAGGGTAGGGGTCTACCGAGCTGCAAAGGCCGTGACGACACCGT
>VBAH01000041.1 GCA_005884685.1 Alphaproteobacteria bacterium
GCGATCGGGTTCAAGGACCTCGGGCTGCTGGTGGTGGACGAGGAGCAGCACTTCGGCGTCGCGCACAAGGAGAAGATCAAGTCGCTGCGCGCCGAGGTGCATGTGCTCACGCTGACCGCGACGCCGATCCCGCGCACGTTGCAGCTCGCGCTCACCGGCGTGCGCGATCTCTCGATCATCGCGTCGGCGCCGGTCGACCGGCTCGCGGTGCGCACCTTCATCGCGCCGTTCGACCCGATCGTGGTGCGCGAGGCGCTGTTGCGCGAGCGCTATCGCGGCGGCCAGGCGTTCTACGTCTCGCCGCGTATCGAAGACCTCGCCGAAGTGAAGGCCTATCTCGACCAGCATGTGCCGGAGGCGCGCGTCGCGGTCGCGCACGGGCAGATGCCGCCGACCGTGCTGGAAGACATCATGGCGGCGTTCTACGACGGCAAATACGACGTGTTGCTCTCGACCACGATCATCGAGTCCGGCCTCGATATCCCGACCGCCAACACGCTGATCGTGCATCGCGCCGACATGTTCGGCCTGTCGCAGCTTTATCAATTGCGCGGCCGCGTCGGCCGCTCGAAGACGCGCGCCTATGCGCTGTTCACTCTGCCGGTCAACAAGCGGCTGACCGCGCAGGCGGAGCGGCGGCTGAAAGTGCTGCAGTCGCTCGATACGCTCGGCGCCGGCTTCCAGCTTGCCTCGCACGATCTCGACATCCGCGGTGCCGGCAACCTGCTCGGCGAGGAGCAGTCCGGCCACATCAAGGAAGTCGGCTTCGAGCTCTACCAGCAGATGCTGGAGGAAGCCGTGATGAGCATGAAGGCGGGCCTTGCGGAAGCCGCGCCGGACCGCTGGTCGCCGCAGATCACCATCGGGATGCCGGTGCTGATCCCGGAGGATTATGTGGCAGACCTCTCGGTGCGGCTCGGGCTCTACCGCCGGCTCGCCGACATCGAGGACGAGCGCGAGATCGACGGGTTCGGGGCCGAGCTTGCCGACCGCTTCGGTCCGCTGCCGGTCGAGGTGCAGCACCTGTTGCGTATCGTCGCCATCAAGGCGCTGTGCCGCCGCGCCAACGTCGAGAAGATCGACACCGGGCCGAAGGGCGCGGTGCTGCAATTCCGCAACAACGAGTTCGCCAATCCGGACGGGCTGGTGCGCTACATCCGCGACGAGGGGCCGGCCGCGCGCGTGCGCCCGGACATGAAGGTCGTGTTCTTCGACGACTGGGAGCGGCCCGAGCAGCGGCTCAAGGGCACGACCACGATCCTGCGCCGGCTCGTCGGCATCGCGGAGCAGAAGCAGGCGGCGTGACGCCGCTGGCATTCCGGAGCCCGGGAACTCGTGCGGCCACGTATCGCTTGTGACATGCGGCGAAATCGCTATGGTGGCGGCGCAATTTCGGGGGATCACCCGCAATGGCAGCCATTTGGCCTTGCCGCCCCGCCTCCAGGATCTTTGCCTCATGGATGATGTGACCCGCGTAGACACTGCGGCCGCCGCCGCGGTGGAGAGTAAAAGCGTCTCCGGGCTCGGCCGCCGCAGCGGGCCGCACAGTCTCGTGCGCCGGGCGCTGCGCGCCTTCATTCACTTCTTCTCGTATCATTTTATTCTCTCGCGCCAGAACATCCGCGTGTCCTACGCGGGCGGTTTCCGCCTCACCGTGCGTCCGACGGTGTTTCATCCGAAATTCTTCATCAGCAGCGAGAAGTTTGCCGAGTTCATCGACACGCTCGATTTCACCGGCAAGCGCGTGTGCGAGGTGGGCACCGGCACCGGTATCCTGGCGCTTGCGGCGGCGCGCTCCGGCGCGGAGCTGGTGGTCGCGACTGACATCAATCCGAACGCCGCGCTCTCGGCCAACGAGAATGCCCGCGGCAACGGGCTTGGCGATCGCGTCACCGGCGTCTGCACCAATCTGATGGCGGCGCTCGCGCCGCGCCCGCTGTTCGACGTGATCCTCTCGAGCCCGCCGAAGCACGCGGGCGAGCCGAAGGACCTGACCGACCGCGGCTGGCACGCGGGGCCTGCCTATCGCGACATCATCGCGCTCTTCGATCAGGCGCGCGCGCGGCTCAAGCCCGGCGGCAAGATCTATCTGATGGTGTCGTCGGACACCGATCTCGATCTGTTCGGCAAGATGATCGACAAGGCCGGATTCAACGCGCGCGAGGTACGCGCGCATTCGCTCGTGGTCGAGTCGCTGATCATCTACGAGCTGCTGCCGCGGTAGCTTGCGGCATTGAAGCAGTCTCCGCTCATTCCCGCGTAAGCGGGAATCCAGTTCTTTCTTTTTGGCTCCGGGTCCCCGCTTTCGCGGGGACGAGCGGGGAGGTGTATCACTCGGCAGCGGTGGCCGCGTTTCCGCGTTTCTCGACTTCGTCGGCTGCGCGGCCCATCGCCTCGGCCAGATAGGCCGGGTCCTGCGCGCCCGAAACTGCGAGCACGCCGCCGAAGATGAAGCAGGGTACGCCGTCGATGCCGGCCTGCTTGGCCTGCCCGGCTTCCTGCGTGACGCGATCGACGTCGCGGTTGCTCGCCAGCAATTCGCGCGTGAGCTGCGCATCCATGCCGCAGTCCGCGGCGGCTTGCACCAGCACGTCGCGGTCGGTCAGGTCCGCGCCTTCGGCGAAATAGAGCTCCATCAGCCGCTGCTTCATTTTTCCGGCAGCGCCGGTATTGCGCGCCCACAGGATCAGACGGTGACAGTCGAGCGTGTTCGGCTGGCGCGCGATCTTGTCGACGTTGTAGCTGAGCCCCTCAGCCTTCGCAGCCGCCGCCACACGGCCGGCGATCGACTTGTAGCGCTCAGGCGAGCCGAATTTCGTCGTCAGATACTCGTCGCGGCTGATGCCGTCGCGCGGCACCCAGTCATTGAGGAAATAAGGCCGCCAGCGGATCTCGACCGGAATGTCCGGGCGCAGCTGCAGCGCCTCTTCCAGCCGCCTCTTGCCGATGAAACACCACGGGCACACCACGTCGGAGACGACGTCGATCTGAAGCGGAGCGGTCATGAGGCACCTTCGGTTTTCCCGAAGTTATGCCTGCTCCTATTCGCCCGCAACCATGCGCTGGTCGATTGTGCGCGCCACCAGCGACTCCACCGTATCGCGCGCGCGGAACGCCGCGAGCGCGACGGTCGGACCAAGGCGCGTGCGCTCGGCACCGACCGCAAGCGTCGTATGTTTCAGCACGCTCGCAATGCGTCGGGCGACCACGTGCGCGGTCACGAGATCGGTCTCGGGGAAGGCAATCAGGATCGTTCCGTCCTCGTCGCGGCAGGCGATGTCGCTGGCGCGCAAGAGCCGGCCGACGATCCGCGCCGCATCGAGGCTCGCGCGGCGACTGGAAATCGTGTCGAACGAGAGCCGTGCGATCGAGAGACCGGCGCCGCGCGCCTGCGCGGTGGCGGCCGCGCGCGCGAGCTCGCCCATGAAGGCGCTCTGCGTCAGCAGGCCGGTATCGGGCGCGAGCGCACCCTTCTGGTCGAGCGATGCCACCATGCGCTTGAGCCGCGCCGCGAGTGCGTGCAGCCGCGCGAAAGGCAGGATATGCGCCGCGATCGCCTGCGGCTCGCCGCTGACCTGATCCACATTGGGCATGCGCTCGGGATCGATGTCGCACACGATCTTCGGCACGATCACCGGAAGGTCGCGCCAGCGCGGGTCGGCGCAGAGCTCCTCCATGAAGTCCTCGACGACGGAGCGGTTGAAGCCGTCGCCGATCACCACGCCGTCGATGTCGCGCGCGCCGAGATAACTGCGCGCGGTCTCGATCGAGAGCGCGCCGATCAGGCCCATCCGTTCGCCGATCGCGACGGTCAGTGCGGGGTAGCCGCGCCCGCGTCCCGCGACCAGCACGGTCGTATCCTCGAGCGGGTCATTTTGAGGAAAATCGGGTGTGTCGGTGCGCTCGGCCAACTCTTCGGCGCGGCGCAGCACCGTCGCATGCAGCGCGCGCACCCGCAACGCCGCGCGCAGGCGCGGAACGAGGCGGGTCGCGACGCTGTCCGCGGGAATTGGTAAAGCATTTCCAAACGCGGAGACATCGCCGCTCTGCACGACCGCAAGCACCGGCACGAGCGGACCGCCTAATTTCGCCAGCTTGGCGGCAACTGGGCGTATGACGTCTTCGGGACAGCCCGCCAGAACGACGGCGGAGGGCTTCGTCTTGGAGATGGCGGCCACAGCTTCGCTCGGCGCGGCTTCGCGCATGGGCAGATTGCCCCCGCGCGTCAGCGCTTCGCACACCTCGTTCGCCTCGTCGGCAACGACAAGGACAGGACCCGACAACGCCATGGCTGATACGCCGCCCGTACTTTACCGGCGCATGAACCCGCTATGTACTCTTCGGAATCATGCGCGACCGCTCGGAACCCTACCGGGTCGGGCGTAAAGGACGCGTCAACGGCGGCGACACAGTTTTTCCGACAGAATTAAGCCGCCGATGCCTGCTGTGCCGGCTTGCGGGCACGGAATGCTGCGACCAGCAGGGGATTGGCGCCATGCGCGAGCAGCGCATCGCAGATGGTGTCGCGGTCCGCCCCCGCACCGGCGAGCCGATGGCCGGCAAGCATGTCGGGCAGCGCCGCGAGCGTCGAACCATCTTCGATGCCCGCAACCAGGTCCTGCGCGGCGCGCAGCGCAAACCGATAGCCGCCTACGCTCACGATGCCGCCGGGCGGCCCGTCGACGATCAACATTTTGCTTTCGCGGTCGACACGGCATGCATACCCCGTGTCGATGTTGGCGTCCGTGATCTTCAATTTCGGCGCACCATTGCGTTCGGACCCGGGCGGGAAGGTCGCGTGCGGCACCATAGGGCCTGAGAGCGCGAGCGTGCCCGCGGGCGTGCGCGCGAGGTTGAGCACGTGAATGCCGCGCGCCGCGCCGCGCGGCAGCACGAGGCGGCCGCTTGGTATCATGGATGGCTTGCCGTCCGGGCCGCGCCGCGCCGCGATCAAACCGATCTCGCCGAACACCGGGATGTCGACCAAAGTCCCGCCGGACCAGACCGGGCAGGCGCCTAGGCGTTCGGGCGCGCGCCACACGGCAAGTACCGTCGAGCCGTCACTCCGGCCGATCAGCCCCGCTTCTGCGAGCCGCATTACCATCGCACCGGGCAGCACGGCGACGGTGCAGTGCTCGTCCGCACGCTGCGCCTCGAACACCGCGGGCGCGAATGGATGATGCAGCACGAGCGTGCCGCCGGTGAGCAGCCAAGGCACGACGGCGGTCGCGAGCCCCGCAAACGAGGCAAGCGCCAGGGCGCCGAGGATCACGGCGTCGGGCTCGATGCGCGCTTCCAGATGTACCGCAAGCCCGCCAGCGATCAGCTCCGCGTGGGTGCGCGCGATCGGCACGATCCCCTCGGCGGCGATGTCGAAGGTCACCAGCGCGACGTGATCGGACGCTTCGCCGTAGCGCTCGACGACCGGCGGCTCGCCGCGACCGGAAAAAATGTCGTCGATCGGTACCACGCCATCGGGCAGGTTCTCGCCGAAGCCGCACAGGAAGCGGATGGTGAACGTCTCCATCGCGATATGCATCGCGAGGTCGCCATGCACCGTATCGCCGATGCGCTGGCAGCCGATGAGCGCGCGTGCCGCGACGCGCCCGAGCGCGGCGGCGGCATCGGCATGACGCCAGAGCAGCGGCAAGGGCGCGGCGATCAGCCCGGCACGCAAGATCGCAAGCAGCGCGATCACGCTCTCCACCGTGTTGGGTAGCTGGATCGCAACAACGGAATCGGTCGGCAGACCGAAGCCGCGCAGCCGTGCGGCCAGCGCCGAGATTGCGCGATCGGCCTGCGCATAGGTGAGGCGGCGCACCGGCCCGTCGGTGAATGAAACCCGGTCGGGCGGATCGATCAGCGCGAGGGCATCAGGCCGGGTGGCTGCGGCGCGTCGGAACAGATCGTCGAGCGTCGCTCGCACGGCGGGCAGATCACTCTCGTGTCCGCCGCTCGTCGGACCTGTGGCATTCAAGGTATCCTCCAGGATCACTTTCGCCTCATTGGGCCTTCGGTTGACGCCACCAGGTTTCCGGCAGGTAGCCGTGCATCGAGGTCGATTTCGGCCGTTCGATGTACCTCCACCGCGCCACCCACTGCTCCGGTACGTAGAACAGCGGCACCACGTAGCTTGCCGAGATCAGTACGCGATCGAGCGAGCGCACCGCCGCGACCACCTCGCTCCGCGTTTCGGCCTTGAGCAGGGTGGCGATCATCGCGTCGATCGCCGGACTCTTTGCGCCCATGTAGTTGCGGCTGCCGCTGCTCTCGGCGGCGGCCGAACTCCAATAGAACGCCTGCTCATTGCCGGGCGACAGCGACTCATCCCAGCGATTCTGGATCATGTCGAAATCGAAGGCGATTCGCCGCGCCTCATATTGTACCGCGTCGACAAGGCGCACCTGCGCGGAAATCCCCGCCCGCTTGAGTTGGCTGGCGAACAGCAGCGCGAGGCGCTCTTCATCTCGGTTCACGGTGAGAATCTCGAAGCTGAGCGGCTTTCCGGTTGCCTGTTCAACCAATTCCGTCCCGCGCAGCTGGTAACCGGCGGAAGCGAGCAACACGAGCGCGCGGCGCAAAACCGTACGGTCGCGGCCCGAGCCGTCGGTCGCAGGCGGTGCCCAGGTGCCGTCGAGGACGCCCGGGCGGACCGCTTCGGGATACGGCGCCAGCAGGGCGCGCTCGCGCGCGTCGGCCGCGCGACCGATCGCGGAGAGTTCTGAGTCGTCGAAGAAACCCGCGCTGCGGCGGTAGAGGTCGAAGAAGATCGAGCGATTGACCCACTCGAAATCGAACAGCAGCGCGATCGCTTCGCGCACACGGATATCCGCGAAGACCGAACGGCGCGTATTGAACACGAAATTGAAGCTCGGCTTCGGCAGGCCGGACGAGAATGCCTCCTTGACGACCCGCTGGTCGCGCAGCGCCGGAAAGTCGTAGGCCGTCTGCCAGCGGCCGGGGTCATCCTCCTTGCGCACGTCGAACAGGCCTTTCTTGAAGGCCTCATGAAACGAATTGGCGTCCCGGTAATAGTCGGCGCGCACCTCGTCGAAATTCCAGAAGCCGCGATTGACGCCAAGGTCGCGGCCCCAATAGTCGGGATTGCGCGCCAGCGTGAGGCTCTTGCCCGGATCGACGGCGCTGACCCTATAGGGTCCGCTGCCGACGAGCGGCGTCATCGAGGTGTCCTCGAAGGTGTCGGGGTTGACCGCGTGCTTGGCCAGCACGGGCATCAGGCCGAGGATCAGCGGCAGTTCACGGTCATCGCCCGGAAGATCGAAGCGAACTGTGCTCGCACCTTGAGCCTCAGCCCGGATGACCTTGGAATAATAGATGCGGTGGTTCGGACGGCCGTGGTCGCGCAACAGCCGCCAGGAAAAGATCACGTCTTCGACGGTCACCGGCTGGCCGTCGGAGAAGCGCGCCGCCGGATTGAGCCCGAAGGTCACATGGCTGCGCGCCGCGTCGGTTTCGACGGTCTGCGCCAGCAGCCCGTAGAGCGTGAAGGGCTCGTCGTAGCCGCGCACCATCAGGCTCTCGACCACGTAGCCGGCGATCAGGTTGGAGCCGCTCACCAGGGGGGCGCGCAGTCCCTGCGGCGGCAGCCCTTTGACAATGAACGGATTGAGCCCATCGAAGCCGCCGAGTACGCCTTGCACCAGGCGCCCGCCCTTGGGGGCGTCCGGATTGACGTAGCCGAAATGGCTGAAGCCGGCCGGCATGGCCGGATCGCCGTGCATCGCGATCGCGTGCCGCGGTTCCGCCGCAGCCGCCGACAGTGCGCCCATCAGCGCCGCGCCAAGCAGCCCGACCCGCACGAGGTTGACCGTCGAATTCGCGCTGAGCAATCCGGCTCCGATTCGTTATGCGTCTTTAGGAATCTAGCACGGGCGGGACTGCGCCCGGTGCGCCGGGGGACCGCTGACAGGCTGGCACCCGCTGGGAAATTGGGCTAGGTCACGGGCGCCGAAAGCCGCGATGTCACGGTGTCGCCTCAATTGGCTCCGAGACAGCGCCAGGGGCGCTCGCGGCTGGTCGGCACCGCACGGGCACAAAGACATTACTTGAGAGGATGTTGATCTCATGACCGCTGTTTATCCGGCGCGGCCTCGCCGCGCGGCGACCTGCCTCACGGCCCTGACCGCGCTGAGCTTCGGCACCGCGCTGGCATTGGCGCAGGCGCAGCCCGCGCCGCCGGTGCCGGCGCCGAAGGCGACGCCGCGGCCGGTGGCGCCGAAGCAGCAGCAGCAGCAGAAGCAGCAGCAGCAGCCGGCCCAGCAGGCACCCGCGCCCGCCGACCAGCAGCAGCAGGCGGCCGGCGAGCAGCCGCCGGTCGTCTATTCGCCCTGGACCAAGTTCTGCGGCAAGGACAACAACAATCCGCAGGCGAAGGAAGTTTGCCTCACCGTGAAGGAAGCCCGTCTCGAGACCGGGCAGTTCCTCGCGGGCGCCGCGCTCATCGAGCAGGCGGGCGAAGACAAGAAGCTGTTCCGCATCACGCTGCCCCTCGGCATGCAGTTGCCGCAGGGCACGCGCATGCTGCTCGACAAGGAAGAGCCGATGCAGGGCCGCTATATCGTTTGCCTGCCGAACGGCTGCATGGCGGATTTCGATGTGAGCAAGGACTTCGTGGGCAAGCTCAAGAAGGGCCAGCAGCTGGTGCTCCAGGGCATCAACCTGCCCGGGCAGGCCGCGACCTACATGCTGCCGCTCGCCGACTTCGCCAAGGCGAACGAAGGCCCGGCGACCGACCCGAAAAAGTTCGAGGAAGATCAGAAGAAATTGCAGGAAGAGTTGCAGAAGAAAGCCGAAGAGGCACGCAAGCGGCTGCAGGCGAGCCCTCCGGAGGGGCAGAAGAAGTAAATTCCGGCATTATCTAGGATCATTAGGGCGCGCCACCGGCGCGCCTTATTATTTTGGGGTCATCGCGTCCGCTCGTTCGTGGCGGGGGACGTTCATGATCTTGAGGGTAATGGCGCCGCCTCTGGCTCTCCTCGCTGCCACCTCCATGTCGGGTGCGCAACCTACCGCCAAGCCCGAGAAATTCAGCCCGAGGCCGGTTCAGCCTGCGCCGTCGCCAAGCGCATCAGCCCCGCAGTCGGAAATAGCCTACTCGCCGTGGACAAAATTCTGCGGCAGCGAAGGAACCGGCGCCCAAGCGCGCGAGATCTGTCTAACGGTCAAGCAAGCACGGCTCTCGACTGGGCAGCTTGTGGCAGCGGCGGCCCTCATCGAGCGCACCGGCGAACACGAGAAACTGCTCCGCGTTACGCTTCCGCCGGATTTTCGCCTCTCAGCCGGCGCGCGCATGTTCATTGACAGCGGTGCGCCTCGAGACGGGAACTTTGTGCAATGTCTTGCTAACGGCTGCCTCGCGGAGTTCAACATCGCGGCCAGCTTTGTCGCGAAACTCAAATCGGGTCAAAATCTGCACCTTCAAGGGACAAATCTCGCCGGAGCAATCGAGAGCTATCTGCTGCCGCTCGCCGATTTTGCCGTTGCGCATGAAGGCGCGCCAACCGCCCCAAAGACATTCGAGATGGAGCCGAAGAAGCTGCAGGAAGAGCTGCAGCTCAGGATCGAACGAGAGCGCAGACGTTTATAGCGAAATCCACCCGGTGGGACACCCGGACGGGATTGGGCAACAGATGAGGGCCTCAATTCAGCCGCTGCTCGCGCGGCTTGTAGCTGCCGTCGCGGCCGCGCTCGAAAACCTCCCGCACCTGCGGATGGCGCACCGGGTCGCCTGACTCGTCGGGGAGCAGGTTCTGCTCGGAAACGTAGGCGACGTACTCGGTCTCGGCGTTCTCGGCGAACAGGTGGTAGAACGGCTGGTCCTTGCGCGGGCGGACATCGGCCGGAATCGCCTGGTACCATTCTTCGGTATTGGCAAACACCGGATCGATATCGAACACGACGCCGCGGAACGGGAACAGCCGGTGCTTCACCACCGCCCCGATCGTGAACTTGGCCAGGCGCGCTTTACCCATAACGTTGAATTAGTACGGCTTTTAGCCAAAATCCAGCGAACTTTGACGAGCCCCCTATTACCCCTAGGCAGCCGGCACACCGACCTACGGATGGTTTCGCGAGCCCGTCGCGAACCTTATCTAGCACATGTGCGACCAACCGTCGGGAGGAAGGCGCGCGTTCGATGGAACGCCGCGTGAACATGCGCGTTGGGATGCCACGCCACGGGACGTATTCCATGCCTAGCCTCATGCCCAGCCTGCTCAAGTACTTCACACTTGTTGGCGGAATTCTGTTTGCCGGACTGGTCGGACTGAACGCCGTGATGGACACGGGCGGCCCCGGACCGCGGCTGGTCAAGGACACCAAAGTTGTCGTCCAGGTCGACCCGCAGGCCTCGAAGGTCGAGCGTCTGCGCGCCCAGGAAGCCGCGCTGAGGGCGGCCGAAAAGGCGAACCCCGAGGCACACCCTGTGATCGTCACGGAGCCGTTGCGGCTTCCACCTGAGCCCGCGCCCCAGCCGGCAGAGCAGCGCCCCACGCAGGCGACGCCGCCGATGCAGAGTACGGCCACTACGCTGACGGCCGCGGAGGAGCCCGCGCGGCCGGTGCAGAGCGCGCAGGAAGAGAACAGGCTGAAGGCCTCGGCCGAGAAGGCGCGCAAGAAACGGGTCGCGCGCGAGCGTGCCCGCAGCCGTGCGACGCAGGAGGCTTCCGCCGCACGTCACCAGGACGAGATTTATTACAACAGCTACGCGCCGCGGCCGCAGTATGGCCCATTCAGACAGGCGCAAGGCGGCTTCGGCGGCGGTTGGGGTGGCGGCGGCGGCTGGGGCAGCTGGTAGCCGTCCCAGCGCTTAGCGCTCTAGGATCCCGAGACGCCACCGAGATGGCGGAATGCGATCGCGGCGGAGAGCGAGCGGGGGCGCTCGCGCACGGTATGTCCGTCATTGCCGCTCTTGACGACCCATGCGCCACCGGTGCGCCCGGTGATGATGCCGACGTGATGGCGCCACACCACCACGACGCCGATGCCGGGCCGTCCGGCGTTATGGCCGACGCGCGCCCAATTGCGCGCGAGCCACAGATCGCGCCGCGGCAGGCCGAGATGCCGGCCGAGCCACCAGCCGCACCATGCCGCCGGCCGCCCGCCAAGGCGATGCGCCCGCGATAAACGCACGCGATGGCGATGGCGGCCGATGCCGTGCCGCGCATGATGCGCGCCGCGATGCGCCTGCGTGCCGTGATGGACAGAATGGTGGAAATGCCTGTGGGAACGCGCGTCTGCTCTGGTGGGAGAGAGGGCGATCAGGCAAGCGGATGCAACGAGGGCAGCGACAAGTTTCTTCTTCATCATCACTCTTGATTGCTTGGTGGGGGCCCCAGCCCGGAGAAGCGCGCCGATTGAAAGTCCAATCGGGCGACAACATGGCTGCGGGGAACTGCGCTGGCGTCCTGACAGTGCCGCGGTCGATCTGAATATTATCTGCCGCCGATTCGAATGATCATTTCCCGCGGTCGCGCACGGCCGGAACATCCGTAGCCGCGCGTCACATCCGGTCATCCAACGTGATCGCGCAAAACGCCGCCGGCGAGGGCGCGACACGGCGGGGAACCGGCTCCTCGGCGCAATAGCTTCCCCTTCGGCACAAAATCCAGCCGAGGCGAATTGGTGCGGTACCGCACGGAACGAACGAAGTCGGCCGGCGTTGTTCCGGCGGACTTGGGACGGAACTGCACGGGCGTTCTCCACGCATGGCGTTCCGCAGGACGTAATCCCCCGGACCAAAAGTTGGATCCGGCTACACCAAAGTGCGCGCGGGATTGCGCCTTGGTGCGATGGAGCGAACGCCGCTCGTGTTCGATCCTTCCGTCCCTGGAGAACCACGATGAAAGCGCCGCTGCTCATCAGCGCCGTTCTCGGCGCACTCACGCTCGGTCTGTTCGGCGGGCCGCTCGGCTCGTTCGCGGATCAATCCAAGCCCGCCGTGCGGGCACCTGCGATCACCATCGACATCGACCGCACCCGCAAGGGCGACCGCCGCGCGCCCGCGCAGCCTACGATCACCACGATCGAGAAGACGAACGGCGCGCCCGGCCTCGACCCGGTCGAGAACAATCCGCGCCTTGCGCCGGTCAAGCTCGGCGACTGCGAGCCGCTGGCGAGCCCGGTCGCAGACCGCGCGCTCGGCAAGTGGGCCGGGCGCTGCGTGGTGTAGGCGCTCTCCCGCTCATTCCCGCGTAGGCGGGAATCCACGGGCCAAGGAACAAGAAAGAACTGGGTCCCCGCTTTCGCGGGGACGAGCGGAGGAGATAGCCGCTGCCACTCGGCGACACCCCTTCCGATATCCTCCTGGCTTGCGGGGGACGGTAGGGTGGGGGACAGTCGGATGCGCACGGGAGCATCCGCATGGACCAGCAACTCACCGAACTCATCTCGGACGGCGTCGCGACCCTGACCTTCAACCGGCCGGACCGGCTCAACGCGCTCTCCGCGCCGATCATGGACGGGCTGCTGGAAGCGCTGCCGCGCCTTGCCGCCGACCCCGCCGTCGGCGTGATCGTGCTCACTGGCGCGGGGCGCGCGTTCTGTGCCGGTGGCGACGTCAAGCGCATGGCAGACGAACCGGATGAACGCAACGCGCCCGACGCGGTCGCGCGGCTGCGGGCGCGCATGGACATCTCCCGCCTGCTGCATGAGATCCCCAAAGTCACGATCGCGATGGTGAACGGCGCGGCCGCGGGTGCCGGCCTCGCGATGGCGCTCGCCTGCGACCTGCGCTTTGCCGGAGAGTCCGCGCGTTTCGTCACGGCGTTCGCCAAGGTCGGGTTTTCCGGCGACTTCGGCGGAAGCTATTTCCTTTCAAAACTCGTCGGCACCGGCAAGGCGCGCGAGCTCTATTTCACCGCCGAGCCGCTTAACGCCGCCCAGGCGCTCGCGCTCGGTATCGTCAACCGCGTTGTGCCCGACGAAGAGCTTGCGGTTGCCACGATGGCGTTTGCGCAAAAGCTTGCGCGCGGGCCGCGCATCGCGCTGGCGGCGATGAAGCAGAATTTCAACGCCGCCGAGAGCGGCTCGCTCGCCGAGCTGCTCGACCGCGAGGCGGAAAGCCAGGTCGCGACCGGGCGGACCGAGGATCACAAGGAGGCGGCGCGGGCGTTCGTGGAGAAGCGCCAGCCGGTATTTCGGGGGAGGTGAGGGGGCGAATGAAAACCGGCGCGCCTCACGCCGGCTGCAGCATCGACAGGTCTTTCGTCGTGACGCGGCGCAGGTCGCGCGGATGCGTCGCGTCGTCGTACGACCGGCCGCGGTGCATCGTGCAGCGGTTGTCCCAGATCACCAGATCGCCGACGCGCCACGCGTGGCGGTAGACGAACTCGCGCTGCGTCGCGTGCTCCATCAGATCGCGCAACAGCAGCCGTCCGTCCGGCATCGGCCAGCCCACGATGTGCGAGGCGTGCGAGCCCATATAGAGCGTCTTGCGTTTCGAGACCGGATGCACGCGCACCAGCGGGTGCAGCACCGGCGGCAGGGCGGCGCGTTCGGCGTCGGTATAATCGGTATGGCCGAGCTGGCCGCGCGAATGGAAGATCGAGTGCTCGACCGCCAGGCCTTCGATGCGCGCCTGCATCGGCGCATCGAGCGCGTCGTAGGCGGCGCGCAGGTCGGCGAACTCCGTCTCGCCGCCGGCCGGCGGCACGACGTGCGCGAACAGCATCGAGAGCGCGCCGGGCACTTCGCGGAACGACGCGTCCGAATGCCACAGCCGGTTGCCGAGCGAGTCGAGACGGCGGTGATCGTCCGCCGCGCGCAGCCGATTGTTTGCATCGAGGTTCGAAATGTCGGCAAGCTCGGCGTGCTTGAGGCGCTGCACAACGCGGTGATTGCGCGGCGGCTCGACGTCGCCGAACGTTTTGCCGAGCGTGAGAAGGTGATCGTCGTCGAGGTGTTGGTCGGGGACAATCAGGACGGAGTAGGTGTCGATCGCCGTTCCGATCGCCGCAGTTGCAGCAGGGGATAAGGCCGTGAGGTCGGCACCGATGACGCGCGCCACAAAGGATGGCCGAACCGGGAGCACCTCGATGGGCATCGTCTCCTCCCTCACGCTTTCTTGCGGGAATTCTACGCTAATCGCCTGCGGAGGGAACCGGTAAACGGCAGGAGGCGCCTCGCGCTCCACCCCATGCCTCTGGCATCTCGACATCTTGGCGGCGCCGGTGCGCTCCGGCCTCGGCCGCACCCGGATCACCCCCATGGACAACCGCCCCTCGTTCGTCGGATCGTAAGCCATAACCAGACACGACAATCGCGTGCGTGTTCAGGCGCGCGGCATACGGGGAGGATCGGAATGCTCAAGTCGCGGATTGCGGCGGCAATTGCCGGTGCGCTGCTCTGGGTCGGCGGCGCAATGGCCCAGGAAACCATCAGGATCGGCGCCAATTTGCCGATGAGCGGGCCGAACGCGGAGCTTGGCGAGATCTTCTCGCGCGCCGCCTCGATCGCGGTGAACCACATCAACGCCGACAAGATGCTGTCGAAGAAGCTCGAGCTCGTGATCGAGGACAGCCAGGCGACGCCGCAGGGCGGCGTGGTCGCGATGAACAAGCTCGTCAGCGTCGCCAAGGTGCCGTACGTGCTGAGCGCCTATACGGCGGTCTCCAAGGCGATCGCGCCGATCGGCGACCGCGCCAAGGTGGTCAGCATCAACGGCGGCGCGGTCGGCCCCGACCTCGCCGAGCTCGGCGACTATTTCTGGAACGTGATCCCGCTGGTGAATTTCGAGGCCGAGGTGCTCATTCCCTTCGTCGTGAAGGAGAAGGGGCTGAAGAACATCGTGCTGATCTTCGTCGACGATCCGCTCGGCGAGGCGGTGCAGAAGGTGCTGCGCGCCGAAGTACCCAAGGCGGGCGGAACGCCCGCCGGCGAACTGCAGGTGCAGCGCTCGACCCAGCAGTTCGCCTCGATCGCCGCCAAGGTGCGCGAGCTCAAGCCCGATGCGGTCTACATCGCGTCGTTCGGCACGCAGGAAAACCAGATCATCAAGCAGCTGCGCGACAACGGCATCACGCAGCAGCTGATGAGCTATTCGGCGATGTCGACGCCGTCGATTGCGACGCTGCCCGAGGCCAAGGGCGGTTGGTACACGGTGCAATCGGCGGACTTCACCGCGAGCGCGCTCGGCCAGCGCGTCGCCAAGGAATACAAGGAGCTCTCCGGCAAGGACGCCAACGCCTACGTGGCGAACTACTACAACGCCGTGATGGTGTTCGGCATCCTGGCGCAGCAGCTCGAGAAGGCCGGCAAGCCGATCACCGGCGCCAACCTCCTGGAGCAGCGGCGCGCGAGCCCGACCTTCGAGCTGGTCGGCGGCAAGATGACGTTCCAGGCGAACGGCACGGTCGCAGCACCAGTGCAAATTCGCGAAGTCGACGGCACGGGTGCGGGCAAGCTCGTCAAGTAGCCGAACCGCGCGCGGCTACCCGTCATGGTGTTTCTTCAGCTGTTCCTCAACGGGCTGCAGCTCGGCGCGATCTACGCGCTGACCGCGGTCGGCTTCTCGCTGATCTTCGGTTCCACCAAGATCTTTCACGTCGCGCACGGCTCGGCGTTCGCGATCAGCGGCTACATTTACTGGTGGCTCGCCTCGCAGCTCGATGTGGCGTGGCCGGTCGCGACGCTCGCGGCGGTGCTCGCCGCTGCGGCGTTCGGCCTGTTGATGGAGCGCTTCATCTACCGGCCGATCCAGCGCCACGAGGCCTCGTTCTTCACCGTGTTCATCGCGGCGTTCGGCGTTTCGCTCGTCATCCAGAACCTGATCGGCTCGGTCGCCGGCCGCGGCATGGAGACGGTAACGACGCCGCTTTCGCGCAGCGTCGAGATCATGGACGGCCTGTTCGTCGCGCCGATTTCGGCGATCTCGATCGGCGTCGCGATCCTCGTGTTCACGGCGCTATCGTATTTTCTCGGCCGCACGCATGTCGGCATCGCGATGCGCGCGCTCTCGGAAAATCCGGATCTGGTGCGCGTGTTCGGCCTCGATCCGGGGCGCGTCGCGCAGTGGGCATTCGTAATCGGCTCCGCGGTCGTGGTGCCGGGCGCGATCTTCACCGCCATGACGGCCGGGCTCAACCCTGCGATCGGCACGCATGTGATGCTGGTGAGCCTGGCAGCGACGATCGTCGGCGGGATCGGCAGCGTGCGCGGTGCGGCGTGCGGCGGAATGCTGCTCGGACTGGCCGAGAACCTCGCCTACTGGAAGCTCGATCCGCAGTGGAGCGAGGCCGTCACCTTCGTGGTGCTGTTCGCGTTCATCATCTTCCGCCCGTCGGGTTTCTTCGGCACCCCGACGGCCGCGCGCTAGCAGCCCCGCATGGCCACCTACATCATCAACCTCGCAATTCTGATCGGCATCAACGCGATCCTCGCGGTGACGCTGAACTTCATCCTCGGCTATGCGGGGATTTTCTCGCTCGCGCACGCGATTTTCTTCGGCATCGGCGCCTACACGGCGGCGGTCGCCGCGATGAAGTTCGGCGCGGACTTCGCGGCCGCGACGGCCGCCGGCATGCTAGTCAGCGGCGTCATTTCGCTTGCGCTCGCGCTGCCGGCACTGCGCGTGCGCGGCGAATACTTCGTCGCCGCCTCGCTCGGGCTGCAGATGCTCGCCCTCACGGTGTTCTCGGAATGGAAGTCCGTCACCGGCGGCATCGGCGGACTGATCGGCATTCCGCCGCCGCGGCTGTTCGGCTTCGACGTCAGCGATCCGGTGCTGTTTCTCGCCCTCACGCTTGCCTGCCTCGGCGTGATCCTGATTGCGATCCGCGCGCTGGTGCGCTCGAGCTTCGGGCGCAGCCTGAAAGCGATCCGCGACGACGAGACGGCCGCCTCCGCGCTCGGCAAGAACGTGGCGCTCCTCAAGACGCTCGCCGTGATGGTGTCGTCGTCCTTCGCGGCCGTCGCAGGCTCGCTGTTCGCGTTCTTTCTGAGCTTCATTAACGTGGAGAGCTTCGTCCTCGAGGTCTCCGTGCAGGTCATCGCCATGGTGATCATCGGCGGCACCGGCACCCTGCTCGGCCCGGTGATCGGGGCGGCGATCGTCCTGCTGCTGCCCGCGCTGCTGACCTATCTGCCGTATCTGCCGCCGACCGAGATCGGCTCGATCCAGCAGATGATCTACGGGCTCGCTATGGTGCTGCTGATGATCTTCCGCCCCTCGGGCCTGTGGGGCTACGGAAGCTCGCAAGACCGCAAGCGGGCGGCGCCATGACCGGCGAGATTCTGTTCCAGGCCGACAACATCAGCAAAACGTTCGGCGGGCTGAAGGCCGTGGACAACGTGTCGTTTGCGCTGCGCGCCGGCATCATCACCGCGCTCGTCGGTCCGAACGGGGCGGGCAAGACGACCCTGTTCAACGCCATGACCGGCCACCTCGTGCCGGATCGGGGCGCCGTGACGTTCCTCGGCGAAAGCATCCTCGGGCTGCCGCACTGGAAGGTGGCGCGGCTCGGCATCGGGCGTACCTTTCAGGACCTCAAGCTGTTCTCGCACATGACGGTTCTGGAGAACGTCACCACCGCGACGGAGTCCGGCTCGTGGCTGTGGCAGACCGGCGGGCGCGCCGCCCAGGTGGAGCGCAGCGCGCGCATCGAGCGCGCGCTCGACGCGACGCAGCTGCAGCGCCGCCGCGACACGCGCGCGGTCGATCTTTCCTACGCGGAGCGGAAGTTTCTCTCGATCGCGCGCATCATGGCCTCGGGCGCGCGGCTGTGGCTGCTCGACGAGCCCGCGTCCGGTCTCGACCGCAGCTCCTACGACCGCTTCCTGACGGTGCTGCGCAACGAGGTGAGGGCGGGCGTCACGATCTGCATCATCGAGCACAATCTCGATATCGTGCAGAGCATCTCGGACCGCATTGCGTTCCTCGATCAGGGCCGGCTGCTCGCCGAAGGCGAGCCGAAGACGATCCTGTCCGATCCGGCACTCGCCGCGATCTATTTCGGCGAGCGCGCGCCATGACGACGGCTCCGGTCCTCAGCGCGCAGTCGCTGGTCGTCGGTTACGGCGGGCGGCCGGTGCTGAGCCGTGTGTCGATCGAGGTGCGCGCCGGCGAGGTGCTCTGCGTCATTGGCCACAATGGCGCCGGCAAGTCCACGTTGATGCGCGCGCTGTTCGGTCTGACGCGCCCGGTGTCCGGCACAATTCAGGTCGACGGCAAAGAGCTTGCGCATCATGTGCCGCGCGTCCTGGCAGCGCACGGGATCGCGCTGATGCCCGAAGGGCGCGGAATTTTCCCCGGGCTGACGGTCGCAGAGATCTTCGATCTCGCGCTGTGGTCCGGCAACATCGCGGAAGGCGAGCGCGCCGCGCGCATCGACTGGGTTCTGAGTCTGCTGCCGCCGATCAAGGCGTTCTACGGCAAGCGCGCCGGCTTCCTCTCGGGCGGGCAGCAGCAGATGGTCTCGATCGGCCGTACGCTGTTGTCGCAGCCGCGCTGCCTGATGCTGGATGAGCCGTCGATCGGCCTTGCGCCAAAACTGTTTCAGGATCTGCTGCAGCCGATCCGCGCGCTGCAGCGGAAAACGAACATGGCGGTGATCCTGGTCGAGCAGAACGTGCGCGAGGCGCTGAAGATCTCCGACCGCGTGGTGGTGATGAAGGCCGGGCAGGTGATCCTCGACACCGTGCCGGGAGAGCTCTCCGACAACGCGCGCCTGATGGAGCTGTATTGAGCGGCCTGCGAACAGCGCGGCGCGCTAGAGGCCGTACTTGGCGGCCATCTCCTTATCCTTCCCCGCCACGATGCGCGCCAGGTCCGCCACCACCTTGGCCTGCTTCCAGGTGGCGTCGTCCTGCATCTTGCCGTCGATCATGACGGCGCCGGTGCCGTCGGGCATCGCGGCCAAAATCTTCAGCGCGAACTTCACCTCCGCGACGTCGGGCGAGAACACGCGTTTGGCGATCGCGACCTGGCTCGGGTGCAGCGTCCAGGCGCCGGCGCAGCCCATCAGGAAGGCGTTGCGGAACTGCGCCTCGCAGGCGGCCGGATCGGAGAAGTCGCCGAACGGCCCATAGAACGCCTTGATGCCGGCCGCCGCGCACGCGTCCACCATCTTGGCGACGGTGTAGTGCCAGAGGTCCTGCTGGTGGCGCCCCCTCCCTGCCTCCCCCGCAAGCGGGGGAGGGGAAGAAGGAGCGTCCTCCAGCACCACGTAATCCGGGTGCCCGCCGCCGACGCGCGTGGTCTTCATCGCGCGCGAAGCCGCAAGGTCCGCCGGGCCCAACGAAATGCCGTGCATGCGCGGGGAGGCCGCCGCGATGTCGGCCACGTTGTTGACGCCCTCGGCGGTTTCGAGGATCGCGTGGATCAGGATCGGGCGCGTCACCTGATGGCGCGCCTCGAGCTGCGCCAGCAGCTGGTCGAGATAATGGATGTCCCACGGGCCCTCGACCTTGGGCAGCATCATCACGTCGAGCTTGTTGCCGGCCGCCGCCACGATCTGCGTGATGTCGTCGAGCGCCCAGGGAGAGTTGAGCGCGTTGATGCGGGTCCACAGGCCGGTCTGCCCGTAGTCGAGCTGCGCCATCTCGATGAAGCCGGCGCGCGCCGCCTCCTTGGCGTCGGCGGGGATCGCGTCCTCCAGGTTCCCGAGCACCACGTCGACCTGGCCCGTCAGCTCGGGCACCTTGCCGCGGATCTTGTCGAGGTGCGGCGGCACGAAGTGGATCATCCGCTCCAGCCGGACCGGAAGCTCGCGCCATGGCGCGGGCGCGCCGACCGCGAGCGGCTTGAAGAACTGGCGCGGGAGTTTCATCGCGCTTGACGCGCCGGGGCAGGCGCGGGCTCCGGCCCTCCGAACAGCTTCATCAGCACGTACATCGCGATGAGCGTCGCGAGGTAGGCGATGAGCTGCATCTGCGTGGGCTGGTCGGTGTAGCCGATCAGCGTATGCAGGGCGCGGCCGGGCAGGCTCGATTGCGACAGCAGCCACGAGGTGTCCCACACCACATGGTCGAGCGCGGTCAGCACGTTGGCCTGCGCCAGGAATGTGATCGCCTGCGCCGCCATGCCGGCGGCGAGGAACGCGATCAGCAGCGTCGTCACGGCAAACAGGTGCCGCGCCGGTATCTTCAGGAGGCCGTAATAGGCGAGCACGCCGACGAGCGCGCCCAGGGCCAGTCCCGCCGCGCCGCCCAGCAACATGCCGGAGCCCGCGCCGCCTTCGGTCGCCGCGACGCCGTAAAGGAACAGCACGACCTCGACGCCCTCGCGCAGCACCGCCACGCCCACCACGATGGCGAGCGCGGCAAGCGATTTTGCGCCGTGCGCCACCGCCTCGCCCGCCGCGCGCATCTCGCCGGCCATCTCGCGCCCGTGCCGTGCCATCCAGACATTGTGCCAGGTCAGCATCACGACCGCGAGGCCGAGGATCGCGGCGTTGAACAGCTCCTGCCCCGCCCCCTCGAAGGCGTCCGACAGCTTTCCGGTGAACAACGCGACCACGCAGGCGCCGAGCACGCCGCCGAGAACGCCGGCGCTGATCCACCAGCCACGGCCCGCGACCGCGCGCGTGACCGCGAGCACGATCCCGATGATGAGACCGGCCTCGAAGACTTCGCGAAAGACGATGATCAGCGCGGCAAGCATGCTTCAAGTCATACCAGCGTTCGTCACTGCACCACCAGCGTGCCCTTGGTGCTCTTGTTGAAGTCGTCGAAGAATTCGTAGCGTCCGGGCGCCAGCGCGCGCACCCGCACCGAGCCCTGGCTCTTCGCCGCGACGACCTTTTCGATCCGCAGCGACACGCTCTCGAACTCCATGGCTTTCGCGCCGTTGTTCTTGATCACGATCACCAGCGGCTTGTTGGCCGGTGCCTGCAGCTCCGCCGGCGAGAACTGACCGTTTTCCACGGTGAGCTGCAAGGTGGTATCCTGCGCCAGTACCGCCTGGCCTGCGCCAATGACAAACGCCGCCGCCAGCATGGCGGAGCGCAGTAGTTGTCGTCGCTTCATGTCATTCTCCTCTGCGTGTCTGTAGCTGATAAAGATTAGAATTCAACCGCGACCTTCAGCTTCGCGCGCGAGCGCGAATATTCTTCCAGATTGAGCCGCTGGCCGGTTTCGATCTCGCGCCCCCAGACCTGCGCATTCCACGCCGCGGTCAGGAACATCTTGCGCGCGAACTTGTAATAGAGCGTCGGCCCGACGAAGAGCGCATCCCCGGTGAACGTATTGAGGAACGTGCCGTCATAGTGCCGGTAGTAGTCGGCCTCGACGCCGATCAGCAGGTCGGGCAGCAGGCGGAACGAGACCGCGCCGGTGAGGCCGAATTGGGATTCGCGCTCCCATGAGCCGTCCGGCATGCGCGTCATCTCCGGCTCGTAGATCAGGTTCACCGCGCCGTAGACGCGATTCTTTACCAGCTCCGCGTCAGCCATGATTTTGGTCTCGAACTCGAAGTTGGTCACTGGCGCGCCTCCGGTTTCGTCGAAGGCGCGATAGACCGGCTCGAACGAAACGGTGACCGCCACGGGCGAGGCCGGGCGATCGAGCAGCAGGTAGCGGATCTCCCCGAAGAAGCCGGACGGCCGGAACAGGTGGCGGTCGTCGAGGTCGGTCACGTCGCGGATGTAATGTCCCGCGGCGAGCGGACCGAACTCGAGCTGGATGTACTGGTTCGGCGTGTATTCGAATTCGAACTTGGTTTCGGTCGCGGCGTAGCGGCCATCGCGCTTGCCGAACCGGCCGATCGTGTCGATGGAGAATTCCTTCTCGCCCTCGATGCCGATGCCGGAGCCTTCGGTGAAGCCGAAGATGTACTTGGTCTCGATCTCGTGGAATTGCAGGGGCCCATTGTCATCGGCCCGCGCCGGCGTTGCGGCGCAAAGTCCGAGCACGCCTGCGGCAAGCATGACTCTTCTGGCGATCGCTCGTGTGCTGCTGCCCCGCATCATCCGCCTTTATTGCTCACGCAAATCAGTCGCGTCTGACCATTACGTGGGGGTGATGGGAGATTCTAGATTTTTTCAGTCCTGTTTCTTGGAATAGCTGTAAGCTACTAGTTTGGAATGACTTTAAGCGGTGCGTGCCATTGCGACTGACCCGCTTCGGGCGCCGCAAGCGCCGGGCAAAAATTGACCCTCCGGCCCGCGCCCGGTAGCTGCTGCCGATGCTCGACGTCATCAACCTCGCGCTGCCGTTCTTCGGGCTGATCTTTCTCGGGCTGGCCTGCGGCAAGCTGAAGCAGATCCCGGAGACCGGCCTCGCGTGGATGAACTTCTTCCTCATCTACGTGTCGCTGCCGTGCCTGTTCTATCGCGTGCTGGCGCAGACCCCGCTCGAGCAACTCGGCAATCCGCGCTTCATCCTCGCCACGGTGCTGGCGACCGGCAGCATGTTCGCGCTCGCTTATGCGGTTGGCTGGGCGGTGCGGAAAAATATGGCCGAGGCGACGATCGCGGGATTGTCGGGCGCCTACGGCAACATCGGCTATATGGGTCCGGGGCTCGCGCTGGCGACGCTCGGCCCGGCCGCGAACGTGCCGGTCGCGCTGATCTTCTGCTTCGACACGCTCGTCCTGTTCGCGCTGGTGCCGTTCCTGATGACGCTGAGCGCCCCGCAGCACGAGAGTTTCGCAGCGACCGCATTCCAGGTCGTCAAGCGCATCGTGCTGCACCCGTTCATTATCGCAACGGTGCTCGGCGTCGCCTCGGCGGCGATTCATTTCGAGCCGCCGGTCGCGCTCGATCGGCTGATGCAGTTCCTGCAAAATGCCGCGGCGCCGTGTGCGCTGTTCGCGCTGGGCGTGACGGTTGCGCTGCGGCCGATGCAGAAGATCCCGCTGGAAGTGCCGTTCACGATCGTCGTGAAGCTCCTCCTGCATCCGGCTGCCGTGCTGCTTCTCCTCTCGCTGCTCGGGCCGTTCGATCCGACGTGGGTCTACACCGCCGTGCTGATGGCCGCGCTGCCGCCGGCACTCAACGTGTTCATCATGGCGCGGCAATACGACACGTGGGTCGCCCAGGCTTCGGGCTCGGTGCTGTTCGGCACGTTCGTCTCGGTGGTCACGCTGACCACGACGATGTGGCTGGTGAAAAGCGGCACGCTGCCGGTGACGTTGTTGCGCTGAGCCGTTGCGACCGCCGTGGCGGCCGCATGGCATGCACCTTGCTCCCCATCCCGCCGGAAGGCGCAAGGCTCCCGGCTGCCATTTCGTGGGCATAGGCAGATCGCCAAAAGAAATGGCAGACTGGCGCAGCTTTGAGCGTGCGTTGAATTCGGCGGACAGGAGAGTGATGTCATGGATCGCAGGACGTTCTTGAAGACGACGGCAGGCGCCGGCGCGATTGTTGCGACGGGCGGGCTCGCGACCCCGGCCATTTCGCAGAATGCGGCGGCGAAGACGCTGCGGTTCGTGCCGCAGGCCAACCTCGCCAACTTCGATCCGATCTGGACCACGCAATATGTGGTGCGCAACGCGTCGGTGCTGGTGTGGGATACGCTCTACGGCTTCGACGAAGATCTGACGCCGCAGCGCCAGATGGTCGAGTCGGAAGAGAACTCCTCCGACGGCCTGACCTGGACATTCAGGCTGCGCCCCGGCCTCAAATTCCACGATGGCGCGCCGGTGCTGGCCAAGGACGTCACCGCGAGTCTCGCGCGCTGGTGCGTGCGCGACTCCATGGGACAGATGATCAAGGCGCTGCAGCAGGAGCTCACCGCCGTCGACGATCGTACCGTGAAGTGGGTGCTCAAGAAGCCGTTTCCGAAAATGCTGCTCGCGCTCGGCAAGAATTCGACGCCGATGGCATTCATCATGCCGGAGCGGATCGCGAAGACCGATCCGTTCAAACAGATCGACGAATACATCGGAAGCGGCCCGATGAAGTTCGTCCGTGGAGACTGGGTGCCTGGCGCCAAGGCGGCGTTCGAGAAGTTCGCCGACTATATTTCGCGGCAGGAGAAGGCCTCCTGGCTCGCCGGCGGCAAGAACATGCTGGTCGACCGCATCGAATGGGTGATCATGCCCGATCCCGCAACCGCGTCGGCCGCGCTGCAGAACGGTGAGGTCGACTGGTGGGAGAACCCGATCACGGACCTCGTGCCGCTGCTGAGGAAAAACCGGAACATCTCGGTCGACATCGCGGATCCGCTCGGCAACATCGGCGCTTTCCGCATGAACCACCTCCATCCGCCGTTCAACGACGTGAAGGTGCGGCGCGCCGTGCTGATGGCGCTCGACCAGGAAGAATACATGCGCGCGCTGGTCGGTGACGACACCGCGCTGTGGAAGACGCTGCCTGGGTACTTCACGCCGGGCACGCCGCTCTACACCGAAGAGGGCGGTGAAATCCTGAAAGGAAAGCGCGATCTCGCGGCGGCCAAGAGGCTGCTCGCCGAGAGCAGCTACAAGGGCGAGCCGGTGACCTGCGTGGTGGCGCAGGACCAGCCGATCACCAAGGCACAGGGCGATGTGACGGCGGAGTTGCTCAAGCGGCTCGGCATGAACGTCGATTTCGTCGCGACCGATTGGGGTACGGTCGGTCAGCGCCGCGCGCTGAAATCTCCGCCGGGGCAGGGCGGCTGGGGCATGTTCCACACTTGGCATGCCGGCGCGGACTGCGTGAACCCGGCCGTCTACATCGCGATCCGGGCGACCGGCGACGGCGCATGGTTCGGCTGGCCCAACGTCCCCGCGGTCGAAACGGAAGTGGATGCATGGTTTGCGGCCAAGAATCTCGACGAGGAAAAGGCCGCGATCAAGCGCTTGAACAAGGCTGCGCTCGATAGCGTGGTGTATGCGCCGACCGGCTTCTTCCTCGGCTATCAGGCGTGGCGCAAGAACGTGAACGGCATCGTGAAGGGGCCGATCCCGTTCCCCTGGGACGTGAGCAAGACCGCATGATGCGGTAGCGATGCTCACTTATGTCGCGCGGCGTACTCTGGCGACCATCCCGGTCATGGCGGTGGTCGCACTCTTTGTGTTCAGCCTGCTGTTCATCGCGCCGGGCGATCCGGCCGCGGTGATCGCGGGCGACCAGGCGACGCCGGCGGACGTCGAGCGCATCCGCCAGAGTCTCGGGCTCGACCGCCCGTTCCTGGTGCAGTTCTCCGACTGGACCTGGCGGCTCCTGCACTTCGATCTCGGCCGCTCGATCTTCACCAATCTGCCGGTCACCACCATGATCGCGCAGCGCGTCGAGCCGACGCTGTCGCTGATGGTCGTCACGCTGCTGCTCTCGATCGTGGTCGCGGTGCCGATCGGCGTGCTCGCGGCCTGGAAGGTCGGCACCTGGATCGATCGGGCAATCATGGGGTTCGCGATCCTCGGATTTTCGGTGCCGGTGTTCGTGGTCGGTTATCTGCTCGCGTTCTTTTTCGCGCTGCAGCTGGAATGGCTGCCGGTCCAGGGCTACACGCCGATCGCGCGCGGGCTGTGGCCGTGGCTGGAAAACCTGATCCTGCCGGCGATCGCACTCGGCTGCGTCTACATCGCGCTGATCGCGCGCATCACGCGCGCCGCCATGCTCGACGTGCTGCAGCAGGACTACATCCGCACCGCACGCGCCAAAGGTCTGGCGCAGCGCCCGATCCTGTTCGTCCATGCGCTCAAGAACGCCTCGGTTCCGATCGTCACCGTCATCGGCATCGGCATTGCGCTGCTGATCGGCGGCGCCGTGGTCACCGAGAGCGTGTTCGCAATTCCTGGCCTCGGACGGCTCACGCTCGATGCCATTCTGCGGCGCGACTACCCGGTCATCCAGGGTGTCGTGCTGCTGTTCAGCTTCGTCTACGTGCTGGTCAACCTGGCGATCGACCTTCTCTATACGCTGCTCGATCCGAGGATCCGCTATTGAGCCCGCCACCCGCCATCGCGCTGCCGGCGGAGAGCGTCGCAGCCGCGCCCACGCTCCCGGACCTGTGGCCGCCGGTCAAGCCGCTGCGCGGCTTCACCGGGTTCCTGCGGCGGCATCCGACCGTTACGATCGGCGCCGCGCTGCTGATCGTCATGGTGCTGATAGCCGTGCTGGCGCCCTATCTCGGGACCGTCGATCCGACCACGCTCAACACCTCGCGGCGCACGCGCGAGCCCTCCGCGCTGTACTGGTTCGGCACCGACATGCTGGGGCGCGACATCTATTCGCGCGTCGTCTATGGCGCGCGCGTCTCGCTCACCGTCGGCTTCTCGGTCGCGATCCTCGCGTCGATCGCCGGCCTCGCCATCGGCCTCGTCTCCGGCATGGTGCGCTGGGCCGACGGCTTCATCATGCGCGTGATGGACGGGCTGATGTCGATCCCGCCGATCCTGCTCGCCATCGCGCTGATGGCGCTCACCCGCGGCAGCGTCGGCAACGTCGTGATGGCGATCACCATCGCGGAGATCCCGCGCGTCGCGCGTCTCGTGCGCGGCGTCGTCCTGTCGCTGCGCGAACAGCCCTACGTCGACGCGGCGGTGGCGGCCGGCACGCGCATGCCGATGATCATTCTGCGCCACATCCTGCCCAATACGCTGGCGCCGATGACCGTGCAGGCGACCTACATCTGTGCAAGCGCGATGATCGTCGAAGCGATCCTGTCGTTCATCGGCGCTGGCGTGCCGCCGACCGTTGCATCCTGGGGCAACATCATGGCGGAGGGGCGCGCGCTCTGGCAGGTGAAGCCGTTCATCGTGTTTTTCCCCGCCGTGTTCCTGTCGATCACCGTGCTTGCCGTGAACCTGCTCGGCGACGGCATGCGCGATGCGCTCGATCCGCGCCTCGCCAAAGGTTTGTGACGCATGGCGCTGCTCGAAGTCGAGAATCTGCAGACCCATTTCCGCACGCCCGACGGCGTCAACCGCGCGGTCGACGGCGTGTCGTTCGAAGTTCGCGAGGGCGAGACGCTCGCGGTCGTCGGCGAGAGCGGCTGCGGGAAATCGGTGACCGCCAATTCGATCCTGCGCCTCGTCCCTGAGCCGCCCGGCCGCATCGCGGGCGCGATCCGGTTTCAGGGCACCGACCTCTTGAAGCTCGACGAGCCGGCGATGCGCGAGATCCGCGGCAACGACATCAGCATGATCTTCCAGGAGCCGATGACGAGCCTCAACCCGGTGCTCACCATCGGGCGCCAGCTTGGCGAGACGCTGCGCCTGCACCAGGGGCTCGACCGCAGGGCCGCCGAGGATCGTGCAGCGGAGATGCTTAATCTGGTGGGCATCCCGGAGGCGCGGCGGCGCCTGCGCGAATATCCGCACCAGTTTTCCGGCGGCATGCGCCAGCGCGTGATGATCGCGATGGCGCTTGCCTGTAATCCGAAACTGCTGATCGCCGACGAGCCGACCACCGCACTCGACGTCACCATCCAGGCGCAGATCCTCGACCTGATGCGCGACCTCAAGCGCCGCGTCGGCGCCGCGATCATCCTGATCACGCACGATCTCGGCGTCGTCGCCGAAGTGGCCGAGCGCGTGATGGTGATGTACGCGGGCCGCAAGGTGGAGGAAGCGCCGGTCGCAAAGCTGTTCCGCGCGCCACGCCACCCTTACACGCAGGGCCTGCTTGGCGCGGTGCCGAAGCTCGGCTCATCGGTGACCGGCAACGAGACACGGCTCGCCGAGATCCCCGGTCTCGTCCCAAGCCTGCAGACCCGCATCGCCGGGTGCGTGTTCGCCAGTCGCTGCCCCCTCGCGACCGAGCTTTGCCGCGAGGTCGCCCCGCCGCTGGAACTGAAGGCGTCCGGCCACACCGCCGCGTGCCACTACGCGCCGCGCGAGGCGGTGGCCGCATGAGCGCTCCCTTGCTCGAGGTCAACGACCTGAAGAAGCATTTTCGCGTGCGCGGGGGATTTCTCGGCCGTGCGCCGGCGTGGGTCTATGCGGTCGACGGCGTGTCGTTCGAGATCGCACGCGGCGAGACGCTCTCGCTCGTCGGCGAGTCCGGTTGCGGCAAGTCCACGGTTGGGCGCGCGATCCTGCGGTTGTTCGATGTCACCGCGGGCCAAGTCGTGCTCGACGGTCGGCGGATCGACGATCTTTCGGCCGGCGCGCTGCGGCCGATCCGCCGGCGCGTGCAGGTCGTGTTCCAGGATCCGTTTTCCAGCCTCAATCCGCGCATGCGGGTGAAAGACATCGTGGCCGAGCCGATCCGCAACTTTGGGCTTGCGGCCTCGTCCGCCGACCTCGATGCGCGCGTCGCCGCGCTGATGGACAAAGTGCGGCTGCCGCGCGAGGCGGTGGAGCGCTGGCCGCATGAATTTTCCGGCGGGCAGCGCCAGCGCATCGGCATCGCGCGCGCGCTCGCCGCCGAGCCCGAGCTGATCATTTGCGACGAAGCCGTGTCCGCGCTCGATGTCTCGGTCAAGGCGCAGATCGTGAACCTGCTGCAGGACCTGCAGCAGGAACTCGGCCTCGCGATGCTGTTCATCAGCCACGATCTCGCCGTCGTCGAACACATGACGCACCGCGTCGCCGTGATGTATCTCGGCAAGATCGTCGAGGTGGCGCCGAAGCGGCGCATCTTCGCCGCGCCGCAGCATCCCTACACGCAGGCGCTGCTCTCGGCCGTGCCGGTGCCGGAGCCGGGCGCCAACCGCCAGCGCATCATCCTCAAGGGAGACGTGCCGAGCCCGATCAATCCGCCGAAGGGTTGCCGCTTCCACACCCGTTGCCCGTATGCGTTCGACCGGTGCCGCGTCGAGGAGCCGAAACTCCAGCCGACCGAGGCGGGGCACCTCGCGGCCTGCCATCTGCTCGAGGGAGCCGCATCAGCCGCGGCATGAAGCGCGTGCGGATGCCTGCATTGCCGGGCGCGACCAACCTGTTCATCATGGCGCTCTGTCCAACCCACTGCCGGTGACCATGCAAGCCCTGACCAATTCGCGGATCGAAACCGAGTACCGCGTCCGCACGACGCGCTCCGCGCAGCTCTACGCCGAAGCCTGCGCGGTCATTCCCGCCGGGCTGACCCACGATTCGCGCACGCTGCTGCCTTATCCGATCTATGCGGCGCGCGCGGCCGGCTCGCGCAAGTGGGACGTCGACGGCAACGAGTATGTCGATTACTTCGGCGGGCACGGCGCGTTGCTGCTCGGCCATGCGCATCCCGCCGTCGTCGAGGCGGTACAGGCACAGGTGACGCAGGGCACACACTGGGGCTCGTCGCATGAGGCCGAAGTGCGCTGGGCCGAGCTGGTGCATCGTCTCATCCCGTCCGCCGGACGGGTGCGGTTCACCGCGTCCGGAACGGAGGCCTCGCATCTCGCGCTCCGCCTCGCGCGCGCCTACACGGGCAAGCCGAAGGTCGTGCGTTTCGTCGGCCATTTCCACGGCTGGCACGATCAGGTCGCAGCCGGTTCGATGTCGCATTTCGACGGCTCGGTGCCGGCGGGGATTCCAGCGACGCTGGTCGAGCAGACGATCCTGCTGCCGGCCGATGACATCGGGGTCGTCACCGAAACACTCAGGTCGCGCGACGATATCGCGGCCGTGATCCTGGAAGCGTCGGGCGCCTCATGGGGCATGGTGCCGCTGCCGGAAGGCTTCCTCGCCGGACTGCGCGCGGTCACGAAGCAACACCGTGTGGTGCTGATCCTCGACGAGGTGATTACCGGCTTCCGCTGGTCGCGCGGCGGCGCGCAGGCGCGCTTCGGCGTGATCCCCGACCTGACCGTGCTCGCCAAGATCGTCGCCGGCGGCCTGCCGGGCGGGGCGGTCGCCGGGCGCGCGGACATCATGGATCAACTCGATCCGGCCGCGGCCAAAAAGGCCGGGCGCGAGAAGATCGGCCATCAGGGCACGTTCAATTCCAATCCGCTCTGTGCGGCGGCCGCCGTTGCGACACTGTCGATCGTCGAGCGCGAGGATGTGTGCGACCGCGCGGAAGCCACCACGGATCAGATCCGCGCCGGGATGCGGCAGGTCCTGATCGACGAGAATGTGCCGTGGGGCATCTATGGCGATGCGTCGGCCTTTCTCATTTTCCAGAACCCGAATGGCCTCGACATCGATCCGGCCACGTTCAACCCGCTGCGCCACGGCTTCAAGGAGTTGAAAGGCGTCCGCAATGCCAACCTCAGCCATCGTCTGCGCATCGCGATGCTGGCGAACGGTGTCGACATCATGGGCGCACCGGGCGGGCTGGTTTCGGCCGTGCATGGCGCGGAGGATGTCGCGCGCACGCTTGAGGCGTTCCGCACCAGCGTGCGCTGGATGAAGACCGAGGGCGATATCGCAGCGTGACACAGATCCAGCCGCTCTCCGGCATCCTCGTCCTCGACTTCACGACGCTGCTGCCGGGGCCGCTCGCGACCCTGATGCTGGCGGAAGCGGGCGCCGAGGTGATCAAGATCGAGCGGCCGGGCGGGGAAGACATGCGCGCGATGCCGCCGACGTTCGGCGGCGAAGCGGCGGTGTTTGCGCTCCTCAACCGGGGCAAGAAAAGCCTCACCCTCGACCTTAAGAAAGACAGCGATCGCAATCGCTTGCGACCGCTGCTTGAGAAGGCAGATGTTCTCGTCGAGCAGTTCCGGCCGGGCGTGATGGAACGGCTGACTCTCGGCTTCGCGGATGTCCGCAGGATCAATCCGCGTGTCGTCTACTGTTCGATCTCGGGTTACGGCCAGCAAGGGCCCCGCGCGGGCGAAGCCGGACACGACATCAACTACCAGAGCCTTACCGGCCTGCTCGCGCTGCAGCCGGGGCCGCTCGACCGACCGGTGGTTCCGCCGGCGCTGGTCGCCGATATCGGCGGCGGAACCATGCCCGCCGTGATCAACATCCTGCTCGGCCTGCGCCAGCGCGACGCGACGGGCGAGGGTGTTTACCTCGACGTCGCGATGGCCGACGCGATGTTCACCTTCGCCTGGTACGCCTATGCGATCGGGCAGGCGACGGGGACGTTTCCCGGGCCCGGCGAGCTGCGGCTGGTCGGCGGCTCGCCGCGCTACCAGCTTTATCCGACCCGGGACGGGAAGCTCGTCGCCTGCGGCGCGCTGGAGCAGAAATTCTGGCTCACGTTCTGCAACACGGTCGGGTTGCCGGCACCGTTGATGGACGATGCGGCTGATCCGGAAGCGACCAAGCGCGCCATCGGGGCGATCATCGCGGACGAAACCGCGGCGCACTGGCGACCAAAATTTGCCGCCGCAGACTGCTGCGTCACCATCATGGCCTCGCTCGAAGAGGCGCTGCACGATCCGCACTTCGTCGAGCGGGGACTGTTTGCGCATGCCGTTGCGGGGCCGTCGGGCGCGACGATGCCGGCGCTGCCGGTGCCGATCGCTGCGACCTTGCGCGAGCCGCCCGGCGCGAAGCCCTCGCCGAAGCTCGGCGCGGACAACGGCCTGCTTTCGTAGCCGCCCGCATCGTCCCGAATGCGAAGGGCGTTGTCCCTCGCGCGTCCGAGCGCGGCTGCGCTGCGAGTACCCGGCTTGTCGGAGGTGCCGGGATACTACCTTGACCTTCAGCATCGCACAAGATACAATCTTATGTTGCTTCCGCAGCGCCTCCCGGGCTCCGGCCCGATTCACGCGCATTGAAGCAAGAGAGGGGTATCGCGATGCCTTCCGTCACCGACATGGCAAATGATGCGCTGGCGAAGCTTGATACGATCATCGCGAACACGGACGGCACGGTTCATCGTCTCGATACGACCAATAGTGAGCTGAATACGCTCATCGCTGCCGTCAACGCGGTTCACGCCACCGATGCGGCCGGGTTTACAAACCTGGCCGGCGGCCTGGCGGTGATCATCGATCGCGAGACGGAGACGAACTACTGGCTTCGCGCGAACGAGAAGCAGAATGAGACGATGATCTGCTGGCTGGCAACGATCGCGGACGTGCTCTGCCGTCAGCTGCATCGCCTGAACGATCAACTCGCCGTTCAAAAGGAGATGGCGCAGTCGCTCGATCAGATTCGCGACACGTTCGAGCTCGTCTACGGCAAAGAAACGGTGGAAGTGCTGCGGCGGCGCGAGTTGCTGCAAAAGATAGAGAAATGCTGTCCGCCACCGACACCACCCGTGGAGCATTGCTTCGACGGATGCCCCGCGCCACGCATCGAACCGTATCCGACCAAACCGACGGATTGGACCCCGATCAAATTCCAAACGCCGCCACGTTAGCCCGCGCAGGGCGGCGGGCGGCCGGCCCAAGCCAATTGGGCAACCGGCTCTGGTCAGGAGGCATGCGAGATGGCCCTCTATGTCGCCCGCGATGACGGGACCGGGACAATCTTTCCAAATCGGGCGTTCGGGCACCTATTTCTTGCCGTAAACATCGATGGCGGCCTCGGTGAAACAAACAACCTGGCCGACCCGAAAGGTATTCAGATTACCTACGCGCGCACAGACGGCGGCATTCCGGCCGTGCGCATCGACACACTCGCGAACGAACTCGCGCCGACGAACGCGGCCATCGACATCATCATCTTTCCGGTGAGCGGCAGCTTCGTGCTCAACGACGGCACGCTGATTACCAGTGCCGCGGGGGTCGCCGTGCCCGTCGGCGACATCAACAATCCAACCGCGGCCGATATCGTTACGTTCTATGATACCTCGCAGTGTAATGGGAGCGGATATTGGGTCGATAAAGAGGGCGGCGGAACGACGACCGAGCCTCCGGAGATCATCCTTTATCACGAGCTCTCTCATTGCTTCCATTTCAGCTCCGGCACCACCGCAGCGACATCGGCAGCCGAAGAGGTCGCCGCGGAAACCGACGAGAACGATTTGCGGGACCAGCAGGGGCTGCCGCACCGCAATGCGGCGAGTCACAACGGTGGATGCGGCGGGGGCCCGACCAATTGCTGTATCGTCGTGTCGATCGCGACCAATTCGGCATTCTCCCCCGAAGTGAACCGCCTGCGCGTGGTCCGCGACTATCTCGTGCGGCGGACACGGGTCGGGGACGAGTTCATCGACCGGTTGCTGTACCAGTATTATTCGTTCAGTCCCGAGGTCTGCCGCGCCATGGCACAATCACCGGGTCTCGGCGATCAGATCCGGGAACGATGGGTCGTGCCGTTGATCTTCGCCCTGGAACTCGCTGTTCATGCCGGCGATCAGTCGTTTGATGCAGAGGCCATCGGTCGCGAGCTGGACCGTCAACTCGGCGACGATCGGCTCGCCGCGCGGGTCGATGCCGCCAAGGCCGCCGAGCTCGTGGCAATTGTTCGGATCGCCCTGAGCGGCAGCGTGCCCGACGCGATTGGGCTGCCGCAATCCGCCGCCAAACTCCTCCCCATCCTGCGCGAGCGGCTGGCGGAGGCGGAGCACGTCCGATGGGCGCTGTTGCGCATCGTCGGGATTTGGGCGCAGGCGGCGTTGCGTCGCTTGGGCGGCGAGCGCTCGCGCGCCGTCGGACTTTGGGTCCGGCGCGAGCTCGAGAGCTGGCTTGCCGATGCGCCGGTTGACGAGATCTGGAGCAAATTTGGCGCGGCCGAAGCCGCGTCGGAACTGGAAGACCTCGGCTCCTCGGTGTTCCGGACCGTCGCAGCGCGTGAGGGGTTTGCCGCGCGGGTCGCCGCACGCGTGCCGCGTCTTGCACCCGTGCTGCACGATTGGAGCCGTGGTGGCGAGGGTCCAGCGCTCGAAAAGGCTCGCGCATGACAAAGAAGCCGCAAAAGCCGCCTGCCAAACGGGGAAGGCAGCCAGCGCGATCCGCTCCGAAGCGGACGCGTCCGCCGGCCGAAACAGAGATAGCACCGCTCGACGTGACACCGGCAGGTTCGGCGCTCGAGGACGAATGGATCTTGCTCCACTATCAGCTGCGCAATCCTTCCGATCGGACGCTTCACAGCTACGCGCGCGTGCGCCGAATCAGAATGGATGAGGCGCACCGGACGCTGGAGCTGTCCCTCGATGACAGTCACATCGATCCAAACTCGATCCTTGATACTCACCTCCAGGTGCCGCCTTTCCTTCCCGTGGGCGCGCACGAAACGGCGGGTCTGGAATTGCGCGTGCCGCGCCGTATCAGCAAGCTGGCCAAGGGCGAGCGCGGCGCGGCGCCCAAGATGCAGCTGCAAGATCTCACGGGTTTTCAAACCATTGCGCTCAAGATCGCCTACAGCGACACACCCTTCTATTATAAGCCGGGACGCGAGAGCATCGGCCAGCAATTGCGCGCGTGGGCCAAAGGTCGGGTGGAATTGACGCATAGTGCCGAAGAGATCGGTTGGCGCCCGCATCAGATCCCGCCCGGTTCGGCGCCCTAAAGTGCTTCCCCGCGCATCAGCTTCGGCTGCGCGGCGGGTTCGACGCCTTCGCGCATGACGGCGCGGCGCAGCGGCCCGATCCGGTCGAGCAGGTAAAGGCCGAAGCCGCGCGCGCCCTGCACCGGCAGGAAATCCGTCAGCAGACTGCGGTTGAGTGCATCCACCGCCACTGCACGCGACGTCACATCCGCACGCCGCATCCGGTCGTAGCGCGCAAGCAACTCGGGCGAGCCGGCATCGGCGCCGTCCCGCCGCGCTTCGACCACGAGTTCGGCGATGGTCGCGGCATCGCGCAGGCCGAGGTTGAGCCCCTGCGCGCCGATCGGCGGAATGATGTGCGCAGCCTCGCCGATGAGCGCGATGCGGTTGCGCGCCAAGCTTCGCGCGGTCTCGATGGCGAGGAGGAACACCCCGCGGCCCTCCTCGACCGTGACCCTGCCGAGGATCGAATGCGCGCGCCGTTCGATTTCGGCGGAGAGGGCCGCCGGCTCGAGGCCGCGGAGGTGCTCCGCTTCGGCCGGATCGACGACGCAGACGAGGCTCGAGCGCAAGCCGAGCAGGGGGACCAGCGTGAATGGGCCGGACTCCGTATGGAACTCGGTCGAGGTGCCATGATGCGGGCGCGCATGGGCGATATTGAGCGTGAGCGCGGCCTGCGGATAGCTGCGGTGCTCGCTCTCGATCCCGGCCGCGGCGCGGCAGAGCGATTTGCGCCCGTCGGCGCCGACGACGAGGCGCGTCCTGACCGTAGCGCCCTCGTGCAAGTGGATCGTCACGCCAGTCTCGTCGGGCTCAACCGCCGTGACCGCGGTATCGATACGCTTGAGTTGTGACAGCGCGCCCGCGCGGCGATCCAGCGCCGCAATCAGATAGCGGTTCTCGATATTGTGGCCAAACGCATCCAGCCCGATCTCGGCCGCCGCAAACATCACTTCCGGTGCGCGCAGCAGCCGGACCGTGTCGTCGATCAGGCGAATGGCCGTGAGCGCCGCCGACTGGTCGCGGCACAGCGGCCACACGTCGAGCGCCTCGAGCGCGGCGACGGATCCGGACAGCAGCGCCGTCGTGCGGTTGTCCGCCGGCGGCCGTTTCGCGATCAGGGCCGTCTCGACGCCGGCCGCCGCAAGCGCAATCGCCGCCGTCAGCCCTGCCGGGCCGCCGCCGACCACCACGACCTCGCATTCGCGCTCCATGCCTGTTCCTAATCAATCCATCAGGAAATGACGAGCCGCCCCGATTTCGCCGCAGCGCTTGTTGGGCTAGGAACGAGGCATGACCACCCACGCTGCCGCGCTCTGGCCGTTGCGCGCTCTCGCGCGGCCGAAGCTGCTCGCGATCGCATGCATCGGCGTGCTCGCCGCCGCGGGCTGGGTCTATCTTGGACTGATGCTCGCCGGGATGTCCGGCGCGGGCCTCCTGGAGGCGCTGTGCCGGCCGAGCTTCGGTAGCTCCGGCTCCAGCGCCGCGCAGGCTGCGGTCGTGCTGGCAATGTGGTGCGCGATGGCCCTCGCCATGATGCTGCCGACCGCCGCGCCGATGGTCCTGACCTACGCGGAACTCGCCGAGACGGCAGCGCGCGAGGGCGAACCGGCTGCCTCGCCGCTGGTGCTCACCGCGGGATACGTAAGCGTGTGGCTTGGCGCTGCCGTGGCGCTTGCGGCGCTGCAAGTCGCGCTCGCGCGGTTGTCGCTGTTCGATCCGGCCATGGCGTCGGCGAGCCCGTTGTTTTCGGGCGCTGTGTTCATCGGCGCCGGCCTCTACCAGTTTTCAGCGTTGAAGCATGCCTGCGTCACGCAATGCCAGCATCCATTCCGGTTCTTCTTCGCCAACTGGACGTCCGAGCCGCGCGGTGTGTTTCGGCTCGGCCTGCAACAGGGCCTCTATTGCCTCGGTTGCTGCTGGGCGATGATGCTGCTGATGTTTGCCGTCGGGATCATGAACGTGATCTGGATGGCGGCGCTCGGCGCCGTGATGGCGATCGAGAAGCTTGGCACGACAACGCGGTTCTCACGGGCGATCGGCGCCGTCTTTCTTCTGATCGGCGCAGCATTCATTGTCAGTTCAGTCGCGGCGCATTGGCCGCGGGTAGGATAGGGGACGGATCGGTGGCGGATAACTGGAAGCTCAAGGGTGATTTCGTTCTCTCGTGCAATTGCACGGTCTTTTGCCCCTGCGTGATCTCGCTCGGCCAGCACGAGCCGACCGAAGGGCGCTGCCAGGGCTGGGCCGGCATTCGCATCGACGAAGGCCATCACGAGGATACCGATCTCACCGGCGTCAAGGCGGGACTGTTGCTCGACATCCCGGGGCCGCTCGCGCGCGGCAACTGGACCGCGGCCCTTTACGTCGACGACAAAGCCTCGATCTATGCGGTGAAGGCGCTGACGCGCATCTTCAGCGGCAAAGCCGGCGGGTCGACGGGGCTGCTGAAAATTCTGGTCGGCAGCTTTCTCGGGGTGCGCACCGAGCCGATCGTCTATGAGATCAAGGACGGCGCGCACATTTTCCAGATCCCCAAGATCATCGAGGGCGTAGTGAAGCCGATCAAGGGCAGGGAGCCCGGCCAGAACGTCGTCGTCAGCAATAGCGGATACTGGGTCGGCCCCGACGTGACCATCGCGCGCGCGGAAACCTCGCGCGTGCGCGCCTTCGGCCGCAACTGGAATTTCGCCGGCCGCTCGGCCGAACTGGTGCGGCTCGACTGGGGCAGCTGATGCGCGACCCCGGGGGCAAGCCGGATACGCCGCTCACCGCGGCGCTGGCGTTTTCGGTCCATGTCTTCACCGCGTCCGGAGCGGTGCTGGCGCTGTTCGCATTGCTTGCGGCGATCGAACAGAACTGGCCGCGCATGTTCTTCCTTCTCGGCGCGGCGCTGGCCGTCGACGGGGTCGACGGCATATTCGCGCGCAAGCTCGACGTCGCGCAGCGGCTGCCGCGCTGGTCGGGCGACATCCTCGACCTCGTCGTCGATTATCTCACCTACGTCTTCATTCCTGCCTTCGTGGTCGTCTGGAGCGGCCTGCTGCCACCGGTCGCCGCCATTCCCTGCGCGGTCGCGATCCTCATCAGCGGTGCGCTTTATTTCGCCGACCGCGGCATGAAGATGGAAGGCAATTACTTTCGCGGCTTTCCGGCGGTCTGGAACGTGCCCGTATTCTATCTGCTTCTCCTCAGGCCGGATCCATGGATCGCCGCGGCTGCGATTGCCGCGCTCGCAGCCGCGACGTTTTTGCCGATTCCCTTCGTGCATCCGTTCCGGGTCGCGCGGCTGCGTGTATTGACCGTTTCCCTGCTTGCCGTTTGGTCAGTGCTCGCATTTGTCGCACTGCTGCGCGACATGATGCCCGCCCCATGGATCACGGCCGGATTGTGTGCGATCGCGCTCTACTTCCTGGGAGCGGGGCTTGTGAGACGCGCTGAGCATGCTTGATCTCCTGACCGATCCCGCCGCGTGGGTGGCGCTTGCCACGCTCACCGCGCTCGAAATCGTCCTCGGCGTCGACAACATCGTGTTCATCTCGGTGCTGGTATCGCGCTGCTCGCCGCGCGACGCAAAGCGCGCGCGCCAGATCGGGCTCGCGCTCGCGTTCGTATTCCGCATCGTCCTGCTGCTCGGGCTCACCTGGCTGATGCGGCTGACCTACCCCGTCGTCACGGTGCTCGATCGCAGCTTTTCCTGGCACGACATCATCCTGATCGCCGGCGGCTTGTTCCTGATCGCGAAGGCAACGCACGAAATTCACGCCGAAGTCGAAGGCGAGGAGGTCCAAGGCACTGAAGCGAAGGCTTACGCTGCGTTTTCCATGATTGTCGCGCAGATTGTCGTCGTCGACATCGTGTTCTCGATCGATTCGATCGTGACCGCGATCGGCATGGCGCAGGACATCGAAATCATGATCGCCGCTATCGTGATCGCGATGATCGTGATGTACGCCGCGTCGGGGCCGATTGCCCGTTTTATCGCGGAGCATCCCACCACCAAAATGCTGGCGCTCGCGTTTCTGGTGATGATCGGCCTTGCGCTGGTGGCGGACGGATTCGCCTTCCACATCCCGCGCGGCTACATTTATGCCTCGATGGCGTTTGCCGGCGCGGTCGAGGTGTTCAACGTGCTGGCGCGGCGCAATCGCGTGCGCAACGCGGCACGCACCAAACGCCAGGGCATGCGGGAGCGTCATCAGTGAGCCAGGTTCTGCTGATCACCGGCGCGAGCCGCGGCATCGGAGCTGCGACCGCGAAGCTGGCGGGCGCGCGCGGCTACGACGTGGCGGTCAATTATCTGCGCGATGCGCAGGCAGCGGACGATGTCGCCGCTGCGATCAGGCAGGCCGGGCAGCGCGCCATCGCGATCCAGGGCGACATGGCGCGCGAGGAGGACGTGTCGCGCACATTCGCGACCATCGACAGCGAACTCGGGCGGATCACGCATCTCGTCTACAATGCCGGTTCCACCGGCGGGTATTCGCGCCTGGAAGACGCCGACACCGCGATGATGCGGTCAGTGCTGGAGCTCAACGTGCTCGGGGCCCTGATGTGCGCGAAGGCCGCGGCTGAGCGCATGTCGACCAGGAAAGGCGGAGAGGGCGGCGCGGTCGTGCTCATCTCCTCGATGGCCGCGACCCTCGGCAGCGCCGGCGAATATGTCTGGTACGCGGCTTCGAAGGGCGCGATCGACAGCATGACCATCGGCCTGTCGCGCGAGCTTGCCGCCGAAGGCATCCGCGTCAACGCCGTCTCGCCGGGGCTGATCGAAACCGGATTGCACCCGCCGGGCCGGCTCGAGCGTTTGGCGCCGATGATGCCGATCCCGCGTGCGGGCAAGCCCGAGGAGGTCGCTGAAGCGGTGATGTTCCTGCTCTCGGACGCGTCGTCCTACACGACCGGCACGAATTTGCGCGTTTCCGGCGGGCGCTGACATAGCCTTGCGTCTCTCTCGCCGGAACCTATGATCCCGGCCCGGCGCGGCCTCGATGCATGCGTCAACAAAAAGGGAGAATGCCATGGTTGCGGCGGTGCGTGTTCACAAAGCGGGCGGTCCTGAGGTCCTGACCTACGAGGACGTCGACCTTCCGGCGCCGGGCCAGGGCCAGGTGCGCGTCAAGCAGGGCGCCGCGGGCATCAACTTCATCGACGTGTATTTCCGCAACGGCGCCTACCCGCCGCCGGGTGGCTATCCGTTCATCGCCGGCAACGAGGGCTCGGGCGACGTCACCGCGGTGGGCCCTGGCGTGACCGACATCAAGGTCGGCGATCGTGTCGCCGCCGTCTTCCCGTTCGGCGGTTACGCGGCCGAGCGCAACGTGCCGGCCGACCGCGCCGTGAAGGTGCCGGCCAATATCAGCCACCAGCAGGCCGCCGGCATGATGCTCAAGGGCATGACGGCGCAATACCTGGTGCGGCGCACCTTCAAGGTCGACAAGGGCCACACCATCCTGATGCACGCGGCGGCAGGCGGCGTCGGCCTGATCCTGTGCCAGTGGGCCAATCACCTCGGCGCCACCGTGATCGGCACCGTCGGCTCCAAGGACAAGGCCGACCTCGCGAAGAAGAACGGCTGCCACCACACCATCCTCTACAAGGACGAGGACTTCGTCGCCAAGGTGAAGGAGATCACCGGCGGCAAGATGTGCGACGTGGTCTATGACGGCGTCGGCAAGACGACATTCCCCGGCTCGCTCGATTGCCTCAAGCCGCTCGGCATGTTCGTCTCGTTTGGCGCGTCATCCGGCCAGATCGACGCGTTCAACATCAACATGCTGCAGTTCAAGGGTTCGCTGTTCGCGACCCGCCCGACGCTCAACCACTATGCGGCAAAGCGCGAGGATCTCCTCGCGATCGCCGGCGACCTGTTCGATGTGGTCGGCTCCGGCGCGGTGAAGATCGATGTCGCCGGAACCTATCCGCTCAAAGACGCGCGCAAGGCGCACGAGGACCTCGAAAGCCGGAAGACCACGGGGTCGCTGATCCTGGTGCCGTGACTTGCCCGCGTCGACCATCGAGATCGAGCGGCGCGGGCGCGTCCAGATCGTCGGGATGCGACGACCCGATCAGGGCAATCGCATCAGCCAAACGATGGCGGAGGAGATCGTCGCGGCGCTTGAAAGCGCCCGGCAGTCTCCCGACATCGGCGCCTGCGTGCTCACCGGCCATGGCGATGTGTTCTGCCTCGGTGGCGACTACAGGAGCGCGGGCCCAACCAATGCCGGCCGGCTCGCGTTCGCGCGCGCCTTCATCGACATGGCGCAGGCGATGGCGCGTCTCGGCAAGCCGCTGGTCGCGGCGATCAACGGCAACGCCCACGCGGGCGGCTTTAGCGTCGTTGTCGCCTGCGATCTTGCGGTCATGGCCGCAGACGCGACACTCGGGCTGCCGGAAGCGGCGAGAGGCCTGTTTCCGTTCCTCGCGCTTGCGATCGTGAAGGACGCGCTGCCGAAGAAAGTTCTGTTCGACATCGTCTATCGCGCCCGGTTGATGGATGCCGCCGAGGCGCGTGCGCTTCATCTGGTCAACGAAATCGTCCCGCGCGGCGCGGTGCTGGAGCGCGCAATCGCCATTGCCGAGCAAGCGGGTGCGCATAATCCGGACATTCTGCGGCTCGGGCGCGACCTTCACTACAATATGCGCGGGATGGCGCCTGCGCAGGCGCTTGAGGAGTCGCGCTTCGCGCTGGCCGCCGCATTGGCGGCCGAAGATGAGGCGCGATAACGCCTTTCGGCGCCCCCGCCGCATTTCACCGCAGCGGCTGCCGGAAACCCTTTTGTCGGGCGGCGTTTTGTTGGAACATGAGGCTGCCAGCAAGTAAGCCGGCAGGGTTGCGTGCGAATGGGCCGGATCACCACACATGTCCTCGATACCGCGGCCGGACTGCCGGCGGCCGGTCTGAAGGTCATCCTCACACGCCTCGACGGAACACCGGCCGTCGTCGGCGAAGCGGTCACCAATGCGGACGGCCGTGCTGGGAAGCCGCTGGTTGAGGGCGCGACATTCGCAACGGGACGTTATGAAATCGTGTTTCACGTCGGCGATTACTTTCGCGGGCGCGGCGTCGTACTGCCGGCTCTGCCGTTCCTCGATCTCGTGCCGGTACGCTTCGGCGTGACCGAGGACGCGCACTACCACGTGCCGCTGCTGGTCTCGCCGTACGGCTATTCGACCTACCGGGGCAGCTGATGCGCGGCGAAATCCGTATCCTGCGGCGCGGCGAGGTGGTGAAGCTCTCGGGAATTTCGCCGACGCTGACGTTGCTCGACTACTTGCGTCTCACCGAACGCGCGACCGGCACCAAGGAGGGCTGCGCCGAGGGCGACTGCGGTGCCTGCACAGTGGTGCTGCGCCGGCTGCGCGGCGAACGCCTGGTCTACGAGCCGGTCAATGCCTGCATCCTGTTTGCCGGTCAGGTCGACGGCTGCGAGATCATCACCGTGGAAGACCTCGCGCGCGACGGCACGCTGCATCCGGTGCAGCAGGCGATGGTCGATCTGCATGGCTCCCAGTGCGGGTTTTGTACGCCTGGTTTCGTGATGGCTCTGTTCGCGCTGTACCACCGCGCCGATACGCGGCCGGTCGATCGCCAGCGCGTGAACGACTGGATCGCCGGCAATCTCTGCCGCTGCACCGGGTACCGCCCGATCGTCGACGCGGCGCTCGCCGCCTGCGCTGAGACGGCAAACGACTGGTTCTCCACCGAAGAGCCGGACGTGCGACGCACCCTGGGCGACCTGAAGGACAGCGAGGACATTTTCATCGGCACGCGCGAGCGTTTCTTCGCCGCGCCCGCGAGCATCACTGCGCTGGCCAAGCTTTATTTTTCGCATCCCGACGCCACTCTGGTTGCCGGCTCGACCGACGTCGGACTGTGGGTGACCAAGCAGCTGCGCGATCTGCCCAAAATGATCTGGCTCGGCCGCGTCAAGGGTCTGGAGGAAATCGAGGACCGGCGCGATGCCGTGAGTTTTGGCGCAAGCGTCACGCTCGCGGAGGCGATGCCGTATCTCGCAGCGCTCGACCGCGACCTCGGCGAGCTGACGCGCCGCTTCGCCGGCACGCAGGTGCGCATGGCCGCGACCGTCGGCGGCAACATCGCCAACGGCTCGCCGATCGGCGACCTGCCGCCCGCGCTGATCGCGCTCGGCGCAACGCTCGGCCTGCAGCGCGGCGATCGGCCGCGCACGCTGCCGCTGGAAAGCTATTTCCTCGATTACGGCAAGCAGGACCGCGCCCCGGGCGAGTTCGTGCGCGTGGTGCGCATTCCGAAGTTCGGCGAAGGCGAGCACTTCCGCTGTTACAAGATTTCCAAGCGCTTCGATTCCGACATCTCCGCCGTGATGGGCGCCTTCAAGCTGCGCCTTGACGGCACGCGCATCGCGGGCGCGCGCATCGCCTTCGCGCGCATCGCCTTCGGCGGCATGGCGGCAATCCCCAAGCGCGCGCGCACCACCGAGAAAGCGTTGATCGAGACCTATCTCGACCGGCCGGATACGTTGGAAGAGGCGATCGAGGCGCTGGCGCAGGACTTCTCGCCGATCGACGATCTGCGTGCGAGTGCGAAATATCGTCTCGATGCGGCGCGCGCGCTGCTGCGCCGGGCGCTTGCCGAAATCGGCGGAGCCTCGACGCGCAGGACGCGCGTGGTCGGGTTCCGGGAGGCGGCCGATGTCGCTCCAGCTTGACCGCCGCTCGGAGGAATTGCGCCTGCGCGTGGTGCGTCGGCCGCTGCGGCACGATTCCGCGGCGAAGCATGTCGCAGGGAGCGCCACGTTCGTCGACGACATCCGCGAGCCGGAGGGGCTGCTGCACATCGCGGCCGGCGGCGTACCGGCTGCCTCAGGACAACTGCTCGGCGTCGATCTCGCTGCGGTGCGCGCCGCACCCGGTGTCGTTGCGGTGCTCACCGCCGCCGATATCCCTGGAAAGAACGATGTCGGCCCGGTCGTGCACGACGATCCGGTTTTCGTCGAGAGCCGCATCGAGTTTTACGGGCAGGTGGTGTTCGCCGTCGTGGCCACGACCCGCGAGCAGGCGCGCCGCGCCGCGAAGCTTGCCAAGGTCGCGGCTGCGGTCGGCACGCACTGCGTCTCGGTCGACGATGCGCTTGCCGCCGGCAGCCATATCCTGCCCGACTGCACATTCCGCAAGGATGACAGCGCGGCTGCACTGGCTGCGAGCGCGCATCGCGTGAAAGGGCAGCTGCGTATCGGCGGCCAGGAGCATTTCTATCTCGAAGGCCAGGTGTCGCTCGCCATTCCTGGCGAGGACGGCGACATGCTGATCCACACCTCCACGCAGCATCCGAGCGAGATGCAGCATCTCATCGCCGGCATGCTGAAGGTCCCGGTCAGCGCCGTCACGGTGGAAGTGCGCCGGATGGGCGGCGCGTTCGGGGGCAAGGAAACGCAGGCTGCGCAATGGGCCGCGCTCGCCGCGCTCGCCGCGCAAATCACCGGACGCCCCTGCAAGATCCGGCTCGACCGCGACGACGACATGTGCCTCACCGGCAAGCGCCACGATTTCCTGTCCGACTACGAGGTGGGCTTCGACGCCGAGGGCCGCATCCAGGCGCTGGAAACCGTGATGGCGTCGCGCTGCGGCTATTCGGCGGATTTGTCGGGCGCGATCAACGATCGCGCCATGTTCCACGCCGACAATGCCTATTTCCTTCCGGCCGCCACGATCACCACCAAGCGTATGAAAACAAACACGGTTTCGAACACGGCGTTCCGCGGCTTCGGCGGGCCGCAGGGCATGATGGTGGCCGAGCGCGCGATCGACGAGATCGCTTGGGCGCTCAAGCTCGACCCGCTCGATGTGCGCAAGCGCAATCTCTATGGCGAAGGCCGCGACATCACGCCGTACGGCATGTTGGTCGAGGACAACATCCTGCCCGCGCTGCTCGACCGCTGCGAGGTGACCAGCGACTATCGCGCGCGACGGCGCAAAATAGCGGCGTTTAACGCGCAAAACGGCGCCCTCAAGCGCGGCATGGCGCTGAACCCGGTGAAGTTCGGCATCTCGTTCACCACCACGCATCTCAACCAGGCGGGCGCGCTGGTGCATGTCTATCAGGACGGCTCGATCCACCTGAACCACGGCGGCACCGAGATGGGGCAGGGGATCTACATCAAGGTCGCGCAGGTGGTGGCCGAGGAGTTCGGCGTCGATGCCGACCGGGTGAAGATCCTCGCCACCAGCACCGCCAAGGTGCCGAACACCTCGGCGACCGCCGCATCATCCGGCTCCGACATCAACGGCTGGGCGGCAAAGAACGCGGCCGGCGCCATCAAGGAGCGGCTGATCAACTTCGCAGCCGGCGCCTACGATGTGGTGCCGAGCCAGATCGAATTCCGCGACAACCGCGTGTTCATCGGCAACCAGTCGGTGCCGTTCGCGGAGCTCATACGCAAGGCCTATCTCGCGCGCGTCTCGCTGTCGTCGACCGGATTCTACAAGACACCGAAGATCCATTGGGACCCGGCCACCGGCAAAGGCCGGCCGTTCTTCTATTTCGCTTACGGGGCGGCATGCTCGGAAGTGCTGGTGGACGTGACGACGGGCGAGATGAAGGTGCAGCGCGTCGATATCCTCCACGACGTCGGCCGTTCGCTCAATCCGGCGGTGGACATCGGCCAGATCGAGGGCGGCTTCGTGCAGGGCATGGGCTGGCTCACGACGGAGGAGCTGGTGTTTCATGCCGACGGGCGGCTGCTCACGCATGCGCCGTCGACCTACAAGATCCCCTGCGCTTCGGATGTGCCGGAGCATTTCAACATCGCGCTGTGGGACGGCGCCAACCGCGAGGACACAATCTATCGCTCCAAGGCGGTGGGCGAGCCGCCGCTGATGCTGGCGATCTCGGTGTTCGCCGCGATTGCCGATGCGATCCACTCGCTCAATCCGGACAAGGCGGTGCCGCTCGACGCGCCGGCGACGCCGGAATCGATCCTGCGCGCCGTGCAGGCGGTTACGAGCTGATGTCCGTTTGGCCGACCATCGCGCAGTTCATTGCCGAGCAGGGCGCGGCGGCGCTGGTCACCCTGGCGCAGGCGCAAGGCTCGAGCCCGCGCGAGGTTGGGGCGCGCATGGTGGTGGCGCCGGACGGCGCGTTTACCGGTACGATCGGGGGTGGCGCTTTGGAGTGGGGCGCGCTCGCCGAAGCGCAGGCGCTGCTGGCGCGGCGCGGCGGGCCCGCGGTCGCGCGGCTCGACAAGGCACTCGGGCCGGACCTCGGGCAATGCTGCGGCGGCCGCGTGCTGCTGACGATCGAGCGGTTTGGGTCTGCGGATAGCGACGCCGTTGCGGCGCTGGCCAAAGCGGAACGGGCGGGCGTTCTGACCACAATCGCGACGGTCGGGGGTGACGGACGGCTCACGCGTCGCGCCGCCATGGCGAACGAAGGGCGCTCGCCGCGCCCGGCCTACGAGATCCAATCCGACAGCCGCATCTACGAACGCTTCGGCGACGAGCCGACACCGTTCTACCTGTTCGGCGCGGGCCACGTGGGGCGTGCGCTCAGTGTGGCGCTTGGGCCCCTGCCGTTCCTCATCACATGGATCGATATGCGTCCCGGCGCGATCCCGGAGGCATTCCCCGCGAACGTCACTGCCATCACGCGAGGCGACCCGGTCGCGTTGCTCGGCCGCGCACCCGACGGCGCATTCGTTGCCGTGATGACGCACAGCCACGCGCTCGATCTCGATCTCACCATCGCTGCGCTGCAGGCGGATCGCTTTTCCTACGTCGGACTGATCGGCAGCGCGACCAAGCGCGCCCGCTTCGCCGCGGCGATGCAGAAGATGGGCATGGCTGCCGGTATGGTGGACCAGCTCATCTGCCCGATCGGGCTGACCACGATTAGCGACAAGGCGCCGGCCGCGATTGCAGCCTCGGTCGCCGCGCAGGTGTTGATGGCGCGTGAGGCCGCACGCGGCGCGGCCAGGGTCGAGGAACCGAAGGCACGGGCGCGCCATGGCTGATGCCGCGCTCGCCATTGCTTCGGCGCCGGACAAACCGGTTCAGCCGGACGAGCTCCCGCTGCTCGAAGCGGTCGGCGTCACCAAGCTTTATGGCCACTTTGTCGCCAACGACAGCATCGATCTCGAGATCTGGCCGGCCGAAGTGCACGCGCTGCTCGGCGAGAATGGCGCCGGCAAGTCCACGCTGGTGAAGATGATCTACGGCCTGTTGCAGCGGAGCGCGGGCGAATTCCGCTGGCAAGGCGAGCCGATCGAGCTCCCCGGTCCGGCCGCTGCGCGCGCGCACGGCATCGGCATGGTGTTCCAGCATTTCAGCCTGTTCGAGCAACTGACCGTTGCCGAGAACGTCGCGCTCGGCCTCGACAATGTGCCGCTCGCCGGACTCGACGAGCGCGTCGCCGAAGTGTCGCGCAATTACGGCCTTCCGCTCGACCCGAAACGCGAGGTCTGGCGGCTGTCCGTCGGCGAACGCCAGCGCATCGAGATCGTGCGCTGCCTCTTGCAGGACCCGAAGCTGTTGATCCTCGACGAGCCGACGTCCGTGCTCACCCCGCAGGAGGCCGAACAACTGTTCCGCACGCTGCGCGTGCTGCGCAAGGAAGGCCGCGCGATCCTTTACATCAGCCACAAGCTCGAGGAGGTGCGCGCGCTGTGCGACACCGCCACGATCCTGCGCGGCGGAAAAGTCATCGCCACCTGTGATCCCCGCGCGGAAACCGCACAATCGCTCGCCAGCATGATGGTCGGGGGCGAGGTGGGCGCGGTCCGTTCGGATGGACAAAAGAAATTGGGAAATCCCCGATTGGTCGTCCGCAATCTCAATGTGACGCCGGACGACCCGCATGGCGTCAAGCTCGACGGCATCACGTTCGAGCTCGCGGCCGGGGAAATCCTTGGGCTGGCTGGTGTCGCAGGCAATGGGCAGGATGAGCTGTTTGCGGCGCTCTCCGGTGAGGTGCTGGCCGACAATGCCGACGTCATCAGGATCGACAACCGCGATGCCGGCCGAATGTCCATCACGGAACGGCGGCGGCTTGGGGCCGCCTTCGTGCCGGAGGAACGCCTCGGCCATGCAACCGCACCGCGGTTCAAGCTCTCCGACAACGTGCTGATCACCGGCCACGCGGCCAGCCCGATGGTGCGGCGCGGCTTCATCAATCGCGCGCAGGCGCGTGCCTTCGTCGACCGCATCACCAAGGCGTATGACGTGCGCAAGGCGAAGCGCGATCCGGAGGCAGCCAGCCTTTCGGGCGGCAATTTGCAGAAATTCGTGGTCGGACGCGAGATCCTGCGCGAGCCGCGGCTGCTCATCGTGAGTCAGCCGACCTGGGGCGTCGATGCCGGCGCGGCCGCCGCGATCCGTCAGGCGATCATCGATCTGGCGGCGCGTGGCGCGGCCGTCCTGGTGATGAGTCAGGACCTCGACGAGCTGTATGAAATCGCCGACCGGCTGGTGGTGATCTGCGCGGGCCGGCTCTCTGCGCCGCGCCAGACGCGCCGCGCCGATCGCGGCGAGATCGGAATGCTGATGGCGGGCGTGGGCATGAAGGGGGCGGGACATGCGGCTCGCGCTTGAACGGCGCGCCGAGCGCTCGATTGCGATGGCGCTGGTCTCGCCGCTGATTGCGGTCGCGCTGACGCTCGCGACCGGCGCGCTGCTGTTCGCGCTGCTCGGCAAGCCGCCGGTCGAAGCGCTGAAGATCTATTTTTTCGAGCCGCTCACCGATCCATGGGCGCTGCAGGAGATCGCCGTGAAGGCGACGCCGCTGGTGCTCATCGCGGTGGGGCTGTCGCTCTGCTACCTGGCGAACGTCTGGAATATCGGCGCCGAGGGCCAATTCCTGATCGGCGCGATCACCGGCGGCTGGCTCGCGGTCGCAACGCATGGCACCGGCGCCGGGTACTGGGTGCTGCCCGCAATGCTTGTGCTCGGCGCGCTCGGCGGCGCGGCTTACGCGCTCGTTCCGGCAGTGTTCCGCGTGCGGTTCGGCGCGAGCGAGATCCTCACCAGCCTGATGCTGGTCTATGTCGCCGAATTGCTGCTCGACTATCTGGTGCGCGGACCGTGGCGCGACCCGAAAGGCTTCAACTTCCCGACCACCGCCGAATTCGATGCCGTTGCCGCGATGCCGACCCTGATCGAGGGCAGCCGCCTGCATCTCGGCGCGATCATCGCGCTGCTGGTGGTCGCCTGGGCGACCGTGATGCTCGGCCGCACGCTGAAAGGGTTCGAGATCAAGCTGGTCGGCGCCGCGCCGCGCGCCGCACGCTTTGGCGGTTTCAGCGACAAGTGGCTTACGGTCGTGACGTTCCTGATCTCGGGCGCGCTCGCAGGCCTCGCCGGCGTGATCGAGGTGTCGGCGACGGTGAACCACCTTCAGCCCAACATCTCGCCCGGCTATGGCTTCACCGCGATCATCGTGGCGTTTCTCGGCCGGCTTAATCCGGCCGGCATCCTGGTCGCGGCGCTGTTCCTCGCGCTCACCTTCATCGGCGGGGAGAGCGCGCAGATCTCGCTCAAGGTGCCACTCGATCTCACCAAGGTGTTCCAGGGTATCCTGCTGTTCTACGTGCTCGCCTGCGACACGCTGATCCTCTATCGCTTCCGCCTCCTGCCTGCGCCGAAGGCCGTCCATGGAATTCGTTGAAGCCGTGCTGCTCACCGTGATCACCGCCTCGACGCCGCTGCTGCTCGCCGCGTCGGGCGAGCTGGTGGTCGAGCGCGCGGGTGTTCTCAATCTCGGCGTCGAGGGGATGATGATCGTGGGCGGCGCCTGCGGCTTCGCCGGCGCCTACCTCACCGGCTCGATCGCAATCGGCGCGCTGTGCGGCATCCTGGCGGGCGCGGCGCTGTCCGCGGTGTTCGCGGCAGTTACGCTCGGGCTGGCGGCCAACCAGGTGGCGTCGGGTTTGGCGCTCACCATCCTCGGCGTCGGGCTGTCCGGCCTGATCGGCGCCGGCTATGTCGGTCAGAAAATCGACGGCGCCGGCCACCTCTATATCCCTTACGTCACGGACATTCCGCTGATCGGCAAAGTGATCTTCGGCGAGAACGCCTTCGTCTACTTCTCGATCGCCCTGCTCATCGGCATCTGGTATTTCCTCTACCGCACGCGCGCAGGGCTGATCCTGCGCGCGGTCGGCGACAATCACGCTTCGGCGCATGCGCTCGGTTATCCGGTGCTGAGAATCCGCATGCTCGCCGTGCTGTTCGGGGGCGCGTGCGCGGGGCTCGGCGGCGCCTACCTGCCGCTCGCCTACACTCCGTTCTGGGTCTCCGGCATGACCGCGGGGCGAGGCTGGATCGCGCTCGCGCTTGTCGTGTTCGCCTCATGGCTGCCATTCCGCCTGATGGTCGGGGCCTATCTGTTCGGCGGCATCACGATCCTGCAGCTGCACGCGCAGGCGACCGGCCTGGGCATTCCGTCACAGCTGATGTCCTCGCTGCCCTACCTCGCGACCATCCTCGTGCTGGTCGCGATCTCATGGGTACGCGGGCGGCGCGGCAGTCCCGCCCCGGCCTCGCTCGGGCTTGCATTCGTCCCCGACCGCTGAGCATTCTAGACGTAAGCGGGGGCGTGCGGGCACCGCAGCCGGAATAGTTTTCCGCAACACAATCGGAGAAGGCCATGAAGAGGTTGATGATTGCTGCGGCGGTTGTTGCGCTGACGCTCGGCTCGGCTCTGACCGGCGCCACCGCGCAGGAAAAACTGAAAGTCGGCTTCATCTATGTCGGTCCGGTCGGCGACATGGGCTGGACCTACCAGCACGAGGTCGGGCGGCGCGCCATCCAGGAGCAGTTCAAGGACAAGATCGACACCAGCTACCTGGAGAACGTCAACGAAGGCCCTGACGCGGAACGCTCGATCGAGCAGCTCGTGCGCACCGGTCACAAGCTGATCTATACCACCTCGTTCGGCTTCATGGACGCGACCGCGAAGGTCGCCAAGAAGTACCCGAACGTGATGTTCGAGCACGCCACCGGCTACAAGCGCGACAAGAATCTCGCGACCTACTCGGGCCGCTTCTACGAAGGCCGCTACATCATGGGGCAGATCGCCGCCAGGATGTCGAAGAGCGGCACCATCGGCTACATCGGCTCGTTCCCGATCCCCGAGGTCGTCTCCGGCGTCAACGCCATGATGCTGGGCGCGCAGTCGGTGCGCCCCGACATGAAGGTGAAGATCATCTGGGTGAACGCCTGGTACGACCCCGGCAAGGAGGCGGCGGCGGCGCGCGCGCTCGCCGACCAGGGCGCCGACGTGCTCGCCCAGCACACGGACTCGGCCGCCGCGATGCAATTCGCGAACGAGCGCGGCATTTTCGCGTTCGGCCAGGACTCCGACCAGATCAAGTTCGGCCCGAAGGCGCAGCTCACCGCGATCGTCAACAACTGGACGCCGTACTACGCCGAACGCATCAAGCTCGCGCTCGAAGGCAAATGGGCGACGGGCGACGTGTGGGGCGGGCTCAATTCGAAGATCGTGCAGATGGCGCCCTATACCAACATGCCGGACGAGGTGAAGAAGTTGGCGACGGAGACGGAAGGCGCGATTTCCTCAGGCACGCTGCATCCGTTCAAGTGCCCGGTGCTGGCGCAGGACGGCAAGCCGGTCGAATGCAAGGGCGGTACCCATCTCGACGACGGGCAGATCCTCGGCATGAACTTCTACATCAAGGGCATCGACGACAAGCTGCCGGGGATGTGAAACGGCGACTGTCATCCCGGCCAAGCGCCCGGCGAATAGCCGGGTGCGCGAGCCGGGACCCATCTTCCCGTACATTCCGAACGGCGCAGTCGGGGGTGCATGGGTCCCGGGTCTCCTCCGCATCGCTCCGTCGCCCGGGATGACAGCTGAGACGAACTATGGACGTCTTCCTCGGCGAATGGGTGAACCTGCTGCTGCGCTGGTTCCACATGATCGTGGGGATCGGCTGGATCGGCACGTCGTTCTACTTCATGGCGCTCGATTACGGGCTCGACACCAAGGAGCGCAAAAGCCAGGGCGTCTACGGCACCGCGTGGCAGGTGCACGGCGGCGGCTTCTACCACGTGGAGAAGTTCACGGTCGCGCCGCCGCAGCTGCCGGCGCACCTGCACTGGTTCAAGTGGGACGCCTATCTCACCTTCCTGACCGGCTTCGGCCTGCTCATCGTGCAGTACTACCTGCACGCCAGGTCGTACCTGATCGATCCCGCCGTCATGCCGCTCGAGCCGTGGCAGGCGGTTGCGATCTCGGTCGCCTCGCTGCTTGCCGGCTGGGCGATCTATGAGGGCCTGTGCCGCTCAGCCGTGGGCGCGAACACGGTGGTGCTGGGGGCTGCGGTGTTCGCGCTGATCCTGATCGCGTCGGTGCTGTACACCAAAGTGTTCTCCGCGCGCGGCGCTTTCCTGCATGTCGGGGCCTTCGTCGGCACCATCATGGCGTTCAACGTGTTCATGGTGATCATCCCGAACCAGCGCAAAATGGTGGCGCAGCTGATCGCCGGCCACGCTCCGGACGCGCGCTACGGCGCGATCGGCAAGCAGCGCTCGACCCACAACAATTACCTCACGCTGCCGGTGCTGGTGATGATGGTGTCGCCGCACTACCCGTTTCTCTCGGCGCACCCGCAGTCGTGGCTGGTGGTGGCGCTGATCATCGTCGCGGGCGCGCTCATCCGCCATTACGTCAACCGGGTCGATGCCGGCGATGACTGGAACGCGTTCGGCTGGGCGGCGCCGGTCGCTGCCTTCGCGCTCATCTGCGCGATCTGGCTCACGGCCCCGCGCGCGCCGGCTTCGACCGGTGGCGCGGTTTCCGACGCCGAGGTGCTGGCGATCACCACGAAGCACTGCACGATGTGCCATGCGGTCAAGCCGACGCACGAAAGTTTCAAGGAAGCGCCGAAGAACGTCGTGCTGGAGTCGGCGGCCGATTTGCGCAAATACGCGCCGCTGGTCCTCACCCAGACGGTGCAGAACAAGGCGATGCCGCTCGGAAACCAGACCGCGATGACCGAGGAGGAGCGCCGGAAGATCGGCCAATGGATCGCCGCGCAGCACTGATTTTGCCAGTGCCCGGCCGGGTACCAGCAATGCGATCCGCCCGGTTGAGAGTTGTCCGCGCAAGCCTTATCTAGCTGCCATGAATTTCCTCGCATTTGCCGCCAAGCCCGAGACCCGGCCGAAAACCGCCGTGCCGCTCAAGACCGCGCTGTGGCGCGGGCTCACCGGGCGTTGCCCGCATTGCGGCGAGGGGCGCATGTTCCGCGCCTTCCTGAAGGTCGCCGACCGCTGCGATGTGTGCGGCGAGGAACTGCACCATCAGCGCGCCGATGACTTTCCGGCCTACCTTGTGATCGTGCTCGTCGGCCATCTGGTCGTGCCGCTGGTGCTGCACGTCGAGATGACCTACCAGCCGGCCTACTGGATCCACGCCGCGCTGTTCCTGCCGTTGACGCTCGCGCTTTCACTGGCGCTGATCCAGCCAATCAAGGGCGCCGTGATCGCATTGCAATGGCACGCCGGCATGCACGGCTTCGAGGAAGCCAAGAAGCTGCGCGGCTCGGTGCAGGCGCCGGGCTGACCGCTGGTCCGCGCCGGAGCGGCCGTGATAAGCAGCCGCGGTGCGTGCATTTCTCCAAAACGAGACCGATGCACTCGGCATGCGTGCCGAGGCGATGGTCAGCGAGCTTGGGGCTATTTCGGCTGAGCCGGATCGTCTTGTCCGCCTGTTCCTGACGCCTGAACATCGGCGCGCTGCGGACCGCGTGGCTGACTGGATGTGCAAGGCGGGACTCGCAGTCAGCGAGGATGCGCTCGGCACCGTTCGCGGGCGGCTTGAGGGGCAGGGAAAGAGGCGCCTGCTGATCGGCTCGCACATCGACAGTGTGATCGATGCGGGAAAATACGACGGCGTCTTCGGCGTGATCGCGGGGATTCTGGCCGCAGAGCATTGTCGCGACAAACGACTGCCGTTTGGCATCGACGTTCTCGCCTTCGGCGACGAGGAGGGCTCACGCTTTCCCGTCACGCTCTCGTCCTCCTCCGCCTGCGCCGGCGTTTTCAAACCGGAGATGCTGGCGCAGGAAGACCGGAACGGGGTGACGCTCGCCGACGCGATCAAGGCTTACGGCAAATCGCCCGCGGACGTCCCGGCCGCCGCATATCGACTTGACCAGGCTGCGGCTTACGTCGAGGTGCACATCGAGCAGGGGCCGGTGCTCGAGGCGCGCAACCTGCCGCTCGGAGTGGTGACCGCGATCAACGGACAAACCTACCTGAACGCCGAGTTTCTCGGCGAAGCCGGGCACGCCGGGACCGTGCCGATGCGGCTGCGGCGCGACGCGCTCGCCGGCGCCGCCGAAGCGATTCTGCTGGGCGAAACGCTGGCGCGTGAATCGAACGGCGCGGCGGTTGCAACGGTGGGGCGCGTCGCGGTCGCGCCGGGTGCTGCGAACGTCATTCCGGGCAATGCCGTGGCGGTCTTCGACATCCGGTCCGGCGACGAGCCGGCGCGCGCGACGCTGGTCGAGGCATTGAAAAGCGGCCTCCGCGCGATTGCCGCCCGGCGCCATCTCGGCCTCACCGTCACATCAACCCGCGAGGTCGCAACGACGCCATGCGATCCGCACATTCAGGATCAGTTCGCGGACGCGATCCGTGCGCTCGGTACGGAGCCGCTGCGGTTCGGCTCCGGTGCCGGCCACGACGGGCAGGCGATGGCGAAACTCTGCCCGATCGGAATGCTGTTCGTGCGCTGCCGCGGCGGTATCAGCCACAACCCGATGGAATACGCGAGCCCGCGCGACCTCGGGCTCGCCGTCGCGGCGCTGATCGGGTTCATCGAGCGCTTCGAGCCGGGAAGACTGAGCGGTTAAAAGCGATGCCTGTTTCATCACCATCAATTATCGATACGCGCCGTGCCCAGATGTTTCCGACTCTGGAGCATTCGGAAATCCAACGCGTGCGCCGTTTCGGCGAGGTGCGCCGCTACGCCACCGGGGAGGCCCTCGCCCGGGTCGGCGTTGTCGGGCTTGGACTCACAATCGTTCTAGCGGGCAGAGTCGATATCACGCAGCACGATCAATCCGGGCGCCGCCAGCTGATCGTGACCCACGGTCCCGGCGCATTCATGGGCGAGCTCGCGCAATTGGCCGGGCGTCCCGCGCTGGTCGATGCCTTTGCTGTGGAAGCCGTCGAAGCGCTGGTCATCCCGCCGGATCGTCTGCGCGCGCTGCTGATCGCGGAGGCTGAGCTCGGCGAACGGATCATGCGCGCGTTGATCCTGCGCCGCGTCGGCCTGATTGAAACTGGCGCCGGCGGGCCGGTCATTATCGGTCGGTCGCAAAGCGGCGACGTCCTTCGCCTCGAAGGATTCCTGCGGCGCAATGGTCACCCCCATCAGCAGCTCGATTCAGAGACCGATCCGGAGGCCAAGGCACTGATCGATCGCTTCCATGTGGATCCGAGCCAGCTCCCGATCGTGCTGTGCCCGGGCGGGCAATTGCTGCGCAACCCGACCGAGATCGAACTCGCACGCTGCATCGGCCTCGTCGGTCCAATTGACGCAAGTCGCGTCTATGACGTGGTGACCGTCGGGGCGGGTCCGGCCGGCCTCGCGACCGCGGTTTATGCCGCCTCGGAAGGCCTCTCGGTTCTTGTGCTCGATTGCCGCGCCTTCGGCGGTCAGGCAGGCGCATCCGCACGGATCGAAAACTATCTCGGCTTTCCGACCGGCATCACCGGCATGGCTCTGATGGCGCGTGCCTACAACCAGGCGCAGAAATTCGGGGCGGAGATGGCAATCCCGGCGGAGGTGAAGAGCCTCGCGGTTCGAGATGGCGGTTTCGTGCTCAAGCTCTCGGAAACTGAGCAAGTCCGATCGCGCGCCGTCGTTCTCGCCAGCGGCGCCGAATACCGGCGCCTCGATGTCGAGAACCTCGACGCTTTCGAAATGTCGAGTGTGCACTATTGGGCCTCGCCGCTGGAGGGAAAGTTGTGCTCCGGGCAAGAGGTGGCGCTGGTCGGAGCCGGAAATTCGGCGGGGCAGGCCGCGGTCTATCTCGCCAGCCAGGCCGCCAAGGTCTGGATGATCGTGCGCGGGCCGGAGCTGTCCGCGAACATGTCACGCTACCTCGTGGACCGGATTGCCGGGCTGCCGAATGTGGAAGTCGTGACGCAGGCGAAGGTCACCGCGCTCGAGGGCCGCGATGGTGTCCTGGAAGCGATCCGGTGGCGCCGCGCTTCGGGCGAGGAGACACGACGCCCGATTGGCCATCTGTTCCTGTTGATCGGGGCGGCGCCGAACACGAAATGGCTGGCGGGATCCGGAGTAGCAACTGACGCAAAGGGCTTCGTGCTGACGGGCACGGATATCGGCCCGGACGTCCCGGCCCTGCAGACCGCGCGGCCGGGAGTCTTCGCGATCGGGGACGTGCGGCTGAACTCGACCAAGCGGGTTGCCGCCGCGGTCGGGGAGGGTGCGCAAGTGGTCGCTGCGCTCCATGGTTATTTGGCCACGGCGTCAGTAAGCCGCTAGTGATGATCGTATCTCTGATCGTTTACGAGTGCCCAGCCTCGTCCAGCGCCGCGAGCCAGCGTTCGAGGCGCGCGCGGTTGACGCCGAAATCCTTGCGGCCGATCAGGCTGCGCGAATAGATCGCCAGAGTTGATCGGTCGGCGCCGGCGGGAAATGCCTCGACATCAATCGTATCCGGAAAGCGCATCAGCCGCGTGCGTTGCAGGAGTCGCGCGCCGTGGGCGGGCGCGCCGGGCAGCTCGCGCGTGTCGGGCTCGGCGAGCGCGATCGTTCTCAACCGCGCCAGCAATTCCGCCGCCGGCATCGCGTAGACCTTTGACTCCCAATCCGGCTTCGCATTGGGGCAACGCCCGGCCGGACAGACCAGCGCATCGTTCGGCGTCGCGTGGCGCGTCAGCTTCGTCCAGTCGACGGGTCCAATGTCGAGGCGCCCGCCGGTGAGTTTCGCCAGTCCGTAGTAGGGCCCGTAACCGGGGCGCTTTTCCAGCCGTGTATAGGCGAGCGCCAGAACGATAACGAGCAGCGCGCCGATGACGAGCAGGGTCATCATCAGAAGCCGACGGCCATGCCGTACAGGTCGTAGTCGTCGGCGCGCTCGATCTTCACCGTGGCAATCTCTCCGAGGCGCAGCGGCCGCCGGCTTGCGACATGGACCGCGCCGTCGATGTCGGGCGCGTCGCCTTTCGAGCGCCCTTTCGCAACGGTCGGGCCCACTTCATCGACGATCACCTGCTGGCGCGTGCCGACCTTGGCTTTCAGCCGCTTTGCCGAAATCGCCTGCTGACGCTGCATGAAGCGATGCCAGCGTTGCTCCTTCACGGCGTCCGGCACCGGCGCCGCGAGGTCGTTTGCGACCGCACCTGCGACCGGCTCGTACTTGAAGCAGCCCTCACGATCGAGCTGCGCCTCGTCGAGCCAGTCGAGCAGCATCGCGAAGTCCGCGTCGGTCTCGCCCGGAAATCCCACGATGAAGGTCGAGCGGATCGTCAGCGACGGGCAGATCCCGCGCCAGCGACGAATGCGCTCCAGCGTCTTCTCCTGCGCGGCCGGGCGCTTCATGCGCTTGAGCACATCGGGCGCGGCGTGCTGGAACGGGATGTCGAGGTAGGGCAGGACCTTGCCATCCGCCATCAGCGGAATGACCTCATCCACGTGCGGGTACGGATAGACGTAGTGCAGCCGCACCCAGACGCCGAGCTCGCCCAGCTCGCGCGCAAGATCGATGAATTTCGCGCGCACCGCGCGTCCCTTCCATCGGCTCTCGGCGTATTTCACGTCCACGCCGTAGGCCGAGGTGTCCTGCGAGATGACGAGCAATTCCTTCACGCCGGCCTTCACCAGTTGCTCCGCTTCGCGCAGCACGTCGGCGGCGGGGCGGGAGACGAGATCGCCGCGCAGCTTCGGGATGATGCAGAACGAGCAGCGGTTGTTGCAGCCTTCGGAAATCTTCAGGTACGCGTAGTGGCGCGGCGTAAGCTTGATGCCCTCGGGCGGCACCAGATCGACGAACGGGTCGTGCGGCCGGGGGGCCGCGCGATGCACCGCCTCGACCACGCTCTCGTATTGCTGTGGGCCGGTGACGGCGAACACGTGGGGAAATCTTTCGGTGATCTTCTCCGGCTCCGCGCCCATGCAGCCGGTCACGACGACCTTGCCGTTCTCGCCAAGTGCCGCGCCGATCGCGTCGAGCGATTCCGCCTGCGCCGAGTCGAGGAAGCCGCAGGTGTTGACGATCACGAGATCGGCGCCAGCGTGCTCGCGCGAGAGCTCGTAGCCCTCGGCGCGCAAACGCGTCAGAATGCGCTCGCTGTCGACGAGCGCTTTCGGGCAGCCGAGCGAAACGTAGGAAATGCGGGCCATCAGGAGACTTTTTGTTTGAGCATGATCCTATCCGAAAACCGGTTCCCACTTTTCGGGATCATGCTCGCGGCGTGCCAGGCTCGCCCAGGTCCCAGTAAAGCCCCGCCATGATCCCGAGCGCCTCGCGCGCCAGCGTCACGGGGAAATGCTCGTTCGGTGCATGCTGCGAGCAGCCCGGATAGGAGTGCGGCACCCAGATGGTCGGCAGACCCAGCCCTTCGGAGAAGATATCGTTCGGCAGCGACCCGCCGACATTCGGCAACACGGCGGGCTTTTTGTTCGTGGTCTTGGCAACGGAGGTCGCGGCCCAGCGCGCCCACGGATGCTCGGGGTCGAGCCGCGTCGCGTTCATGATGTCGTCGCGGCCCTTGGCAATCTGCACCATCGGGAAGCCGTGCCGGTCGAGATGGCGGCGCAGCGCAGGCAAAAACTCGTCCGGGTCGGTGCCGACGACGAAACGGATCTGTCCGCGCGCCCAGGCGCGCGGCGGGACCGCATTGACCGGGCTCTCCGGGTTGCCGGCGGTCATGGCGAGGATGTCGAAGGTGCACCAGGCGAACACTTTTTCGGCGAGCGTCAGCCCTGGCTCGGCCCAGTTCGGATCGATCTCGGGATCGCCCGGAGCGGAGGCGATTTCACAGTCGGCAAGCGCGCCGCGCACGGAGTCCGGGATGCCGGCCGCCGGCACCCATTCGGGAATGCGGATTTGCCCCGTGGGCCCCGTGATGGTCGAGAGCGCGTGCACCAGCTGGATCGCGGGACTGGAGAGCAGGCCGCCCCAATTGCCCGAATGGTGTCCGCCCTCGCGCGCGTCGATCCAGATGTCGATCGGGTAGGCCCCGCGGGTGCCGAGCGAGATCGTTGGACGATCGGCGGTGAGGCGAGGCCCGTCCGAGCCGACGAGCACATCGGCCTTGAGCAGCTCGCGGTTCTCCGCGCAGACCTCGCGCAGGCCGGGCGAGCCGGTTTCCTCACCCATCTCGATCAGCCATTTCGCGTTGAAGCCAAGCTTGCCGCGCTCGGCGAGCACGGCTGCCTGTGCCGCGATGTTGATCGTGTGCTGGCCTTTGTTGTCGACGACGCCGCGCCCGTAGTAGCGGCCGTCTTTCTCGGTCAGTTCCCAGGGCGAAAGGCCGGGCTGCCAACCGGCATCGAGCCCACGAATGACGTCACCGTGGCCATATCCGAGCACTGTCGGCAGGGCAGGGTCTTCAATGCGCTCGGCGTACAGGAAAGGCCCTTTCGCTTTCTGCTGCGTCAGTGCGCGGCAGGCAAAGCCGAGCTTCTCCAGCGCAGGCGCGATCTCACTTGAAAGATAACGCCCAAGCTCCGGACCGCGCTCCGGATTCTGGCTCTCGGTCGGGATCGCGACGCGGCGCGCGAGGTCGCTCTTGAAGGCGCCGGAATCGAAATACGCTTCGGCGCGTGAGATGGCTGCGGCACGGGACATTCGGGCTCTTTCTGCACCTGGCGGAGAGGGTGGGATTCGAACCCACGGTAGACTTGCGCCTACGCCAGTTTTCAAGACTGGTGCCTTAAACCACTCGGCCACCTCTCCGGATCTGCCCTCAATTGCGCAAAGGACACAGTGTTTGCAAGCTTTGCGCGCGCGCCGGCGACTGCCTCAGGAAAGCCTCAAAATTTCAATGCGGTGTTTACCACCGGGAAAGAGCCGCGGTTGGCCAGGGCGGCAAACGCGGCTATTTTAACCAATGCGGGATAGGGGTCGGATCCTGGTGCGGTGAAAACCGCGGAAATGACGGGGAAATCTTCACTCCGATGGGGTGGTACGGGGACAGTGGAACTGTAACGCTTGCGCGCGCGGCTGCGGCCGCGCTCGGCTGCCTTTTGCTCGCGAATTGCTCTTCGTCCTCCAAGCTGACGAGCCGCGTCGATCCGAGATACGGCGTCGCTGCGAGCCCGCGCGTGGTCGAGCCCGGCCAGCCGGTGCCGAAGGGCGGGGGCGTCTACCGCGTCGGCAAGCCCTACCAGGTCGCCGGCGTCACCTACACGCCGGAAGAGAACAGCCGCTACCGCTCCGAGGGCCTCGCCTCCTGGTATGGCGACGATTTCCACGGCCGGCTCACGGCGAACGGCGAAGTCTACGACATGCAGGCGATATCGGCCGCCCATCCGACGATGCCGATGCCGAGCTATGCGCGCGTCACCAACCTTTCGACGCGCAAATCGCTGATCGTGCGCGTGAATGACCGCGGCCCCTATCATGCCAACCGCGAGATCGATCTGTCGGCCCGCGCTGCGGATCTACTCGGGTTCCGCAATCACGGAACCGCGCGCGTGCGCGTGGAGTATGTCGGCCCGGCGCCCCTCGAAGGAACGGACGACCGCCAGCTGGTGGCGACGTTGCGGGAGGGGCAGCCCGCGCCCTCTCCGGTGATGGTCGCGTCGAACCGCTTCCTGCCGAATTTCGGCCGTCCCGTGCGCGGCGCGCCGCTGCCGCAGGAGCGGCCGTACGATCTGGGCGAGCGCAGCGACCGCGTCGCGATGGAGAGCTACCCCCAGCTTCGCTCGACCAGCGACGCGCGCATGCTTGCCAGCGAGGCACTCGCACGCCACCCGATCAATCGGCGCATGGCCGATGTTTCCCCGGATACCGAGACGCCGCGGCACATCGCGGCCCGGCTGCGGGCGGCGGAGGCGCGTGAGATGGCTTCGAGCGAGGTGACGGCGGCCCGATCCGGTCCGTGGACCCCACCGCCCCCGGCGGTCTCGCCGGTCAGCGCGTATGCGCCGGCCCGCCTGGACGGCGCGCAAGCGGTCGCCAGCGGCCGCGGCCTGTACTAAGTCACCGATTTCACCAGCCAGCTCGCTGCTCCGGCCCAATTCTCGGGTGCGGGGCCTTTGATTCGCCGAATGTCGTTGGCAAATTCGGTTGCCAATCGATACATCTGAATACGGACGCCGGGGGCCGTCCGGCGGAGTGTGCCATGCCGGTTTTGTCTCGCTTGCCTATGCGAAACGCAGCTTTCGCAATCGCCGCCGCGCTGATCCTGTCGTTGCTCCCGGCCGCCGCGCAAACGCCGCCGCCGAAGAAGGAAGAATTCCAGATCAGCGCACCGTATGCGATCCTGATCGAGGCCGACAGCGGCACGGTGCTGTTCGAGAAGAACGCCGACAAACTCAATCCGCCCGCCAGCATGTCCAAGCTGATGACGGTCGAGCTGGTGCTGCACACCATCGCCCAAGGCAAGCTGAAGCTCGACGACGAGATGACCATCAGCGAGAACGCCTGGCGCAAAGGCGGCGCGCCGTCCGGCGGCTCGGCGATGTTCGCGGCGCTCAACAGCCGCGTCAGCGTCGACAACCTGCTGCACGGCGTGATGGTCCAGTCGGGCAACGACGCCTGCATCGCACTCGCCGAAGGTATCGCGGGGAACGAACTGGCCTTTTCCGAGCTGATGAACAGGCGCGCGCGCGAAATCGGCCTGGCGCAGTCGCATTTCACCAACTCGACCGGCATCCACGAACCCGAACACCTGATGACGGCCCGCGAGCTGGCCAAGCTGGCGCAGCACATCATCAAAACCTACGCGGAGCCCTACAAGATTTACGCCGAACGTGAGTTCACCTGGAACAAGGTGCGCCAGCAGAATCGCAATCCGCTGCTCGCGCTGAACATCGGCGCGGATGGCTTGAAGACCGGCTACACCAAGGAGGCCGGCTACGGCCTTGTCGCGTCCGCCGTGAACAACGGCTTGCGCCTGATCGCGGTCGGCAACGGCTTCAAGACCATGAAGGAGCGCAGCGACGAAATGCGCAAGCTGATGGAATGGGGCTTCCGCGCGTTCGAATCGCGCCAGCTGTTCGCGCAGGGGGAGACGGTCGGCGAGGCAAAGCTTTATGGCGGGGCGCAAGCGCGTGTGGCGCTGGTCAGTCCGACGCCGATCCGTCTGCTGGTGCCGCGCGCGGCATCGGAAAAGCTCAGCGCCAAGGTGGTCTATGCCGGTCCGGTGCGGGCGCCGGTCGAGAAAGGCCAGCCGATCGGCACGCTGAAAGTCTCGCGTGGGGACAATATCGTGATGGAGGCTCCCTTGCAGGCGGGCGAGGATGTCGGCAGCGGAAGCTTGCATCAGCGCGCGTTCGACGCGATGAGCGAGCTTGTGATCAACGTGTTCCGCGCCGGCGTCGATCGGTTGTAAGCCTTTGCCGATCACGAGCATGCGCGGACGGTTCATCACCTTCGAAGGCGGCGAGGGTGCCGGCAAGTCGACGCAGGCCTTGTTGCTTGCGGAGCGGCTGCGATCGCTCGGCTTCGGTGTGGTGGTCAGCCGCGAGCCGGGCGGCTCTCCTGGGGCCGAGGTGATCCGTCACGTGCTGCTGTCGGGCGCCGCCAAGCCGCTCGGGCTGCATGCGGAAGCGATCCTGTTGGCGGCTGCGCGAGCGGACCATGTGAGCCAGACAATCCTGCCGGCGCTCGAGTGCGGTGAGTGGGTAATCAGCGAGCGCTTCAGCGATGCAGCGCGCCTCTCCCATGGCGCCAGCGCGGCGCAGGCGCGGCTGCTGGCGCAGCTCGAGAAGACCACGCTCGGCGAACTGAAGCCCGATCTCACCATCATCCTCGATCTTGCGCCAGCGCAGGGAATGGTTCGCGTCAAGCGGGCGCAGCGGGAGGAGCCCGCGGATGCGGAGACGCTGGATCTCGCCTCGAAGCACCGCAAGGCCATGCAGGAGCTGGCCGAGCGCGAGCCGCAGCGCTGTGCGGTCGTCAATGCGGGCGCTGACGCCGGAACGGTCGCCGAATTCGTGTGGGCGGTGGTGAATTCGCGACTGCTTGCCGCGGAAGCACCCGCGAGGTTGCGGAGCGCGGCGTCGTGAGTGAAAGCGAGGTCCGGCATCCGCGCGAGACGTTGTCGCTCTACGGCCATGCGGCGGCCGAGCAGGCGTTCCTCGACGCCTATCGCGGGGGACGGATGGCGCATGCGTGGCTGATCGGCGGCGTCGGCATCGGCGGCATCGGCGGCATCGGCAAGGCGACGCTCGCCTACCGCATGGCGCGCTTCGTGTTCGCGCATCCGGATCCGGCCGCGCCGGCCGTAACCGACGCAAGCTCGCTGGCGCTGCCGGCCGACCACCCGGTTTCCCGCCGCATCGCCGCGCAAGGGCATCCCGATCTGCTCGCGCTCGAGCGCGTCGCGGACGAGAAGGGCAAGATGCCGACGATGATTTCGGTCGACCTGGTGCGCCGCACGATCGGCTTCTTCGGCTCGACCGCGGGCGAGGGCGGCTGGCGCGTCTGCATCGTGGATGCGGCCGACGAGCTGAACGCGGCGGGCGCCAACGCGCTGCTGAAAATCCTCGAGGAACCGCCCGGCAGGTCACTGCTGCTCGTCGTCAGCCATGCGCCGGGCCGCCTGCTGCCCACCATCCGGTCGCGCTGCCGCCGCCTTATGCTGCGGCCGCTCGCAGCGGACGACGTGGCCCGCGCCGCCGCCGATGTGCTCGGCCGCGACCCCGGCGAAGCGGAGATCAAGACCGCGGCGCTCGCCTCCGACGGCAGCGTCGCGCGCGCGCTCGACCTCATCGGCGGCGCCGCGCTTGCCGTGCGCGATAAAGTCAACACCATGCTGGCCGCGCTGCCCGCGGTCGATCCGCGCGAACTGCATGCGCTCGGCGACGCACTCGGGCGCAACGACGAGAGCGCCTTCACCGCCTTCGTCGATGCGGTGCGCGACTGGCTCAGCGCCCGCGTCACCGTGCCCGGCGCCGAGCCCGCGCGGCTCGTGCGCATCGCCGACGTGTGGGACAAGCTCAACGTCGCCGCCGACGACACCAAGGTGTACAATCTCGAGCGCAAGCCGTTCGTTTTCAACGTGTTCGGCTGGCTTGCCGCCGCCACGCGCGGTTGATACCAAGCCGCATGTCCGAGAAGCCCCGCTACTACATCACCACGTCGATCGCCTATCCGAATGGCCCGCCGCACATCGGCTACGGCTACGAGGTGATCACCACGGACGCGATCGCGCGCTTCAAGCGGCTCGATGGCTACGACGTGTTCTTCCTGACCGGGACGGACGAGCACGGCATCAAAATGCTGCAGAGCGCGACCAAAGCGGGCGTCACGCCGAAGCAATGGGCCGACAAGAACGTCGAGCGCTTCCAGGCGATGGCGCTGCTCTTGAACGCCTCGAACGATCAGTTCATCCGCACCACCGAGCCGCGCCATCACGTATCCTCGCAGGCGATCTGGCAGGCGATGCAGGCGAACGGCGACATCTATCTGTCGAAATACGCCGGCTGGTATTCGGTGCGCGACGAGGCCTACTACGACGAGAGCGAGACGCGCATCGAGAATGGCGTGCGCCTCGGCGCGCTCGGCACGCCGGTCGAATGGGTCGAGGAGGAGAGTTATTTCTTCAAGCTCTCGGCCTATCAGGACAAGCTTCTCAAGCTGTATGCCGACGTACCGGACTTCGTGCTGCCGAAGGAGCGGCTGAACGAAGTCGCGAGCTTCGTGCGCGGCGGGCTCAACGACCTGTCCGTGTCGCGCACGACCTTCGACTGGGGCGTCAAAGTGCCGGGCGACGAAAAGCACGTGATGTATGTGTGGGTCGACGCACTGACCAACTACATCACCGGCGTCGGCTATCCCGACACACAGAGCGCGACCTTCAAGCGCTGGTGGCCGGCCGACCTGCACGTGATCGGCAAGGACATCGTGCGCTTCCATGCGGTGTACTGGCCGGCCTTCCTGATGTCGGCCGGCATCGAATTGCCGCGCCACATCTTCAGCCACGGCTGGATCCTCAATCGCGGTGAGAAGATGTCGAAGTCGGTCGGCAACGTGGTCGATCCGTTCGCGCTGGTGGATGCCTACGGCGTCGATCCGCTGCGCTATTTCTTCATGCGCGAGGTGCCGTTCGGGCAGGACGGCAACTACAGCCACGAGGCGATCGTCAACCGCATCAACGCCGACCTCGCGAATGACCTCGGCAATCTCGCGCAGCGCTCGCTGACGATGATCGGCAAGCAGCTCGGCGGCGTGGTGCCGAAGCCGGGCGCGTTCACTGGGGCCGATGAGGCCATCCTGGCGGCGGCCGACGCCATGATCGGCAAGGCGCGCGAGGCGATGAAGGGCCAAGCGCTGCACCAAGTGCTCAACGCCGTCTGGGCCGTGGTCGCCGACGCGAACCGCTACTTCGCGGGCGAAGCGCCGTGGGCGCTCGCCAAGACCGATCCGGCGCGGCAGGGGACGGTTCTGTATGTCACCGCCGAGGTGATCCGGCAGGTCGCGATCCTCACTCAACCCTTTGTGCCAACATCCGCCGCGAAGCTACTGGATTTACTCGCTATTCCGGACGGAGAAAGGGACTTCGCGGCGCTCGGCGTCGCGCGGCGCATCGCACCCGGCACGACCCTGCCGCCGCCCGCGCCGGTGTTCCCGCGCTACGTCGAGCCGGAAGCCGAGGCGGGCTGAGCATGTTGCACGCGGATCGAGCCGCTCACTCCGCTCATTCCCGTACTCGGGTCCGACCTGCGGTCGGCCCGAGCACAGGCTCCAGCGGGAATCCAGTTCTCATCTGCGTCTGGGCCCTGGGTCCCCGCTTTCGCGGGGACGAGCGGCGGCCGGATTGAACATGCTCGTCGACAGCCATTGCCACCTGGATTTCCCCGACTTCGCGAGCGAGCTCGACGCCGTGGTGGCGCGCGCCGAGGCAGCGGGTGTCGGCCGCATGGTGACGATCTCGACGCGCGTGCGCCACCACGCGCAGGTGCTGGCGATCGCCGAGCGTTTTCCCAACGTGACCTGCTCGGTCGGCACGCATCCGCATCATGCGCATGAGGAGCTCGATATCACGGAGGCTGACCTTGTCAGCCGCTCGGCCCATCCCAAGGTCGTGGCGATCGGCGAAGCGGGGCTCGACTATCACTACGACACCTCGCCGCGCGACGCGCAGGAACAGGGTTTTCGCACCCACATCGCGGCGGCGCGCGCCACGCAATTGCCGCTGGTGATCCACTCGCGCGAGGCCGACGACGACATGGCGCGGATTCTCGAGGAGGAAATGGGGAAGGGGCCCTTCTCCGCCGTGCTGCACTGCTACACCGGCGGCCCTGATCTCGCGCGCCGGGCGCTCGCGCTCGGCCACTATATCGGCTTCACCGGCATCGTGACGTTCAAGAACGCGGCCGACCTGCGCGCGATCGCCCGGGACGTCCCGGCGGATCGTTTTTTGGTGGAGACCGATGCGCCGTATCTCGCGCCCAGCCCATACCGCGGCAAGCGCAACGAGCCGGCCTATGTCGTCGAAGTCGCCAAGGTGCTGGCCGAGGTGCGCGGCGTCAGCGCGGAGGAGATCGCGCGCCAGACCACGGAGAATTTCTTCAAATTGTTCGCCAAGGTGCCGCGCGCGGCGGCTGCCGCGGCATGACCCTGACCTTCACGATCCTCGGCTGCGGCTCGTCCGGCGGCGTGCCACGGCCCGGCACCGGGTGGGGCGCGTGCGATCCGAACAATCCGAAAAACCGGCGGCGGCGCTGCTCGCTGCTGGTCGAGCGGCGCGGTTCCGGCGGCGTCACGCGCGTGTTGGTCGACACCTCGCCCGACCTGCGCGAGCAGCTGCTCGACGCCAATGTCGATTGGGTCGACGCCGTGATCTACACCCACGAGCATGCCGACCACACGCACGGCATCGACGACTTGCGCGGGCTTTACCTGCGCGCGCGCCGCCGTATCGCCGTCCACGCCGACGATCCGACCTCGCGCATGCTGATGACGCGGTTTTCCTATTGCTTCGTGCAGCCGCCCGGCAGCGGCTATCCGCCGATCGCGAGCATGCACGGCATCCGCCCCGGTGAGCCGTTAACGATCGAGGGGAAGGGCGGGGAGATCACGGCGCTGCCGTTCATCCAGGAGCACGGCGACATCCGCTCGCTCGGCCTTCGCTTCGGCGACGTGGCGTATTCGAGCGACCTGCACGACCTGCCGCCCGAGAGCGTTGCGGCGGTCGAAGGCCTCGACCTCTGGATCGTCGATGCGCTGCGCTACATTCCACACCCGGCGCACTTCAGCGTCGCCGACGCGCTGGCGTGGATCGCGCGCATGCAGCCGAAGCGCGCGATCCTGACCAACATGCACACCGACCTCGATTACGAGGTGCTGCGGCTGAGCCTGCCGCCGCATGTCGAGCCTGCGTATGACGGGATGCGGGTGGAAACGTAAAGATTGAAGCAATTCAGGCGCTTGGCAGATCTCCGAATAGGCGACGTTTCACTTGACTTACCCATCCGCTAAGGATAGGCTTGCGGTCATTGGAGATTACCATGGCTCAGCCCGTCCTTTCCGATCCCCGGTTCTTTAGCGAGGAAGCCGCTTTCGAGTACGTCGAACGGCAATTGTGGCCGCATGGCCCGACGTGCCCGCATTGCGGCTCGACGGCTGAGAAGATCGGGCGGCTGACCGTCCGGTCCAAGCCGAGCAGGAAAAACCCTCAAGGCGTCGTCCAAGTCGGCCTGCGCAAGTGTTACGCCTGCCGTGGTCCGGTCTTTACGGTTCGCAAGGGTTCTGTTTTCGAGGACAGCCACCTGCCGCTGCGCATGTGGCTTCAGGCCATCCATCTGCTTTGCGCGTCCAAGAAAGGCATTTCGACCCGCCAGCTTCAGCGGATGCTGGGCTGCGGCATGAAAACCGCTTGGCATCTTGGCCACCGCATTCGCCACGCGATGGCTCCCGGCTCTACCGACCCGCTGGGCGGCGCTGGCAAGGTCGTGGAGGCCGATGAAACCGAACTGGCGCGGTCCCGTAAGACCAAGCGCCCGGAAGGCTTCCGTCGCAAGACGCACAACCCGGTCGTGATGAGCCTTGTCGAGCGCGGCGGGAATATCCGTTCTCAGTTCCTCGATCATCGCTCGGCGATGAACGTGGTGCGCAAACACGTTCACCCGGACAGCACGTTGGCGACCGACGAAGCGCAGCGCTACAAGTTTGCGCCCGTCGCCGATCATCAGACCGTCGACCATTCCAAGTTTGAGTGGGCGCGAGGCATTGCGCATACGAACACGCTCGAAGGTTTCTTTAGCGTCCTGAAGCGCGGCCTTGTCGGCGTGTACCAGCATGTCGACGTGAAGCACCTCGATAGGTATTTGGCCGAATTTGATTTCAGGCAAAACACGCGCGAGAAGCTTGGCATCAATGACGCGCAACGCGCGGCGCTGGCCGTCAAAGGCGCTGCGGGCAAGCGGCTCACGTATCAAACAACTAATCGCGCCGAAGCCTAAGTGGCCTCGGCAACTGTGGTTGCCGTTGCGCGGCGGGAGAGACCGCAAGCGTGAAAGGAACTAGGAATGCCATCGCCTAGTGAACGCGACTCTTACCGCCTTGCAATGCTCGGGCATCTTGAGCGCGAGAATCGCGAGGCGGAAACACAGATTGCGCAGCTTGAGGCGCAAAATGCGCAACGTCGCGAGAAAATTAAGCGCCTTCAGATGCCATACCCTAAGGGTGATATTTGCGTTGAATGCTGGCTTGAGCGCGGTCGGCATTCGGTGCTCCACGGGAACGTTCAATCGGATGACCCGAGCCGCTTCGACAGATACAAGTGCGATGCGTGTGGCTACTACGAGGACCGCCCAGCATGACCGAGAAATCAAAGCCCAAGCCGGATGACCCCGAGCAATACAAACGCTTCCGCGAAGCGGCGAAAGCAGCTGGTGCGGACGAGACAGAGAAGGGCGCGGATCGCGCGTTTAAGAAGGTTGTCTCTAAGGCGAGGCCGCCGAAGGTCAGCCGCCGCCAAAGTTGAGATTATCCCAACCCATATCGTAGGGCCTCAACTTCACCGTAATGACCAGACGACAGTCATTGTCGCCGCGATCTGGTGCGGTTGGCTCCAACAATCGATCAGTTTCGACCGATACGCGCGTAATAAGCCGGTCATCGGTTAGCAAGCAGTAGAACGGCTTTTCATCCTCAGTCGGCGCATCGTAACCGCCAAGTTCATCCTTGTTTGATGGCATCCGCAGGGAGTCGAAAAGCGTTTTCAGGCGATTGTCGATGTCGCCCGAATTCATCACGACTTCACCTGGCATTGACGGTCTCAGAAGCAGCACATCCACGGAGCAGTGAATCCGCAAGGTTTCGGTTACGAGCGGAACGAAATTGTAGCCAACTCGCGCGTATTCCGTGGCCAAATGATCGACCAGACGCGGTCTCGGTACGTTCACTGGATTCTGGTCGCGACGAGTCTTCAGCGCGTTTTTCAGATACGGCTCAATCTGCCAAAATCTCCGCAGTTGCCGATGGAAAATGCGCCTGATGTCGTGCTTGTGGCTTGCGCGCGTAGTTCCCTTGGACGCGCCCATGAGGACGCCTTCGTAAGTCAGACGAAGTTCCATGCTCCCAGCCTCCGACTGATAGTCCGGATCAGCCCTTAGGACCCGGACGCTCACGGCGCAAACCTCGCGCCATCAGCATATATCTGGGGGTTGGGTAAGTGAAGTGAAACGTCGCCTCCGAATATTCCATAATATACCTTATGCGAATCACGGATGGAATTTGCCGGCATCATGGAACCTGGAACCCGGGCTTGGGCATTAAGGAATGGGCACCGACAGCGCCTTCCCGCACCAACCCATGAGGCACGACCGTGAGCAAAGTCACCAATCTCAAGCGCGGCGCACCTGCGCGCGAACTGGATACCCCGACCGATCTCGACCAGGCTGCGGTCAATGAGATTTCCGCCGCGCTCAATGCGATCCTGGCCGACAGCTTTGCGCTCTATCTCAAGACCAAGAATTTCCACTGGCACATCAGCGGCCCGCAATTCCGCGACTACCACCTGATGCTCGACGAACAGGCCGACGCGATCTTCGCCACCACCGATCCGCTGGCCGAACGCGTGCGCAAGCTCGGCGGCGCGACGCTGCGCTCGATCGGCGACATCGGCAAGAACCAGTCGATCAAGGACAACGACGAACGGTTCGTCGGGCCGAACGACATGCTGCGTGAGCTGATGGCCGACAACAAGGCCGTGGCCGCCGCGATGCGCAAGGCGCACGAGCTGTGCGAGGACCACAAGGACGCCGCCAGCGCGAGCCTGCTGGAGATGTACATCGACGAGACCGAAAAGCGCACCTGGTTCCTGTTCGAGGCCTCGCGCAAGGCCGACGCCACCGGCCACTGAACGATCACTCGCGCTCATGCCCGTACCCGGGCCCGACCTGCGGTCGGCCCGAGGACAGGCTCCCGCCGGCATCCAGACATATCAAGAACTGGGTCCCCGCTTTCGCGGGGACGCGCGGCGGGTATGATCGCATCATGGAGCCCTCCCGCGACATTGCCCGGCTGATCGAGATCATGGCGGCGCTGCGCACGCCCGGGTCCGGCTGCCCGTGGGATCTCGAGCAGGATTTCGCGAGCATCGCGCCCTACACCATCGAGGAAGCCTATGAGGTCGCCGACGCGATCGCACGGGGCGATCTCGACGACCTCAAGGACGAGCTGGGCGATCTGTTGCTGCAGGTCGCCTTCCACGCGCGCATGGCGGAGGAGCAGCGCGCGTTCGCGTTCGGCGACGTCGTGCAGGCGATCACCGAAAAGCTGATCCGCCGCCATCCGCACGTGTTCGGCGACAAGGGCGGGATGAGCACGGGAGAGGTCAACGTCCAGTGGGACGCGATCAAGGCGCGGGAAAAGGAAGCCAGGAAAGCCGCGCGGGCGAAAGCGGGCCATGCCCCTGCCCCGGGTCATGGCGGCGCGCTCTCCGGCGTGTCGCCCGGCCTGCCGGCGCTCGCGCGCGCGCTCAAGCTGCAGCAGAAGGCGAGCAAAGTCGGGTTCGACTGGAACGACGCGAAGGCGGTGATCGCCAAAATTCGCGAGGAAACCGACGAGATCGCGTGCGAGCTCGATGCCGGCGAGCAGGACAAGGTCGCGGGCGAAGTCGGCGATCTGCTGTTCGTCGTCGTCAACCTCGCCCGCCATCTCGGCGTCGATCCCGAAACCGCATTGCGGATGACCAACGCGAAGGTCGAGCGCCGCTTCGCCGCGATCGAGGACGGGCTTGCGGCGGTCGGCAAGCGGCCGGAGGACGCCACGCTCGCCGAGATGGACGCGCTGTGGGATGCGGCGAAGGAACGGGAAAAGGCCGGCCGGTAGCCTCTCCCCGCATCCGCGCGAACGGGAACCCGACACCGTTCGTCAGCCTGTCGCCCGCGCTTCGACAAACTGCTGGACCGCACACCAGGAACGCGCCACTATTCAACTTCGGGTTTATTCGAGGACAGCGTATGGCACAGCAGCAGTCAGGCACGATACCGCCGGGATGGGTCGGCGGATTCGCCCAGTCCAATCCCAAATTCGCCTATCCGAATCCGGACCTTTCTTCGCTGCCGCTGCTCGACAATCTGGCCAATATCGACCTGCTGCAGCGCCAGCAGGCGGTGAAGTGGCCCGAGTTCAGCTGGGAGAGCGTGATCGGCGATCCGAAGTCCCGCTGCTTCCAGATGTTCGCGCCGTATATTTCCAGGATCGGCTACACCAACGAGGGACGGGTCTACTCCATCATTTGTCCGCAACAAGGCTCCTGCTCCCCCTCGTTCGGCTGCCTGAATATCGAAGTCACGGTGACCGGACAGAGGGGATGGGCGGACGAGACGGGCCAGGAGAAAGTTGCCGCCGATCTGACCGTCGAAGGCAAGATCTGGTTCAGCCCGAGTGCACTCCAAAATCCATTCGTGAAGTTCCTCTGGGGGTTGTTTGCCGACAGCAAGCTGCCGTTTCCCGCCAGGAAAGCGGACGCCATCAGGGTCACCCTGCACAACAGCGACGACCCCTCCAAGTCCATCCTGCCGGGCCGGATGGGCGAGAGCGCGCGGTTCAAAAGTCCCGACTTTGCCAGGCACCCCGGCAAGGCGTGGTCGGTTGCAAACCTGGAAGTCGGGATCGGCCCGATCGTCAAGACGGGTCACGCCATCGTCGATGATTTCAACGAGCTGACGATGGAACTGGTCAATCTCGCGTCCGGCAACCTGCTTTCGCCCGGCAACGTGCTGACCTGGAACGTCTGGTGCGAGGAGCCGGCGCTCGTCGATCGGCAGGAGTGGCGCGAGCATGCGGAGAAGTGGCGAGAATCCATCGATGCCGACCACGGCGCGCCGAGCGGTCCCGGGACGGATCCGCGCTACTTCGACGGCACCCCGTTCAAACCCATCGAGGCCCTCGTTCAAAAAGAAATCGACAAGATCAACGCCTGGCTCAAGGAGCACCTGCTGGCCTTGACCCAGGCGGCGAAGGCCAAATAGGCCCGTGCCGGGAGTGCGACGACCAAAGTAGAAGCTGCGGTCAGATACCGAACTTCGCCTTCACCCGCGCCGCCTTGTCCGGATCGGCCCGCACCGTCATGGCGAGCCGGCCGTCCTCGCGCATCGCCTTCGCCATCACCTCGGAATGGCGATGCAGCCAGCTTACCCCGGCGCCGTCGGCCGGATCGAGCACCAGGTCGAGCACCACGCGGCGCTGCGCCAGCCGCGCTTCGATGGTCGCAAGCAGCGTATCGAGGCCCTCCCCGGTCAGCGCCGAGGTGAGCACCGGCCGGTCCGCGCCGCGCCGCTCCGCGACATTTGCCAGCTGCGTGCGCGCGGCAGCATCGAGCCGGTCGATCTTGTTCCAGACCTCGACGATCCGCGCGTGATCGTCCGGATCGATGTCGAGTGCGCGCAGCACGTCCTCGACATCGTGCGCCTGTGCGGCGGTATCCTCGTGCGTCGCATCGCGCACATGCAGGATCACGTCCGCCTCGATCACCTCTTCCAGCGTCGCGCGGAACGCCGCGACCAGCATCGTCGGCAGATCCGAAATGAAGCCGACGGTGTCGGACAGGATCGCCTTGCCGCCATGCGGCAGCGTGATCGCCCGCAGGGTCGGATCGAGCGTTGCGAACAGCATGTCGGCTTCGAGCACGCGCGCGCGCGTGAGGCGATTGAACAGCGTCGACTTTCCCGCATTGGTGTAGCCGACCAGCGCGATGATCGGATAGGGCACGCGCTTGCGGCTGTCGCGGTGCAGCTTGCGCGTACGCTTCACGCCCTCGAGCTCGCGCTCGATCTTGGCGATGCGCTCTTCGATCATGCGCCGGTCGGCCTCGAGCTGCGTCTCGCCCGGGCCGCCGAGAAAGCCGAAGCCGCCGCGCTGGCGCTCGAGATGCGTCCATGAGCGCACCAGCCGGCTCTTCTGATAGGTCAGATGTGCGTGCTCGACCTGCAGCGAGCCTTCCCGCGTACGCGCGCGCCGCCCGAAAATCTCCAGGATCAGCCCGGTGCGGTCGAGCACCTTGGCGCCCCACGCCTTTTCGAGATTGCGCTGCTGCACCGGCGAGAGCGCGCAGTCCATCACCACGACGCCGATCTCGTGGCCTTTCACCAGGCCGGCGAATTCGTCGACCTTGCCTTTGCCGAGATAGGTCGCGGGCCGAATGTCGTTGAGTGGCGCAAGCCCGGCCTCGACCACGTCGAGATCGATCGCGCGCGCGAGGCCGACCGCCTCTTCGAGCCGCGCCGCGGGCGCGCGCTCGCCCTCCTCCGCGCGCGCTGCGAAGCTCTTCGGTCTTTGCCGGCGCAGATAAGGACCCACGACCATCGCGCGTCCGGTCGTCGCGCCGCCCAGCGGCGGGCTTGACCGGTCGGTCGTCTTCTCGCGGCGGCGTGGCTCCAAATCAGGCCTTCTCGGCGGGCGCTTCCTCGGCGCCCTCGAACAGTTGGATCGGATGCCCCGGCATGATGGTCGATATGGCGTGCTTGTAGACGAGTTGGGAGTGCCCATCCCGCCGCAGCAGCACGCAGAAATTATCGAACCAGGTCACGACCCCCTGCAGCTTCACGCCGTTGACCAGAAAGATCGTCAGCGGCGTCTTACTCTTGCGAACGTGATTGAGGAAGGTGTCTTGCAGATTTTGCGCGCGTTCGGCTGCCATTGCCGTTGTTCCGTTTTTATTCGCGGACCCCTGTCCCGCGATTGTTTTTTTGTCACGTTGGTTTCCCCGCCAGCGGGGATCACCCCGCACGCGGACGTGGCAGCGGTATTAGATTGTACGTTGGGAACCCGTGCAAGCCCAGTTTAGGCCTGGCGGGAGCCAAATCGGGCCTGTTCAGGCGGTTTCGGCGTGATCGTGATAATCCCGCCGCAGCGCGCTGGCGATCAGGCCGGGCGCGCCGTTGCCGACCGGACGCCCGTCGATGCGCACGACCGGCATGACGAACTGGGTCGCCGAGGTCACGAACGCCTCGCGCGCCGCGTAGGCCTCTTCCATCGTGAACGCACGCTCTTCGAGCGTCAGGCCGTGCGCGGCGATGACGTCGAGCACGACCGTCCGGGTAATCCCGCGCAGGATGCCGAAATCGGCCGGGCGCGTGACGACGGCTCCCTCACGCGTCACGATCCATGCGTTGGACGAGGAGCCTTCGGTGACGCGGCCCTCCGCATCGACGAACCAGGCCTCCTTCGCGCCCGCTTCGCGCGCCGCCTGTTTGGCGAGCACGTTCGGCAGCAGCGAGACCGACTTGATGTCGACGCGCGGCCAGCGGTTTTCCGGCACCCCGATCACAGCGATGCCCTCGGAGGCCCCCTGCTCCAGTCTGTCGAGGTCGTAGTTCTTCGCCGTGATGACGACGCTCGGCAGCGTGCCGGGCGGTGGAAACGCATGATCGCGCCGCGCGACGCCGCGCGTGATCTGGAGATAGAGAATGCCGTCACGCACGCGGTTGCGCGCCACAGTCTCGCGCAAGACCATGGCGAGCGCACTGCGCGGCATCGGCATGGAAATGCGCAATTCCTTCAGCGAGCGTTCGAGCCGGTCCATGTGGCGGCGCTCATCGACGAGGCGCGCTGCCCGCACCTCGCACACCTCGTAGACGCCATCGGAAAACTGGTAACCGCGGTCCTCCACATGCACGCACGCGTCACGATGCGGCACATAGCGTCCGTTCACATAGGCGATGCGCGACAAGGAGATCTCCGTGTAGGGTGGGTTAGCGCGCAGCGCGTAACCCACCATCTTCGTGCCGTCGGCGAGACTGTCGGTGGGTTACGGCCTTCGGCCTAACCCACCCTACGATCATTACGCTTATCCGATTCCCAGCGCCTTGAGCTTGCGGTGCAGCGCGGAGCGCTCCATCCCGACGAACTCGGCGGTGCGCGAGATATTGCCGCCGAAGCGGTTGATCTGCGCGCGCAGATATTCGCGCTCGAACATTTCGCGCGCATCGCGCAGCGGCAATCCCATCAGATGCTCGCCGCCGTTGCCGTTCGGCAGGTTCGGCACCATCGCGCCGACATCCTGCGGCAGCATCGAGGCGTCGATCACCGCGTCGGCGTCGCCGCCGGCGAGGATCATCAGCCGCTCGACGTTGTTGCGCAGCTGGCGCACGTTGCCGGGCCAGTCGTGCGACTGGAGCACCGCCATGGCATCCTCGCCGATCCGGCGCTTCGGCAGTCCGGTCGCCTGCGAAATCTGGTCCATGAAATAGTCGACCAGCAGCGAGATATCCTCGCGCCGCTCGGCGAGCGGCGGCACGCGGATCGGCACCACCGAGAGACGGTGATAGAGATCCTCGCGGAACTTGCCGGCCGCAATGTCGGCTTCGAGATTGCGCGCCGTCGACGACACGATGCGCACGTCGACATCGACTTTGTTGGTGCCGCCGACGCGCTGGAACGTCTGGTCGACCAGCACGCGCAGAATCTTGTTCTGCGTCTCGCGCGGCATGTCGGCGATCTCGTCGATGAACAGCGTGCCGTGATGCGCCTCCTCGAGCGCGCCGACCTTGCGCTCGTGCGAGCCGTTCGAGGCCTCGACCCCGAACAGCTCGGATTCCATCCGCTCGGGCGTGATCGCGGCAGCGTTGATGACCACGAACGGCCCATCCGCGCGCTGGGAATGCTGGTGGATCGTGCGGGCGGTCAGCTCCTTGCCGGCGCCGGACGGGCCGACGATCATGATGCGGCTGTTGGTCGGGGCGACCTTCTCGATCACGTGGCGCAGCTGATTGACCACCGGCGAACGCCCGACGAGGCTGGTCGGCTGCGGCGCGAGCTGCTTGAGCTCGCGCACCTCGCGCTTGAGGCGCGAATTCTCCAGCGCACGGTTCGCGACCAGCACGAGACGGTCGGCCTTGAACGGCTTCTCGATGAAGTCGTAGGCGCCGCGCTTGATCGCCGAGACGGCGGTCTCGATATTGCCGTGGCCCGAGATCATCACCACCGGCAGCTCGGGATTCTGCTCCTTGACGCTGTCGAGCAGCTGCAACCCGTCGAGCTTGCTTCCCTGCAGCCAGATATCGAGAAACAGGAGATTGGGCCGGCGCGACGCGATGGCGTTGAGTGCGGAATCGCTGTCGCGCGCGGTGCGCGTCTCGTAACCTTCGTCCTGCAGGATGCCGGCCACCAGTTCCCTGATGTCCGCTTCGTCATCGATGATGAGTATGTCCGACGCCATCACTCGCCCGCCGCTTCAAGGACTTCCGCCGGTTCCGACGGCTCGGTGCTGATGTTGCCGACGCTTTCCGCCGCAAAGCGCAGGCGAATCCAGGCGCCGCGCCCGCCGGCGCCGACATCCGGGGCGTCGAACAGCTCCATGCCCCCGCCGTGCTCTTCGAGAATTCGGCCGACAATGGCGAGACCGAGCCCGGTGCCCTTCTCGCGCGTCGTGACGTAGGGCTCGAGCAGCCGGTTGCGATTTTCCTTCGGCAGGCCGGTCCCGTTGTCGATCACGTCGATGACGATATCGCCGCCCTCGCGCTTGACCGAAACATGAATGCGGCCGCGCCCCAATTGCTCCGGCGGCACGGCGGCGATCGCTTCGGTCGCGTTCTTCACGATGTTGGTCATCGCCTGGCTGATCAGCCGGCGGTCGAACTTCGCCGGCATACGTTCACGCTCGGTCTCGAGCTCGATGTCGATATCCGGGCTGCCGACGCGCTGCAGGAAGACGACCTGCCGGACGGTGTCGGCGACGTCTTCGCTCGTCATCACCGGCTTCGGCATGCGGGCGAAGCGGGAGAACTCATCGACCATGCGCTTGATGTCGTCCACCTGGCGCACGATCGTGTCGGTGCATTGTTCGAAGACGGCCTTGTCCTCGGTGATCACCTTTCCGTATTTTCGCTTCAGGCGCTCGGCGGACAGCTGAATCGGCGTGAGCGGGTTCTTGATCTCGTGGGCGATGCGGCGCGCGATGTCGGCCCACGCCGAGGTGCGTTGCGCCGTCACCAGGTCGGTGATGTCGTCCAGCGTCACCACGTAGCCGTGGTCCTCGTCGGTCGATTGCTCGGTCGTCACGCGAACGGAAAGGTTGCGCTCGCGCATATCGCGGCTGATCGTGACCTGGCCCTGCACCAGCCGGTGCGCCCCGGTGCGCGCCTCGGTGAAGAGCGGCTCGAGCTCCGGCATCACCCCGGTGAGGTCGCGCCCGACGGCACTCGCTTCGTTCTGCCCGATCAGCTTTTCGGCCGAGCGGTTGAGAATGCTGATCCTGCCTTCCGAATCGACGCCGATGACGCCGGCGCTCGCGCCCGCCAGCACGGCTTCGGTGAAGCGGCGGCGGCTGTCGATCTGATCGCGTGCGCGCATCAGGTCGTCGCGCTGCGTGCGCAACTCCTGCGTCATCTTGTTGAACGTCTCGCCAAGCTGGGAGAGATCGCCCTCCCCGCGCCGCACCGGCACCTGCACATAGAGATTGCCGGTGGATACCAGATTTGCGGCTCCGATCAGCCGCCGTATCGGCGCGACCAGCCGGTTGGCGAAGTTCAATCCGATCCATACGGCCGACAGCAGCACGATCAGCGAGATGACGGTGTACATCAGCGCGAAGGCGATCTGCACGCCGGCGCGCCGCGCTTCCAGGTTGGCGAACTCCGCGACGCTCTCCTGCGTCGCCTGCAACTGATCGATCACGCGCGGATCGAGCGGTCGCGCGACATACAGGTAGGTGTCCTCGTAGCCGCGCAACTTGACGACCGCCGCAACGCTTTTTGTCTCGAGAAACATGGCGACTTGCGGCTCGGTCTCGCCAACCGATGCCAGCGCGCCGGCCGCGGTCTGCGGCCCGATATCGCCGACGCCTTCGATCTCCGCCTTCTCGATCACGCTCAGATCGCTGTGCACCATCAGGGTGAGCGGCAACCCGCGCACGCGCGCCTGCGCGCTCAGGAATTGACGGAAGCGGTCGCGCTCGGTCTCGAAAATCGGCTTGGCGCGGCTGACGTCGAACGCCATCGCGGAGATTTCGCTGCGGATCAGCGAGCTCTGCTGGTTGAAATAGATCTGCGCAACCGTCAGCGAGTTCTCGATCACGGTCTGGATGCGGCTGGTGAACCAGGGCGCAAGGCCGCGGTCGAGCGTGATGCTGGCGACGATCGCGACCAGCACGGCCGGCACGGCGGCGACGACCGAGAACAGCCCGATGATCCGCACATGCAGCCGCGCGCCCGCCCGTCCGCGCCGGCGCGCCGAAAAAATGCTCCAGATTTCCCGCCCGATGACGGCGATCAGCAGCAGCGATGCGACCGCATCGACGAGCAGGACCGAAACCACCACCCGGTGGGTCGGGACGACCGGGGTGAGGCCTGCCAGCACCGCGAACGTGACGGCCGCGGACAGCAGGGCGAGCCCGACCGCAATCGAGCCGAGCCAGCGCGTCGCCAGGCGGGGTGCCGAAGCACCGCCCGACGGATCGGCAATCGCGAAGTCTTCAGCGCTCATGCGACGTTGACAGCCCCGAGTATCCCCGACGACACGACGCCCGTACGCCGCAGGAATTAATTGATGTATTTATACAACAATGTTGCCCAATTGCGACGAATCCGGGGCGCAATTCGAGCCGGGTCGTCGTTTCAGGGACCGATCAGATGCTGGTGCGGATCACCTGAATGTCGAGGTCGCGGATTTTCTTGCGCAGTGTGTTGCGATTGACCCCGAGCAGGTCGGCCGCCCGGATCTGATTGCCGCGCGTCGCGGCCAGCGCAGCCGAGAGCAGCGGGTGCTCCACTTCGCGCAGGATGCGGTGATAGAGGCCGGGCGGCGGCAGGTTTTCGCCGAAATCCGCGAAGTAACGGGTGAGATGCCGCTCCATCGCCGCGCCGATCGTGTCGCCGGCGCGGCCCTCCCCGTCGCTGTCGACCAGGGCGGGCTGGCTCAGCTCGGCATCGATGACGGCGCCGTGGATCGTTTCCTGGGGGTAGAGAGCGGCGAGCCGCCGCGCGAGATTTTCCAGTTCGCGCACATTGCCCGGCCAGCGGTAGCGCTTGAGCTTTTCCAGCGCCGAAGCATCGATCTGCTTCGGCGGCAGGCCTTCGCGTTCGGCCAGGGCGAAGAAGTGCCGCATCAGATCCGGCACATCCTCCGCCCGTTCGCGCAACGGAGGAAGCCGCAGCGGCACGACGTTGAGGCGGAAGAACAGATCCTCGCGGAACAGGCCCTGCTGGATGAGTATCCGCAGGTCCTTGTTGGTGGCGGCGACGATGCGCACGTCGGTCTTGATCGGGGTGCGGCCGCCGACCGTGGTGTACTCGCCCTGCTGCAGCACGCGCAGCAGCCGTGTCTGCGCCTCCATCGGCATGTCGCCGATTTCATCGAGGAACAGCGTCCCCCCCTCGGCCTGTTCGAAACGCCCCGAACTGCGCGTATTCGCGCCGGTGAACGCACCCTTTTCGTGTCCGAACAACTCGGATTCCACCAGATCGCGCGGGATCGCCGCCATGTTGATCGCGACGAACGGACCGGAGCGGCGCTTGCCGTAGTCGTGCAGCGCGCGCGCGACCAGTTCCTTGCCGGTCCCAGACTCGCCGGTGATCATCACGGTCAGGTAGGTCTGCATCAGCCGCGCGACGAAGCGGTAGATCTCCTGCATCGCGGCCGAACGGCCGACCAGGGGGATCGCGCCGAGGTCCTCGACCTTGGCCGGCTCGCGCACGCGCTCCTTCGGCTCGGAGAGCGCCCGCCCGACGATCGTGATCAGCTCCTTCAGGTCGAACGGCTTCGGGAGATATTCGTAGGCGCCGCGCTCGGAGGCGCGGATCGCGGTCATGAACGTGTTCTGCGCGCTCATGATGATGACCGGCAGTTCGGGGCGCAGCTTCTTGATACGCGGCAGCAGGTCGAACGCGTTCTCGTCCGGCATCACCACGTCGCTGATGACGAGATCGCCGTCGCCCTGGCTCACCCAGCGCCACAGCGTTGCGGCATTTCCGGTCGAGCGCACTTCGTATCCGGCGCGCGAGAGCGCCTGGTTGAGCACGGTCCTGATCGCGGCGTCGTCGTCGGCGACCAGTATGTTTCCTGCAGGCATCACGTCCTCTTCAGGTTCCGCCACCCGGCAAGGCGTCGTCTCCTGTGAACATCGGCATCAACACGCGGAACACGGTGTGTCGCGGTTGCGACTCGCATTCGATGATCCCGCCGTGATCGCCGACGATCTTGGCGACCAGCGCGAGGCCAAGCCCCGTGCCGGTCGGCTTGGTGGTCACGAACGGATCGAACAGGTGCGGCAACAGGTCGGCGGGCACACCCGCGCCGTTGTCCTTGACGCAGAATTCGAGCGGCAGCGACACGCGCGTCTTGCTGCCGGGGATTTGCAGGCGCACGCCCGGACGGAATGCGGTCGTCAGCTCGATCTGCCCGTCAGCCCGGTCGCCGATCGCTTCGGCGGCATTCTTCACGAGGTTGAGAAACACCTGGATGAACTGATCGCGGTTCGCGAGCACGAACGGCAGCGAGGGATCGTAGCTCTCGACGAATTTGACGTTGCGCCCGAAGCCCGACAGCGCGAGCTTCTTCACGCGATCGAGCACCACGTGAATGTTGACCGGCTCGCGCTCGACCGGGCGCTCGTCGGCGAACACCTCCATGCGGTCGACCAGCTTCACGATGCGGTCGGCTTCGTCGCAAATCAGGCGGGTGAGCGAGCGGTCGTCGTCGTCCGCGGATTGCTCGAGCAGTTGCGCCGCGCCGCGGATGCCGGACAGCGGATTCTTGATCTCGTGCGCCAGCATGGAGGCGAGCGCGATCACCGAGCGCGCGGCGCCGCGATGGGTGAGCTGGCGATCCATCTTGTCGGCAATGGTGCGCTCCTGCAGCATCACCACGACATGACCGGGCCGCTCCGGCACCGGCGCGACGTTGAGATCGACGAGGCGCTCCCCCGGATTGCGCGGCGTCGACAGGTCGACGCGATACTCGTTCACCGCCGCGCCGCGGTTGCGCACCTGCTCGACCAGCGCCAGCAGCGGCGAGCCGAAGGGGACCAGATCGCGCAATGCGTGGCGGCGCAGGAGCAGCATCGAAACCTCGAAGAAGGCCTCGGCGGCGACATTCGCCTCGGCGATCTTGCCGTCCGGCGCGACCATCAGGATCGGATGCGGCAGCGCGTTGAGCACGGTATCGGCGGTATCCGTCGCGAAAGAGGAAAACGCCTCGGCGTGGCTCATGCCGCCGCCCTCCAGCCGAAGTCGTCATAGCAACCCGCCAGGCGCCGCCGCACTTCGGCGGGATCGTCCGCGGTGAGGACGCGCGCGCGCGCTGCCCTGAGCCGGGACGCCGGAACAGCGGCCGCGTCAGCCGCCGCATCGAGCGCCCAGCCGAGGTGCTTGCGCGCGTGACGCACGCCGATGCGCGTGCCGTGATGCGACAGCATGTCTTCGTAGAGCGCACTGATGAGGCCGAACTGCTCTGCGAGCGGCGGCGCGGAGCGCTGCGCGCCGGTCGCGAGATAATGCGCAAGCTGGCCGGGAAACCACGGCCGCCCCTGCGCGCCGCGCCCGACCATCACGGCATCGGCGCCCGAGAGCGTCAGCGCGGCAACCGCCTTCGCAAAGTCCGTGACATCGCCGTTCACGACGACCGGAACGGACACCGCCCGCTTGACCGCGCGCACGGCAGCCCAGTCGGCCTCGCCCTTGTAGAACTGACACCGTGTTCGCCCATGGACGGTGATCAACCGCACCCCTGCGGCTTCGGCGCGGCGCGCGAGCTCAGGGGCATTGCGCGAATTGTCGTCCCAGCCGAGCCGCATCTTGAGCGTCACCGGCACGCTGACTGCGCCGACCGTCGCCTCGATCAGGGTGAGCGCATGATCGGGATCGCGCATCAGCGCGGAGCCTGATTCCTTGCCGGTCACGTGCTTGGCCGGGCAACCCATGTTGATGTCGATGATGTCGGCGCCCGACGCCTCGGCGATGCGCGCACCCTCCGCCATCCAACGTCCTTCGCAGCCCGCAAGCTGGACCACGTTGAGCCGCAATCCCTCACCCTGCAGTCGGCGCTGCTGCTCGCGCCGTCCCTCGGCCAAGTCCGCGCTCGCGATCATTTCGGAGATCACGACACCTGCGCCCAGGTTTGCCGCAAGGCGGCGAAACGGCGCGTCGGTCACCCCCGACATGGGGGCCAGAAACACGCGGTTGGGCAGCGCCACGGGCCCGGCGGCGAGCGGCTCCTGCGTAACCCAGCTCGCGGGAGACGTCATGGGCTCAATGCACACTATTTAGGCGATGGATCATGTGCTCACACTTTAGTCATTTATCATCGGCGTGCAAGTGCTGCGGTGCAACAATATCCCCAGGTTCCGGCGGGCAAACGAAAATAGGTTTGCGCCGGCAGGCGCAAGCGCTAAAGCCTTCCACGACAACATAAACCGGGACGAGACATGGCGATCCGCGTTGCCGCGGTGGTGGTTGCAGCCGGGCGCGGAACGCGCGCAGGCCTCGATTATCCCAAACAATACAAGGTGATGGGCGGCTCCCCGATGGTTCGAGAGAGCCTGCGCGTCTTCAGCACCCATCCGGAGGTGGACCTCGTCCTTCCGGTGATCCATCCCGACGATGGTGTCCGCTTCGCTGCGGCGGCCGAGGGGCTTGCTGCAGCCGAACCCGTGCCCGGGGCGGCGACACGCCAGGGGTCGGTGCGGGCGGGGCTGGAGGCGCTGAGCACCAAGGCTCCGGCGATCGTGCTGGTGCACGATGCGGCACGGCCGTTCACGTCCGCCGCTTTGGTGAGCCGCGCGATCGCAGCCGCGGCCAAAAGCGGCGCCGCCGTCCCGGGATTGCCGGTCACCGACACGGTGAAGCTCGTCGATGGCGACGGGGGCGTCGCCGCGACGCTCAACCGCGCCGCGCTGCGCACCGTGCAAACCCCACAGGCGTTCGCCTACCCTGCCCTGCTCGACGCGCATCGCCGCGCCGCCGCGCAGGGCCGCGAGGATTTTCCCGATGATGCGGCGCTGGCCGAATGGGCGGGTTTGAAGGTGGCCGTGTTCGAGGGTGAGCCAGGCAATATCAAGATGACGACGCCGGACGATTTCGCGCGCGCCGAGCGCGATGTGCACGCGGGACTGACCGATATCCGCACCGGCATCGGGTATGACATCCATGCCTTCGACACCGGCGGCGATCATGTCTGGCTCGGGGGGATCAAGATTGCGCACGCGCGCAAGCTTGCCGGCCATTCCGACGCTGACGTGGCACTCCATGCTTTGACCGATGCGATCCTCGGCGCGCTGGCCGACGGCGATATCGGTGTGCATTTCCCGCCGAGCGACGCGCAATGGCGCGGCGCCTCGTCCGACACGTTCCTGAAGTTCGCGGTCGAGCGCGTGCGGGCGCGCGGCGGACAGGTCAGCCACCTCGACGTGGCGATCGTGTGCGAAGCGCCGAAGGTCAATCCGCACCGCGATACGATGCGCGCGCGGATCGCGGCGATTGCCGGGCTTTCGATCGACCGCGTCGGCGTGAAGGCCACGACCAACGAAAAACTCGGCGCGATCGGCAACGGCGAAGGCATCGCCGCCTATGCGACCGCCACGATCCGGCTGCCGTGGAGCGCACCGTGATCGATGCCGAGACGCACGCGCTGGCCGAGCGCGTGCTCGTTGCGTGCCGTGCGCGCGGCTGGAAGCTCGCGACCGCGGAATCCTGCACCGGCGGGCTGGTCGCCGGTGCGCTCACCGAAATCGCCGGCTCATCCGATGTGGTCGACCGCGGGTTCGTGACCTATTCCAACGCCGCCAAGGTGGAAATGCTCGGCGTGCCGGAGGAGACGCTCGACAAGTTCGGCGCGGTGAGCGGGCAGACCGCAGCCGCAATGGCAACCGGCGCGCTCGAACGAGCGGGCGCTGACCTCACGGTCGCGATCACGGGAATTGCGGGGCCGGGCGGCGGATCGGCGGCAAAGCCCGTCGGTCTCGTTCACTTTGCCGGCGCAAGCCACGCGCACGTGATCCATCGCGAGAAACGCTATGGCGAGGTCGGGCGCTCGGAAGTACGCCGGCTCTCGGTGATCGAAGCGCTGACGATGCTGCTCGAGCTAGCGGCCTAGCTTCTTGCGCACCATCGAACCGATGATGTCGGAGTAATCGTCGGTCCACGGCGCGACCCCGCCGGCGTTCACCTTTTCCCAGCCCTCCGCGCTGCGCAGCGAACCGAAGTCCGCCTCATCGCGCGCCAGCACCGCGACCATTGCGGCGGCGCGCAGATCGATCGTGAAGTCGGTGTGATTGCGATCGGTCTTCACGATGGTTGTCAGCGCTTCGGCCGCGCCGATCGCGGCCACGACCCTGGCAAGTTCGAGATGCCGGTTGGAAATGTGCATCAGCAGCATGCCGTGCGGCGAAAGATGCGCGAGATAGCCGCGCAGCGCCTCGCGCGTGAGCAGGTGCGTCGGGATAGCGTCGGAGGAGAACGCGTCGAGCACGATCAGGTCGAACTGCTGCGGCGAGGCCGCAAGCGTCAGCCGCGCGTCGCCGAGCACGATCGGAGCGGCCGGCGCGCAACTTGAAAGGAAGCGGAACATGCTCGGGTCGCGTGCGAGCCGCACGACTTCCGGATCGATTTCGAAGAAGGTCCAGGTCTCGCCCTCCTGCCGGTGGCAGGCCATGCTCCCGGCGCCGAGGCCGACGATGGCGACGTTGCTCAGCCTGGCGGCGGTGGCGGCGCGGGCCGCGGCGGTTACTTCGGAGATGGGACCGCCGGCGTAATAGTAAGTCAGCGGCTCTGGACGGCCATGAACCGCCGCGCCGTCGGCGTCGCGGATGCGCTCGGCGCCGTGAACGGTGTTGCCGTGCACCAGCAGGCGGTGCGTGCCGGTCACGGTTTCGACCACGCGGTGCACGCCGAAGAAGCTGCGCGTGGTCTCGATCACCCGCAATCCCGGCTGCCACAGCCCGGTGATGATGAACGCACAAACCGCGAGCGCCGCGAAGCGCGCCGGATCCTTCCGCTGCAGCAGCATCAGGCCGACCAGGGTCACCAGCACGACCTGCAACGTGAGCCCGAGCCCGCCGCTGAGCCGGAAGCCGACGACGACGTAGAGAAAGGCGGCCAGCACGGCGGTCGCGAGCGCAGGCCAGATGCGCCAGAGAAAGGCGCGCACACCGCCGTTCAGCGCCCCGGGCAGCGCAAGCAGTGCCGCCGTGACCAGGATGGGGTACTCGTAGGTGTAGTTGAACAGGTGCGGCGCGAGCAGTCCGGCGAAGACGCCGCCGATCACCCCGCCGAACGAAGTCCAGAGGTAGAACTCCGTCAGCAGCGCGGGCGCGGGCCGCCGCGCATAGACCTCGCCGTGACACGCGAGCGCGAGCACGAACAGCGCCAGCAGATTGAGCGCCATGGTGGCGGCCCAGTACTCGCGGTCGCCGCCGAGCAAGGTGATCGCGAGCGGCGCGACGACGAACGGCACGATCTTCAGCACCCGGCCGTGCGCAAACCATGGCTTGTCGCGGAACACCGCCACGAAGGTGAGCAGATAGAGCGCGAGCGGCAGCACCCAGAGCAGCGGCGCCGCGGCGATGTCGGTGGAGATGTAGGCCGTAACGGCAATGACGAGGCCGGCCGGAATGGCGGCAAGCGCGGTCCACGTGGCGCGGTCGCGCCATGCGGGACGCGCGGCCGGCGCATGCGCGGGGGCGACGGCGCTGCCCCGCGCGGAAACCATCTTGGCGGCGGCGATGAGCAGCGCGAGCCCGGCAAAACCGGCCGACCACGCCCATGCCTGTACGCGCAACGTGAGCATCGACTCGATTGCGAGCGGATAGGCGAGCAGCGCCGCGAACGAGCCGAGGTTCGAGGCCGCATAGAGCACATACGGATTGCGCGCCTGGGGATGGCCGCTCGCGGCGAACCAGCTTTGCAGCAGCGGCGCGCTCGCCGAGAGCGCGGCGAATGGCAAGCCGATCGAGGCCGCGAACAGTCCGACCAGCCAGAGGCCGACACCGGTCGAAGGCGGTGCCGCGAAGCCGTGCGCGATGCCGATCGGCAGGGTGAGCGCGGCCGCCGCAAGCACGCCGAGATGCACCAGCGCGCCCTGCGCGACGGTGAGCGTGCGCGCGAGCAGATGCGCATAGGCATAGCCGATCAGCAGCGATCCCTGAAAGAACACCATCGCCACCGACCACACCGACGGCGCGCCGCCGAGCATCGGCAGCACCATCTTGGTGAACATCGGCTGCACGGCGAACAGCAGCAGCGCGGATGAAAACAGCGTCGCGGCGAACAGCGCGGGCGCGAAGCGCGAGGCGGACGCGGTGAGCGCCGGCGCAGCCGGATGATGCAGGGTCATGACCCCGCGATCCTATGAGGCCGGCCTTAAGAGGTGCTTACCTGCCCGTAAACCGCGTCGGCGCGGCGCTCGAAGGCTGACGCGAAGCGCCGGAAGGCGGCATCGAACATCGCGCCCATCAGCATGGCGAGCACGCGGCTCTTGAACTCATAAGAGATGAAGAACTCGACCTCGCAGGCGCGTTCGCCGGCGGGATGAAAGTCCCAGCGGTTCTCCATCCGGCTGAACGGGCCGTTGAGGTACTCGACCACGATCTGCAAATTCGGCCGGTCGAGCGTCACGCGGCTGGTGAACGTCTCGCGGATCAGCTTGTAGGCGACCGTCATGTCGGCGACGGCGGTTTCGATCCCGTCCGCGCCGGGTGTGCGCCGGAGAATCCGCATCGATCGGCACAGCGGCACGAACTCGGGATAACGCTCCATGTCGGCGACCAGATCGAACATCTCGCCCGCGTTGTGACGGACGCGCCTCCGGGTGCGGAACTGGGGCATCAGTCCGTGCGCGAGGCGCGCGCGGCCTTCAGGCGCGCGAAGTCGTCGCCCGCGTGGTGCGAGGAGCGCGTCAGCGGTGAGGCCGACACCATCAGGAAGCCCTTGGCATAGGCGATGGTCTCGTAGGCCTTGAACTCGTCGGGCGGCACGAAGCGCTTGACCTCGTGGTGCTTGCGCGTCGGCTGCAAGTATTGCCCGATGGTGAGGAAGTCCACATCCGCGGCGCGCAGGTCGTCCATCAGCGCCAGCACCTCGTTCCGCTCTTCGCCCAGGCCCACCATGATGCCGGACTTGGTGAACATCGCCGGATCGAGCTCCTTGACCTGCTGCAACAGCCGGACCGAGGCGAAATAGCGCGCGCCCGGCCGCACGGTCAGATATTTCGACGGCACGGTTTCGAGGTTGTGGTTGAACACGTCGGGCCGTGCCGCCACGACGATCTCCGCCGCGCCGTCCTTGCGCAGGAAATCGGGGGTGAGCACCTCGATCGTCGTTTGCGGTGTTGCGGCGCGGATCGCACGGATCACGGCCGCGAAATGCGCGGCGCCGCCGTCGTCGAGATCGTCGCGATCGACCGAGGTGATCACCACGTGGTTGAGGCCGAGCTTCGCCACCGCCTCGGCAACGTGTGCCGGCTCCTGCGCATCGAGCGCACCGGGCAATCCGGTCTTCACGTTGCAGAACGCGCAGGCGCGCGTGCAGGTGTCGCCCATGATCATGAAGGTCGCGTGCTTCTTCTCCCAGCATTCGCCGATGTTGGGGCAGCCGGCCTCCTCGCACACGGTGTGCAGGCCGTTTTCCTTCACGATGCGCTGCGTCTCGGTGTAGCCGCGCGACACCGGCGCCTTGACGCGGATCCAGTCCGGCTTGCGCAGCACGGCCGAATCCGGGCGGTGCGCCTTCTCCGGATGGCGCGGGCGCGCGGTCAATGTGTCGACGAGGACGGCCATCTTGAGCCTTTCGGCCCCTTACTTACGCAGCGATTCAGTGCGTCGCAAGGCGCTAGACCGTCCCGACCGGGGTTGCGGGCGAACCGACCGCACCCGGCAGGCGCAAGGGCGGCGCGGTCAGCAGGAAGCGGTTGCGCTTGTTGGCGCGCAGCCAGTCGGCCAGTTCGCTCAGGTACCAGATCTCGCCCAGATAGACGCCGAGCTTGAACAGGCAGTGCGCGTGCAGCGGCAGCGCGGCGCAGTGATCGGCATGCTCGTCGCACGGCCGGGAGGGAATGCCTTCAACGGCGTAATTGTCGGAGATCAGCGCCACGGCGCCCGAGTCGGTCACGCACTGCTGCAGCCGCGCGTCGCGCCCGTCGAGCACCGCGCAGATGTCATGCACCGACTCGTCCGGCTTGCGGTCGAACTCGAGCAACACCTGATCGAAGCCGGTGCGCAAGCAGACGAAGTCGCCCTGCTCGACCGTCACGTTGTCCTTTTCCATGACCATCATCAGGTCTTCGTAGCCGACCATCCTGCGCGCCCGCCCGAAATGCGCGGCGAGGTCGATCATCACGGCGCGGCCCTGCACGCACGAGCGTGCCATGTTCTCGATGCCGAGCCGCGTCGCACCCTTGTGTCCCTCGGTTGGCGTCTCCTTGCCGCCACGGTAGTCGACCGGCCCGACGATGTGCTCACCGGCGCGAAAGCCGTTGTAGAATACCGTCTCGCGCTTGCCGTCGCCGTCGACGTCGAACTCCTGCCCGACATGGGCGAGGCTGTCCCACTGCGTGGAATATTGCAGCGTCAGCAGCACCTGGTCGTCGCACACGACATCGACCAGCTTCGGGTCGTCGCGCGAGAGCGGGTAGGTCATGTTCGGCTTGCCGTGGCGCTGCGTCGGCGAGAGCACCGGCGGGTTGCGGCGCGGATTGAGGATGCTGCCGCCCGGGTAATCGAGCGGCATCGAGAGGCAGAACGAGCGGCCCTCGCGCACCTCGGCGACGCCCTGCTTCACCTTTTCGGGCGTGACCAGATTGAGCCGTCCGAGCTGATCGTCCGGGCCGAAGTCGCCCCAGGTCGAGCCAGCCGGTCTGATCTTCCAGCGCGGATTGGGCACGTGAGACTCCTGATTTGATTGTCCCGTCGCAATGAGCCCGGTACCGTCGAGCAGATGCCCCGCCTGCGCAAGAGCTTCTTCAACCGCAGTGTCCATGAGGTTGCGCCCGAGCTGATCGGCGCGACACTGCTGTTCCGCGGCGTCGGCGGGATCATCGTCGAGGTCGAGGCCTATCACCACACCGACCCGGCGGCGCATTCCTATCGCGGCGAGACGCCGCGCAACGCGGTGATGTTCGGCCCCGCCGGCTACGCCTATGTCTACCGCTCCTACGGCATCCACTGGTGCCTCAACTTCGTGTGCGAACGCGCGGGTAGCGCAAGCGCAGTGCTGATCCGGGCGCTCGAGCCGACCGAAGGGCTCGCCGTCATGCAGCGGCGGCGCGGCACTGCGGATGCGCGCCTGCTCTGCTCCGGTCCGGGCCGGCTCACCGAAGCGCTCGGCGTCACGCATGCGCAGAACGGACTGGCGCTGGATCAAGCGCCATTCGAATTGCGTGCGCGCAACAGCGATTGCGAGGTGATCGCGGGCCCGCGCATCGGCATCACCAAGGCGGCCGAACTGCCATGGCGGTATGGGCTGACGGGATCGCGCTTCCTCAGCAAGCCGTTCAGAGAGTAAAGGGACTTCATCGCGACGATCTGATACGACAGTCGAAATCAAGCCGGGAGACAGCGATGATCAAAGTCGGCGTGTTCTATCCGCAATCGAGCAAATTCGATTGGGACTACTACATGAACAAGCACACGCCGATGCTGAAGAAGCTGATGGGCCCCTCGCTGAAAAAGGTGGACATCGAGAAGGGCATCGCCGGCGGTGCTCCCGGTACCGCCGCAACGTACCAGACGATCTGCACGCTGCATTTTGACTCGGTCGAGGCGTTCCAGGCCGCGCTCGCGCCGCACGCCGCCGAGATCATGGGCGATATCGCGAACTACACCGACGCGCAGCCGGTGATCCAGATCGGTGAAGTGAAGATGTGACTAGCCGCTCACCTCGATCATCGCGTATTCCGGCGGCACGCCGATGCGCAGCGGTATCGCACTGGTGCCGAGGCCGCCGGTGACGTAGAGCTGCCGCCCGCCTTCCACGACGTGACCGTAGCTCCATCGCAGCGGCGCATGGCTCGCGTTGCGGAGCGCGCCGACGACCGGAAAGCGGATCTGGCCGCCATGGGTGTGGCCCGCCAGGGTCAGATGCGGGCCGGCCGGTACATGCGCGAACCAGAATGGATCGTGTGCGAGCACGATCGTCGGGCGCCCGGACGGAAGGTTGGCCAGAAGCGCCCGTCCGCCGGCGCGCAATTTGCGCGCATCGGGCAAGCCGATCAGGTCGATGTCATGGTGCTCATGGCGCAGCGTGCGCCGTTCATCACTGAGCACCGTGATGCCGTGCGCCTGCAGCGCTTCAACGACCTCGTCGGCGCCATACGTGTAATCGTGATTGCCGAGCACCGCGAAGCGGCTAAGCGGCGCGTCGAGCCGCGCAAGAACCGCCGCAATCGCGCGCGGCGGGATCCGCCCGCCGCCGAACAGCTGCATGTTCACGAAGTCGCCGCCGCACAGCACCAGATCGGGCGTCAATGCCGCGGCCTCGCTGACGATCGCGGCCAGACGCGCCAGGTCATCGCTGTGCGAACCCGAATGGAAATCCGACAGGAACGCGATGCGCAACGGCTGCGCGGGCCAGCCCGCGATCGTGATGGCAACCCGGCGTATCGCGTGGGGCTGAGCCCGCGCGAAGCGGGTGAAGCGCCCCTTGGCGCCGGCTTCGTCCCGATAAGGCGGCCGGACGAGCGTCCGCAGCAGCCATCGGCCGGCGCGCGTGCGCGGCACCTCAGGCGGCGCCCTTCAGCCGCTCCAGCGCTTCGAGCAGCTTGGCGCGGCGGCTTTCGGCTTCGTCGCGCTTCTCCTTTTCGCCCTCGATGATCTCCTCCGGCGCCTTGCGCACGAACTCCGGATTGTTGAGCTTGGCGCCGACCCGCTTGATGTCGGCCTCGACCTTGGCGATTTCCTTCGTCAGCCGCGCCTGCTCGGCCGCGATGTCGATGATGCCCTTGAGCGGTAGCGCCGCCACGTCGCCGCGCACCAGCAACTGCACCGAACCGGACGCAGGCTTGTCGAGATAGAAAATCTCCGACACCCGCGCGAGCCGCATGATGTGCTCGAGCCAGCGCAGGGCGCGCGCCCTGGTTTCCTTCGAGACGTTGATCAGCTCGAGCGGCGTGACCGCCGTGATATTCATCTCGGCGCGCACCGAGCGGATCGCGCTGACGAGATCGACCACCCAGCCGATCTCGGCTTCGGCCGCGGCATCGTCGAGCCCTTCGAGCGACGGCCACTCGCTCAGCACCAGAAGCCTCGCGCGCGGCGCGCCCTCGGCCGTCACGCGCCAGAGCTCCTCGGTGATGAACGGCATGAACGGGTGAAGTAGCTTGAGCGCCTCGTCGCGCACCCTGGCGACCATGGCGCGGGTCTCGCTCTTGGCCGCGCCGTCAGGGCCGGTGAGCGCCGGCTTGGCGAGCTCCAGATACCAGTCGCAATAGACGTTCCACACGAAACGATACGCCGTGCCCGCGGCCTCGTTGAACTTGTACCCCTCGATCGCGACGGTGATCTCCCGCGCGGCTTTCGCCAGCTCGTGGCCGATCCATTTGTTCAGCGTCTCGGTCGCGAGGCGCGGATCGAAGCCCGGCACCATCGCGGCGCCGTTCATCTCGGCAAAGCGCGCCGCGTTCCACAGCTTGGTCGCGAAATTGCGGTAGCCTTCGACGCGCTGGGTCGAGAGCTTGATGTCGCGGCCCTGTGCGGCCATGGCAGCCAAAGTGAAGCGCAGCGCGTCGGCGCCGTAATCGTCGATCAGGTGCAAGGGATCGATGACGTTGCCCTTGGACTTCGACATCTTGGCGCCGCGCTCGTCGCGCACCAGCGCATGGATGTAGACGTCGCGGAACGGCACCTCCTTCATGAAGTGCAACCCCATCATCATCATGCGGGCGACCCAGAAGAAGATGATGTCGAAGCCGGTGACCAGCGTATTGGTCGGATAATAGCGCTTCACTTCGGGCGTCTCGTCCGGCCAGCCGAGCGTGGAGAACGGCCACAGCGCGGAAGAGAACCAGGTGTCGAGCACGTCCTCGTCGCGCTTGAGGAAGGTCGCGCGGCGATCAGAACTCTCGGCGATCCGGTTGGCTTCCTCCTGGGTCAGCACATCGTTGACGACGTAATAGGCGAGCGCTTCGGCCAGCGCCTCGTCCTCGGTCTCGGCGACGAACACCTTGTCGTCCGGGCCATACCAGGCCGGGATCTGGTGGCCCCACCAGAGCTGGCGCGAAATGCACCACGGCTGAATGTTCTCCATCCAGTCGTAATAGGTCTTCTCCCAGTTCTGCGGCACGAACCGGGTGCGCCCCTCGCGCACCGCCGCGAGCGCCATGAAGCTCAATTCCTTGGCGTTGACGTACCACTGGTCGGTGAGGAACGGCTCGATCACGGTTCCGGAGCGATCGCCATGCGGCACCATGTGGGTGTGCGGTTCGATCTTGTCGAGCAAACCCTTCTCTTCCAGCGTCGCGACGATGCGCTTGCGCGCGGCGAAACGGTCGATGCCGTGCAGCGCGAGCGTTTGGTTCAGCTCATCGGATGGCGGCACGTTTTCGAGAAACGCGGCGTTCTCCTGCAGCGCGAGCTTGCCCTCGACGTTCATCACATTGACCAGCGGCAAATGATGCCGCCGGCCGACCTCGAAGTCGTTGAAGTCGTGCGCCGGGGTGATCTTCACCGCGCCCGTGCCCTTCTCGGGATCGGAATACTCATCCGCGATGATCGGAATGCGCCGCCCGACCAGTGGCAGGATCGCGTGCCGGCCGATCAGGTGCTTGTAGCGCTCGTCGTCCGGATGCACCGCGACGGCGGTATCGCCCAGCATTGTTTCCGGACGTGTTGTTGCGACGATAATATATTCGTTCTCAGTGCCTTCGACCGGATACTTGATGTACCACAGCGACCCCTTCACCTCGACCTGCTGCACCTCCAGATCGGAGATCGCGGTCAAGAGCTTCGGGTCCCAGTTAACGAGCCGCTTGTCCTTGTAGATCAGGTCCTGCCGGTAGAGCTCGACGAACACCTTGAGCACGGCCTTCGAGAGCCCCTCGTCCATCGTGAAGCGCTCGCGCGACCAGTCGCACGAAGCGCCGAGCCGCTTGAGCTGCTGCGTGATGGTGCCGCCGGACTCGGCTTTCCAGGCCCAGACCTTTTCCAGAAACTTTTCGCGCCCGATCTCGCGGCGGTGCGGCTCCTGCCGCTCCATCATCTGGCGCTCGACCACCATCTGCGTCGCGATGCCGGCATGGTCGGTGCCGGGCTGCCACAGCACGTCGCGCCCGCGCATGCGCTCGAAGCGGCAGAGGATGTCCTGCAGCGTGTTGTTGAGCGCGTGACCCATGTGCAGCGAGCCGGTCACGTTCGGCGGCGGGATGACAATGGTGTACGGCTCGGCGCTGGCGCGCTCCGGCCGGCCGGCGCGGAACGCCTGCGCGGCTTCCCACATCCCGTAGATGCGGCCCTCGACGTCGGCCGGGTGGTAGGTTTTTTCGATTGCCATGCGGGCTGGATAGGGATTGGCGCGCCACGAGGCAAGCGGCGCCAAGGCAACCGATCGCGAACCCGCTCACCTCGTGAGCGAGGCTGCACCAGTAGGCGGCACGACCGCGCGCGCTCGTGGCGCGAGCGGACCTGCACAACAATCCCGCCGTGCGATCAACCGCGCGGCGGCAGACGCCGGATCTCGATCACCAGGATGACGATCACCAGAATGACGATCGCAAACTTGACGATGACGAAAGGAGGCAGCCAGGAGTAGTCGACCCATACGACGAGGACGGCCAGCACCAGAATGATGAACTTGAGGACAATCTCGAACATGGTTTCCCCCCAATGCCGAGCGCCATGCAACCGGACATGGCGTTATATTATCTCTGAAGGGTAAGGTTTTGTCCAGCCTTCGTGGGCCGGATCGCGGCGCCGCAGGGGCTCAGCCGCGCCCGCGCGCGACCCGCTCGATCTCGGCGCGCACCAGCCGCTCGACCAAGGTCGGCAGATTGTTGTCGAGCCAGTGCTGCAGCATCGGCCGCAGCATTTCCTTCACGAGGTCTTCGAGCGTCTTGGCGTTCTGTACCAGCACGGTGTGCGCCAGCGCGTTGAACGCGGAATCGACCGCGGCCGCGGTCGCCGACGAGATGATCGCCTCCTCTGCGGTGGGCGGAGGTGTATAGGCGGCACGCGGCGGCTCCGCGGGTGCGCGGATCGGCGGTGCCGGCTCGGGCGTCTCATCGAACACCACGTCTTGCGTGGCATCGATCTTGCGGAAAGCGGGCGGCGCCGGCGCCTGCATCTCCTCGGTCAATTCCAGCACGTCGGCCGGTTCCGGCTTGGGTGGCGGCGGCGGCGGCGGTTCAGGCGCCTCGTCCATCAGGCCCGCCATCATCGCATCGATGTCGTCCTGCTTGTTGCCCGGCGGAGGTGCGGGAGCGGGCTTCGGCGGCGGCACGGGTGCCTTGGCGGGCGGCGGCTCGGGCGCCCTCGCCTCCGGTCTCGCGGCCGGCTTTTCCCCGTCATCGTCCGCGATGATCCTCCGGATGGAAGCAAGAATCTCCTCCATCGAGGGTTCTTGCGCCTTGGCCGCCTGCGTCATCCGCTGCTTTCCTCTCGCAATCCGGATCGGCCCTGCGCCGACCGCGAATCAGCCGCGCAGACCAGCAATATGCGAGGATTCGCCGAAGTATGGCACCCGCAAGGGCGAAGGCAAGCAATGTCCTGTGGACAGGAGGCGCCGACCCACAATGGGTTGAGCCTTCGTGGCTGCGCTCAGCGGCCGTCGGGCGTGCGCACGCCGATCCACTTGTCGCGCACCTGGTGGTAATGCACGCGCGGATCGTAGGTCTCGGTCGGCAGCTTCAAGACTTGCGGCGCGAGCCGGCCCACGGCCGAGAGCAGCGTGAACGAGGCCACCACCCGGTCGCGTTGCGCCGTGACCAGCGCCACCCGTGCGTTCACCAGTTCCTGCTGCGCGTTGAGCACGTCGAGCGTCGTGCGCTGGCCGACGCGCGCCTCCTCGCGCACGCCGTTCAGCGCGACCTCGGTCGCAGTCACCTGTGCCTGCGCGGCGATGATCTGCGCCTTGGTCGCCTCGAGCTGGCTCCAGGCCTGCACGACGGTCGCACGCACCAGGTCGCGCTGCACGTCGAGTTCGATGCGCCGCTGGCCGAGCGTTTCCTTCTGCTGGCGGATGATCGAATACTCCGAACCGCCCTGGTAGATCGGCACGGCGACGCGGCCGAGCACCGTGCCGGTCATCTGGTCGGTGACCCCCGGCTGCACGTCCCAGCGCCGGACCACGGCGCCTTCCAGCGTCACGGTCGGGTAGAGCGAGCCCTCGGCGGACTTTACCGCGTACTGCGCGGCGTCGACGGTATATTGCGCCGCCGTCACCGTCGGGTGCTCGTTGCGCCCAAGATCGATCGACCCTTCGAGCGAGCGGGGCGAAAGCCGGTCCACCGGCATGCCGGGGCGCAGGTTGACCGGCTCGGCGCCGATGACGCGGCGGTACGTCGCCTGCGACGACTTCAGGTTCGCCTCGGCGGCGAGCACCTGGGATTGCGACTGCGCGAGCCGCGCTTCGGCCTGGGCGACGTCGGTGCGGGTGACCTCGCCGACGTTGAAGCGGTCGCGCGCCTGCTTCAGTTGCTCCTGCAGCACCTGCACGTTGCGCCGCTGCAGATCGAGGATCGCGGTATCGCGCAGCACGTTCATGTAGGCGGTCGCGCCATCGAGCAACGCCGTCTGCTCGGCATTGCGCAGCGTCTCGCGCCCCGCCAGCACCGACGCCTCGGCCTGCCGCGTCAGATTGCCCGAGCGCATGCCGTTAAACACAGGCTGCACCAGTCCGACGGTGCCGCCGCGCGGACTGATGTTGGTGTTGGTCTTGGTGAACTGCCCGCCGGAGGTCGAAATCGATTCGAAATGCTGGTAGCCGGAATCGACCGATCCGGTCACGCGCGGGCGGTAATTGGCCAATGCCTGCGGGACGCTCTCGTCGATCGCGCGCAACGCGGCGCGCTGGGCGTTGAGGGTCGGATTGTTGCGGTAGGCCTGCGCCAGCGCGGATTCGAGCGTCTCGGCAACGGCATATGACGGGGCGAGCGCGGCCGCAACCGCAGCCACGCACAGCACCGACCGCACGCCGGACCCACCCATTTGACCCCGTCCGCCCGCGGGGTAATGCCAACCGTGACCGTCGGCTCATACCCACTGACTGGAAGAATCATAGGCGGACGGGTCACTTGTTGAAACCCCTGCCGCCGTCGCATGGGGATAAAACCTGGCTACTGGCGCAAGTGCGCCACAGTCGCGCGACCGTGCAGCCGCTGCACGCGAGGCGTGCGACATGCGGCGAAATCCGAAGCGCTAGAACACGAAGGCGGCGGGCCTGGCGAATCCCGCCAGCAGCGGCGCGGCCGCGTCGAACAGCGGCACGGCGGTGATGCGCCCGCTCACCTTGCGGTACAGCGTCGCCTTCCCCATCGGCACGCTGCCGGTGACCGCGACGAGGCGCCCGCCGTCCTTGAGCTGCGCGGTGAGCGCATCCGGCACGACCTCGAGCGCGCCTTCGACCAGAATCGCGTCATACGGTGCGCCCTGCGCCCAGCCGGCGGTGAGCGGCCCGGCCGCGACCGACACATTCGCGGCGCCGAGCGCGGCGAGAGTCTCGCCCGCCAACCGGGCGAGCGCGGCATCCTCCTCGAGCGCGACCACGCTGCCGGCAAGCCGGCCGAGCACCGCGCTCGAATAGCCGCTGGCGCAGCCGAGATCGAGCACACGCTCGCCCGCGGCGATCCCGGCCGCCTGCAGCATCTTGGCGAACACCATCGGCTTGAGCAGTGTGCGCGCGGGCGCGACCGGCACTTCGGCGTCGAGATAGGCGAGCGCGCGCTGCGCCGGCGGGACGAAGCGCTCGCGCGGCACATCGAGCAGCGCCGCGATGATGCGCAGGTCCGTCACATCGTGCGGGCGGACCTGGCCGTCGACCATCGCGCGGCGCGCCTGCACGAAATCGACCATGGGGAACCCCTGCCCTCGCAGCGTGAACGCGGCCGATCTTCTGCGGCACAGCCCGCGAAAACGCAAGGTTTCGCGGCATTGCCGCTCTCGGCGGCCTCCTGTATAGGAGGCGCGCCCTCCGGCCGGAGTTTCAAAGCTCCGCCGACATCCCCGGCCACGTGGCGGAGTGGTTACGCAGCGGTCTGCAAAACCGTTTACCCCGGTTCAATTCCGGGCGTGGCCTCCAACTTCTCCTGCGCAATCCGAGCGATTTCAGCAAGCTGCGGCGACCCGCGCGGGCGCGGCGCGGTTTCTTTGCAAAGCCTCAACACCTTTGATATAGGCCCGTCACACCGGCGCACCCATTGAGACGCCGGCTCAGTGTTCCCCGGTAGCTCAGTGGTAGAGCAACCGGCTGTTAACCGGTTGGTCGCTGGTTCGAATCCGGCCCGGGGAGCCAAACGTTCTCAACAACTTAGCTTTGAACAAATCGAGGTCGCGAGACTGCGATTTTGTGCCGGGGCCGCGTTCGGGGCCGCGCCTTTTGTTTTCGCGGCCGTAGAGCGCGCCGACGCGCTCCGCAGCGTCTCGCTGTGTCCCGATCGGAAACTGTGTTCGGCGGGGCGCGCTACATGCGCGCGCGGCGCTAGGAGCGCGGGGTATCGGAACGCGGGCGGCGCTTCGTCGGTGCGCTTCATCTCGCCCGCTTCCAAAGCTCGTGCGCGCCTTCGCTCAGTTGATCGCGCAGCGCCGCGAAGAACCGGCGCAACCGATCAATCACGATCCTGCGCGCCTGGAACTGCTTTGGGTCCTTTGTCGCCATAAATGTGAAACCCAAAAGCCGTTTCGTGGTTTCCGGACGTGAGGGAATTTGTTATTTGCGGGGGCCGGGAGTTGAGTATGCCGAAGATCGATCGCGAGCTATGCCGCAAGGCCGCGGCGGAGTGCGTTGAACTCGCCCGCGCGACCACCGACCCCGAACGAAGGCAAGTGCTGCTCACTCGCGCTCAGGAATGGTTGAAGCTCGCTTACGCCGAACCCAGCGGTCAGCTTGAGGGGCTGCTTGCCGGGTTCAATGAAGAACAAATGGACTCCAAGAACGAAGAGCGCGCGCCCGTCCCGTCATCTCAGCCGCAGCGTCAGGAAGTCCAGCAGCAACAATCTAAGATGAAACCGGACGATGAAACAGCCTAGCTATCGTTTTGCGTCGCGCGGCTTTGCGTTCGGATCAGGTTGCACCTAGCAAACCTCGGCAATCCGCTCCATCGTCTCGGGGCTGATGTCGCCGCTTTCCATCAGCTTGGCCTTGCGACAACATGCGCCAGCGCCACAACGAGCCTCGGCCGTTAGCATCTGCCGATGAGTTTTCGGGGATTGGCCGCGATCCTGGCCGGCGTAGTGTTGTTCATCGCGGTGGCGCTGCTTTGGTATGTCCGGCCCAGTCCCGTGCTCTGGCTGCTTGGCTCGCTCTTCAGGGCGGGCGTCACCTATCCGCTGTTCTTCTGGTACGTCACGCGAGAGGACTGAGGTTAGGTCATGGGGTTCACTGGCGGGCTGATTGCAATCGCACTCGCTGTTGGATTGACCTTGTTGCTCAAAGCGAGGGGACTTGAAGAGAAGGCGTTTGCTCGAAACTGGATGGCTCTCGTCGGCGTCACAATGGGCATTATGCTGCTGTTCATCGGGCGCGTGGCAGCGGTGCTCACGAATTTGCCGTAGGGGGTTTCATGTTGATTGTCGGGTTGCTGCTGTTCGCTGCCGCCATCGCCAGTCTAAAGGCCGCGACCCCATCGGCAAGGTCCGCGCCTTCGTCAGGAACGAGTTTGCCGAAGCGGCGGTCTCGTTCACTATCACAGCCTGTTTCGCGGTCGGGCTGGTGCTGACCTTTGTAGGGATCGGGCGGCTTTGAGAACAAAAATCGCCAAGCGATGGTGGGCGCGGTCCCTTTATAAGGCCGCGCGCCGACCGCTTCGCGGACGCGCGGGTTCAAGCCTCGGGTTGGTCGGCGGTCGCCCATGTTCGAGCCGAATGGTTAGTCCAGCTTGTTTCGCAGGTCTGCACTTACGAGCGTGGCGCCATCCGTGACGCGCCGCTCAATAGCCGATGCGCTAGCCATCCATGTCTTGGCGACACGGACCATGAGATCGCGGTGGCTCGCGTTGTCGGTGAGTTCGGCCCAACGTAGGCAATCGAGGGCGAACAGGCGCATTTCATCGGGCGTGACCACGGGCTACGCCGCTGTGCGAGCTTCCATCAGCACACGGTCGCGAAGCGCCTTGGCGTCGATAACTCCGGTACTGGCCAGATCGATGATGCGAGTTGCGACGACCTGGCGGCCGTGTTCGTCCCCGGCGAAGATGTGGAGGGCATTGCATGCGTCGTGGAACGCTTGCGACATCGCGCCTAACGCTTCCGGTTCGAATACGGTATGGCTTTCGAGTTGGGAATGTATGGTGGTCATGGCGCTACCCATGTGGGCTAACTAGTCTCGAATAGTCCTTTCGAGAACATATTTTTGTTCTGGTGTTCCGCACGCGTCTGTACGGAACCCGGCATAACCGGCGGAAAATTCATATGTATCGGGATGCTAAAGGGTGAGCAGGCGCTCGTAATGATCTTTGACCGTCTGGTAGCATTCGCAGGCCCCGGCTTCGATCTGCTCGATATCCAATAGTTGAATATTGCCACGGCGGTACTTGATGAACCCGGCCTTCTGAAGTGTTCCGGCAACCACAGAGACGCTGCTGCGACGGACCCCGAGCATTTGCGCGAGAAATTCCTGGGTGAGGTACATGCTGTCTGATCCGGTCAAATCGCGAATGCGGAGCAACCATCGACACATGCGAGCTTCCACGGTGTGGCTTGCGTTGCACCCGGCCGACTGCTGCGCCTGCGCGAACAGCACCTGCTCGTGGCGAATGAGCATACTCCGCAAAGGTTTGAAATCATCGGCCAGACTTCGCAGAACGTCCGAAGCGAGGACATGGGCTTCGCCGGCAACCTGGACGATACCGCGATGCAACGAGACCTTTCCATCAAGGGCAGACGTTCCGTTGACCACACCGTCTCGTCCCACCATCGCGGTTTCGATCATGTCGCCAACAACCATGTCAACTACGAGCGAGATGACGCCAGTGTCGGGAAAATACACAAGCTCAACGGGCTGATCCGTCTCCGCAACGATCGCGCCGAAGGAGAGGTCTATATGTTTGAGATGCCGCTCGACCGAGGCAAAGATGTTTTGCGGGAGCGAGTTAAGAATGCGGTTTTTGGACTGTGCCATCGCGCTCTCCCTGCCGTTTGGGCGGGAGCGCGGTCGCGTCTCTCAGTCACTGGCGCCGAGGTACGTGCCAACGATAGCGAGCTTTTACGCGCTTTAGAGGGGGAAGCCCAGCGCTAGTTCTTCGCGAGCCTCGGAAACAAATCCGGAACCATGTGCCTACTACCGCACTTAGCCCCGTAGGCGACCTATCACCCTCCAACGGAAGGGGCGGCGCTGTGAAAACCACCGAGCAGGAGAAGAAGGCGCGGGCCGTCGTTTCCGAACGGCTTCGGTTGTTCTTTAGCCAGTTGCAGGAACACGTGGCCTCAAGCGCAGGCGCGTTTTGGAAACGCGTGGAGACCAAGGCCAATGATAGCAAGCCGGAAGGATAGCGGCGCGGAAGCGCCCCGGCGTGCGGGGCTTGGGGGCTGAGACGCACGCCGGGGCTAACCCAGGCAACATGGAAGCCCGAGTCAGATGCTTAATTGAATTTCGCGACGATGGTTTCCGAGTGCTCGCACTTCGGGCATTCAAAGGTGCGCCGTTCATGGCCCGGATGATCCGGCTCGATGCGAGCGAGCATCATCCTAGTCCCGCATTTCGCGCAGATCGGCCGAACAATCGCGTTCGACCGCTGCGTGGCCGGCTCAAAGCGCACGACACCCCCACTCCGCCACCCGCGCAATCGCCCGATAAAAGGTTACGGCACGAGCCAAGATCGGTCGGTTCGCTGGCGTACATAGGGCAATGGGAATCAGTTGATTTCCGAGCGCGTGACGAGGATGCGGATCACGGCGCTGATCGCGGCGTCCCAAGCCTCATGCTCTTTCGGCGGGGCATTTTTCCTCGGCCGGAGCTTCACGACCTCATCGAGGATCGCTTGGCGCTCCTGCCCGCGCGCGATATGGACGGCATTCTTCACGAACGCATTCAACCAACCAAGCGGAGTTGAAGTGGTCGATCCCCGGCACCGCCTCGACACCGCCCCGAGCGGAACGATACGCTTCGCCCCTGGTCCGACAACCCCTCGCCCACCCTCACGAGGCCCCCCCATGCCCGCCAAACTCGACCGCCGCATCTATGCCGACATGTTCGGCCCGACCGCGGGCGACCGCGTGCGGCTCGCCGACACCGATCTGATCATCGAGGTGGAGAAGGATTTCACCACCTATGGCGAGGAGGTGAAGTTCGGCGGCGGCAAGGTGATCCGCGACGGCATGGGCCAGTCGCAGGTCACCAACCGGCAGGGCGCGGTCGACACCGTCATCACCAATGCGCTGATCCTCGATCACTGGGGCATCGTGAAGGCCGACGTCGGCCTGAAGGACGGCAAGGTGTTCGCAATCGGCAAGGCCGGCAACCCGGACATCCAGCCGGGCGTCACCATCATCGTCGGGCCCGGCACCGAGGTGATCGCGGGCGAGGGCAAGATCCTCACCGCCGGCGGCTTCGACACGCACATCCATTTCATCTGCCCGCAGCAGGTCGACGACGCGCTGATGTCGGGCGTGACTTCGATGCTCGGCGGCGGCACCGGGCCGGCGCACGGCACCTTCGCCACCACCTGCACGCCCGGGCCGTGGCACCTCGCGCGCATGATCCAGGCGGCGGATGCATTTCCGGTGAACCTCGGCTTCGCCGGCAAGGGTAATGCCTCGCGCCCCGCCGCGCTCGAGGAGATGGTCAAGGCCGGCGCCTGCGCGCTCAAGCTGCACGAGGACTGGGGCACCACGCCGGCCGCGATCGACAACTGCCTCTCGGTCGCGGACGACTACGACATCCAGGTGATGATCCACACCGATACGCTCAACGAGTCCGGCTTCGTCGAGGATACGATACGTGCGTTCAAGGGCCGCACCATTCATGCCTTCCACACCGAGGGCGCGGGCGGCGGCCATGCGCCGGACATCATCAAGGTCGCGGGGCTGAAAAACGTGCTGCCCTCCTCGACCAATCCGACGCGGCCGTTCACCCGCAACACGCTCGACGAGCATCTCGACATGCTGATGGTGTGCCACCATCTCGATCCGTCGATCGCCGAGGACCTGGCATTCGCGGAGAGCCGCATCCGCAAGGAGACGATCGCGGCCGAAGACATCCTGCACGACATCGGCGCGCTCTCGATGATGTCGTCGGACTCACAGGCGATGGGCCGGCTCGGCGAGGTGATCATCCGCACCTGGCAGACCGCCGACAAAATGAAGAAGCAACGCGGCCGGCTGAGCCAAGAAAAGGGCGACAACGACAACATGCGGGTGAAGCGCTATGTCGCGAAGTACACCATCAATCCCGCGATCGCGCACGGCGTGTCGCAGATCATCGGCTCGGTCGAGAAGGGAAAGATGGCGGACCTCGTGCTGTGGAGCCCTGCGTTCTTCGGCGTGAAGCCGGACTGCATCATCAAGGGCGGCACGATCGTCGCCGCGCAGATGGGCGACCCGAATGCCTCGATCCCGACGCCGCAGCCGGTGCACTACCGCCCGATGTTCGGCGCGTTCGGCCGTGCTCTGACGTCCTCCTCGGTGGTGTTTTCCTCGAAGGCGGCGGTGAAGGCCGGCTTGGGTCGGAAGCTCGGCATTGCGAAAGAGCTGGTCGCGGTCTCGAACACGCGCAAGATCAACAAGAAGAGCATGGTGCACAACGATGCGACGCCGGACCTGCACGTCGATCCCGAGACTTACGAGGTGCGCGCCGACGGCGAGCTGTTGACCTGCGCGCCGGCCGAGGTGCTGCCGATGGCGCAGCGCTATTTCCTCTACTGATTCATGACGCGCGCTGGCGCGCCTTGAACAGCACGTCACCGAGGGCGAGGACCGTTTCCTCGTCGAACGCGCGTCCGAGCAGCTGCATGCCGAGCGGCAGGCCCTCGCGCGAAAGCCCGAACGGCACCGAGATCGCCGGCAGCCCGACGAGGTTGACCGTCACGGTGAACACGTCGATCAGGTACATCGCGACCGGATCGTCGGCATAGCTCTCGTCGCCGATCGCGAAGGCCGGCACCGGCGATGTGGGAAACAACAGCGCATCCACGGTCTTCAGCACGCCGGTGAACTCATCGGAGATGAGCCGCCGCACCTGTTGCGCGCGGCGGTAATAGGCATCGTAATAACCGGCCGACAGCACGTACGTGCCGATCAGCACGCGGCGTTTGACTTCCGCGCCGAAGCCGGCCGCGCGCGTGTTCTCGTACATGTCCGTGATCGTGCGGCCCTCGCGGCGCAGCCCGTAGCGCACGCCGTCATAGCGCGCGAGGTTCGACGACGCTTCCGCCAGCGCGATGATGTAGTAGATCGAGAGCGCGTAT
>VBAH01000042.1 GCA_005884685.1 Alphaproteobacteria bacterium
AGTTCAATATCGAACCGTCGTCCTCGTATTCCGTATAGGCGTCGGTGAGCGTCTTGCCGTCTCCGGAAAGCGTCCAATTCGCCGTCAGGAGCGTGCGCCCCCCCTTCTTGCGGATAACCTTCCAGTTGTTGGGTCCTTCCACGGTGATGGAAAAGGTGGTCCCGCGGAGGCCCGGCTGGTCACTTCCATTGGCTACGACTGTGTCGGCTGCGCCGGGGGCAAAGGTGATCGTGTATCTGTTTGCGCCCGCGACCTCAACCTTCATTTGGTCGGTGGGGTTGCTTTTGGACGGATTCACCTTCCACTTGCCTACGAAGGGATCGTCCGCTGCCCTTGACGTGCCTGCAACCAGACAAGCAACCAGCAGCGGCTGAAAAATGCGACTTAACATTTAGTCTCCCCTACTAGACGCATTCGGTTCTAGCTCTCCTGCCCCTTCGCAGAATGGTCCTGCAGCGTTAAACAAGGCATTCGGAGACGTTGAACGTTGTATTCACATGGCGCAATTCTAATCGTAGGTGCCGACGCTGTCCTCCGAAATGTTGCGAAACGGACAAGTGCGTTGCGAAGCGGCCTTCTTGTAACTAGATCGCGGCTGCTGCTCACGACGCAGGTACTTCTCTCCATATGCGCTTCTCCGCCCTACGTGCAACATTCTCGTGACATAGACATGGGAACAGCCCCGCGATTCGTAGAATGGTCATTCGGTTAACGACGGAATGCTCAGATACCGCTTTCTAGCAGCGATTAACGTATCGCGTCGGGACTGTCTTCGAAATGCGCCGTGATCTGTCCCGCAATTGGCGCCGACGGGCAAATGAACCTTCTAAGTCCCAGCACGCGATTTTCTTGCTCTCGGCATTCGGATTAGTTCCTCAACTTCCCGATACTTATCGCGGTCGTGCCCTCCAGTGCTAACCTCGCGCATCCTCGGCGCGAGATTCTAGTGGGCGCGGGAAAATACATGGTCGATCAACTGGGCATAGCCAGAGCAGCAGTCAATACAGCTTTCTATTGCGGAACCGATGGGAGAACACCGACAGGCGCTAGGTTGCGGCCCAGGAAATCGCGAATGGCGCCAGCAATTTCTTGGTCGGTGCGATTGACCTACCCCTGTTGAGGAGCGGTTCGTGGCAGCGGGCCGCAGTCCTGCCAAGAAGGGACCACGGACAGCTGCTGCTCCAACAGCAACCGTCACCGGTCACCGTTCGTCAACGCATGTACTATTCGTTCTCTTTATCCCCGTGATGTTTAGCGGGACGGAAGAAATGCCTTGTAGTAAACCGGGACACCTGCTTTCCCAAGTTCGCGCCGATTCGGGTCGAGTTTCTGTAGTGCATTCCGCCATAAATCCGGGCGTCGAGCACTTCCTGCAGTGCATCTGAGAGGCGATTATAAGTTCGGATAGAGTTGACGAGCCCAGCGACGTTGCTGTCCATCGACAAGCCGACCTCGTCGCTGCCAAACAGATAATTCAGGGTCTCAGTGGAGGCGGCGCTGAAGCAGCCGTGGGCTGCTGGGTACTCGGGATGGTTTGGGGTGGTGACGAGTCCTATCCACGCCGGATCCGGCGCGGTTTCCGGGTTGCCGTCGGTATCGCCTGCTCGAATGGCGGTAACGGGCCGCCAAAAATTGTAGAAATACTTCGCGTCCCAGCAAGCAATCAATGCATCGGCCGATGCCGTCGCGAGCATGGCGAAGTAGCGTGCGTTGTCGGCCAAACCGAGGCCTTTGGCCACGGACAATGCACGCCAGGCACGATTCCACTGCAAGGGAGGATTGTCGCTCCAGAACCGAGCGATGTCGGTCTGTTCTGGAGTTCGGATGCTTCCGATCGCAGGCCCGAGCGCCTTGATCTCGTTATAGTCGCGCGCCCAATCTTCGCTGCTCAGGCTAAATGGGGGCCCTAGACGGAACTGTGATGCGGAGTTTAAGGCAAACGGCTGCACGAACGGGGTTTCCGGAGCCAGCGCTGCAAGAAACGCTGGCGGCGTCGGCACCCAAACACCCGGACCCGAGCCCGGCGTGTAGTTCATAGTGGCATCCCGACCGTCTCCGGCACGCTTGATCAAGATGGCGCTCGCCGCCTGGTGGCCGACAACGATCCCATTTGCCTTGGCGTCGTCCTCATGTAGTGCTGCGAGCGATGTCGCGTACTTTGCATCAAGATCAGTCGCTTGCGCGGGAAACAAGGCCACGAGGACATCGTGGGCTGCGGTAGCTGCGGCCGCTTCTTCTGAGGCCGGGCGATCGACAGACGGGACGCTGGCATAGCCCTCAAATGGCGCTCCCTCGATCGCATTCACCGCGTCGTAGATCGCCAGGTGGACCATCGCGAGCCTGATCAAGGCACGTGGTGGCACCTGCCCGCCGACGGCCACGATCGCCCTAGCGGCATGCGCGTTCCAGTCCAGCACCTCATCAGCACACACGGTATACACGGGAATCATCATAGTAATCAGACAGAGTGCGATAACGGTGACCGCCATTCTGCTCATAAAATCCTCCTCGCCTGACCGTTCGTTTCCTTAGAATGCGTGAACGGATACAATAGGCATCGCCAAGGGTCGCTCGAGAGGGCGAAAAAGTCCTGACCGCGTTCGGACGAATTGCGGAAATTTTTCGGATGTCACGCAAGCGCCTATTCGTCTTCGATCGGTACCGCCTCGATGAGCAGGAGCGCCAGCTTCTGCTCGGTACCCAGGTCGTCCCACTTCCTCCGAAGGTATTCGATCTACTGGCCGTACTTGTTCAGAACGCGGGTCGTCTGCTCCCGAAGCAGGATCTGCTCGATCGGGTTTGGTCCGGCGTTGCCGTGGAAGAGGGCAGCCTGACCCGTGGCATTTCGTCGCTGCGACAGGTGCTCGGTGCGACTGCCGATGGGCAGAACTATATTCAAACGGTACCGAAGCGCGGATATCGTTTCATCTCAGAAGTTCGCGAAACATCCGACGATGAACTCCATGGCACACGATTGGGCATCCCGCTACCGCCCTCGCTGCTTGCGACCGTCGCTGTTGATTTCGTCGGACGCGAAGCCGAACTGAGGCAGATGCAGGACGTGTGGCAGCGCGCCAAGGATGGTCGCCATCAGTTGATGCTCGTCGCAGGTGAGCCGGGAATAGGAAAGACGCGACTCTCGCTAGAGTTCGCGCGCAGTCGCGCCGCCGAAGGGATTAACGTCCTCATGGGGTACAGCGATGAGGAGAATCTCGTGCCGTACCAGCCTTTCGTCGAATGTCTAAGCTGGTATTTTCGCCATTGCCCGGAGGTCGAACTCCGTGGCCAATTGGCTGCCATCGGCGGCGGCGGCGAACTCGCACCATTCGTTCCGGAACTTCGCAATCGCCTACCTAACCTTCCGAGCCCGCTGCCCATAGATCCTGAGGGACAGCGATACCGTCTGTTTGAAGCTGTGGCGGGCATACTTGCGGTTGGGTCGCGGGCGCGACCGCTGCTCTTGATTTTCGACGACCTGCACTGGGCTGATAAGCCAACACTATTGCTACTGCGGCACGTCATGCGCTCTGCAAGCATGGCCTCGTTTGCTATCGTGGCGACGTATCGAGAGAGTGAGCTTGATCGCACGCACCCCCTGGCGGAAACCCTGGTCACGCTGCGGCGCGACCGGGGTACAACGCGGCTCGTGCTCCATGGGCTCAAGATCACGCACGTCAAGGCACTGGTCAATTCGATCGTCGGACCGAACGCTCCAGCGCAGCTATCTCAGGTTGTAATGGACAGCACCGACGGCAATCCGTTCTTCGCGACCGAAATACTCCAGCATCTGAAGGAGACGGGAGCGATCGCCAGAGTTGGCGGGGTGACGGGAAGGACGATCGAGATCGAAGATCTTGGGTTGTCCGAGGGAATCAAAGAAGTCATCGGCCAACGGCTGTCTCGGCTAAGCGAAGCGTGCAATCGGCTGCTCAGCATTGCGTCCGTCATCGGTCGCGAATTCGATGCCACTCTCCTCGAAGCCGTTGCGGAATTGCCAGGTAACGAGCCGTTGGACGCGATCGAGGAGGCGACCCGCGCTCAACTCGTCAGCGAGTCGCACGAAGTGAAGAGTCGCTTTGAGTTCATGCACGCGCTGATACGGGAGACGCTGTACAACGAGCTGAGTCACCCACGCCGGGTGAGACTCCATCGGCGCGTCGCCGACGCCATCGAGCGTCTTACGCAGAACATGCCGCATCCTCCGCTGGCCGAACTCGCTTACCACTTCTCGCAGGCGGCATCGACTGGCGCGGTCGACAAAGCCGTCGAGTACGCGACACGGGCGGGCGACCGGGCCGCTGACGGGCTGGCGCACGAAGAGGCTGCGCGACTGTTCGACCTGGCGCTGCACTCGCTTGAACTCAGGCCTGCAGGACCCGAGACTGAGTTGCGCCGGGTTGACCTGCATACACGGCGCGCCTCTTCCTTCGGCGCGCTGGGGCAGTGGACGCTGGAGGTACGCGAGCTAGAGGCTGCCCTGCATCACTTGGATACACAGCAGATTGAGCGGCGGTGCGAGCTCGTACTAGGTCTGGCAAGAGCATGGTTCCTCCTTCTCGATACTGGTCCCGTGGAACAGTACGCGACCGAAGCGCTGCAGCTTGCCGAACGGTTGCAGCGTGCCGATCTCGCCGCGAACGCTATTGCCTGGCTGGCACGCTGCCGGCAGGCGGCTGGAGATCTCGGCGCGGCCATCGACATGGACCGCAGGGCCATGTCGCGGGCGCCCGGCGTGACGACGGCAGCTCACACGATGGGGGCGCTCACGCTGTACCTTGCCGGACGATCGACGGAGGCTCTGACTTTGGCCCAGGTAGCGGCGGATTCCGCAAGGTCTTCCCGCGATACCACGTTTATCATGTACTCTCTCACGCACCTCGGCTTGAACCTGGCTGCCGTGGGGCGCTACAGCGAGGCCACCAAGGCGTTCCACGAAGCCCGCACCTTTGGCCGAAAGTATGGCGCTATTCCGATGCTCGCTCGTGCCACGGCGATGGCTGCAGGCCTCCATTTGACGCTGTTTGATTTCGAAGGCGCAGAGGCGCTCCAGACAGAAGCATGCGAACTGGCTCGCCGCGCGGGTTTTGTACCACCAATTGTCAGCGCCGGGATTGACTCGCTATTGACGTTTGCCCGCCTTCATGATCCCGGGCGAGCCGAGCGGCTACTGGAGGAGACCGCTGCAGCTGCTGCAAGCACCTCCGGCTGGCACCAGTGGTTGTGGCAGCTGCGTCTAACGCAGGCAAGGGCTGAGCTGGCGCTGGCGCGAGACGCCGTCGACGAGGCCGTCACCACGGCAACCGACAGCGTCGACCAGAGTCGCGCGAGAGGGCGGCCGAAGTACGAGACGCTCGGCCTGATCACTAGGGCGCGCGGTCTGCATGCGCTCGCGCGAACTCGCGACGCTATCGCCGACGCCAAGACTGCTGTGAGCGTCGCGGACAGGACGGGCGATCCGGCGCTCCTGCTACTCGCGCTTGATGCGCTGATCGGGCTCGAAGGCACCGACGAATTGGCAACCCAAGCGCGTGCTGTGACCAACCGTATCTACGATAGCCTGCCGGACGAGGTGATGCGGCGATGCTTCACGGAGTCGGAGGTCACGCGACGCATTCGAGCACCTCAGTAGCCGGCATGGCGCCTGAGGGGTCTAGTCGTACACGCTCGTAGTGCTGCCGAAGCAATTGCCCATCGCTGTGGGCTAATCGGTTTAGAAAAATGTCTGAGCATTCGGTTCATGTCCGAATGACCATTGCACCAATGGCTGTATTCCAGCGGTGTTCTGATGTCCATGTCACGAGAATGTTGCGCGCATGGCGGAGAAGCACACCCTGAGAAAGAAGCCCCACCTGCCTCGTGAACAGCAGAGTGATCGGGCCACCTGACCGACCAGGCCCATCGTGTGGTGCTTCTAGCCCTGCAATCCACAAAAGAAGCAGAGCTCTGGCGATTTTCGTACAAAATCGATCCCGCTCACTCCAGCGCGCAGTTTCATTTGCCGCCGACA
>VBAH01000043.1 GCA_005884685.1 Alphaproteobacteria bacterium
AGTCCTACGCGCTGTGGCCGCACATGACGGTGACGGACAACGTCGCGTACGGGCTGACCCTGCGCAAGATCGACAAGGCGACTGTCGCGCAGAAGGTGCGCGCGATCCTCGGGGTGACCAAGCTCGAAGCGCTGGCCGAGCGCTATCCGGGAGAACTTTCGGGCGGCCAGCAGCAACGCGTCGCGCTTGCGCGCGCGCTGATCGTCGATCCGGAAACCTTGCTGCTCGACGAGCCGCTGTCGAACCTCGATGCCAACCTGCGCGAGGAGATGCGCTTCGAGGTGCGCCGCCTGCACGACGAATACCGCTACACCACCGTCTACGTGACGCACGACCAGTCCGAGGCGATGACCACCGCGGACCTGATCGCCGTGATGAATGCCGGCAAGATCGAGCAGGCGGGCTCGCCGGAGGAGATCTACGACCGCCCGCGCTCCGAGTTCGTGGCGCGCTTCATCGGGTCGAGCAATATCCTGAAAGGCAAGGCGCTCGACGCCGACCACATCGCGGTTGCGGGAGCGGCGCTCGCCTGCACCGGCGAGCCGCTCGAGGCCGGCAGTCCGACGGCGATTTCCATCCGCCAGCACGAGATCGCGCTGTCGGCGACGCAGCCGGCGGTCGCGCAGAACGTGTTGCCGGCGACGGTCGTCCGCCATGTCTTCCTTGGCAACAGCCGCGACTATATGGTCGAGCTTGCCGACGGCGCGCAGCTGCGCGTGGTCACGTCCGCCGGGCAGAGCGTGCCGCAGGGCGACAAGGTCTGGCTCACGCTGCCGCCGCAGCGCTGCCGCGTGCTGGTAGGATAACGTCATTCCGGGGCGCCGCGCAGCGGCGAGCCCGGAATCCATAAACACGAGAGCATGTTGGGATGCGAGATCGTGCCGGACTGAGAGAATCGAGGTTATGGATTCCGGGCTCCTCGCTTCGCTCGGCCCCGGAATGACGCTACACATAAGCGGGGCGAACAAAAAACGCTTGAGGGAGATAACGATGCCCAATCTGACCCGACGCACATTGCTGCAGGGTACCGCCGCGCTCGGTGGCGCGGCATTCGCCACCCGCGTGCTCGCCGCCGCGCCGCCGGCCGAGCCGGTCACGCCGGCGTTGATCGAGGCCGCCAGGAAGGAAGGCAAGGTCGTCTACTACACCTCGATCGACCTGCCGGTGGCCGAGAAGATCGCCAAGGCGTTCGAGGCGAAATACCCCGGCATTGCGGTGCGCACGGAGCGCTCCGGCGCCGAGCGCATTTTCCAGCGGATTGGCCAGGAAAACTCGAGCAACATCCACGCCTGCGACGTGGCCAACTCCTCGGATGCCGCGCACCTGATCGTGTGGAAGCGCGACGGCTGGCTTGCGCCTTACCTGCCTGAGGATGTGGCGAAACATTATCCGGCCGAACACAGGGACGCGGACGGGATGTTCGCGAGCTTCCGCGTCACGCTCAGCGTGATCGCCTACAACGACACGCTGGTGAAGGCCGAAGAGGCGCCGAAGAGCTTCGCCGACCTGCTCGAGCCGAAATGGGTCGGCAAGATCGTCAAGGCCCATCCGGGCTACAGCGGCACCATCCTGACCGCGACCTACCAGATGGCGCGCGATCTCGGCTGGGAGTATTTCGAGAAGCTCGCCAGGCAGAGGATCATGCAGGTGCAGTCGGCGGCCGATCCGCCGAAGAAGCTCGCGCTCGGCGAGCGCGCCGTCATGGCCGACGGCGCCGAATACGTCGTGTTGCAGCAGCACGAGAGCGGCAAGCCGACCACGCCGGTCTATGCGCGCGAAGGCACGCCGCTGATCGTCGGGCCGAATGCGGTGTTCAAGAACGCGCCCAATCCGAACGCCGCGCGCCTGTTCCAGAGCTTCTGCTTCTCGCCCGAGTGCCAGCAGCTGATCATCGAGACCGGCGGCATGCGCTCGGTCCACGCCCAGGCGAAGGACAAGCCCGGCCGCACGCCGCTCAAGGACATCAAGGTGATGAAGGACGATGCCGCGGCGGTCGAGAAGAATAGCGAGGAGATCAAGGCGCACTACACCAGGATCTTTCGGGTGTAATGCGCGTGAAGGTTTCCCGCCGCGCGCTCCTCCGCTCCACCACCGCGCTCGCGGCATCGACGGCGTTCGCGACGCGCGCCGCCGCCGCGCCGCCGGCCGAGCCGGTGACGCAGGCATTGATCGCCGCCGCGCAGAAGGAGGGCAAGCTCGCGTTCTACACCGCGATGGATCTGCCGGTGGCCGAGAAGTTCGCCAAGGCGTTCGAGGCGAAATATGCCGGCATTGCGGTGCGCGTGGAGCGCTCCGGCGCCGAGCGCGTGTTCCAGCGTATCGGCCAGGAGATGGCGAGCAACATCCACGCCGTCGACGTGGTCAACACCGCCGACGGCGCGCACGTTATCGTATGGAAGCGCAACGGCTGGCTCGCCCCCTACGTGCCGGAAGACGTCGCGCGGCATTTCCCCGCGCAGTATCACGATCCAGACGGCATGAGCGCGCTGACGCGCGTGTGGCTCTCCTCGCTCGGCTACAACACGAACCTCGTGAAGCCGGAGGATGCGCCGACGAGCTTCGCCGACCTGCTCGACCCGAAATGGATGGGCAAGATGGTGAAGGCGCATCCGGCCTATTCGGGCACGATCATGACGGCGACGTTCCAGATCGCGCGCGAGCTCGGCTGGGGTTATCTGGAGAAGCTCGCCAAACAGAAGGTCATGCAGGTGCAGTCCTCGACCGATCCGCCGAAGAAGCTTGCGCTCGGCGAGCGTGCCGTGATGGCCGACGGCAACGACTACAATCTGATCCAGCTGAAGGAGCGCGGCCAGCCGGTCGAGGTCGTCTACCCGAGCGAGGGCACACCGTTCGTCACCGGCCCGACCGCGGTGTTCAAGTCGGCGCCGAATCCGAACGCCGCACGCCTGTTCCAGAGCTGGCTGCACGCGCGCGAGGGCCAGCAATTGCTGGTCGACTTCGCGCGCCAGCATTCGCTGCACGATCAGGTCACCGGCAAGCCCGGCGCGGCCAAGCTCTCCGACATCAAGCTGATGAAAGACGATGCCGCCGGCGTCGAGGCGCAGGCCGAGGAGATCAAGGCGCGCTATGCGAAGTTGTTTGGGGTGTGATGTTCATTATTGATCGTCAGAGGCGCCGCGAACGCCGTGTGGCTCCCTCCCCCCTTGTGGGGGAGGGGTGGGGAGGGGGGTGCAAGTTTGCGCTCATCGAATCCGCATACCCCCCTCCCTGTCCCTCCCCCGCAAGGGGGGAGGGAACGCTAGAGGCACGTGTTGCACGTAATCTCGCAGCTCGCGTTTCTGCGCTGGCGGCCCCATGACCCTCGCCCTCACGGCCCCACGCCGCGCACGGCTCGACCCCTCCTGGCCGATCCTGATCGCATTCGCCGCGATCCTGATCGCGCTGATCGTGCTGCCGATGTCGTGGCTCGCGTATTTCAGCGTCACCGACAAGACGGGCGCGCTGACGCTCGACAATTTCGCAAAGCTCGTCACCGATCCCACATTCGTCGATCCACTGATCACCACCGTCATCCTCGCAACGTCGTCGGCCATCATCTGTTGCGTGGTCGCGGCGCCAATGGGCTGGCTGGTCGCACGCACCGACATGCCGCTGCGCCGCACGATCCGCGCATTGGTGACCGCATCGTTCGTCACGCCGCCGTTCCTCGGCGCCATCGCGTGGGAATTGCTCGCCGCGCCCAACTCCGGCCTGCTCAACCAGCTCTACCGCGGCATTATCGGCGATCCGGGCGCCGAGCCGCTGTTCAATATCTACACGCTGCCCGGGCTGATCTTCGTCATCTCCTGCTACACGTTCCCTTACGTGTTCGTGCTGGTGGCGAACGCGCTCGACCGCATTCCGGGTGATCTCGAAGACGCCTCCTCCATTCTCGGCGGCCGCATGTGGGTAACGGCGCGGCGCGTCACCATCCCGCTCGCGCTGCCGGCCGTGCTCGCCGGCGCGCTGGTGGCGTTCCTGCAGGCGATGACGCTGTTCGGCTCGCCCGCGATCCTTGCGCTGCCGGCCGGCTTCCATACGATGACCACCAAGATCTGGAGCCTGTTCCAGTACCCGCCGAAGCCCGAGCTTGCCGCCGCGGCTTCGATCCCGCTGCTCGTTCTTACCGTGCTGCTGCTGCGCGCCGAGCACATGATCCTCGGCCGGCGCTCCTACGCGGTGGTCGGCGGCAAGCAAAGCAATCCGCGGCTGGTGCAGCTCGGCGGCTGGAAATGGGTCGCGCTCGGCCTTGCGATGCTGGTGCTGATGAACCCGGTGTTCCTGCCCTACGGGGCGCTGCTCAATGCGGCGTTCTCGCGCACCGCTTCGCAATTCGTCTCGCTTACCAATTTCACGCTGCACAACATCGAGTTTGTGTTCTTCGAGCTCTCCGCCACCAAGCTCGCGTTCAAGAACACCTTCATCCTCGGCTTCCTTTCGGCCACCATCGGCACGATCATCGCCGTGGTGATCTCGTATCTCACCGCGCGGAGGGCGATCGCCGGCTGGCGTGCGCTTGCGTTCCTTGCGACCGCGCCGGTTGCGGTGCCCGGCATCGTGCTCGGTGTCGGCCTGTTCCTCTCCTACACGCGCCCGCCCTTCGTGCTCTACGGCACGCTCTGGATCCTGCTCATCGCGTTCGTCACCATCGCGCTGCCCGCGGCCTATCAGCAGCTGCAGGCGGCGTTCCGCACGGTGAGCGTCGATCTCGAGGAGGCGAGTCGCATTCTCGGCGCGACGCGGCTGCAGGCGCTCAGCCACATCACGGCGCCGCTGCTGCGCACCAGCGTGATCGCCACATGGTGCTTCATCTTCGTCGGCGTGATCCGCGAGCTTTCCGCCGCCATCATCCTCTTCACGTCGGAGACCAAGGTGATCTCGGTGCTGATCTTCGATCTCAACGAATCCGGCGACCTCGGTGCGATCGCGGTGCTCGGCATCATCATGCTGGTGATCACCTTCGCGGTGGTGGTCGCGATCAACCGCATTCCGGGCTTCGGCGGCGGGGTCCGCTTCCGTTCATGAGCGCGCTTCCCGCAGTCTCCGTTGCCGAGCAACTGGCCGAGCGCACGCTCGCGCTCGACGTGCCGGGTGCCGTGCGCGAGAAGTGCATCGATCTTGCGGTCGACGTGATCGGCCTCTGCGTCACGGCGCGCAATGAAGACTACGTGCAGGCGACGCTCGCCGCCTGCGACGATGACGGGCCCTGCACCGCGATCGGCCACGCGCGCACGCTGGGTGCAGCGGGCGCGGCGCTGGTCAACGGCACGGCGGCGCATGGCGAGGATTTCGACGACACGTTCGAAGGCGGTCCGGTGCACGCCGGCGCCGTCGTGGTGCCGGCGGTGCTCGCGGCCTGCGAGCGGCACAATCCGGATGGCGCGGCCGCCTTGCGCGGCATCGCGATCGGCGTCGAGGTGCTGTGCCGGCTCAGCATGGTGGTCCCGAAGGCGGTGCACAAAGCCGGCTTTCATCCGACCGCAGTGTTTGGCGCACTGGGGGCGGCTGCCGGTGTGGCTACGGCGTTGCGGCTCGATAGAAAGCAGACCGTGGATGCGCTCGGCATCGCCGGCAGCATGGCGAGCGGCATCATCGAGTATCTCGCCGAGGGCGCGTGGACCAAGCGCATGCATGCCGGCTGGGCGGCGCAATCGGGCTTGCGCGCCGCCTTGATGGCGCGCGCGGGATTTTCCGGGCCGCGCACCGTGTTCGAGGGCACGCACGGGCTGTTCCACGGCTTCGCGCATACGACCGAGGGGAATTACCATGCGCTGCTCGGCGATTTCGGGCAGCGCTGGGTGACGGAGACGCTGGCGTTCAAGCCGTATCCATGCGGGACGATGACGCATCCCTACATCGATTGCGCGCGGCGGCTGGCGGCACGCGGCATCACGCCCGGGGACATCAGGGACATCGTCTGCGACGTCGGCGAAGGCACGGTGCACCGGCTGTGGGAGCCGCTCGCCGCCAAGCAGAAGTCTGCGAACGGCTATGCGGGAAAGTTCTCGCAACCCTATTGCATCGCGACCGCGCTGGTGCGCGGCAATGTGGGGCTCGGCGATTTCACCGATGCGGCCGTGACGGACGAACGCGTGCTTGGCGTTGCCGGCAAAGTCCGCTACCGCATCGACCCGCAGAACCCTTATCCGGACGAGTTCACCGGCCACATCCGCGCCACCTTGAACGACGGCCGCATGATCGAGGAGCGCCAGCCGCATTTCCGCGGCGGCGCCAAGGAACCGCTGACGCGCGCCGACATCGAGGAGAAGTTTGCGCTCAATTGCCGCCACGGCGGCTGGGACGAGGCGCGGACGAAAGCGGCGTTGAAGGTGGCAAAGTCGCTGTACGATGGGCGGGTCGATTTGGGGGAATTGCGCGGATGATCTCTCCATTCGTCATGCCCGGGCTTGACCCGGGCATCCCGCTTAGGAGGGTATGGGCGTCTCTAAGCGCGGTTGCCGGGTCAAGCCCGGCAACGACGGGGGGTAAATGACCGACAAAGAACTCTCCGGCCGCGTTGCGCTCGTCACCGGCGCTGGGCGCAACATCGGTCGCGCGATGGCGAAGGCGCTCGCCGCGGGGGGCGCCGCGGTGATTGTGAACGTGCGGTCGAACAAGGCAGAGGCCGAGCAGGTTGTCGCCGAGATCGAGAGCGACGGCGGCAAGGCGGTCGCTGCGGTCGCGGATGTGGCGGCCGAGAAGGCGGTCCATGCGATGGTCGCTGATGCGGCGAAGCAATTCGGCCGCATCGACTATCTGGTCAACAACGCGGCGCTGCGGCAGGAGAAGTCCATCGAGGAGATGTCGTACCAGGAATGGCGCGACGTGCTCGGCGTCACGCTCGACGGCGCGTTTCATTGCGTCAAGGCGTGCCTGCCGTATCTCAAAGCAAGCGACGCCGGTGTGATCGTCAATATCGGCGGGCTGTCGGCGCATACCGGTTCGGCACATCGCGCGCACGTGACGACCGCGAAGCTTGGCCTGGTCGGCTTCACCCGCGGCCTTGCACATGATCTCGCGCCACAGATCACGGTGAATCTCGTCGCGCCCGGCACTGTCGATACGCCGCGCGATCCGGGTGCACCCAAGCCTGCGCACCATCTCACGCACAACATGCTGATGGGCCGGCGCGGCTCGCCCGATGAGGTCGCCGCGATGGTGCGCTTTTTGTGCGGTCCCGGCGCGCGCTATGTCACCGGACAGACCATTCACGTGAACGGCGGGGCGTATTTCGCGTAGCCCGGATGAAGCGCAGCGCAATCCGGGGAAATCGCGATCCGCTTCACCGTTCCCGGATTTCGCTGCGCTTCATCCGGGCAACAATGCCCGCACCGCGTCGAACATCGCGCGCACCGATACTGCATCGAAACCGCGCGTGACGAATTCCAGCCGGCTTGCGCGCTCGCCTGCGGGCCAGGCCTGCAGCTCGACCGGCCGCGCGGCGAGGTGTCCCATGCACTGCACCCCCACCGGCCCGCGGCAGCCCACGACGTTGAGCAGGCCTTTCATAAGCAGCAGATCAGGGCCGCGCAACGCCGTGAGCGTCGTCATGAAACGGCAGAATGCGTCCCACGACAGCGGCGCATCGTGGGTCAGCACGAATTGGTGCACGTCGGCACCCGGCAGATCCGGCGCGTCCTCCACGTAGAACTCGGCGCCGAGCGCGCGTTCGGTCGCAAACGTGCGCAGGATCGGGCCGAGCTCGTTGTTCGTCTCTATCACCACGCCGGTTTGGTGTTGGTTCGCGCGCTCAGCCAGCAACTCCCGTAAGACGATCTGCAGCTTGTCTCGCACGGTGCAGCAGGGGCAGCTGCCGGGAAGCGGCATGACGTCATCGGCTCCGAAACGATCGATGACGATTGCCGTGCCCGGGCTTAATGCTCCGGCCGAGCGAGTGACGATGCGCACCGGAATCCGGTGCGCGCGCGCGTGCCGCTGCCGCCGCCCGAACATGCCGATGTCGGGCGAGGGGAAATGCCGCATCAGAAATCCATCTCGAGAATGTAGAGCCCGCCGATGTGACGGTCCACCGTGTAGACGATCCCGCGCTCGTCCACGAACACGTCGTTGAGCTGGATCGTGCCGCGCGGGGCCAACGGCGGCGCCTTCGGCACGAAGGTGCCGACTTCCCGTGGCTGATACGGGTTGGAGATGTCGTAGGCGCGCAAGCCGCCGTTGAAGAACGTGCCGATGATGATCGTGTCGGACTGCCAGGAGGTCGGCAGCGGCACGTTCTCGTGAATGTTGTGTGCGCCGAAACGCCCGCCCGCATGCGCGAACGCATCGTAGGGCAGCGGGCAGGTCGCGATCGGCACCGGATTGGTTTCGTCGCGCGCATCGAGGATCCACACGAGCTTCGGCCAGTCGTCGGCGTCGTCCACGACCGACTCGTCGGTGACGACGAACAGGTTGCGCGTAAACAGCGGCAGCACCGTGTGGGTGAAGCCGTGATAGGGCGGCGAGTTGTCCCAGCGGCACAAGGGTTTTGGGTGCGCCTTGTCGGAGATGTCGAGCACGAACATGCCGGCGTCGATATAGCCGAGGTAGCAGCGGTCGGGCCGCTGCGGATAGACGTTGGTGTTGTGCGCACGCATGCCCATGTCGAGGATCGGCGATTTGTGCCGGGTGGGCTGCGGCTCGGCATCGCCGACGCGCGTGCCCGGCATCCACCAGCGTCCGACTTCCTTTGGCGCTGAAGCATTGCGCACGTCGAAGATCTGGTAGCACTGATCGTCGAGCTGGTTGTGCGTGACGAAGTCCGCCGCGCCGGACGCCATGTGCACGTACTCGCCGTCGCAGAACCAGAGCTGGTGCACGCCGCGGGATTTCTCGCCCGAGCGGTCGACGAATGCGATCGACCTCGGCTGCTCCGGCACCGAGATGTCGAACAGCTCGAATCCCGCCGGCTTCTGGCCCGGCTGCTGACATTGATACGCGACCGCCATGATGTCGCCGACGACTTCGAGCGAGTTCGAGCGCATGTAGGCCTGCGGCAGCTCGGTCTGCACCACGATTTTCGGCTTGCGCGGGTCGGACACATCGACCGCGGTGAAGTTCTTCGGCGCACTCTCGTGCGCGAGCCAGATGATGCGCCGGCCATCCTTGGCGATCTGGATCGACATGCCCTCGCCCATGCCGCCGAAGCCCTCGAGCGCGTGATGGGCGAGGAGCTTGAAATTCCATTCGATCTGGTCGGGCATTCACGTCTCCGTCAGCCCGTCGAAGACAGGCGCAAACACCCTATGCCTTGGGCTCGCGATGCGCCGCGCAGATCTTGTTGCCAGCCGGGTCACGCAGGTAGGCCAGATAAATCCTTCCGGCGGCGCCCTGACGCCAGCCGGGCGGGTCCTCGATGCTCTTGCCGCCGTTTGCGACGCCGGCGTCGTGGAAGGCCTTGGCCTGCTCGGGGCCCATACACGCAAAGCCGATGGTCCCGCCGTTGGCGTGGCACGCCTCATTTCCGTCGATCGGCTTGGTGATGCCGAACGCGCCCGTCTTCGTTCGATAGAAAACGCGCCCCTTCGGATCAAACTGGCCGGCCGGTACGCCGATGGCGCCGAGCACGGCGTCGTAGAATGTCTTGGACGCCTCAATATCCTTGGCGCCAACCATCACGTGCGTGAACATCTCTTCCTCTCCTGGGCAGTTGATTGGGAAACAATGGCCGGAGGCCGTGGGCCGAGCAAGTACCGGCCTGCCTGCTACGCCCCCGCCCTTGCCTTCTCCATGAAGTCCGGCCGCAGCGCCTTGCCCCAGTCCGGGATCGCGGCGATCTTCTTCTCCTTCAACAGGATCTCGGCCTGCTCCTGCATGTAGGGCTTGAGATCGGACGGGAAGCCCGGGTCGACATCCACGGTGCTCATCGCCTTGCGGAACGTGTCCTGCGACATCGAATAGCCTTTCGAGGTGTAGAACGAATAGATCGCGTCGGCGACCTTGTTGGGTTCGCTCTTGAAGTCCCTGGCAACGTCCAGCCAGGCCTTCAGGTAAGCGACCACCGTGTCCGGACTCTTCGCGATGAAGTCGGGCGTCGCCGCCATGAACACCGGCATCTTGTCGACGTCCCAGTAGTTCATGATCTTGACGGCGAGCCCGTCGGCTTCGGCAATCGCGTTGTACGGCTCGACGTTCACCATCGCGTCCACGGTTTTCGCCGATAGCGCGGTGATCATGTCGTTCACGTTCATGCGCACTTCTTGGTAGTCGCCCTTCTTCAGGCCATGCGACGGCGCGATCTGGTCGACGAAGATGTTGCCGACCGAGGAGCCGGTCTGATTGGCGATCTTCAGCCCCTTCAGCTGTTCCATCTTGGTCAGGTTCAGATCCTTGCGCACCATCACGCTCGCGGTCTTGCCGACATGCTCGATCTGCGCGATCGCGACCAGGCCGCCTTTGTCGTGGCCGAGGATGAGCGACGGCCCCGCGTAGGTGCCGAGATCGACCTGGCGCGCCACCATCTGCTGCATGGTGAGATTGCCGGACGGCACGCCGAACTCCTCGAACTTGAGGCCGCGCTTCTCCAAAAGGCCGGAGCGCAGCAGGTAATAGGTCGGCATGCCCCACAAATTGGTTTGATAGCCCTGGCGGATCGTGATTTGCGCAGACGCACCGCGCGGCGCGAGCGCCGCGGTCAGCAGCGCGCCGCTTGCAGCGAGATAATGCCGGCGGGACATCTGCATCGTCATGGCGTTCCTCCGTTGGCGTCGACCTTTGCGGCTTGCCCCAGATGATTCAACAGCTCTTTCTGATACTCAAGGAATTCCACGCTCAAGGGATCGCGCGGGCGCGGCAGCGCGACCTGGACGTAAGCCTTCACCCTGCCGGGGTGCGGCGTCATCACGATCACGCGGTCCGCGAGATACACGGCCTCCGCGACATTGTGCGTCACGTAGATCACGGTCTTGCGCGTCTCGCGCCACACGTCGGCGAGCAGGCGCTGCATGTCGTCGCGGGTGAGCGCGTCGAGCGCCGCGAACGGTTCGTCCATCAGCAGCACGGACGGATTGTAGGCGAGCGCGCGCGCGATCGCGACGCGCTGCTGCATGCCGCCGGAAAGATGATGCGGATAGGAATCGGTGAATTTTTCCAGCTTCACCAGCCGCAACTGGTTGCGCGCGATCTCCTCGCGCTCGGCCTTGCCGACGCCCTTCATCTCCAGCCCGAAGGTGACGTTGCCGAGTGCGGTGCGCCACGGGAAAAGCTGCGCGAAATCCTGAAACACCACGCCGCGGTCGAGGCCGTGACCGTTCACCGGCTTGCCGCCGATGCGGATCTCGCCCGCAGTCGGCGTCAGGAAGCCGGCGATCAGGTTCAGCAGCGTCGACTTGCCGCAGCCGGATGGTCCCACGATGCAAAGGAACTCGGATTGCTCGATCTCGAAGCTTGCGGCCTGCACGCCCGCGACACGGCCCGCGGGCGTGTCGTAGGCGAGCGAAACATCGCGAACTTCAATGTGCGGCATCGGCGTTTCCGGGAGGATTTTCTTTTTGTCGATAGCACGGATCTCAATATGGCGCCTCAGGATGAGGTCGGCGGGTGTTGCGTCAGCCCGTGTCCCACCGCCCGGCGCGCTTCTCGGCGAATGAGGCGAGCCCTTCGCCCGCTTCGGCGGATTGGCGCTTGGCCGAATGTCTCTCGACCAGCGCGGTGAACGCGCGCTCGTCGAGGTCGGCCCAAGCCGATTTCATGATCCACGCCTTGGTCTGCGCGATCGCGTCGGGACCGTTCGCCAGCAGATGGCCCACCATGTGCGCGCCCTCCGCCTCCAGCGCGGCGAGCGGCACCACCTTGTGCGCCAGTCCGATACGCACCGCTTCGTGCGCGTCGAAGCGTTCGCCCGTGAGCGCATAGCGGCGCAGCTGACGCACGCCGATCGCGTCGGCGAGCTGCGGGATGATGATCGAGGCGTGCAGCCCCCAGCGCACCTCGGCGATCGAGAACACCGCGTTGTCTGCCGCGAGCACGATGTCGCAGGCCGCAATCATGCCGGTGCCGCCGCCGAAGCAGCCGCCATGGACGAGGGCGAGCGTCGGCACCGGCGCCATATTCAGCCGCTGCACCGCCTCTGCGGTCGCGCGCGACACGCGCAGGTTCTCGCCGGCTGAGGACTTGCGCACCGCGTTGATCCATCTGAGATCGGCGCCGGCCTGGAAATGCTTGCCGCTGCCCGTGAGCACGACCGCGCGCAGACCCTTCTCCTGTCCAAGCGCATCGAGTGCGGCGAGCAGCCCGTCGATCATCGCGCCGTCATAGGCGTTGTTCACCTCAGGGCGGTTGAGCGTGACGGTCGCGACGCCGCGCACGTCGACGTCCCACAGGACCGGGCCGTTCGTGTTGGACGTCATGTGCGCGGCTTGCCGTCGAGGAACGCCGCGATCGCGGGATTGCGGCGCAGCCGCGCCACGTCGTCGGCGGTCGGCAGTTGCGGCTTGTCGCGCTCGGCATTGACCATGCAAAGAAAGCCGAGCGGCTCGTCCGTGGTGGCGCGAAACTGGTGCCAGGTCATCGGCGGCACTGAGACGAGATCGCGCGTCTCGAGCCGCTTCACCTCGTCGCCGACGAGGCAATGCCCGCGCCCGCGCAGGACCAGCACGCCGTGCATGTGCTCGTGCCGCTCCAGCGTGGAGAAACCGCCCGGCGCCACCTCGAAATAACGCAGTTCGCCCGCCATCTTGGGGTCGGAGAACAGCACCTGCCGCGTGATCGTCTTGTAGAGCGCGCGCTCGTCTTCTTTGTAGGGACGCTGCTCGACGCCTTGCCAGCCGAAGGCGGCCGTCGCGGCGCGGTGCGCGACGCGAGCCGGCGCCTCACCATGAGGCCTGGCCTGTACCTTCGGCATACTGATAATCCTTGACCTTGCTGACGAACGCCGCGGTTTCCTCGCTCAACCGTTCGCCCGCATCGAGTAGGGCACCGCCGATCAGCAACATGACCTCGGCTCCGTAGAAATCAAGCATCTCGGCGACGCGGTCCGTCGTCATGCCGCCGGCCGGAACCGGAATTGTGCCCTCGCGGCCATGCCATGGCGCGCGCGCGGCTTCGGCAAGGCGCCGGCAGGTCTGCGGCGAATAGCCGAAGCGCCCGCCGTGGTTGGGAAAGATCACGGCGTCGGCGCCGAGCATGCGGAAGATCTTGCCGAACAGCAGCGCCGGGTCGATCCGCGCCGCACCCGAGAGTGCGGGATGCGCGAAGAACGCGACGTCAGGATTCTCGCGCACGAGGCGCGAGAAATTCGACAGCCCGATGATCATGGGCTGCACCATGACGGTGTCGACGCCGCTATTTTTAGCGGCGGCTATTTGCGCGCGCAGCATATCGAGATCGCCGGTGATGCTCGGAACGTAGCGCGCGCGATGTCCGGTTTCGCGCTCGACCACCGTCAATGCCGCCGCCACCGCTGCGATCCGCGCCATGTATGGCGAGTAGGCCTGGTCGGCGAGGCCGTGGTCGTCCTTGATGAAATCGATACCGCCGCGGGCAAAGCGCGCCGCCAGCTCGGCGAGCTTCGCCGGCGCCAAGCCCTGGGGCTTCAGGGCTGTGCAGGTAAACGCCCGGCCCTTGATGCCGGTGCGCCGGCGCAGGCCCGCCAGACCGCACCGCGGCCCGCCGAAGCCGCGCACCAGCGCGCCGGGAAATTCCGCATCGTAGAGCGTCACGTCGTCCTGCAGCGACGTGTTGCCGAACAGCATGTTCACGAGCTGCCCTGGATCGTCGCCGGCGGTGGCGGCGGCGAGACCGATGCGCACGGCGAACAGGCCGTTTCCCGTGTCGGCGATGTCCTCGACCTTGCCGACGACCTCGTTGAGGATGTCCGCATCATCGATCGCCGAGAGCGGCATCTCGACGCTCTGCTCGACCGCGATGGCCTGCGCGCGCGACTCAATGGCGCGCGCGTCGGAGCGGACGTGATAGATCGCGGTGAGCCGGGACGACACGACGGCAGGTTAGCGGGGTAGGACGCAATAGCGAAAGCGTATTGCGCCAAGGGGCAGAATACGCTGTGCGAATCCGCTCTACCCGATGGCGCGGCGCGGCATCACGACCGGCTGGCGCGCCGCGCGCCAGTAGCGCCGCACCACGTCCGCCACGATGGTGGCGGCAACCGCACAGGCGGTGACCGTCAGCAGCATCACCATGCTGACCAGCGCGAGGCTGACCACAAAGAGAAGGGGCAGGGCGATCACCGGCGCCAGCACGATGGCGTCGAACAGGCTGAGCCTGATGGCGCTGCGGCGCAAGTCCGTTGTGGCGCGTCGGCGAAGCATGCGACGGATCCTCCCGGATGACGGTGTCGCTTTCGTGGCAACACCCTAATGGCCGCAGCCGTTCCCGCAAGATAGGCGATTCGCCTAATTCCTGCGACCCGATAGTCGTAGAGCATTATGCTTTCGTATCCCTTACCATGCCCCAGCGCGTTACCGTCGCGCGCTCGAGCGATCCAAACACCAGCCGCTCGAAGAAGAAACCTATGGCACCGATCACGGCCAGAGACGCGAGCATCAGGTCGGTGTTGAGAAATTCCTTGGCATCGAAAATCACCCAGCCGAGCCCCCAGTCTGAGGCAGCGAGCATTTCGGCCCCGACCACCGCGATCCAGGCGCGCAGGAAGGCCTGGCGCAGGCCGGTGATGATGAAGGGCGAGGCCCCAGGGATGATCACCTTCCAGAACAGCGCGTTCTCGTTTGCTCCCATCGCGCCCGCGGCGCGCAGCCACAGCGGGTTCACGGCGCGCACGCCGGTCCAGGCGTTGAGCAGCATCGGAAAGAGCGCCGCGTAAAACACGATTAAAATCGAGACGGTGTTGCCGAGCCCGAACCAGAGAATGAACACCGGAACCCAGGCTAGCGACGGTATCGGCATCAGTGCGCTCGCGAGCGGGAGAATGAAATTCTCCACCGCGCGGAACCGGCCCATCAGAATACCCAGCGGGATCCCGGCCACGATGGCAAGCGAGAGGCCAAACATCACCCGGTAGAGCGTGCTCGCGGCGTGCCCGATCATCGTGCCGTCGGCGAGCGCGTTGACGAGCGCATTTGCCACCTTCGGCAGCGTCGGCATCAGGGCCGGGGCAAACCATCCCGAGCGCGCCAGCGCTTCATACACGACGGCAGCCAGCAGCAGCGTGACCGCGGCGCGCGACCAGGAGCGCATCCGGTCGCTCATGCCATCATCCCCCAGCGCACCACGGTGAAGTTCTCCAGCCGCTGGAACACGAGCTTCTCGAGCGCCAGCCCGATGATCGCGATCACCGCCACGCCGGCGAGCATCACGTCCATGTTGAGGAACTCGCGCGCGCCGAAGATCATCCAGCCCAGTCCCCATGGCACGGCGGCGAGCATCTCGACGCCCACCAGGATACGCCACGCCTGCGCGAGGCCGAGCCGCAGGCCGGTGAGGATGTAGGGGAGCGCGCCGGGCAGGATGACGTAGCGGAACAGGCGCCGATTGTCCGCGCCCATTGCCTGCGCGGAGCGCACCCAGATTTCCTTCACGGCCTTCACGCCGGTCCAGGTGTTGAAGACGACCGGGAAGGCCGACACGAAGCCCACCAGCAGCACGGCGGAGGTGTTGCCGAGCCCGAACCAGAGGAGGAACAGCGGCGCGTAGGCGAGGCCGGGGATGGGCGCGCCGATGCTGACCAGCGGCAGGAAAATGTCTTCCGCGGTGCGCGAGCGGCCCATCGCGATCCCGATCGCGACACCCGCAATTGCCGCCAGCGCGAAGCCGGCGCCGAGCCGGACCATCGTGTCGAGCGCGTGATGCGGCAGGATGCCGTTGAGCGTGAGGCGCCAGAACGCCGCCGCTATCGTTTCGAGCGTGGGAAACAGCCGCGGCGGGAAGACGCCGGCCCGCGCGACGGTCTCCCAGATCGCGCCCAGGGCCAGGAACGGAAACGCATTGCGCCAGACGACACGCCAGCGCGCTTCGCGCTGCGCGGCGGGAGTTGCGAGAATTGCCGCATCGGCCATGCGCCAGATCATGCCGGTGTGCCGGTGGAGCGGCAAGCGTTGCGCGCGTTTCCGGTGATGAAAACTCCGCTTGTTGCCGGATCGCCGGCATGCCGATAGCATCGCGCCCAAAAGCCGGGGGCGGCACAAGAAAATCGGAGGAAACATGGACCGACGAACATTCCTCGCCGGCACCACGGCGGCCGCTCTCTCGACACCATCGTTCGCCCAGGAATACCCCTCGCGCCCCGTCACGCTGGTCAATCCGTTTCCGCCGGGCGGCGCGGTCGATGTTGTCGGCCGGCCGTTCGCGGCGGCGCTGGAGCCGCTGCTCAAGCAGCCGGTGGTGGTCGAAACCAAGTCCGGTGCGGCGGGCGCCGTGGGCGCGCAATTTGCCGCGAGCGCCCGGCCGGACGGCTACACCTTGCTCGCGCACCTGCCGTCGATTTCCGGATTTGCCGCGGTGGACGCGTTGTTCGGGCGCACGCCGAAATTCACCCGCGCGGATTTCATACCCGTCGCGCGGCTGACCGAAGGCCCGATGGTGCTGGTGGTCAACGACCAGCAGCCTTACAAGACGCTGAAGGAATTCGTCGACGACGCCAAGGCCAATCCCAACAAGCTGATCTTCTCCTCGTCGGGCCTTTACGGGGCATTGCATTTGCCTGCCGCGCTGCTGATCAAGGCGGCGGGCATTCAATTGCGCCATCTGCCGACCGCCGGCGGCGGGCCCGCGCTCACTGCGGTGCTGGGCAACAACGCGCAGGCGCTGGTGTCCTCGATCGCCGCCGCGAATGCGCAGATCAAGGCCGGAAAGCTGCGCGCGCTCGCCTGCTTCTCAGCCTCGCGCGCCGCCGCGGCGCCGGATGTCCCGACCCTGAAGGAGCTTGGCTACGACGTCGAGTTCTCGATCTGGGTCGGCCTGTTCGCGCCGAAGGGCACGCCCGATGCGGTGATCGCGCGGCTGCGCGCGGAAAGCAAGAAGGTGGCCGACACCGAGCAGTTCAAGTCGGCGATCGCCAATATCGGCGATGTCGTCGCCTATCTGGATCAGCCGGAGTTCAAGGCATTCTGGGATGCCGACGCAAAGCGCGTCGAGGCGGCCGTGCAATCGATCGGCAGGGTGGAGGGCTGAGATGGACCGGCGTCAATTCGTCATCGGCAGCGCGGCTGCGGCGTTGTGGTCGCATGAAGCCGCCGCGCAGGAGGCGTTTCCCTCGCGTGCCATCACGATCCTCAACGCATTCCCGCCCGGCGGCGCGAACGATCTCGTGACGCGGCCGATCGCGACCGTGCTTGAGCCGATCCTGAAGCAGCCGGTGGTGGTCGAAACCAAGGCGGGCGCCGCAGGCTCGGTCGGCGCGCAGGTCGCCGCCAACGCCAAGCCCGACGGTTACACGCTGCTCTCGCACAACAACGGACTGGCCGGCTACGCGGAGGTCGACAAGCTGTTCGCGCGGCAGCCGAAAACCACGCGCGCGGATTTCATCCCGCTCGCGCGGCTCTCCGCCGACCCCGTGCTGCTGCTGGTGAACGATCAGCAGCCCTGGAAGACGCTGGAGGAATTCATCGCCGATGCGAAGAAACAGCCGGACAAGATCATCTACAGTTCCGGCGGGTTCTACGGCGCGAGTCATCTTCCGGTCGCGATGATCGAGCACGCGGCCGGCATCAAGGGAATGCGGCATCTGCCGACCGCGGGCGGCGGACCGGCGATCACCGCGGTGCTCGGCAACAACGCACAGATGACCACGCAGACGGTGCAGGCGAGCCTGTCGCACATCAAGGCCGGCAAGCTGCGCGCGCTTGCCTCCTATGGGGCCACGCGCTCCAAGGCGCTGCCCGACGTTCCGACCATGAAGGAGAAAGGCTTCGACCTCGAGTACTATCTCTGGGTCGGCCTGTTCGCTCCGAAGGGCACGCCGGCGGCGATCGTCTCAACGCTCACGTCAGCCATCGACAAGGCCGGCGCAAGCCCGCAGTTCACCACCGCGATGGCCAACATCGGGCTCGAGCCGAGCTATCAGTCGGCTGCGGATTTCACGAAATTCTGGGACGAGGACTCACGCCGCGCCGAAGAGACGATCCGCCAGATCGGGAAGGTGGGATGAGGTCGCATTTTTCTTTCGGCTCTCTACGTTCCGATCATATCGCGGGCGCGTTCTTCATCGTTTTCGGCATCATCGTGTTCGCGCTCTCCGGCGATCTGCCGTTCGGCAGCCTGTCGTCGCCGGGCGCGGGCATGATGCCAAAGCTGTTGCTCGTGCTGATGATCGTGTTCGGCATCGCCCTGCTGTTCGGCGCCGCCGCGAGCCAGCCGTTCGCCGGGATCGAATGGAGCGACGGCAGCCACGCCTTGATGGTCGTGGTGATCGCCGGCATCGCAATCACGCTCTACCAGACACTCGGCTTCATCCTGACGATGACGCTGCTCGTCTTCACGCTGCTGATCGTGGTCGAGCGCAAGCCGGTACTCAACGCGGCGGCCTATTCGATCGGCCTGACGATGATCGCCTGGTGGGTGTTCGGCAAGGCGCTCAAGTCTCCGCTTGAGACCGGAATTCTGGGCTTCTAGGAGCGACGCCAGGAAAAGTGGGTACCGGTTTTCCGCGAGTCTTAGTCAAGAGCTGCATCGCGACAAAGGATTAGAATGGGTGTCACCCTCGACTCACTCTGGCTCGGCTTTTCTGTGGCGCTGCAGCCTGCGGTTCTCTGGTACGCATTCCTCGGCTGCCTGGTCGGCACGCTGGTCGGCGTGCTGCCCGGCATCGGGCCGCTCGCCGGCATCTCGATCCTGCTGCCGATCACCTTCGGACTGAACGCCACCAACGCCATCGTGATGCTCGCCGGCATCTATTACGGCTCGCAGTACGGCGGCTCGACCACCTCGATCCTGCTGCGCATCCCGGGCGAAGCCTCATCGGTGATGACCTGCATCGACGGCAACGCGATGGCGCGCAAGGGCCGCGCCGGCGCGGCGCTGTGCATTGCGGCGGTCGGCTCCTGGATCGCCGGCACCTTCGGCGTGATCGTGCTGACCTTGGTCGCGCCGCCGCTCGCCACCATCGCGCTGAAGTTCGGCCCGCCCGAATACACCGCGCTGCTCGTGCTCGGCCTCGTGTTCCTCGCCTACATGTCGACCACGTCGCTCTCGCGCACCCTGCTGATGGCGGCGTTCGGGCTGCTGCTCGGGACCATCGGGATCGATCCGCTGAGCGGTCACTTCCGCTACTCGTTCGACATTCCCGAGCTCGGCGACGGCATCGGCATCGTGCCGGTTGCGGTCGGACTGTTCGGGCTCGGTGAAATCCTGGCGACTCCGAGCCACCAGGTGACCGGCGAGGTGATCCGCCCGAAGTTGCGCGAGCTGTGGCCGAACCGGCAGGAGTGGCGCGATTCCGGCTGGCCGATCGCGCGCGGCACCGTGCTCGGCTTCCTCATCGGCATCATTCCGGGCTCGGCACACATCATTTCGAGTTTCCTCTCCTACGCGGTGGAAAAGAAGATCTCGAAGCACCCGGAGGAATTCGGCCAGGGCGCTGTCGCCGGCGTCGCGGGCCCGGAATCGGCCAACAACGCGGCCTCGACCGGCGCCTTCGTGCCGATGCTTGCGCTCGGCATCCCGACCGGGCCGGTCACGGCCGTGCTGATGGCGGCGCTGATGATCCACGGCGTGCCGCCCGGGCCGAGCCTGGTGAACGATCACCCGGAAGTATTCTGGGGCTTCGTCGCCTCGATGTATGTCGGCAACGTGATGCTGCTCGCGCTCAACCTGCCGCTGGTCGGCATTTTCGTGCATCTCCTGCGCATTCCCTACGCCTACCTCTATCCGCTCATCATCATGTTCTGCGTGATCGGCGTGTACGAGGTCGCCCACTCGATCGTCGATGTGTGGATCATGCTGATCATGGGGGTGGTCGGCTATGCGCTGAAGAAGTTCAGCTTCGACCCGGCGCCGCTGGTGCTCGGGCTGGTGATCGCGCCGATCTTCGAGATGAGCCTGCGCCAGTCGCTCATCATGTCGGACGGCAACTGGCTGATCTTCCTGCAGCGCCCGATCGCTTTCGTGCTGATGATCGTCTGCGCCGGGTTGCTGGCGATGTCGGCCTTCTCCGCCTTCATGGCGCGGCGCGACTGGCGCGCGCAGATGGCGGAGGAAGTGAAGGAGTAATATTCCTTCGTCATGGCCAGGCTTGTCCCGGCCATCCCGATAGAAGTCGCATTATGCCCTCCTAAGCGAGATGCCCGGGTCAAGCCCGGGCATGACGGAGTGCTATTGTGAAGTCTGCGCGACCTTCACCCCAAACACCCTTGCGGCGAACTGCGGATAGACCTCTGCCAACTGCGGCGCGATCGTCTCACGCATCAGCCGCAGCGTCTCCGCACTGGGCGCTTCGGTGACCGGCACCTTCTCCGGCCGGTCGAAATCGAACCCCGTGTTCTCGATCACCTCGTCCACCGTATGCCCCGGATGCACGCTCGCGAGCGTGAAGCGCTTGGCGGCCCGGTCGAAGGCGAACAGGCAGCGGTTGGTGACGAGTGCGACGGGGCCGCCCGGCCGGTGCACGTTGTCGGCATTGCCGCCGGGCGCCGAGATGAAGCTCACTTGTCGCACCAGCGTGCGGCGCGAATGCTCGACGCGGAACAGGATCACTTTCGGCACGACGTAATAGAGATAGCCCGACCCGAACGAGCCGGGAAACCGCACGTTCGGTTGCGCGTAGTCGCCGATCGAGACCAGATTGATGTTGCCTGCGCCGTCGATCTCGCCGCCCGAGAGGAAGAACACATCGACGCGGCCCTGCCCGGCGCAGTCGAACAGTTCGCGCCCGCCGTCGGTGAAGAACATGTGGCGCCGGCTGCCGAGCAGCGACACGTAGGGCATGCCGCCGCCACGCTCGCGCAACGTGAGCGCGGCGAGCGCCGGGATCGGCGAGGCATTGCCGACCGCCACGTGGCGCACGTCGCCGATCAGCCGCATGATTGTATCGGCGAGCAGTTCTTCGGGAGCAAAGCCGGTCACGCGGCGCGCTTCACATGGACATACTGGTCGAGATACCGCGCAAAGCCTTCCGCGGTCGCGGCGGCCTTCGCGTAGTCGGCGAGATGCGCGCCGTCGGCCGGATAATGGTCGAGCAATTGCAGCGGCCAGGCGCCGCGCGGCGCCACCGCGACCGTCTCGATGTAGAAGCCCGGCACCGTGCCGGCCGAGAGCGCCGGATCGTCCATCAGGTTGCCGTCGTAGAGCTTCTCCACGGTCGCGATCGTGCGCGCTGACGCGTGCGCCATGGTCAAAAGCTCGCGGTCGCGCCCGATGAACACGTTGCCGGCGCGGTCCGCCATGGCGGCATGGAACAGCGCGACGTCCGGCTTGATCGCGGGGAGCAGCACGATCGGATCGTCGTTGCCGAACGGATTGTCGATGACGCGCCAGTCGGGGCGGTGCGTCAGGATGTCGGAGCCGATCAGGCCGCGCAGCGGCATGAACGGCACGCCTTTCTCGGCCGCCTGCACCTGCGCGTAGAGCGCCGGGCAGGTGGCGTCTTTCATCTGGATGGTCTTGCCGAGAATCGCCGCGGTGAAGCGTGGCGCCGGGCCGAACTCGCCGAGGCTGACCGCCGAGGTCTCCAGTGTTTCGACGCAGCCCGCCCCGATCAGCATGTCGCCCTGCAAGGTCGAGGTCGGCAGGGCGACCAGATGCAGGCGCTTCACCGAGCGCCTTATCAGCGCGCGCGTCGCCTCCATCGGCACGCCGGAGGATTCGCGCGGCACGATCACCATCGCGCCGTCCGGGATGGCGGCGACGGCTTCGTCGATGTTGGGAGCGAATTGCGACATTGCTCTCCCTGTCATCCCGGCCGAGCCTCAAGCGCGTTTACGCGCGTCTGCGACGCGCGATGGCGAGAGCCGGGATCCACGAAACGCAGGTGCATCATATCAGAACTCTGTGATGCATGGGTCCCGGATAGCCGCCTGCGGCGGCTTCCGGGATGACGACCGGACGTTACATCTCCCCTTTGATGTCGTTCTCCTTCACCACCGGGCCCCAGAGCTTTCCTTGCGCGGTGGAAAACTTGCGCAGCTCCTCCGGCGTGGACAGCACCAGCGTCATCTGCTGGCTTTCGGTCAGCGCCTTGGTGACGCGTTCCTCGCGGATCGAGGCGGTGAGCTCCTTGTGAAAGCGCTCGACGGTCGGCTGCGGCGTGCCGGCCGGCGCGAACACGCCCCACCAGGTGTAGGCGGTGAGATCGGGCACGGTCTCGATGACGGTCGGCACGTCCGTCAGCGCAGGCACGCGCTTCTCGCCGGTCTGCACGATCGGGCGAAGTTTGCCGCTGCCGAGTTGCGGCGTCACCAGCGCGACGCTGCCGATGATAAAGTCGACATGGCCGCCGAGCGCGTCATTCATGGCCGGTCCGCCGCCGCGATAGGGCACGTGGGTGAGCTTGATGCCGGTCTTCTTCTGCAGCAGCACCATGAACAGGTGCCCGACCGAGCCGGAACCAACCGACGCATAGGAAAGCCCGTCCGGCTTGGCTTTCGCGGCCGCGAGCACATCGGCGAGCGATTTGAATTCGTGCTTCGTGTTGACCGCCAGCAGATACGGCGCGGTCGCGACCAGCATCACCGGATCGAGGTCCTTCTCGGTGTCGTACTGCAGGTTCATCAGATAGGGATTGACCGAGTGGGTATCGAAGACGATGAGCCACGTGTTGCCGTCGGGCGGCGACTTGGCGAACACGGCCGTGCCGGCCGCACCCGAGGCGCCCGCCTTGTTCTCGATGATGATGTTGACGCCGAGCCGCTGTTGCAGCCCGGTCTGCACCAGCCGCGCGAGCGCGTCGGTCGAGCCGCCGGGCGGAAACGGCACGACGAGACGGATCGGGCCGTTCGGCCAGCCTTGCGCGTGCGCCGAAGGGGCGACCAATGGCGCGGCGGCAGCGCCGAGCAGAGTCCGTCTCGTCAGCCCGGTCACGCGCCCACTCCCTGTTGCTTCTTCAAAGGCTAGCCTACCATTCGGCCGCCGCAAAGTGTGATGGAGGGCTCATGACCGTCGTCGACGTGCACACCCATATGCTCACGCTCGACTGGATCGCACTGCTGCAGCAGCACGGGGGCGTCTACGACGTAAAGCCCACGCGCGCCGGGCAGAACTCGATCTGGAAGGACGGCGCGCCGTTCATGACCTTGATGCCGGGCATGTGGGACTACGAGGAGCGCATCGCGGCGATGGACAGGGCGAAGGTCGATGTCGCGATCGTCTCGCTGACCTGCCCGAACTGTTTCTTCGGCGACCGTGCGGTGAGCCTGAAAGCTGCGAAAATCGTCAACGACTCGATGGCCGAACAGGCGCGCGCGCGGCCCGACCGCATCGGCTGGCTTGCCTCGATCCCGTGGCAATATCCGGACGACGCCAAAGCGGAACTTGCCCGCTGCGTGAAGGCGGGCGCGGTCGGCGTGATGCAGCTTGCCAACGAGGCGGGCGCGGAACTGACGGATGAGACGTTCGCGCCGGTCTGGGCCGAGATCGACCGGCTCGGCCTGCCGGTACTGATTCATCCCGGCACACCGCCCGGCATGAAGGACATGCACCTCGGTGAGTTCGGCCTGGTGCCGCCGATCGGCTTCATGATCGACACCACGCTCGCGTTTTCGCGGATGATCTTTTCCGGCTTCCTCGACAAATATCCGAACGTGAAGCTGATCGCCGCGCACGGCGGCGCCACACTGCCGTATCTCGCGGGCCGGCTCGACCGCTGCCACGAGATGATCCCGGCCTGCTCCTCGGTCATCAAGGACAAGCCGAGCGAGTATTTGAAGCGCATCTGGTACGACACCGTGGTGTACGACCAGGGTGCGCTCGAGATGTGCATCGCGGTCGCGGGCTCGGCCGACCGCGTGCTCTACGGCTCGGACTACCCGCACAACATCGGCGACATGGAAGGGTGCCTCGCGCGGGTCGATGCACTGCCGGCCGCCCAGGCGAAGCGGGTGCGGGGAGGGGCGGCAAGGGATTTGTTCGGGCTGTAGCCACGCCACGCGCTCCTCTTTCCCCTCTCCCGCTTGCGGGAGAGGGTGGACGCGAACGAAGTGAGCGGCCGGGAGAGGGCCTTAGAGCAAAAGCCCTCTCCCGCCTCACTCGCTACGCTCGCTCGGCACCCTCTCCCGCAAGCGGGAGAGGGGAAGAAAGAGTTACCCCTTCTCCATCTCCGCCAGCACCTCCTTGGCGATGCGCACCGAGTCGAGCATCGCGGGCGCGCCCGCATAGAGGCCGACGTGCAGGAAAATCTCGCGGATCTCTTCCCGCGTCACACCGTTGTTGATCGCGCCGCGCACGTGGCCGCGCAGCTCGTGATGGCGATTGAGGATCGCCAGCATCGCGAGATTGAGCATGCTGCGCGTCTTGCGCGAGAGGCCCTCGCGCCCCCACACCGCGCCCCAGCCATGTTCGGTGATGAAGTCCTGGATCGGCTTGCCGATGTCGTCCTGGTTGGCGGCGAGCGCGCGGTCCACATAGGCTCTGCCCATCACGGCGCGGCGCAGCTCCATCCCCTTGTCGTACAGCTTCTGATCCACGGCGTTCTCCTTGTGTCACAGACGGTAGATGCGCACGGCGTTGTCGTGGAACAGCATGCGCCGTTCCTCGGCAGGCCGGTTCGACACGGCGGCGCGGAAGCCGCCATAGATCACCTGGAACGAGCCGGCCAGCCCATCGACGGGAAAGTTGCTGGCGAACATGCAGCGCTCGGGCCCGAAGATGTTGATCGTGTCGCGGATGATCGGCCCGTTCGCCGTCAGGGTCCACGGCAGGCCGGGCCGCCCGAGGCCGGAGATCTTGATCGCGACATTCGGCTGCGCGGCGGCAACCTCCAAAGCCGCGCGCCAACCCGCAAGCGCGTCGTTGCTCCGGTCATGCGGCAGCGCGGTGTGCACGATCACGATTTGCGTGCCGGGAAAATCGCGCGCCAGTTCGGCCAGCGCATCGAGATGCCACCACGGCGTCTGCACATCGAAGGAGAAGCGGTATTTTTCCAGCAGCGCATAGCCGCGCCGCCACTTCGGATCGTCCATCGAGCCGTGTTCGCCGCGCTTGGCCTCTGCGGCGCTGGGGGCCGAAGCCGGAAAATTGCGCACGCCGCGCGTGAGCTTGCTGCGCGCATGCTTTGCCAGAACGTCTGCAACATCGTCGCGCGCGAAATATGCCGCCGCGACCGCCGCGTGGGGATAGCCGTATTCGCGTTGCACCTCCTCGAGCCAGCGCGTCTCCCCGGCCGGGTCGGCCGGATCCCAGTTAGCCTGCTCGTGCACGGTCTTGACGATGTTGAGCGCGCCCGCGTCACGCAGGTAGTCCGGCGGCAGGTAGTTGCGTTTCAGCGAGGAATAATCGCCGTAGCGGAAGTGCACCGGCTTGGGGTCGCACAACCAGGGATAATAGTTGCGCGACAGATCCCAGAAATGCTGGTGCGGGTCGACGATGGGGAAGGGGTCAGGTTGGGTGTCAGCCACGCTTCAATCTCTCAACACGCGCGCTTTCCCCTCGCCCCGCGAAGCGGGGAGAGGGTGGCGAGGACCGAAGGTCCGAGCCGGGAGAGGGCTCTTCGAATTAAGCCCTCTCCCGCCTCACTTCGCTTCGCTCGTTCGGCACCCTCTCCCGCAAGCGGGAGAGGGGAAAGAAAGCATTACTCCGCCGCCGCACGCGCGGGACTAGCGGCGCCTGCGAAATAATCCATCGCGGCCTGCACGCCGCCCTTGCGGTGCGGCACGCCGGCCAGCGCCAGCCCCATCTCCACGCCGGCGAGCGCACCCACGATCGTGAGGTCGTTGGTGTCGCCGAGATGCCCGATGCGGAACACCTTGCCGGCGACCTTCGACAGTCCGGTGCCGAGCGAGACGTCGAAGTGCTCCAGCGCAGTCTTGCGGAACGCATCGGCGTCGTGTCCGGCCGGCATCAGAAGCGCGGTGAGCGATGACGAATAGTGCCGCGGTTCCCTGCACAGAATCTCCAGCCCCCACGCGCGCGCGGCGCGGCGCGTCGCCTCGGCGTGGCGGTCATGCCGCGCGAACACGTTCTCCAGCCCCTCCTCGTGCAGCATGTCGATCGCTTCGCCGAGCGCGTAGAGCATGTTGGTGGCGGGCGTGTAGGGGAAGAAGCCGTTCTTGTTGTTGGCGATCATCTCGTCCCAGCCCCAGTACGACTTCGGCAGCTTCGCGCTTTTCGCGATGCTCAATGCCTTGTCGCTCAGCGCGTTGAACGAGAGCCCCGGCGGCAGCATCAGCCCTTTCTGCGAGCCGCCGACGGTGACATCCACGCCCCACTCGTCGTGCCGATAGTCGATCGAGCCGAGCGACGAGATCGTGTCGACCATCAGCAGCGCCGGATGGCCGGCCGCATCGATCGCGCGGCGCACCTCGCCGATCAGCGTGACGCAGCCGGTCGAGGTCTCGTTGTGCACGACGCACACCGCCTTGATCTCGCGCGTCTTGTCTTCGCGCAGCCGTGCCTCGATCTTGGCGGGGTCGGCGCCGGCGCGCCAATCCGACGCGATGAACTCCGGATCGATGCCAATTTTGACCGCCATCGCCTTCCACAGGCTGGCGAAGTGGCCGGTCTCGTACATCAGCACCTTGTCGCCGGGCGACATGGTGTTCGCGAGCGCGGCCTCCCAGGCGCCGGTCCCTGACGCGGGGTAAATGATCACCGGCCCGGCGCATTTGAAGATCGTCTTGATGCCGTCGAGCACGCGCCGGCCGAGCTTGCCGAACTCCGGCCCGCGGTGGTCGATCACCGGCATATCCATCGCGCGCAGGATGCGGTCCGGCACCGGCGTCGGCCCGGGGATCTGCAGGAAATGGCGGCCCGCCGTGCGGGAGGAGTTTTGGGACATGAGGTTCCCTCGCGTGACGGTCATTCTTTGGCATATCGAAGCCGCGCCGGGGAGTCTCTTTGCGCGCTTGTGGCGGTCAAGGCCGGATGCAAGAGTCATTCAAGCTATACGAAATGAAAGAGAACAAGAGTCTGCAATGACCGCCGCGCAACTGCTGCCGGGGCTGGAACGCAAGCTGAAGGCCGAGATCACCGGCGACGTGATGTTCGACCGCTTCAGCCGCGGCCGCTATGCGACCGACGCCTCGCACTATCAGATGATGCCGCTCGGCGTGGTTGCGCCGCGCACCGTCGCGGAGGCGGAGCGCACACTCGAACTCGCGCGCCAGGAGGGTGTCAGCGTGCTGCCGCGCGGCGGCGGCACCTCGCAGGCGGGGCAGACGGTGAACGCTTCGCTCGTCATCGACTGCTCGAAGTACCTGACGCAGATCTACGAGATCGACGTCGGCGACCGGCGCGCCTCGGTCGAGCCGGGCATCGTGCTCGACGACTTGAACCGCCGGCTCAAGCCTTACGGGCTGTGGTTCCCGGTCGACGTTTCGACCGCCTCGCGCGCCACGATCGGCGGCATGACGGCGAACAATTCGTGCGGCGGGCGCTCGCTGCGCTACGGTACGATGCGCGACAACGTGCGCTCGATCGAGGCGCTGCTCGCCGACGGCACAAGAGCGCATTTCGGCCCGGTGGCGGCGGGCCTCGCCAATTTGCCGGCCGGCTCGCCGATCCGGCCGCTGGCGCGCTCGCTGCTCGACATCGGCCTGCGCGAGGCCGACGAGATCGCGGCGAATTTCCCGAAAGTGCAGCGCCGCGTCGGCGGCTACAATCTGGATTCGTTCGCGCCGAACGCGCCGCAGCACAATCTTGCGCACATTCTGCTCGGCTCGGAAGGCACGCTCGCCTTTTCCACGCGCATCGAGCTGAAGCTTTCACCCGTGCTCGGCAAGCGCGCGGTCGGCGCCTGCCACTTCGGCTCGTTCTACGAGGCGATGAACGCCGCGCAGCATCTGGTGAAGCTCAAGCCGATCGCGGTCGAGCTGATCGACCGCACCATGCTGGAACTCGCCGCCGAGATCGCGATGTTCCGCCCGGCCTTGAAGGCCTTCGTCACCGGCGAGCCGGAGGCGATCCTGCTGGTCGAGTTCGACGAGGGCGAGGTCGAGAACATACGCCGCATCAAGGAACTCGAGGCCATGATGGGCGACCTCGGCTTCTCCTTCCGCAAGACCGGCGCGAAGTGGGGCGGCGTTGTCGAGGTGTATGATGCAGCACTGCAGGCAGCCATTGCCGATGTGCGCACCTCCGGCCTCAACATCATGATGTCGATGAAGGAGGAGGGGAAGCCGGTTTCTTTCGTCGAGGATTGCGCCGTGCCTCTGGCGTATCTCGCGGACTACACCTCGCGCCTGACCGAGATTTTCGAGAAACACGGTACGCGCGGCACCTGGTACGCGCACGCCTCGGTCGGCTGCCTGCACGTGCGCCCAGTGTTGAATCTGCGCCAGGAGAAGGACGTCAAGGCGATGCGCGCCATCGCCGAGGAAGCGTTCGCGATGGTCCGCGACTACAAAGGCTCGCACTCGGGCGAGCACGGCGACGGCATCGTGCGCTCGGAATTCCACGAGTTCATGTTCGGCAAGCGCCTGGTGCAGGCGTTCGAGCAGGTGAAGGAGAAATTCGATCCGAACGGGCTGTTCAACCCCGGCAAGATCGTGCACGCGCCCAAGTTCGATGACCGCACGAAATTCCGCTATGGGCCGGACTACCACGGCGCAGACATGAAAGCACAGCTCGACTGGTCGGCCTGGCCGGGCGGCGGTTTCCAGGGCGCGGTCGAGATGTGCAACAACAATGGCGCCTGCCGCAAGACCTCGGGCGGCGTGATGTGTCCGTCGTATCGCGTTACGCGCGACGAGCGCGACGTCACGCGCGGGCGCGCCAACTCGCTGCGGCTCGCGATCACCGGCCAGCTCGGCCCCGATGCGCTGACGTCCGATGAGATGGCGGAGACGATGAAGCTGTGTGTCTCGTGCAAGGCCTGCCGCCACGAGTGCCCGACCGGTGTCGACATGGCGCGCATGAAGATCGAGGTGCAGTCCGCGCGCGCCGCCAAGCATGGACTCTCGCTGCGCGACCGGCTGGTCGGCTGGATGCCGCGCTACGCGCCCTTTGCGGCGAAGCTGCCGTGGCTGTTCAATGCGCGCGACAGCTATCCGATGCTGCGGCGCTGGTCCGAGCGGGTCGTCGGCTTCAGCGCACGGCGCACGCTGCCGCGGTGGCGCAAGGATATTTTTCACGATCCCGCCGAGGCGCAAGCCAGGGGTGAGCGCGAAGTCGTCCTGCTCGCCGACACCTTCAACCGCTACTTCGAGCGCGAGAACCTCGACGCCGCCGCCACGGTGCTGCGCGCCGCCGGCTACACGGTGCACGTCGCAAAGCCGACAGACGGCTCGAAGCGACCGCTCTGCTGCGGCCGCACGTTCCTTGCCGTCGGACGCGTCGATCAGGCGCGCCGCGAGGCCGAGCGGGTGATCGCGGCGGTCGAGCCGTTCGTGAAACGCGGCGTGCCGGTGATCGGCCTTGAGCCGAGCTGCATTCTGGGTTTCCGCGACGAAGTGCCGGCGATGATCAAGACCGAGGGCGCGGCACAACTGTCGATGCACGCATTGATGTTCGAGGAATTTTTGGTGCGCGAGGCGGCGGCGGGCCGGCTCAATCTGCCGCTCAAGCCGGTCGCGAAGCGCGCGCTGGTCCATGGCCACTGCCACCAGAAGGCGTTCGGCATGTTCTCGGCGGTCGAGCGTATCCTGAGGCTTGTGCCGGGCTTGAAGGTCGAAACCGTGGAGTCAAGTTGCTGCGGCATGGCCGGAGCGTTCGGGTACGGTGCCGATACCATCGATGTGTCGGTGGCGATGGGTGAGCTCTCGCTGTTACCCGCGGTGCGCAAGGCCGATGCCGATACGCTGATCGTCGCGGACGGCACCTCATGCCGCCACCAGATCCACGACGGCGCGCAGCGCGACGTGCTGCATGTCGCCCGCGTGCTGGCGATGAGTGTGGAGGGCGCCGCGGCACGCTCCTCTTCCCCTCTCCCGCTTGCGGGAGAGGGTGCCGCACGAGCGTAGCGAGTAAGGCGGGAGAGGGTGCTTACCTGCCCGCGGCAAAAAAGTGCCCTCTCCCGGCGTCGCGAACTAGCGTTCGCTCAGCCACCCTCTCCCGCAAGCGGGAGAGGGGAAAGCGAGCTCGCGGCTCCCTCTCCACTCGCTCAAATCCCGTTCCGGTAAACCACCTTCCCGCCCACCACCGTCATCAGTGCGCGCGTGTCGCGGATCGCGTCCGGCGGCACTGACAGTATATCCTGCGACAGCACCGCGAGGTCCGCGAGCTTGCCCACTTCGATCGAGCCGCGCGCGTTGTCCACGCCCTGGATGCGCGCGTTGTTGATGGTGTAGAGCGTCAACGCCTCCTTTGGCGTGATCGCGTGCTCCTTGCCGAGCGCGTAACCTTTCAGCACCTGGCGCGTCGTCATCCACCACATCGACAGGAACGGATCGACCGGCACCACCGGCCCGTCGGTGCCGCCGCCCACCAGCACGCCGGCGTCGATCGCCTTTCGGATCGGGATCGCATAGGCCGCGTGCTCGTCGCCCCACCAGCGGCGCTGGTTGTGGCCGAGGAGCACCGGGTGGTCCTGCATGGTCGCCATGATGCCAATCTCCGCCATCTTCTTCAGCGCCGCGTCGGAGGGGTGGAACAGGTGCATGATGGTCCAGTGCAGATCGCGGATCGGCCTCTCCTTGTTGACCCGCTCGTAGGCGCGCACGATCACGTCGATCGTCTCGTCGCCGACTGCATGCGTTTGCGCCTGCAGGCCGGCATCCGCGATCAGCTTGAGCCCGTCGACATATTCATCCTCGCCGCCGGGCGGCAAAAGCAATACACCGCGATAGCTCGCATCGGTCTGTTCCCCCGGCACGAGGCGATACGGCCACGTCATGCGCCCACCCTCGACGCCGCCATCGAGCGGATACTTGATGCCGACGAAGCGCAGCATGTCGTCGTTCTTCTGCGCCTTGATCGCCGCGATGCCTTTCTCGACGTCAGCCTTCTTGAGCGCGCGATAGAGCACGTCGGTGCGCACGGTCATGTCGCCGGCATCATGCACGGCGCGATAGAGCGCGATGGCGCGGTCGTCGACGCCCGGCTCGACCACGCCGGTGATGCCGTAGGAATTGAGATCGCGCATCGCGAGCTTGAGCAGCTCCGCCATGTTGGCGGGCGGGGCGGGGAGGATCTTGCGCACCAGGTAGGCGGCGTTTTCCAGCAGCACGCCGGTCGCTTCGCCCTTCTCGTCGCGTACGATCACGCCGCCGTCCGGGTTCGGCGTGTCTTTCGTGATGCCGGCAAGCTCGAGCGCCCTGGAGTTCACGGTGATGACATGCCCGCCGCGTGGGATGAACACCGGATTATCCGGTGACACCTTGTCGAGTTCGTGCCGCGTCGGCATGCGGCCTTCTTCCAGGATGCTCTCGTGCCAGCCGGAGGAGGCCATCACCCATTTGCCGGCTTCCGTGCGCGCGACGCGATCGCCGATCGCGGCCTGCACGTCAGCGATTGTTTTGGCGCCGAGCAGCTGGACAGCGGGGCCGTTCAGCGCCGCGAACAGCTGGTGCAGGTGAGAGTCGATCAGGCCGGGTACCACGGTCTTGCCGGCAAGCTCGATGATTTGCGTGTTCGGTCCGATGTGCACTGCCATCTGCGCATCACTGCCGATCGCGAGGAATTTCCCGCCCCGGATCGCCAGCGCATGGCCGATGCTCCAGTCGTTGTCGGCGGTCACGATGTTGCCCCCGCGCAGCACCAGATCGGCGGGCTGCGCGAGGGCGGGGGAGGCGAGGAGGGTGAGGAGAAGGGCGAGTCGCAGGCGCATGCAAAGGCTCCGCTCGTAGGGTGGGCAAAGCGAAGCGTGCCCGCCATCGCTGCGGCGGGCACGGCGCAAAGCGCCTTTGCCCGCCCGACGGATTAGACGAATTTCTTCCCGGTGATCCGCTCCAGGTTGCCGCGATACACCTGGTCGCGCTGCTGCTGCGTGAGATCGAGCGCGTCGATGATGCGCAGCGTCTCGCGGATGTACATCGTGCCTTTCTCCGGATCGAAGGGACAGTCAGAGGCGAACACGATCTTCTCGAGTGGATAGAACTTCATGCCGAGCTCGGTCGCGGCGTCCGAGGTGAACACCGCGGTGTCGGCGTAGAAATCCTGCTTGAAGTAGTCGAGCGGGCGCTTCTTCATGCTCTTGCGCAGCGAGACATAATCCTCGTCCGAGGTGCGCGCACCGAGCTGGTCCCAGCCCGGACCGATGCGGCCTTCCAGCATCGGCACGATGCCGCCGAAGTGGTGCACGAGGATCTTCAGGTCGGGAAAGCGGTCGAGCGTCTTGGAAAACACCATGCGCGCCATGAAGGTGGCGGTGTCGTACGACCAGCCGAAGGTCCACCAGATTTCGTAGAGCGATTTTTCTTCCGTGGGATAGTCGGGCGTCTTCGCGGTGCGCGTCGGGTGCACCCACACCGGCATCTTCAGCGCGTTCATCTTCTCGAAAAAAGGCACGAACTCGGGCTGGTCGAGCGCCTTGCCGTTGACGTTGGTGACGATCTGCACCCCGCAGGCCCCGAGCTCTTTGATCGCGCGCTCCGACTCGCGTGCGCCGGCATCCGGCGCGGTCAGCGGCACCTCGGCGACGAAGCCGGCGAACTGGTCGGGATACTTGTCGCACAGCTCCTTCAGTCCGTCGTTCGCGATGCGCGCGACTTCCTCGGCCTTGTCGGCCGGCGTCCAGGTGCCGATCGGCGGCAGGGCGACGCAGATGATCTGTTTGTAGTCGGGAAACGAGTCGATCACCTTGCGGCGCACGTCGACGTCATGGATCGCCGGCACTTCGCGCACGCGCTTGCCGATGTCCGGCACCTTGCTGTCGGTCAGCCGCTGAAAATACTTCTGCGGAAAGAAATGCGTGTACGCGTCGATGCGCATGAGGCGGTACTCTCCAGTCAGTTGGGGATGAGAACGTTGACGACGGCCTGCTGACCGCCGCGCACGGCGTCGCGCGCGCGGGCGAGCGCCGGGGCGAGCTCGGCGTGGGTTTCCACGCGCTCCCCATGACCGCCATGCAGGCGCACGATCTCCTCGAATGGCGGCGAGGGGGAGAGATCGGCGAGGAACTGGCCGTCGTCTTCGCCCGCCGCGCCGTCCTTGAACATCGACAGCGTCGCGCGCCGCACCGCGCCGTAGCGCGCGTTGTTGAAGAGGACGGTGAGCACCGGAATGGCGAACTTGTCGGCGACCCAATGGCACACGGTCGGATTGGCGAACATGTAGGCGCCGTCGCCGACCGTCGCGACGACGAATTTCTCCGGTGCCGCGAGCTTCGCGCCCATCGCGGCGCCGAGCCCCCAGCCAAGCCCGCCTGCCGCCGAGAGGCCGTAGAACGTACCGGCTTTTTCGCGCGCGCAATGTTCGAGACTGAGGGGATATTCGTTGAAGATGATCGCCTCGGTGCCCGCTGCTTCGCCCACGGCGGCGCTGAAGGTTGCGGCGTTGAGCGCGCTTGCGCTTGCTTCTTTCGCGGCCTTGGCGCGCCGCAACTGATGACGCTCGACGAGATTGGTGCGACGCACATCGACGTTGAGCTTTAGTTGCGCGAGCGCGGCATCGAGCGCGGCCAACGCGATCGCGGCGGGCGAGGCGATCGACAGATCGCTCGGGAACGAGCGCATCGGATAGCGCGCGTAGATCGGGTCTTCGCCGATATGCGCGACGCGGCAGCCCGCGGCCGGCCCGTGCATGTTCGGGTACCATGGCGCATCGGACTCGATGACGATAATGAGATCCGCCTCGCCGACCAGCGGCCCGGAATCGTAGCCGGCATTCATCGGATCTGATGACGGCAGCGCGACCGAGCGCGCGTTGTGCGACACGACCGGAATGGCGGCGCGCCCCGCGACCTTCGCCAGTGCGACGACCGCGCTCTCGTCGGTGCCCGGACCTGCGGTGATGATCAGCGGGCGCTGGGCCAACGCGATCCACTCGGCAAGCTGCTCGATCGCCGCCGGGTCGGGATGCGCGGCGCCGGGCAGAGGGCGCGGCGCAATCGCGGGCGTCTCGGCGAGCGAGGCCGATAGCGGCTCGCGCGGCAGCACCAGATAGACGGGGCCGCGCGGAACGGTCATCGCCACCTCATGTGCGCGCGCCACCACGTCGGCGACCTGGCCGGGGACGCGCAGCTCGTAATCCCATTTCACGATCTCGCGCACCATGCCGGCCTGGTCGAACATCTCCTGGCCCCAGTGGATCTGGCGCGAGCGCGAGCCGAACGCGCCTTGCTCAGTGATCGGCGTGCGTCCGGCAGCGAGAATCAGCGGCACGCGGTCGCGCGCAAGATTGATCAGGTTGTTGATCGTGTTGCCGGTGCCGACATTGACGTGCACCATCACGGCCTGCGGCCGGCCGGTCTGCGTGTAGGCGCCGTGCGCCATCGCGACGGCGAGGTTTTCATGCGGCACCAGCACCGGCCGCGGCAGCTTGGTATTGCTGTGGCGCCCGCGCGAGAACGCTTCGACGATCGGCGGAAAATCCGTGCCCGGATTGGCGAAGAAGAAATCGACCCCGTGCTCGGCGAGCGCGCGCAGGAATACCTCCCCGGCGATCGGTTTGCGTTCAACGCTTCCTTGCACGTTCGTCCCTGCGGCTCGTTATAGTGTGTCCTACCGGACCCCGCCGGACCTTACAACACGGGCCGCCGGGCCGGGCCATGAGCGACGCAGGGAGCAGCCATGATTTCGCGCGAGCCGATCTTCTCCATCCGCTGCGACGTCGCGAATATCCTTGACCTCGGGCCGGCGCCGTTCGGACATCGTCGGGTGGTGAACCTGCTGGGCGGGAGCGTGAGCGGCGCGAAGCTGAATGGGCGCGTGCTGCCGGGCGGCGCCGACTGGCAGGTCATGGCGGCGGATGGAGCGCTCGATATCCACGCGCGTTACACGATCGAGTGCGACGCCGGCGCGCTTGTGCAGGTGGATTCAAAGGGCGTGCGCAACGGGCCGCCCGACGTGATGGCGCGCCTCGCACGCGGGGAGGAGGTCGATCCGTCGCTGTATTATTTCCGCACCGTAATGCGGTTCGAGACCGCACATCCGACGACGGACTGGATGAACCGCATCCTGGCGCTGGCGAAAGGTGCGCGCGAGAAGAATGCCGTGAGGCTGGAGGTGTATCAGGTTTTGTAAACTCCGGTTGTCATCCCGGAGCCGCTATCCGAGACCCATCTCTCCGCGAGCGCAAGTCGCAAGATGGGTCCCGGCTCTCGCTACGCTCGCCCGGGATGCCAGCTGAGCAAGACTACCCCCCCCTTCACCGCCCCCGCCGTCAGCCCAGCCACGATCTGCCGCTGCGCGAAGACGGTGAGCAAGAGCACCGGCAGGGTGACGATGAGCGCGGCGGCCGCCAAGGGCCCCCAAGAGAGCTGATCGAACGAGATCATGTTGTAGACCGCCACGGGGAGCGTGCGTGTCTCGCGTCCAGCGAGCACGATGCCGAACACGAAGTTGTTCCACGAGAAGATCACCGCCAGGATGAACGCGACCGCGATGCCGGGCTTGGCGATCGGCAGCGCGACGTGGCGGAACACCTGCCAGCGCGTCGCGCCGTCGATCCCGGCGGCTTCCTCGAGCTCCAGCGGCGTGGTTTCGAAGTAGCCCATCATGATCCAGATCACGATCGGCACCGTGACGACCAGATGGATGATGATCTGCGGCACCAACGTGCCGAGCAGCCCGAGCCACTGGAAGAGCAGAAACAGCGGGATCAGGTAGGAAAGCCCCGGCGTGATGCGCGCGATCAGGATCACGACCGCCGAGCGATGCGCCTGCATGCGCGCGATGCCGTAGCCGGCCGGCACGCCGACGAGGAGCGCGGCAAGCGTCGCGGTGCCGGTGACGATCAGCGTGTTGAAGAAGTAGGTGGTGAAGCGGTTCGAGGCGAGGACGTCGATGTAGTTCTGCCAGGCGAAGCGATCCGGGATGAACACCGGCGGATAAGAGGCGTTGTCGATCTCGTATTTGACCGACAGCGAGAGCATCCAGAGGAAGAAGAAGATCGCGGGCGACACGATCAGGAACACGCAGATCGCAAGGGCGATCTTATTGAGGATTTTCCGCACGCTCATGCGCCGCCTCCCGCCTCGTTCCAGTGGAAGCGCTGACGGAAATAGAGCATCACCGCCGCGAGCATCACGATCAGCACGAAGAACACGAGCGCGATCGCCGAGCCGTAGCCGACGTCGTAGTAAACGAACGCGACGCTGTAGAGATAAAGATTGATCGTCTCCGACGCGGAGCCGGGCCCGCCTTGCGTGATCGCGAAGATGATGTCGAAGCTTTTCAACGCATCGATCAGGCGGATCATGGCGGCGATGAACAGGAACGGCGTGATCAGCGGCAGCGTGATGTAGCGGAACATCTGCCAGAAGCTCGCGCCGTCGATCAGCGCGGCCTCATAGGGCTCGGTCGGCAGCGCGGCGAGCCCGCCGAGCACGATCAGCATCACCAGCGGCGTCCACTGCCAGGTCTCGACCAGCACCAGCGAGGGGATCACCGTGCCGGGATCGAACACCCAGAGCTGCGCCGGCAGGCCGACCAGCGAGAGCAGATAGTTGAGCACGCCGAGTTGTGGGTGGAACATCATGGTCCAGACCAGCGCGATCGCGACCGGCGTCGCCATCATCGGCATGATGAAGACGCCGCGCAGGAAGCCGCGCAGCGGAAATTTCTGGTGGAACACGACGGCCGCGAAGGTGCCGAAGATCAGCGGCAGGATCACCGAGAGGGCGGTGTAGAGGAGCGTGTGCCACACCGCCTCCACGAAGCGCGGATCGTTCGGCATGCGAACGTAGTTGGCGAGCCCGACGAAGGTGGTCGGGGAGCCCACCTTCCATTCCTGCAGGCTCATCCAGATCGTGAAGACCCAGGGAAACACGATGACGGCGAGCACGACGACAAGCGCCGGCAGCACGAACGGCCAATAGGAGAGGGGGCGCAACTTTAGTGCGGGTGGGCCGGTACTCGACGACATTTGGTTCACCCCAAACTGAAGACCGAGACTCCGTCATGCCCGGCCATAGTCCGTCGAAGACGGGCGTAAACGCCCTTTCGGCCGGGCATCCATGTCTTGCTTCATCTGACGGGAGAAAGACGTGGATGGCCGGGACAAGCCCGGCCATGATGAAGAGGAGGGAGCCTCCCGCCCCTCACGCCTTCTCGCTGCGCTCCAGGATCGGGCGGAACTGCTCGTGCGCCTTCTTCAGCTCGGCCGCGGGATCGGCGCCCGCGAGCGTCGCGGTGACCGCCGCGCCGACGATATCGCGGAACTCGGCGACCGGAATGATCACCGGCAGCCCGAGCTTGGAGATCTTTCCGGCATCCAGCACCGACTGGAACCATTCCTTCGGCAGCGTCACGCCCTTCTGCACCTCCGGATCGTTGAGCACCGAGTTGCGGAACGACACGCCGCCGCCCGCCTGCACCAGCCGCGCGCCTTGCGTCTTGGAGACGACCCACTGGCAGAGCAGGTAGGCGGCTTCCTTCTTGGTGCAGGCTGCCGGGATGCCGATGCCGTCGCCGTAGGTCGCCGAGTACTGGCCCTTCGGCCCGGCTGGGACCATCGTGTAGCCGACCTTGCCGACGACGCGCGAGGAATTGGGATTCTCGACGCCCGGCGCCCAGCCGACGCCGTCGACCCACATCGCGGCGCGCCCTTGCGCGAAGGCGGCAAGCGACTCCATCCAGTTAAAGCCCGCGACGCCCGGCGGCGAGGACTTGTTGGAACGCACATAGGATTTCGTCGCCTCGATCGCCTCCGGGCCGTCGGTGAGGATGTTGCCGCTCTTGTCGAGGAATTCGCCGCCGTAGTTGAGGAAGTAGTTGGTCCACAGCGTCATGTTGGCGTTCTTCAGGCCGCGCCCGACGTAGCCGAAGATGCCGGCCTTGGTGTCAGTGAGCTTCTCGGCGAGTGCGTTCATCTCGTCGAGCGTCTTGGGCGGTTGCACGCCCGCCTTCGCGAAGATCTCCTTGTTGTAATAGAGGATGAAATAGTCGACCGACCACGGCAGCGAGAGCATCTGCCCCTTGTCGTTCTTTGCGTAAGAGAGGCCCGCGGCCGAGAAGTCGTTCTCCACGAGATCGGGCGCGGTCAGCGTCGGGTCCTTCATGAACGGCGTGATGTCGGCAAGCCAGCCGGCCTTTTCGAACTGCCGCTTCTGCACGTGATAGGACAGATGCACCACGTCGAAGCTCGGTTTGCCCGACGCAAGCTCGATCACGCACTTCTGGCGCTGCTGCTGTTCGGGGATCTGCTCCGACTCGACCTGGATGCCGGTCAGCTCGGTAAATTCCTTGATGTGCTTCTGGAAGTTGTCGCCACGCGGGCCCTTGGCGAGGATTGCCTCGAGCTTGGTGCCGGAATACTTCTTCCAGTTCACCTGCGAGAAGGCAGGGGTTGCGGCGAAACTGGCGGCGCCGGCGGCAGCGGTGCCGGCGAGCAGGGCACGGCGCGAAAGCCTGACTTGATCCATCGTGGTCCTCCCGAATTTTGCTTATCTGCCCCGGATTGTAGCGCCTGCTAGCATGTTTGCCAGCCGCGTCCGCAACCTTGACCCGCGCGGCGGGAAAATGTGATGGTACATAACAATTTCATCCGGGATGGAAATGGCCAAACTGAGCCTGCCGAAGTCCCTGAAGGTCGCGCGGCGCGGCGCGATTGCGATCGTCACGCTCGCGCGACCGGAAAAGCGCAATGCGCTCAACGATACTATCGTGCTCGGGCTCGAGACCTTTTTCGCAGCGCTGCCGGCGAGCGTGAAAGCCGTGGTGCTCAATGCCGAGGGCAAGCATTTCTCCGCCGGCCTCGATCTTTCCGAATTGAAGGTGCTCTCGACCGAGGAAGGTATTGCGCATTCGCGCATGTGGCACGGTATTTTCGACAGGATCGAATTCGGCCGCGTCCCCGTCGTGACGGTGATGCACGGCGCGGTGATCGGCGGCGGGCTGGAGCTTGCGGCCGCGACGCACATTCGCGTCGCCGAGCGCTCCGCATATTATGCGCTGCCGGAAGGTTCGCGCGGCATTTTCGTCGGCGGCGGGGGCTCGGTGCGCCTGCCGCGGCTGATCGGGGTCTCGCGCATGATCGACCTGATGCTGACCGGCCGCACCTATGGCGCCGAGGAAGGCCAGGCGCTCGGCCTTTCGCATTATCTCGTTGAGGCGGGCGCAGGGCTTGCGAAGGGGATCGAGATAGCCAAGCGCATCGCAGGCAATTCGCCGTCGACGAATTTCGCTATTCTCAACGTGCTGCCGCGCATCGCCGAGCAGGACCGCGCCAGCGGCTATCTCATGGAGTCGCTCATCGCGGCGATCGCGCAAGGAAACGACGAGGCGAAGAAACGCATCAAGGCTTTCCTGGAGAAGAAGGCCGCGAAGGTGGAGCGGAAGTAGATGCCTAGTCCCGCTCGTCCCCGCGAAAGCGGGGACCCAGTTGTTGGCAAAGCACTGGATGCCCGCTCCCGCGGGCACGAGCGGAATCAGCGGTGCGTGCAGCTGTGCGAGGCCGAAGTCCTCGTTGACCGCCGCTCCGATGGATCGATCTATCTGAAATCCGGCCGCACACTCGCGCCGTATCCCGACAAGCTGACAGACCGCCTTGTGCATTGGGCGAATGCCGCGCCGGCTCGCGTGTTCATGGCCGAGCGCGCTCGCGACGGAAGCTGGCGCACGATCACCTACGCGCAGACGCTGGAAAGAATCCGCCGCATCGGTACGGCGTTGCTCACACGCGATCTCTCCGCCGAACGCCCCATCATCATCCTCTCCGGCAACGACCTCGACCACGCGCTCCTCGGCCTTGCGGCAAATTACGTCGGGATTCCTTACGCACCGATATCGCCTGCCTATTCGCTGATCTCATCCGACTTCGGCAAGCTGCGCCACATCGTCAATCTGCTGACGCCGGGCATCGTCTTCGCCTGCAACGCGCAATACGCGCACGCCATCGAAGCCGTGGTGCCGCCCGAGATCGAAACCGTCGTCGGCTCGCTCGATCATCTCGACGGCGATCCGGCGGCCGCCGACGCGGCGAATGCGGGCGTCACGCCCGATACCGTCGCCAAAATCCTGTTCACCTCCGGTTCGACCGGCATGCCGAAAGGCGTGATCAACACGCAGCGCATGTGGTGTTCGAACCAGGCGATGATCGCGAGCGCGCTGCAGTTCCTCACAACCGAGCCGCCCGTCATCGTCGATTGGGCGCCGTGGCATCATACCGCCGGCGGCAATCACGACGTCGGCCTCGTCATCCACAATGGTGGCACACTGTACATCGACGGCGGCAAGCCGCTGCCCGGCGCGATCGAGGAGACGGTCAAGAACCTGCGCGAGATCGCACCGACCTGGTATTTCACGGTGCCGAAGGGCTACGAGGCGCTGCTGCCGTTCTTCCGCTCCGACGCCGCGCTGCGCGAGAACTTCTTCTCGCGCCTGAAGGTGCTGTGGTTCGCGGGCGCGGGGCTGGCGCAGCACGTGTTCGACGAGTGGAAAGAGATGGCTTACCGCGCGTGCCGCGAAGACATTCTCTTTCTCACCGGCCTTGGCTCGACCGAAACGGCGCCTTATGCGTTTGGCCGCATGTGGGACACGGAGAATTCCGCCAACATCGGCCTGCCGCCGCCGGGCCTCGACGTGAAGCTCGTGCCGCTGATGGACGGCAAATACGAGGCGCGATTGCGCGGGCCCAGCATCACGCCCGGCTATTGGCGCGAGCCCAAGTTGACCGCCGAAGCGTTTGACGATGAAGGCTTCTACAAGCTCGGCGACGCGCTACGCTTCGACGATCCGGCGCGCCCGGAAAAAGGCCTGCTGTTCGAGGGCCGTATCGCGGAGGACTTCAAGCTCGCGACCGGCACATGGGTTCACGTCGGACCGCTGCGCGTGTCGTTCATCGCGCATTGTGCGCCTTACGTGAAGGACGTGGTGATCGCGGGGGCAGATCGCGATTTCATCTCCGCGCTGGTCTTTCCCGATCTGGATGCCTGCCGCCGCGTCGCGCCCGATTTGCCGACTGACGCAAGCGCCGCCGAAATCATCGCGCACCAGAGCGTGCGGCGCGAATTCCGTTTCCTGCTCGACAGCTTCGCCAAAGCTGCCACCGGCTCGTCCAATCGGGTCGCGCATGCGATCCTCACCGACACGCCGCCCTCGCTGGACATCGGCGAGGCGACCGACAAGGGCTCGATCAACCAGCGCATGGTGCTGAAACAGCGCGCCGCGCTGGTGGACGAGCTTTACGCGGATCAGCTCTCCCCGCGCGTGCTCGCGGCCGGCGAAAGGTAATTCTATGAGCAAGGCGCTGACCGCATCATGGCAGGACGTGTGGTTGCTTGACGGCGTGCGCACGCCGTTCGTCGATTACAACGGCGCTTTGGCGCAAATCTCGCCGATCGACCTGGGCATCAAGGCGGCGCGCGAGGTGTTCGCGCGTTCCGGTGCGTCGCCCGGCGATGTCGGCACCGTGATCACCGGCAACATGGCGCAGGCGAGCTTCGACGCCTACATGCTGCCGCGCCACATCGGGCTTTACTCCGGCGTGCCGCTCGAGACGCCCGCCCACATGGTGCAGCGTGTGTGCGGCACCGGCATCGAAGTCTTGATGCAGGCGGCCGACACGATCGCGCACCGGGGTATCGATCTCGCGCTCTGCGTCGGCACCGAGTCGATGAGCCGCAATCCGATCGCCGCCTACGCGCATCGCGGCGGTTTCCGCATGGGGCAGGTCGAGTTCAAGGATTTCCTCTGGGAAGCCCTGCTCGATGGTTCCGCCAACGTCACGATGGGCGACACGGCGGAAAACCTTGCGCGTCAGTATCAGATCACACGCCCCGAAGTGGATGCGTACGCGGCGCGTTCGTTCGAGCGCGCCTTGAACGCCAAAGAGTCGGGCTTCCTGGCCGGCGAAATTGCGCCGGTGAAAACCGAGGAGTTCGCGCGCGGCGGTTATAGTGCGCGGGGCATCAGGCTCGCCCGCGAGACCAAGGAAATCGACCACGACACCCACATCCGGGCATCGTCGGTGGAGCAACTCGCGAAAATCCGCCCGGCCTTCGGCGGGGTGCAGACCGGCGGCAATTCGTCTGCCATCGTCGACGGGGCCGCCGCCGCGCTCGCGGCCTCCGGCGGCTACGCGCAGTCGCACGGCAAGGCGCCGCTCGCGCGCCTCGTCGCGGGTGCGGCGGCCGGCGTGCCGCCCGAGATCATGGGCATCGGCCCAGTGCCGGCGATCCAGGCGGTGCTGGAAAAAGCCGGCCTGACCCTCGCCGATATCGGCCGCTTCGAGATCAACGAGGCTTTCGGTGCGCAGGTGATGGCCTGCGCCCGGGCCCTCGATCTCGACGAGGACAGGCTCAACGTCAACGGCGGCGCGATCGCGATCGGCCACCCGCTCGGCGCGACCGGCGTGCGCCTTTCGGTTACCTTGGCGCGCGAGTTGAAGCGCGCCAACCTGCGCTACGGCATTGCGTCCGCGTGCATCGGCGGCGGGCAGGGCATCGCGCTGCTGATCGAGAACGCGGAAGCGAAACACTAGATTGTTGGGAGGGACGGATATGGACATCAAGGGACACGCCGCGATCGTCACAGGGGGCGGCTCGGGGCTCGGTGCTGCGACCGCGAGCGAGCTTTCCAAGGCCGGCGCCAAGGTCGCGCTGCTCGACGTCAACATGGATGCGGCGAACGCGCACGCGAAAGAGATCGGTGGCATCGCGATCAAGTGCGATGTGTCGGATTCAGCGAGCGCGGAGGCCGCCATCAAGGAGGCCAACGCCAAGAATGGCGTCGCGCGCATTCTGGTCAACTGTGCCGGCATCGGCAAAGCCGGCCGCATCGTCGGGCGCGAAGGACCGATGCCGCTCGGCAACTACGAGCAGGTGATCAAGGTGAACCTGATCGGCTCGTTCAACACGCTGCGCCTGTTTGCTGCGGATCTCTCCAAGGCCGAGGCGATGGAGGAGGGCGAACGCGGCGTCGCGATCAACACCGCGTCGGTCGCAGCCTTCGACGGCCAGATCGGGCAGGCGGCCTATTCGTCCTCCAAAGGCGGCATCGTGGCGTTGACCTTGCCGGCCGCGCGCGAACTGGCGCAATTCGGCATTCGTGTCTGCGCGATCGCGCCCGGCATCTTCTACACGCCAATGTTGATGGGGCTGACCGAGGAGATCCGCGCCGGGCTCGCGGCATCGATCCCGTTCCCGCAGGTGCTCGGCAAGCCGGAGCAATACGCCGCGCTGGCGCGCCACATCGTGGAAAACCGCTATCTCAACGGCGAGGTGATCCGGTTGGATGGCGCACTGCGCATGGCGCCGAAATAATGCCCTACCTCACCAACACGACATCCCGCCGCATCCAGTGGGGCGAGTGCGATCCTGCCGGCATCGTGTTCTACCCGCGCTACTTCGAGATGTTCGACGCCGCGACCACGGCGATGTTCTCGGCCGCGACGGGGCTGACCAAGTACCAGATGTTTACGACCTACCAGTTTGCCGGCTATCCGATGGTCGACACGCGCGCGCGGTTCCTCGTTCCGTGCCGCTTCGGCGACGACGTGACGATCGAAACCACGATGACCGAGGCGAAGCGCTCGAGCTTTCTCATCACGCATCATCTCAAGAAGGACGGCGCGCTCGCGGTCGAGGCGTTCGAGACGCGCGTCTGGGTCGGGCGCGACCCGGCGGATCAATCCAGGATCAAGTCGCAGCCGATCCCGGCCGAGGTGCTCGCGCGGCTTTCCCGTTCTTGAGCCGGGCCGCGCGTCCGTCCGCGATCTCGCGCAGCAGCGCGATCAGCGCGTCGCGGCCTTCCTCGCCGACCTTGCCCACCATGCGGCTCTCGTGCGCCTTCAGCACCGGCTTGAGCCTGCGCATCAGCGCGGCGCCATCCGCCGTGAGGTGTAGCGCATAGGAGCGCTTGTCGCGCGCGGTTTGCCGCCGCTCGGCGAGGCCGCGCTGCTCCAGCTCGTCGAGCATGCCGACGAAATTTGTGCGCTTGATGCCGAGCGCCTCGGCGACCTGGCTCTGCGTCAGCCCGGGATTGCGCTCGATCACGGTGAGCACGGAAAATTGCGCCGGCCGGATGTCGAACGGCGCAAATGCGGCGAAGAAATCCTGGAACACCGCAAGCTGCGCGCGCCGCAACACATAGCCGGTCAGCTCGGGCAGCGGCCCGAGATCCACGTGCACCTTGTTCCTGTTGTTGCCCACCGGCTGCGCATAGGCGAACCGGGCGACCCGCACAAGCGCGTTCTGGGACGATTCCGGGCGCGGCCGGAACGGCTTCGCGGTTGTCTCGCGCGGCCCGCGCCGCTAGTGTTGCGGCAACGGCGACAGATTAAAATGTGCCTAACGGGAGGGATTTTCATGCGATTCAAACTGGTCGCGCTCAGCGCCGCGCTGGTGCTGAGCGCCGGCATTGCGTCGGCGCAGGACAAGACATTCGAGCTGCGCCTCGCGCACTGGGTGCCGCCGTCGCATCCGCTGCAGAAGGCGCTGGAAGACTGGGGCGCCTCGGTCGAGAAGGCTTCGAACGGCACCATCAAGTACAAGGTCTATCCCTCGCAGCAGCTCGGCAAGGCGTTCGACCATTACGACATGGCGCGCGACGGCATCGCCGACCTGACCTACGTCAATCCCGGCTATCAGCCTGGCCGCTTCCCCATCATTGGCGCGGGCGAATTGCCGTTCCTGATCGCAAACGCCAAGGGCGGTTCGCAGGCGCTCGATGCCTGGTACCGCAAGCATGCCGACAAGGAAATGAAGGACGTGAAATTCTGCCTCGCCTTCGTGCACGATCCAGGCTCGTTTCACTCCAAGGCGAAGAAGATCGTCGTGCCCGGCGACATCAACGGCATGAAGATCCGCCCCGCGCATGCCACCATGGCGACGCTCGTCACCCAGCTCGGCGGCACCAACGTGCAGTCGAGCGCGCCGGAGGTGCGCGACATCCTGGAGAAGGGGGTTGCCGACGCGGTGACATTCCCGTGGGGCTCGGTGCCGCTGTTCGGCATCGATAAGGTCACCAAGTATCACATGGACGTGCCGCTCTACGCGACGACCTTCGCATTCGTGTTCAACAAGGCGACCTACGGCCAGATGTCGGCAGCGCAGAAGAAGGTGATCGACGATCACTGCACCAACGAATGGGCCGGCAAGGTCGCGGGACCGTGGGCCGATTTCGAGCACGCCGGCATCGCCAAGCTGAAAGCCGAGGCGGGCCACGAGGTCTACACGCTCTCCGACGCGCAGGTTGCCGAGTGGAAGAAGGCGGCCGAACCGCTCGAGAAGAGCTGGGCCGACAACGTCAAGAAGGCGGGCGGCGACCCTGACGCCATCATGAAGGACCTGAAGGCGACGCTCGCCAAGTACAGCGCGGCGTATTGAGGGAGCGCCACTGACAACGGACGGCGGCGACACCTCCAGCCCTCATCCTGAGGAGGCCGCGCAGCGGCCGTCTCGAAGGATGGCCACACGCTCGGAGTATGCCGCCATCCTTCGAGACGCGGCCCATCAGCGCTCCTCGGGATGAGGACGGAGACTGAGGCGCCGAAGGGGGGATGGCGTGAACGCGCGATATATGGATCGCTTCATCGACTCGATCGAGTGGATCGCGGCGATCTTCGTCGGCGTGGTGGCGGCGGACGTGTTCATCTCGATCACGCTGCGCTATTTCTTCGGCATCCAGATCCCCGACGCCTATGATTTCGGCCAGCTCCTGCTCGGCATCCTGATCTTCTGGGGCATTGCGGCGACCTCGTATCGCGGCACCCACATCACCGTCGATCTCGTCTACGCCAATATCCCGCCGGCCTGGCAGCGCGCGATGGACGTATTTGCCACGCTGGTGCTGCTGTTCGTCGTCTCGGTGCAGACCTACACGCTGTTCGACAAGGTGGTCGCGACGCGCGAGGCCAATCTGCAGACCTTCGACCTGCGCCTGCCGGTATGGCCATTCTTCGCACTGGCATGGATCGGCGATCTCGCGGCAGTGCTGCTGATCGCGGTGCGCACGTATCGGCTGATCTTCCATCCCGAGTTGATGCGGAAGCCCGACGAACTGACGAGGGCGGTCGAATGAGCGCCGATGCCGTTGCCGTCATCGGCTTTGTCAGCCTGTTCGTGCTGATGCTCCTGCGCGTGCCGGTCGGCATGGCGATGGGGCTCGTCGGCGTCTCCGGTTTTGCCTACCTCACCTCGGGCGGCCCGGCGCTGAAGATCGTCGGCCACACCACGATGCGTACCGTGACCGACTTCAATTTCGCCGTGGTGCCGCTGTTTCTGCTGATGGGCGCGTTCGCGACGACGTCGGGCATGAGCCGCGAGCTGTTCCGCGCCGCCAATGCGTTTCTCGGTCACCTCCGCGGCGGGCTCGGCATCGCCACCATCGCGGCGTGCGGCGGGTTTGCGGCGATCTGCGGCTCCTCGGTCGCGACCGCCGCGACGTTCTCCAAGGTGGCGTACCCGGAGATGCGCCGCTTCGGTTATCCCCAGTCATTCGCCACCGGCGTGATCGCGGCCGGCGGCACGCTCGGCATCATGATCCCGCCCTCGACGGTGTTTGCAATCTACGGGCTGATCACCGAGCAGGACGTCGGCAAGCTGTTCATCGCCGGCATCGTGCCTGGTCTGCTGGCGATCTCGATGTACATGGTCACCATCACGCTGATCGGCTACGCGCGCCCGGGCTTTCTGCCCGCAGGGCAGCCCACGCCATGGAATGAGCGGCTCTCTGCGCTGAAGGACATCTGGGCGACCTTGCTGCTGTTCTCGTTCGTGATCGGCGGGCTTTACGGCGGGCTGTTCACCGCGACGGAAGCGGCCGGCGCGGGCGCCGGCGGCGCGTTCCTCATCGGGCTCGCGCGCCGCAAGCTAACGGGCCCCGACATCCTGCGCGCGCTGCTCGAGACCACGCGCGTCACCGCGGCGGTCTTCACCATCCTGATCGGCGCGCTGCTGTTCGGCTATTTCCTCACCATCACGCAGACCCCGCAGAAGGTCACCGCGTTCCTCACCGGCCTCGGCATCGGCTCCTACGGCGTGCTCACGCTGATCATGTTGATGTACCTCGTGCTCGGCTGCCTGATGGACGCGCTCGCAATGATCATTCTGACCGTGCCGATCATCTTCCCGGTGATCAAGGAGCTCGGCTTCGACCCGATCTGGTTCGGCGTTATCATCGTGATGACGGTCGAGCTCGGGCTGATCCATCCGCCGGTCGGCATGAACATCTTCGTGATCAAGAGCGTGATCGAGGACGCGAAGATCTCGACCATCTTCTACGGCGTGATGCCGTTCATCGTCACCGACATCCTGCGGTTGATCATCCTGATCGCGTTCCCCATCATCGCGCTGTGGCTGCCGTCGAGGATGTAGCCCGGATGAAGCGAAGCCCAATCCGGGACAAGTCTGTCCGCGGGTGTGATCCCGGATTTTGCTGACGCTCCATCCGGGCTACGCTCCGGCGATGCCGATCTCCGCCAAACCCTTCGCGCCGAAGAAATTCGCCACCGTCACCGGCCGCCGCATGGCCTATATCGAGGAGGGCGCGGGCGACGCGATCGTGTTCCAGCATGGCAACCCGACCTCGTCCTATCTCTGGCGCAACGTGATGCCGCACTGCGCCGGGCTCGGCCGGTTGATCGCCTGCGACCTGATCGGCATGGGCGATTCGGACAAACTGCCAGATTCGGGGCCCGGCCGTTACAGCTATGCGGAGCAGCGCGACTACCTGTTTGGGCTGTGGGACCAACTCGCGCTCGGCAATCGCATCGTCTTCGTGATCCACGACTGGGGCTCGGCACTCGGCTTCGAGTGGGCGCGCCGCAACCCGAAGCGCGTCGCCGGCATCGCCTACATGGAGGCGCTCGTCACGCCGGTGACCTGGGCCGACTGGCCGGAGAATGCGCGCCGCGCGTTCCAGGGTTTTCGCTCGGACGGCGGCGAGGAGATGATTTTGCAGAAGAACATGTTCGTCGAGCGCGTGCTGCCCGGCTCGGTGCTGCGCAAGCTCTCGGATAACGAGATGGCCGAGTACCGCCGGCCGTTCGCCAATCCCGGCGAGGACCGCCGCCCGACACTCACCTGGCCGCGCCAGATCCCGGTCGAGGGCGAGCCCGCCGATGTCGTGGCGGTGGTCGCGGATTATTCGGCTTGGCTCGCCAAATCCGAGGTGCCGAAGCTGTTCATCAATGCCGAGCCCGGCTCGATCCTCACCGGGCGACAGCGCGAGGTGTGCCGCGCCTGGCCGAACCAGACCGAGATCACAGTCCCGGGCCTGCATTTCCTGCAGGAGGATAGCCCGGATGAGATCGGAGAGGCGGTCGCGGATTTCGTGCGGCGGGTGCGCCGTTCATAGCCCGGATGAAGCGAAGCGAAATCCGGGGCGATTGCATCACGTGAGACCGCCCCGCATTACGCTTCGCTCCATGCGGGCTACGAAGAGCCGATCACACCGGCTTGAGCACGTGGATCACGCGGCCCGCCAGCATGTCCTTGGTCTTCGCCCCGTAGGCCTTCATGTGCGGCGCTGCGGCGTGCGCCTTGAGATGATCCTCACTCTCCCACTTCTCGATCACCACGAAGGTATCCGGCCCGAACGTCGCATTGCCCATGGTTTCGATGTCGCTCGCCGCGCCGTATTCGATGCAGCCGGCCTCCGCGCGCACCGCAGGGACATTCGCCTGGAAAAGCTCCAGCACCGCGGCGCGCTGTCCCGGCTTGGCGGTGATGATGGCGATAACGTGGATCATGGTTCCTCCCGAGTTTTCCCTAAATTCACGGGACTATCTCACTCCGCTCACCCCCGCGAAAGCCATCTTGATGTCATCCCGGCCGAGCGAAGCGAGAGCCGGGATCCATAACCACTGCCCTCACGATATCGCTCCAGTGATGGTTATGGATCCCGGATAGCCGCCTGCGGCGGCTTCCGGGATGACATCGGAGATGCGCTCGCATCACGCCGCCGCTCTGCTATAACGGCACCGAATACCGGTGGATTTTCACGATGGCGGAACGCTCATTCGCGAAGGAAGTCGAGGCGCTCAAGCTCGGCGACGGCGAGACCTTCCGCGGCGAGGGCATCCTCGCGGTGACCAAGGCGCTGCTGCAGTCCGGCGTTGCCTACGTCGGCGGCTACCAAGGCGCGCCGGTCTCGCATCTGCTCGACGTGCTGGTCGACGCGCAGGACATGATGGCCGGCCTCGGCGTGCATCTGGAGACCTGCACCAACGAGGCATCCGCGGCCGCGATGCTCGGTGCCTCGATCAACTATCCGCTGCGCGGCGCCGTCACCTGGAAATCGATCGTCGGCACGAACGTGGCGGCAGACGCACTCTCGAACCTCTCCTCGCCCGGCGTGATCGGCGGCGCGATGATCATTATCGGCGAGGACTACGGCGAGGGCGCGAGCGTGATCCAGGAGCGCTCCTATGCCTATGCGCTCAAATCCTCGATGTGGCTGCTCGACCCGCGCCCCGACCTTCCGGCCATCGTCCGCATGGTGGAGAAAGGCTTCGAGCTCTCCGAGGCGAGCCACGCGCCGGTGATGCTGGAACTGCGCGTGCGTGCCTGCCACGTCACCGGCGAGTTCATCGCGAAGAAAAATCGTGCATCGGCGCGGTCCGGCCTCAACCGCATCGACACGCCCGCGCGCTTCGACTACGCGCGGCTCGCGCACCCGCCGCTCACCTTCACCCATGAGAAGCTGAAGATCGACGAGCGCCTGCCCGCCGCGCAGAATTTCGCGCGCGAGCACAGGCTCAACGAATTCTTCGACGGCGATCTGAAGGAAACCGGCATCGTGGTGCTCGGTGGGCTGTACAACACCGTGCTGCGCGCGCTCGCGCGGCTCGGCCTTGCCGACAATTTCGGTAATGCGCGCATCCCGATCTATTGCCTCAACCTCGCCTATCCGCTGATCCCCGACGAACTGAAGCAGTTCTGCCTCGGCAAGCGTGATGTGCTGATCGTCGAGGAAGGCTTCCCGGACTACGTCGAGCAGGCGGTCGCCGCCGAACTGCGCCGCGCCGATATCCAGACGCGCATTCACGGCAAGGGCGCGCTGCCCAAGGCCGGCGAGTACACCGGCGAGGTCGTGCTGCGCGGACTGGCAAATTTCCTCAACGCTGCGCAACCAGCCGGCATTGATGTGGGTGAGATCGCCGCGAAAGCTGTCCGGCTGCTCGGCCACAAGGGAGCGGCCATTGCCGCCGTCGGCGATATCCCGCCGCGCCCGCCGAACTTCTGCACCGGCTGTCCCGAGCGCCCGGTATTCGCCGCACTCAAGCTCGCCCAGCGCGAGATCGGCCCGGCGCACATCTCGGCCGACATCGGCTGCCATTCGTTCGCGACCTTCGCGCCGTTCAGCATGGGCAACTCAATTTTGGGCTACGGCATGTCGCTGGCGAGCGCGGCCGCGGTCGCCCCGAACCTGAAAGCGCGTCCGATCTCGGTGATGGGCGACGGCGGCTTCTGGCACAACGGGCTGATCACCGGCGTCGCCTCCAACCTGTTCAACAAGAACGACGGCGTGCTGATCGTCATGCAGAACGGCTACACGTCGGCGACCGGCCAGCAATACATGCCGTCGAGCAAGGCGAGCCGCCAGGGCACGGCGCCCGGCATGGATGTTGAGTCCACGCTGCGCGCCTTCGGCGTTAAATGGTTGCGCACCGTGCGCTCCTACAGCGTCGCCAAAATGGCCGCGACACTCAAGGAAGCAATGCGCACGCCCGTGCAGGGCCTCAAGGTGATCATCGCGGACGGCGAGTGTCAGCTGGCGCGCCAGCGCCGCGTGCGCGCCGAGGATGCCGTCAAGCTAAAAGCCGGCGAGCGCGTCGTGGGCACCAAGTTCGGCGTCGACGACGAAATCTGCACCGGAGACCATTCGTGCATCCGCCTCTCCGGCTGCCCGTCCTTGACCGTGAAGCCCTCGCCCGATCCGTTGCGCACCGATCCGGTCGCCGCCGTGATCGAAAGCTGCGTCGGCTGCGGCCTGTGCGGCGAGGTCGCGCATGCGGCCGTGCTCTGCCCGTCGTTCTACCGCGCCGAGGTTATCCAGAATGCGTCTCGCTGGGACCGCTTGCTGCATCGCGCGCGCCAGAGGGTGATTGGCTGGCTCGCGCCGAAAGAGGTGGCGGCGTGACGCGCACATCGGCGATTCCGCTCGTCCCCGCGAAAGCGGGGACCCAGAGCCAAGAACTGGATGCCCGCTTGCGCGGGCATGAGCGGGGCGTGGGGCAAATCCGGTGACCGACACCCGCCCCATCACCTTGCTCATCGCGGCGCTCGGTGGCGAGGGCGGCGGCGTGCTCACCGACTGGATCGTCTCGGCCGCCCACTCCAGCGGCCTGCCGGTGCAGTCGACGTCTATTCCCGGCGTCGCACAGCGCACCGGCGCGACGACGTATTACGTCGAGATTTACCCCGTGCCGCGGAGCGAGCTCGGCGGCCGGCGCCCCGTGCTCGCGCTTTCGCCCGGGGTCGGCGATGTCGATCTCGTGGTGGCGAGCGAACTGCTCGAAGCCGGCCGGGCAATTGCGAACGGCTTCGTCACCGCCGAGCGTACCTTGTTGATCGCCTCGGTGAGCCGCGTCTATCTCACGGTCGAGAAGATGCAGATGGGCGACGGGCGCTACGACGCCGAGCGCCTCGCGAAGGCGGCTGCGCAGAATGCGAAGGAGCATCTGCTGTTCGATATGGAGGCGGCCGCGAAACAAGCGGGCGCGATCGTCAACTCGGTGATGCTCGGCGCGATCGCAGCGAGCGGTCGCCTGCCGATTCCCGCCGAGGCGTTCGAGACGGCAATCAGAGAAGACGGCAAGGCGGTCGAGAGCAATCTGCGCGGCTTCCGTGCCGGGATGGCGGCCGCGCGCGACAAGTTACCTGCCATCATCCGCCACTCGGACAAGCGGCCCGCAAAGCCGACATTGAGGGATCTCGAAGCCGAAACCGCTGCGCTGCCCGAGCCAGCGCGCTCCATTGTGGTCGAGGGCGTGCGCCGCCTCGTCGCCTATCAGGATGCCGCCTACGCGCGGCTCTATCTCGACCGGCTCAAGCTCTTCATCGACGCACGAGTGCTTGCCGAAACCGCACGCCATCTCGCGGTGCGCATGTCGTTCGAGGACGTGATCCGCGTTGCCGAGGCGAAGATCGATCCGGCGCGCTTCCGCCGCATCGAGGGTGAGATCGGCGCGAAGGATCAGCCTTACGTCGTCACGGAATTCCTGAAACCCGGTATCGAGGAGCTGTGCCAGGTGTTGCCGCCGCGGCTCGCGCGCGCGATCCTCGCGTATTCCGAGAAGCGCGGCTGGCTCGGCACCGTCTATTTCGGCATGGAGCTGACGACCACGACGGTGTGGGGTTATTTGCGCTTCTGGGCGCTCGCGAAGCTGCATCGCTTCCGCCCCAAGAGCTGGCGCTATCACGAAGAGCAAATCGCGATCGAAGCGTGGCTCGCGCGCGTCGCCGCGGCCGCCAAGCTCTCGCCCGAGCTGGCGCGCGAGGTCGCCGAATGCGCGCGCCTGATCAAGGGGTACGGCGATACCTGGAAGCGCGGCGCCGCGAATTACGCGACGATCGAGGCGCGCCTGATCGCGCCGGTGCTCGAAGGCCGCATCGGCCTATGTGCCGGTATCGACGCAATTGCGTCGGCGCGCACCGCCGCACTGCTCGATCCGGAGGGCGAGGGGCTCGGCAAAGCGCTCGCCGCGATCGAGGCGCAGGTCAGCCTGCCGCTGGCGGCGGAGTAGGGGATCGGGCCCGCGAGAGGACCGTCCGGCGCGTCATCTTTATTTGGCCGCGCTTCTCCGCAAACCCGTTGGGCGCAAATCGCGCCGTAGAACGGGAGCGGCCGTCCGTTTTCCTTACCTACCCCCGCGAATATTCCGCTTCGCTCGGAAGCCGGCCTTGCGGTGTGTATTTGTCGACGGCGTCCGGAAGCTCGCGCGAGAGGCGTGCCAGCAGCTCGTCCTTCGACAATCCGGTTTGCCGCGAGAGCGTGGCCAGCACGTCTGGACCGATCGCCTGCTCGAGCTGCGGCGGCGCGATCTGCCGGTTCGGCCCGGTGCCGACCCACGAGTCGGCGGTGTCGCCGTGCCCGTTCTGCTTGAAGCGATCGATCAGCTCGCCGAGGCCGCCGCTCAGGAAGCCGCCCGCGCCGCCGCCGAAGCTGCCGCGCAGTTGTTCGAGCACGCCACCAAGTCCACCGGGCTGGGCCTGGGTAGCAGGCTGGCCCGGGCCCGGCGCGCCGCCGCTCGCGCCGCGCAGCATCTCGGCGATCTTGTCGCGGTTCTGGTAGCCCGCGATCGCGAGCAAGCCCAAAAGCGCAGTCATGGAAGGAAATCCGCGGTCCATCTCGATCAGCTCCTCGTGCGTGATCGGGAAGAACAGAATTCGGGCCGTTACGTTCCTCGCCTCGCTGCCTTCGTTCTGGAACTCTCGCCCTCCGCGCCGCGTTGGAACCGATTATGGCGGTGAGCACCCGATGAACGAACAGCTGCGGCGGACCGAACACAGCGTGTTCGGCATAAAGCTGACCGATGCACAGCCGCTTTCGGACATTCCGGCAATCTGGCGTGTCGGTGCAATCGTCTCGACCCTTCTCATGGGCGGTCTTGCCCTGATTGCGGCGCTCTTTTTTGGCCGCGCGGTGCTGCTGCCCGTCACGGCGGCGCTCATCGTCGGCATCACGCTCAGCCCCGCGACTGAATTCGGCGTCAAGTACCGGATCCCGACGCCGGTTTCGGCGATCGCGGTCGTTGCGCTGCTGATGTCCGTCATCGGCGCGGTGCTGCTCCTGTTCGCGACGCCGCTGACCGAATGGATCGCCCGTGCGCCGGAAATCGGCGCGGCCGTGCAGGAAAAGGTGCGCGTGTTCGAGTACCCCCTGTCGGTTCTGCGCGATCTCAAGAACGCGATCATGCCGGGGGCCGCGCATGGACCGACGGTTGCGGTTGAATCCAATCCGGCCGAGCTCGTCGGGGCGATGTTGCTCGCGGTCACCCCGGCAGTAAGCCAGTTCGTGGTGTTCTTCGGCACGCTGATATTCTTTCTCATTACCAACATTCATTTGCGCCGCAAGCTGATCGTGGCGTTCGAAACGCGTGACGCACGGCTGCGCATGTTGCGCATCTGGAACGACATCGAGGACAACCTGGTCGATTACGTCGCGCTGGTCACGATGATCAATCTCGCGCTCGGGGCGGTCACGGCCTTGATGCTGTATCTGATCGGCTTTCCCAACCCCGTGATGTTCGGCCTGCTCACAATGGGGCTGAACTACGTCCCGTATATCGGGCCGGGGGTCGTCGCAATCGTCCTGTTCGCCGTCGGGCTTGTGGCGATGCCGGCGCTGGCGCAGGCGGCGCTCGCGCCAGCGCTGTTCGTCGCGATCGCGACGCTCGAGGGCCACTTCATCACGCCGAGCATCGTCGGCAAGCGCCTGACCTTGAGCCCGTTCTTGGTGTTCTTGGCGGTGGTGTTCTGGACTTGGCTGTGGGGGCCGATCGGCGCGTTCCTCGCGGTGCCGCTGCTGATCGTTTCGATCGTGGTCCTGGGGCACCTCTGGCCGCAGGAAGAGGTGAATCTCCCCGGCTAGCCGAATGGAACTTTTTCCCTGACCGCACGTTTTCGGCCGGAAACAGGGAGGCTCTCATGGCCACGGCCAATCCCGGATCGACCTACAGGGCAAATCCAACCAACGGCACAGCAC
>VBAH01000044.1 GCA_005884685.1 Alphaproteobacteria bacterium
AGCTCAAGGACAAGGGCTCGGTCACGCGCGGCTGGATCGGTGTGCAGATCCAGCCGGTCAACGCCGATATCGCCGACAGTCTCGGCCTGAAGAAGGCGGAAGGTGCGCTGGTCGCCGAGCCGCAGTCGGATGGACCCGCCGTCAAGGCCGGCATCCAGTCCGGTAACGTCATCACCTCGGTGAACGGCCAGGAAGTGAAGGACGCTCGCGATCTCGCCAAAAGGATTTCGAGCCTGCCGCCCGGCTCCAACGTCAAGCTCGGCGTCGTCAGCAAGGGCGCGGAAAAGACCGTCAACGTCGTCCTCGGCGAACTGCCGCGCGAGCAGCGTCAGGCCCGCGCGACGTCCGAGGACAACGACACCAGCGGCACCGAGGTACCGCGTCTCGGCCTCTCGCTCGCTCCCGCGGGCAAGGTCGCGGGTGCCGGCGCCGAAGGCGTCGTGGTGACGCAGGTCGATCCGGACGGTCCGGCTGCCTCGCAAGGCTTCCGCACCGGAGACGTGATCCTCGATGTCGCGGGCAAGCGGGTGACCAGCCCGGAGGAAGTCCGCAAGGCATTTGCGGATGCGCGCTCGGGCGGCAAGCGGACGATCCTGCTGCGCATCAAGTCGGGTGAGAACACGCGGTTTCTCGCGGTTCAGCTCGGACGCGGTTAAACGACGCGCCGGCTTGAATATAGGCGCGGAATACACAAGTTCGGGGCGTCCCGCCGGCAATCGTCGCCCCCGTCGGTGGAACGAACCCGGGGGATGGGTCTAACAGCCCATCCCCGCTCATACGACCCGGCCCCGGCCTTCCCCGTGCCCCCCAACCGGGCCGGGTCGAATAGGGGGCGGTGGAGTGCCCCTCCGCCGCCCCCGAATTTTTGGGTTCAAGAGCGTTGCCCATGACTCCGGACAATTCGCTAGACTTCGCGGCGACCCGGGTTCAGCACACGCCGATGCGCCTGCTCATCATCGAAGACGACCGCGACGCCGCGGACTATCTGGTCAAGGCCTTTCGCGAGGTCGGCCACGTCGCCGACTGGTCGGCGGACGGCGAGGAGGGGCTCGCGCTCGCGCTCGACGGCGCCTACGACGTGCTGATCGTCGATCGCATGCTGCCGAAGCGCGACGGATTGTCGGTGATCACGGCGCTGCGCGCGCAAAACGTCGAGACCCCGGTACTGATCCTCTCGGCACTCGGCCAGGTCGACGATCGCGTGAAGGGCCTGCGCGCCGGCGGCGATGACTATCTGCCGAAGCCCTATTCCTTCGCCGAGTTGCTCGCGCGCATCGAAGTGCTGGCGCGCCGCCGCGGCGGCCGCGGGGAGGAGACTTCCTACCGGGTCGGCGATCTCGAGCTCGACCGGCTCTCCCACAGCGTCAAGCGCGGCGCGGCCGAGATCGACCTGCAGCCGCGTGAATTCCGCCTGCTCGAATATCTCATGAAGCACGCCGGGCAGGTGGTGACTCGCACGATGCTGCTGGAGAATGTCTGGGATTATCATTTCGATCCGCAGACCAATGTCATCGACGTGCACATTTCCCGGCTGCGCTCCAAGATCGACAAGGGGTTTGCGCAGCCCCTGCTGCACACGGTGCGCGGTGCGGGGTACATGATCCGTGACGGCGCTCGGTAAGCTCGTCCGCTCGACGGCGTTTTGGCTCACGCTGGTTTATCTTTTGATTTTTGCGCTCTATGCGGCGGCTTTGCTGGTCTATTTCGCCCTCAATACCGGGCGCCTGATCACCGAGCAGATCACCGAAACCGTCGACGACGTAATCGCCGAGCTGACCGAGCAATATACGATCGGAAGCTGGCGGCAGCTCACCACGATCGTGGAGAATCGCTCGTTGCGGCCGGGCTCCAGCCTTTACCTCGTGACGGCGCCGAGCGGCCAGGCGATTGCCGGAAACGTCGGCTCGCTGGCGCCCGGCGTGATCGACAAGGTCGGCTGGTCGGAAACCGTCTACCGCCGTCTCGACGAGCGCGAGACGGCGGAGCACAGCGCGCTTGTTCGCGTGACGCAACTCTCCGGCGGCTTTCGCCTGCTGGTCGGGCGCGATCTGGAAGAACGCGCGCGCATGCGCGAGGTCATCGTGGCGGCGGCGCGCGGTTCGGTTGCACTGGTGATCGTGCTGGGACTGGCAGGCGGCTTCTTCGTGGCGCGGCGCGTGCTCAAGCGCTTCGATGCCATGACCGAGACCACGCAGCGCATCATGGCGGGCGACCTCTCCGGGCGGTTGCCGGTCACCGGCATCGGCGACGAGCTCGATCGCCTCGCGATGAACCTCAACGACATGCTGGAGCGCATCGAGGCGCTGATGCGCGGTCTGAAAGAGGTGTCGGACAATATCGCGCATGATCTCAAGACGCCGCTGACGCGCCTGCGCAACCGCTGCGAGGCGGCGCTGCGCAGCGCCAGGAGCGAGGCCGAGTATCGCGATGCGCTCCAGGACATGATCGAGGAATCGGACGGGCTGATCCGCACCTTCGATGCGCTGCTGATGATCGCGCGCGCCGAGTCGGGCCATGCGCGCGAGAACATGACCGCGTTCGATGCGGCCGAGATCGTGCGCGGCGTCGCCGAGCTGTACGAGCCGCTGGCCGAGGAGAAAGGGTTGGCGCTCAAGATTGACGCGCCGGGCGCGGCGATGATCAACGGCAATCGCGAGCTGTTGAGCCAGGCGCTGGCCAATCTCGTTGACAACGCGATCAAGTATGCGCGGCCGGCGCAGGCAGAAACTGCCGCGCAAGATGGGGAAAATACGGCGCAAAACGGGGTAGGTGCCGCGCGAAACGGAGACGCCGCCGCGCAAATGTCCTCCCCGGAAATCGTGCTGGCCGTACGAGCAGAGGGGGATCGCGTGTTGCTCAGCGTCGCTGATCGCGGACCGGGTATCGCGGAGGCCGACCGTTCCCGCGTGGTGGAGCGCTTCGTGCGCCTCGACCAGAGCGGGCTCGAACCGGGCTCAGGCCTCGGCCTCAGCCTCGCGGCCGCCGTCGCGCGCCTCCACGGCGGCGCACTGAGGCTGGAAGACAACGCGCCGGGTCTGAAGGTGGTCATCGCGCTGCCGCGCAACACGGCGGCCTGACCTCAGGCGCAGCAGCCGCGCGCTGCTTCGCTCTCGGCTTTCGGCCCGCAACATGCGCCAGCCGTAGTCCCCACCTCGCGGCTCAACTGCACCCCACGCTCACCCGTGCCGTCCCCGTAGTTCGTGCTCTCCCCGTGGGTGAGGAACGTCTCCCACGAAATGCCCGCGGGATCTTCGATCCAGGATTTTTCCGAGCGCGCGTAGCAGCACGTGGTCTCGCCTTGCTCGAGCACCGGGCGCCCGGCCTGTTGCAGCCGGCCATAGACCTCGTGCAGTTCTCCCTGATCCTCGACCTGAATACCAAGATGATCGAGGCCGGGCGCACGCCCGCGCGTCGAGATCGCGAAGTTCACGCGCGGATCGTCGAGCATCCACTTCGCGTAGTCCGGCTTGGTGACCACCGGCTGCGCCGCGAACAGCGCCGCATAGAAGCCGATCGCCTCGGAGAGATTGGCGACGGATACGTGCACATGAAGTCGCTTCATGGGGTCATCTCCTTTTCGGGTTCGGGGGCGCGTCTGTTTGCCGGCGCGCAGGCGTTGCCCGGACGGCCGCAGCAGTTGTCGGTGAGAAAGCCGATGAGCGCCTTCATGGTGTCGTAGCGCGCCGCGTAGATCATCGAGCGGCCGTTGCGCCGGACGGTCACCAGGCCGGCCTGGCGCAACCGATCGAAATGAAAGGAGAGGGTGTTGGGCGGCAGGCCGAGCGCGGCCGCGATCTCGCCCGCCGAAATGCCCTCGGGCCCGGCCTGAACCAGCAGCCGGTAGGCACCCAATCGGCTTTCCTGCGCGAGCGCTGACAGGGCATCGATGACGTCCGATTTTTCCATAATTCAACGATTATCGAAATATCTGTTGCCGGTCAAGCGATATTTCCATCGCTGTTGAAATGTGCGGCGTTGGCCAGCCGAGATTTTTCAAATCTCGCGATGTTGCGCTATGCGCTTTGCACGAGCCGCGCTCGCAAAATGAAAGAAAACATGGCCGAGGGGGCGAAACGCGCCGTCAGGACAGTAGCGCCGCCCGCAGGCGGCCTTGGCGCACAATTCAAAGCCGCGCCGAAACTCTCCGGCCCGAAGGCGGCGCGCGCGCGCCGTGATGAGTGGCTCGCGGAGATCGCGAGCACCAAGACCGGCAAGGCAATCAGGCAGCGGCTCACCACCGCGAAGGCGGGGAAGCTGAGCGACATCATCGCCGCGATCGCTGAAGCCTCGCCCTATTTGTGGGACCTGGTCCGCGCCGAGCCGGACCGCTTTCTTGGGCTGCTCGACGCCGAACCCGAGGCGCGCTTCGCGGCTTTGATCGCGGAGGTGCAGCGCGGCGCGAGCGCGGACACCGACGCGGACATCATGCGCGCACTGCGGCGTGGCAAAGCGGAAGCCGCCCTGCTGATAGCGCTCACCGACATTGGCGGCGTCTGGCCGGTCGAACGCGTCACACGCGCACTCACCGAGTTCGCCGACGCCGCGCTCGGCGCGGCCGTGCGCTACCTGCTGCGGGGCGCGGCCGCCACCGGCAAGCTCAAGCCGCCGGATGCTGCAAACCCCGAACAGGGCAGCGGCTATGTGGTGCTCGCGATGGGCAAGATGGGCGCGTTCGAGCTGAATTACTCGAGCGATATCGATCTTATCGTGCTGTACGACCCGGATGCGCCCGCGCTCGCCGGAAGCATCGAGCCGGGCGCGCTGTTCGTTCGCCTCACGCGCAATCTCGTCAAGCTGATGCAGGAGCGTACCGCCGACGGTTACGTGTTCCGCACCGATCTGCGCCTGCGCCCCGATCCCGCCTCCACGCAAATTGCGATCTCGCTCGTCTCGGCGCTGAACTATTACGAGAGCACCGGGCAGAATTGGGAGCGCGCCGCGATGATCAAGGCGCGCCCGTGCGCCGGCGACCTCGCGGTCGGCGAGCAGTTCCTGAAGGAAGTCGCACCGTTCGTCTGGCGCAAATATCTCGACTACGGCGCGGTTGCCGACGTGCACGCGATGAAACGCCAGATGGCCGCCTACAAGGGCCACGACGAGATCGCGATCGAGGGCCACAACATCAAGCTCGGGCGCGGCGGCATCCGCGAGATCGAGTTCTTCGTGCAGACGCAGCAACTGATCGCGGGCGGACGCCACCGCGAGCTGCGCGAGCGGCAGACCCTGGTCACGCTGGAGGATCTGGCGCAGGGCGGCTGGATCAGCCGCGAGGCCGCAGATGACCTTGCCGCGGCGTATCGCTTCCTGCGCGGGGTCGAGCACCGTCTGCAGATGGTGGCGGACGAGCAGACCCACACGCTGCCCGCCGAGCGCGAAGGCCTGGAGCGCTTTGCGCGGTTTCTCGGCCATGCGGACCGCGACGCGTTCGCGGCGGCTCTGCTCGACCATCTGCGCAAGGTGCAGCGCCATTACGCGCGGCTGTTCGAAGACGCGCCCGCCGCCGAGGCCTCCCGCCGCGCGCTCGCATTTCCTGCCGACAAGGACGACACCGAAACGCTCGACAAGCTTGCCGCAATGGGCTTTCGCCGCCCGCTCGAAGTCAGCCAGTCGGTGCGGCGCTGGCTCGCGGGCGAATACCGCTCGCTCAAGAGCGAGTTCGCCCGCGCGCACCTTGCCGAGCTGGTGCCGGTGCTGATCGACCAGCTCGCGCGGTCGGAAAATCCCGACCAGGCCTTGATCGCGCTCGACCGCTTCCTTGCCGGCCTGCATGGCGGTGCGCGGCTGTTGTCGCTGTTGCGGCGCAATCCGGATTTCGTCGCGCTGCTTGCGCTCGTGCTCGGCAATGCGCCGCGGCTTGCCGACATTCTGGCGCGCTATCCGCACGTGATGGATGCGCTGATCGAGCCGTCCTTCTTCGGTGCGCTGCCGGATGCCGACAAGCTCACCGCCGAGCTCTCCGCCACGCTGGCCCAGGCCAGCTCCTATGAGGACGTGCTCGACCGCGCGCGCCAGTTCGGCCAGGAGCATATGTTCCTGATCGGTGCGCGCATCCTCTCCGGCACCGTCTCGGCAGAGCAGGCGGGCGAATCCTTCGCGCGCCTCGCCGACGTGCTCATCCGCGCGGTGCATCGCGCCGTCGAGGATCACTTCGTCACCGCGCATGGCCGCCTGAAGGGCCAGCAGAGCGTGATCCTCGCGCTCGGGAAACTCGGCGGGCGCGAGATGACCGCCTCGTCCGATCTCGACCTGATCATCGTCTATGACTTCGACGAGGGGCATCCGCAATCGAGCGGAGCGCGCCCGCTCTACGGTGGGCAATATTTTGCGCGCATCACGCAGCGCCTCGTGAGCGCGCTCGCGGCACCGACCAACTACGGCGCTCTCTACCATGTCGACATGCGGCTGCGTCCCTCGGGCCGCTCCGGCCCGGTCGCCACGATGATCGGCTCGTTCGAGAGCTATCAGGAGAACGAGGCCTGGACCTGGGAGCACCTGGCGCTGACGCGCGCGCGCGTGGTCTCGGGGCCAACGGCGTTCGCGGCGCGCGTGGAGAAGGTGATCCAGGACGTGCTGCGCCGCCCACGCGATCCCGAAACGATCGCCGGCGACGTCGTCGAGATGCGCACCGCGATCGCCACGGAGAAAGGCGACGGCGAACGCTGGAACCTGAAATATGTCGCGGGCGGCCTGATCGATCTCGAATTCATCGCGCAGTACCTGCAACTCGTGCATGCGGCGGAGAAGCCGGAGATTCTGGATACCGCGACGGCGCGCGCGCTGGATAAGGCGGCGCGCCTCGGCGTGCTCGCGCCGGAGGATGCCGACGTGCTGCGCCCGGCGGTGCGGCTCTATCAGAACCTGACGCAGATCCTGCGGCTCTGCCTCTCCGGGCCGTTCGATCCGAAGTCGGCGGGGCCAGGGCTGCTCAGTCTTCTGGCGCGCGCCGCCGATGTGCCCGATTTCACGACGCTCGAGGCGCATCTCGCCGAAACGCAAGGACGCGTGCGCGCAAGCTTCACGCGGATATTGGGGAGGGCGCCGTAGCCGTCAGGCGCTGAGGCGGATCGCCGACGGGTCCTGCTCGATTGCATTCGTCGCGGCTGCCGCATCGATCGGCAGACGCACCATCACGATGGTGCCGACGCCGAGCGAAGAGCGGACGCGCATCGCGCCGCCGTGCAGCTCGGTCAGAGACTTCGCGATGGCGAGGCCGAGCCCCGAGCCGCGGTGCGTCTTGGTGAGCTGGCTTTCCACCTGCTCGAACGGCTTGCCGAGATTCTTCAGCGCCTCCTTCGGGATGCCGATGCCGGTGTCCTCGATCGCGATGTTGACATTGCCGCCGACAATGCGCGCCCGCACCGTGATCCGCCCGCCGTCCGGCGTGAACTTCACCGCGTTGGAGAGGAGATTGATGACGATCTGCTTGATCGTGCGGCGATCGGCGCGCAGCCGGATCGCGGGCTCGATCTCGGAGTTCACGGTCAGACGCTTCTCGTCGACGCGCGCCGCCACCAAGCGCATGATGTCGGCAAGGAAGGGGTCGAGGTCGAAGGTCTCGAATGCGAGCGTGGTGCGCCCGGCCTCGATCTTCGACATGTCGAGAATGTCGTTGATGACGTCAAGCAGGTAGCGCCCGCTCTCGCAGATGTCGCGGCAGTATTCCAGATACTTCGCGTCGCCGAGCGGCCCGAACATACCCGACTCCATCATTTCGGAGAATCCGATGATGGCGTTGAGCGGCGTGCGCAGCTCGTGGCTCATGTTGGCGAGGAATGACGACTTCGCCTGGTTTGCCTCCTCGGCGCGGTCCTTCTGCTCGGCATAGCGCTCGGCGAGGTAGGCGAGCTGCTCGGTCTGGCGCTCGAGCGCCTGCTGCGAGGATCGCAGGTCGACCACCGTCGCCTTCAGGCGCTTCTCGCTCTCGATCAGTTTCTCCTCATGCAGCTTGAGCTGCGTGATGTTGGTGCCGACCGAGACGAAGCCGCCGTCCTTGGTGCGGCGCTCGCTGATCTGCAGCCAGCGGCCGTCGTCGAGCTGCGCCTCGAAGGTGCGCGCGCCCGGCACCGCGCGCCCCTCGCTCGACAATTGCATCCGCACGATCGGCTTGCTGCCGGCGGCCGAGATGTCCTCGTAAGGAGTCCCGCACGCAACCGCCTCGTCGGTCAGGCCGTGCAGGCTCTGGAATTTCGAATTGCACAGAACCAGCCGGTTGTCGGAATCCCACACCACGAACGCTTCCGAGATCGCCTCGATCGCATCGCTCAAGCGCATTTCGGCGGTCGCGCTCTCCTCGGCAAGCCGGCGCTGCTCGGTGATATCGACCGCGATGCCGATGAGGTGGGGGTGCGGCTCGCCCGGCTGGCGCACCAGCTCGCAGCGCGCGCGCAGCCAAACCCAATTGCCGCTCGCGTGCCGCATGCGGAACACGCGGTCGACCGACGTCGAGCCGGTGTCGGCGAGCTCGGTCGCAATCTCGTAAAGCTGCGCGTCCTCCGGATGCACGAAGCCGCTGATCTCACCGAAGCCGAGCAGCTTGTCGTGCGGCGGCAAGCCCAGAATGTCGAACATCGATTGCGACCAGAACACCCGCCCGCTGGCGAGGTCCCAGTCCCACAGGCCGCAGCGCCCGGAGTTGAGCGCGGTATCGATGCGGCTGCGCACCGTATCCTCGATGCTCGCGGTCTCGCGCATCAGGCGCGACTGCCACAGGAACGCGAAGCCGAGCATCAGCACGACGAAGCCGGTCGCCGAGAACAGCGTGATGGCGAGCATCGTATCGGCGCGCCATTCGCCGAGCACGATCGCGCGGCGCTGCGTGATCGCAAGCTGCCCGAGCGGATGATTGAGATTGCGCAGCGCGAGCAGGGACGGGCTGCCATCGGCGAGCGTAAGTTCGGCCACGCCATGCTGGATGGCGACCGGCGCGACGCGCGGGTCGCGGCCGATCGCCTCGTTGAGCTTGCGGCCGACGTAACCGTTGAGCGCAGGCTGCGTCGCGATGATGGTGCTGCTCGCATCGGTCAGCAGCACGAGGCGGCCCGCAGCGGTCGCGCGCGGCCAGTCGATGCGATCGAACGCCCTGAAGCCGCGCACGACCGGATCGCCGGCTTCATTTTGCGCCATGCGCTCGATGCGCTCGGCCATCACGGTCGCGATCAGGTCGAGTTCATCGGCCGACTTCGCGATCGCCTGGCGCAGCCGCTCGCGGATGTCGACCACCGCGGCGACGCCGAGCGTGACCAGGAAAGCGATGATGAGTACGGGAACGGCACGGCGCAAAAAGGGTTCTGCGGTGAGCAGGCGGCGATAGGCCGGCCTTGCGACCGCTTGCGCCAATCCTTTGATGGAATCGGAATGCGCAGACGCACTCGCGCTTTCGGCGCGCGCCATGCAGGCCCCCGTTCGACTTATCCCCAATCACCCTTGACTCGGAAGGATGTGCCGCATCTTTGCCGAATCACGCCGATCTGAATCCAATTCGGCTGATTTGTCGAGAGTCCGAGAATCGTTAATGAAAAATTATTTTCTCAACGCGTCGCCGCGTGGCAAATGTTACGCGCAAATCCGCGCAGGCGTTAAAACTGCCGATTCCATCGGCGTTTCTTGCATCGTGCTACGCGCGATCAACTCGCTTCGAGAGAACGATCCACGATGTCGCGCAGGTCGCGCGAGAGATTTTGCGCCGCAGCGACACGGCGCAATGCGGTTTCGGCGCGCGCGCGGCGCGACGGCTCGAGCGCGCGCCACGAGCGGTACGCGGTGGTCAGCCGGGCGGCGACCTGCGGGTTCCTCGGATCGAGTTCGAGCACGGTGTCAGCGAGGAATTCGAAGCCGGCGCCGTCGGCGCGATTAAACTGGGTCGGGTTGTTTTGCGCGAAGCCGCCGATAAGGGCGCGCACGCGATTGGGGTTGCCGAGCGAGAAGGCAGCATGCGCGGTAAGCATGCGGACGCGCTCGAGCGTCGCAGCTTCCGGGATCGCGGCTTGCAGCGCCAGCCATTTGTCGGTGATCAGCGGATTGCCCGAATAGCGCCGGTAGAAATCGTCGAGCGCCGCCTGGCGTTCCGGAACCGGGTGCACCGACAACGTCGCGAGCGCCGCCATGCGGTCCGTCATGTTGGTCGCCTGGTGGTACTGGCGCGCCGCAAGCGCGATCGCGGACGCACCCGCGGCGGCCAGGAGATCGAGGCAGATATTCTTCAGTGCGCGCCGCCCGGCGCTCGCGGCATCCGGGCTGTAGGGTCCGTCGTCCTGCGTACGCCGATAAGTCTCGCGGAGTTGCGGTCCGAGCCGCGTGCCGATAGCGCCGCGCAGCCGCGCGCGCGCCGCAAAGATCGCATCCGGATCGACGTCACGGCCAATATCGCGAGCGATGTCCGCTTCGCTCGGCATGGTCAGCATGAGCGCGACGAAGGCGGGCTCGATCGCGTCGTCTGCCATGACGGCTGCGAGCGCCGCGATCAGACCTTCGTCGTCGCGCGGCGGACGTCCGGCCCGGATCGCCGCGACATTGTCGGCGAGCAGCGTGTTCGCCAGCGACTGCACCGCCTGCCAGCGGTTGAACGGATCGGAATCGTGCGCGGCGAGGAACTTCAGGTCCTCGGCCGCCACGTTCGACGTGACCTTGATCGGCGCCGAGAAGCCCCGATTGAGCGAGAGCACGGGCCGTTGCGGCACGCCGGCGAACTCGAATGTTTGAGACGGCTGCGTTACGCTCAACACGCCGCGTACCACCGGCCGCCCGTCGTCCAGCGACAGCGACATGTCGCGTCCGTCGGCGCCGACCAGTCCGAGCGCGAGCGGGATCACCATCGGCTCCTTCACCGGCTGCCCCGGCGTCGGCGGCAGCGTCTGCGTCAACTCAAGCCGATAGGTTTGCGCAGCCGCGTCGTAACTGCCGTTCGCCGTCACCTCGGGCGTGCCAGCCTGGGCGTACCAACGCATGAACTGGGTAAGATCGGTGCCGTTCGCGTCGGCGAAGCACTGGACGAATTGATCGACGGTCGCGGCGTGGCCATCGTGGCGGGTAAAATAGAGGTCGATGCCCTTGCGAAAACCACCCGGCCCGAGCAGCGTCTTGAGCATCCGCACGACTTCCGCGCCCTTCTCGTAGACAGTCGCCGTGTAGAAATTGCTGATCTCGTTGTAGACCGCCGGCCGCACCGGATGGGCGAGAGGGCCCGCATCCTCGACAAACTGCTGTGCGCGCAGGGCGCGCACATCGGCGATGCGCTTGACCGGGCGCGAGCGCTGGTCGGAGGTGAACTCCTGATCGCGGAAGACGGTGAGGCCTTCCTTCAGGCAAAGCTGAAACCAGTCGCGGCAGGTGATGCGGTTGCCGGTCCAGTTATGGAAGTATTCGTGCGCGATGACCGCCTCGATGCTCGCGTAGTCGGCGTCGGTCGCGCTGTCGGGGCTGGCCAGCACCAGCTTGTCGTTGAAGACATTGAGCCCTTTGTTCTCCATCGCCCCCATGTTGAAGTCGGACACCGCGACGATCATGAAAATGTCGAGGTCGTATTCGCGTCCGAACGCTTCCTCGTCCCAGCGCATCGAGCGTTTGAGCGAGTCCATCGCCCACGCGACACGATCTTCCTTGCCCGGTTCGACATAGATGCGGAGCGTGACGTTGCGCCCGGACATCGTGACGAACTCGTCTTCGACGCAGGCGAGGTTGCCGCCGACCAGCGCAAACAGGTAGGCCGGCTTGGGGAACGGGTCATGCCAGACCGCGAAGTGCCGCGTGGTGCCGGGGACGTCGCCCGCTTCAATGAGATTGCCGTTCGAGAGCAGCACCGCTGCTTCGCTTTTCTCGGCCTCGATGCGCGTGGTGTAGACCGCCATCACGTCAGGACGGTCCGGAAAATAGGTGATGCGGCGGAAACCCTCCGCCTCGCACTGCGTGCAGTAGGTACCGCTCGACCGATAGAGGCCCATCAACTGCGTGTTGGCCGAGGGGTCGACCAGCGTTTCGATCTGCAGATAGCAGGTGCCGGCAGGCGGCTGCGGAATGGTGAGGCTGTCCGGCGTTGCGATATAGCCGTCAGGACGGATGACCTGGCCATCGAGCTTGAGCGACGTGAGCGTGAGCCCGTCGCCGTCGAGCATGATCGGCGCCGGCGCCGTTTGCGGATTGGGCGACATCTTGAGCGTCGCGCGCACTGTGGTCGCGCTCGGATGCAGGGAAACATCGAGTTCCACGGTTTCAACCAGCCAGTCCGGCGGGCGATACTGGTCAAGGCGGACGGGGCGGGCCTGTTCGGTTCGCATGGTTATTATGATCTCGGATTCGGCGGGAGCGCTGGTGTAGAATGGCGACGGGGCAATAAAAAGGCCTGCGGCTCTGAAAGCCCGCGGGCGGGGAAACGGAGTGGGAGGACGTCCATGAAAAGCATCCGCAGTCTGCTGCTCGGAATCGTCGCGCTGTTTGCGGCGTGCACTGTCGGCGCGACGCAGGATTACCCGAACCAGCGTGTCACGATCATCGTGCCGTTCGGTGCCGGCAGCGTCACCGACATCATGGCGCGCATCATTGCGGACGATCTCGCCAAACGCTGGGGACAGCAGGTGATCGTGGAGAATCGCGCGGGCCTGCCGGGCACGGTAGCCGCGGCCAAGGCGCCGCCCGACGGTTACACGCTCATGCTCACCTCGAACGGCCACACCGTCGCGGGGCTCGTCAACAAGAACCTGTCGTTCGATCCGATCAAGGACTTTGCCGGCATCACGCGCGTGAGTTCAGCGCCGCTTTATCTGATTACCAACCCCGAGTTGCCCCCGCGCAATCTCAAGGACCTCATCGCGCTCGCGAAGTCCAAGCCGGGTCAGCTCAACTTCTCTTCGCCCGGGCTTGCCAGCACGACCTTCATCGCGGGCGCCCTGTTCCGCAAGGCGGCCGGCCTCGATCTCGTCCACGTGCCGTTCAAGAGCGCGCCCGATGCCGTGACGGCGGTGATCCGCGGTGACGCGCATATGTATTTCGCGCCGATCAACCTGTCGAAGGACATGGCCGAAGCCGGCAAGGTGATCACCATCGCCTCGGCGACGGCGAAGCGTCTGCCCGAAATGCCGGATACGCCGACGATGACGGAAGCCGGACTGCCCTTCGTGTATGATTCCTGGTTCGGCCTGATGACGCAGGCAGCCGTGCCGCGTCCGATCGTGCAGAAGATCAACAAGGATGTGACCGACTCGCTGAAGAGCCCGGAGGTCGCGGCCAAGCTGAAGGCGCAGTTCGTGATTCCGGTTACCGATACGCCCGAGGAGTTCGACAAGATCATTCAGACCGAGACCGCGCATCTCGCCGAGATCTTCAAGGAGGCCAAGGTCGGCAACTAGCGCGCCGCGCGGCGCTGGTGCGAAAGTCGGAGGATCAACGCCGCGATCGGGCCACCACCGGCACGATGTTCTGATTGGAGGCCGCCGGGCTGTGCGCGAGGCCGGAGCCTTCGTCCAGCCTGCGCAGATGCGCCTCGAGTTCCGCGATGCGCTCGTTCAGCGCCTCGATTTCCTTGGCGGCGAGCTTCATGAGCTGCGCGGTCTGATGCCAGCCCTCGTCCTGCAGGTAGCCGTGGCTCTCCAGCAGCATCGTGATCAGGGAAGGCGGCATGGTGCCCCGCGGCCGTTCGAACGCAGCAACACAAGCACTGCGAGCTATCGAGTGTCACGAAAACAACAGGATGCGGGGCGGGCCACAAGCGTCAATTCGACTTTCACGTTTCATGAGATCAAGGCAGCGGCTCCGCATGCCCGATCACGCGCTTGATGGTGGGGAATTGGCGCCGCAGCGCGCGCTCCACGTCGTCCACCTTTTCGTGTGCGTCCTGCACCGTGAGCATCGGGTCGACGCGGCAATGGAAATTGACGATCTCGCCCTCCGCGGTCTCGCGCACACGCACGTCGTGGATTTGCCCGACAAAGGCGATGTTCGCCGCAATCGCCGTCAGCGCGTTGCGCACCGCGGCGACGCGCTCGCTCGGCGCATCGCGTCCGGCCAGCCCCCACATCTGCAGCGGCTCGATGTGGGTCTCGATCTCGACCTCAGACCCGAGCTCTTCGGCAAGCGCCGCCTCAAGGCCGTCCGCGACGTCGTGGGCCGCCGCGAGCGACAGTTTTCCATCGACCTCCAGATCGAGCGAGATCGCAAGCCGCCCCTTGATCGCATGCACGGTAACGTGATGCACCGCGAGCGCACGATTGCGCGCGATCACCATCACGCGCTCCAGCACGGTTTCGTCGCTCGGCGCGCGCGGCTCGGTCGCGACGTCGACCTCGGCCTCCGGCAATTCGGCGCGGATCGCCCGGGTAAGCGCCGACTTGATTTCGGTGACGCGGTCAAGCGGCAGCGTGCGGCTGACCGCCACCACCAGATCGACGAACAGGGCAGGTCCGACCGAACGCGCGCGCACGCGGTCGATCGCGACGACGCCGGGAACGCGGCTCGCGATCTCCGAGATGCGCGCTGCCGCCCCTGCGGGCGCGGTGTCGGTCAGCGTTTCCACGGTGCGCCGCCCGAGCCGCCAGCCGGCGATCAGAATGATCACGGCAACAATCAGCGCGGCGGCGGAATCCGCCCAGGGGTAGCCCAACGCGACGCCGGCGAGGCCCGCGAGAACCGCCGTCGAGGACCACATGTCGGAATCGAAGTGCAGCGCGTCGGCTTCGAGCGCGTGGCTCGTTGTCTCTTTCGCAGTCTTGTACAGGAGGCGCGCGCGCAGGAAATCGACGACGATCGACACGATCGTGACGCCGAACGCCCAGATCGTCGCTTCGACTGGATGGCCCGCCGCGCCCGCCAGCCGCTGGATGGCCTCCCAGATCACCACGGCCGAAAGCACGAACAGCAGACCCGTTGCGATCAGCGCGGTCACGCTCTCGACCTTGCCGTGACCGTATTGATGTTCCTCGTCGGCGGGCTTGCCGGAGATGCGCACGGCGTACCAGGTCATCACCGTGGCGACGAAATCGAGCGCCGAGTGTGCGGCTTCCGACAGCAACGCGAGCGACCCGGAGAACAGGCCGACAATCGCCTTGGCGATCGTCAGCCCGCCGGAGGCCACGATCGAAGTTAGCGCGACGCGCTCTTTGGTGTCCTGCATGTCGCCTCAGGCGGCGCGAGATTGCGCAATCTCCGCCGCGGCCTCGCCCATCGCCTCGCGATATTCGCGCACCAGCCGCGCACACAATTCTGCCGTCGACGGCACATCGTCGATGCTGCCGACGCCCTGGCCGGCCGACCACACGTTTTTCCACGCGCGCGTCTCGTGATCGAGATTGAGCTGTTTGGTCGTCGCCGCCAGATCGATATCCGTGGCCCCCGCGGCATCGATGCTCGGGCGCAGGAAATTGCCGTGCACGCCACTGATCGCGGCGGTGTAGACGATGTCGTTGGCGTTGGTCTCGACGATCATGTCCTTGAAACCCTGCGCCGCCATGCTTTCGCGGGTCGCGATGAAGCGCGTGCCGAGATAGGCCAGATCAGCCCCGAGCATGCGCGCGGCCGCGATATGGCGGCCAGTCGACATCACGCCGGAGAGCAGAATCGTCTTGGGAAAGAACCGGCGGATCTCCGGGATCAGTGCGAACGGACTGAGCAGGCCCGCGTGGCCGCCCGCCCCCGCGCACACCGCAATCAGCCCGTCGACGCCGGCCTCCGCCGCCTTGCGCGCATGACGCATGTTGATCACGTCGTGAAATACCAGCCCGCCGTAGCCTTGCACCGCGCCGACCAGCTCCCTGACGGCGCCGAGCGATGTGATGATGAGCGGTACCTTGTGCCTGATGGAAATTTCCAGGTCGGCCTGCAGGCGCGGGTTGCTCTTGTGCACAATCAGATTCACGCCGAACGGCGCGGTTGGGCGGCCGGTCTCACGCTCGATGCGGTCGAGCCGCTCGCTGATTTCGACGAGCCATGACTCGTAATCGGCACTGCTGCGCCGGTTCAGCGCCGGAAACGTGCCGATGATGCCCGCGCGGCAGGCTTCCACCACCAAATCCGGATTGGAGACAAGGAACATCGGCGCCGCGACCGCCGGGATCGACAGACGGCCGTGAAGCTGGGCGGGGAGTGGCACGAGGCGGTCCTTTCGTGAAAGTTATTCGGCGGCGACGGGCGCTTTCGCGCTGAGATGCGGCATCACCTGTTCGGCGAACAGCTCGATCGAGCGGCGCGCCTCGCCGTACGTGATGTCGCCGAACGCGAAACGGCACGCGATGTAGTTCACGCCGGATTCATCGACCTGCGCCTGCAGCTGGTCGGCCACGGTGCGGGGCGAGCCCGCGATCATGCGCCCACCTGCGCCGTCACCGTCGAACTCCGAAGGATAGCTCACGCCGGGCAGCTGGGTGCCATGCTCCAGCCAAAGCTTCATGAAGCTCGTGTACCAGCCACGATAGCCGCGCCGCGCAATGGTGAGCGCCGCATCATCAGTGTCGGCCACCACAACGTGACGAGCAAACCCGAGCTTCGGACGTGTCGGACCGCCCGGATAGAGCGACCAATAATGCTCGACCAATTTTCGCGCTGCGCTCGCCGGCATGTTGGTCACGATGTTCATGCCGGCGCGCGCGGGGCGTTCGGTGTTTTGCGGGGCGCCGACGCCGTACCACAGCGGCGGGTGCGGCTTCTGCAGCGGCTCCAGCACCAGCGGCACGTTCTTGAAGCGGTAGAACTCGCCTTGGTAATCGAGCGTGCGGCTCTGCAGGCCGCGCATCAGCACGTCGAACGCTTCGACGAACATGTGCCCGAGCTTCTCCGGATCGAGGCCGTAGAAACCCACCTCGATGGGCGAAATGCCCTTGCCGACGCCGAACTGGAACCTGCCGCCGCTCATCTGATCGAGCATGCAGATTTCCTCGATCAGCCGGATCGGGTGATAGAGCGGCAGCGTGTAGACCAGCGGGCCGAAGTTCAGGCGCCTGGTGCGCTGCGCGACGGCCGACAGGAACACGCTCGGTGAAGGCGCCATGCCAAGCGGCGTCGAATGGTGCTCGGCCACCTGGTAGCAGTAGAAACCCAGCCGGTCGTACAGCTCGGTGAGCTTCAGCCGATCCTCATAGAAATCGCGCAGCGGCGCGCCGGAGGCATCCAGGTGGTCGAAGACGCCGAACGCCAAGGTCATTGATGATCCCGCCCAGCCCTCAACTTCGTCATGCCCGGCCATAAGCCCGTCGAAGACGGGCGTAAACGCCCTGATGGCCGGGCATCCACGTCTTTTCCGCAGAAAGCAAGACGTGGATGGCCGGGTCAAGCCCGGCCATGACGAATGTCACTCGACAATCGCCACCGCGCGCGTCCATCCCGCCGAGGCCTTCTCGATCTTCACCGGAAAGCACGCGACCTTGAAGCCGTGATCCGGCAGCGCATCGAGGTTGGAGAGCTTCTCCATGTGGCAATAGCCGATCTCGCGGCCGGCCTTATGGCCCTCCCAGATGATGCTCGCGTCGCCGGTCTCCTTGTAGCGCTTCGCCGTGTAGCTGAACGGCGCGTCCCAGCTCCACGCATTCGTGCCGGTGACGCGGATGCCCTGCTTGAGCAGAAAGAGCGTCGCCTCGCGCCCCATGCCGCAACCGGTATCGAGGAAGTCAGGCTGGCCGTAGGCTTTGCCGGCGGAGGTATTCACCAGCACGATGTCGAGCGGCTTGAGCTGATAGTTCAGCCGGTCGAGCTCGCGCTTCACGTCGTCGGCAGTGCAGACGTAGCCGTCCGGTTTGCTCCGGAAGTCGAGCTTCACCGCGTCGTTGAAGCACCACTCGAGCGGCACCTGGTCGATCGTCAGCGCCGGCTTGCCGTTATCCATCGTGGGATGGAAGTGGTACGGCGCATCGAGATGCGTGCCGTTGTGGGTCGAGATCGCGACATTCTCCACTGCCGGCCCCGCGCCGTCGGGAAGCTGATCGATCGGCACGCCGAACACCTGGTGGAAATTCTCCGCGCCGGCCTTGTGATCGACGTAGCTGATCTGCGGCAGCATATAGGGCGGATCGGAGGCGATCCCGGCCTTGAGGGCGACCGAAATATCGATGATCCGGCGCGGCATGGGTTCCTCCGTTTCCTAGTTCCGCTCATGCCCGCGAAGGCGGGCATCCGGCTCTCCGGCCCGCGCATTCGCGGGGCGAGCGGAGATTATTAAGCGCATTCAGTTCTTGAGGCGATAGCCGGTCTTGAAGATCCAGCCGACGATGCCGATGCAGACTGCAAGAAAGACCAGCGCCATCGCGAGGCTGACACCGATATGCACGTCGGAGGATTCGAAGAAGCTCCAGCGGAAGCCGCTCACCAGATAAACGATCGGATTGAACAGGGCGAGTTTCTGCCACAGCGGCGGCAACACGCCGATCGAATAGAAAGTGCCGCCGAGGAAGGTGAGCGGTGTGATGATCAAGAGGGGGATGACCTGCAGCTTCTCGAAGCCGTCGGCCCAGACCCCGATAATGAAGCCGAACAGGCTGAAGGTGATCGCGGTGAGCAGCAAGAATGCGATCATCCAGACCGGGTGCGCGATGCGCAGCGGCACGAAGAATCCGGCCGTGAGCAGCACGATCAGCCCGAGGATGATCGACTTGGTCGCGGCCGCGCCGACGAAGCCGAGCACCATCTCGATGTAGGACACCGGCGCGGACAGGTGCTCGTAGATCGTGCCGACGAAGCGCGGAAAGTAGATGCCGAACGAGGCGTTCGCGGTGCTTTGCGTCAGCAGCATCAGCATGATCAGCCCCGGCACGATGAACGCGCCGTAGGAGATCCCGTCGATCTCGCTGATGCGCGAGCCGATCGCGGCACCGAACACCACGAAATAAAGCGAGGTCGAAATCACCGGCGACACGATGCTCTGCAGCAGCGTGCGGCCGGTGCGGGCCATTTCATACACGTAGATGGCGCGGATGGCGTAGAGGTTCATCGCTCTTGCCTGACCAGACCAATGAAGATGTCCTCGAGCGAGCTTTGCGTCGTCTCGAGGTCCCTGAAGCGGATGCCGGCCCGGTTGAGATCCTGCAGCAGGGCCGTGATGCCGGTGCGCTCGCCCTGCGTGTCGTAGGTATAGACGAGGTCCATGCCGGCGGCGGCGAGCGTGAGGTTATGCGCCGCCAGTTCGCCCGGAATGGCGTCAAGCCGCTGCTGCAGATGCAGGATCAACTGCTTTTTGCCGAGCTTGCGCATCAGCTCGGCCTTCTCCTCCACCAGGATGAGCTCGCCGCGATTGATGACGCCGATCCGGTCGGCCATCAGCTCGGCTTCCTCGATGTAATGCGTCGTGAGGATGATCGTGACGCCGGAGGCACGCAGATCGCGCACGATCTGCCACATGTCCTGGCGCAGCTCGACATCGACGCCGGCGGTCGGCTCGTCGAGGAACAGGATCCGCGGCTCGTGCGAGAGCGCCTTGGCGATCATGACGCGACGTTTCATGCCGCCGGACAACGTGATGATCTTGCTGTCCTTGCGCTCCCACAGGCTGAGGTCCTGCAGGATCTTTTCTACGAAGGCCGGGTTCGGCGCTTTGCCGAACAGGAGGCGGCTGAAGTTCACGGTCGCCCAGACCGACTCGAAGGCGTCGGTGGTCAGCTCCTGCGGCACGAGGCCGATGAGCGCGCGCGCCGCGCGATAGTCCTTGATGAAGTGATGGCCGTCGACGAGCACCGTGCCAGACGTCGGATTGACGATGCCACAAACGATGTTGATCAGTGTGGTCTTGCCCGCGCCGTTCGGCCCGAGCAGCGCGAAGATTTCGCCGCGGGCGATGTCGAGATTGACGCTTTTGAGCGCCTGCAATCCCGACGCGTAAGTCTTGACGAGGTTCGAAACGGAAATGACGGGCTGCATGCGGGCGGGGGCTGTTGGGCGAACGCGACGCACGCGATATAGGCCCTTGAGGCGTCGAATGCACGGGCCGCGGAACCATCAATTGAATTGATGGCCGACCCGGGTTATCCCCTGCGCATCTTGCGTAGGATCATGACTTGCAGCGGAAACACCAGTTCTCGATCGCGCCGATGATGGAATGGACCGACCGGCATTGCCGGTTCTTCCATCGCACGCTCACGCGCCATGCGTTGCTCTACACGGAGATGATCACCACCGGCGCAGTGCTGCGCGGCGACCGCGCGCGTCTGCTCGGCTTCGATCCGGCCGAGCATCCGGTCGCGGTGCAGCTTGGCGGCTCGGACCCGCGCGCGCTCGCCGAATGCGCGCGCATCTGCGCCGATCTCGGCTACGACGCGGTCAACCTCAATGTCGGCTGCCCGTCGGACCGCGTGCGCGAAGGACGGTTCGGCGCCTGCCTGATGGCAGAGCCGCAACTGGTCGGTGAGTGCATTGCGGCGATGAAGGCGGCGGTCGCGGTGCCCGTCACCGTGAAGTGCCGCATCGGCATCGACGAGCAGGACCCCGAGGAGTCGCTCGATACGCTCGCCCGGACGGTCGTGGCGGCTAGGGTCGACGCGCTGATCGTGCATGCGCGCAAGGCCTGGCTCGACGGGCTCTCGCCGCGCGAGAACCGCGACATCCCGCCGCTCGATTACGGTCGCGTGTATCGGCTCAAGCGCGCCTGGCCCAATCTGCACGTCTCCATCAACGGCGGCATCGCCAGCGTGGAGGGCGCAGCCGAGCATCTCGCGCGTGTCGATGGGGTGATGATGGGCCGCGCCGCCTATCAGGAGCCGTGGCGGCTGCTCACGGTCGATCCGCTGATCTATGGCGCGCCCGCGCCTTACGGCTCCCCCAAGGCCGCGCTCGAGGCCTTTTTCCCCTACGTCGAGCGCGAGCTTGCCGGCGGCACGCGGCTGCATGCGATGACCCGGCACATCCTCGGCCTGTTTCAGGGCGTGCCCGGCGCGCGTGCGTTCCGCCGTCACATTGCAACACACGCCGTCAAGCCCGGCGCCGACATTGCGGTCCTGCGCCACGCGATGGGCCTTGTCATGGACGCGCGCGCGGAGTTGGCGCATATCGCGGCCTGACACGTTTCCCCGGAGCAACCGATGATCCCCGGCGTTGCGCTCGGCGAACTCGCCTGGCTCGCCCTCGCGATTGTCGCCGGCGGTGTGGTCACCGGCATCCTCGCCGGCCTGTTCGGCATCGGCGGCGGCGCGGTCATCGTGCCGGTGCTGTACGAAGTGTTCCGCGTCATCGGCGTGCCCGAAGAGGTGCGCATGCAGCTGTGCATCGGCACTTCGCTCGCGATCATCGTGCCGACCACCATCCGGTCCTATTACGCGCATCGCGCGCGCGGCGCCGTGCTGCCCGATGTCATGCGCATCTGGATGGTGCCGATGGTCGTTGGCGTTGCGGCCGGTGCGGGCATTGCGACGTTCGCCCCGCAGGCCGTGTTCAAGATCGCCTTCGTCGTGCTCGCGATGATCATCTCGGCGCGGCTGTTCGGCGGCGACAGGTGGCGGCTCGGCGACACGCTGCCCGGCCGCTTCGCGATGACCATCTATGGCCTCGCGATCGGCCTTGCCTCCTCGCTGATGGGTGTCAGCGGCGGCTCGATGTCCACCATGGTGCTCACACTTTATGGCAAACCGATTCACGCGGCGGTCGGGACCGCGGCCGGCCTCGGTGTGCCGCTGACCATCGCCGGCACGATCGGGTACGTGCTCGCCGGCCTGCCGCATCAGGCCTCGCTGCCGCCGCTCTCGATCGGCTTCGTCTCGCTGATCGGCGTCGCGCTGATGGCGCCGGTGTCGAGCTTCATGGCGAGCTACGGCGTGCGGCTCGCGCATTGGCTGCCGAAGCGGCAGCTGGAAATCGCGTTCGGAATTTTCCTGCTGCTCGTGTCGGTGCGGTTTATCGTAAGCCTCGTCTGACGGCTTCAATTTGCGCGCAGCACGAGCCGGTCGCCGCGCACTTCGGAGCTTTTCAGCCGGCTGAGAAAGCTCATCCCGAGCAAGCTTGTGCGCAATTGCCCCGGCTGCGCGATCAGCGCGGGCACGGCGCGTTCCGTGATGCCGCCGACCTTGATGCGGTCGAGCGTGACTGGCGCGGCGCGCGTGCGGCCGTTCGCGGTTTCGACCGCGACCGAATAGTTGAGAAAGTCGAGCGGCAGGCCGGCCGCCTTGGCAGCCTCCTGCGTCAGCACCACCGCGCTTGCGCCGGTATCGTAGACGGTCGAAATGCGCGCGCCGTTGATCTCTGCGATGACCGCGAACTCGCCGCGATTGCCGCGCGCGATCTCGACAATGCCGCCGCTGCGCGAGACCGCGCGGCCCGGCAGCAACTCCGAGAGCACGCGATCGCCGATGTCGCGCAGATCGTGGCGGTAGGTGTAGCCGACCGCGAGCAATAGCCCGATCACCACCCAGAAGATCGCGGCCTGGAACGCCTCCGCGATGCGCTCGCGGAACAGCGCCAGCACCGCGCCGCCGATAAAGATGAGCAGCGCAATCTTATAGATCAGCGAGGCGAAATCGCCGGTCTCAAAGCCCGCGATCGTGCCCTGATCGTGGCGCAGCACCAGCACCAAGGCCCCGATGCCGAGCAGCAGCAGCAGAACCCAGAGGAGGCGGCTGCGCATCAGCTCTCCTTACGCCCGCCGTTGTTCAGCGGCGAGGGCAGGCCCGAGCCCATTCGCCTCGAGCCGCGCCGGCAGTTCCGCCATGATGCGCTGCCGCTCGCTCTCGCCGAGCGACATCCAGCGCGCGATCTCGTCGAGCGTGCGGCCACAGCCGCGGCAAAGCTGCGAGCGCGGATCGACGGTGCAGACCTTGGTGCAGGGGGAGGCGATCGCCATCGGGTGCCTGGTTGCGAGTCGTGCGCGAACATAGGGATCGTGGACCGCAATGCAAACTAGCCCGCGGCGCGCTGCCGCGCGCGATCGCGGGCCATGCCGGGCTGGTCCTGGCCGGGCTGGAGCGGCGGGGAGGGCTCTTCGAACGGACCGAGCGCCGACATCACGCGCTCCGGCTGGAAGGTGACGATCACCTCCGTGCCGAAGCGCAGCTTGGATTTGAGCGTGAAGGTTCCGCCGTGCAGATCGATCAGATTCTTGGCGATCGGCAGGCCAAGGCCGGTGCCCTGTTCGGCCGACTTGATCGCGTTGGTGCCCTGGCCGAACGACGCCAGCACAATCGGGATTTCATCGTCCGGAATGCCCGGCCCGTTATCCTTCACGCTCATGTATTGCCCGCCCGCCGCGGTCCAGCCGACCTTGAGCCAGATTTCGCCGCCCTGCGGGGTGAACTTGATCGCGTTGGACAAAAGGTTGAGGCAGATCTGCCGGCACGCGCGCTCGTCCGCCCACAGCCGCGGCAGCTCCGGCTCGAACGCCTCGTGAATCGCGATGCCGCGATTGTGCGCGCGCAGTTGCAACAGTCGATGGCAGTCGTTCACGACCTGCGCCAGGTCGACCGCTTCTTCGTTGAGCTCGTAACGCCCGGCCTCGATGCGCGAGAGGTCGAGGATCTCGTTGATCAGGTTGAGCAGGTGCACGCCGGAATTATGGATATCGCTGGCGTACTCCTTGTAGGTCGGCACCGCGTGGGGCCCGAACACTTCGCTCTTCATCACCTCGGAGAAGCCGAGTATCGCGTTGAGCGGCGTGCGCAGCTCGTGGCTCATCTGCGCAAGGAAACGCGACTTGGAGACATTGGCCGACTCCGCGCGCCGGCGCGCTTCATCGGAGATCGACTTGGCCTGCTCCAGCTCGCCGATCAGCGCGTCCTTCTCGGCACGCGCCTCCAATGTCGCGAGCGTGGTCGAATAGAGCCGCCGCGCCAGCATGGTGAAATAGGCCTGCGCCGTCACGGTCATCGCGGCGAGGATGAAATTGTGCATGCCGCCGCGCAGTGCGAAGTCGAGCGCGACTGCGATCGTCACCGGAGCGGTCGCGGCGAACATCGCGAGCGGCAGGCTCGATGCGAGCATGCTCGATACCGCCACGACCAGCAGCATCACGAACAGAATGAACGTGCTGGCGCCTTCGTCGACGCGCACCACCGCGACGACGTTCGACATCCAGGCGATGCCGAAGCAGAGATCGAGGATGACGAGGCGCGCCCGCCAGCGGGCGATGTTTACCCGGCCCGGGGCCTCGTTCAAAAATTTGCGGCACTGCGCCGTGACAATGGTGTGGATGCCGGTTACCGCCAGCGTCCAGGCGCCGGCCAGCACCACGCCGGTCCACAGGCCGGAGAGAAAGCCCACGGTCGCGATCAAGAGCAGGATCGCCACCGAGGCGGACTGGCGGTTCTGCGCGAACTGGCGCAGCAGCTCGTAATCGAAGGCCGGCGTTCCGCTGGTGGAGGTGAGCTTGTCGCGCACCCAGCGTACGCGCTTGCTGGCGTCGCGCCGCCGCGCCGCGGCGGCCTTTTCGGCCGGCGTGCTAATGCCGAGCTCTTCGCTCGTCATCGCGGTCATGCGAGAGCGTCCGATGGCTGAAAATTGCCGGTCGTTTGTGCATCATAAACCTTAAGGGCGCCCTGAAAGACTTGGTTAACGCTCGGTTGGCGGCTAGTCTCACAGTGCGTTCAAGGGGTTTTCCAATGAGACTGTACGACGGCGGCCGCGCACCAAACCCGCGGCGCGTGCGCATCTTTCTCTCCGAAAAGGGAATGTCGGTTCCGGTCGAGAAGATCGACCTCGCCTCCCTGCAGCACAAGACCGCCGAGTTCACCGCGCTCAATCCGCTGCAACGCGTGCCCGTGCTGGTGCTCGACGACGGCACCGTGATCACCGAATCGATTGCGATCTGCCGCTACATCGAGGGCCTGCGCCCGGAGCCGCCGCTGTTCGGTCGCGGCGCGCTGGAAGAAGCGCTGGTCGAGATGTGGAACCGGCGCGTCGAACTGAATCTCTATCAGGCGGTCTCGGCGGTGTTTCGCCATCTGCATCCATCGATGAAGGAGATGGAAGCCCAGGTCCCCGAGTGGGGCGAGGCAAATCGCCCGCGCGTGTTCGAGTTTCTCGCGCTGCTCGATCGCGAACTGAGAGGCCGCATGTTCATCGCCGGCGATCACTACAGCGTTGCGGACATCACCGGCCTGGTTGCGGTGGATTTCATGCGGCCCGCGAAGCTGATCGTGCCGGAAGAATTCGCCAACCTGCGCCGCTGGCACGCGCAGGTCGGCGAACGTGCGAGCGCGACGGCCTGACATGCGGCTCACGGTCGTCGGGTCGGGGGACGCGTTCGGCTCGGGCGGGCGCTTCAACACGTGCTTTCATCTCGCGACCGAGCGCGCGAGCTGTCTGATCGATTGCGGCGCGTCCGCGATGCCGGCGCTGAAGGTGTGCGGGATCGACCCGAACACGATCGATGCCGTGATCCTCAGCCATCTGCACGGCGACCATTTCGGCGGCATTCCGTTCCTGATGCTGGATGGCCAGTATCTCGGCCGGCGCGAGAAACCGCTGCTGTTCGCCGGTCCGCCCGGCACGGCCGCGCGCATTCCGGCCGCGATGGAGGTGTTCTTCACGAATTCCTCCAAGGCAAACTATCGATTTCCGTGGAGCATCGTGGAAATTCCGGTTGGCGAGCCGACCGACGTGCTCGGCCTGCGCGTGCTCAGCGCCGAAGTGATCCACAATTCCGGCGCGCCGTCGACCGCGCTGCGCCTGAGCGACGGACAAAAGACTTTCGCCTATTCGGGCGACACGCAATGGACCGACGCGTTGCTGCCGATTGCGGCGGGAGCAGACCTGTTCATCCTCGAGTGCTACGATTATGAGCGCGAGCTGACCGGGCACATGAACTGGAAAACGATCCGGCGGCGGCTGAAGGACTTCGCCGCGCGGCGTGTGATGATCACGCACATGAATCCGACGATGCTCGCGCGCATCGATGAGGCCAGGGCGGCCGGCGTGCTGGTGGCCGAAGACGGGCTGGTGCTCGAGCTGTGAATGGTGGATGAACGAACTTGTTGGCGTTCCGTAGGTTTTGCGCCCTGAAACCGCTATAGTTCCACGCCACGCTCGCCGGCGGGCAACCTCTCACACGAGAACCGATAATGTTACGCAAGCTCCTTTCCGGTTTCGGCATCATCGCCGCATTGCTGTTTGTTCTGGTGCAGCCGGCCGCCGCGCAGCAGCGTATCGCGCTGGTGATCGGCAACGCCGCCTATCCGAAGGGGCCGCTGCAGCATTCGCTGGCCGATGGTGGACTGGTCGCCGAGGCGCTCACCAGCATCGGCTTCGAAATCGTCGAGGGCGCGGACGTCAATTCCAGCGACATGCGTCGGCTGTTCGGAGAATTCCTGCAGAAGGTGAACGCCGCAGGACCCAATGCGATCGCGTTCATCTATTACAACGGCTACGCCCTCCAGTTCGAAGGCGACAACTACCTGATCCCGGTCGACGCGCAGCTCAATCGCGACAGCGAAATTCCGATCCAGGGCATTCGCCTGTTCGACCTCTTGCGTCCGCTCGCCGATACGCCGGCTGCTGCAAAGATCGTCGTAATGGACGCAACGCGCGCGTTGCTGTTCCAGATCCCGGGCGGACAGCTGGCACCCGGGCTCGCGCCGCTCGAGTCCGCGCCGAACATGCTGATCGCGTTCTCCTCCGCGCCGGGGATCGTTGCGCCGGATGGACCGGGGCCGTACGGCCCATACGCCACCGCCATCGCCGAGATGGTGCGTGAGCCCGGTCTCGACATCGACACGCTGTTCGCGCGCATTCGCCTGCGCACCAACGAGACGACCGGCGGCGCACAGACGCCGTGGGAAGTCTCGCAGATGCAGCAGGTCGTGATCCTCGTCCCCGGCCAGCCCGCTGCGCCGCCGCCGGGCGCGCAAGGGTTTCTCGCCATGCCACAGACGCAGGTCGGCGCACCGGTGGTGCGCCACCGCGCGCCGCCGCGGCCGATCCGCGATATCGGACCAGAGGACGCATACGCCTATGCGGTCGAGCAGGATGATCTGCCGACCTACTCCGAATACGTCCAAATCTATCCGGACAGTGCTTACGCGCCGCGCGTCTGGGCCATGATCCGCGCGCGCCGTGAGGCGCTGTTGTGGCGCCATGCGTTACTGGAGAACACGCCGGACGCGTACTGGACCTACATCGAGCGCTACCCGGACGGCCTCTACGTATTCGATGCACGCCGCCGGTTGCGCCGGCTTGCCGCCGGCGACCGTCCGCCGCCGGGGTGGCGCATGCGCGTCTACGACGATGTGCCGCTGCCGCTCGCCGGCGAGCCCGCGCGCTTCATCGGCGTGCTGCCGCCTGCGCCGCCGCCGCGGCGTTATCTCGGCCCGCCGCCGGCGTATATCGTGAACCTGCCGCCGCCGCCGCCGCGAGATCAGGGCGGTCTGCGGCGCAGCCAGCAGCCGGTGTTCCCGGTCATCATCAACCCTCCGCCGCCGCCGCCCGGCGCCATCGGCCGCCCGCCGGGACCGCCCGTGCCGGGCGCAGTCGCGCCACCGCTCGGACCGCCGCCCGGCACCCCGATCCAGCGCGGGCCAGCCGTCGTGACCCAGCCGCCACCTGGACAGCTTCCGGCTCCGCCACCGGGCGGTCTTGCGCCTGCGCCGGGACAACAGAAGGGACCTGCTGTGGTGAACCAGCCGCCCGCCGGCGCCGCTCCGGGTAGTCTGCCGCCCGGCGCAAAGGGGCCGCCGCCTGGGGTGAAAGGTCCGCCGCCCGGTGTGAAGGGTCCAGCCGCGCAACAGACGCTGCCGCCCGGACCGCCGCCTCCGCCTCCCGGTCCGCCGAAAGGGCCTCCGCCTACCGGAGCGCCGAAGGCTGCGCCGCCGCCGCCACCTGGGCCGCCACCTGCGGTGCAGCGAGGTGCGCCGCCGCCGCCACCTGCGGTGCAAAAGGCCGCGCCACCTCCACCGCCGCCGGCACCGCCCAAGGCTCCTCCGCCTCCACCGCCGCCGGCTGTGCAGAAAGCAGCGCCGCCGCCGCCCCCGGCGCCCCCGCGGGCAGCGCCACCGCCGCCGCCGGCGCCACCGCGGGCAGCGCCACCGCCACCGCCGCCACCGCGGGCAGCGCCGCCGCCGCCACCACCGCGGGCGCCGCCGCCACCTCCGCCACCACAACTGCGGGCGCCGCCGCCACCTCCGCCGGGACCGCCGCCGCAGGCGCAGAAGGGCCCGCCACCCGGAAAGGGGCCGGCCGGACTGCCGAAATGCGCGGTCACGGGCGGCAAGCAGCCCTGCGCTCCGTGACGCCCGGGCTACCACCGACCGTGCCGGTTCCTACGTGCAGGGGCCGGCACGGCGCAGGGTTACGGACGCTGAACGCGCGCGGCTTGAACGCCGCCACATTCGCGGCGAATAATTGCGCTTACTGCGCGGCGGATCGATGGAGCGATTGATGCGAAGACTCTCGACGGCACTGTGGATTGCGTTGGCGACGACGCCCGGCCTGCTAGCGCTGATGGCTCAGCCTGTGAGCGCGCAGTTCAAGTCGATCAGCGACGAGAAGGCCAAAGCGGCCGCGCCGAAGAAACAGGACGACGGCCAATACAAGGCCGCGATCGAGCGCCTGCCCGACAAGAAGTTCGATCCGTGGGCGAATTTGCGCTGAAGGCGGAACGCGCCCGCGTCGGACGACACGGGCCCCACATCTGCTCGCGCTCGTCGCCGCCAAAGCGGTGGTCCGGTTCTTCAGCCCTGGCTTCCCGCCGGCGCCTGTGCTCGGGCCGACCGCAGGCCGGACCCGAGTACGCAGCGCCGGATGATTCTTACTTCTGGCCGATCGGCATCGGGGCCGACTTTCCGCCCGCCGTGGCGGCGCCCTTCTGCTTCTTGTTCCAGTCAGCCTTCGGCTTCTTCTTTTCCTTGTTGCTGCGCATTTGACCCTTGGCCATGACGCTTCTCCCTCGCTTGGTGCGCGTGTGGACAGTCGAATACTAGCATAGCTTTTCGCGGGCGGTGCGACGGCCTTACCGCTCCAGCCTGGCCATCAGGCTCGACGTATCCCAGCGCCCGCCGCCCATCTTCTGCACCTCCGAGTAGAACTGGTCGACCAGCGCCGCGACCGGCAGGTGCGCGCCGGAGCGCCGCGCCTCGGCGAGGCAGATCGACAGGTCCTTGCGCATCCAGTTGACCGCGAAACCGAAATCGTACTTGCCGGCATTCATGGTCTTGTAGCGGTTCTCCATCTGCCAGGATTGCGCGGCGCCCTTGGAGATCGTCTCGACCACGGCCTCGACGTCGAGGCCGGCGCGCTTGGCAAAATGCAGTCCCTCGGAGAGCCCCTGCACCAGTCCCGCGATGCAGATCTGGTTGACCATCTTGGTGAGCTGGCCGGAGCCGGCGGGGCCGAGCAGCTTGCACATGCGTGCGTAAGCCGCGATCACCTTCTCGGCGCGGCCGTAAGGCTCGGCGTCACCGCCGCACATCACGGTGAGCGCGCCGTTCTGCGCGCCGGCCTGTCCGCCCGACACGGGCGCGTCGATGAAATCGAAGCCCGTGTTCTTGGCCTTGGCGTAGAGCTCGCGCGCGACCTCGGCCGATGCGGTGGTATGATCGACGAACACCGCGCCCTTCTTCACCTTGGGAAAGGCCGCGCCCGCGACCGTGCGCACGTCGTCGTCGTTGCCGACGCACATCATCACGAAGTCCTGGCCGGCAGCTGCTTCCTCCGGGGTCTTGGCGACCTTTCCGCCGCCGTATTCCTTCACCCACGCTTCCGCCTTGGCGGTGGTGCGGTTGTAGACCGTGACCTCGTGGCCGCCTTTGTTCTTCAGGTGCCCGGCCATCGGGTAGCCCATCACGCCGAGACCCAGAAACGCGACCTTCGCCATTGTGTTCTCCCTGACCGCCGGAATTTGACCGCCGTGTTTGCGCGAACGGGCCGCGCTCCGTCAACCCGTCTTCGCGGTGGCGTTCGCCTGCCCGAGGTCCTATCTAGCTAGGCGAAGACGCAGGGGAGCGGAATGGCGACCAAGGAAGACGTGCTCGCGGCATTGGCCGCTGTGAAAACCCCGGACGGTGCGCCGTTGCCGCAAACCGGAAAGCTCTCCGATGTCGTGGTGAGCGACGGCAAGGTGTTCTTCTCGATCACGGTCGATGCGGCCGCCGTTCCTCACTGGGAGCCGGTGCGCAAGGCGGCCGAGAGCGCGGTGCGCGCGGTCCCTGGCGTCAAGTCCGCCATGGTGGCGCTCACCGGCGAACGTGGGGCCGGTGCGGCGCGGACTGCGCCGCCTCCTGCGCGGCCTGCCGGCAACGGTCATGCCCATGCGCCGCGTGGCGAACGTCCGGTGCAGGGCCCGCCAGGCGTTGCGGCGATCGTCGCGGTCGCGTCCGGCAAGGGCGGCGTCGGCAAGTCGACGACCGCGGTCAATCTCGCGCTGGCCTTGCGCGATCTCGGCCTCAAGGTCGGCGTGCTCGACGCCGACATCTACGGGCCCTCGGTGCCGAAGCTGCTCGCGATCCGCGGCCGGCCCGAGACGCTCGGCGGCAATCGGCTGCGGCCGATGAACGGCTACGGCCTCACCGTCATGTCGATCGGCTTCCTCGTCGCCGAGGACACGCCGATGATCTGGCGCGGCCCGATGGTGATGTCGGCGCTGACGCAGATGCTGCGCGAGGTGGAGTGGGGCACGCTCGACGTGATGATCGTCGACATGCCGCCCGGCACCGGCGACGCGCAGCTCACCATGGCGCAGCAGGTGCCGCTCGCGGGTGCCGTGATCGTGTCGACGCCGCAGGACCTCGCGCTGATCGATGCGCGGCGCGGCGTGGAGATGTTCAAGCGCGTCAACGTGCCGGTGCTCGGCATCATCGAGAACATGAGCTACTTCGTCTGCCCGAAATGCGGCGAGCGTCACGACATCTTCGCTCACGGCGGCGCGCACCGGGAGGCCGACAGGCTCGGCGTGCCGTTCCTCGGCGAGGTGCCGCTGCACATGGCGATCCGCGAGACCTCCGACTCCGGCCGCCCGGTGGTGGCGACCGATCCGGACGGGCCGCATGCGAAAGCCTATCGCGCGATCGCGGCGCGCGTGCGCGATCAGCTCAAGGGGAAGGGCGCGGGCAGGGCGGCGCCGAAGATCGTGATCGAGGCGTGAGGGGTGTCTCGTGTCGATGATCCGGCTTTCTCCTCGAGTCGAAAAACGGCTTGCGAGATTGGCTAAGAAACTTCGGCGCACGAAGAGCTCGCTGGCGTTTGAGGCTGTCGTTCGCCACATTGAGGATTTGGAAGATCTTGAAGTTGCGCGCCAACGACTTGCGCGCGGTGGCGCGAGCATTCCGCTTGAGCAGCTCGAGTCAGAGCTTATTGTCGATCTTGCCCGATGACAGAGGCGCCGCAACCGTCGGGCTTCCTGTTGCCGTTCAAGCTTGCGGTGTTTGTCCGCAACGTGCTCGCCCATTCGGCGGGTCTCTACCTGCGCGCCATGCTCGCGGCGCTTGCGGCGATCGCGCTGTTCTTCGCGATGTCCTATGCGTCCAGCTTCGTCGATCGGGGCGAGATCGCCGCCAAGCTCGAAGCCGCCAACGCGCGCCATGCCTTCAGGCAAACCTGGGCAGCAGGGAGCGGCCGCGCCATCCCGCGCTTCGGCGGCAATGATTGCCTGCTGCTCGCGGCGCTGCTGCAGGCGTATCCGAGCCGGGCCGCGCAAACGATCTCGGCACGCATTCCGCCGGCTGACGCACAGCCGCCCGCACGCGCGGGCGATCCGACCATTCCGGCCTGCCTGCAGCTGATTGCTGCGCTCGAGCGGCGGGATCATGCCGACCCAAACGCCGTCTACTACCACCGCTATCTGCACGGCCAGCGCGTGTTCGCGGCGCTCGCGCTGGCGGTCGCTTTTCCGGAGGCGCTCGGCCGGTTCACGCTGCTGGCCAATGTCGTCTGTCTCTTGCTGGTGCTGGTGCCGGCGCTGCGCCGGTGGCGGACGGGCGAGCGGCGCGAGCGCGGCTTTGCCGCAATCGCCGCAACGCTGTTGCTGTTCGACGGCCTCTGGCTGTTCGGCATCTATTTTTCGTTCGGCCTCTCCGACCTCGTGCTGTCGCTTTTTCTTCTTTACGCCTACCGCCGCGGGACCGCGCAGGTATCCGAGCCGGCGTTCGCCAGCGCCGTTGCATTATTCGGCGTCGCGACCGCGGTGTTCGAATTCCTCACCGGGGGCATTCCCTTCGGACTCGCGCTTCTGCTCGGTATCGTCGCGCTCGATAGCCCGGACGATCGCGCGGCGCTGCTGCGGCGCGCGTTTCATGGCACGGCGATTTTCGCATTGGCGATTCTCGCCACCTTCGCGGTCAAGCTCGCGCTGGTGATGCTGGTCATCGATCCGGCCGTGCTGGCGGAGTTTCGCGCCGCGCTCCTGACGCGCACCGGCAGCTCGTTCGTTGCGAACCTGCCGCCGCAGGAAGTCGCCTGGGTCGCGCGCTTCGGCATCGACGTCTCGTCGCTCGACCGCCACTGGATATTCGCGCTTGCCTACATGCTCGCGCGGCTCGCCTATGCGACGTTCGTGATCGGCTACGGCTCGCCCATTCTCGGCATGGTGATCATGGGCACCGCCGCTGTCACCACGACCGTGCTCCTGATCCGCCGCGCGCACAGTGCGGACGGCCCCATCGCACGCACACGGCTGCTCATCCTGTTTGCCTCTGCGCTGGCGATGCCGGTGTGGAGCCTGGTCTTCCTCAGTCATACGCTGCTGCATGCGATCTGGATGGTGCGGCCGTTCGCCTGGTTCATCGCGCTCGCGGGTATTCTGGTGTCCTGGCCTCGCCGGCAGCGGCTGCACGGCTGAGCCTCCGTCTCCTACTTTCGTCGCATTCGGGGGCGAATAGCCGCCATGCCGTACGCGATTCCCACGGGAGCGCAATCTGTGCTAGCGGCAGGCCCCGGCCACGGGCCGCTCATCTTCCGACCACACAGGGAACTTACCGAATGAAGCGTCGTAACTTTTTGCAGACGGCGGGCGCGGGACTTGCCGCCACCGCAATTGCCGGCCCCGCCATCGCCCAATCCATGCCGGAGACGAAATGGCGGCTCACCTCGAGCTTTCCGAAATCGCTCGACACCATTTACGGCGCTTGCGAGGTGTTCGCGAAAGCGGTCGCCGAGGCGACCGACAACAAATTCCAGATCCAGACCTTCGCGGCCGGTGAAATCGTGCCCGGCCTGCAGGCCGCCGACGCGGTGTCCAACGGCACGGTCGAGATGTGCCACACGGCGTCGTACTACTACGTCGGCAAGGATCCGACCTACGCGTTCGGCACTGCGGTGCCGTTCGGATTGAACAGCCGGATGCAGACCGCCTGGAATTATTTCGGCGGCGGCCTCGACCTGATGAACGAGTTTTACAAGAAAGCGAACATCTACGCGGTCCCGTGCGGCAACACCGGCTGCCAGATGGGCGGCTGGTTCCGCAAGGAGATCAAGGAGCCGGGCGACTTCAATGGCCTGAAGATGCGCATCGGCGGCTTTGCCGGACGCGTGCTCACCAAGCTCGGTCTCGTTCCGCAGCAGCTCGCCGGCGGCGACATCTATCCGGCGCTGGAAAAGGGCACGCTCGATGCCTGCGAATGGGTCGGGCCTTACGATGACGAGAAGCTCGGCTTCAACAAGGTCGCGCAATACTATTACTACCCGGGCTGGTGGGAAGGCGGTGCGATGCTGCACAACTTCATCAACATCGATAAGTGGAACGCGCTGTCGCCGACCTACAAGTCGATCATGAAGACCGCATCGATGGCGGCGCACGAGTGGATGCAGGCGAAATACGATGCAGCGAACCCGGCCGCGCTCAAGCGCCTGGTTGCCGGCGGCGCACAGCTTCGTCCCTTCCCGCCGGCGGTGATGGATGCGTGCCTGAAAGCCTCGCTGGAACTGTACAGCGAGGTTGGTGCCACGAACGCCGACTTCAAGAAAATCTGGGAGTCGACCCTGGCGTTCCGCAACGACCAGTATCTATGGTGGCAGGTCGCCGAGTACACCTATGACACCTACCTGATCCGCAACCGCACCCGCGTCTGATCGGCGCACCCTGAACCGAAAGTGCCACCCCGGAGCGCGTCGCTCCGGGGTTTTTTCGTTTCCTGCGCCTGTCCTGTTACGCTAGATTGCAGCCGATCCGAGCCGCCGCGCGTGGGCAAGTCCCGGGGCGTCGCCGCCGGCCCTGATCGCCTGACTTTAACCTTGACCAGGGGAAACGCCATGAAGCGCCGTGAATTTCTCAAGTCAGCAGGTCTCGGTATGGCGGCGTCCGCCGTGGCCGCGCCCGCCATCGCCCAGTCGACGCCCGACATTCGTTGGCGGTTGACCGCGAGCTGGCCGAAGTCGCTCGATACCATCTGGGGCGCGTGCGAGACGATCTCCAAATACGTGTCGGAGGCGACCGACGGCAAATTCAAGATTCAACCGTTCGCCGCGGGTGAAATCGTGCCGGCGCTGCAAGTGCTCGACGCGGTGTCGAACGGCACCGTCGAGTGCGGCCATACCGCCAATTACTATTATATCGGCAAGGACCCGACCTGGGCGCTGTTCTGCGCCGTTCCGTTCGGTCTCAATTCGCGCCAGCAGAACGCCTGGTTCTATGACGGCGACGGGCAGAAACTGATCGACGAGTTCGGCAAGAAATCCAACGTGCATTGTCTGCTTGCGGGCAATACCGGCGCGCAGATGGGCGGCTGGTTCAACAAGGAGATCAAGGAGCCCGGCGACTTCAACGGCCTCAAGATGCGCATCGGCGGCTGGGCCGGCAAGACATTGCAAAAGCTCGGCCTCGTGCCGCAGCAGCTCGGTGGCGGCGACATCTATCCGGCACTCGAGAAGGGCACGATCGACGCCGCCGAATGGGTCGGTCCTTATGACGACGAGAAGCTCGGCTTCTACAAGGTCGCGAAGTTCTACTATTACCCGGGCTGGTGGGAAGGCGGCACGACCAACCACCTGCTGATCAACCTCGCCAAGTGGAACGAACTGCCGAAACAATATCAGGCCGTGCTGGCAGCCGCGTGCGGCTACGCCAACGTGGAAGAGCAGGCGCGCTACGACGCGCGCAATCCGGCGGCGCTCAAGCGGCTTGTCGCCGCCGGCACGCAGCTGCGGCCGTTCCCGCAAGCCGTGATGGAGGCTTGCCTGAAGGCGTCGATCGAGGTGAACAATGAGACCTCCGCGGCCAATGCCGACTACAAGAAGGTTTGGGATTCGATCCAGGCGTTCCGCAATGACGAATATCTCTGGTGGCAGGTGGCCGAATACACCTATGACACCTTCATGATCCGCACGCGACCGCGCGCCTGATCGCTTTCCTTAGCGACAAGATCGACGCGCCCGGGGCCTCTGGCCCCGGGTTTTTTCGTTTGGCATCGGCCAATAGTTCCGTAAGATCGCGGCCAGTCGCTCGTCGGTGGCCGGCCAACAAGAAACGACGCTTCAACCGCTCTGGTCATGTCGGCAGGGAGTCGACTCATAAAGGGGAAACGCAGATGAAACGTCGTGAATTCCTGAAGTCCGCAGGCGTTGGGCTCGCCGCCTCCACCGCCGTTGCGGCACCGGCCATCGCGCAGTCGATGCCGGAAACGAAATGGCGCATGCCGACGAGCTGGCCGAAATCGCTCGATACGCTTTATGGCGGCTGCGAGTATTTCGCCAAGCGCGTTGCCGAAATCACCGACAACAAGTTTCAGATCCAGGTTTTCGCGGCGGGCGAAATCGTGCCCGGCCTGCAGGTGCTCGATGCGGTGCAGAACGGCACCGTCGAGATCGGCAACACCGCCTGCTACTACTATTGGGGCAAGGACGCGGCGTTCACGTTCGGCACCGCGCTGCCGTTCGGCCTCAACACCCGCCAGATGAACGCGTGGCTTCGTTTCGGTGACGGCCAGGAGCTGCTGAACGAGCTGATGGCGAAATACAACATCATCGGCTTTGCGGCGGGCAACACCGGGGCGCAGATGGGCGGGTTCTTCCGCAAGGAAATCAAGACCGTCGACGATCTCAAGGGCCTGAAATTCCGTGTCGGCGGATTCGCCGGTACGATCCTGCAGCGGCTCGGCGCCGTGCCGCAGCAACTCGCCGCCGGCGACATCTATCCGGCGCTCGAGAAGGGCACGATCGACGCCGCCGAATGGGTCGGCCCGTATGACGACGAGAAGCTCGGCTTCGTGAAGGTCGCGCAGAACTACTACTACCCGGGCTGGTGGGAAGGCTGCGGCCAGGGCCACAACATGATCAATCTCACGAAGTGGAACGAACTGCCGAAGGCCTACAAGAGTGCGATCGAAGTCGCGGGCGGCGATGCCTGGGCCTGGGTGGTCGGCAAGTACGACTTCGCCAATCCGCCGGCGCTGAAGAAGCTGATTTCGCAGGGTGCGCAGCTCCGCCCGTTCCCGCAGCCGGTGCTCGAGGCCTGCTACAACGCCGCGCAGCAGGTTTACGTGGAGCACAACAAGAGCAACCCGATGTTCAAGAAGCTGTACGACAGCCTGATGGCGTTCCGTAACGATTCCACGGCGTGGAATCAGGTCGCCGAGCTCGGCTTCGACAGCTTCATGATGCGGATGCGCACGCGCACCTAAGCGCCCGCGCGCTCACAAAAACCGAGAGCCCCGGAGCAGTCCGCTCCGGGGCTCTTTTTATTGCTTGTTTTATTGCTTGGCGGGCGGCGCCCCGAAGTCGAGCGGTGCCGGCATGTCGGGCAACTCGATCTCGATCTTCACCTTGGATGGATCGATGCCCGTGCCGGCGCTCTTGTAGTGCATCACCAGCGCGGGGAATGCGATCACCAGCGCGACGCCGATGCACTGGATGATCACGAACGGCACCGCGCCCCAGTAGATCTGCCCCGTGGTCACGCCCTCGGTCGGTTTGCCCGAGACGCGGTCGATGTAGGTTTCGCGCGGCGCGACCGAGCGCAGATAGAACAGCGCAAAACCGAACGGCGGGTGCATGAAGGATGTCTGCATGTTCACGCCGAGCATCACGCCGAACCAGATCAGATCGATGCCGAGGCGCTCGGCCGCCGGTCCGAGCAACGGGATGACGATGAATGCGATCTCGAAGAAGTCGAGGAAGAACGCCAGCACGAACACGAACACGTTGACGAAGATCAGGAAGCCGAGCTGCCCGCCGGGCATCGAGACCAGCATTTCCTCGACCCAGCGGTGGCCGTCGACGCCGTAGAACGTGAGCGAGAACACGCGCGCGCCGACCAGGATGAACACCACGAAGGCGGACAGCTTTGCCGTCGACTCCACGGCCTGCCGCGTCAGGTCCCAGGTCAGCCTGCGCTTCATCATCGCGAGGATCATCGCGCCCGCCGCGCCCATGGCGCCGCCCTCGGTCGGTGTCGCGACGCCGATGAAGATCGTGCCGAGCACCAGGAAGATCAGGGCGAGCGGGGGCACCATGACGAAGGTGGTTTGCGACGCCATGACCGAGACGAGGCGGAAGCCGGTCGCGAGCTCGATGAGCGCAGCGATCAGCGCATACACCGCGCCGGCCGCGAGCGCGGCGGAAAGCAGCGCCCAGTTCTCGTGATTGTGCGTGTTCAAATAGTACCATGCGCCGGCGAGCACGACGACGAGAAGGGCCGTGACGTAGATGTACCGCGTGCCGAACACGCGATTGAATACGGAGCAAAGGAAGGACACGACCACGCCGATCGACATGGTCAGAACGACGAAATCCGCACCAGCGCGCACGCTCGTTCCGCGCATCAGGTAAATCGCGACGATAGCGGAGTAGAGGACCAGGACGCCAAGCTGCCAGACGCCGCGTGCGCCATCGGGCTCGCGATAGCCGATGTCCTCGACCGGCAAGCCGGGCGCCGCTTTCGGGTAGAGAATGCTGACGAGGAAGATGTAGCCGGCATACATCGCGGCGAGCGCGAGACCGGGAAGGAAAGCGCCCTCATACATGTCGCCGACCGAACGGCCGAGCTGGTCGGCCATGACGATCAGCACCAGCGAGGGCGGGATGATTTGCGCCAGCGTGCCGGACGCCGCGATCACGCCGGAGGCGACGCGGCGGTCATAGCCGTAGCGCAGCATGATCGGCAGCGAGATCAGGCCCATCGAGATGACGGAGGCAGCAACCACACCGGTCGTCGCCGCGAGCAGCGCGCCGACGAAGATCACCGCATAGGCAAGCCCGCCGCGGATGGTGCCGAAGAGCTGCCCGATCGTGTCGAGCAGGTCTTCGGCCATGCCGGATCGTTCGAGTACCAGCCCCATGAAGGTGAAAAACGGAATCGCCAGCAGCACGTCGTTGTTCATGATGCCGTAGATGCGTTCCGGCAGCGCCTGCAGGAAATCGGGACGAAACAGCCCGACTTCGATCCCGATGAATCCGAAGATCAATCCAACGGCCCCGAGCGAGAACGCCACCGGGTAGCCAAGCAGGAGAAACACCACCAGCGCCATGAACATGATTGGCGCCATGTAATGGATCAGCAGCCCCACCATGGTCGATTACTCCGATTTTCGATGATCAGTGGGACGGCTTGGCTTGTTCTTCTGCGAGCTTGGTTTCGGCGAGCAGGCGCGCGACCTCCGCCTCGGCCGCCGCCTTCAGTCCGCCGGCCCCGTGATACGGGTCGGGAATGCGGCCCATCATCACGGCGATGCGCTTGATCAGCTCGGAGATGGCCTGAAAGAACAGGAGCGTGAAGCCGATCAGCACCAGCATCTTGGCGGGCCACTGCGGCAGGCCGCCCGCATTCATCGATTGCTCATTGAGCAGCACCGATTTCATCACGAACGGATAGCTCGTGATGATCATGATGATCGTCAGCGGCAGCAGGAAGAACGCATGGCCGATGACGTCGATGATGTTGCGGGTGCGCTGCTTGAACATGCTGTTCACGATGTCGATGCGGATGTGCTCGTTTTCGAGCAGCGTCCATGACGCGACGATGAGAAACACCGCGCCGAACAGCACCCATTGCAGCTCGAGCCAGGAGTTGGAGGAGACATCGAACAGCTTGCGAATGATGGCGTTGACCGCGGACACGATGACGGCCGCAAGGATCAGCCACGCCACGACCTTGCCGATACGAAAATTGATCGCGTCGATGACGCGGCTCACTCCCAGGAGCGCACCCACGATATCCCCCGTCTGGGCGCGGAACTGCCGCGCCGTGCCCGAAACACGTCCCGTCGGATCACCGGTCTTGGCGCCGGGTTCCCCACCTTAGCCTCAATCGCGCTGCCGCCGTCAATCGATTCTTCGATAGGGGCGCGCCGCGCGAACGCTGCGGCAGCCGGGTCAGGGCGCCCTCGGGCACAGCGGGCGGCTAACGCCCGGTTAACCATATAGCTCCATGATACCGCTGCGGATTGTCGGCGCGAGCTATGCGCACGGCTGCTCCGCTACGGCGCTGGGGCCGGGTGGGGATGTCATGCAGCGTCTGACCGTTCCCGAACGGCTGCTCGTCGTTGCGCTGTTGCCTGCGCTCGCGCTGCTGGTGCGCGAATCGTTCGGCCCATCGAGCTCGGCCGCATCGCACTGGCCGGTGTTCAGCATTGCGGTCGCGGCCCTCTCCATCGGCCTTGCCTTGCTGGTGGGCCGCTCGCTGGCACTGCCCATCCGGCAGGCGACGGCGGCCCTCGCCCTGCCGCTCGCGGCCGGATCGAGTGGTGGCACGCCGCGCAGCGAAATCGCCCGTCTGCGCGCAGTCATTGCGAAGACCATCGGGGCCGTTGCCGACCGTGAGCGCGCGGACACCGAGGATGAAAATCTCGGCCGGGCCGAACGCGCGGCGCGCCGCGCCAACCTGTCAAACATGGCGAGCGAGGTCGAAAGCGCGACGGAGCGCGGCCTGCGCACCGTGCTCGACGGCTCAGCAGTGCTGTGCGCGAAGACCGACGACATGCGCGGCGCGCTGGAAGCGGTGCATGCCGCCGCGGCCGAAGCGGCCAGGGCGGCGGACCACTCGCGCGCGCTGAATGAGGATGCGACGCGCCTGTCCGACGAGGTGATCTGCGCCATCGATGCGATCGCCGCCAAGGTGCGCGAGGGTTCCGACATCGGCCGCACCGCGGTCGAGCGGGCCGCGAACTCTCACCAGACGATCGGTGCGCTTGCCAGAGCCGCGAAGGACATCGGCGACATCGTCGGGGTGATTACCGCGATTGCCGAGCAAACCAACTTACTCGCGCTCAATGCCACGATCGAAGCTGCCCGCGCGGGCGAGGCCGGGCGCGGCTTCGCGGTGGTTGCGACCGAGGTGAAAACACTTGCGACGCAGACAGCCAAGGCGACCGGCGAGATCGGCGCCAAGATCGCCGAGATTCAGGCGACCACGGGCCACGCCGTTGCGTCGATCGGCGCAATCACGGAGGCGATCGATGAGCTCTCGCTGGTCACCAACTCGGTCGCAGCCGCGATGGATCAGCAGCGCGCCGCGACCGAGGGCTTCGTGACCAACGTGCGCGGCACCACGACGGCGGTATCCGATGTCGCCGCGCGCATGAGCGGCATCGCCGGGATGGTCACCCGCTCGAGCACGAACGCTGCCGAAGTCGCGCGCGTCGCGGCCGAGATGCAGCGTGCGTCCGAGTGCGTACGCGCCGACATTCCGGAAATCGTGCGCGCCGCGCTGCGCGCCGATCAGCGCGGCCATCCTCGCTTCGATGTGGACATCAACGCGACGGTCGAACTCGGCAGACAGAAGTCATTGGTGCGGGTGTTCGATCTCAGCCGGGGCGGGGCACGCATCGCGGCCGTGCCGGATATTTCCGCCGCAGCCGAGGTGACGGTGACGCTCGACCGGATGCGTCCGCTCAAAGCAAAAGTCGCCTGGATGGCCGGGGGCTGTTTCGGCGTACGCTTCGAGCCCGCGATGCTCGATGCCGGTGAACTGCTGAGCTTGATCAAGGTCGACGCGGCCGCCGCCTAAACTCCGGGTTCTGCGGGCGGCACCGACCCGGCAACGGCGCGCCGCCGCACGACCTCGCGGTGCAGCGCGTAGAGTCCGCTGCCGACGATCAGCACGGAACCGAAGATGGCGAAGCGGTCCGGCACCTCGCCGAATCCCAGATAGCCGCACACACCGGCAAAGATCAGCAGCGTGTAGCGGAATGGCGCGATCGCCGCGACATCGGCGCTGCCGCGGAATGCGGTCACCACCAGCATGTGGCCCGTCGCTATCGACACCGCCGAGATCGCCAGCATCGCGACATCCGCGGCCGCCATCGGCGGCCATCGTTCGCTTAGTCCCATCACCGGGCCGATCATCATCGAGCCGAATGCGGCGAGGAACGAGACCATGATGCTCGGAATGCGGGGGTCGACCAGCCGCGTGATCATGTCGCGCGCGACGCTCGCGAAGGCCGTCGCGACTCCGAGCAGCGCCCATGCGTTGAAGGCGCCCGGTGTCGGCTTGATGATCAGCAGTGTGCCGAGAAAGCCGATGGCGATCGCGGTCCAGCGCCGCCACCCCACTTCCTCATGAAAAAAGATCACGGCGGCGGCCGTGATCAGCAGCGGCGAGACCAGATTGATCGCGGACAGCTCCGCGAGCGGCATGTGAATGAGTGCCGTGGTGAACAGTACCATGGCGAGCCCGTCGAACATGGTGCGGGCCAGAACGAGCGGTCTGATGAAGCGCAGCGCCGATATCTGCCCGAGCGCGAGCATGACCGTGCCGACCAGCAATGTCGCGATCGCGCCGCGCACCGTGATGACCTCGCCCAGCGGGTAGCGTTGCGCGCTGAGCTTCATCACCATGTCGTTGATGGCAAACGCTGCCATCGCGCCCGTGAGAGCGAACATGCCGCGGCGATTGGCGCGCGAGGTCGACACCGGAACTCCGTTGGAAAAGCCGCGAAGGAAACTGCAATTCGGCGCGGCAGTCGCGACCGCTAACATGGGCTATCGGCCGCAGTCGAGCATGCGTGGCGAATGACCGCTGTGCGCAGCGGGCATGGTTCGGGGCGCGCCGCTTCCGCGCCCCTGTTCGCAATGAGGCCTGGATCAGCCGCCCGTCACGCTCATGTGGCGCGTCACGGCCGGACCGCGATGGCGGCGGTCGATGACGAAGTCGTGGCCCTTCGGCTTGCGCAGGATCGCGGCGTCGATCGCGGCGTTGACGAGATCGTTGCTTTCGGATGCGCGCAGCGGCGCGCGCAGGTCGGCGGCGTCTTCCTGGCCAAGGCACATATACAGCGTGCCGGTGCAGGTGAGGCGCACGCGATTGCAGGACTCGCAGAAGTTATGCGTGAGCGGCGTGATGAAGCCGAGCCGCCCGCCGGTCTCGGCGACATGCACATAGCGGGCAGGCCCGCCGGTGCGGTAGTCGATCTCCCGCATGGTGTAGCGCTCGGCAAGCCGCGCGCGCACCATCGAGAGCGGCAGGTACTGGTCAAGCCGGTTCTCGTCGATGTCGCCGAGCGGCATCACCTCGATAATCGTGAGGTCCATGCCGCGTCCGTGCGACCACGCGGTGAGATCGACCAGCTCGTCTTCGTTGACGCCTTTGAGCGCGACCGCGTTGATCTTCACCGCGAGGCCGGCACTCTGCGCCGCGTCGATTCCCGCCATGACCTTGTCGAACTCGCCCCAGCGCGTGATCGCGCGAAACTTGTCCGGATCGAGCGTGTCGAGCGAGACGTTGATGCGTTTCACGCCGCAATCCGCGAGCTCGCGCGCGTATTTCGGCAGCTGCGAACCGTTCGTCGTCAGCGTCAGCTCATCGAGTCCGTCGCCGAGACGGCGCGACAGCGCGCGCACCAGGGTCATGATGGAGCGCCGCACCAGCGGCTCGCCGCCGGTAAGCCGCAGCTTGGCGACCCCGCGGTCAATGAATGCGCCGCACAGCCGGTCGAGCTCCTCGAGCGTCAGCAGATCCTGCTTCGGCAGGAACGACATGTTTTCCGACATGCAATAGACGCAGCGGAAATCGCAGCGGTCGGTCACCGACACGCGCAGGTAGGTGATCGCCCGCTGAAAAGGATCGATCAGCGGTGCAGGCTTGATGCTGGCGGCGCGTTCGAAACCCATGGGCTCCCGGCGGGCGTGTTTGGCAAACTATTCGATATGATATAGGCCGCCTTGGAAAGGATTTCAAAGCGTGAGCGACAATTGGCCGACGGAGCTGCGCCTTTCCAAGGACCGCAGGGTGTTGACCGTCACATTCGACGGCGGGGACAATTTCGCGCTGCCGGCCGAGTATCTGCGCGTGAAGAGCCCGAGCGCGGAAGTGCAGGGGCATTCGCCGGACGAGCGCAAAACCGTGCCCGGCAAGCGCAATGTCATGATCCTGCAGGTGAACCCGGTCGGCAATTACGCCGTGCGGCTCGTGTTCGACGACATGCACTCGACGGGCATCTATAGCTGGGACTACCTGCTCGAGCTCGGCCGCAACCAGCCGAAGTACTGGCAGGAGTACCTCGACGAGCTCGCCGCGAAGGGGATGACGCGCGAGGCGGGCCGCTGAGGCTATTTCCTCTCGCGCGGGCGCACGCCAGGACGGCTGGACGCGCGGCACTCGCAGCGCACCGGCCGCGCCAGCACGATGCCGGGCTTGCGCACGCCGGCATCGATCACGCCCGCAACGGTATAGGATCCGTCGCCGTTGTCGCGTACCGCCCCAGTCAGTGTCGTACCGGGCGTGCCTGTGACAGTGAAGGCGTCCGGGCGGCCGGGCCCGACATGGTTGCCGAAGGCGTCGCGCGGGATGACGACCGCCGTGATCGTCTTCGTCTTGTCGGGACGCGCCGCGCCGGTCGTGATCTTCACATCCGACTTTTCCTGATCGACACCGACATCGACCTCGACCGACCACTGCAATTCGCGCGAGCTGATGCAATCCTTGCCATAGGCGTAGGTCGCGACGGCGTGGAAGGTGTAGGTCCCCTCGACGTTGAGAAAATCCGTCATCGTGGCGCCGAACAGCCCGCTGCTGCGTGCCGCAACCTTGGTGTGCGCGGGATCGGCCGACAGGTCGAACCTGTGCTCGGCATAGTCGATCAGCGGCTTGCGTGAGGACTTCTCGAGCGCCAGCATCGTTGCCTGCCGTGCCGGAATGGTATCGCCGCGTCGCGCGCTCGGTGGCTGCGGCCGCCGCGCGCGCGTCAGCAGCGTGCCCGCGCTCGCGGTCGGGCGGCTGACGGTGAGGCTCACCTTGACCTTCTGCGGGAAGCCGCTGCCGCCGCCAACAAGACGCACGATCGGATTGACGGCATCGCCGGTAAAGTAGCGGTCGCGCGCCGGCCAGCGCACGAACTTTGTTCCGGCTTCGGCGATCACATTGACGAAGTAGCGCAACGCGACGGGCTCCGCCTCGCCGGTTCGGTGCACCGTGACGGCCCACGGGCCGTTGCGCTCGCCGTTGTGCGGAAGCTTGATGCGCAGGAACGCCCATGTCCGCCCGGTGGCGTGCTGGACGCCGGCCGTGCCGGCGGTGACCGACGCGCCGCCCGGCGTCTTTGCCGTGATGCCGAGCGTCTGCCCAGGCTTGTCCCATCCGACCACGATGGTGATCGTCTTCTCGCCGCAGACATTGAACTTGATCGGCTTGCCCGCGACTTCCCGCGCGGCGAGCTTTCCCTCCGGATCGAGCAGCGCGCCGGCTGCAAAAATATTGCCGAACGCAAGCGCAAAATATTTCTTCAGGTCGAGCCCGTCATCCGCGCGCACGTAAAGGCCGTTGTGAACTTCCGACAACTGCGTCAGCAGCGCGCCGTTCAGGCTGGAGGCCGCGCCGAAGCCGATCGCGTTGATCTCGATGCCCTCAAGGCCGGTGACGCTCTCGATATTCGGCGGCGTGTTTTGCAGGCCGTCCGTCAGCAGCAGGATGGAGCGCAGGTTGACCGACAGCAGCATCTGGTCGCGGGCCGCCGCGAGGCCGCTGCCGATACTGGTTGTGCCGTCCACCGTGATGCCGCCGATGATTCCGCTGGTGAACGGTGCAGGGCCGGTCAGCGCGAGCTTGTTGGCGGCATTGACCGGCTGCAGCGCGAAGTCGACCGGGTTGGTGGCTGCGGTGCTGAACGAGACGAGGCCGATTTGATTGGGCCCGTCGCTTTGCACCAGCTGGATGAACAGTGAAGCGGCGTCGCGCGCTTCGTCGATCTTGGCCTGCCCGGCCCCGCCGTCGAGCGCCATGCTGCCGGAGCGATCCAATACGATCATCACGTCGCGGAAGGTCGGCTCGTCCGGCGGATTGCCGATGTCGTCGAGGGCGGTCGCGGTGGGGAAGAACTCGATGTTGCAACCGCTGCCGCCGCGCAAAACGCCGGCGACCTTGCCGGCGGCGTCGAACAGCCCGGCGCCGAGGCTGCCGCTTGCCACGTCGAGATCCGCAACGATGGAATTGGCGTCCGCCGAAATCACCGTCTTGAAGGCAGTGTGCTTGGCCGAGAGCCGCTTCACGGCGCCTTCGGGGTGGTGCAGGCAGAAGATCTGCTCTCCCGCCGCCGGCACATCGCCCCGCATCGCGGCCGGCGTGATGCCGAGCCCGGCGGCCGGCACATTGAGCTGGAGCAGCGCATAATCGACCGCGCCGAAGAAGCCGAGCTTGGCAATGCGCTTCACGCGGTGGAATTGGCCGGCATAGTTCGCGGGCCGCGCACCCGCGCATGTCGTCGCGTAGTTGAAGATGATCGCGGCCGATTGCAGCTGGGCCGGGGCGAACGCGAAGAGCTGCGCGGTGGTCAACACCAGATCGGGGCCGACCAGGGTGCCGCTGAAGCTGGAGACGATCTCGGTGACGCCGTCGGCCGCGATATCGATGTGCACGATCATGCCGGCGCTCGGCGCGGCCGTCTTGCGGACGTCGCCGGCCGTCGCGCAATCGGCGTTCTCGAAATCGGGTGGCGTCGCGCAGAACAGCGACGTGTTGAAGGTCGGCTCGACATAATTGGCGTCGAGCAGGAATGGGTCGCAGTTCGAATTGGAGGTGGGGTCGCCGTCGCCCGCATGGCGCTCGCCGCGGCCGAAGCGGTCGAGCGTGACGCCACCGGTCGCCGCGCCATTGGTGATGTAGCGGATCGGCACCTTGCCGTTCGGGAATGCCGCGAGGTTGACCGGACGCGACCAGAAATCAAAGTCGTTGGTCGCGGTCAGAATGTCCTTGTCGTAGCCGAGGTCGATCTCGACGCTGTTGTTCGCCGGCAGATTGAGGTTCTGCAGGTGGACGATGATGAATTTGATGCCGCCGGGAGGAGGGGCGCCGGGATCAAGCTCGAACAGCCAGGTGTTGGCCGACGTTGGCGGCAAGCCGGAATCGGGCCCGATGACGACGGGTTGCGCAACCGGCTGCACGGTGCCGACGATGTGGGTCATGGGTAACTCTCCCCGTCTGAGACGAAACCTTCCACAGCGATCAGCTTATAGTAGAGAAATGCGGCGGGCTATCCGGGCCCGGCGGGGCGGCAGCGTCGTGCTGCCGCATGCCTACGCGCCGGCGCGCAGCCGGCCCGGCGACAAATTCAACTTCCGCAGTTTGCGTTGGACGATGCCGCCACGCCTATGGCTGCTGTTTTGCACCCGGGTGACGCATCACCCGGGTGGTCGGGGCGGGAAGCCAGCTCTGGTGCAGTACCTTTTTCGCGAGCGCCCGGTCGATATGCCGGCTGACCAGTTTCTCGAACGCAAACGCGACCTGCCGGTATTCGTCGGCGCAGCCTTCGGCGCGCTCCTTCGGCAGATACCCTTTCTCGACGAGGTCACCGAACAGCTTGGCGTCCGCGCCGTAAGCGATGCAGAGCAGATTGTAGAAGCGCTGCGCGGGCGTGCCGTGCTCATTGGCGAAGTGCTGCAGCTTCGGCGGCTCCGTCGCGGCTTTCGCCTCCGTCATGTAGGCGTAAGCCGTGCCGCCGATCTGCCGGCGCGCCTCGTCCTTGCCGAGCTGGAGCGTCAGGTAGGCCGCCACCTGGTCCGCGGCATCCTCCTCGCGTCCGAACACCGGCAGCTTGAGCATGTCGAAGATGGCATGGCCGAATTCATGCAGGCAGGTGTCGAACACCGGCCCGACCAGCGCATCGACCGGCGTCACGCCGGTCGGCGTGGTCTCTGCCGGCACGGTCTTCCAGATATCGTCGATGTACTCGTAGCAGATGACGATCGCGTCATCGTCGTACCAGGCATTGGCGTCGCCGTCGCAGCCCTCCGTTCGCACGCGCAGGGTGCGCGGCAAGCGCACGGGGCTGAGGAATTCCTGCAATCGCTCGAGGAAGCGGACTTGCTTGAGGCGCTGGTAAATCGGTTGATGATCCGGGTTCTTGGGCGCGACGTAACTCACGCTGATCCGGTTCGGCCGCGCTGGAGCCGCATGCGCGGTTTCCATCGGGGCCGAAGCGGCGAGGAAGCAGGCTGCGATCAAGATCCTCATGGTGTGCGCCTTTCGCGCCGGCGGTCCGTAGCGGAATACTGCCGTGCGTGCCGTGGCCGCACCATTAAACAAAAGGGCCGGCGCGAAGGCCGGCCCTTACACCTTGGTATAGTGCGCGCTCAACGCATCACGATCACCTTCGCGCCGACCCGCACGCGGCTGTAGAGGTCGATCACGTCGTCGTTGAGCAGACGGAAGCAGCCGGATGAGACCGCCTGCCCGATCGTCTCCGGCTCGTTCGAGCCGTGGATGCGGTAGAGCGAGGCGCCGAGATACATCGCGCGTGCGCCGAGCGGGTTCTCCGGGCCGCCCTTCATGAAGCGCGGCAGGTCGGGACGGCGGCGGAGCATCTGCGAGGGCGGCGTCCAGTCCGGCCACTCCTTCTTGGCGACGACGGATGTCGTGCCCGCCCAGGTGAAGCCGACGCGCCCGACGCCGATGCCGTATTTCAGCGCGGTGCCGCCGTCCTGGACGAGATAGAGCCGCCGTTCGCTCGTGTTGATGATGATGGTGCCCGGCGTGTAGGTCCCGGGGGCGCGGACGGTCTCGCGGCGGATCGAGCCGACATACGACATGCCGCCGAACAGCTCGTAGCGCCGGCTGGTCTGGCCGGCGGAGTAACGGCCGTCGGCATCGCCCAGATATTGCGCCTGCGCAACACCTGCGCTCGCGCACATGAGGGCAACCGAAAGGGCGGCGGCGAATCGCGAGTGCATCGAAAACCCTCGTTGTTTCAATCGGATCAGGGTCGACTGTGAGGGGCCTCAGCCCCGTGCCGGCGTCAGAAAGGCCATAATTCGCCAATTCCGGCAACCGGAATGTCAGCCCGCGGGGCGCGGTTTTCGGAAGCTGTTGCGGGAGAGCCACCCCGGTGCAGGCGCTGTGTCGCCCTCGTGAAGGGGTGGATAGAGTGAGACGATCGTCGCCGCGGACGCGGAAATGGTGGGCGCTATAGGGATTGAACCTATGACCTCTCCCGTGTGAAGGGAACGCTCTCCCGCTGAGCTAAGCGCCCGAAAGCTGCCGCTGGTTTAAGGGGCGGCGCGGACCAGTGTCAACCGACGAGGCGCCCGTCCGCCGCAGCGCTACTGGCGCGGGGGAGGCGGCTGCTTGGCGCGCGGGCGGCCGCCCTTCTTGCGGACCGGCACAGGAGGCGGCGCCGGCTCGAGCTGCGCATAGACCGGATTGGGCGCAAGCTCGGCGAGCGGTGCGCCACCCAGTTCGCCCTCCGGCCGGAAGGCTTCGACCGCCCGCGGTCGCACCGCCACGACTTGCGGGAGATAGCCGCTTAGTGAGTAGTTGACGGTGAACTCCCGGTCGGCGGGCACCGGGATCATGCAGGGCGTGCGGCAGCTCGGGCCGATCGAGGTTTTCGCATCCGCCCCGGGCGGATCGGATTCGATCGTGAGGGACACGTTGGCGGCACCCATAATGCCGCTCGGAACCCAATCCCAGCCCGGCGTCCATCCGGCGCAGCTTGCGACCAGCAGGGCGCTCGCAACCGCGCATACGCGTGCAACAGGTATCATCGTGAAAAACTGCGTCCCCGATCGCCCCCGGCTACCCAACTGCGCCGACCATAGGGGGACGGCGTCCGCGGCGCAACCGGCGTTCAGCCAAACGCCCCAATGCGCCATCGCAGGACTTTGTCCCAAGCTGTTGCGATCTCAAATCTTATAGGCCGTGCGGAACCCGCCCCAATGCTTGCCGAACACGCGCACGGGCGCGTCGATCTCGCGCATCATCACCACGACGCCGTTGCCCATTTCGCGCGCGTAGCTCTGGATCAGATACGGCCGCACATTGCGCGCCGCGCTCAAGCCGGCGCGATCGTCGAAGATGCGCCGGTTGCGGCAATTCGCTGTGTTCCAGGCGACATCATCTGCCCGCTGCGGCCTGGAATAGATTCTGTTGTGCACCGGCAGATAGCCGTTGCGGTCGACGGCAGCGCAGAAAACCATGCGCTCGTCGTCGGCGAGCAGCGGTTCCTGGATCTCCGGCAGCAGCCGTTCCAGCAGATCGAGCGATGGCGTGCGGAACTGAACCGGGTTGCTGCCCTCGATCGGCGCGTAGTTGGTGTCGAACAGCGTCTCGCGGGTCAACTTGCCGGCGTCGACCGCTTCCTCCAGCGCCATCGAGATCATGGCTGCCGTATCGACTGCGCGGTCGACAAAGCCCTGGTTCTCCGCGCGGATTGCCGCAAGGCGCTCGTGCAGCGCGTTCTGCGCTCCCCCTTCGAGCGACGTGAATTCGACATGCAGGCCGAGCGACGAGCGTCCGACAATGCGCGCCCGCGCGCGGCCGATGCCCGAGAGATCGGCGTCGACCGCCGCGCCGACCGCGAGATTTTCGCCATCGTCGCTGCGCACCAGCATTCCGCCCTCGGACAGGTCCGCCGTGTGCCCGCGCACCTCGCGGCCGCCCTGGCGCAGCGCTACGGTCAAGTCGCACGGCAGCCGATCATGGCGGCGCCGGTCGCCGATCTCGGTCTGGCGCAGGAAGGTGACGAAGCGGGTCTGCAGCTTGCCCGCGAGGTTCGCGGCATCCTGACCGGAGCGGTCGATGGCCGCGCCGCTCTGCTCGGCACGCGCGGAGGCCGCCTTGATCTCCGAGGCGCTCTCCGCCACCGAACTGACGAAGCGTGAAGAATCGGCCGCGCTGCGCGAAAGCTCGCCGGTCGTCGTGATCTGCTCCTCGATGGCGCCGGCGATTGCCGCGAAGACCGGCCTGATCGCCGCAATCGCCGTCATGATGCGGTTCACCGCCGCGATCGACACCTGCGCGTCGCGCTGCAACTGGTCGATCTTGCGGCCGATCTCCTCGGTGGCGTTCTGGGTTGCGCTCGAGAGTGCCTTCACCTCGCTCGCCACCACGGCAAAGCCGCGGCCCGCGTCGCCCGCGCGCACCGCCTCGATCGTGGCGTTCAATGCCAGCAGGTTGGTCTGCTTGGCGATCGCCGAGATCAGGCTCACCACATTGCCGATCTCGGCCGACGAGGCCTTCAGACCGTCGACGCTTTGTCCCGCCGCCGCCGCAGCATGACCTGCATCGTCGGTCAGTATGCCGGCTTCGCGCACCTGCCGGCCGATCTCGCCGGAAGACTGTGCGAACTGCTCGGTTGCCGCGGCGAGGTGCGTCGCGTTTTCGGTGGCATTGCCCGAGAGCGCCGCGAGCGAATCGCTCTGCTTGTGAATCACGCCGAGGACCTCGGCAGTCGTGCGCGTGCCGGTACGCACCGCATCCGAGGCGCGCTGAACGTCGCGGATCATCGCCGCGAGGTCCGTCTCGATCAGGTCGATGGTTTCCCGGATCGCGGCCATGCGGGTCTGCGATTGATCGTCTGCCGGCTCAGGCACCGACGCGGGCGCCTCGGTTACGGGCAGCGCGGCGCGGTCGTCGGCAGGGCGGCGGCTGAGAAAGTCCAGAATGTTGGGGAGCATGAATGGTACCGGCAGCGGGCCATGACGGAGCGTTTGCTTCGCGCCAGCGCCGGTTATCTGCGTAAACGCTTACCTAATGGTTAAGCCAAGCTTAAGGCCGGCGCGTCAGGCCCGCGCAGTGACCAGTGCCATCACGGCCTCCGGCAGCGCGTCGAAATGGCTGATCAGCCGGTCCGCACCGAGCTTGGCCGCAGGAATGTCGGTGTAGCCGAAATCGACCGCGATCACCGGCACGGCGGCAGCGCGCGCGGTCGCCACATCCGTCATCGAGTCGCCGACCATCACGGCGTGGCCGGTGTCGCCGCCCGCGCGCGCGATGGTGAGGCGGAGCATGTCCGGGTCCGGCTTGCGCATCGCGAAGGTATCCTGTCCGCAGATGGCCACGAAGCGTTGCGCGAGACCGAGCTCCTTGAGCAGCTTGACCGCGAGCCATTCGAGCTTGTTGGTGCACACGGCAAGCCGGCAGCCGTGTTCGGCCAACGCATCGAGCGCGCGCTCCAGCCCCGGGAAGGGCCGTGAGTGCTGCGCGATCCGCGGCGCGTAAACCTCGATATATTCGGCGTAAAGCCGATCGATCTCCGTTGCCGAAACCTGCACGCGCTGGGCGGCAAGTCCGCGCTGCAACAGCGGCTTGACCCCGCCGCCGATCATCGGGCGCGCCTCATCGAACGCGACGGGTGCAATGTCGTGACGCGACAGAATGAGGTTGAGCGTGTCGATCAGGTCGGGCGCGGTATCGATCAGGGTCCCGTCGAGGTCGAACACAACAGTGGGGGAGGGCATTGCCAAGCGCTAGCGCGCTGCCGGAAGCGAGGCAAGGCGGGAAGGCGCTGGCGCCGCAGCGTAGCAACACCTATTTTCCATGCCTTGCGGCGGCCGACGGTGCCCGCTATGGGCATCCGATCTGCCCAAACCCGCGAGTTGCTTCTCCCCCATGGACGCCGAGACCTACAAACGCGAAGCCGCTGCCGGCGCGCTCGATTTCGTCGAGCCCGGCATGCGGCTCGGTCTCGGTACCGGCTCGACCGCCCGGCCGTTTGTCGAATTGCTCGGCCAGCGCGTGCGGGCCGGACTCGACGTGATCGCGGTGCCAACCTCGGAAGCAACGCGCGCGCAGGCCGAGGCGTGCGGCATTCCGCTCACCACCCTCGACGAGACGCCTGAGCTCGATCTGACCATCGACGGCGCTGACGAGATTTCGCCCGATCTCACGCTGATCAAAGGCGGCGGCGGCGCGCTGTTGCGCGAGAAGATCGTCGCATCCGCATCGGCGCGCATGATCGTGATCGCCGATGAGTCCAAGTGGGTCGCGATGCTCGGCCAGTTTGCGCTGCCTATCGAGGTCGTGCCGTTCGGGCTTGCGGCCACCAAGCGCGCTGTCGAGGCCGCGACGGTAGCCTCCGGCTGTCCCGGGCCGATCTCGCTGCGGCGCGACAAGGCCGGCCGCACTTTCGTCACGGACGGAGGTCATTTCATCCTCGATGCCGCCTTGCAGCGGATTCCCGATCCGCGCTTCCTCGCCGAGCGGCTGGTGGCTATTCCGGGGGTGGTTGAACACGGGCTTTTCATCGGGCTCGCAAATGCGGCCGTGATCGCCGGGCCGGAAGGCCGGCGCATCGTCGAGCGGCCGTGACACGAAACAGGAAGGATCGATCATGAACGCCAAATCTCTCGTCCGGCTCGCGCCCGTCGTGCTCGCGTGCCAGTTGCTCGCCGCTGCGGCGCTTGCACAGCAGCCGAGCGCGGCTGCCGTTGCGCTCGGGCGCGACCTGGTGGAGGCCAAAGGGGCCAACGCGATGTTCGAGCCGATCCTCATCAGCGTGATCGAACAGACCAAAGGTGCGCTGCTGCAAACCAATCCGCAGTTGGCGAAGGACCTCAACGACGTGGCGAACCAGCTGCGCACCGAGCTGGCGCCGCGCCGCGCCGAGATCATCAACGAGGCCGGCAAATTCTACGCCACAGCGTTCACGGAAGCCGAGCTCAAGGATTTGGTCGCCTTCTACAAATCGCCCATTGGCAAAAAGATGCAGGAGCGCGAGCCGGGCGTGCTCGATCAGACGTTCAACTTCGTGCAGCAGCAATGGGGGCCGCGCGTTGGCGAAGAGGTGATGAACCGCTTCCGCGCCGAGATGAAGAAGAAGGGCCACAACCTCTAGAGCCGGCGCGATGGCCGACTACGACACCGATCTGTTCGTCATCGGCGGCGGCTCCGGCGGCGTGCGCGCCGCGCGCATTGCGGCCGGATATGGCGCACGCGTCATGCTGGCGGAGGAATACCGCGTCGGCGGCACCTGCGTGATCCGCGGCTGCGTGCCGAAGAAGCTGCTGGTCTACGCCTCGCGCTTCGGAAGCGAGTTCGAGAAGGCGAGAGGCTACGGCTGGACTTCCGGCCAACCCGCGTTCGACTGGGCGACCCTGATCGCCAACAAGGACGTCGAGATCGCACGCCTGGAGGCGGCCTATACGGCGAACCTCACGCGCGCAAACGTGACCATCCTCAAGACGCGCGCGGTCATCGAAGACTCCCATACGGTCCGGCTGCTGGCCGGCGACCGGCGCATCCGCGCAAAACACATCCTGATCGCGACCGGCGCCTGGCCCGGCATGGGCACCGGCATCGCCGGCATCGAGCACGTGATCTCGTCGAACGAGGCGTTCCACCTCACCGAGTTGCCGAAGCGCGTTCTGGTCCAGGGCGGCGGCTACATCGCGGTCGAGTTCGCCTGCATCTTTGCCGGGCTCGGTTCGGACGTGACGCTGGTCTATCGCGGCGAGAACATTTTGCGCGGCTTCGATGACGACGTGCGCGCACATCTGCGCGCCGAGATGGAGCGGCGCGGCATCAAGGTCATCTGCAAGCGCATCGTGGAGGCGGTCGAGCAGGTCGATCACGGCCTGTGCGTTGAGCTGTCGGATCATGACGATATCATCGTCGACACCGTGATGTTTGCGACCGGGCGGCGGCCGAACATTGCGGGTCTCGGGCTCGAGGCCGCCGGCGTGCGTCTGAATGACAAAGGCGCGGTCGAGGTCGACGCCTACTCGCGCACATCGGTGCCGCACATTTACGCGGTCGGCGACGTCACCGACCGTCTCGCACTCACGCCGGTCGCGATCCGCGAGGGTCACGCATTGGCCGACACGGTATTCGGCGGCAAGCCGACTGCGGTGGACCATGCTTATGTGCCGACCGCCGTCTTTTCCGAGCCGGAGGTCGGCGTCATAGGCCTGACCGAGACACAGGCGCGCGAACGCTTCCACCGGGTCGATATTTACAAAACGACCTTCCGTCCGATGAAGACGGCATTTCTCGGCAGCGAGGCGCGGATGCTGATGAAGCTCATCGTCGACGGCGCGAGCGATCGCGTCGTCGGTTGTCACATCGTCGGGCCGGACGCCGCCGAGATCATCCAGGCGCTCGGCGTCGCGGTCAAAATGGGCGCAACGAAAGCGGACTTCGACGCCACGATGGCCGTGCATCCGACCGTCGGCGAAGAGTTCGTCACCATGCGCACGATGACCGCGAGTCATGTGCGCGAGGCGGCGGGGTAGATTCAGGCGTCGTGGCGCGAGGGACGCTGCCACAGCCGCCAGACGATGAAGATGACGAACGCGACGTGGAACGCGGCGTTGTGGATGAACAGCGCCTGCGGGCCGATCCACCCCATCATCCAGGCCGCGGTGGTCGGGCCGACGATCGCGCCGATCGTGTAGGACAGCAACAGTCCGGTGGAGACCTCGACGGCGTTCTCGCGTCCTCCGAGGTCCTGGGCGTGGCTCGAGGCGAGCGGATAGAGCACCAGCGCGGAAGCGCCTATGCAAGCCGCAAGGGCGATCACCACCCAGGCATTGCTCTTGGCCCAGAACACCAGCGCGCTCTGCGCCGTGATCGCGATGCCGACCGCGACCAGCATCATGTGGCGGCGATCACTGCGGTCGGCGAGGCGGCCGACCGGCCATTGCACCAGCGCGGCACCGACGATTGCGGCGGTCATGAAGCTCGCAACGCCGCCGGCCGAAAGGCCGCTGCGCTCGGCGAACACCGGCGCAAGCGACCAGAACGTTCCGTTGGCGATGCCCGAGACGAGCGCGCCGACGACCCCGACCGGCGAAATGCGAAACAGCCAGCCGAGGCGCAGCCGCGGGACCGGGGGCGGCTCGGGCGGATCGGTGCGCGTCTGCGCGAGCGGCAGCACCGAGAGCGCGAGCGCCGCCGCGACGATCGAGAATGCCACATACGAAGCCGGATTGATGAAGCGGATCGCCTGCTGCCCCGTCGCGCTGCCCGCATAGTGGACGATCTGGTAGAGCGCGAGCACGCGGCCGCGCACCACATTCTCGGCCTTGTCGTGCATCCAGCTCTCGATCGTGGCGTAGAGGCCCGCAAAGCAGAACCCCGTCACGGCGCGGATCAGGGCCCATGCGGCCGGATCGACGAAAACCGGATGCGCCAGCGTCGTCACCGTCGCGATCGCGACGAATGCGGCAAATGCCCTTATGTGCCCCGCATGCGCGATGATGCGCGGCGCCGCGAGGCAGCCGACGAACATGCCGATGAAGTAGGCCGACCCGATCAGTCCGATCGACAGCGGCGGGAAGGCGGCTGCCGTCGCGCTGAGCGGGATCAGTGTGTTGGACAGCCCATTGCCGGCGATCAGAATGAAGACCGCGGCAAGCAACGATGTGACCTGGGCGTAGGCGGGATGGAGGGGCATGGAGCTCAGTTGTCATCCCGGCCGAGCGGAGCGAGAGCCGGGACCCACCTTTCCTGTACTGATTTGATCGGTGCGTGGGAACCATGGATCCCGGATAGCCGCGATGCGGCTTCTGGGATGACAGCCGACTCGACGCTCGTGTATAAGCCCCGGCAATCGCAGGAGTTTGTCATGCCCGAGCGTTGGACCCCGGATAGCTGGCGGGGAAAGCCGATCGTCCAGGTGCCGGAATACCCGGAAGCCGCGAAGCTCGCCGCCGTGGAGACGCAGCTTGCGTCGTTTCCGCCGCTGGTGTTCGCCGGCGAGGCGCGCAACCTGAAGAAGGCGCTCGCGCGGGTCGCTGCCGGCGATGCTTTTTTGCTGCAAGGCGGCGATTGCGCCGAGAGCTTCGAGGACCACAGCGCGAACTCGATTCGCGACTTCTTCCGCGTGTTTCTGCAGATGGCGGTGGTGCTCACCTTCGCGGCCGCTTCGCCGGTGGTGAAGGTCGGCCGCATTGCGGGCCAGTTCGCCAAGCCGCGTTCTTCGCCGATGGAGAAGCGTGGCGGCGTGGAGCTGCCGAGCTATCGCGGCGACATCGTCAACGGAGCAGAGTTCACCAAGGACGCGCGCACGCCCGATC
>VBAH01000045.1:0-916 GCA_005884685.1 Alphaproteobacteria bacterium
TTCGGCCTCTTCCGACGCTTGCCAGAAGAAAAGATAGGGGCTGATCGTCGTGCCCAAAACGGCGACGATGACGACGATGTAGTCGGTTTGCCAGAGGATGTGCGGAACGATTGTGTTGTAGCCGACCTCGCCCCAGGGCACCTGCACGATCAGCGCAACCGCGACATAAGCAAAGAGCGACAAAGTCAGCCATTTCAGGACTTTGACATATCGCTCATAGCTCGAAAAAATCTCCAGCGTCGTGCAAGCCGCGGCAAGCAGCACGACGTAAAGCCCACGCGGCCCGCCGATCAGCAGACGCAGGCCATCGCCCATAGCGCCGAGATCGGCACCGAGATTGATGAAGTTGGCGACCAGCAGCAGCATCACGATCGGGCGCAGCAACCAGACCGAATAGTGCTCGCGCAGATTGGCGGCGATGCCCTTGCCCGTGACGCGACCGATGCGAGCGCTGATCTCCTGGATCGCCGCCATCAACGGCCAGGTAAACAGCATGACCCAGCACATCGAATAGCCGAACTGGGCTCCGGCCTGGGAATAGGTGGCGATGCCGCTGGGGTCATCGTCGGAAGCGCCGGTAATCAGGCCCGGGCCGAGCACCGTCAGGATGCGGCGCCACGGGTTCCGATGGCGGACGTGGCGGCGTCGCCGCCGGTGATGGCCTCGGTCAAACAGCATGGCGCGGTTTACAGGAAATCGCGCAGCAGCTTCAGGAAAACCTGCAGCTTGTCGTGATGCACCCAATGACCGGCGCCATCGATCGCGGCGACCTTGGCATTCCGGAAATGCGCGAGCCGTCCATCCTCTTCAGGGTTCGACTTCCAGGCCCAGCTTTCCTTGCCGTAGACCATCAGCGTCGGGCAGCTGATGCGGCCCCACAATTCCTCGATCTCGTTCTTTGTCATGCCATAGGGCG
>VBAH01000045.1:1002-2422 GCA_005884685.1 Alphaproteobacteria bacterium
GCATCCTCGATCGAGGCGTAGCGCCGCGGCAGTCGGCCCGACAGCGCGCGCTGCTCGACGACCCATTTCTGCATCCGCTCATGGATCGGCACTGCCGAGCGCTGTTCCATCTGGCGCGGCGAGGGGCCGAGGCCTTCGATCGCAACGAGCTTCTTCACGGTCTCGGGATAGACGCCGGCGTAGCGGATCGCGATGTGACCGCCGAGCGAATGCGCGACGATCGTCGCCGGCGCCAGACCCTGCTGATGGATCAGCTGCGCCAGATCGTAGACATAGGCGGCGGTCGAATAATTGCCGTCGGGCGACCATTGGCTGTCGCCGTGACCGCGCAGATCGGGCGCCAGCACATGCCAATCCCGGCGCAAGGCGCTCGCGACCCAATCCCAATTGCGGCAGTGGTCACGCCCGCCATGCACCAGCAACAGGGGCGGCGCGGTCGGGTTGCCCCAATCCACATAATGCAGCCGCAGCCGCTGCGAGAAATAGATCCGCGAGGTGGGGCCGGAGCCTGCCAGATCGGTAGCGGACATCGTAAAGCCTAGAGGTGGAACGCCGTCTCTGCGTATACACCAACATAGCAAGACCCCCGCGCGCTCCAAAGCGACAGGCGGGGGTCAAATTGCGAAGTCTTGCTTCGCGCCCGGAGCTGACTCCGGACTAAATCTTGGACTTGGCCCTTGGTTGCCGATGCCAAGCGGTCGGCAACTGGGAACTGCCCGGTGGTGTCATGTTCGTGCAACACCCTCCCAGTTCGTTGACGACAACCCGAATCTGGCACCGAGAACGGAGCGGTTCAAGCGGAAAATCGATCGAATGCGACACTGCCTTGGGTGCTCGCGCGCTGCGGGATCAACGGCTCGCGCCTGACGCTTTATTGGCGTCCTATGCTGTAGGATCGTCCCTTCGCCATCTTGGAAGCCGGGCGATGCAAAAGATTATCGCGGCGGCGTTGGCCTTTCTGCTCTGGCTGCCTGCGGCGACGGCGCAGGAAGTTGTGCATTTCCCGTCGCTTGACGGTGCGACGCAGCTCGACGGATATCTCTATCGCCCATCGGGCGAGGAGCGGCGCCCGGCGATCGTCGGCTTGCACGGGTGCAGCGGCATGTTCAGTCGAGCCACCGGGGCGATTTCGCCGATCTATCGCGAATGGGCCGCCGAACTGACCCGGCAGGGCTATGTCTTTCTGCTCGTAGACAGCTTTCGGCCGCGCAATCACGGCGAGATGTGCTCGGTCCTCGGCTTCGAACTCGACATCTATCGCGCGCGGCCGAGAGATGCGTATGGCGCGCTGTGGTACCTGCAGGCGCAACCCTTTGTGCGCGGCGACCGCATCGGGCTTCTCGGCTGGTCGCAGGGCGGCGGGGTCACGCTGTTCTCGATCGGCGCGCAAAGCACGAGCCGGCCCGCCAACTTGCCGCAA
>VBAH01000045.1:2440-4508 GCA_005884685.1 Alphaproteobacteria bacterium
CCGACTGGACCACCCGCATCCCGCTGCTCGTGCTGATGGGCGCCGAGGATGTGTGGACACCCGCGGCGCCGTGCAAAACCTTTCTCGATGGCGCGGTCGGGCGCGGCGCGCCGGTCGAGACGCAGATCTACCCCGGCGCCTACCACGGCTTCGATGCGCCGAACCAGCCGCGCCTGGAACTGCCCAACTACCGCACCCGCGCCGGGGTCGTGCCGATCATCGGCACCGATCCCCCGGCACGGCAGGACGTGCTAGCGCGAGTGCCTGCCTTTTTCGCGCGAAATCTCGCCGGCCCATAGCCGCCCGGCCTCTTCCAAGGGGCAGGTTGCCGCCCCTTCGGGTGGGCCGTAACGTGCGCCAGCCATAGGGGAGGGAAAGCCCGGTGCGAGTCCCTGCTGTCATCGCGGCCGCGCTGACCGCGTGCCTGGTGCTATGCGGCCCCGGTCCGGCTCATAGCGAGGCGCGCCTTTTCACGATCCTCGATTTTCAATTCGAGGACGGCTCGGTGCTACCGGACGTTCACATCGCCTACGAGACGCGAGGCACACTCTCCCCGTCGCATGACAACGCGATCCTGCTGATCCCCGGCGCGCTCGGCGATCGCCATGTTTTCGATGCGGCGATCGGACCGGGCAAGACCTTCGACACCGACAAATATTTTGTCGTCACGGTCGACCCGATCGGTGGCGGGGAGTCCTCGTCGCCTGCCGAGGGGATGGGGCAAGATTTCCCGCGCTACACGATCCGGGACATGATGGGAGCCCTCCACGCGCTCGCAACCCGCGAGCTGGGGGTTAACCGCCTGCGCGCTCTGGGCGGCTTATCGATGGGCTCGTTTGTGGCGCTCGAATGGGCCATTCATCATCCGGAGAACGTCGACTCTCTGGTGCTGCTGGCGCCGAGCCCGAAATCGGATGCCGGGTTTCGCCTGACGGTCGACCTCGTCAACACGGTCATCGCGCTCGACTCGGAATGGCAGGGCGGGCGCTACACGCGCAATCCGGTCGAGGGGCTGCGCCACGCCGGCATGCTGTTCTATCCCTGGCTCGTCTCGGCCGCCTATCTCGATCGGATTCCGCCGCAGCAGCTGGCGAAGGAGGTCGAGGCGACCGCCCGGACCTTTGGCGAATGGGACGCCAATTCGCTGGTGCTGCGCTATGCCGCCTATCGCGCCCACGACGTCTCGAGTCCGTACGAGGGCGATATGGCGGCGGCGCTCGCGCAGATCGCCGCACCGACGCTCGTGCTGACAAGCGCCAGTGACCGGCTGGTCGGGATCGAGGGCGCGCGCCGCATCGCCGATGCCGTCAAACGTGCCCGCTACGCGGAGATCCCGACGGATGTCGGACACCGCGCGATGCGCGCCGCGCCCGACAGCCCCGAGCTCAGTTTCATTGACCGCCAGATCCGCCAGTTTCTGGCGGCTCCATCGCCGAGCGCCCGCAAGAAATAGTGGCCGCGCTTCGGCTCAGCTGATGCGCAGCATCTTCCAGCTGTCACCGAGCCGCGAGAGGACGGGCCGTGATGCATCCGATGCCGTCTTGGCCCCGATCTCCGACAGCTTGGCCGAGCTGCCGACCAGCGCGTCGAAACTGCGCCGGGCAAAGCCGAGATTGACCTCGACCGCTTCGGCGAAAGTGCGAGCGCCGAGGAGAGCGGTTGCGCCGTCTGCCGCGGCGGCAATCTCCGATCGGGTGAAGGCATTCATCTCGTCCACCATGGCTTCCAGCCCGCGCACGGCGGCTGCCTGAGCCTCGGCCAAAGCCGCCCAGGCCTGCCCGCCATAAGCGAGCGCGTGATCAGGCACGGCTTTCGCGGCGCGCGCCGCTTCTGCGGGAGCCGGATCGATCGTCACGGCCGAGATCGCGTTCTCGAGTGCCTGCTCAGGGTCAGGCGTTGGCGCGGTTGCGATTGGCAGGCGCGACGGCTCGCTGCGAAGTACTTCGCGCACCACACGTTTTGTTGTCTTTAGCTCGGGCATGTCGTCCTCATTGTCGGAAGGGGCCGCATGCTGCGGCGCACAAATTCACGATAGTCAGCCCATCAGCGCCATTCAAGCGCTTTTGTG
>VBAH01000008.1 GCA_005884685.1 Alphaproteobacteria bacterium
TCAGGTGATTAGGCCTTTGCAAAAAGCACCCGTGCCCGGGCTCGTCCCGTCGCCCACAAAGTGGAGCAGCGTATCGCATTCCGCCGACCGGTGCCTATATTCCGGCTATGGGAAAACCCTTGATTCCGGCATCGCTTCTACTGGTGCTCCTCGGCTGCGCGCCGCAACAAGTCGCGGCCTATCGCGAGACGCAAGCCTATCCACAGGAGCGCGGCGTGGTTTGCGCGGTAAAGCTGGGCATGCGGCAGAACTATTGGAACGCGGGGTTGGCGCAAGCCGACGGTGCGACCGTGATTTTTCTCGGCGAGTGTCCGGCGGAACCGAATTCCGAGGGCTTCGCGCGCTGACGAAAATTGACGCCGTTATTCCGCCGGCGCCGCGGCGGGCTCGCGCCGCGGCACGCGCACCAACAGCAATAGCGGCAGCGACGCCAGGATGACGATCAGCATCAGCGCGAAATCGTCGATATAGCCGATCATCGCCGCCTGCCGCGTCACTTCGTGGTTCAAGGCGGCGATCCCGGACGGGTCCAAGTGGAGGGCGTTCAGCCCTGTTGCCGTTCCTCGATCGCGTCGACCCGGTCAGGATAGAAGGCGAGATGGTCCTTGATCGGCGATACCGCCTCATACGGCGCTTCGTAGGTCCACACGGCGTTGGTCGAGCGATCGCCGCCGAGCGGGATGCTGAAATAGGCGCAATCCCCCTTGTACGGGCAGTAGGTGGCATGCTCGGTCCGTTCCAGGAGCATCATGTTGACGTCCTTGCGGGGAACATACTGGACCGCGGGATAGCTCGCTTCCCGCAGGGTCAGCGCCTCGCTCGTGTCCGCGACGACGCGGCCGGCGACCCTGACCACGACCAGGTTCGGGTTGCGTTCGATCGCAATCGGATGATCCGGTCCGGGGATCTTGATCGGCTTCGCTAGGGCTTCGACGTTCTGTTCCATTGCCATCACCCGTATCTGTCGCGTTGTGTGAGATCAGCCCGTCGATTTGCCGCCATCGACGTGGAACACCTGGCCTGTCGTGAAGGACGACTTGCCGGAAGCGAGGAAGACGATTGCGTTGGCGATCTCCTCGGGGTCGCCGAGACGCTGGAGCGGAACACTGGCGACGAGGCCGGCCTTTCGTTCCGAGGTGCCGGTGAAGCGATCGAGCATTGCGGTCTCGATCGGCCCCGGCGCGACCGCGTTGACCCGTACGCCTGAGCCTGCAACCTCGAGCGCCGCCGACTTCGTGAGGCCCTCGACGGCATGCTTGCTTGCCACGTAGACCGACGCGCCCCCCGCGCCGCGATGACCGTAAGTCGAGGATATATTGACGATGCTGCCGCTGCCCTGAGCGAGCATCGCGCGCAACTCGTGCTTCATGCTGAGCAACGTGCCGAGCACATTGGTGTCGAATGTCGTTGCATAGCTGTCAGCTGACTGCTCGGTGACCGGGCCGGGCTTGCCTTCGGTGCCGGCGGTGTTGACGGCGGCGTCCAGGTGCCCGAAGCGCGCGACCGTGCGATCGACCAGGTCGCGCACATCGTCCTCGCGGCGCACGTCTGCACGGATGAACTCGGCCTCTGCGCCGAGGGCGCGCAATTCCGTGGCCAATCCTTGCCCGGCTTCCTCGTGGCGGCCGGAAACGACAATGCGGCTGCCTTCCGCAGCGAAAGCGAGCGCCGCCGCCCGGCCAATGCCTGTCAACGCACCAGTGATCAGCACAACAGGGTTATTCATCGCGTCGCTCCTCGGTACGCTTGATCTCGCTGTAGCTGCGCCCCCGGATTTAGGTTTTCCTCGCCTCTCGGAAAAAGACTTTGTAGTGTCGGGGTCATACCTGACAGGCATGGCACGCCGTCATGGAGCTACGGCACTTGCGCTATTTCGTAGCGGTCGCCGAGGAGGGCAGCGTCACGAAGAGAGGTAGGCGCTCAGCTTCTCGATCGGAGCGTTCACGGGATCGAGCTGACGGCGGCTGGTCGTGCATTTCTCGATCATGCCCGGCTGGCACTGGCTCAGGTCGAGGCAGCCGGGGACGCGGCGCGGCGGGCCTCTCACCCGGCCAAGGCGACGTTCGTCATGGGATTTCTGACGGGAACCGAGATGGACTGGTTCCCGGAAGCCGTGCGGCTGCTTCACGACGAGTTGCCGAGCATCGAGGTGATCCTCGTCAGTCAGACATCGCCCGAACTTGCGAGTGCTCTCCTCCGAAGTAAGGTCGACGTCGCTTTCCTTCGACCTGAGCCGGAGATGCCCGACCTGGTGTTCAAACGTCTGACGAGCGAACCGCTCTTTGTCATTCTGCCCAGTGACCATCGTCTCGCCGTGCTGGAAGCGATAAGCCCACGCGACATCGAGGGCGAGACGTTCGTAAACGTGTCGGATACCGCGCCGACTCTCCGCGTGGTCATTGATGATTATTTGAGGAAATCGGGTGTCAGCATCGCCACGGCCCACGAGGCTGCAGGTCTCTCCATGGCCGTATCATTGATCGCTTCGACGCGCGGCGTCGCTTTGCTGCCACGATACGCTCAAAACTTTCTTCCCCGGTCGCTCGTAAGTCGACCCCTGCAGGGTCCACCCCCGACGATTGATTTAGTGCTTGGTTATCACAACGGGAATCGATCGCCGTTACTCAAGCTGTTTCTGTCGCGAGTGGATGATTTGATCGCACACGTGTCGCAAAGATCGGGAGGCCTGGGAGGCATCCAAACGCGCCGAGCGCCTCAAACCGCTTAATCACTCCGCCGGCGCCGCGGCGGGCTCGCCATCGCCGCCTGCCGCGTCACTTCGTGGTTCAAGGCGGCGATCCCTTCGGGCGTCGTCAGGCTGAACGGCGGCATCAGAAACGGCGCCTGCGCCAGCGGATTGTCCGGGCGCAGTCCTTCGACAAGCCGCGAATGCACGATCTGCGTGTTCTGCGTCAGCTGCGTTTCGAGCACCGCAATCCCAATCGAGCCGCCGAGCATGCGCATCAAGGCGCGGATCGCGGTGCCTTGCGTCAGGATGTGACCCGGCAAACCCGAAAGGGCGAGCAGGTTCAACGGCACAAAGGTGCAGCCGAGCCCAAACCCCTGCGCAAACCCGGCGAACAGGATCGGTCCGGAATCCATCTGCAGCGAAAAACCGGTCATCTGCCACAAGGACGCCGCGGTCAGCAGAAACCCGACGAGAATGAACAGGCGCTGATCCACGCGGTTGATCAGTCGCGCGACGATGAACATCGCCACCATCGTACCGAAGCCGCGCGGCGCCATCATCCAGCCGGCGTCGAACACGGGGTAGTTCATCAACACCTGCATCATCGACGGCATCAAAGCCAAGGTGCCGCTCAAGATCATGCCGACCCCGAACATCAAGAGAGACCCCGCGACAAAATTCGGGCTCTTCATCAATTCTCGGTTCAGGAACGAGCGCTCGCCCGCCGTCATCGTGTGTACGAGCAGCAGATAAAAGCACAATGCAGCGACCGTCCCCTCGATCCAGATCTCGGTCGAGTGAAACCAGTCCTTCAATTGGCCGCGGTCGAGCATCAATTGCATCGACCCGACCGCCAAGGTCAGCATCGCAAAGCCGAACAGGTCGAATTGGTCGCGCCGCCCCGGCCGCGCCGGGCGCAGCAATAGAAAGATGCCGAGGGCGCACAGCGCACCAACCGGCAGGTTGATGTAGAAGCACCAGCGCCAGCCGAAATTGTCGGTGAGCCAGCCGCCCAGTGTCGGCCCGATGATCGGCCCCATCATCGCGCCGGTCGAAAAGATCGCCATCGCGCTGCCGTGGCGCTCGCGCGGATAGATCGTGAACAGGGTCGCCTGGCCGAGCGGCACGAGCCCGGCGCTGCAGATCCCCTGCATGACCCGGTAGATGACGAGCTGGTTGAGGCTGGTCGCGGCGCCGCACAGGGCCGAGGTGATCGTGAAGCCAATGACCGAGGCGAGAAAGATGTATTTGACGCCGATCTGCCCCGCGAGCCAGCCCGTCAGCGGCATCATGATGG
>VBAH01000046.1 GCA_005884685.1 Alphaproteobacteria bacterium
CCGGCTGCGCCTGCGGCTGGAGCGCTAGGAGCGGTCGGCACCGAACGCGCCCGCGCCACATGAGCCGCGCACCACCAGCCGCGTCGGCAACATCTGGGCTTCCGCGGGTGTGTTCCTGATCCGCCGCACCAGCGTATCGACCAGGACCTCTCCGGCGAGGCGTGTGTTCTGCGCGATGGTGGTGAGCGGCGGGTTGGCGAGCGCCGCCGCCGGGATGTCGTCGAAGCCGACCACGGAGACCGCGCCGGGCACTTCGATGTGATGCTCGTTGAGCGCGCGCAGCGCGCCGAGTGCGATCAGATCGCTGGCGCCGACGATGGCGTCGAAGCGGACGCCGCGCCCCAGCAGCTCGCGGGCTGCCACGTAACCCGCCTCCTCGGTGGTGATGGCGTCGACCTGGAGGGCAGGCGTGGCGCTGACGCCGGCCTCGTCGAGCGCCTGCAGGAAGCCGCGGTAGCGATCGAGAAATTCGGGGCAGCCGCTCGAGGCGCCGCCGAGAAAAGCCAGGCGGCGGCGGCCGAGGCCGAGCAGGTGGCGCGCGGCCTGATGACCCCCCTGACAGTTGTCGGAGCCGATCGACAGCCCGGGCTGTCCGGGCTCAACCGCGCCCCAGCGCACGAAGTGCGTGCCCTGCTCGGTGAGGCGCTCGAGACGCGCGCGGTACTCGAGATAGTCGCCGTAGCCGAGCAGGATCAGCCCGTCCGCGCGGTGGCTGTCTTCGTATTCCTCGTGCCAGTTGTGCGACTGCTGCTGGAAGGACACGAGCAGGTCGTAGCCGCGCTGAGCGCAGGCGCGCGTGATCGAGCCCAGCATCGACACAAAGAACGGATTGATCGCCGAGTCGTCGGGGGTCGGGTCCTCGAAGATCAGCAGCGCCAGCGTGCTGGAGCGCTGGCGGCGCAAATTGGACGCATTCTTGTCGACCTGGTAATTGAGTTGCCGCGCCACGGCGAGCACGCGCTGGCGCGTGGCCTCGCTCACCTGCGGGCTGCCGCGTAGCGCACGCGATACAGTCGGCTGTGACACGCCCGCCCGGTAAGCGATATCGAATGAGGTGGCCTTCGCCGCCGTCCGCCCGTGAGCTTTCTCGTGACTCACCGCCTCAGTTCCCCCTTCAGTCACGCAAGTATAGATCCGGCGCGATGGATACGTATGCGGACACGCGGGCGCGATGCGGGCGGTCTCAGAATGCGAGAGGTGCTTTCCGGCGCACGGGATGCTCCGATAATCGGCGTCCATGAACGGAACTCGACGCCCGATCTCGCCCGCTTTGCGCGTGCCCCGCAGCCGCGGGCGACAGCCCGGCGCATGCGAGCGGCCGCGGGCCGCGGCGAGCCTGACGACGCTCTGCTGCTGGCGGGATGTGGTGGTGGCGGCGGCGCGCCCGGCGCCGGCGAGGGCGGGGCCTCCGAGGCTCCCGCGTGCTTCGTTGTCGCGACAAGCAGCGCGCAAGCCGCGGCCACCCCGACTACTGTGTCAAGGCGGCCGCGGCGGAGCGTGCGTGCCTGCCGCAATCCCTACTGCTCGAGAATCGCGCCGTAGTGTCCTTGGACGCTCACCGTGAGGTTGCCGCTGGTGACCTGATAGGTGCTGCCGGTCAGCAGGTCCGTCACCCACGATCCATTGGTCATGCTCAACTGCCACGCGGGGATCGTCACGGTTTCCGTATTAGGGGTGTTGTTGAGCGCCACCGCGATCCGGTGATTGGCATCCCACCGTCCGAATGCGTAGATGTGGTTGGTCGTGTCAACCAACAGAGTCTTGTATGAGCCCGTCCGCAGCTGCGGATACTGGTTGCGGATCGAGATCAGCTTCTGCGTGAGCGCTACGGCGGTATTGCTGGTGGTCGCCTGCGTCCAGTCGAAGGTGCGGCGGTTGTCCGGGTCGTTGCCGCCCTGCATGCCGTACTCGTCCCCATAGTAAATGGCGGGCGTGCCGACGTAGGTGAACTGGAAGATGAGCCCGAGGTAGCTCTTCCAGATATCGCCACCGCAGCTCGTCGCGAACCGCTCCGTGTCGTGCGAACCGAACTCATTGGTCCAGGTCTCCTGCACGTTGACCGGAACGTTCGCGCGGGTGCCGAGCAGCCAGCTGTCGAGCGAGCTCTCGTCGATCGAGGCGGCGTTGCCATGATAGTCAACGCCGCAGATCCACTCCGACACAGGCTGGGTGAAGCCGTTGTAGTTCATGACTCCGTCCCACTCCGTGCCGTCATCGAGCCAGGGTGAGGCGTCACCCCAGTACTCGCCGAGGATGTCGGCACTGGAGTTGACGGATTTCACCGCCGTGCGCATCTCCCGCGTGATCTCGTGGTTGGTGGCATCGCTGCCGCCGTTGCCGCCCGCATCGAGCGCCTGCGGAAAATCCAGACGCCAGCCGTCGATGTTGTAGGGAGAGGAGAGGTAGGTCTTCATGACCGAAGAGGCGCTGCCGTAGATCTGGTTGCGCACCGCCGAGCCGCTCGCACCGTAATCGAGCTTCGGCATGCCGCCGAAGCCGAAGAAGGAGGAGTAGGTGTTGGGCCACGACTGGAAGGTGTAATAACCGTAATAGGGGCTCGACTGCGACTGGTAGGCGCCCTGGTAGGAGCAAGTGAGGGAGCCGTAGAGCTGCTTGTCGAACCAGCAGTTGCTGTCGCCGCTGTGGTTGAACACGCCGTCGAGGATGATGTAGCCCTTCGGACCGTTGGTGCTGCTGTGGATGTCGCCGATCAGCTGCTGCAGGGTGGAACTCGTGCCGAACGCGGGGTCGACGGTGTAATAGTCCTGTGTGTCGTACTTGTGGTTGGTGGGGGAGTTGAAGATGGGATTGAGGTAAATGATGTCCGCACCCAACGTCTGCTTGATGTAGCTCAGCTTCTGGTCGATGCCCGCGAGATCGCCCCCGAAAAACACCTCGGTCTGGCAGCCGCTGACGTTGGGGGTGACGCTCGTGCCCCACGCGTGGTTCTCGGTCGCGCAGCCGGCGTACGTATATTGGCCGTTGGTGACGTCGTTGGACGTGTTCCCATCATAGAAGCGATCGGGAAAGATCTGGTACATCACCCCGTTCTTCATCCAATCCGGCGCCTTGAAGCCCGGGATGATGAAGAAGTCGCCCGAAGAGGGCTCGGCGGATGTGATTCCGGCGGCGTTGAGCCAGGCGGTAGCCGTGCCGTCGTTGATCTGGAAACGGTAGTACTTCTCCGAGGAGCTGGCGGGCACGGTGCCCGACCAGTAGTCGAACGTGCCTGTCGGATCGTTGGCTACCCAGACCATCGATACCCAATGGAAAGCGCTGTCAGCCGTATCGTAGTACTTGACGTTGGCGCTGGTGATGTCTGCTTTGCACGTGCGCAGCTTGAGAGTTACCGAAGTCGTTGCGGTGGGCTCCGGATTGCTGTCGAACATCGGTCCCTGGTCCGAGAACAGGTAGTTCCATTCCACGTTGTTGTCGTTTGAGCAGGCCTGCGCACGGCCGGCGGCGCACCCGTCAAGCAGGATGCATATGAGTAAGGGCGCTCGCTGCAGCAACCGGCCGCTTTGATGCTCGTGTTGACGATTCATCGGTTGATACCTCCGTCTTACCTTCCTTCGGCTCTCCCGCCCGGTCGTCTTGGTTGGGCACAGACCGCTCGATTCGGCGGGCTCGTCTCCGGTCGATCCGGATGTCTTCCTCGCGCGCATGCCCGGCCCGGACCCCCCCCCAGGCCGGCCGCATGCGACGCTTCACTCGTGGCTGCGGCTGTGGGGGCTACGGTCCTCCATCGCGAATACGCGATCCCAACACTCAAGGCTTCTTCGTCCAGCCATTGGCAGGCTCCCGAGACTGAATTGGCGCCCGCTCGGCAATGCCGGCGCGACCGTATCGCGCGGTAAGCAGCCGGGCGGCGCGCCGGGCTCTTAGCGCAGAATGCGACGCGGCTCGCCGTCTTTGCAACAAATCCGCATACGTATTCAGATAACGGTGCGCATTAGTGCGCATACGTATTCAGCGCGTTCGGCGGGACGACCCGCCTGGGTCACGCGCGCGTATCTGCAGCAGGTCTAGCGCGGGCCCCGGCCGCGTCCTTCAAGTTAGCGGCGCGGCGATCAGCCCCGACCAGCGCGGCAGCGTTTCAAGGCTCGCGTCGCCGACCTGCTCCAGTACCCGCCATGGGCGGGCGAGCGTGGCGGGTGCCGGCTGCGCCGCCTCGCCGAAATTGAACAGGCAAAGTAACCGCTCGCTGCCCGTGCATCGCTCGAAGACCAGGAGAGGCTCGGGCGTATCGAGGAAACGCAGCGTGCCCGTGCGCAGTGCGGCGTGCTGGCGGCGCAGGCCGACCAGGCGGCGCGTGAGATTGAGAGTCGAGTGCGCGTCGTGCTGTTGTGTATCGACGGCCAATTCTGCGTGGCCGCTGCCGAGTGGCAGCCAGGGCTTGCCAGTGGTGAAGCCGGCCTGCGGTGCCGCGGCGCGCCACGGCATCGGCGTTCGCGCCCCGTCGCGTCCGAGTGTCAGCGGCCAGTTGGCGATGGCCTCCGGGTCGCGCAGCTCCTCGAAGCCTATCTCCGCCTGCGGCAATCCCAGTTCCTCGCCCTGGTAGAGGAACACGTTGCCTCGCAGACTCAGCAGCAGCAGCAGCGCGAGCCGCGCGCAGGGCGATCGCTCCTCGGGCGCCGCCCAGCGCGACACCGCGCGTGGCGCGTCGTGGTTGGAAAAGGCCCAGCTCGGCCAACCAGCGCCTGGCGGCTCCGGCCAGGCGTCCATGGCCCGGCGTACCAGTGCGGGGCTCAGCCGGTCTGCGTACAGGAAATTGAAGCCGTAGGCGGTGTGCAGGCGCCGCGTCCCTTGAGTGTAGGCAGGCATGTCCGACTCGGGGCGCTCGCCGCCGATCTCAGCCACCGTGAACCGTCCCCCGTACTCTTCGGCCAGCGCACGGATGCGCTCGAGGAACGGGATCATCTCGGGCTGCGACTTGTTGTGCAGGGCCTGCTGGAAGTCCGAGGGGCGTCGCCACTGCCGCCCGCTCGGCAGCGCCGGCGGGTTGTCGCGGAGCTGGCGGTCGTGCATCGCGAGGTTGATGGCATCGAGGCGGAAGCCGTCGACCCCGCGGTCGAACCAGAACCGCATGCACTCGAACAGCGCGTCCTGAACTGCGGTGTTGTGCACGTTCAAGTCGGGTTGCTCGGGCAGGAAGTTGTGCATGAAGTACTGGCAGCGGCGGGCGTCCCAGGTCCACGCCGAGCCGCCGAACAGCGACTGCCAGTTGTTCGGTGGGGTGCCGTCGGGACGGGCGTCGGCCCACACGTACCAGTCGCTGCGGGGATTGTCGCGGCTCGTGCGGCTCTGCTGGAACCAGGGATGCTGGTCCGAAGTGTGCGAGAGCACCTGGTCGATGACGACGCGCAGGCCGAGCTCGTGCGCACGCGCCAGCAGCCGGTCGAAGTCCGCAAGGGTGCCGAAGATCGGATCGACGTCGCAATAGTTGCTGATGTCGTAGCCGAAGTCCCTCATCGGGGAGGCGAAGAAGGGCGAGAGCCAGATCGCGTCGACGCCGAGCGAGGCGACGTGCTCGAGGTGCGCAGTGATCCCGGGCAGGTCTCCGATACCGTCGCCATTCGAGTCGGCGAAGCTGCGCGGGTAGATCTGGTAGATCACCGCGCCGCGCCACCACGCCGCCGCCGCCAGATTCGCCGGCCTTGCGCGCTCGGTGCTCAAGCGCCGGCTTCCGCTTCACAGATGACGTACCCGAGCTCCGGGACGCGTACTCGGTAGCTGCCGGGGGCGGAGCTCTCCGCGGCGCACTCGCCATCGAGAGCCCGGAAGCGGCCGGAGCGCGCGTCCACGCGAATCACCGCGTCGATCGCCTGCAGCGAGGTATTGAAGGCAAGCACGATCTCGTGGCCGTCGGCCGGGTCGAAGCGCGACACCGCGAACAGGCCCGGGGTGTCGCCAGCCGCACGCGTCTGCTGCCGTCCCAGCAGCAGCGCGGGATGGGCCAGGCGCAGGTGCGCCAGCTCGCTGATCGCGAGGTACAGCGGGTGCGTCATCTGATAGTGATCGCCGGAGCCGGTCGTGGCGGTGCCGAGCCGCGCTTCGTGGGCGTACTTCTCGACCCGGGTCGCGAACATGTCCTGCCGCGCGCTCGCGTCTCCGCCATCGCCCAGGAAGCCTTGCTCATCGCCGTAGTACAGCGCCGGCACGCCGCGCAGCGTCAGCAGTAGCGCGTCAGCGAGCAGCACGCGCCGCAGCTGCTCGCCGACCTCGATCCGGGGCCGGGCGCGGCGCACGAGATAGCCGAATCGGCCCGCGTCGTGGTTGCTGATGAACGTCGGCAGCTGGCGCGCCGTGGCCGCGCCGCCCGCATACAGCTCGTCATCGGCGAACACGCGCGCGAGCTTAGCCGTACCGGCGTCGCCGGCGACCGTATCGCGGACGGCCGCCGCGAAGGCGAAATCGAGCACGGCCGGCAGGTTGTCTTCGCGCACGTGCCTGGCGAGCAGCGCCGTGTCCGTCGTGCCGGTCTCGACTTCCCCGAACATGTGGAAGTGGCTGATGCCCACCGCTGCCGCGCGTGTCCGCATTGCCGGAACAAAAGCCCGCCAGAATTCCGGATTGACGAACTTCGCGGTGTCGATGCGGAAGCCGTCGATTCGGTACTGCTCGATCCAGTACCCAAAGATCTCGACCATGCCGCGCCGGACGCGCGGATGTTCGGTCATCAGGTCGTCGAGCCCGGAGAAGTCGCCGAGCAGGAGGCTCTCACCGGCGTATGTGGTATCACCGCGGTTGTGGTAGTAGATCGGGTCGTTGAGCCAGTCGGGGACTTTGCGGTGCTCCTGGCCCGGCGGCAGGTACGGGGTATAGGCGTAATCGGGGCGCGTCAGGTGCGCGAAGTTCGCGTCAGTCTGGTACGGGCCCTCGAGCCCACCGGGCACTCGCGGTAGCGGATGACGTCGGCCGTGTGATTGACGACGATGTCCAGATAGACCTTCATGCCGCGCGCGTGGGCGGCGCTCACCAGCGCATGCAGATCGGCGTCGGTTCCGAAATGCGGGTCGACGTGCAGGAAGTCGGTGATCCAGTAGCCATGGTAGCCGGCGCTCTCGCGGCCGGGAGGTCCCTGGACGGGCTGATTGACGAACACGGGTGCGAGCCATAGCGCCGTTGCCCCGAGCCCCTGGATGTATCCGAGCTGCCGCACTACGCCGCGGAGCGAGCCGCCGTGATAGAACTTGGGGTCGGTTGGGTCGTAACCTGTCACCAGCCGGTCGCCGTCGCGGGCGGCCTCGGGCTGCGGATCGGGCTTGGCAAAGCGGTCAGGCAACAGGACATAGATGATCTCCTGCTCCGGCAGGCGCTCGAGGTAGGCGGGCGGGGCGGCGGTGACCGCGCGCGCGCCGGCGAGCAGCAGCACTCCGGCCAGCGCCCGGCGCCGGCTCATGGCGCAGCGCCGCGCGTCGCGCGATAGATGCGGAAGCCCCAGGCCCCCAGAGACATTGCTGGAGGCACCCCCCGCGCGCGCGCGGGCGTCGGCGGCTGCGCAGCGGCGGGCGTGATGTCGTGGAATTCGCCCTCCGCGCCGCGTACTTAGATTGATCGCCACGAGCAGCGTCTCATTTGACGCACGGCGCAGGAAGGTGAGCACGCGGGCCTCGTCGCTGTTGTGCAGCCACACGAGCTCACCGGCCGTCAGCGCGGCGTGTGTCCGGCGCAACGCGATCAGTCCCTGGTAAAACGGCGTGAACCACGGTCGCAGGTGCCCGGAGCCGGACTCCCAGTAGATCGGCACACGTTCGAACAGGGCCGGGTCGGTTGATTCGCTGGCGTCGCCGACCTCCATGCCGTTGTAGAGCATCGGTACGCCGTCCAGCGTGAACATAAGCGCCGATGCCGCCAACGCGGCGCGCTCGCCGAAGCGCGTGATCGCGCGACGCTGGTCGTGGTTGTCCGAGAAGCGCATGTGCAGGGCACC
>VBAH01000047.1 GCA_005884685.1 Alphaproteobacteria bacterium
CGAGCCGCATTAAGGACAGGGCGCGCAAGGTCGCGCTCACCGTCAATGCCGACGATGCGCTGTTGGAAAATATCGTCGCAGCTCTGAAGCCCGACATGTTGCAGCTTCACGGTCATGAGACGCCCGAGCGGGTCGCTGCGGTGCGCGAGCGCTTCGGCCTGCCGGTGATGAAGGTGCTCGCGATCGAGACCAAATCCGATCTCGCGGCAGTCCCAAACTACACGAACGTCGCCGACCGCCTGCTGTTCGATGCGCGGCCGCCGTGCGGGGCGACACGGCCGGGCGGGCTCGGCAAGCCGTTCGACTGGCACTTGCTGGAAAACCTGAACCTGTCAATTCCTTTCATGCTGTCCGGTGGCCTGCATGCCGGAAACGTCGCCGAAGCGCTGCGCTTTACGCGCGCACCCGGTGTCGATGTCTCGTCCGGCGTCGAGAGCGCGCCGGGCGTGAAGGACCCGGACAAAATCCGCGCCTTCATTCGCGCGGCCCGCTCCGCTAAAGTGCCGGCATGAACGTCCCGCAGGAGCCCAACTCATTCCGCACCGGCCCGGACGAGCGCGGACACTTCGGCATCTATGGCGGGCGCTTCGTCGCCGAGACGCTGATGCCGCTGATCCTCGACCTGGAGCGCGCCTACAACGCGGCGAAGAACGATCCGGCCTTCAAGGCCGAGATGGACGGCTACTTGAAGAACTATGTCGGCCGCCCGTCGCCGCTCTATTTCGCCGAGCGGCTTACTGCGCATTTTGGCGGCGCGAAGATTTATTTGAAGCGCGAGGACCTCAACCACACCGGCGCGCACAAGGTGAACAACGTACTCGGCCAGATCCTGCTGGCACGGCGCATGGGCAAGCCGCGCGTCATCGCCGAAACCGGCGCTGGCATGCACGGCGTCGCCACCGCGACGATGTGCGCGAAGTTCGGGCTCGAATGCGTGGTGCACATGGGCGCGGTCGACATCGCGCGCCAGCAGCCGAACGTGCTGCGCATGAAGGCGCTCGGCGCCGAGGTGCGGCCCGTGATGTCCGGCTCGCGCACCTTGAAGGATGCGATGAACGAGGCGCTGCGCGACTGGGTGACCAACGTGCACAATACGTTCTACTGCATCGGCACGGTCGCGGGCCCGCACCCGTATCCCGCGATGGTGCGCGACTTCCAGTGCGTGATCGGCAACGAGACGCGCGTGCAGCTGCAGGAAGCCGAAGGCCGCCTGCCGGACTCGCTGGTCGCCTGCATCGGCGGCGGCTCGAACGCGATGGGACTGTTTCATCCTTTTCTCGATGACCGCAGCGTGGAGATTTACGGCGTCGAAGCGGCCGGTCATGGACTCGACAAGCTGCATGCCGCCTCGATCGCGGGCGGGCGGCCCGGTGTGCTGCACGGCAACCGCACGTATCTCCTGATGGACGAGGATGGGCAGATCCAGGAGGCGCACTCGATCTCGGCCGGGCTCGATTACCCCGGCATCGGTCCCGAGCACGCCTGGCTCAACGACATGGGGCGCGTGACATTCCTGTCCGCGACCGACAGGGAAGCGCTCGCAGCCTTTCAGCTGCTGTCGCGGCTCGAAGGCATCATCCCGGCGCTGGAGCCCGCGCATGCGCTCGCGCGCGTTGCCGAGCTGGCGCCGCAAAGACCGAAGGATCACCTGATGGTGGTCAATCTCTCGGGGCGCGGCGACAAGGATTTGGCGAGCGTTGCCGAGCACCTCGGGGGCCAGTTGTGAGTTTCCTCGACGACCGCCAGAAGCGCACCGGCTGGCTGCTGATCGTTATTTCGGCGCTCTACATCGTCTGGTTCTTTAAGGTGCGGCTGCTCGCAGAAGGTCTGCCGATCGAGAGGCGGGAGTGGATCTATTTCATCGGCATGAGCGTCTGCCTCATGCTGGGTACAGCCAACGTCCGCATGGCCGCGCTGCGCGACGAAAAGCGCAAGCTTCAAGAGTCGAACAAGAAATCCGCATGACCACCCGTATCGACCAGCGCTTTGCCGCGCTCAGACGCGAACGGCGTGCCGCGCTCGTCACGTTCATCACGGCGGGCGATCCCGACAGCGAGACGTCGCTCGCGATCGCGAAGGCTCTGCCGGCGGCCGGTGCCGACGTGATCGAACTCGGTATGCCGTTCACCGATCCGATGGCGGACGGGCCTGCCGTGCAGGCGGCCGGCGTGCGCGCGCTCAAGGCCGGGCAGACGATGCGCAAGACACTCGCGATGGTGCGGGATTTTCGCAAGGGCGACGCCGCGACGCCGATCGTGCTGATGGGCTACTACAATCCGATTTACATCTACGGGGTCGAGAAGTTTCTCGTTGATGCGAAGGCTGCCGGCGTCGACGGGCTGATCGTGGTCGATCTGCCGCCTGAGGAAGACGAGGAGCTGTGCCTGCCGGCGCTCAAGGCCGGGCTCAACTTTATCCGCCTCGCGACGCCGACGACCGACGACAAGCGACTGCCGGCCGTGTTGGCGAACACCTCAGGCTTTGTCTACTACGTGTCGATCACCGGCATCACGGGCGCGGCCGCGGCCGATCCCGCCAAGGTCAAAGATGCGGTCGCGCGCATCAAGCGCCACACCGAGCTCCCAGTCGCGGTCGGCTTCGGGGTGCGCAATGCCGAGCAGGCGCGCGCGATTGCCGAAGGGGCCGATGGCGTGGTGGTCGGTTCGGCGCTGGTCGAGGCGGTGCGCCAAAGCCTCGACGAGCCCGGCAAGGCGACCGCCGCGACCGTGAAGGCGGTGACCGATCTGGTGGCGCAGCTGGCGGCGGGGGTGCGGGCGGCGCGGAAATAACCCTCATTCGTCATCGCCGGGCTTGTTCCGGCGATCCCGCTTAGGCTCGCTCTGCTCACCTTATCGGGGTGCCCGGCACAAGGCCGGGCACGACGAGAGGGCCTACCGCGGCGGAATCTGAATCAGCTCCGCCAGCTGCTCCTTGGTCAGCTCGCTCGCGGTGAATTTCAGCGCCACTGCGTCCTTCACGATCATCTCGAGCCCGACGATCTTGTCCGGCTCGATCGCGGGCGGCGGGAAGAAATCGTCGCGCGTGCGCTTCGCCTTCGCCTCGGTGATGCCGAGCCAGTCGGCGTAGACCTTCAGCAGCGCCGGGTCCTTGTACATGGCATCGACCGTCTCGCGGTACGCCTTCATGTAGCGGACGACGACGTCCTTGTGCTGCGTCAGGTAATCGGCATTCGCGATATTCAGCCGCACGGTCTGGCCGCGGAACACGTCGGCGTCGCTGCCGCTCGCAATGATGCGGATATCGCCCTTGTCGAGCTGGTCGAGCCCGAACGGCGGCGCCGCCCAGCCGACATCGACCTGCCCTGACATCACGGCGGTGAGGTTCGCGGCCGGCCCGCCCATCGCGGTCGGCTTGGCCTTCAGCTGATACTGCTGCATGAACGCCTGCACGATGCCGTGCGTCGAGGAGCCGTTGGTCGAGTAGGCGAGCGTCTTGCCGTCGGTATCCTTGAGCGACTTGATCGGCGAGTCCGCCTTCACATACCAGTAGAGATCTTTCGCGCCGGTGGTCTCGGCCGCGATCACGCGCACCGGCGCGCCCTTGGAATAGGCACCGAGCACACCCATTACGCCGGCTGCGATGCCGAGATCGACGCTGCCCGAGATCACCGCCTGCTGCGTTTCGCCCGCGCCCTGCGTGTAGACGATTTCGAGCACGAGCCCGTGCTTCTTGAAGATGCCGGCGCGCTGACCGACCTCGGAGACGGACGTGTCCCAGTTGCCGCGCTGGCCGACCGCGAGCTTGACGGTATCTTCGGCCGATGCGCTGCTCCCGAGCAACGCGACCGCCAACGCTGCCGCAACCATCGTTCTCATCAAGTTTCTCCCAGGTTCCGTCGTTGTTGTTCGCTCATTCCCGCGCCAGCGGAACCCCCTCCCTTTATCCCTCCCCGCAAGCGGGGGAGGGTAGGGTGGGGGTGGATGCCCGCCTGCGCGGGCATGAGCGGAATTTGCCGTCAGGCGACCCGCTCGCGCGGCGCCTCGCTCCCCCCGCCGAGGGTACGCCAATTTACGGTTTTGGGTACAACACCTTCGTAGGAGCTAATGGTCGCATGCGGGATGCGCGGGCTGGTCGAGCCGATCGCCGGCCCCCCGTTCTGCATCTGCCGCGCCGCCTCGACCATCAGGCGGCGGAACGCCGCGACCGCCACGTCGCTCGCGCCGAGGCGCTCGACCGTGCGGTCGCTGATCGGCCCCATGCCTTCCCACATCGCGATATCCTGATTGGGAATGCCCGCAATCCCGGTGAAATTTCCCACCTTCATCGCGGCGCGGTCCTGCAGGTAATCGTTCGCGCGCGTGCGTATGCCGTTGAAGTCCGCATCCACGTCGACGCCCCATTGCAACACGTTGAACCTGCGCCATGTGTCAGGGTCGATGCCGGGCTTGTCGGCGCCGTTCCATGCGATGAAGTAGAACATCGTGGTCTCGTCGTCCTCGGGCGTCAGCAGGGTCGCGACGTTGTGGACGTTGTTCGGCGGGATCAGCGCGGTGAACGGCGCGATGTAGACGGTGGTGCGGATGTAATCGTGCGTCGCCTCGTTCTGGATCGGGCGGCGGATCGCCGCGTAGCGGAAGCCGTAGGAGGTGCGCTCGATCTGGAAGCGCGGCGCCTTGTCGGTCGAGGGGCGCAGCCAGTTCGCTTCGGTCGCTTTCGCGCCGTCGACCTGCGCCGGGACCATGTCGGAGGAATGCAGACTCGACGAATGCGCCGAATCGATCTGCCCTTCCAGGATCTGCGCCCAGTTGCAGCGCACGCGCACTTTCGTCGCGGAGACGCGCGCGTCGGGCGTCGGCGCGAATGCGGGCGGCTCGAACGCCGGCATCTCGTCGGCCGGTCCCATGTAGCACCACACGAAGCCGCCGGCTTCGCGCGCCGGATAGGCCTTGTGCTTCACGCGCTGCGTGATGTTGCTTTCGGCGGGCTCCGAGGCCATCTCGACCACGTTGCCCTCCACGTCGAACTTCCAGCCGTGATAGAGGCAGCGCAGCCCGCACTCCTCATTGCGTGCATAGAGGAGCGAGGCGCGGCGGTGCGAGCAGTACTCGTCGAGCACGCCGAGGCGGCCCTTGGTGTCGCGGAAGACCACGAGGTTCTCGCCGAGCAGGCGCACGCGCCTGGGCGCGCCGTCGGGCTCGCCGACTTCCTCGGACAGGCATGCGGCGATCCAGTGGCGGCGCATGATCGCCCCCATGGGCGCCTCGCCGGTTACGCGGCAGAGCAGATCGTTTTCTTCCGGAGTCATGTTTCCTCGCGCGGCGCATTCCTCGATAGTGGGACCAGTCTAATGAGTGGACGCTGAGGCGTCGAGTTGGGGGAACCTTGAGGACACTGCGCATCGGCGTCGCCGGGCTCGGCCGCGCATTCACCGTCATGCTGCCGACGTTCGTGCGCGATTCCCGGGTCGTGCTGGTGGCCGCTGCGGACCCGCGCGCCGAGGCGCGGACGCGCTTCGCGAAGGATTTTTCCGCGCAGATCTATGCCACGGTCGAGGAACTTTGCGCCGATCCGGCGGTCGAGATCGTCTATGTGGCGACGCCCCATCAGCACCATGCGCGTCACGCGGCTCTGGCCGCGCAGCACGGCAAGCACCTGCTGGTCGAAAAGCCGATGGCGCTCACGCTGAACGACTGCGCTGCGATGATCGAAGCGGCGAAGCTGGCCGATGTGCAATTGATCGTCGGCCACAGTCATTCCTTCGATGCGCCGATCTTGCGCACGCGCGAACTGATCGCGCGTGGCGATTACGGCGCCGTGCGCATGATGGCGGCGTTCAACTACACGGATTTTCTCTACCGCCCGCGCCGCCCCGAAGAGCTCGACACCGCACAAGGCGGCGGTGCCGTGTTCAATCAGGCGGCGCACCAGGTCGATATCGTGCGCCTGCTCGGCGGAGGGCTGGTGAAGACGGTGCGTGCCGCGACCGGTGCATGGGACGCGGCGCGCCCCACGGAGGGCGCCTACGCGGCGCTGCTCACCTTCGAAAACGGCGCATTCGCCTCGCTCACCTACGGCGGCTACGGTCATTTCGATTCGGATGAATTTGCCGGATGGATCGGCGAAATGGGGCAGGCAAAGCGGCCCTATGTGCGCAAGCCACAGCACTTCGCGAACGCCGCAGAGGAAACTGCATTCAAGAATGCGCGCAACTACGGCGGCGCTGCCTACCAGCCGCCTGCCGAAGAACAATTGTCGCACCAGCATTTCGGCACGGTCATCGTGAGTTGCGAGCGCGCCGAGCTGCGTGCGATGCCGAACGGCGTGCTGATCTACCAGGACGGCGCGGCGCGGCTCGATCCACTCCTGCCGCCGCGCGTGCCGCGCGCCGAAGTCATCGACGAGCTTTATGCTGCGGTCGCTGAAGGCATTCCGCCGCGGCACGACGGCGCGTGGGCGATGGCGACCTTGGAAGTCTGCCACGCCATCCTGCAATCGGCGCGCGAGGGAAGGGACATTGCGCTTCGGCATCAGGTGGCAATTGCTGTCATCCCGGCCGAGCGGAGCGAGCGCCCGGACCCATGAAACACCGGCCTGAAAAGCCGGGTTAGATGGGTCCCGGATAGCCGCTTTCGCGGCTTCCGGGATGACAGTGCAGGGCGGGACGGGCAGTATCAACGCGCCTAGATTTGCCCATCGTTCGGGATTACATCTGCCTTCATGAATTGGCTCACCAGCGTCGTCCGGCCGAAGATCCGCTCTCTGCTCAAGCGCGAGGTGCCGGAGAACATGTGGATCAAGTGCCCGGAGACCGGGCAGCTTGTGTTCTACAAGGACGTCGAAGCCAACCAGTTCGTCATCCCGTCGTCGAACTACCACATGCGCATGAGCGCCACCGCGCGCCTGAAATCCATGTTCGACGGCGAGAAGTGGCTCGACATCGGCGTGCCGGAGGTACCAGTCGATCCACTCAAGTTCCGCGACGAGCGCCGCTACTCGGATCGGCTCAAGGATGCCCGCACCAAGACCGGCCTGAACGATGCGATCAAGCTCGGCTTCGGCAAGCTCGAAGGGGTGGCGGTCGTCATCGGCGTGCAGGACTTCGATTTCATGGGCGGCTCGCTCGGCATGGCTGCGGGCGAGGCGGTGATCAGGGGCCTGCAGACCGCGGCCGAGAAAGGCACCCCCTTCATCATGTTCGCCGCCTCGGGCGGCGCGCGCATGCAGGAAGGCATCCTCGCGCTGATGCAGCTTCCGCGCACGACGGTGGCGGTCGAAATGCTGCGCGAGACGAAGAAGCCCTACATCGTGGTGCTGACCAACCCGACCACCGGCGGCGTCACGGCCTCCTACGCAATGCTGGGCGACGTGCATCTCGCCGAGCCCGGCGCGCTGATCGGCTTCGCCGGCCCGCGCGTTATCGAGCAGACCATCCGGGAGAAATTGCCCGAGGGCTTCCAGCGCGGCGAATATCTGAAAGAGCACGGCATGGTCGATCTGGTGGTGCATCGCCACGAGCTGCGGCCGACCCTGGCGCGACTCTGCCGCGTGCTGTGCAAGACGCCGGCCGCGGCCGCGCTGCCGGCAGTCGCGACACAAGCCGAGGTTCTGCCCCCGACTGCCGCCGCGGCGGAATGACGCTCGCGTCCATGACTCCCGTCGATTCGATTCTGGCGCGCCTGCTGGCGCTGCATCCCAAGCGCATCGACCTGACGCTTGCGCGCATCGAGCGCGTCCTGGAGCGGCTTGGCTCTCCGCAGCGGCGCGTGCCGCCGGTCATTCATGTGGCCGGAACCAACGGCAAGGGCTCGACCATCGCGTTCCTGCGCGCGATGCTGGAGGCCGCGGGCAAGAGCGTCCACGTGTACACCTCGCCGAATCTCGTGCGCATCAACGAGCGTTTCCGCCTCGGCGCGCCCGGCGGCGGCGTGCTGGTCTCGGACGAGGAGCTTGCCGATGCATTGGCCGAATGCGAGCGCGCCAACGGCGACGCACCGATCACGATCTTCGAGATCGAGACCGCCGCGGCCTTCGTGCTGTTCGCGCGCCATCCCGCGGACATGCTGCTGCTCGAAGTCGGCCTCGGCGGACGGCTCGACGCGACCAATGTGATGGAGCGCCCGCTCGCGAGCGTCGTGACGCCGGTATCGATGGATCACATCGAGTTCCTCGGCGACACGATCGAGAAGATCGCTGCCGAGAAGGCCGGCATTTTCCGCGCCGCCGTGCCGGCCGTGATCGCGCCGCAGACGGAGGCCGTGTCGCGCGTGCTCGAGCGCCACGCCGAAAAAGCGCGCGCGCCCCTGCATGCCGCCGGCCAGCAGTGGCATGCGGGCGTGGAGCACGGCCGCCTCGTCTATCAGGACGATCAGGGCCTGCTCGATCTGCCGCCGCCGAAACTGTTCGGCCGCCATCAATTCGACAATGCCGGGACCGCGATTGCGGCATTGCGCGCGGCTGGCATCCGCCTGCCTGCGACTGCGATCGAACAGGGCCTGATGCGCGCCGAATGGCCCGCGCGGTTGCAGCGCCTCACCACCGGCAAGCTGGTTTCGTTCGCGCCCGCGGGCGCGGAGTTGTGGCTCGACGGCGGTCACAATGCCGACGGCGGGCGTGCGATCGCGGCGGCGCTCGGCGACCTGGAGGAGCGCGTGTCGCGTCCGCTGGTGCTGGTGGTCGGGATGCTCTCGACCAAGGACCACGCGGGCTTCCTGCGCAACTTCACCGGGCTCGTGCGCCGCGTGTTCGCCGTGCCGATCCATCAGGACAAGGGCGTGCCGGTCGAGGAGATTGCCGCGGCCGCACGCGCGGCCGGCATGCCGGCCGATGCGAGTCCGACCATCGAGGAGGCGCTTGCCGCGGCCAGCCGGCTCGGCTTCGATCCGCCGCCGCGCATCCTGATCACCGGCTCGCTCTATCTCGCCGGCGAGGTGCTGGCAGCGAACGGCACGGAGCTGGTGTAGCGGGTGTCCCGGGCGCAATGCAGCACCATAGCCAACGCAAGCGTTGGCGTTCTGGACGGCCGCGCAGCGGCCTTGTGGTGCTGCATTGCAGAACCGGGCCCGCCAGGAACGCCGGAGTTTGTGCGGTCCCGCATCTGCGATGCACCGCAATAGCGCGTCGCAGACGCGCGTAAACGCGCTGATGGCGCTGCATCGCGTGCGGGACACAGTTTACTTCAACAACCGCATCAAATCCGCCTGCTTCTGTTTCACCTGTTCCATCGTGCATTGCTCGGGCGCTTTGTCGGGGCGCCAGCGCATGAGCCGCGTGCCGTGGCGGAAGCGCGCGCCGGAAAAGTGGTCGTAGCAAACCTCGACCACCAGTTTCGGCTTGATCGGCAGCCATTCGGCCGAGCGCTCGGTCGACCAGCGGCTTGGACCGCCGGGTGCATTGCCGGTGAAGCCCGGGCCGCCTTTGAGTTTTTCCAGCTTCGCGGTCAGCGCCGGCTTGTCGGCGCGCGCGATCGAGGACGTGAAGCCGACGTGATGCAGCAGTCCGTCATCGTCGTAGAGCCCGAGCAACAGCGAACCAACAAGCTTGCTGTTGCTGCCATAGCGAAATCCGCCGACCACGCAATCCGCGCTGCGATAGCTCTTCACCTTCACCATCGCGCCGCGCGTTCCGGCCGCGTACGGCACATCACGGCGCTTGGCGATGATGCCGTCGAGCGTCGCGCCGACCTGCGTGAGCCAGCCCTGCGCACTCGCGCGCCGCGTCGTGGCGGGCGAAAGCCTGATGCGGATTCTCTTGACGAAATTCTTCCCCGCAAAAGCTTCCAGCTTCGGCCGCCGTTCGCTCAGCGGCAATTGCAACAGCGGCTTGCCGAGTTCGTCCTCCAGCAGGTCGAACGCGATCAGCAGGGCGGGCGTCTCCGCCGCGAGCTTCTGGATGCGCGATGCCGCGGGGTGAATGCGCTGCAGCAGATCGTCGAATGAGAAAGCGCCGTCGCGCGGCACCACGATCTCGGCGTCGAGCACGAACTGCTTCGCCTTCAGCGTCCGCGCCGCCGTCACCACGTCGGGGAAGTAGCGCGTCAGCGGCTTGCCGGCCTTCGACTGCAGCGTGACGCTCTCGCCGTCACGAAACACCAGGCAGCGGAAGCCGTCCCATTTCGGCTCGTACTGCCACTCCGGCCCCACCGGAATGGCATCGACCGAAGTTGCTTCCATCGGGGGGATCGGCGGCTTGAGCGGCATCACCCATCAACGCAAATGGCCGGCTTTCGAGCCGGCCATTTCAAAGGTTCCGTCATGGCCGGCTTGTCCCGGCTGTGACGAAGCGGAACAGCAGCGCACGTCACGCGGTCGCGGTCGTGATCCACTGCTCGAGCTTCTGCTTCGGCGCGGCGCCGACCTGGCGCGAGGCGAGCTCACCGTTCTTGAACAGCATCAGCGTCGGGATGGACATGATGCCGTATTTCGCAGCCGTCGCGGGGTTCTCGTCGACGTTGAGCTTCACGATCTTGACCTTGCCGTTCATCGTGCCGGCGATCTCTTCCAGAGCCGGCGCGATCATGCGGCATGGGCCGCACCACTCGGCCCAGAAGTCCACCACGACCGGCTCGGCGCTTTTCAGCACCTCGGTCTCGAAATCCTTGTCGGACACTTTTGAAACGCCCATCGGCCACCTCGATTGTCGCGCTTTTTGGGTTTTGGGCGAATGGCCCTTGGATGATGGCCGGAACGTATGGTTGGGGGGCGGAAGCGTCAAGGCACGATCACGGCTAGGTGTTTTTACGGGGGAGAAACCCTTGACAATGCGGCCTCCAGTACGCCCGCGGGAAGCTCGATGAGCGTGGGGCCGAGCGTCCACACCAGCGCGGCGCGCACCGAGTGATTCGGATAGAGCTTGCGTAGCACCGCGCGATAGAGCGCCAACTGCTCGACGTGACCCGGCTGGATGTCTTCCAGCCGGTGCGGTACCGTACGATCCGATTTGTAGTCGGCGATCAGCACCTCCGCATCGGTCACCGCAAGGCGATCGACCTGACCGGACACTTTACGCCCGTCCGAGACGTACCCGACAATCGGCACCTCGGCGCGCGAAAGACGCGCAAACAGCGATGCAAAGCGTGCATCGTTCAAGACGCCGAGCACCTCTCGAACGATGTCGTCGCGTTCGGCCTCGCCGAAATCCTTCGTGCGGGCAAACGGCTTCCGTGCGGCCTCCATGCGGCGTTCAGGCGCAACGGCGGGCAGCGCCTGCAACAGGCGGTGTACGATGCGCCCGCGCATGAGGCCGCGCGCATCGCCGGACACGGGTCGTACGACAGCATAGTCGTTGGGGGAGGAGGGCGAGATCGCGCGCGCGGCAGCCGCCTCGGCGGGGACATGGTGCCGCAGCCAATCAGGCACGTCGTGCCGGGCTGCCAGTGGCGCGCTCGGAGCTTCGCTGGCCGCAATCTCTTCCTGCCCGGTTTTACGCCAGCGCAACACGGTGCCGTCGCCGTCGTCGGCCGGCGCTTCGACCGCGTCCGGCTTCAGCGCGGCCTCGATCAGCTCGTACCAGCAGCCGGGCGGGATCCGGTTCACGCCGCGCGAGCCCGCAACCACCAGCCGGTCGGCGGCGCGCGTCATCGCCACATAGAGCAGCCTGCGGTATTCATCCTCTGCGGCGCGCACGGCCTTCGCGCGCGCCGCTGCGACCGGTTCGATGTCGTCGACCTTGCGCCCGGCCCAGATGATCCGGTCGGGCGTCCCGGGCGCGGCTTTTTCAACCGGCATGTTCAACATGCGCGGCTCGCGCGGCCCCTTCGGCGGCGTCGTGGTGTCGGCTAGGATGACTACCGGCGCCTCCAATCCCTTGGCGCCATGCACGGTCATCACCCGCACCTCGTCACGCGCGATGTCCATGTCGCGCTTCACCTGCGTTTCGCCGGCGCGCAGCCAGGCCATGAAGCCCTGCAGGGTGGGCGCTTCCTGACGCTCGTAGAGCAGGGCGTGTTCCAGGAATTCGTCGAGCGCGTCGGCGGCCTCAGGCCCGAGCCGCGCATAAAATCCTGCGCGGCCTTCATCGGCGCCGAGGATGCGCGCATAGAACGCGAACGGCGCGTGCTGCCGGGCCCATTCGGCGTACCGCTCAAACCGCGCATTCGCCTCCATGAATTCCAGATCGGCCGCGCGCTCGTGCAACGCCGCGCGCAGCGCTCCCCTGCGCCCGCAGGCGAGCGCGAACAGTTGCTCTTCGGTGAGTCCGAATAGCGGACTCTTCAACACGCTCGCCAGCGCGAGATCGTCGCCCGGCAGCAGCAGCGCATCGGCGAGTGCCATCAAATCCATCACGGCGATGTGCTCGGTGAGTGTGAGGCGGTCCGCGCCCGCGACCTCGATGCTCTCTTTCTTGAGCTCGCTGATGATCGCCTCGAACAGCGCGCCGCGCTGACGCACCAGCACCAGGATGTCGCCCGGCCGCACCGCATGGCGCATAGCGCCTTCGCCGACCGGATCGCGGCGCGCAATCCAGCACTTCACGGTGCGGGCGATCCTGGCGGCGAGCCGCACGCGCGGGCTGCGCTCGGAGCTTTCATCGAACGGCGCGTCCCAGCCTTCGATGTTGAGCTTTTCGTCCGGCTCGATCATGGGCCACAGCTCGACCATGCCCGGCGCGTGGGCGCGCACCGCCTCGTGCACGGTCGCGCCCGGAACCTCCGTCAGGCCCGCGTGCGCCTCCGGACGCCGGAACACGGTATCGACCGCCTCGAGCACGGCCGGCGCGGAGCGGAACGAATACTGAAAACGCACGTCCGCGAATGCGAGTTCTGCCTGCGCAAACGCCGCGCCGTAATAGCGCTTCATCCGGTCGAACTCGGCCGGTTCCGCACCCTGGAACGAGAAGATCGACTGCTTTTCATCGCCGACCGCGAACACCGAGCGGGTCACCTCGCGCGCGCCCTTCCCGGCCGCGAATTCGGCAGTGAGCCGCTTCACGATCTCCCATTGCTGCGGGCTCGTGTCCTGCGCCTCGTCGATCAGCACGTGATCGATGCCGAGATCGAGCTTGTAGTGGACCCACGCGGATCGTTCTTCGCTGAGCAGATGCAGCGCCTTCTCGATCAGGTCGTCGTAATCGAGCAGGCCGCGCCGGTTTTTCTCGGCGCGGTAACGCGCGATCACCTCGTGCGCGATCGTCACCAGCGCGGCCGTGCGCTCGCGCACCTCGATCGCGCGGCGGCGTGCGATCAATGCGCACACACGCTCCTGCTCGGCGAGCAGCCGCTGGAACAGCGAGGGATTGCGGTCGCGAATCCCCTTGCTGACGATGTTCTTGCGCGGCTCGAGCTCCGCTGTGCAGAAGATCGACTGATAGGCCTTGATGCGCTCGGTCCCGGCAAGCAGCCGTAGCGAATCGAACCGCGCCGCGTGCTCCTTGTCACCCTTCAATCCCTGCTCCAGCGCTGCGGCGACAGCCGGATACTCGTTTGCGGCGATCAGCGAGGCGGAGAAGAATTCTTCTGCGATCGCGTCCAGCGTCTCGTCCGGCCGCACACCGAGCGCCCGCGATAGCTCCGCGAGGGCGCACGCAACGCCACCCGCGTGGGCTATCCAGACCTCCAACTCGCTGTGCTTCGCGATCGCCTCATCCACCGCCTCCGCGAAAGTTTGATCCGCCGCGACCGTAATGGCGGTCGCAAGCGCGCGCCCAAGATCGCTCTCCGGTTGTGCGGCGGCTTCGAGCAGCACACCCATGCGCAGGCGGTCGATCAGCTCGGAGCGCGTGCGCTCCTCCAGCACCTCGAAGCGCGCCGCGACATCGGCCTCGAACGGAAACTGGTGCAGCAGGCGCGTGCAGAAGGCATGGATGGTCTGCACCTTCAGCCCGCCCGGGGTGTCGAGCGCCTGGGCAAACAGCCTCCGCGCGCGCGTGCGCCGCGCCGCATCCGGACTGCGGCCTTCGATTTTTGCGATCTCCGCGTCGAGGGCCTCGTCGGAGAGCGGCGTCCACTGCGCGAGCGTCTCGAACACGCGGTTCGCCATGTTGGCGGCCGCTGCCTTGGTATAGGTCAGGCAGAGGATTTTTTCCGGTTGCGTGCCGCGCAGCAGCAGGCGGATCACGCGCTGCGCCAGCACATGGGTCTTTCCCGAACCGGCATTGGCGGCGACCCAGGCGGACAACGCGGGATCGGACGCGGTGCGCTGCACGTCGAGGAGTTCGGCGGGGATGTTCATTCCACGCCCTCCTCGTCCTCGGCGCCGGCCGACCACTCCTTCACGCGCGCGAGATGGTCGTAGTCGCCGTAGCGCGTCTTCCACATCGGGCTGACCAGCGAGCGGTACGGCGTCGCCTCGTCCTCGAAGCGCGTGATGATGCCTTTCAGTTTGGTCAGCGCCCTGTCGGCGTAGTAATCCGGCGTGCCCTGTTCGAATTCGATCGGCTTCTCCTCACCGGCCGGCTCGCGTCCGCGCAGCGACACGTAGGCGAACTCGCTGAGCGATCCCGCCGGCACGTCCTCGAACGCGCCGGCGCGCAGGATCGCGCCTTCGAGTGTCAACTGAGGCGAGAGGCCGGTGCGCACCTGCCGCTCGGTCGGCGTCGAGCCGGTCTTGTAGTCGAGGATGGCAAACGTGCCGTCGGCGCGCTGCTCAATGCGGTCGGCGCGGGTGCGCAGCCTGAAGGTGCGTTCGCCGAAAGGCATCTTCAATTCGCCTTCGATCTCGGCGAACAGCGTAGCGGCGCTGGCGCGCCGAACCGCTTCCCATCCGACGAACCAGCGCGCAATGCGTATGAAGCGCGGCCACCAGAACGCGCGCGCTTCGGGGAAATCCTGCAGCGGCGCAAAATGTTTCTCGCCGAGCGCAAGCAGCGCTGCGAGCGGATCGGCGGGCAGTCCGGCGGCATATTTCTGCGTGAACTCGCCGATCGCGCCGTGGATCACGGTGCCGCGATCGCGTGCGCCGGGTGGCGTATCCACCGCGTCGAGGGGCACGAGCTTGAGGATATGCTTGGCGTAGATGGTGTACGGATCGCGCAGCCAATGCTCGATCTCCGTCACGCTCAGCCGTGTCGGGCGGGTGTCGAGGGGCGGGGTCGGGCGCGGGCGCCTGGTCGGCGTGGCTTTGCTCGCGTGATCGAGGCTACGCGCCCAGCCGAGATACTTCTCGCCGCGCTGCAGCACCTCCTTCCACTGATCCCGTCCGGCGACCGCGGCGAGCCGCTGCGTGAAGCGGGACGCGACCGTCGGCGCGCCCGCAAGCTTGGCGGCGCGGGTGAGGATGACCTCGGCCATGCCGAGAAGCTGCGCAAAGTCGTGCGCCGACAGGCCGATGCGCCGCTCCGGCAGATCGAGCCCAAGGTCGCGCCGCATCGGACGCGAGAGCCACGGGTCGGTGCGCGCATCCGGCGGCCACACCCCCTCGACCAGCCCACCGAGCACGACGCGGTCGACGTCGATCAACCGCGCCTCGATGGCACCGAGGATACGCACCCGCGCGCCCGGCCGGCCGGCGCGGCGGCAGACCTTGTCGGCGATCGCGGTCTCGAACAGATCGGCGTAGTCGCCACGCGCGACGCGCAGGTCGGTACTCTGCTCGGCAATCTCCGTGAAGGCTTCGGCGAGCTTCACGCCGTCCTCGCCGGCGAACGCGGCGCCCAAACCGGCGTCATCCGCGGACAACGCTCTCACCGCATCGGCGTGCATTGCCGCAAGGCTGGAAATCGATTGCGCCCCCTTGATCTCTTCGAGGGCCGCGAGCGCGACGCTCAAGCGATCGGCGAGCGCCTTGGCGGCATCGAGGTCCGCATTCGTAAGTCTCTTCCGCGGATCGGACCCATGCAGCGAGTCCTTGGTGGCGCGGAAGGTTGCCAGCGCATGCGCAAGGCCTTTCGTTCCGGGGCGTGGGCGGGGTCCGCGCAGGACCGCAAGCTCCAGCGCCGCGATCGCGCGATGGTGCGCGCCGGCCGGCGCGTCGAGCCGGAAGCGCGCGTGCTTCACCAGTGCGAGCAGCGTCACCGGCTCGAGCCCGCCGAGCGCGGCCTGCGCCACCAGACGCGCAAACACGCCCGCCTCGGTATCGGGGAGCGCGTCGCCGCCGGAATCGTCCGCCGCGATGCTCCAACGCCCGAGCGCGGCGACGACGCGCCGAGCGAGCGCGCGGTCCGGCGTTACCAGCGCCGCGGTGTTGCTGTTCTCTGCCGCCTCGCGCAACGCGACCGCGATGGCGAGCGCCTCCTCCTCGGCATTGGCGGCCTCGATCATGGCGAGGCGGTCGAGCGCGGTTTTCCGGGTTGCCGCATCGATGCGCTCGACCCAGCGCTCGGTCGCCTCCGACGGGCGCATCGCCTCGGAGAGGAGACGCTCGCGCGCGCCGCCGGCGGCGAGCGGCGTGACCTCGTCGCGCGCGATGCCGATACGACGCAGCAGCGCATGCATCGCAAGCTGCGGATGCCCGAACGCGGACGGATGATCGTGTCTTCCGCCGATCAACTGCCACGACGCGTCATCGAGGTCGGTATCGAGGCCCGGCAATACGACCGCGCCATGCGGCAGCTTCGCGATGGTGTCGAGCAGCCTGGCGGTCGCCGGCATCGAGCCGGTCGAGCCTGCGGCGATCACCAGGCCGTTGGCGACCGCGAGCCGGATGCGCTCGGCCTCGATCAGGAGATCGCGCCGCGCCGCGGGATCGATCCGGCCTTGTTCCTTGAGTTCTGCGGGCCAGTATTCGGCGGCAATTTTCAGAAAATCGAGGGTGAGCTGCCAGTAGCGGTCGAGATTGTCCGGCACCAGCCCATCGAGTTTCCCCCAGTCGACCTGCCGCGTCGTCATGTCGTCGATCAGGTTCGCGAGATCGTCGGCGAGTGCGAGCGCGGCCGCGGGCGAGTGCACGATCAGCGGCGTTTCGCCGGCTTCCGGCTTCAGCCGTTCGGCCCAACGCAGCACGAGCCGCGCGAGCAGCATGCGCCGCTCGAGTCCGCCAAGCTCGGGCGGCACATCGAGCCCCGCTTCGCCGCTCGCCGCGTCGGCGAACGCAAGCTCATCCTCGTCGATGTCGCCGAGCGGAACGATCCGCGGCAGCACCGCGGCCTCGACATTGAGCACGTCGAGAAACGCATCGCGCGCGAGCGCGCAGGCGCGTCGCGTCGGAAGGAACAGCGTCGCGCGCGACCAGGCGAGCGGATCGCCGCTTGGCGGGAATCCTTCGACCAGCCGGCCATCGCGCAGTGCGCGGATCAGTGTCGGCAGGAACGGCGCCGATGCAGGGATGGTGAAGACGCGCGGGGAAGGCATCGCGCCTTATAGGCACTGCCTTACGGCGGTGTCACGCCACGCTCTCCAGGATCGCCGCCTCCGCGGCCTTGATCGCGGCGGGCGTGCCGACATGCATCCAGGTGCCTTCGAGCCGCAGCCCGAACAGGCGGCCGGCCGCGATCGCGCGGTCAAATAGCCGGTTGAGCGAGAAAGCACCCTTCGGCGCATCGGCAAACAGCGCCGGCGACAGCACGGCGGCGCCCGCATAAACGAACGGCACCACCTCGCGCTCGCCGCGCCGCTTCAGACGTCCGTCCGGCGCCATGGAAAAATCGCCGCGTCCCTCATAGCCGATGCTGGTCGCGGTCGGGGCGAGCAGCACCACGGCTTCCATGGCGGGAGGATCGAACATCGTGGCGAGGCGCCCGAAGTTCGGGGTCACGCCTTCGATCCAGATTGTGTCGGAATTGACGTGGAAGAAGGGCCTCTCCCCGAGCAGCGGCAGCGCCTTGGCCACGCCGCCGCCGGTATCGAGCAGCTCGCCGCGCTCGTCGGAAATCGCGATCGTCGGCAGCGTGCGGCCCCTCAGATGTCGCTCGATCGCGTCCGCCATGTGATGCACGTTGACCACCGCCGTGACCACACCCGCATCGACCAGCCGGTCGAGCACATGATCAATCAGCGCCTTGCCGGCGACCGGCACCAGCGGCTTCGGCAATGTGTCGGTCAAGGGCCGCATGCGCTTGCCGAGGCCAGCGGCCAGCACCATGGCGCGGTCGATCGTCATCTAAGCCTCGCTACTGCGGCGGCATCGGCACGTGCGCGTCATACCAGACTTTCAGATCGCCCATTGCGGGATGAATCAGCGAACGGCGCAGATAGCGCCATACGCGGGGGATGTGACGCAGATATTGCGGCTTGCCATCGCGGCGGTCGAGCCGCGCGAAGATGCCGAGAATTTTCGTGGCGCGTTGCGCGCCCAGCGTCACGTAAAGCTGCACGAACGCCGTGGTCGGGAAGCCCGTGTCGGAGTCGAGCCGCGCTTTCACATAGCGGCCGAGCAGCGCAATTTCGAGCGGATCGGGCACGTCGACGCGCGCGTCCTGCAACAGCGAGACGAGATCGTACGGCGCCGGCCCCATCAGCGCGTCCTGGAAATCGAGCAGGCCGACGCGCGCCAGGCCCTCGCGTTCGGGAAGCCACAGCAGGTTCGGCGAGTGATAGTCGCGCAGCACCCAGGTCGGAGGTGTGTCGTAGGCGTGGCTCAACGCTTCGCGCCACAGCGCGGTGAACTCGGAGCGCGCCGCGGTACTCACCGTGCCGCCGCGATGCGGCACGTACCAGTCGAGCAACAGCTCAGCCTCGATCAGAAACGCATCGACGTCATAGGGGGGCAGGCGATGATCGACACCCGGCGCCACGGGAAGCACGCCGAGCACCGGCTGGCGGTGCAACTCGACGAGCACCTCCACCGCCGCCGCGTAGCGCTCCTCGACCGGCGCGGGCGGGTTTCCCGCCACCACGCCCTCGAGCCCGAGATCTTCGAGCAGCACCAGGCCCTCGGTCAGGTCGGCCGCATGCACTTGCGGCGCCGAGAGGCCGCGCTCGCGCAGCGCACGTGCCATCGCGACGAACGGCTTCACGTCCTCGGCGAGGTGCGCGATCGCGCTATAGGGCAGTCCGCCGCGCACCGGCGGCCCGTCGGGCCGGCGCGGCGCGTTCATCAGGATGAGCTTGCGCCCGTTATGGATCAGCCGCTCGTAGGCGCGTGTCGAGGCGTCGCCCTGCACATGGGTGCGCGGCGCCTCGGCGACGCCTTCCGCGAGCAGGAAGTGGCGGATCGCCGCGAGCCGCTCGATGCGCGGCGCAAACGCCCCGTGTCCGGTGATTTCGGCATTGCGCTGGTTCGGCCCGAGGTTCGGCGCGAGCGTGAACGCGATGTCGAGCCGGTCGGCGGGCAGCACGTCCTCGGCGCGGTCGGGCCATTCGAGCAGCACCACGGCATTCTCCGCTGCCTCGTCGACGCCGAGCTCGGCCAACTCGCCGGTATGCGTCACGCGATAGAGGTCCGCGTGCACCACGGTGAAGCGCGGCAGTGCGTAGGTCTGCACCAGCGTGAAGGTCGGGCTCGGCACGTCGAGCCCTTCGTCGTCCGCGAGGTGGCGGATCAGCGCACGCGCGAATGCGGTCTTTCCCGCGCCGAGGTCGCCCGAGAGCGTGACGAGGTCGCCGGCCTTGAGGATGGAGACGACATCGGCCGCAAGCCTCGCGGTCGCGCGCTCATTCGGGAGCACGATCGAGAAACTGGAAGCGGGTGAGGCTGCGAGCATCGAGGCGTTCAGGCGATGTTGGTTATTCCGCCGCCGCCTCCTGCCGCAGATGCTGGACCGGGAAAATGCAGGTGACGGTGGTTCCACGGCCGACGGCCGAATCGAGCTTGACCGTACCACCATGCAGCTCGACGAAGGAACGCACGATCGAGAGGCCGAGGCCCGCGCCGCGGTGCTCGGAGCCGAGCGCGTGGCTCTCGAAGCGGTCGAATACGCGCTCGCCGATCGCGTCGGGAATGCCCGGCCCGCGGTCCGTCACGCTGAAGATCACGGCGCCGTCCTGCCGCTCGACCGCGAGTCGCACGACCTCGCCGGTCGGCGAGAAGCTCACCGCATTGGACAGCAGGTTGAACAGGATTTGCCGCAGCCGCCGTTCGTCCGCGACGAAGCTGCCGATATCGGGGGCGGTGCGCGCCTCCACAAGGATCGCCTTCTCGGTGATCCTGTCCTGTAGCCCAAGGATCGCCGCATCGACCGCAGCACGGATGTCCACGGGCTTGAGATCGAGCCCCATGGCGCCCGCGTCGATGGTCGTGAGATCGAGAATGTCGTTGATGATCGCGAGCAGCGCGCTCGAGGATTTGTCGATGTTGCCGAGGTACTCGCGCTGCTTGTCGTTGATCGGGCCGATCGTCGGGCCGATCGCGGGGTCGGTCAGCAGGTGCGCGAAGCCGATGATGTTGGTGAGCGGGGTGCGCAGTTCGTAGGAGACGCGCTCGACGAACGCGCTCTTGAGCCGGTCGGCATCCTGCAGCGCGTCGGCGCGCTCGATCAGGGCGCGCTCGACATTCACCGAGTCGGTCACGTTCTGGAATGTCACCAATGTGGCGCCGTCCGGCAGCGGCGCCGTGGTGCAGTCGAGCACGCTGCCATCGGTGCGTTCGAGCCGCGCCTGGATCGGCTCCCGGCTCTCCAGCGCGGTGACGGCGCCGCGCAATCGGCTCCAGAACGCTTCGTTGGTGTAGAGCGGAGCGCACCAGCCGAGCACCGTCTCGATATGCGGGCGCCCGTCGTTGAGCGCGCCGGACTGAAGCTTCCAGAGGCTGGCGAAGGCGGGATTGTGCAGGTCGAGCCGCCCGTCGCTGGCGAACACCGCAACACCCTCGGTCAGCGCTTCGAGCGTCTCGCCCTGCACGCCGATCAGCGCCTCATAGCGCCGCACCAGCTTCAGCCGTTCGGTGACGTCGTCGAACAGGTAAGTGACGCCGCCTTCCGGGTTGGGCGTGGTGACGACGCGCAAGGTACGGCCGTCGGGCAGGTACCATTCATGCTGGCGCGGCTCGAGCGCGCGGTAGGCGTCGTGCAACTCGCTCTTCCAGTTGCGATAGTCCGCCTGCTCGGGAAGTTTTCGCGCGGCGCGCAACCGATCGAGCACACCCGAGTCGGTCGGTCCGGAGTCGAGAAACGCCGCGTCGAGTCCCCAGAGCACGCGGAACCCTGCGTTGTAGAAGGTGAGCCGCTGGTCAGCCGAGAACATCGCGACCGCAGTGGAGAGCTGATCGAGCGTGCGGCGATGGGCGTCGGTCATGCGGGCGAGCTCTGCGCGCATCGCCTCGACATCGGTCACGTCGATGCCGATGCCGGCGCTGCCGCCGGGCGAGGGCCGGTCGATCACGTGCAGGATGCGGCGCGTGCCCGCGACGATCACCGGCAGCCGCGCCTCATAGAACTGGCCAGCCGCGCGCGCGTGCGCGGCGCCGGCGCGCGCGGTGGAATCAAGGACTTCCAGATTGCGCGCCACCGCGTCGGTACCGTCGCGCGCCTCGACCGCGCGGGCGTAGGCGGCATTGACCCAGGTAAGCCGCCCGGTCACGTCGCGCGCCCACACGGGGGCGGGAAGCGCTTCCAAAAGCTGCCCGACCGTATCGATATCGCGGCGCAGCCGCTGATGGTCGGCGGCAAGTTCGGCAAGCTCGCTCTTGGTCCCGGTGAGGTCCTTGATGCGCAGAACCGCGCGGCCGCCGATGGCGCGGCCTTCCACCGCGACGTGGCGCTGCTGCAGCGTGGTCAGCGGAAAGGCGAAGCCCTTTCCTTCGGCGCGCAACGCATCGACCGCGACTTCCATGGCGTGGGCATTCTCGGGCGCGAGCCATGTCCCGAACGCGAGCACGCGCCGCGGCAGCGGCGTGCGCGTGATGAGGGCGACGTCGCCTGAGATATCCGGCTCGTCCCCGCCCGCCGGCCACACCACGATGACCTGCGGCTCGGCAAGCAGCAGCGCGTTGGCGCGGTCACGCTCCTCGCGCAGCTCGTTGATCTCGGCCTGCCGGACGGCGAGCCGCTGCGCCGCACGCTGGCGCGTGCGCAACAGCGCAATCGCGGTTGCCACCGCAAACAGGATGATGCCGAGGCTGAGCGCGAGCGCCGCAATCTCATGGCGCTCAAGCGTCACGAACGCGTCGATATAGTCGGTGATCGGGCGCAGCGTCGGGCGCGCCTCGGCGGATGCCGTTTCCGGCAGCAGCGTGACTGCCGCAATGATGCAAGCCTGGTCGAATCCCCCGCGCCACGGTTGCGTTCGTTGCCCGCACCGTCCCCGGATCGTCTCCGGCATTTGCCTGTGCCCCTGCGCCGCAGCGATTCCCGTCCGGAAAACGGCCCGGGCAAAGCCACGATGAACGCGAGCGACCTCCGCCAGGGCGCTCACGAATCAAATGACTTTACCCCCAACGTGACTCGGGCCGTAAGAGTCCAGACCGTGAACGGACGGGCGTCGGAGCAGTGCGATGCGATTGTTTCGATGCGGCCGACGCCACGCGGCGTATTCCCGCCGTTCACGGACGTGCTAGCTGCGCTCGCGCAGCGCCTCCGCCCGCCGTGCAATGTCGTCGACACTGAGCCGCGTCAACGCCGTGGTGAATGCACGCTCGGCCTCTGCGATCGCCGGAAGAACCGCGTCATCGAGAATACGCGAGCCCCGTTCGATCTCGTCCTGCGCTTCGACCGTCCCGGCTGCGCGCAGGATGTCGGCGACGCTGATCCGCTTGCGCTCGCGCGCCAGCTCATAACCGCCGTGCGGTCCGCGAATGCCATTGAAGATGCCCTCGTGCACCAGCGCCTGCAGCACCGGCTCGAGATGGCGCGATGGCAGGTTGTGGCGCGCGGCGAGCTTGCGCGCGGACATAGGGCGCTCGCGCGCGTTCAACGCGACATCGACAACAGCAGCGATGGCAAGGAGGCCCTTGCGGGGGAGCAGCGACATGAGGCGGGAAACCAAGCGGCAAAGGATGATAGTAAAACATCATCATCATACCGCCGCAAGTTTGTTACACGTTGCTCGTTCCGGTTGAGCCGAACCCGCCGGCGCCGCGGGCTGTCGTGCCGAGTTCCGTCACCGTGCGTAGTTCAACCCGTGAAACTTGGGCGATCACCAGCTGGGCAATGCGCAGGCCGCGCGTCACGGCGAAAGGCTCGGCGCCATGATTGATCAGCAGCACCTGGATCTCGCCGCGATAGTCGGCGTCGACCGTGCCGGGCGCGTTGAGGACGGTCACACCGTGCTGACGCGCGAGGCCGGAGCGCGGGCGCACCTGCGCCTCCGTGCCGGGAGGAAGCGCGATTGCGATCCCGGTCGGCACCGCGGCGTAGCGTCCGGGCAGGATGGTGAGCGGCGCATCCGGCGGTACCGCGGCGAGCAGGTCCATGCCGGCAGCAGCAGCGCTGTGATATGACGGCAGCGGCAGGTCCGCCCCATGCGGCAGCCGCATCACGCTGACGGTGACCGCGGTCATGAGGGCTCGCCGTTCAGGGCGTTCGCGATGCGGGCGACCAATTGCCTCGCCACGCCGTCCTTGGATTGCGCCGGCCAGGATTCGACCCCTGCTGCCGTGATGAGATGCACCGTGTTGTCGTCGCCGCCCATCGCGCCGCCCTCTGCCGACACGTCATTCGCCACGATCCAGTCGGAGCCCTTGCGTTTGAGCTTCGCCTTGGCGTGTTCGATCACCTTCTCGGTTTCGGCCGCGAAGCCGATGACGAGCGCCGGCCGCTTTGTCTTCAGCCTCGACACGGTGGCGAGGATATCCGGGTTCTCGACCAACTCGAGCTTCGGTGGGCCGCCCGCATCCTTTTTGAGCTTCTGCACGATGTCGCCCGCGATGCGCCAGTCGGCCACCGCGGCGGCAAAGATGCCGACGTCGGCCGGCAGCGCGGCCTGCACGGCAACCAGCATCGCCTGCGCCGTTTGCACGCGCACTATCTTCACCCCGGAGGGGTCGGGCAGGGCGACAGGCCCCGATATGAGGGTCACTTTGGCGCCGGCATCAGCGGCCGCGCGCGCAATGGCAAAACCCTGCTTGCCCGAGGATCGGTTCGCGATGTAGCGCACCGGGTCGATCGGCTCGTGCGTCGGCCCGGCGGTGATGATGATGTGCTTGCCGGCGAGCGGCCTGGCGCGGGACGGCGGCGCATCCGCCGTGGCGCCTGCCAAACGTTTTTCGACCGCGGCGACGATGTCCAAAGGTTCCGCCATCCGGCCGGTGCCCACCTCGCCGCTCTCGGCCATCTCGCCCGCGTTCGGACCGACGGTGAGCACACCGTCGGCGAGGAGTATCTTGAGATTGCGCTGTGTGGCGCTGTTCGACCACATGCGCGGATTCATGGCGGGCGCGAGCAGGATCGGCCTGTCGGTCGCGAGCAGCACGGCAGTGGCGAGATCGTTGGCATGGCCGTGCGCCATCTTGGCCATCAGGTCGGCGGCCGCGGGCGCGACCACGATCAGGTCGGTGTCGCGCGCCAGGCGGATGTGACCGACGTCGAATTCCGAGGCCTGGTCGAACAACTCGGTGAACGGCTTCTCGCCCGCGATTGCGCCGACCGACAGTGAAGTGACAAATTCCTGTGCCGCGCGGGTCATCACCACGCGCACCGTATAGGCGCGCTCACGCAGGCGCCGGATCAGGTCGAGCGATTTGTAGGCCGCGATCCCGCCGGAAATGATCAGCAGAATGCGGCGCGCCGTTGCTGCCGGGGGAGGCTCAGCGGATTGCCGCGCCGGCTTGGCGCGGTTGTCAGTTCTGGCCGCAACCGGCGCATCCTCCGGCCTCGACATCCAGGCACTGATCATCGAGACGGGGCTCTCTGGTCTGGCCGCAGCCGGCGCATCCCCCGACTTCTCCGCGAGCAGCAGCCGCACCTCCTCTTCCATCGAGCGCCCGTTGGCGGCCGCGCGCAGGCGCAGCCGCTTCTTGACCGCTTCGGGGAGGTTGCGGACCGTCAGCGAGCCCATGCGGCCTTGTATCATGTGATTGCATCGCAATCAATGCAATCAAACCAACTTCCAGATCACCACCCCCAGCAATCCCGCGATCACCCACAACGCCACGGTCGTCCAGCGGCTGCGCCGCGCTTCCGCCTCGCCGATCGCCGCGACCGTTTCGGGCGCGAGCACCAGGCCGTCGCGCGTCGCCGCGTCGAGCTGGTCGGTGACGCGTGCGGCGCGTCCGAGCAAAGAGGGGACCTCGCCCAAAAATTTCCCGACTTCGCCCGCCCCCTGCGCGACGTCCTCAAGCCGCCCGGCAGGGCCGAGATGGCGCTCGACCCATTCGCGCACCACCGGCTCGGCGGTCGCCCACATGTCGAGGTCTCGATCGAACGAGCGCGCCACGCCCTCGACCACCACCATCGTCTTCTGCAGCAGCAGCAGCTCCGGCCGCGTCTTCATGTCGAACAGGCCGGTGACTTCGAACAGCAACGTGAGCAGCTTCGCCATCGAGATGTCGGCCGCTGTGCGATTGTGGATCGGCTCGCCGATCGCGCGGATCGCCTGGGCGAAACTCTCGACCGAATGATGCGGCGGCACGTAGCCCGCCTCGAAATGCACTTCGGCGGTGCGGTAATAGTTGCGCGTGATGAAGCCGTAGAGGATCTCGGCGAGGAAGCGGCGTTCTTTCGGGGACAGGCGGCCCATGATGCCGAAGTCGACCGCCACGATGCGGCCCTCGCTGTCGACAAACAGGTTTCCCGGGTGCATGTCGGCATGGAAGAAGCCGTCGCGCAGCGCGTGGCGCAGAAAGGCCTGCATCAGCGCGCGCCCGAGCGCAGGCAGGTCGAGCCCGCGGGCCTCCAATGCCACGCGATTGGAGAGCGGTGTTCCGTCGATCCACTCGAGGGTCAGCACACCGCGGGCGGTACGCTCCCAGTCAACCGTCGGGACACGGAAATCCGGATCGCCCCTCACGTTGTCGCGCATCTCGGCGATCGCCGCGGCCTCGAGCCGCAGGTCCATCTCGATGGTGACGGAGCGCGCCAGCGTATCCACCACCTCGACCATGCGCAGCCGCCGCGCCTCGGTCGAATGACGCTCGGCGTTGCGCGCCGCGAAATACAGCGTGTCGAGATCGGACCTGAGGCGCCGATCGATGCCCGGGCGCAGCACCTTCACGGCGACGGTCTGCGCTCCCTCGCGCTCATCCCCGCGCAAGCGCGAATCCAGTTCTTCCTTCGCCTGTGGCCCTGGGTCCGCGCCGTCGCGGGGACGAGCCGCTACAGTGGCTTTGTGCACCTGCGCGATGGACGCCGCCGCGACCGCAGGCCCGAAGGAGACGTAGAGCTCAGGGAGCGGCTTACCGAGCGCGCCAGCGACCGCCGCCTCCGCCTCTCCCTGAGGAAACGGCGCCATGCGGTCCTGCAGGCTTTCGAGATCGCGCGCGAGCGCTGGGCCGACCACATCCGGCCGGGTCGCGAGGAACTGGCCGAGCTTCACGTAGGTCGGCCCAAGTCGGGTCAGCGCGGCGGAAAGCCGGACCGACGCACCTTCACCGCTCGGCCGCTCCATCAGCCGCGCAACACGCAAGCCAAGTCTCGCCGGCGCCGGCAACGCCTCCGGATCGGCGAGCGCCAGCACGCCCTCACGCGCGAACACGAAGCCCGCGCGCGCCAGGCGAAAAAGGTGACCGGCGGCAGCGATCACAAGCGCCAGCCGGAATGCAGCGCCACGATGCCGCCGCTCATCGCGCGGTACGACACCCGGCGGAAGCCGGCCGCGCGCATCATCTCGGCGAACGCATTCGGGCGCGGGAAGCGGCGGATCGACTCGACGAGATAGCGATATGGGTCGGCATCGCCGACGATCGCGCGGCCCATCGCCGGCACGACGTTGAACGAATAAAGCTCGTACAGCGCGTCGAGCCCCGGCACATCGACGTTGGAGAACTCCAGGCAGACGGCGCGCCCGCCAATGCGCAGCACGCGGTGCATCTCGGCAAGCGCCACCCCGATGCGCGGCACGTTGCGGATGCCGAAGGCGATCGACACCGCGTCGAAATTCTTGTCGGGAAACGGCAAGCTCTCGGCGTTGGCGTCGACGAACGTCACGGCATCGTCGAGCCCCTGCGCATAGGCGCGCTCGCGCCCAACGCCGAGCATCTCGGCATTGATGTCGGCGACGGTCGCGCGCGTGCCATATCCGCCGGCCTGCACAGTGCGGAACGACACATCGCCGGTCCCGCCCGCGACATCGAGCAGCGCGAAGGCTCTATCCGACTTCGGCGGGTTGATCGCGGTCACCAGCGCGTCCTTCCAGGCCCGGTGCAGCCCGCCGGACATCAGGTCGTTCATCAGGTCGTAACGCCGCGCCACCTTGTGGAACACGTCGTCGACCAGCCGTTGTTTGTCGTCGAGCGGCACCTGCCGGTCGCCGAAATGGGTGTGTGCATCGGGCATGGCGCGACCATAGCGCGGGCCTGTAAGGGAGGCTACATAACCCTCCGCCGTCATTCCGGGACGGCCGAAGGCCGGGCCCGGAATCCATAACCACAGGCAGCGCCGACAAAGCTCCGGTCGTGGTTATGGATTCCGGGCTCGCTCGCCAAAGCGCGTCGCAGACGCGCGTAAACGCGCTTGAGGCTCGCGCCCCGGAATGACCGGAGAGGTTAACCATGCCCGAACTTCCCGAGGTCGAAACCGTGCGCCGCGGGTTGCAGCCGGTGATGGAGGGCGCGCGTTTCGTGCGGGTGGAGCAGCGACGGCCGGACTTGCGATTTCCTTTTCCGCAGAATTTCAACAAGCGGCTCGAGGGACAGACCGTCGAAGGCCTCGGGCGGCGGGCCAAATATCTGCTCGCCGATCTCTCATCGGGCGAGGTGCTGCTGATGCATCTCGGCATGTCGGGCTCGTTCCGCGTGCTGCACGGCAGCGACGAGCGCGGACCGGGGAAATTCCATCACGCGCGCGGCAAGCTCTCGGCGCACGATCACGTGGTGTTTCACCTGTCGAACGGCGCGATCGTCACGTTCAACGATCCGCGCCGCTTTGGGTTCATGAAGCTGGTTCGGCGCGAAGAGCTGAACCAGCACCCGATGATGGCGGCGCTCGGGCCGGAGCCGCTCGGCAATGCGTTCGATGGGGCAATGCTGGCGCAGGCCTGCGCGGGAAAGAAAACCAGCCTGAAGGCGGCGCTGTCGGACCAGAAGGTCGTCGCCGGCCTCGGCAATATCTATGTCTGCGAGGCGCTCCATCGCGCGCATCTTTCGCCGAAGCGGATCGCCTCGACGATCGCGACGCGAACCGGCAAGCCGCTGGCGCGCGCCGATGCGCTCGCCGATGCCATCAAGGCGGTGCTCAACGATGCGATCCGCGCAGGCGGCTCGTCGCTGCGCGACCATCGTCGTACCGACGGCGAACTCGGCGACTTCCAGCACAATTTCCGCGTCTATGACCGCGCCGGAACGAAATGCGTGACCCCGAAGTGCAACGGGACGATCCGCCGCATCGTGCAGGGGACGCGGAGCACGTTCTTCTGCCCGGTGTGCCAGAAGTAAGCGCCGCGAACGCCACGTGCGCGAATACCCTCCCCTGGAGGGGGAGGGTCGGCGAGCAGCGAAGCTGCGAGCCGGGGTGGGGTGAACCTTTCGCGCCAAAGCTCACCCCACCCCGACGCTCACTGCGTTCGCTTCGACCCTCCCCCTCCAGGGGAGGGTGGGAGCCCGCGGCTACCCCCTCACGTAAACCGCCTGCTGCGTGACGACGAAATCCACCCGCCCATCCGACAACGCCTGCAGGCACTCCTCCGGCCGGTTGACGATCGGCTCCTCGTGCACGTTGAAGCTGGTGTTGATCAGCACCGGCAGCCCGGTCTGGTCGCGGAAGCGGCGCAGGATCGCGGCGAACAGCGGGTTGTCCGCGTCGCGGATAATCTGCGGCCGCGCAGTGCCGTCGACATGCACCACGGCCGGAATGCGCGTGCGCCATTCGGGGCGCACGCCGCAGGTGATCGTCATGAAATGTGCCGCGTAGCGGTTCACGTCGGTGATCTCGAACACGCGGCTTGCGTCTTCCTCCAGCACGAACGGCGCGAACGGCATGAACTCGGAGCGGTCGAGCCGCTTGTTGAGCAGGTCGTTGATCGCGTGATCGTGCGGTGATGCGATGATCGACCGCGCGCCGAGCGCGCGCGGGCCGAACTCCATGCGCCCGGTATAGATCGCGCCGGCCTTGCCGGCACGGATGAGATCGACCGCAGTCTCGACCGGGCGTCCCGCGAGCCGGCGCATGCCGGCGGCAGCAAGCGTATCGTCGATGCGGCCGTCGTAGTTCTGGCCGAGATACACGGTGTCGAGGCGGTGGCGGTGGCGCAGCCACGTCTCGGTGCCGTCGCGCGCGTGCAGGAAGGTGAGCGCCGCGCCGACCGACAGACCCTCGTCGCCCATCGCGGGAAACACAAACACCTCATCGAGCGGCAGGGTCTCGGCGAGCAGCCGGTTGAGCCGCACGTTGGCGAACAGCCCACCCGCAAGCGCGAGCCTGCGCGCGCCGGTGCGATGCAGCCACCAGCGCACCGACTGCACGGTGAAGTCTTCGGCGACCTTTTGAATGGAAGCCGCGATCGTCTCGCGCTCGTGCCCATGGCAGATTGCCAGAAACTTCTGGCGCATCGCAGACCAGTTCTTGAAATCAGTCTCGATCAGCCCCTTGTTGTCGTTGAAGCGAAACTGCGCTGCCATCTCGGGAGCAAGCTTCGGCTCGCCGTAAGCCGCAAGCCCCGTGAGCTTTCCCTCGTGTCGCAGCATGCGGAAGCCGCACGCGACCGTGGCGTAGCCGTAGGCGCTCGCGAGCCCGGTTTCTTTCAGCGTCTTCGTGAGCCAGCGGTCGTCGCCGTAATGACATTCGAGCGTGTTGTTTTTCAGCGAGCGCATCGAATAGCTGACATTGTCCCCGATGCCGTCGGAGGTATAGACCAGCGCATCGTTCCAGTCGGTGTAGAACAGCGCGGCAAGCGCGTGCGCGGCGTGGTGATTGGCGAAATAGATCTGCGTGCCTGGCCGGAACGAATTCTCTTTCAGGAAGCGGTCGGCGCGGAACAGCTTGTGCGTGTCGGCGATGCCGAAACGATGACACAGCACCGCGAGCTCGCGGTGCGTGCGCTCGCGCCCTTGCCAGCGTTCGAACGTGTACCAGAGCTCGCGCGGCAGCGAGAACCTGTAGTCGTGGGTCGCAAACCACCCGCGCGTGGTGGCGATCGCATCGACGTCGCGGCGCGACCAGCCCGCGACGCGCAGCACCTCGTCAATGCTGAGCCAAGGCACCGACTCGCCCGAGCCCTTCACGCGCGTGAGGCGCTCCTCCGACACCGCCGCGACCATCTGGTAGTCGTCGAACGCGGCGGCGGAGGAATCATGCATGCCGGCATGGATCGCCAAGATACGCAAACAGGCACCTGTGTTTGAGGGGAAGGCTCGCTGGCGGGGAGCGGATAACACCGAACAAATCAGCGGGCTAGTGGTGGCAATCCGGCGGTGGCGCGCCGCGCGGGCCGCGAGCTCCGCTTTCCCCTCTCCCGCTTGCGGGAGAGGCAAAAAAAGCGCCCTACACCTACGTGCTTGAAAACCTTGCCGGAAAAAAAGTTACGCACGCCCCCCAAACCCACCCTTATCATTCCCGCACCCTGCTCGCCGAGGGGCGCACTCATGAGGCGTCTTGAGCGCGGAGCGGGCCGGAGCGGGACCGGAGAACAGGTCCTCAATCCGGCAGCCGGCGCCCGGCAATTCCGGGCCTCGGTTGGTGCGGCGCCCGCGGACGAGGCTCGCAACCTCGTACTCGGGCGGCGGCGGGGCTCCGCCCGGGGACACAACGATCCCCTGCCGGGAGCCGGCTGATGGCAGCGCTAAGCGCGCTGCTGAAAGCGCGGCCCGCCGCCGTAAGGAGAACGCCGCAGCGGAGCGCCGAAAGGCGCGCCGGCCTACGTCACTGGCCGGTGATCTTCGGGCGCTTCCCGAAGATCGGCTCGACCGCGAGGCGGGCCACCGGGTGCGGCGCTTCCGCACCAGCGCCTGTCGGCGCTCTGCTCCCCTCATTTTTTAAGGGAGCGGAAAACAGACGAGGGGCACCCGGCGCCCTCCCAAACCGGGCGATGGCGCTCGGCTGTTTGACAATTGAATCGGAAATGTAGGGCGCAATAAGCGACGCGGGAGCGGAGCGCATTGCGCCACATCGCTCAGGCGGCGCAGGGCGCGGAGTTCATCATCGGGCCGGCCGAAGGCCGGACCCGTTGGCTTACTGCGCCCTACGCCTAGAGGCGGCCCTTCGTGCGGATCGACCGTTTGTCCCTTGCGCCCCAGCGGCCGGCATCGACCAACGCGAGAAAATCCCCCAGCGTCTGATTGAATAGCGCCGGCTCTTCGATGTTCACCGTGTGGCCGCTCTTGGGAAACACCGCGAGGCCGGAGGCCGCGATGCGCTTCTTCAGGTAAATGCTCGGCTCGATGCAGGCATCGTCCTCGTCGCCGCAGATGATCAACGTCGGCAGCGTGATCTTCTCGATGTCCGCGGCGAATTCGTAAAGCGGCGGGCGGCCCGCCTGATAGCCGCGCAGCGTGTTCGCGGCGCCCGTGTCGGAATGACTCGCGAACTGGTCGTAGAATTCCCGGTAGCCGCGCGGGTCCTTCACCTCGAACGGAATGCGCGATGGGCCCATGCCGTAGGTCTTCGCCACGCCTTCGGAGCCTGCTTTGTCGTACTCTGCCGCGGTCGCGCGCGCGGCATCGCGGAATTCGTCGAGCACGCCGCGCTCCGAGCCCGAGCCGGTGCCGGCGAGCGTCAGCGAAAGCGCCCGTTGCGGATACTTGATGCCGGCGTGGAGCGTCGCGTAGCCGCCCTGCGACAGCCCGCAGATGTGCGCCTTGTCGATTTTGAGATGATCGAGCACCGCGATCACGTCGTCGCGGAAATGCTCGTAAGAATACGACGACGGATCGTCCGGAACGTCGGAGGGATGATAGCCGCGGAACGAGAACGTGATGCAGCGGTAGCGCCGCGCGAAATAGCGCATCTGCGGCTCCCACGCGCGCCAGTCGCCGGCGAACTCGTGCACGAACAGAAGCGGCCTGCCGTCGCCCGCTTCCTCGTAATGCAGGCGCACATTCTCGCGGGTGGTGGCGAAGGGCATGGGCGGTTTCTCCCCAATAGATGTTGCGTTTGGACTATCACCCGCTCATTCCCGCGCAAGCGGGAATCCCCCTCCCTTTTATCCCTCCCCCGCTTGCGGGGGAGGGTAGGGTGGGGGCCCCTGGATGCCCGCTTTCGCGGGCATGAGCGGATCAAGAGTGATGCGCGCGCAGGAACGCAATCAGCGCCGCATTCACCTCCTCCGGCCGCTCCTGCTGGATCCAGTGGCCGGCGCCATCGATCAGCACCTTGCCCTTCAGGTTTGTCACCACGCTGTCCATCTCGTCGAGCGCGCGCTTGCCGAGTGAGCCGGTGATCACGGCGTCGTTGGCACCCGCGATGAACAGCGCCGGCTGATCGATCGTCGCGCCCTGCCAAGGCGCGGTCAGCTCCCAGTTGCGGTCGATGTTGCGATACCAACTGAGCCCGCCGCGAAAGCCGCTGCGCCGGTATTCATCGGCGAACACCGCCATGTCGGATTCGGTCAGCCAGGGCGGAAGCGGAACGTCGCGCCGCGGTCCGAGAAAGCCCTTCGCGCGATCCACATAGAGGCTCATCTTTTCGGCGCGCGGCGTTTCGCCGAAGCCGATGTGGAAGAGGCAGCGCAGCGTAAACGCGGCATCGCGCGCGAACTCGTCCTCTGCGGCCTGCTCCTGAAAATACAGATAGTAGTAATCGGACTTGCCGGCCTTGCGCAGCATCTCGAGCGGCGGCATGGGGCCACGGCGGCGATGCGGCACGCTCATCGCCACGACGGCCGGAAACACGTCCGGCCGCATCAACGCCGCATGCCAGGCGACCGGCGCGCCCCAATCATGGCCGACGATCGCGGCGCGCGTCTCGCCGAGCGCAGCCACCAGCGCGACCATGTCGCCGACATTGTGCAAGATCGTGCAGGCCGCCACATCATCCGGCACGGTCGTGCGGCCGAAGCCGCGCATGTCGGGCGCGACCGCGCGAAAGCCGACCGCCGCGAGCGCGACGAGCTGGTGGCGCCACGAATACCAAATCTCCGGCCAGCCATGACACAGCAGCACCAGGGGGCCGTGGCCGTATTCGGCGAGATTCATCTCGATCCCGTTGACCGCGACGGTGCGGAACCGGAATTCGAACGGCATCATCGTCAGCGGCCCGGCAGCACGAGCAGTTTCGGCTTCGTCGGCAGCGTGTGTTTCGACAACACGACAGAGGGGACTTCCAATGTCTCCACGTCCCAGTCGCGGCTGATGCGATCGATGAAGCGGTTGAGCGTGAAGCTCGAGAAGAAGTGCATCGGGATCATCAGCGGCGCTTTCAGCGCGGTGAGCACCTCGATCATGCCCTCGAGATCGAGCGTATAGGAGCCGTCGACCGGCACCAGCACGACATCGACGCGGCCGATCTCGCTCAACTGCTGCTGCGTCAGCGTGTGATGGAGGTGGCCGAGATGCGCGATGCACAAATTGGCGACCTCGAAGATGAAGATCGAATTGCCATGGCGCTGCGTGCCGCCGCCCCAGTCGCGGATGTTGGTCGCAACCGAGCGCACGCGCACGTCCTGGAACTGGACATCCCAGTCGGTCGGGCGCCCGTCGTCCTTCCAGCCGCGCAACACGAAGCGGATGCCGGGATCGGGCCGGTCGGTGAAGTGCGTCGAGTGCGCGCGGTTCATGGTGACGATGTCGGGACGCACCGGCGTGCGCACGTAATCGTTGTAGTCGGTCGCGATGCGCACGAGCTTCGGGCTCTCGATCAGGAAGGTGGAGTGGCCGACGTAATTGATGCGCACCTCGCCTTCCTTCAGGGATGCGAGACGGAACGGCGCGCGGGTCTGCGCGACCAGCCCCGGGCAGGACTCGTTCATTTCGGGCTTTGCCTGCGGCGCCGCGCCCTGCGCAAACGCGGCCTGGGTGCCAAGCGCCAGAAGCGAGATGAGCAGCGGGACATGCATCGATCGGCTCCCTGCAGTCGGGCGGCGCCTCCTGCATAGCAAAAACCCTCTCCCGGAAGGAGAGGGTTTGCCGATCGGAACGGGACGTCGCGCGTCTAGCGCTGGACGATGAGGCCGCGCGCGGTGATAACCACCCAGCGGCCGTCCTGGCGCTTGATCGCCTCGATGCGCCCGAGGCCCGGTGCGGTTTCGCCGGGCTCGACTTCGATGATGCCGTTGCGGCCCTCGATCAGCGCGGCGCCGTCATAGACGCGGCGCAGCACATAATCCTGCAGGATCGGCGGCTTGAGCGTGGTCGGCGGATCGCCCAGCACCATCGGCGCGGTCGCGGCCGTCTTCGGCTGAATCGAGCCGGTCACCTCGGGCGCGACGTGCGCCGGTGCGGCGGCCGCTGCCGTGACGAGCTTGCGCTGCTCGGCCTGCGCCTTCTCGACGCGATCGAGCACCTCGGCGATCTTGCCGATCTGGGCATTCTGCGCGTTCTGGCTGACGTTCGATGTGCTGACGCTGACCTTCAGCGTCACAAGATTGTCGCTGAGCGATTTCATCGCCCCGCGCAATTGCGCCACGTTATCCTTCAGCGCCTTCACCTCTTCGGCGACATTGTCTTTGGCGGCCGCGACCTGCGGCGCCGGCGCCGGCGCCGGCAGCGTGGCAAACTTGGCAACGCCGAGCGAGCCGCCGATCGCGCCGATGCTCGCTGCGATTGCGACGCAGGCGGCAAGCAGCGCGAAGCGGCCATTGCGCGACGGTTTTGCGATCGGCTCGGGCTTCGGCTCGAAGCGTTGCTTCAAGCGGACGATCGCGGCCGGCTCGGCGAGCTGCGCCGCCGGCGGCAGCGTCCGCGCCTCGACCTGCGGTTCAAATTTCGGCTCCGGCTTTTGCTCGATCTTTTGTTCGATCTTCTGTTCGATCTTGGGGTCGACCTTTTCCGGCTCGGCCTTCGCTTCGATTTTCGGGGCCTCGGCTTTCGGCGCTTCGGTCTCGCCGGCCTCGACTTTCGCAGCGGCGGCCTCCGGTTTTGCCTCGGGCGTAATCGAGGGCGCGTCCGTCAGGGTCGGCTCGACTTTCGGTGTCTCATCGCTGGACATGGGGGCGATTCCAATGGATGGAAATTCATCCATTGGTAACTTTCAGACGTTACCGGCGAGTTAACGGATTGTTGCCGCGCGGCGGCAAAGTCGCGTCAATTTTGCAGGTAGCCATTGCCTTGCCGCTCCCTGCCGATGGTCGTGGCGGGGCCGTGGCCAGGCAGGACGGTGACGTCATCGCCCAGCGGCAGCAGCTTCTCCTTGATGCCTGCAATGAGCTGCTCGGAGTTTCCGTAGGTGAAGTCGGTGCGGCCGACCGAGTTCTGGAATAGCGTGTCGCCGACCAGCGCGAAGCGCGCCGGCACATTCACGAACACCAGGTGGCCGGGCGTGTGGCCGGGGACGTGCAGCACGTTGAACGTCAGATCGCCGATGCTTACCGTCTCGCCTTCGACCAGCCAGCGGTCGGGCTTTACGTTGCGCGAGTCGGTGATGCCGAACCGCGGACCCTGACTCTCCAGGTTCGAGAGCAGGAAGGCATCGCGTTCATCGGGACCCTCGATCGGGACGGACAGCGCCTCGGCAAGTTCGGCCGCGCCGCCCGCATGATCGAAGTGGCCGTGCGTCAGCAGAATTCGTTCCGGCGTGACCTTGAGCTGCTCGATCGCCTTGCGGATATTCGCGACGTCGCCGCCGGGATCGACGATCGCTGCACGGTTGGTGGCCGTGCAGGCGACGATCGAGCAGTTTTGCTGGATCGGCGTGACCGGCACGACGGTGACTTTGAGCGGCTGCATGGGAACGCTTCAGGTCCGAGGAGGCAAGCGCCTCATATAGGTAGCCCGTTTTGCCGTGCGAGGTCCTGCAGCGATGTCTCGGGCCGTGCGCCGAGATGCTGGATCACCTCGGCTGCCGCGAGCGCGCCGAGCCGTGCGGCCGTGCGGTGATCCCTGTCGCGCGCAAGGCCGACGAGAAATCCGGCGGCAAACAGGTCGCCCGCGCCGGTGGCATCGACGAGCTTGTCGATCGGCACGGCTTCGACCGCCTCGCTCTTGCCGCCCGCGACGACCACGCAGCCCTTCTCACTGCGCGTCACCACGGCGAGGCGCACGTCCCCGCGCAGCGCTGCGGCGGCGGTATCGAAATCGGCGGTTTCGTACAGGCTCTTCAATTCGCTCTCGTTGGCAAAGATCAGGTCGACCGCCCCGCTGCGCATCAGGTTGAGAAATTCGTCGCGATAGCGCCCGACGCAGAACGCATCGGAGAGCGTCAACGCGACCTTGCGGCCGGCGTCATGCGCGATCGTTGCGGCCTTGCGGAAGGCTTCCTTGGCATGCGGCGGATCCCACAGATAGCCTTCGAGGTAGGTGATTGCCGCGCCCTTGACGACATCGGGATCGACGTCGTTTGGATGCAAATCCTGCGCGGCGCCGAGATACGTATTCATGGTGCGCTCGCCGTCGGGCGTAACCAGTACATAACAGCGCGCGGTCGAGGGTCCGGCGGACGCGGGCGGGGTATCGAAGGCAACGCCGGCCGCGCGGATGTCATGCGCGAATGCACGCCCCAGTTCGTCGTCCTTCACTTTGCCGACGAAGGCGGCGCGCGCGCCAAAACTTGCCACGCCGGCGATCGTGTTCGCGGCCGAGCCGCCGGAAACCTCGATCGCGGGCCCCATCGAGGCGTAGATCGCTTCCGCGCGCGGCTCGTCGATCAGCGCCATCGTTCCCTTGTTCATCCCGTGCCGGATCAGGAAATCGTCCTCGGTGCGCGCGATCACGTCGACGATGGCGTTGCCGATGCCAAGGACATCGAATTGCGTGGCAGGCATCGGCAAGCTCCGGTTTGTCGGGGAGGGGCGGCAGGGCCGCGCGCACTATAGCGAGCGGTCTCTTCGGGGCAACACTTGCGCCGATGCGCCCCGGCGTGGCATCTGACGCGCCGCAATCGGAGAGCCTCATGGCCTTCAAACAGCGTGTGTTTTCCGGCGTCCAGCCGACCGGCAACCTGCATCTCGGCAACTATCTCGGCGCCATCGTGAAGTTCGTCGCGCTGCAGGAGCACTACGACTGCATCTATTGCGTCGTCGATCTGCACGCCATCACGGTGCCGATCGATGTGTGGGGCGGGCCGGAGGAATTGCGCCGCAACACGCGCGAGGTGACGGCGGCGTTCATCGCGTCCGGCATCGATCCGAACAAGCACATCGTGTTCAACCAGAGCCAGGTCGCCCATCACGCCGAGCTGGCCTGGGTGTTCAATTGCGTCGCCCGCCTCGGCTGGCTCAACCGCATGACGCAGTTCAAGGAGAAGGCCGGCAAGGACCGCGAGGCGGCCTCGATCGGGCTGTACGACTATCCGGTGCTTATGGCGGCCGACATTCTCGCCTATCGGGCGACCCATGTGCCGGTCGGCGAGGATCAGAAGCAGCACCTCGAACTGACGCGCGACATCGCGCAGAAGTTCAACAACGATTTTTCCGAATCGATCCGCGCGCGCGGCTTTGGCGAGGCGTTCTTTCCGCTGACCGAGCCGATCATCCAGGGCCCGGCGACGCGCGTGATGAGCCTGCGCGACGGCACCAAGAAAATGTCGAAGTCGGACGCTTCGGACAATTCGCGCATCAACCTGACCGATGACGCCGACGCCATCGCGCAGAAGATCCGCCGCGCCAAGACCGACCCCGAGCCGCTGCCGGGCGAGGAGGCCGGGCTCGAGCATCGTCCCGAGGCGGACAATCTGGTCGGCATCTATGCGGCGCTGGCCGACAAGCCGAAGGCCGCCGTGCTGCAGGAATTCGGCGGCGGGCAGTTCTCCACCTTCAAGACGGCGCTCGCCGATCTGTCGGTCGCCAGGCTCTCGCCGATCGCCGCCGAAATGAAGCGGCTGACGCAGGACACCGCCTATATCGATTCGGTGCTCGCCGGGGGCGCAGCGCGCGCCGAAGTCCTCGCGGCCGAAACCATGAACGCCGTCAAGGATATCCTGGGCTTGGTGCGGCGCTGAGCCTGTCTTTGCTGGCGCCGTTTCGGGCAGCGCCGCCGCTTGTCGGCGAGTCCGGCGCCATGGCAGCATGACGGCGAACATGCGACGGCCGGGGTAATCTCCCCGGGGGAGGGCTCATGAGCCTGAAGCGCCGCAGCTACGAGGCTGGGCACAAGCCGAAGTTCCTGGTGGTCATCGACGAGTCGCCAGAATGCGATCGCGCCGTCTATTACGCGAGCCGGCGCGCGGCGCGCACCGGCGCCAGCGTGATGATGCTGCTGGTGATCGAGCCGCATGACCGCCATCAACAATGGCTCGGCGTCGCCGACATCATGAAGGCGGAAGCACACGAGGCCGCGAGCCAGAAACTCGACGAGTTCGCCGCGCGCGCGAACGGCGTCGCCGGCATCACGCCCGAGCGCATGATTCGCGACGGCGATACCTCGGAGGAGATCCTCAAGCTGATCGACGAGGACGAGGATATCGCGATCCTGGTGCTGGCGGCGGGAACCGGCAAGGAAGGCCCGGGACCGCTGGTCGGAAGCCTCGGCAAGGTCGCGGGCAGCTATCCGATCCCGGTCGCGATCGTTCCGGGACATCTTGGCGACGAGGACCTCGACGCGCTGTCGTAGCCGACCTTGCAAGCTACCGGCCCTCATCCTTCGAGACACTCCGCCTTTGGCCTCGTTCCTCAGGATGAGGTCTTGAGTGAACGGCGCATTGACCTTGCGGGCGCAAAGGACCATCTATTGCGGTGAATTGACCGCGCCGAAAACATGGCGCCCGGAGATGCCCATGTTCATTCAAACCGAAGTCACTCCAAACCCGGCGACGCTCAAGTTCCTGCCCGGCCGCACCGTGCTGGATTCCGGTACGCTCGAGATGCGCGACAGGGCCGAAGCCGCGCAATCGCCGCTGGCCGAGCGGCTGTTCGACATTCCCGGGGTCGGCGGTGTGTTCCTCGGCTCCGACTTCATCACCGTGACCAAATCCGGCTCCGACTGGCCGCAGCTCAAGCCGGCGATCCTCGGCGTGATCATGGAGCACTTCATGTCCGGCGCTCCGATCGTGGCGGCCGGCGCCAGCGGCGATACCGACGAGGCCGGCGAATTCTTCGAGCAGGCCGATGCCGACACCGTGGCGACAATCAAGGAATTGATCGAGACGCGCGTGCGCCCGGCGGTCGCCAATGACGGCGGCGACATCACGTTCCGCGGCTACAAGGAGGGCGTGGTCTATCTTGCCATGAAGGGCTCGTGCTCGGGCTGCCCGTCGTCTACCGCGACGCTCAAGCACGGCATCCAGAATCTGCTGCGCCACTTCGTGCCGGACGTGACCGAGGTCCGGCCGATCTGATCCTTTCCTAATCGCGCGACGGCGGGGGCTGACCGTCATGCGGGTTCTCGCCATCGACACCGCGCTCGGGGCCTGCGCGGCGGCCGTGCTCGATTCAGCTGCCGGTGCGATCCTGGCGAGCGAATCCCTCGGCATGCTGCGCGGCCACGCCGAAGCCATCATGCCGATGATCGCACGTGTGATGGACGCGGCGCGCTGCGAGTTCGCCGATCTCGATCGGATCGCCGTCACGGTCGGGCCGGGCAGCTTCACGGGCCTGCGGGTCGGGATCGCGGCGGCGCGCGGCATCGCGCTTGCGAGCGCGAAGCCCGGGATCGGGCTGTCCACATTGTCGGCGTTGGCGGCTCCGCATGTCGCGGCACGCTTGGAAAACACGATCATCGCGGCGATCGATGCGCGCAACGAGCAGGTCTATTTCCAGGTGTTTGCGCCCAACGGCACGACGATCGTGTCGCCGCGGCTCGATCGCGTGCGCGCCGCCGTACGGTCCGTGCCAGTCGGGCCA
>VBAH01000009.1 GCA_005884685.1 Alphaproteobacteria bacterium
GATCTGCAGCACGCCATCGATCATCTGGATGCGGTCGCCCGGCAGGCCGATGACGCGCTTGATATAGTCGGTACTGTCGTCGCGCGGCAGGCGGAACACGACGACGTCGCCGCGCTGCGGACCTTTGCCGAGAATCGGATCGCGCCCGGTAAACAGCGGCGGCGAGGACGGGAACGAGTAGCGGCTGTAGCCGTAAGTGTATTTCGACACGAACAGGTAATCGCCGATCAGCAATGTCGCCATCATCGAGCCGGACGGGATGTTGAACGGCTGAAACAGGAAGGTTCGGATCACCACCGCGATGAGCAGGGCGTGGATCACCACGCGCACGGTTTCGGCGAATCCGCCTTCTTTCCGTTTTTGTTCGGCTGTGGTCACGCGCATGGGCCTCTGAACTCGCCTGGTGGCCGCCCCACCGTTCGGCCCGCCCTTGTAGCGGTTGGGAACGGTGCGCGCAACGAAGCGCCGGCCGCATTACGGGAACGTAAGGCGAGAACCGGAAATGGGCGCAAGCAACTGATTGTACTTTGCTTTCGTCGACCGCCGCATCCGTCGCGCGGCCTCTACCGAGGTACACATTGATGTCGGGTCCCCGCTCACGCCGCGGGATTGGCCGGCGCCGCCCAAATGATTACGAACGCCTGCGCCAGGGGAAATTCGTCCGTGATGGTGACGTGGATATCTGCCACGCACCCCTGCGGCGTCAGCCTGGCGAGCCGCGCGGCGGCGCCGCCGGTGAGCTTCATGGTCGGGCGGCCGGACGGCAGATTGACCACACCCATGTCGCGCCACCAGACGCCCGCGCGCATGCCGGTGCCGAGCGCCTTGGCGCAGGCTTCTTTCGCGGCGAATCGCTTCGCGTAGGTCTCGACGCTTTTCGCCCGGCGTTCGGCGCGAGCGCGCTCGGCGTCGGTGAAGATGCGCGCGAGAAAACGCTCCCCGTGCCGCTCGATGACTTTCTCGATGCGGCGGATGTCCGTGATGTCGGAGCCGATGCCGATGATCATGACGCCGGCCGGCGCGCGGCGCCGCGATCCATTGCGGCGCGCATTTCCCTGATGCTCGTCGACAGGCTCGTGAAGATCGCCTCGCCGACAAGGAAATGGCCGATGTTGAGCTCCACGATCTCGGGCAGCATCGAGATCGTCTCGGCGGTCTGATAATCGAGCCCGTGACCGGCATGGACCTCGAGGCCGAGGCTCCTCGCCCGCGCGGCGCCCTTCTTGATCCGCTCGAACTCGATGGCCGCCATCGTGTTGTGCCCATCGATCACCGCCTCGCACCAGGCGCCGGTGTGAATCTCGATCACCGGTGCACCGACCTCCGCAGCGGTGTCGATCTGCTTCTCGTCGGCCGCGATGAACAGCGACACCCGAATGCCGGCCGCTTTCATCTCAGCGATGACCGGCACGAGATGATTGTGCTGGCGCACCACGTCGAGGCCGCCTTCGGTCGTTATTTCCTGGCGCCGCTCCGGCACGATGCAGGCGGCGTGCGGGCGCGCTTTCAGCGCGATGTCGACCATCTCGCGTGTCGCCGCCATCTCGAAGTTCAGCGGCTTGGTCAGCCGGGCCTTCAGGCGCGTGATGTCGTCGTCGCGGATGTGGCGGCGGTCTTCGCGCAAATGGGCGGTGATCCCGTCTGCGCCCGCTTCAACCGCGAGCAGCGCGGCCTTCACGGGATCCGGATGCCGCCCGCCGCGCGCGTTGCGGATTGTCGCGACGTGATCGATGTTGACGCCGAGGCGGAGCGTGCTCGCGGGCATGCTATGACTCAAACACGAAATGCCGGGGCGTCAAATTCATTGTTTCGATGACTGAATCATGCGCGCAAATCCCTGTCGATTTCGCGCAAATCGCTCGCCCACGCGCAAATCACTCGTTCACCCGCTCGACCTTGGCCACGACCTCCTTCGCCTTGAGCTGCGCGATGATCGCATTGAGGTGCTTGAGATCGTAGACCTCCAGGTCGATCAGCAGCTCGGTGAAGTCGGGTGAGCCGCGCTGCATGCGCACGTTGTCGATATTGCCGTCATGCTCGGCGATCACCTGCGCGACCTGCGCGAGCGTCCCCGGCTCGTTGACCGAGTGCACCTTGATGCGCGCCGGAAAGCGCTGCGGGCTTTCCTCCTCGACATCCCAGCGCACGTCGAGCCATCGGTCGGGCGTCTCCTCGAAAGCTTTCAGCGCCGGCGACTGGATCGGATAGATCGTGATCCCCTCCCCCGGCGCCATGATGCCGACGATGCGGTCCCCCGGCACCGCGCCGCCATTCGGCGCAAACCGCACCGGCAGCTCGCCGGTCACGCCGCGGATCGGGATCGCGGCGTCGGCGTCCTTGCCTTCCGGCACCTTGAAGATCAGCGACTTCGCCTTGCGCAGCCCGAACCAGCCGCTTTCGGTCTTCGGCGCCGCGGCGCGCGTCACGCGCTCCTCCTTGTAGTCGGGGTACATCGCGCGCGCGACGTCGGAGGCGCGCATCTCGCCGCGCCCGACCGCTGCCATCACCTCGTCGACCGAAGCGCGTGCGAGCCGCGGCAGCGCACCCTGCAGCTTCTCGTCCGAATAGTCCTTCCTGGCGCGCTGAAACAGGCGCTCGACGATGCGCCGGCCAAATCCGACATATTGCGTGCGCACCGCGGTGCGCGTCGCGCGCCGGATCGCCGCGCGCGCCTTGCCGGTGACCACAACCGACTCCCAGGCGGCCGGCGGCGCGGTCTGCGCCTTCGACGTGACGATGTCGACCTCGTCGCCGTTCGCCAGCTCGGACACGAGCGGCGCGATCTTGCCGTTGATCTTGGCGCCGACCGCGCTGTTGCCGACGTCGGTGTGCACCGCGTAGGCGAAATCGATCGCGGTCGCCTTGCGCGGCAGCGCGATCAGGCGCCCCTTCGGCGTGAAGCAGAACACCTGGTCGTGGAACAGCTCCAGCTTGGTGTGCTCGAGGAACTCTTCCGAGTTCACGCCATCGGAGAGCATTTCGATCGTGTGCCGCAGCCATGCATAGGCATTGCTCTCGCGCGACAGCATCTCGGAGGGCGAGCCGTGCCCGTCCTTGTAGAGCGCGTGCGCCGCGATGCCGTACTCGGCGATCTCGTGCATCTCGCGGGTGCGGATCTGCAGCTCGACGCGCTGGCGGCCGGGGCCGATCACGGTCGTATGGATGGAGCGGTAATCGTTCTGCTTCGGCGTCGAGACGTAATCCTTGAAGCGCGCCGGCACCATCGGCCAGGTCGTGTGCACGATGCCGAGCGCCTGGTAGCAGTCCTCGACCTTGCCGACGATCACGCGGTAGCCGACGAGATCGGACAGTTGCTCGAAGCCGATCGACTTGCGTTCCATCTTGCGCCAGGTCGAATACGGCTGCTTCTGGCGTCCTTTCACCTTGGCGACGATGCCGCGGTCGCCGAGCTTGCGGGTGAGCTGCCGCTCGATCTCCGTCACGACGCTCTGGTTGCGTGCCGCGAGTGCCGCGAGCCGCTCGCTGATCACCCGGTAGGCCTCCGGGTTGAGCTCATGAAACGCCAGGTTTTCCAGCTCCTCGCGCATCTCGTGCATGCCCATGCGGCCGGCGAGCGGCGCATAGATGTCGATCGTCTCTTCGGCGGTGCGCCGGCGCGCCTCGGGTGGCATGAAATCGAGCGTGCGCATGTTGTGCAGCCGGTCGGCGAGCTTGATCAGCAGCACGCGCACGTCGGCGGCGATCGCCAGCAACAGCTTGCGCAGGTTTTCCGCCTGCTTCGCCTCGCGCGTGACGAGGTCGAGCTTCTTCAGCTTGGTGAGGCCGTCGACCAGCGCGCCGATCTCCGGACCGAACCGTTCGTCGATCTCGGCGCGCGTCGCCGCCGTGTCCTCGATCGTGTCGTGCAGCAGCGCCGCGACGATCGTCGCATCGTCGAGCTTGAGGTTTGTCAGGATCGCGGCGACTTCGAGCGGATGGGAGAAGTACGGATCGCCCGAGGCCCGCGTCTGCGTGCCATGCGCTTTCATCGCGTAGACGTAGGCGCGGTTGAGCAGATCCTCGTTGGCGTTTGGATTGTAGCTCTTGACCCGCTCGATCAGGTCGTACTGCCGCATGATCTGCGGCTTGCGCTTGCGGGCCGGCTCGGCGACCTCGGGCGCAATCGGCGGCGCCGGCTCGACCACCCGGCTCGCCGGCGGCTGGTTTTGCATTCGCGGCAGATTCTCGGTCCGGGCGCGGGCCATGCGTTTCCTTGCAGGCCCGGCGCGGTCAATCGCCGGGCGTGTCTGCAGCAGAATACCACGGGAATCCGCTGATCCGGCAACGCGTTTGCGTAACGACCGGCGAAAAGCAAACGGCCCGGCGATGGCCGGGCCGCCGAAACCACAATGCTGCGGACGTTAGAGGTCTTCGTCGCCGGGGTCGATCTCGGGCTCCGGCTTCTCCTCCGGGGGCGCCAGGCCTTCGAGGCCCTTGAGCAGTTCCTCCTCGGTCATGCGGTCGGTCGTGACCTCGGTGTCGTCGGCATCGACGCTCGCTCCGGTCGCACCGATCAGCGGCACCGATTCTGGCTCCGGCTCATCCACTTCGACGTATTTCTGCAAGGAGTGGATCAGGTCCTCCTTCAGGTCACCCGGGGAGATCGTCTCGTCGGCGATCTCGCGCAATGCGACCACCGGATTCTTGTCGTTGTCGCGATCGATCGTGATCGGCGCGCCGGACGACACCAGCCGGGCGCGGTGGCTCGCCAGCAGCACGAGGTCGAACCGGTTTTCAACCTTGTCGATGCAGTCTTCCACGGTGACACGGGCCATCGGCGCGCCGCTCCTATCCAAATTGTGTGCGAATTTGACGGGTTAGGTATTCCCCGTGGCCAAAAAGCGCAAGTGCGAAGTTTTCGCTCTTGGCGGCCTGACGGGCCTCTGTTAGGCATTTTGCTCAGGAGTCGGTGCCCGGTTGCTCAAGGTCATTGCGCTTTTCGATTGCGAGAACTGGCCCGGCTCATGCCGGCGACGCCGTTTTGGTGGGGTCGGCGGGTATTTCGAGAAACCATGATCGGCGGGCAAACCGCGGATCGCATTGCATTCGTCAGAGAGTCCCCCCATGGCCGTACCCGCGGAAAAGATCGCGCTGTTCATCGACGGCGCCAACCTCTACGCCACCGCCAAGACCCTCGGCTTCGACATCGACTACAAGCGGCTGCTGCGCGAGTTCCAGTCGCGCGGCTATCTGTTGCGCGCGTTCTATTACACCGCCGTGATCGAGGATCAGGAGTATTCCTCGATCCGCCCGCTGATCGATTGGCTCGACTACAACGGCTACACCGTCATCACCAAGGCGACGAAAGAATTCGTCGACCAGTCCGGCCGCCGCAAGGTCAAAGGCAACATGGACATCGAGCTCGCGGTCAACGCCATGGAACTTGCGCCGCACGTCGATCACATCGTGCTGTTTTCGGGCGACGGCGATTTCCGCTCGCTGGTCGAGGCGATCCAGCGCAAGGGCGTGCGCGTGACCGTGGTCTCGACGATCTCCACCCAGCCGCCGATGGTGGCCGACGAGCTGCGCCGCCAGGCCGACATCTTCCTCGACATCGTCGAGCTGCAGGGCAAGATCGGGCGCGATCCGTCCGAGCGTCCGCAGCGCGCCCCACGCGAGGATCGCGATCGCGGCGAGCGCGGCCACACGCCGAGTTTCCTGCAGCGCCCGGCGACGGCGCCGCAGCGCGCCGGCGCCGCGGATGAGGACTTTGACGAAGACTAGCCCTGCGAGAGCGCATGTGCCCGACCCGGTCGAGGCCGAGCCGCCGCGCGACTGCCCGCTCTGCCCCCGCCTTGTCGCCTTTCGCGAGGACTGGCGCGCGCGCGAGCCCGACTGGTTCAACGCGCCGGTGCATTCGTTCGGCCCGCTCGATGCCCGGCTGCTGATCGTCGGGCTTGCGCCGGGATTGCGCGGCGCCAACCGGACTGGCGGCCGTTCACGGCGGATTACGGCGGCGACCTTCTCTACGCGACCCTGGCGCTATACGGCTTCTCCCGCGGGCACTACGACGCGCGTCCGGATGACGGCCTGACGCTGGTCGATGCGCGGATCACCAATGCGGTGCACTGCGTGCCGCCGGAAAACAAGCCGACGCCGGCCGAGATCAATATGTGCCGCGCCACCTACCTGACCCGCCGCATTCAGGCGATGCCGAAGCTGCGCGCGATCGTGGCGCTCGGCCGCATCTCGCATGAGTCGACCGTGCGGGCGCTCGGGCAGCGTCTTGCCGCGGTGCCGTTTGCGCACGGCGCGAGGTACACGATCGGGCCGCTCGAGCTGTTCGACAGCTATCACTGCTCGCGCTACAACACGAATACCGGCGTGCTGACGACGGAGATGTTCCACTCCGTGTTTGCCGCGGTCCGCGCCTATCTGGCAGACTGAAGCCAGGCCACAACTTCCTCGGCGCTCCTGTCGGGCGGAAACACCGGATAGAACACTTTGGTGATCGTGCCGTCGTCGATCACCCAGGTCATGCGCCTGATGAGCGTCATCCCGGCCACCTCGAAGGTTGGAAGGTTCAGCGCGCGGGTCAGCCGCAGGTCCGCGTCCGACAGGATTGCGAACGGCAGATGCAGCCGCTCGACGGCCTCGCGCTGATAGTCGGTCTCCTGCGTCGAGAGGCCGAACAATTGCGCCACGCCGAGCTGCTTCAGTTCGGCGAAGTGATCGCGGAAGCCGCACGATTGCGGCGTGCAGCCGCGCGCCCCCGGGATGCCGTCCCAGCCCTCCGGCAGCGGCTGACCCGGCCGCCCGGTGCGGGGGTAGATGTAGACGACCGTCCGCCCTGGAAGCCGCGCAAGGCAGACCAGCGTGCCGTCGGTTGCCGGGAGCGCCAGATCCGGGAGCGCGGCGCCGCTCAGGTGCCGTGCCGCGCCGTCATCCTGCGGCACCGGCAGATTCTCCGGCAGGACCATCGGATCGTGCAAGATGTCAACCATAGGGCATCTCCAAAACTCCAGTGATGTCATCGCTTTACAGCAACTCCCGTCAGCGCCGCATGAATTATCCTTGCCGCTGCGCTTTGCCTCATGCAACGACGCACGGAACTGGGCGTTCTAGCGTTGAGCGCGCTTTGTGCACACGTATGAGTTTCGACGCTCGCCCAGCCCCGAAAGGACGATGTCATGGACAGACGCGAAAGCCTCAAGCTCATCGGCTCCGCTGCATTTGCGGCCGCCGGCGGCTTCCTTGCTCCAACCCTCGCGCAGGCGCAGGCGCCCGCTGCCGATGGCCCCTTCAAGCTGCCGCCCCTCGGCTATCCGTTCGAAGCGCTCGAGCCGCACATCGATGCGCAGACCATGATGATCCATCATGACCGGCATCATGCCGCCTACGTCAATGCCTGCAACCAGATCGCCAAGGACGTGCCGGCGCTCGGCACCACGCCGATCGAACAGACCTTGACCGATGCAGCTTACATCCCGGTGCAACTGCAGCAGCAGGTGAAGAACAATCTCGGCGGCCACTGGAATCACAGCTTCTTCTGGGAGCTGATGAAGCCCGGTGGCGCCAAGGAGCCGAGCAGCGAATTGAAGTCGGCAATCGGCGGCTCGTGGAAGGACGTCGATGAGTTCAAGGAGCGGCTGAACGCTGCGGGCGTCGGCCGCTTCGGCTCCGGCTGGGCATGGCTTGTGGTCAACAAGGACAAGAAGCTGGAGCTGATCTCGACGGCGAACCAGGACACGCCGATCCCACTCGGCGCAAAGCCGGTGATCGGCGTCGATGTGTGGGAGCACGCCTATTACCTGAAATACCAGAACCGCCGGCCGGATTATCTCAAGGCCTGGTGGAATACCGTGAACTGGGACAAGGCCTCGGAGAACTTCAAGAAGGCGATGGCGTAGGGAGGCGCGGCGGTCCGCGTGTCCTCATCCTGAGGAGCGCCGAGGGCGCGTCTCGAAGGATGGCGGCAAGCACGGCGTTCGTGGCCCTCCTTCGAGACGGCTGCTTCGCAGCCTCCTCGGGATGAGGTCTGAAAAACAACGGCCCGCTGCTTGCGCAGCGGGCCGCCGGATGAGCGGGCCGTCCAACCTTGCGGGGGACACCGAACGGCCCGATCAAACGCCTCCTAATCAATCCAGGCGATGTCGGTGAGCTTGCCCTTGAGGCCTTCGAGCTTGCCCGCCGCGGTCGCCTTGCCGGTCTTCAGGTCGACCGAGTAGAGCGTGCCGGCGGTGACGAGCCAGGCGGCATTGTCCTCGCCTTTGTTGACGATGTTGAACGCCACCGGACCGTCGACCTTCACGCCGAGCATGCCGATGGTGTTGAGCACGCCGTCGTTCGGCGGCGACTGGCTGAGCAGATGGCCGGCGGCGTCGACGTCGTAGAGCGCGGTGGCGGCCGGCTTCGGATTCGACGAGTTGGTGTAAGCGCCCGCGATCACGTTCGGCGTCTTGCCGGCCTGCGCGTCGCCCTCCTTGAACTTCAATGCGCCATCGACGATTGCCTTGCCGTCGTCCACGTTGACACGCAGGTTCGCGCCGTCGGACGTGATGACGCGCAACCGGTCGGCCACCGGATTGAACTCGACCGTCACGGTGGTGCCGGCCTTGAGCGGCTCGGAGAGCTTGCTCTTCATCGTCGCGGCGCCGCTCTTGGCATCGACCGTGTAGATGCCGCCGTCGGCGCTGAGCGCATAGAGCAGGCCGTCGGCCGGACGCACATCGATGCCGACGACATTCGTCGCGCCCTTGATCTCGGCAGAGCCGGTGACCTTCTTCGTCGCCGGATCGATCCAGACCAGTGTCTTGCCATCGACCAGTCCGATGATCGAGGCGGCGGAAGCGGCGTTGGCGAGGATGGGCGCAGCGAGCAGCGCCGCCGCTACGGCAAAGGTTTTCAATCGCATGAGGAGAACTCCCGTTATCGTTGGCGGATAGCCGGGACGCCCCCGGCGATGACGGGAGAGCTACGGAGCCTGGGCGGTGACGTTGCGCCGCAATGGTCACGTGTTCGTGAGGCGCGGGCTGCGCGCGCTTAGCCCTTCGCGCGCAGCAGCCGGCCCTTCTCTCGTGCCCAGTCGCGTTTCTTCTCGGTCTCACGCTTGTCGTGCAGCTTCTTGCCCTTGGCGAGCGCGAGCTCGACCTTGGCGCGGCCCTTGTCGTTGAAATAGAGCTTGAGCGGCACCAAGGTCATGCCTTCGCGCTCGACCGCGCCGATCAGCTTGCTGATCTCGCGCTTGTGCAACAGCAATTTGCGCGCGCGCTTCGGCGCGTGATTGAAGCGGCCGGCCTGCAGGTACTCGGTAATGTTGGAATTGATCAGCCAGATCTCGCCGCGGCGCGTATCCGCGTAGGACTCCGCAATCGCGGCCTTGCCGCTGCGCAGCGACTTCACCTCGCTGCCGGTGAGCGCGATGCCGGCTTCGAACTTCTCGCCGATCTCGTAGTCGAAGCGCGCCTTGCGGTTTTCGGCGACGATCTTGAAGCGTGGCTCCTTCTGCGCCGCCATTCGGCTCACGATTTCCCAAAGCAGGTGGCGGAGAATTTCTTCAGCGGCTCGGTAACGCCGGTGAGCGGCACCTGCTGCGATTTGTCGCCCACGGTGACGGTCAGCGGCCCCTTCCCGCTCAGCATCGGCATGAATTCGGAGCGAAAAATACCGAGCGCGCGGCTGTCGATGTTGGTCTCGTAGCGGAATGCCGGCTGGTTGGTCAGGTTGTCCATGCCCATGTCGCCGCGCACGCTGTATTTGCGCCCGGCATTGGTCAGCCCGAGCACGACCACCGGCTTGCCGCTCGGCGGCGCAATGCCGGTCGAATAGATGCCGATCTCATCGGTATCGCGCAGGCAGGCGACGATCAGGTAGCGCGGCCCGCCCGCCTCCGGCGCGAAGCTCATGATCGCGCGCTTCGGCTTCACGTCGATCGACCAGCCGGCCGGGATGTCCTGCGCCAATGCCGCCGAGGCGCATAGCATCGCGCCGAAACCGAGAGCAAACCGGTGCAATGTTCGTCCTTGCGTCATTTCCAACCTTCCAGCCAGGCAAAGGCGCGCCGGTCAGGGGCGCCACGATCGCGTGCTGTTTAGTGACCATGCCCGAATCGGGCAAGACGGCTGAGGGCCGCTTTCTCCGCCGGTCGATGGGCGAATTTTGGGCTGCCTAGTTGATCAGCCCGGCATGCACCATGGCCTCGCGCACCGCAACGCGCGCCTTCTCGCTCGCCGGCACCATCGGCAGCCGTACCGTTTCGGTGCACTTGCCGATCAGCGACATCGCGTATTTGACCGGCGCCGGACTGGTTTCGACGAACAAGTTCTGGTGCAGCGGGCTCAGCTTGTCCTGCAGTTTCAGCGCCGCCGCATAATCCCCGCGCCCGCAGGCGGCCTGGAACTCGGAACAGAGCCGCGGCGCGACGTTCGACGTCACCGAGATGCAGCCGTGCCCGCCATGGGCGTTGAAGCCGAGCGCCGTGATGTCCTCGCCGGACAGCTGGTTGAAGTCCGGCCCGCAGGCGGCGCGCTGCTGCGACACGCGTGCCATGTTGGCGGTCGCGTCCTTCACGCCGGCGATGTTCTTCAGCTCATAGAGCCGCTTCATCGTGTCGACCGACATGTCGATCACCGAGCGCGGCGGGATATTGTAGATGATGATCGGGATGCCGATCGCGTCGTTGATCGCCTTGTAATGCTGGTACAGCCCTTCCTGCGTCGGCTTGTTGTAATAAGGAGTGACCACCAGCACCGCGTCGGCACCCGCCTCTTCGGCATGCCGGGAGAGCTCGACCGCCTCCCGGGTGGAGTTCGAGCCCGCGCCCGCCACGACCGGAACGCGGCCCTTGGCCTGGTCGACACACCACTCGACCACCTGCTTGTGTTCGTCATGCGAGAGCGTCGGGCTTTCGCCCGTAGTTCCGACCGGCACCAGGCCGTTGGTGCCCTCGGCGAGCTGCCATTCGACCAGATCGCGGAACATCTGCTCGTCGAGCGAGCCGTTTTTGAAGGGCGTGACCAGCGCGGTGAACGATCCCCGGAAGCTCGTCTTGGCGGTCATGGCACGGTCCTTCCGCTGGTGACTGGCGGTGAAAGGACAGGGTACCGGTTCGGCACCCGCGCGGAAAGTCAAAATCCTTGATATTGCCGCGTGCGACCCTTCATCCCTCCCGGTTCCCACTGAAATCGCCCCGCTTTCGCCGCGGTTCGCCCGCATCCTCCGACGAGCGGACGGCGGGTTAGCAATTCGTCAACAGGATTCAGCGGACAACAGTGACCGGGGCTGATCTGGCCGCTACCTTATTCGCCGGCGCAGTGGAAATTTCAGGTGCGGCCGGGCACGGGCCGCGAAGAGACGCAGGGACGGGATGACTTTTGGGCGCCGCTTCACGCGCGGACTGTTTGGGTGTGCGATTGCGCTGGCTTTGAGCGCGCCTGCATTTGCGGGACCGGCCGAGCAGACCAAACCTGCCAAAGCCGCTGCGGCAGCACCCGCGGCCGACAAGAAGGCCGCCAAGGCAAAGCCCGCCGCAACGAAGACCGCCAAGTCCAAGGCGATAAAATCGGTCTCCAGGTCCAAGCGGGCGAACGACACGCCGCTGCCGCGCGCGCGGCCGGCCATCGTGGTGGCATCGACGGTGCCGATGGTGCCTGCACGGGCCACGCTCTCTCCCACGCCGATCCTGCCGACCGCACGCTTTTCCCCGATCACCCCCGCGGCCGCCGCGACCCTGAACCCGCCCGGTCCCGCGCTGGCGTCGGCCTCCGCCGAGCCCGCCTACGTGCCGCCGCCGCGTATGGCTGCGCTGCATCCCTCACCGCTCCCCGCTGCGGAAAGCTCGGCGACGCCGGCGGCGGACGCCGCGCTCACCAGGCAGGCGCTCGACCTTGTCCGCCGCGGCAAGACCACCGAGGCGACCGGGCTCGAAAAAACAATCGGCGATCCGCTCGCGCGCAAACTGGTCGAGTGGGCGATCGTGCGCAGCGACGAAAACGATGCCGGCTTCGACCGCCTCGCGGCGTTCAGCATAGCCAACCCGAGCTGGCCGAACGCCACGATGATCCGCAAGCGGGCCGAGGGCGCGCTGTGGGATGAACGGCGCAGCGCCGATACGGTGCGCGCGTTCTTCGTCGCCACCAAGCCGATCACTGCCAAGGGCAAGTTCGCGCTCGCCCGCGCGCTCGCCGCGCAGGGCGACGCCGCCGGTGCCGCACAGCTTGTGCGCTCGGCCTGGCGCGAGGACACCTGTTCGGCGTCGGTCGAGAAGGCCGTGATGGAGGCTTTCGGCGATGTGCTCACGCGCGCCGACCACAAGGCGCGGATGGACCGCCGCTTCTATGACGACGACACCGATGCCGGCATGCGCATGGCGCAGCTGCTCGGCGGCACCGACCTGCTGATCGGCCGGGCGCGCAAGGCGGTGGTGGAGAAATCATCGAACGCGCGCGCGCTGCTCGAGGCCGTCCCGGAGAGCGCGCGCCACGATGCCGGGTACCTGTTCCACAAGGCACAGTGGCTGCGCCGCGAGGACAAGCCGATCGAGGCCGCGCGGCTGCTGCAGGCGGCGCCGCATAACGCCTCGCAGCTGCACAATCTCGAGGAATGGTGGACCGAGCGGCGCCTGGTTGCGCGCAAGCTGCTCGATCTGGAGGAATACCAGGCCGCCTATGTGGTGGCGCGCGATGCGGTGCCGCCGACGAAAGACAATCCGCGCGCCGAACACGAGTTCACCGCGGGCTGGATCGCGCTGCGCTTTGCCGACAATGCGAAGGCCGCCTATCAGCATTTCGCGCGCGTCGGCGAAGGCACCGCCAACCCGATTACGCTCGCGCGTGGAGAATACTGGCAAGGCCGCGCCGCCGAGGCGCTCGGGCGTACCGGCGAGGCGCGCGCGCACTATCAGGCAGCGGCCCAGCATGCGACCGCCTATTACGGGCAGCTCGCCCGCGCCCGGCTTGGCTTGGGTGAATTGCCGCTGCGCCGCCCGCCGGAGCTGACCAACCGCGCCGCGCTGATGAACCTCGAAGTCGTGCGCGCCGTGCAGCTGCTTTACGCCGCCGATGGGCGCGACCTCGTCGTGCCGTTCGTCTCCGATCTCGCGGAAAATGCTCTCGATATCGGCGCGCTCGTCGTCGTCGCGGAGGTTGCCCGCAAGTACGGCGATGCGCGCGCGATGCTGCTGGTCGGCAAGGGCGCGCTGCGGCGCGGGTTTGCGCTGGAAAGCTACGCGTTCCCGATCAACGGCATTCCGGAATTCCGCATGGTCGGCCCGTCGATCGACAAGAGCGTCGTGTTTGCGATCGCGCGGCAGGAGAGCGCGTTCAATCCGCGCGCGGTGTCGAGCGCCAACGCGCTCGGCCTGATGCAGGTGCTGCCCGGCACCGGCCGGCAGATCGCCAAGAAATTCGGCTTCGCCTTCGACCGCAATCGCATGCTGACCGACGCCTCCTACAACGCCCAGATGGGCGCCGCCGAGCTCGGCGACGTGCTGGAGAGCTATCGCGGCTCCTACATCCTCTCGTTCGTCGCCTACAACGCCGGGCGCGGACGGGTGAAGCAGTGGATCGAGAAGTATGGCGATCCGCGCGATCCGAAGGTCGATCCGATCGATTGGGTCGAGCGCATTCCATTCTCCGAGACACGCAACTACGTCCAGCGCGTGATCGAGAACATGCAGGTCTACCGCGCCCAGCTCGGCCAAGGCTCGCGCCTGATGATCGAGGCGGACCTGCGCCGCGGCGCCGCGGCCAACTGATTACAAGACCCCGCCGCTCGCCTATGCTCGTCTCCGGGTGGGAGACGGCATGGCCGACGCGACCTTCTTCAATGAGGCGGGAAATGACGATGCGGGCTTTGTCAGCCGTTTCGTCACCGCGCCGGACGGCCTGCGCCTGCACGTGCGGATGTACGGAGCGCGCGGGCGCAGCCTGCCGATGGTCTGCCTGCCCGGCCTGACCCGCAATGGCGCCGACTTTCACGCCATCGCCACCGCGCTGACGCGCGACGCGGCGCAGCCGCGGCTGGCGGTCACGATCGATTCACGCGGTCGCGGCCGCTCGGATTACGACCCCAATCCGGACAACTATTCGTTTCCGGTCGAGCTCGCCGACGTCGTCGCGGTCCTGACCGCCCTCGAAATCGGCCAGGCGGTCTTCCTCGGCACCTCGCGCGGCGGCATTCTCACGATGCTGCTCGGTGCGGCGCGGCCCGCGGCGATCGCGGGCGCGATCCTCAACGACATCGGACCGGTGATCGAGACGAAGGGGCTGGTGCGGATCAAGGGCTATGCCGGCAAGCTCCCAATGCCGCGCGATTTCACCGAAGGTGCGGAGATCCTGCGCCGGCTTGGCGACGCCCAGTTCCCGAACCTTTCCCCCGAGAGCTGGCTGCGCCAGGCCAAACAGATCTGGTGGCAGGAGAACGGCAGGCTCAGGCTCGCGTATGACGCCAAGCTCTCGACGACGCTTGAAGCCGTCGACCCGGAACGCCCCGTCCCCCCGCTGTGGGCGCAGTTCGATTCACTGGCGCGCGTGCCCCTGATGGTCGTGCACGGCGGCAATTCCGACATCCTGTCCGCCGCGACCGTCGATGCGATGCGCGAGCGCCGCCTCGACATCGACGTGCTCGAGGTTCCGGACCAGGGACACGCGCCGCTCCTCGCCGAGCCCGATGTCATCGCGCGCATCGCGGCGTTCGTCACGCTGTGCGATGTCTCCGCGCTCGGATTCTGAGCGGCGCTCTCGGGAATTTCCCCGCGCGGGGGCGAATCACTTTTCACTGATTCGCTCGCTTTTGATCGCGCGGCGATCTCCGCGCGCGTTTTCGATCGCACCCTGTGAAAAAATTTTGCACAGGGCAAGAAGCGCTCCCGCGCAAGCCGGCCGTCATCGAGCGTGAGCGCGCGCGCGTGACGCCGCACGAACGCGAACGCAATTGATCGCATGCAAGAAAGCCTTGAGCCATGCGGATTTCCATGCTGTGCGCGGAAGCAATCGATTGTGGCGAAGTATTTGTCCGACAAAAATTTGTGCGCGATGATTTGCGGCGCGATCGATCGAGCAACGCCGCGCGCGCGCGTCGTCATCACTCACTCTTCGTTAAGGAGATTCGGAGTTTTTCATCTGTTGCGGTAGTAATCGGAGTGCGCTGCATGTCGATTCGGATGTGCATCGTTTCTGATATCGCCACTCACTCACTGCTAGGAGGGCAGCATGGCGAAGAAAGCGAAGAAAGCGAAGAAGGCCAAGAAGGCAAAGAAGAAGAAGTAGTCCTTCTTCTCCTGACGACGCGATCGACAGCGATGTCGAGAGCAGCGTCGCAGACCGGCGAGGCCTAAGCTTCGCACTTGCTGCGAATGGCCACGCCGGCTCTGGTCGACGACGGAGGGCGTCGGCGAAACCGAGGTTCATCCTTCACGGATTCTGGTTTTTGGTCCGGCTTCACGGGTCGGGCTCAGGTTCTCGAAGTCTGGCGCGCCGCCGCAAAGCAGCACTTCAGTCGCGAGAGCGCAAATACCGGACGATCTCAGTTTCCCGCCGACGCCCTCGGTCGAGCCTGAGGCGAATTAGTCAGCCTCGATCGCTCCCGTGCCGCAAGGCGCGGGATTTGTTTTGTCCGGGCGCGCGACGAATGCTGCGGCGATCAGGCGCCCTGCTTCAGGCGCTTGTTGCAGTCGCTCCAGAATTTCGGCCACTTCAAAGCGCTGGTCTTGCCGGCCGCCTTCATCTCTTTCCATTCCGCACTGCACTTCTTGCGCCGTTCGTTGAACGTCATGCCGGACTTGTCTTCCGATTTCTTCTTGCTCAATTCCTTGGTGGTCGCCATCTCGGCGGCGGCGCGTTCGACCGGCAGGATGACCGTCGTCGTGCCGGCAAGGACCGTGGCCGACAAAACGGCGAAAAGCGTGCGCTTCAGCATGGACGAAACTCCCTCATAGGACTGCGGGGCCGATCAGGCCCGGCCCCGGCGGGCAATATTGCCGCCAGCAACCGTGGATTAGTCAATCCGGTGCCTGCGGTTGTAGAACGAAAATTTAGCGGAACGGCTCAGTTCGCCTTGGTCCAGGTCTGGCTCTTGCAGACGAGCCCCCCGAGCGCGCAGCCCTGCAGCTGCAACGAATCGCCGCCCGAATAGGTGAGATTGCCCGAATAGGTCTTGCCGTCCTCGGCGTTGTAGACCTGCCCCGCCCACTTCCCGGCGCCCGACGGCTTCATGCCGAGCACGATCTGCACGCCCAGCAGCGGCCGGCTGCGTTTTCCCGCATCGGAGTTGTTCTTGTCGGTCTTCGGCTTGCCGGTCTCCGGATCGTTCGGCTCCTTCAGCCACACGATCGTGCCGCACAGGGCCCCGCCGCAGTCCGCAACCCGGATGCGCGACGTGCCGGTCTGGGTGAGCCAGGTCCCGGTCGGCTCGGCGGCGAGCGCCGCGCCAGAGCCCGCGAGCGCGAGCAGCGCGGCGGCCGCGAAGGATGCTGCAAACTTCATTTCGATTGCTCCGTGCATGGGCTTCCACCGCTGCTTTGTTGCACATTCTGTTGGGCGGAGAAAAGGCGGGCAAGCCGCGCATGCATGATGCGCCCGCGCCGGCACTGCCGCCGGGCGAGGTTAGCGGCGCGCTGCCCTTGTAGTTACCCGCGCGCCAACCGGGAGGGTTACTGCTTCGTCATCGAATGGCGGGAAACCCCGCCAACCGGGGGTTTTCGGCACACCGGGGCGAGCGCGGCGGCCGCATCCTTCACCTTCGATTCATCGCAACATTTAAGTCCGCGTTCAAAGCTGCTGCCCGATAGTCACCTCGCTCGCAGTGCTCAGGACGCTGCGCGCATGGGACGTAAGCCTCGTGGGGACGAGGCGCGAAGGGGATAAGGGGAGGCCAACATGGCCCAATACGAATGCGCCGATGCGCCCACGCTGAACGCGGAGACGAGCGCCGCAGCACTCTATGACCTCGGCATCATGCATGCTTGCGGCCGTTCGGCGCCGGTCGATCTCGTCACCGCGCACAAGTGGTTCAACATCGCGGCCATGAAGGGCTACGCGGACGCCGCGCGCATGCGCCGCGAGATCGCCGCCGAGATGACGGACGCCGAGATCGGTCAGGCCCAGCGCGCAGCGCGCGACTGGCTGAAGAGCCAGCCCGAGGCAGCGACCGTTGCGCCGCAATTGCGCGCCGCGGCGTAGGGCATGATCCCGAAAAGCATGTCCTCGACCCCGATCGGGGATGGGTACCGGTTTTCGGATCAGATCATGCCCACCTAAGAGTCTTTACTTCGCCGACCAGCCGGCCGCCTCCCCGGCGGCCACGGCAATGCGGGTGAACACATCCTGCCACTCGCCGTCGGTGGCTTGACGGAACAGGCGCGCGGCCGGGTACCACGGACAATCCTCGCGCCCGAGCAGCCAGCGCCAATCCGGCACCTTGCGCAGCGCGATGAACGTCCGCCGCCCGAGCGCGCCGGCGAGATGCGCATTCATCGAGTCCGACGCCACGACCAGATCGAGATTGGCGATCAGCGCCGCCGTGTCGAGAAACGCCCCCTCGCCTGTGTCGGATGGATCGAGCACCTGCTCGATGCGCTCGCGAAACGGCACCGCCCGGATCTGCTCCACGCCCGGCCGCTTCTGCAGCGAGATCAGACGGACGCCCGGCAGATCGGCAAGCGGTGCAAACGCCGTCAACGGGATCGAGCGGCCCCGGTCGTGAATGAAGGACGGACTGCCCTGCCATGAGATGCCGATCTTGAACCCCGGCCCGAGCCGCGCCCGCCAAGCGGCCATGCGCGGCGGATCGGCGGACAGATACGGTGTTGCGGCCGGGATCGTCTCCGGCGTGATGCCGAGAACCCCGGGGACGCTCACCAGCATCTGCCAGCGCAGCGGTCCGAGCGTCGCCAGCTCATCGGTGTCGGTGATGATCCGCTCGATGCCGGCAATGCTCGCAAACATCGACGCATAGGCCGGCTGCGTTGCGATCGCCACGCGGGCGCCACTCCCGGCCAGCTGCGCGGCGAAGCGCGCGAACTGGATCACGTCGCCGCGGCCCTGCTCGGTGAGCAGGACGAGCAGATCCCCGTCGAGCGGCTCGCCCTGCCAGCGCGGGTAGGCCGGCGGGATGAATGTGCGTGTCGTGTCGAGGCTGCGCGCGGTCAGCCGCGCCTCGTAGTGCACCCATCCCTCGCGCCAGCGCCCGTGCAACAGCTCCACCAGCGCGGCGTGATAGCGCACGTCGTCATCGTCCGGCGCAAGCTCGAGCGCGCGGGCAAGATCGGCGAATGCTTCCTCGAAGCGTCCCAGCCGGTTGAGCAGATAGCCGCGGTTGGCAAACGCATGCGCGAGCCGTGGATCGTGCGTGACCGCGGCATCGAAATCGGCGAGCGCCTGGGCGTTGCGGTCTTCCAGCATCAGCGCCGTGCCGCGTCCATGGCGCGCCTGCGCATGGTCCGGCATCAGCGCGATCGCGTGGTCGAAGCTCTCGATCGCCTGGGGCCGCCGCCCGAGCGCCAGCAGCGTCAGGGCACGGTTGAACCAGGCCTCGGCAAACTTCGGATTGGCCGCGACCGCGCGGTCGAAGCTGTTGAGCGCGAGTTCCGTGCGCCCCAGCCGCTGCTGCGCCATCGCGATCAGATTGTGCGCGGCCGCATATCTCGGCTGGATCCTGATCGCGTTGCGGGCGAACTCGATGCCCTCGGGAAGCCGGCCCTGCTGGCAATGGATCGACGCCAGCAGGAAATGCGCATCGGCGTTCTTCTTGTCCTGCGCCAGCACGTGCTCGTAGCGCGCCGCGGCCTCCGACAGCCGTCCTTGCTGATGCAGCAGGGTCGCCTCCTGCATCAGGAATGAGGGGGGAGCTTTCATGGTGGAGGTTTCAAGGCCACTATGGAACATGCTTCGGTCGCGCGGATGTCGCGCCGCACCCTAACGCGGCCGATTCGTGAACCCAAGCTTGGATTGCGGCGCAGCGCTAGCGGAAGTCGAGCACCGATGAAAATCGGAACCAAAGATTGCCGCCACGGCAAGCTCTCCTATCTGCTCAACGACGCGTATATCGGGCGTTCGCTCGAGGTCTACGGCGAATACTCCGAGGGCGAAATCGACCTGTTCCGCCAGTTGCTTCGCCCCGGCGACGTGGCGGTCGACGTCGGCGCGAACATCGGTGCGCTGACGGTCGGAATGGCGCGGCTGGTGGCGCCGGCCGGCGCGGTGCTCGCGTTCGAGCCGCAGCGGACGATCTTCGACCTCCTTTGCAACAATCTTCGTGCCAATAACCTGGCCAACGTGACGGCGTATCGGCGCGCGGTCGGAAGCACGCCCGGGACCATCCGCGTTCCGCCGCTCGATTACGTGCGGACGGACAATTTCGGCGGCGTAGCGCTCGGGGGCGCGCTGGGCGACGAGATCGAGGTCGTGACGATCGACAGTCTCAATCTGCCGCGGCTGCGCCTGCTCAAGGTCGATGTCGAGGGCATGGAAGCCGAGGTGGTCGCGGGCGCGCGCGGAACGATCGGGCGTCTTCAACCTGCGCTTTATATCGAGAACGACCGCGCCGACCGCTCGCGGCAGCTCATTTCGCTGCTGTTCGAGATCGGCTATCGCCTGTGGTGGCACATCACGCCGCTGTTCAACCCGCAGAACTTCTATCGCCATCCCCATGATATCTTCGGCAATGTGGTTTCCTTCAACATGATCGGCTTTCCGCGCCGCGACCCGCCCGCGATCCGGTTGCCGGAAATCCTCAGCCCGGACGATTTCGCCGGCCGGCCGGCGGCGCACGCGCGCCGCTAGCTCCGCCCGACCCGTAATACCGGAGTGCGCTCAATGGACGCCAACAGCCAGATCGGTTTTGCGCTCAACCACATCGCCAATTTCAACGCCGCGATGGTGCAGATGAACCTGCACCGCTTCTGGGCCGAGACGCTGGCGCAGCCGCGCTACGCCGATCCAAAGCGGCTATTGCGGCATGGGTTCAAGGTCTACTCGCAGCACGACGAGGACGGCATCATCCAGGAGATCTTCCGCCGCATCGGCACCTCGAATCGCACCTTCGTCGAGTTCGGTGTGGAGACCGGAGTAGAATGCAACACCGCCAAGCTCCTGATCGAGGGCTGGCGCGGGCTGTGGATCGAGGCGAATGCGCAAGGCTGCAAGTCGATCACGGCGATGTTCGATCCGTTCCTGAAAGACGGGCGGCTTGCCTTGAAGCAAAGCCTGGTCACGGCCGAGAGCATCAACACGCTGATCCGCAGCGCCGATGTCGGCGGCGAAATCGACCTGCTCAGCATCGACATCGACTTCAACGACTATTGGGTCTGGAAGGCGATCGAGGTCGTCAAGCCCCGCGTCGTTGTGATCGAGTACAATGCCGGATTGCACCCACCGCTGTCGCTGACCGTTCCCTATCAGCCCAATGCGGCGGGCGACGGCAGCAATTTCTTCGGCGCCAGTCTGGAGGCGCTGGTGCGTCTCGGGCGCAGCAAGGGCTACCGCGTGGTGGGCTGCAATATTTCCGGATCGAACGCGTTCTTCGTACGCGCTGACCTGTGCGCCGATCATTTCATCGAGCCGGCGACCTCCGAGGAGCACTACGAGCCGCCGCGGCACTTCTTCTCGTTCCTGCTTGCCGGGCCGCAAGCGCCCAAGCCGGGGCCGTACGTGGCGGTATGACAGGCGCGCGACGCGCGGGTCCGCGCCTTGTCAATGCGAGGGTGCTCGGGCATACCGGCCGCGCCGGAGAGGTGGCCGAGTGGCTGAAGGCGGCGGTTTGCTAAACCGATAGGCCCATGCATGGTGACTCCGTCCTTTTGATCTCGTTTTTTCTTCCCAATCAAAGCTATAGCCAACTCGGACGCGACGCCAAACCGCAACAGTGGTGACTCTTTTTGCGACTCCTACCCGCGCGCAGCCTCGCTCGCGGGCCCGCCGGCGCTGCGGCCAAACATGACCTGGCGCTTTTCCTCCTCGGTGAGGAATTGCAGATAGATCTCGGTGGTCTTGATCGACTCGTGGCCCAGCCGGCCTTTCAGGTCGTAGATCGACCGGCCGTCTTTCAGCCATTCCACCGCGTGCAGATGCCGCAGGTGATGGATGCTGAAGGTCTGGAAACCGATGTCGGCCCAGTCCGGACCGCCCTCGGCCGCCAGCAGCACCTTGAGCGGCGGCCGCGTTTTCTCGGTCGTGCCGTGGAAGGCATCGTAGGCGGCCAGAAATTCGCCGTGGACGAGCGCGGCGAAGCGGCTGGAGAGATTTCGGTACGGCTCCCCATCCCCGTGCCAGAAGAGCCATTTACAGCCGATGCGTACCGGCAACGCCCGCAGGATCTCGTAGGCTGTCGTCTCTCCTTCCACCGTGAAGTCCAGGTCGATCGTGCGCTGCTTGTTGCGCTTGCCGATGACGGTGAGCTGTCGACGGGTGTAGTCCAGCTTGGTGCGTTCGGCGAACGCCAGCTCCTCAAGCCGGCATCCGGTCAGTCGAAACGCTCGGATGAGGTCGCTAAGCCGCCCCGGCGCCCGCCGGACCATCCGCACGATGCTCGCCGGTTGCGGCAGCACGATCGGGTCGCGGCGCTCCTTGAGCTTCTTCGTGCGAAGGCGGGCCGGGTTCGTCTCCACGTCGGCATAGTCGAGGACGCTGGCCAGCGCCGTCATGTCGCGCTTGATCGTGGCTGTCGTGACGCCTTGCGCGCGCCGCTTATCGACGATCTCCTTGCACAGATCCGTGTCGATCTCATCCAAGAACAGGTCGATCAGGAACGGCTTCAGCTGGATCAGCGACACCGCGTAGCGCTGTGCCGTTTTCGCGCTCACCTCGTGGATGATGTGCTTTTCCGCCCAGGCGGCGGCGGCATCGGCGTAGCGAATGCGATTCCCATCCTCGAACGTCGCCGCCTTCAGGCGCGCGATGCCCTCCGCGACCCGAGTTGCCGCAAGCTCGACATCGCCTGTTCGAAGCGCCCAACGTCGGAGACGGCCGGCGATACGGACACGACCTTGGAGCGTCCAGCCGGTGCGATTCGACCAACGCCACTCGGTGTTGGGCGGGGCTTTCCGCGGGGGTTTGCCTTTGCGACCTTTTTTCGGGTCTGCCATTGCTGCTCTCCGAGGTCTCTGAGCCAGGAACGCAGCCCCGCCACTTCGAATGACCACACGCCGTCGATCTTGATCGCTACGCCCTTCCCGAACTCGCCGCGTTCCGCCTTCTGTTGCACCCGGCGCTCCTCGAGGCCGGTGATGCTCATGGCTTCCGACGTATTCACCCGCTCGGGCTCCTTGGGAAGGGCGGTGACCGACATGTTCACACCTTCGGTCCCATGTCGGCCGCCGCGGCTTCCTCTTCGCTCACTCGCCGGCCGGTCTTGAGAGCGAGCTCCGCGAAGCCAATCTTGGTGAACAACTCGGCACACCCTTCGCGCGCGATCTTCAGCTGCTCGAGTCGCTCGTCGTCCCGTTTCGCGCCTCGGCCTGCGCGGATGACCGCATTCGTGATGCGGCCGGGCAGCCGCATGGCGGCGTCAAGCGCCTCGTCCAAGCAGGCGCGCGCGGCGGGCGTCATTGCTTTTCGCCCTTCCATCCAGCCAGGACCGTGGTTTGGATAAGCTCCGCCAGCTCGCGCGCGGTTTCGGGCAGCGGCTCGCTAATCGGCGCACCGACCGACCGCTGCATCGCGCCGCAGGCAGCCCCGAAAAAATATCCCGCCACGAGAATTGTCAGGCCGGTGCGGCTGCGCTCGTCCACACGCGCGCTGTCGATCATGTCCTGGACCGCCATGAGCCACGGCATCATAGCCTGATAGGCCCGTGTGCTGTCGGCTGTGGGCATCACGGCCATAGCAGCCCCTTTCCGGTGAGATAGCCCGCGAACCCGACCGACAGGACGAGGAGGAGGATGCTGACACCGCCGGTGCCGAACACGGCGACGGCGAGCCAATTGATGCTGCGCCGGTGCATCGGCGATAGGGGCCACAGCGATTTGATGGAGCGGGGGGTCGGCTTTCCACCGACGACCTCAGGCGAGGATCGCCTGCGCTCTAGAAACTGAGCTACCCCCGCAAACTTGGTGAGCCTGCCCGCCATGTGTCAGGCCTCCGCTTTCGCGACGGCGGCAGCGAGCTCGTGCCGAGTACTGGCGGTGAGGGACGGCACGCCGAATTGATCGAGCGTGGTGGCGTGCCGCAGGCCGCCAAAGCAGATTTCGCCTTTGCCCGGGTGCTGCCATCGCTCGAAGGTGGCGATGCTGAGCGTCATCGCGCGAGCGATCAGGAGGTGGTCGGGCGCCGCGGCGATCAGCTGCGCAGCTTCGTCATCCTTATGGATGGCGCGCAACATGCCGGTCTTAAGATCCCGCGTCTGGATTTCAGGCTTCGCCTTGCGGCGGCTCGGCGCGAGGATCACGAGCGCGCCACCGGTCTCCGTGACGAGCATCAGAACGTCGCCGAACCTGCGCCAGCACCAGCTCGTGACCTGCGCGGACATCACGCGGCCTCCGCCTGGCCGAGGCCACCGCGGGCGACCCAAGCGTCGAAATTCTCCGGCGAGCCCCACGAGTCGCGGGGCGCGAAGTTGTAGAGGAACTTTACGTAGTCGCCGAGGCGCTGCAGGTTGACATGATCGGCGCGCGCGCACGTCTCCCTGAGATCGTTGCGCAGCAGCGCCGTGAGAAAATGGCCCGGCACCTTCCCGTGCTCGAGATATCGCCTCAGACCATCGCGGCAGTGCTCGGGCACCAGTGACCAATCGACAACGCTATAGTCGCTGACCTCTTCGAGCGTCGGCATCAAGCAGCCCTCCGGCGGTCGCGCGACCTGCTGAGGGTGCGGGGCCAAACGAAGCGCGGGCGAAACACTGGATCGAGTGCGCCCGTCTCGCGGTTCAGGTGCCGGTGGATGCCGAGCACGTCGTGGAAAAAATCGACGGTGCCCGCGTGCAGCAGCGCCCGCAGACGGAGCGGGCAGCCGTTGGCGTGGACCATCCCGATGTCCCGCCGCAGGTCGATACGATTGAGCTTAACGGTGAGCGGCGCCGACACCGCGCGCGCGACAATGCGGCGGATCAGCTGCAGGTCGAGGAGATTGCTGACTTGGTTCGGCATCCTTCGCTCCGCCTGAGATAACCCAGGACGGCGCGAACTTGCATCCACTGCAAAAGCTAGTCAACGGTAATTTTGCATCAGATGCAATATCCGAGCAGCAGCGCGGCTTTACCACCGACTCGGAACAGGAGATTTCTAAGACAACTTCGCGACGGACGGCCGAATCAGGGCGAGATGACGCCCACGGCCTACGTTCCGGTCTTGCCGAGAACCTGCGCGATTGCGTCCCACAAAGCGTCGGAGCTCCTGGGATCGCGAAACAGAACGCTGGCCACGTCGGTTTTGTAGATCACTGCGGCCAGTTCGAGGGTGTCTTGGGTATAGGGCGACTTCGCGTTTTCGATTCGCGAGAGCTGCGCCTCCGACATCTCGAATCGGGGCGCGGCCTCCTCCAAAGTCATTCCGCGGTGCTTGCGCCATTCCTTCATGAAGGTACGGCGGCGAGCCTGTGGGCCTCGAATTCTCTTCGACATATCGGCACGTTACATCCGGTGCAAACACCGCTCCCGAGCATCAGATGCAATCCCGCCTTGACGCAGAATTTGCATCCAGTGTAAGAGCGAAGGTGCATGAGCAACGTGCGACGAGCGAAGGCACGCTTCCCCGAAGGCGCCCGTGTGAGGGCGTTCCGGACAGGCGCGGGCCTTACTCTCGACGATCTAGCCGACCAGCTGAAACGTGCCGGCTCGAAGCGTCGACCTTCCACCGCCAAACTGTCGCGAATCGAAAACGGGTTGCAGCCCGTTCCGACCGACATTTTGGCGCCACTGGCGAAGATCACGAGCATCCCGGCGGGCATCCTCCGCCCGGATCTTGCGGCGATGTTCGCCCAACAGAGTGCGGCAGCGTGAGCGCGCTACTTGATCAAGCGCAACGGCGCCCCTCGCGGCGGGCCTTCGATGAAGGCGCGCACGATAGGGTTGCCGATTTGAAGGCCGGGGTGCGGGATGGCGATCTTGTGCTTGACGACGTGCAGGGTTCCGCCCGTCTCGTAGCACCGCTCCGCGCGGTAGAACACGAGAAGTCCGCCGAAGCCGATGTCCTCGACGTGCGAGAGCGCGGTTACGAGACTGACTTCGATCGGCACCGGCTCGATCAAACGCAACCGCTCGACCATGACCACGCTCCGGGCGTCCCTCGGACGAGTCAACGGCTGGCGTTGCGGAATGGGACAACCGATGCGGCGCAGAGTCACACGCGCCGCGGACGAAGCGTGAAACGCTTTCGTCGGGAGGCTGACAATTTCTGTCTTTGGCTGTCGTCTGCGCCGGTTTCGTCTTGCGGCCGAAACCACAATGCGCATCGCTCAGCCATCGTTCCGCGCGCGTCCCCGCCGCAACGTTTGCTCGCGTAAACAAGACCCGCACCTCCGCTCGCGGGCAAATCCTGACTCCCGCCGTCGACAGAGTCGAATCGGCCACGCGTGTCTGTGTGGATAAGTGGTTGCGTGCCTGCGTTCCCGAGAAACCCGAACGAGGCCGCCCATGGCTGATCCAGCACGCACCTTCTCGCCGTCGCTGCTGATCCTCGATCCCGAGCTGCTCGCAAGGGTCGATGCCCACTGCACCGCTGAAGGCGAGGACCCGGCGGAATTTGTCGCGGACGCGGTGAAGCTCGCACTCGATGAAGCGGGCAGCAGGGTCGAACTTCGCGAAATCGAAGCCATGCTCGCCGACGAAGAGCCGCGGCCTGTCACGGGGACGATCCAGTGATCCCGCGCTACGAGCTGGCGATCGCGGCGGTGTGCACGCTGTCGGCGCGGCCGCGGCTGTGCAACCAGGCGAAACTTGCGGCGGCGCTCGGCGTTCCGGCGCGTCATTTAGAGCCCGCCCTGCAGCGCCTTGTTCACGCGGGAATCCTCAAAGCCGTGCGCGGCGCCGCAGGCGGCTATTCCATCGCGCGGCCGAGCAGCGGCATCACATTCGATGACGTGCTCGTTGCCGTGGACGATGCCTACGAACAGCGGCGCACACGCGCGGGCGAACAGGCCGTGCACGATCATATCCGCGCGGCGATGAAGCATTTCACCATCGACGCAGCCACGCGCAGCGGGTGGCCCGCATGAGCGCGCAGAACGTGATCATCCTGCCGGTGATCCGCGTCGAGCACGATGCCTGCGTGCCGCTGCGCGGGCGCGTGTCGCCGCGCGCTCACAGCTTCCTGCTCAACCTCGCCAACATGAAATTCGGCGGCGATCTCGAACGCTGCGTCTCCGAGCTGCTTGAGGCGTCCGCCCGCGCCGTCGAGGAGGGACAGGTGCAATGAGCGACGAAAATCCGCACGTCCGAAAGATGAAGGAGGTCGCTGCGGACCCGCATCGGTTCGCCAAAGAACACCTCAAGGCCTTCGTCGAGCGTATCGAACGGGTTGAGGACGAGCGCAGGGAGCTGTCCAACGACAAGCGCGACATCTACGCCGAGGCGAAGGCGAATGGCTTCAGCACGCGCGCGATCAAGAACGTGGTGAAGATCCGCAACTATGAGCGCGAACACGGGCGCGAAGCGCGGCTCTCCGAGGAAGCCATCCTTGAAACCTACATGAAGGCGCTGGGGATGCTCAATTGAAGCGCCTTGGCACAGCAGTTGCTACGCGCGCGGGCGCGCGTGGAGCCCCATTCGGTCGAGGGCTTTCGTGCTTTTCACCTCGGCCGAGGTTGTCCGGTCCCGCCCTGCGTTCTGTTGACTCCGCGGGCGGGGCCGGACTGTCCAGTTGCCTGTCCGCCGCATCGCAGGCAGCTGCACAATCCCGCCCGGGTCGGTCCATCGCAGGCCCGGGCGGGGTGCGCTCATGACGCTGCTCTACGCACCCGAACCGTTCGACCAGCTCCGCGCGGGCACCTACGACCTCGCGCTGATCGATCCGCCTTGGAAGAACCAGAACCGTTCGCCGAAGGGCGAAGCCAAGAGTTCGGTCGCGCAATACGGGTACATGGAGTTCGAGGAGATATACGCGCTGCCCGTGCGCGATCTTCTCAAGCGCAACAGTGTGATCGTGCTGTGCTGCACGTGGCCGCTGTTCCTCAACGGTGGCGATGTGAAGCGGCACTACAAAGGACACAACTCGGGCGAGTCGCCGCAGGGCGCGTGTCTGAAACGCTGGGGCAACGCGCGGTACTCAACCGGCGGCGCATGGCGCAAGCTCACGGCAAGCGGAAAGCTGCGGCGCGGCACCGCGTATAGGCTTCGGTCGGTGTCCGAGCCCTTCATCATCGGCATCATCGGCTCGCCCCAGACGATCGTGCAGGACAATTGTTTCGATGGCATCGTGCGCGGACACTCGCGCAAGCCGGAAACAATTTTCGCGTTCTGCGAACGCCTCATGCCCGGAGCGCGGCGCGTCGAGCTGTTCTCCCGCGCGCCTCGTAAGGGTTGGGACACGTGGGGCCGCGAGCCCGGCAAGCTCGAAACGGTTGTTCACCTGCAGGCGGCAGCATGAAGCGCCTCAGCACAGCCGTTGAAGATGCCGTCGTGCTGCAGAAGCGCGACCGACACAAAAAGTGGCTGTGGTGCCGCCTCGAAAACAAGTTCTTCGACGACGCACTCTGGCGCGTTGTCGCCGACATGACTTGCCTCCCGCTGTTTCAGGTGCAGGCCTTCGTCGGCCGTCTCGAGTGTCACGCCAACGCCGCGGACCCGCGCGGCTACGTCGGCGATTTCCGGCCGATCGAATTTGCGGCCGCGATGGGAATGCCGCCCGCGGATGCCGTGCGCATCTTTGCAGCCCTGAAGCACAAAGACATCGCCTGGATCGATCAGGATCACGTCGTGACGTTCTACGGCCGTAACCCCGATCAGATCGACGCGACCGCTCCTGAGCGCGATCGGCGCCGCAAGGCGAGACGTTGGCTGGAGAAGGACCTTGCCCGCCGTCACGAGGCCGGTTGGATCGACACGGAGCAGCTCGACGGCTTGGTGGCGTGGATCGAGGACCTGCCGGACCCCGAACTTTTCGCGCTCCGAGACAAGCTGCGGAAGGGCGTCGCGCTGGAGGCGGCGTTGTCCACAGGGACAGGCCACGCCGTGGCCGACCGTGGCACCGTGGCAAGCCACGCCAGAGCAAAGCTGATCTTAGCACAAAAGCTTGGGGACGATTCCGGGGACATCGCCCGCGGCACGACCGCAGGGCTTTCCGAAGAAGGAGTTAGCGGGACCGAAGGTGATTCACAGGCACACGCGCGGCTGTGGATAGAACTTGAAGGTAAGCGACTCGCGATCGAGCGCATGCCCCATGAGCAACCCGGTCGCGTCGAGACGCTGCTCCAACGCTGGTGTGATCAAGACCTCAATGGCGACGCGGTCGGCCTGATGACGGTTCTGATCGAATGCGGCCGCCTCAACGTTCTCGGCAGCAATTTCTTCATCGAGGTGACCAGCGGCATCGGTCGCTATCGACGGCAAAAGCTCGCGGAGCAGGACAAGCAGCACAAGCTGCCACTGCGTGGCCTCGTGGCTGTGGACAAGTCGCGCACCGGCTAACAAGGAGGAGAGGATGGACGATCGCCGAGAACATATGGAGCAACCGGAGCAGCGCCGCGCGCGCCAGGACAGGATCGAGGCGTCGATCACGACGCTGAAGAACGCAGGTCTGACCGTCGAGAAGATCGACGAACAAACGAGCTTGGTGGCGAGCCGCTTCGAATGGCACCACACAACAAATCACTGGAAGGAACAGGGCGGTGCGCGCCGACAAGGTTACGAGCTGCTCGCGCTGATCACTGCGGCGAAGGAACCTGGTCCGACACGATCGCCTCAATCCCCTGCCCCAGCCCGTTGATGCAACTTGTGGATTTTCCCTGCGAACACCGCCATATTGAGCGGCGGGCACGATGCAGGGACGTGAGGTGCAACAGAAAGTCTCGCCATCCATGGCGGTTATGTCGGCCGAGGCTTCGGTCTCAGCCGCTGATTTTCTGTTGCCGCCATCGATGCCGCATTACGAGACGGACGAGCGCGTCGTCCGCATTATCCCGCTGAAGAATCTGCTTTGGAGCGTGACCTTCTTCTCCGAGCACGATGGGATCGGTTGGCGCGTACGGCGCTGCGAGGTCCGTCCGGCCGATGCCGATGAGATCGCCCGGTTCCAACGCCGTTAACTGACCGAACGCCGGCGACGCCGGAAATTTAGACCCGTTAACGCGGCGGTCACTTACCTGCTGTTTTCTGCATCCCGCCTGCGCGGACGTCGCCCTGTTGAAGGAGCGTGCGATGTCCGGCGATTTCTACCGTCTGACGTTCACGCTGCCGGCGACACTTCGCCTCGGCGTGCTGATCGGCCGTCACCAGCCGTGCCTGCACGGCTGCGTTCTCCGCGTGGACGAACAATATCAGGTCGCGATCGAGGGCCAGTATCGCGTCCGCGTGTTCGACCAGGCGCGCACCTTCCTACGCGTCCACTCCAAAGGCCACGGCGAACTGAAGATCCGAGCGGTGATGAAATCGCCCGCGCGAATCGCGCGCGGCAGCGACACCGTATGGATCGTCATCGGCGCGGCGATCACCTTCTCCGAAAGCGCGATCGAGCCCGACATCGGCGTCGGAGAACCGGATGCGCTGGAAGAGCTGCTCCTCGCAGCTGAGCGCGGCTGAAGGAAGGGACTCGCCCCTGCGTCCACACAGAACAGGTCGCTACGACACCACGAACGCATGCGATCTCGGCGTGCGAGGCGTGCCGCCCGAGTCACGGAACATCGCCGTGTCGCTCGTGGCGGTGCCTGATCCGAACCCGGACCCAGACCGCGGCGCCGGGCAACGCGTCCTCGCGAACGTCAATCGCCGCGTCGACATTCTGGAATGGGAGCGCTCGCACGATCGCATTTCGGACGGTGCGTATCGGGCCGGCCGGCTCTCGCAGGCCATCCTCGAGCGAGCGAGCCGCGGCGTCGGATCATCCACATGGCAGCAGGGCAGCCGAGTCGATGCGGAGCTCGCGAAAGAGATATCGATCATTCATGCGCTCGAGGACGCCAGGAAAGTCAAAGCACATCTCCAGTATCTCGGCAGCACGCTAGGCAAGTTGGACACGCTGATCCTGCACCAGGTCCTCGGCGAGAATCGCACCTATGGCAAGGTGGAGCTTCCAAACATCCGGCGCACGGGCACTTACGAATCCTACATCGCGCGCCGCTTCCGGGATGCGCTCGAGGCACTGGCCGAACAGGATGTCGCCCGCGCGCCGCGATCAGCGCCGATGCGGTCGGTCACCTTCGAAGAAAACATTTTGGTAACCATGGTGCGAGAGGCCGCTTTACCCTCAGGGTAAAAGCCCGCACATTGCTACCGTGCAGAGAACAGCGCCTGGAGCCCGAGCGGCTGCCGGGCGCTTTCGCGTTTCGGGGACGGCAATGTGAGTCTCAGCGTTTCCGAGATCGAGCAGCAGCTCGCGACACTGGTCGGGATGATCCGCCAGATGTCGCCACCACTCAGCAACCGGCCGCATCTCTTCCTCGAGCAGAAGGATGAGGCAGCGCGATTCACCGAACGTCTGCGCGATCGCGTGGCCGGTCGCGCGCCGCGAACGGAACGCAGCTTCACGACGCCAGCGCGCGACACGGGCCTGAGCACCGTTCGCGAGGCCGGGCGCACCATCCCCGTCATGCGGCGAGGTTCGCGCCGCGCACATCACATGGAAGAGGCCGATCGTGTCTTTCAACGTTGAGTTCGTCGCGCCGAGCAAGGCGAAGGCCATCAAGCAGATCGAGATCGCGCATTTGCCGGAATGCATCCGCAGCTTCCTCACCGTCGCAGTCGGGGCGCTGCCGGCGGCCGATGAAGACAAGCCGCGCTTCATCAAGGTCAAAGCGATGGGTCACCTGTGCGAGGGTCCGAGCTCCTACAGTGTGTCGAATGCGCAGATCGACGTGAGCGAGATCCGGACGAGCTGCTGATGGCGCGCAGCCGTCGGCGCCGCCTTGAGAAGGTGACGCTTCACGAACCGGAGCCGCGGTACTGGACCAACGGCAGATTCGCGATCCAGCGCAGCATTGCGCCTGAGAGTCGTCTGGCCAGAAGCTACCCACTCGGCGTGACCGCGCTGTTTCGCCTTGGTGACGATCGAAGCTATGTCGGCTTGGAGCTGACCTGGGCGGACGTCGAGGCGATGCACCAACAGCTTGGCCACGCACTTGCCGATCGCGCCGCATACGGCAAGGCGATCGAGCGCGCCAAGGCGCGAAAACTCTGACTGCAGCGAGGGTCCGATAACCCCCCTTATCGGACCCTCGGCACAGCGCCGTTATCGGACGTTCGCGGAAAGCCTCGAAATCGCGCGGTTATGCCGATGACACGCTGCAATTTGCATCATTACAGCGCGTCCTTTGCGCCATGAAAGCGGAGCTGGTCCCGGTGATCACCGGGACCGC
>VBAH01000048.1 GCA_005884685.1 Alphaproteobacteria bacterium
GCTTGCGTCGTTTCCGCCGCTGGTGTTCGCCGGCGAGGCGCGCAACCTGAAGAAGGCGCTCGCGCGGGTCGCTGCCGGCGATGCTTTTTTGCTGCAAGGCGGCGATTGCGCCGAGAGCTTCGAGGACCACAGCGCGAACTCGATTCGCGACTTCTTCCGCGTGTTTCTGCAGATGGCGGCGGTGCTCACCTTCGCGGCCGCTTCGCCGGTGGTGAAGGTCGGCCGCATTGCGGGCCAGTTCGCCAAGCCGCGTTCTTCGCCGATGGAGAAGCGTGGCGGCGTGGAGCTGCCGAGCTATCGCGGCGACATCGTCAACGGAGCAGAGTTCACCAAGGACGCGCGCACGCCCGATCCGCGCCGGCTGGTCGAGGCCTATCACCAGTCCGCCGCAACTTTGAACCTGCTGCGCGCTTTCGCGCATGGCGGCTACGCGAGCCTCGGGCGCGTGCATCAATGGATGCTGGGTTTTGTCAAAGACCCCAAGGCGATGGAGCGCTACAGACAGGTCGCCGACCGCATCACCGAGACGCTCAACTTCATGCAGGCCTGCGGGCTCGACCTGGAGGATCATCCCGAGCTGCGCGGCACCGACGTGTACACCAGCCACGAGGCGCTTCTGCTCGGCTACGAGCAGGCGATGACGCGGCAGGATTCCACCACCGGCGACTGGTACTGCACCTCCGGCCACATGGTGTGGATTGGCGACCGCACGCGCCAGCCGGATCACGCGCATGTCGAATATTTCCGCGGCATCAAGAATCCGATCGGCATGAAATGCGGCCCGTCGCTCAAGGCCGACGAGCTGGTCAAGCTGATCGATATCCTCAATCCGGAGAATGAAGCGGGCCGCTTGACGCTGATCTGCCGCTTCGGCGCCGACAAGGCGGGCGACAATCTGCCCGCGCTGGTGCGCGCCGTGCAGCGCGAGGGCCGCGCCGTGGTGTGGTCATGCGACCCGATGCACGGCAACACGATTACCGCCGAGAGCGGCTACAAGACGCGGCCGTTCGACCGCATCCTGCAGGAGGTGAGGACCTTCTTTGCCGTTCACGCGGCGGAGGGAACGCATGGCGGCGGCGTGCATCTGGAGATGACCGGCAAGGACGTGACCGAGTGCACCGGCGGCGCGCGCGCGATCAGCGACCAGGACCTGAACAATCGCTATCACACGCTGTGCGACCCGCGGCTCAACGCCGAGCAGGCGATCGAGCTCGCTTTCCTGCTGGCCGAATTGCTCAAGGCCGAGAGAGCAGCCAAGGCGAAGCCGTTGCAGGTGGCGGCGGGATTGTAACAGAACGAGCGCGCGGTTCGCGCGGGGGGGACTGGCCCGTGTTTCGCATGTGGCGCGCCACGATCAACTCGTGGCGCGGAATTCTGGCCGCGGCACGCTCCGAAGCGGCCGTCCGTGAGGAACTGGTCGCCCTCGCGCTCGGCATTCCGCTCGCGTTCTTCATCACCCCGCTTGCCTGGAAGCGCCTCGCGCTGATCGGCGTCATGCTGCTGCTGCTCGCGGTCGAGTTGCTCAATACCGCGATCGAAAAGCTCTCCGATCACGTCACCGCCACGCACCACCCGGACATCGGGCGCATCAAGGATATGGGCTCGGCCGCGGTCGGCGTCGCGCTCCTGATCGCGGGGCTCGCCTGGCTTCTCGCGTTGGCCGAATGGCTGGGTTTCATCTGACTGCATTGCGGCGGGCGGGTAGCACCGTTAAATCGGTGTCATGAACGCTCCGGCCGACCGTCTCGCCATCGCGCTCGCGCAGCTCAATCCGACTGTCGGCGATGTGAGCGGCAATGCCGCGAAGGTGCGCCGCGCGCGCGCCACGGCGGCCGAGCAGGGCGCCGACCTCATCATCATTCCCGAGCTGTTCGTCGCGGGCTATCCCCCCGAGGACCTTGTGCTCAAGCCGGCATTCCAGGCCGCGTGCCGCACGGCCGTGGAAGCGCTAGCGCGCGAGACGGCGAGCGGGCCGGCCGTGCTCGTCGGTGCGCCATGGGTGGAGGACGGCAAGCTCTACAATACGCACCTGCTGCTCGAGGGCGGCAAGATCACCGCGGCGCGTCACAAGGTCGATCTGCCGAACTACGGCGTGTTCGACGAGAAGCGCGTGTTCGTGCCCGGCCCGATGCCTGGTCCCATCGTGTTCAAGGGCGTGCGCCTCGGCGTGCCGGTTTGCGAGGACATCTGGGGCCCGGACGTCGTGGAATGCATCGCCGAGACCGGCGGCGAGATCCTGCTGGTGCCGAACGGCTCGCCCTACTGGCGCGACAAGACCGCGGTGCGGCTCAACATCGCGGTCGCCCGCGTGGTCGAGAGCGGATTGCCGCTCGTCTATCTCAACATGGTCGGCGGGCAGGATGAACTGGTGTTCGACGGCGCCTCGTTCGTGCTGAACGCGGACCGCTCGTTCGCGTTCCAGCTGCCGGCGTTTCGCGAAACCGTGGTCACGACTCAATGGGTGCGCGAGAACGGCGGGTGGCGGTGCCTGCCGTCCGAGCATGCGTCGATCGAGGAGGGGGACGAAGCCGACTATGCGGCCTGCGTCCTCGGCCTGCGCGACTACGTCGACAAGAACAGCTTCAAGGGCGTGGTGTTCGGGCTTTCCGGCGGCATCGATTCGGCGCTGTGCGCCGCGATGGCGGTCGATGCGCTCGGGGCCGAGCGCGTGCGCGCGGTGATGCTGCCCTACCGCTACACGTCGCAGGATTCACTCGAGGATGCCGCCGCGGTCGCGAAGGCGCTCGCCATCCAGTACGACACGGTGCCGATCGCGGCGCCGGTCGAAGGCTTCGAGGCGGCGCTGAAACCGCTGTTCGCCGGCACCAATCGCGACATCACCGAAGAGAACCTGCAATCGCGCACGCGCGGCACGATCCTGATGGCGATCTCCAACAAGTTCGGCCTGATGGTGGTGACGACCGGCAACAAGTCGGAAATGTCCGTCGGCTACGCGACGATTTACGGCGACATGAACGGCGGCTTCAATCCGGTCAAGGACCTCTACAAGAGCGAGGTGTTCCGGCTCTCGGCGTTGCGCAACAGATGGCGTCCCCCTGGCGCGCTCGGACCGGACGGCGTCGTCATCCCCGAGCGCGTCATCACCAAGCCGCCGACCGCCGAGCTGCGCGAGAACCAGAAGGATCAGGACACGCTGCCGCCTTACGACGTGCTCGACGCGATCCTCGAACGCCTGGTCGAGCGCGAGGAGCCGATCGCCGACATCGTCGCGGCGGGCTTCGACCGCGACACCGTGTTGCGCGTCGACCGCATGCTCAATCTCGCCGAATACAAGCGCCGCCAGGCCGCGCCGGGCGTGAAGGTCACCTTGCGCAATTTCGGCCGTGACCGGCGGTATCCGATCGTGAACCGCTTCCGTGATCCCGGCACGCCATTGCCCAAGCCGGACGCAACGGTGAGCGCGCTCACCCGCGCGAAAAGCGAAGCGTTCGATTTCTGATCCAGATCCGCTCGTCCCCGCGAAAGCGGGGACCCAAAGCCACAAGCTGGATGCCCGCTTTCGCGGGCATGAGCGGAGAGGCTACTGCGTGCGCGGCGGGATGAACGTCGGGCCGACCGAGCGCACCGTGCGTTTGCCCGGCTCGCTCTCCGCCGTCGCGGGCGGCGGCGTTGTCGCTGTGGCCGCAGCAGGCGCCGCCGCGGGCTGAGTGCCGGCCGGCTGCTTGCCTTTGGTCTGGCCCTTCTGCGCCGGCGGCAAGGCCATTTGCTTGGCGCGCTCCTCCGTCACCACAACGTCGCCGGGCTCGACCGCCTCGTCCCTGCCGAGCGCATCGGCCCAGCTTTGCCCGGGCCGCCTGCAGCTGCAGGACGGATTGAATTCGCTGCGGTACTTCAGCGCGTTCGGCAATGAGGTGTACGGCTGGCCGTTGATCGAGGTCGCCTGCGTGATGTCGGCACCCTGCGTCGGGTAGGAGAACAACATCGCTTCCGCCGCAGGACACATGCGCTGGCACGTCTTCTCATCCTGCGCAAAACGCGATGCGTTGGTCGCATACGAGATCGGAAAATAGTAGCCGTCGCAGGTGCGCACGCACACGGTGCGCAGGCTGCCGCCCTGCGCCTCCGGATTGGCGAGATCGCCGGCGGGCCCGGGTTCGCCTTCGCCGCTGTCGCGGCCGAACAGCTGATCGAAGAAGCCGCCCGGTGCGCGCGCGGCGGTGCGGTACTGCGGCCCGCAATTGTTCTGCGCGAGCGCGACCATCACGGAGCGGCGCTGCTCGCCGCGATCGAGATCGCCGCCGCGCAGCCGCTGCAGGTCGACGTTGATGCGGTCGAGATTGCCCCGCATGCCCGAGATCTGGCGGTTGAGATCGACGCACTGCTGCGACTGCGACTGCCACGCATTGAACAGGAAGAATCCCGAACCCTCGCATCCCGCGCGGCGGCTCTGCGCCACCATGCGGTCGAGCTCGGCCTGCTGTCGCCCGGAGGCTTCCTCGTAGCGGCGGACCTGCTCCGCGCGCGCCGGATCGGCGGCGGCGCCGCCGTTGATCGCGGCAAGCTGGCCCTCGAGGCGGGTGCAAAGCTGGCTCTGGTACGACTGGCCGGGCGGAGGCGGCGCCGCACCGGGCCCGGGCGGCCAGGATTGGCCCGGCGCCTGCGCGCGCGCGGATTGCGCGCATATGCAGATCGCGGCAGCAGCGGCGAGCGCGGTTCGAGCAATCAGGCGAAGCATTCCCGTGTCCAACTGGTCTCCCCGCGACGGCTGCGGAAGAAGCGCGTGAAAGGTGTCGAAAATGTGAATCGGAACGCGTGTCCGTTCGGCTTGTACACGCTGATTCCGCGGCAGGAAAAGGGCTCTCCGCAACTATGTCCCGCTGTGCGCGGTTTTCCGCATCTCGCCGCGCAGGTTCCAGACGATGCCGAGGACGATGATGCCCGCGCCGACGAACACCCACATGTCGACGCGCTCGCCATAGAACATCCAGCCGACGAATGCGATCAGCGGAATGCGGATGAAGTCGAGCGGGATCACCACGATCGCGTCGGCGACGCGCAGCGCGTTGGTGAGGCAATAGTGCGCGAACGCGCCGCCGAAGGCGAGGCCGAATGCCCAGAGCCACTGATGCGCGGCAAGGCGCGCCGGGAAATCGAGATTGATGCCGGGCAGCGCCATGCCGATCTGCATCACGTTCATCCAGAAGATGATCGCGAGCGTGCTTTGCACCGGGATCAGTTTCTTGGTGGCAATGTTGGAGGCCGCATAGCCGAACGAGGCGACGAGCACGCCGAGCGCGGCCGGCTGGAACGCCTCGATGCCGGGCCGCAGGATCACCAGCACGCCGAGAAATCCGAGAACGATCGTGCCCGCGCGGCTTGGCGTGAAGCGCTCTCCGAGCAGTACGACGGCGAGCAGACCCGCCCATACCGGCATCAGAAACTCGATCGCGAACACGGTCGCGAGCGGCAGCACGATGACGGCATTGGTCCAGCAGATGTTCGCGGCGAAATGCGTGCCGTTGCGGATGAGATGCACCAGCGGCTTGCGCAGCGTGAGGGAGCCGAACAGCGAGGGCTGCGCCGCCATCACGATGAACAGGATGCCGAGCCCGCCGACGGCGCGCACCATCAGCAATTCGAACAGGTTGAGCGTGCCTCCGAGTTGGCGGATCGAAATCGCCATCAGCGAGAACGACAACAGCGTGCCGAGCATCCATACGATGGCGGCCGGCACATTGGAGGTTCGCGGCGGCGGCTGCTCCGGCTCGCCCAGAGCGCCCGCCTCGACGGGCGTGAAAGTCAAGCAGCGTTCCTTTTGTTGTTCTTAGGCGAGCGGCTATTCGGCGTCCGGCTGATTCTCCGGCCGGGCCTTGTCGAAGGCGGGAAGTTTCAGGCAGGCGGCATCGACCGCGGAAATCTTCGGGTACCTGCCCATGTCGACCTTGAAGCGACGCGCGTTGAACACCTGCGGCACGAGGCACAGGTCGGCGACCGTGACATGCGAGCCGAAGGCGTAAGGCCCGGGGTGGATCAATGCCTCGGCGGCGTCGAAGCCTTGCACCACCCAATGGCGGTACCACTCGTCCACCGCCGCCTGATCATGCTTGAGCGGGCCTTTCAGGTAATTCAGCGCCGACGTATTGTTGAGCGGGTGAATATCGCACGCGATGATCTGCGCCACCGCGCGCACCCGTGCACGCTCGATGGCGTCGGCCGGGAGCAGCGGGGGCTCGGGCTCGATCTCATCGAGATACTCGATGATCGCGAGCGACTGCAGCAGGATCTCGCCGGTGGAAAGCGCAAGCGCCGGCACGCGCTTCTGCGGATTGATCGCGCGGTATTCCTCGCTCCACTGCCAGCCGCCGTCGCGCGTGAGGTGCACCGACGATTGCGCATAGGGGAGTTTCTTCAGGTTGAGCGCGATACGCACCCGGTAGGCCGCGGACGAGCGGAAATAGCCGTAAAGTCTCACTGACATTTCCTCTCGGGGTGTTGGCTCGGGCCGGGACCATGGCCGAACTTTCCTGGCGGCGCAATTGCTTGACAAGCCGCGCCGGCATGACTTGGCTGCGTGTAGAGGAAACGCATGAGCCTTGTCGGCGAACCAGTCGAAGGCAGGTTCGCGCCCGAGCAGGCACGGGCGGCCGCGCGCAATTTCGACCTCAAGCGCCTGCCCGCGGATTTCATCGACGATCCGTTTCCCTATTACCGCGCGCTGCGCGAGCACGATCCGGTGCATCGCATGCCGGACGGCTCGTACCTGATCACGCGCTGGCGCGACTGCGATGCGGTCTATCGCGATGCGCGCGTGTTCTCGTCCGACAAGAAGATCGAGTTCAAACCGAAATATGGCGATGCACCGCTGTATGAGCATCACACGACGAGCCTGGTATTCAACGATCCGCCGCTGCACACCCACGTGCGGCGCGCCATCCAGACGGCGCTGTCGAACCGCGTGATCGCCGGGATGGAGGCGGGACTGATCGTGCTGGTCGATCGGCTGCTCGACGCGATGGCGGAGAAAGGCCGCGTCGATGTGATCGAGGACTTCGCCGCGGCGATCCCGGTCGAGATCGTCGGCAACCTGCTCGGCGTTCCGCATGCGGACCGTAGCCCGCTGCGCGGCTGGTCGCTTGCCATCCTGGGTGCGCTCGAACCGGTGCTGACCGACGAGCAGCTTGCGCGCGGAAATATTTCGGTACGCGAGTTTGCGGATTACCTGAAGGGCCTCATCGCAGAGCGCCGCCGCAAACCCGGCGATCCGGAGAAGGATCTGCTGACGCGCCTGATCCGCGGTGAACACCAAGGCCGCAAGCTCACCGAAACGGAGCTGACACAGAACTGCATCTTCATTCTCAACGCCGGTCATGAGACCACGACCAACCTGATCGGGAATGCGCTGGAAATTTTCATCCGCTTTCCCGATGAGCGGCAAAGACTGATCGGGGAGTCATCGCTTGTGAAAAGCGCCGTCGAGGAAGTGCTGAGGTTTGAAAGCTCCAACCAGCTCGGCAACCGGATCACCACCGAGGAAACGATGCTCGGCGGTATCGCCATGCCAAAAGGCACGCCGGTGACCATCGGCATCGGCGCCGCCAACCGCGATCCCGAAGCCTTCCCCGACCCCGACCGCTTCGATGCCGCGCGCAATCCGACGCGCCATCTGGCCTTCGGCTCCGGCATCCACATGTGCGCCGGCATGAGCCTCGCGCGGCTCGAAGGCCGCATCGCGATCGAGCGGTTTCTCACACGGTTTCCGCATTACCAGCCCGACGGCCCGCCCGTGCGCAGCCGCCGCGCGCGCTTCCGCGGGTTCTCGGCGCTCCCCGTCAAGCTGAATGGGGCTGTCGCGCGATAGATCGGTCGCCGCGCAAAGGTTTACGGCGCGCGGTCGGTTAGCGATCGCTAAAATCGCGCCGCGGCATTTGAGCTTGTTTTGAGCGGATTCATCGAACAATTAGCAGAAATTCGCGGGATCGGAATTACGCAGCAAGCAAAGTCTTTCCACCATTCTGCACCTCGAACTTTGTCACTGAAAGGTGCTGGGATGTTCACACGCACATACACGGGCCTGCGGAAATTGTGCTCCAGGCTCGGCCGGGATTCCGAAGGCTCGGTTGTCAGCACATTTGCATTGTCGCTGGTACCGATGGTGGGACTGGTCGGCGCCGCCGTCGATTATTCGGCGGCCAACAACGCGCGCACGAGTTTGCAGGTCAGTCTCGATGCTGCCCTGCTCGCTGGCGCCAAGGACGGAACCACCAGTTGGACGGACACCGCGCTGAACACGTTCAATGCCAATCTGAATCCGAAAACCGCGACCAATATCCATCCGGCGTTCCAGCTGACCAGCACGCGCGCCTACACCGGTACGGTCACGGCGACTGTTCCGTCGAACTTTCTCGGCGTGCTGGGAGTTTCAAGCATTGCCGTTCGTGTGACCGGAACGGCGACCGTCCCGCCGAGCACGGGCGCGTATTACTGCGTGATGGCGCTCAACCGCACCGCGCAATCGGCATTGCAGCTCACCGGCAACGCCTCGATCACGATCAACGCGCCCAAATGTGTCATCCAGGTCAATTCAAGCAGCGGCCGGGCCGTGGACATGAACGGCAATACGCGGATTCAATCGGTTGAGAACTGTTTTGTCGGGGGCATCGTCACCGTCGGCAATTCGACGATTTCGCCGGCGCCGAATGCGACCTGCAAGCCCATTCCCGATCCTTTCGCCAACTATCCGCGCCCCGCGGTCGGTGCCTGCGACTTCACGAATTATCAGCTCTCTGGAAACAAGACCGTGACGCTCCAGCCCGGCGTCTACTGCGGAGGCATGAACTTCTCAGGTCCCGTGAAGGTGACGTTCGCCCCGGGGCTGTACGTGGTCAAGGATGGGATCATCAGCGAGAGCGGCGGAACCTTCACCGGCAACGGCGTCTCGTTCTTCCTGACCGGTTACAACACGTCGCTTCAACTGAGCGGCCAGGCCGACTGGCATCTCATCGCTCCCGCGAACGGACCGCTCCCTGGCTTCGCGATCTTTCTCGATCCGGACGGTCCCAGCGGACTCGCGGGTACGACGAGCTCGCTCTCCGGTCAGGCGGAGCTCTATTTCGAGGGCATCGTGTACCTGCCCAAGCAGGAGGTCACGGTCAGCGGCACGGCGTCCGCCTTCGCGCCTTCTCCGTATACGTCCTACATCGGGGACACGCTGCGGTTTGTCGGCAACGGCGATCTCGTCATCAACAACGACACCTCGCTCACGGCGTTGCCGCTGCCGACCTCGCTCATGGTGCAAACTGGCGGCCGCCCGATATTGACGCAGTAGCGTTGGACATCGGATCCGGCGCCGACCAGCGGCTGAGCCAGTCGAGGGGACCGATCGGCCTCGAATTGAAGGTGCCGTTGTGGTGAGATAGCCGGAGGTCGCCCGGAGCCTCACCATGGACGAACTGGTATCCTCAACGATCGGGTTGGCGCGCCCCGCGCACGGCCCGGCGGGCCCCGACTACATGTCGGGCTTCGGCAACACGTTCGAAACCGAAGCGCTGCCCGGCGCGCTGCCGGTCGGCCGCAACTCGCCGCAGAAGGTGAACTACGGGCTCTATGCCGAGCAGCTGTCCGGCTCGCCGTTCACGGCGCCGCAAGCCTCGAACCAGCGCTCCTGGCTCTATCGCATCCGTCCGGCCGTGCGCCACACCGGCCGCTTCGAGAAGATCGATCGCGCCCTGATGCGGACCGCGCCGGAGCGTGAGGACGGCGAATTGCCGATCGGCCAATTGCGCTGGGGGCCGCCGCCGCTGCCGAGCGCGGCGCTCACTTTCATCACCGGCTTGCGCACGATGACCACGGCGGGCGACTGCGAAACCATGGCCGGCATGGCGGCGCACGTGGCGCTCGTGACCGCGCCCATGGTGCGCGAGCATTTCTACAATGCGGATGGCGAAATGCTGGTCGTTGCGCAGCACAACAGGCTGCGCTTCCGCACCGAGTTCGGCGTGATCGAGATCGAGCCGGGCGAGGTCTGCGTCATTCCGCGTGGCGTGATCTTCCGCGTCGAGCCGATCGGCGGCGCTGCACGCGCGTATGTGTGCGAGAACTACGGTGGCGGTTTCACGCTGCCGGATCGCGGGCCGATCGGCGCGAATTGCCTCGCCAACCCGCGCGATTTCCTCACCCCGGTTGCGTCATACGAGGATGGCGACGCCCCCCACACGCTGATCGTCAAATGGGGTGGCGAGCTCTACCGCACACGCGTGCAGCATTCTCCGATCGACGTGGTGGCGTGGCACGGCAATTATTATCCCTACAAATATGATCTGCGGCGCTTCGCGCCGGTCGGCGCGATCTCGTTCGACCACCCCGACCCGTCGATCTTCACCGTTATGACCTCGCCCTCGGAGACCGCCGGCACCGCCAACATCGACTTCGTGATTTTTCCCGAGCGCTGGGCGGTCGCCGAAAACACGTTCCGTCCGCCCTGGTATCATCGCAACATCATGTCGGAGTTCATGGGGCTGGTGTACGGCGTCTATGACGCCAAGCCCGAGGGCTTCGTTCCCGGCGGCATGAGCCTGCACAACCAGATGCTGCCGCATGGGCCGGACAGCGACGCGTTCGGCCACGCCAGCAGCGTCGAGCTGCAGCCGGTGAAGCTCACCAACACGCTTGCCTTCATGTTCGAGACGCGCTTCCGCCAGCGCGTGACGAAGTACGCGGCTGAGCTGGACACCTTGCAGGACGACTACATCGACTGCTGGAGCGGGCTCGCCAAGCGTTTCAATCCGGGCAGACGCGAGCCGTAGGCGTCAAGGCCGGGCTTGTCCCGGCCATCCACGACTTCACGTAATGGCCAAGACGTGGATGCCCGGCATAAGGCCGGGCATGACGAAGGATGGGAGGATGATAGGGCTTGCTGACCGCATCCGCCCGATTTTCGGCACGATCGAGCAGGAGGTGGTACGCTGCGCCGCTCAGGGGGGAGCTACGCCATGCCCGACTCGCCAAAACTTCTCATCCCGCCGCTTGGCCGCCTCTACGCGATTTTCGCGCCCATCACCGAGCCACTGATCCGGCTGATCGCCGGCGGCTCGCTCGCGTTTCACGGCTATCAGATCCTGTTCGGCAACATCGAAGGGGCGGGGCGCTTCTTCGAAAGCGTCGGCTTCGAGAACGGCCTGATGTGGGCCTGGATCGTCGGCATCCTGCAATTCGTCTGCGGGATACTACTTGCGATCGGATTGTTCACGCGGCTCGCCGCGGGGCCGATCATCGTTTTCATGATCGTCGCCATCGTCACCTATCACTGGGAGAACGGCTACAACTGGGAAGCGCGCGGCATCGAATATCCCTTGTTCTGGGCGATCGTCGTGTTTCACTTTCTGGTGCACGGCGGCGGGCGGTGGTCCGTCGATGCGCTGCTCGGACGCGAGATCTGACCTCTTCGCACGCCCTGTCGTTGTGCTAGCTTTCCGCTATGGCCGCCCTTGCAATGCGCGGCCGACGATGGGGGGACGACACCATGGCCGAGCCGCGCCGCTACATTCCTGCACTTGCACCGATCTACGACAGGCTCACACCGTTCGCGCTGCCGATCCTGCGCATAGGGATCGGGCTGATCCTGATCCCGCACGGCGCGCAGAAGCTGTTCGGCTGGTTCGGCGGCATGGGCTTCGAAAAGTTCACCGCTTTGTTCAATACGCTCGGCTACCGGCCGGGCGCGGTTTGGGTCACGCTGGTGGCGTTGACCGAATTCGTCGGCGGCATCCTGCTGGTGCTCGGACTGTTCACGCGCGCCGCCGCGCTTGCACTTGTGATCTTCATGATCGTCGCCGTGCACTTCACCTCGGGGAAAGGGTTCTTCTGGACGGCAGGCGGACTTGAGTACTCGCTGCTCATTCTGCTGGTGGGACTTGTCTTCCTCATCCGCGGCGGCGGCGAGTACTCGCTCGACCGCAGGCTTGGCCGCGAGCTTTGAAATCGATGTACAGTCACGTCACGGTGGGCACGTCGCAGATGAACCGGGCGATGCGGTTCTATGACGCCGTGCTCGCGACGCTCGGGATGAAGCGCAAGCGCACGTTCAAGATCGCGATCAGCTACGCGCCGCCGGATTTCCCGGGCGTCAACGAGCCGTTCTGGGTGGTGCGCCCTTACGACAAGAAGGAGGCGACGCCCGGCAACGGCGTGACCGTCGCGTTCGATGCCCCGACGCGCGCAGCGGTGGACGCCTTTCACGCCGCCGCGCTCGCCGCGGGCGCAACCGACGCAGGTCCGCCGGGGATGCGCGAGCATTATCACCCGAATTATTACGGCGCCTACGTGCGCGACCCCGACGGCAACAAGCTATGCGTGGTGTGCCACCAGCCGGCGGCGGCCGCTGCCGCCGATTAGGCCTTCCGGAATTTCATGGCCGTTCCCATATGTGCGCCGACTTGGACAAGGGTGCACCCGATGAAACGCTTGGCCGTCCTGGCTTTCATGCTTGTTCTGACCACGCTCGCGCCGCTTGCGCGGGCAGCCGACGACCCGGATCTCATCTTCCGCAAGTCGACGGTGTTTCACCTGATGTCGCCGAACGACAAGCTTGCGACCTACGGGATCGACGATCCGGTCGTCGAGGGCGTCGCCTGTCATTTCACGGCGCCGGAGCGCGGCGGCTGGAAGGGTTGGGCGGGCTTCGCCGAGGAGGTCTCCGACATCTCGCTCGCCTGCCGGCAAATCGGGCCGATCAAGTTCACCGGGAAGTTCGAGCAGGGCGAGGACGTCTTTCGCAGGCGACGGTCGCTGTTGTTCAAGAAGATGCAGATCGTGCGCGGCTGCGACGCGAAGCGTAACGTGCTGGTCTACATGGTGTACTCCGACCGGCTGATCGAGGGCTCGCCGAAGAACTCGACCTCGACGGTGCCGATCATGCCCTGGGGCACGGGCGACGTGCCGAAATGCGCGGATTGGGTGGAGAAATAGCTCGTTTCCGCTCATGCCAGCGAAAGCGGGCCTCCAGAAAATCAAGAAATGGGTCCCCGCTTTCGCGGGGACGAGCGCTTCCAGCGGATCAGCGCGAGCACTCGATCGCGACGAAGCTGTCGCAGCTGCCGGAGCAGGCGTTCTTCCCGCTGGTGGGGACCGCACCGGTGATCTCGTCGCGCTCGACCCTGCGGAACGACTTGGCCTGCAGGAACGACTGCGACTCGCAATAGGCGCGTGCGACCGTCGTGCCGCAAGGCTCGCCATTGGCGAGACAGCGGTCGATGCCGTAACCGTCCGGATTGTTCGCGATAATGAACGTGCGGTTCTCGGCCGCCGCCGGCGCCGCCACCAGCGCAGCCGCAACGGCCGCCCCCAATGCCCCGAAAAGCCGCATGGCCCATCCTCCGGCCGCAAAAAGCCGATACCGCCGCAGCCTAGGCGCGCGACGTTGACACTTCGTTAACCGTGCGGGGACGCTCGCCGCTCAGTGGAGAACTTGCGACTGCGGTCTGGCGCGAACGAGGATCGGGTCGCGCAGGCCGAAGCCGGGGACGCCGATGAGCTCGTCGAGGTCGGGGAGCAGCACATAGGTCTGCACGCCCTCGGCGCCAGGTAATGGCGCGACCGGTCGAAGCTCGACCTGTCCGAAGGGGGTGCGCAGGAGCGGATTGCTCATGATCTGGTCCCAAAAGACATGCCCGATTGGGGCATGCCGCCCTCATTAGTCGCTTATCGCGCCACGAGGTTCATCGGTTTCCCACCCGCTTATGAGATTCCTGGGTTAACCCGGCTGAAATCGGGAGGCTTCTGGATGATCCCGGGCATTGTTGCGGCGGGATCGTGGCGCAGCCTGCGGCCGGGAAATGCTTGACGGAATGCCGATCCGGTCCGATAACCGCCGCAATGCGCGGCCTTAACGCAATCTGCGGCATTTGCCGGGAGATTATTCGCTAGCTTCACAAGCTGGCTGCGGCCGTCTTTTCTCAAAATTCGAGACCAAAAGGACGCCCGGCCAGCAAGGCCGAAGGGCGTCCGATGGAATTGAAGTTGTACGATACGCTGACACGCGAGAAGCGGATGTTTGCCCCGCTCGATCCCTCACGCGTGCGCATGTATGTGTGCGGCCCGACGGTCTACGACTTTGCCCACATCGGCAATGCGCGGCCGGTCATCGTGTTCGACGTGCTGTTCCGTCTGCTCCGTCATCTCTACGGCGTGGACAAGGTCACGTACGTGCGCAACATTACCGACGTCGACGACAAGATCAATGCGCGCGCGGCCGAGCGCGGCGTTGCGATCCGCGAACTGACCGAGGAAACCTACAGGAATTTCGTCGAGGACGTGGCGGCGCTCGGCTGCTTGGCCCCGACGGTCGAGCCGCGCGCGACCGAGCACATCAGTGAAATGAAGACGCTGATCGAGCGGCTGATCGCCTCGGGCAACGCCTACGTGGCCGAGGAACACGTGCTGTTCTCGGTGCCCTCGATGCCGGAGTACGGACGGCTGTCGAAGCGCTCGCTCGACGAGATGGTGGCCGGGGCGCGCGTGGACGTCGCGCCCTACAAGCGCGACCCGATGGATTTCGTGCTGTGGAAGCCGTCGAAGACTGGCGAGCCGGGCTGGCCGTCGCCAGCCGGCATCGCGGCGCCCGGCCGCCCGGGCTGGCACATCGAGTGCTCGGCGATGAGCTGGAAGCATCTGGGCGAAACCTTCGACATCCACGGCGGCGGGATCGATCTCGAATTTCCCCACCACGAGAACGAGATCGCGCAGTCGCGCTGCGCCTTCCATACGCCGCTGATGGCGAATTTCTGGATGCACAACGGCTTCCTGCAGGTCGAAGGCGAGAAGATGTCGAAGAGCCTCGGCAACTTCTTCACCATCCGCGAGGTGCTCGCCGACTGGCAGGGCGATGTGATCCGTCTCGCAATGCTTTCAAGCCATTATCGCCAGCCGATCAACTGGACTGTGAAAGGCTTGGAGGAGGCCGAGAAGGCGCTTGCGAACTTCTTCGACGCGGCCTCGGCGGACGCGGAGCCGCGCCCGGCACCGGGCGTGCTGGAAGCATTGGCCGACGATCTCAATACGCCGAAGGCGATCAGCGAAATGCACGCGCTGCGCAATGCTGCCGGCCGCAAGGCATTGGCCGGCACGCTCGCCTTCTTCGGCTTCCGCCAGGGTGCCTTTGCCCAGTGGCGCGATGCGAGCGTGCCGGCACCGGCCCTGCCGGTGGACGAAATCGACCGCCGCATCGCGGCCCGGCTTTCCGCGCGCCAGGCCAGGAACTTCGCGGAGGCCGATCGCATCCGCGATGAACTGGCCGCGCTCGGCGTCGTGCTGAAGGACTCCAAGGACGGCACGACCTGGGAGCTGGCGCGATGATGGCCCGCGCGCATCCGGAATTCGCCCTGCGCCCGTTCCTCATCGAGGACACGCCGCTGCTCGCCGAGATCTTCCGTGCGAGCATCGAGGAACTGACCGGCGACGATTACACCGAGGGTCAGCAGCGGGCGTGGGCTTCGGCGGCGGACAACGAGAAGGCCTTCGCCAGGCGGCTTTCCGGCCAGCTCACGCTGATCGCCACGATGAACGGTTCGCCGATCGGATTTGCCTCGCTCGCCAGCAATGAGACGATCGACTTGATCTACGTTCATCCGGCCGTGGTGGGGCAGGGCGCCGGCACCATGCTGGTCGATGCGTTGGCAAAACTCGCCGCCGCGCGCGGCGGAAAGCGCCTGACCGCCGACGTCAGCGACAGCGCGCAGGACTTCTTCAAAAAGCGTGGCTTCACCGCGCAGCAGCGCAATACGGTGCTGCGCGGCGGCGAATGGCTCGCCAACACCACAATGGAGAAGACGCTCGCCGCGAAAGAGGCTGCCGCATGAGCAAGGAGCGCCTCTATCTGTTCGACACCACGCTGCGCGACGGCGCGCAGATGAACGGGGTCGATTTCACGTTGCACGACAAGCTCGCCATCGCGAAGCTGCTCGACGGCCTCGGCATCGATTACATCGAGGGCGGCTATCCGGGAGCGAACCCGACCGACACCGAATTGTTCGGCGAAAAGCGCAACGTCGGCGCGACCTTCACGGCTTTCGGCATGACGCGGCGGCCCGGCCGCTCCACCTCGAACGATCCCGGGCTCGCGACCTTGCTCGCGGCACAGGCCGATGCGATCTGTTTCGTGGCCAAGTCCTGGGACTACCACGTGCGCGTCGCGCTCGAGACCACCGAGGAGGAAAACCTCGCCTCGATCCGCGACAGCGTGCAGGCCGCAAAACAAAAAGGCCGCGAGGTGCTGATCGACTGCGAACACTTCTTCGACGGCTACAAGGCCAATCCGAGGTATGCGTTGGCCTGCGCCAAGAGCGCGCACGAATCCGGCGCGCGCTGGGTCGTGCTGTGCGACACCAACGGCGGAACGCTGCCGCACGAGGTCGAGGCGATCGTCGGCGAGGTGGTGAGGCATGTGCCGGGCGACCATGTCGGCATCCACGCGCATAACGACACCGAGCAGGCGGTGGCGAACTCACTCGCCGCGGTGCGCGCGGGCGCGCGCCAGATCCAGGGCACGCTCAACGGGCTGGGCGAGCGCTGCGGCAATGCCAACCTCGTCTCGATCATCCCGACCTTGAAGCTGAAGCCGGAGTTTGCCGCGAGATTCGAAATTGGGATATCTGACGATAGGCTGAAAACGCTGGCGCACGTCTCGCACACGATCGACGAGATGCTCAATCGCGCGCCGAACCGCCACGCGCCCTATGTCGGCGAGAGCGCCTTCGCCACCAAGGCGGGCATTCATGCTTCCGCGATCGCCAAGGACCCGGCGACCTACGAGCACGTGCTGCCGGATCTCGTCGGCAACGAGCGCAAGATTTTGGTCTCGGATCAGGCCGGCCGCTCGAACGTGCTCTCCGAACTCGAACGCATCGGGCTTGTCGTCGACAAGAATGACCCGCGCATCACCCGCCTGCTCGACGAGGTGAAGGAGCGCGAGGCGGCCGGTTTTGCCTACGAGGCGGCGGATGCCTCGTTCGAGCTGCTGGCGCGGCGCGTGCTCGGGCGCGTGCCGGAGTATTTTGCGGTCGAGAAGTTCGACGTGAGCGTCGAGCAGCGCATCAACGCGGTCGGCGAGCGCATCACCGTCTCGATGGCGATCGTGAAGGTGCAGGTCGGGCAGGAGAGTATGATCTCGGCCGCCGAAGGCAACGGGCCGGTGAATGCGCTCGACGTCGCGCTGCGCAAGGACCTCGGCAAATACCAGAAATACATCGGCGGGCTGGAGCTGACGGATTATCGCGTGCGTATCCTCAACGGCGGCACCGAGGCCGTGACGCGCGTGCTGATCGAGAGTCAGGACGAGACCGGCGAGCGCTGGACCACGATCGGCGTGTCGCCCAACATCATCGATGCGTCGTTCCAGGCGCTGATGGATTCGATCGTGTACAAATTGGTCAAGTCCGGCGCGCCGGCATGACCCTGGCGCGCGAGTTGCGATCCGCCGGCCAGCTCCTATCGTCCGGTCGTATTTTGGTCTAAGAGTTCGCCGGCCGAATAATCCACAGTGGCACGACATGGCCTTTATCTATGGGCGTCACTGCGAAATCTTCGATGACGTCCAGATCGGCGCCGATACCCGTATCGGCAACTTCGTACTGATCCGAAGCGATACGGTCATCGGCCGGGGCTGCACGATCGGGTCCTATGTCGACATCGAAGGCGAGGCGCGGATCGGCGAATTCGTATCGCTGCAGAGCGGCTGTTACATCACACGCGGCGTCGTGATCGAGGATCGGGTGTTCTGCGGCCCTCGCGTGGTCACTCTCAACGACAAGCGTATCAGCCATCTGCGGCCGTCGATCCCGTTCGAACGCCGGCCTCCGCGCATCCTGCGCGCTGCCCGGATCGGGGGCGGCAGCATCATTTGCCCGGGCGTCACCGTCGGCGAGAATGCCGCGGTCGGCGCCGGCTCCGTGGTGACCCGCGACGTGCCGCCGCGGACGCTCGTGGTCGGCAACCCGGCACGCGTGGTCGGGCCCGTCCCCGACGACGAGATCATCTGACTACGGTCCCCCGCTACTAAAAGCGCCGGATCATGTTGGCGAGCAGCCGGCGGGCGAGGGCGCGGCGCGAGTCCAGCACGCTGTCCCGCGCCGCGATCACCTCGTCGCGACGTGCGATTTCCTGGCCGCATTCGGTGAGTTTGGCGTCGCGCCACGCAATATCGCGGTCGCGTGCCGCAAGTTCGCGGTCGCGCCACGCAATGTCGCGCTCACGCGCGGCAAGCTCGCGATCGCGCCCCGCAATGTCGTGCGCGCGCGCGGCAAGCTCGCGATCGCGCCATGCGACGTCGCGCTCGCGCGCGGCGAGCTCGTTTTCGAGCCATGCGATGCGGCCGCCGACTTCGGCGGAGGAGACCGGCGAGATGCCGTCCATCAGCGGCAGCCACGCGCGCAACAGCCGGCTCAGTTCCCGGCCCGAGATGTCCTCGCCGGTCGCGATGTCCGCTTGCGTCGCCTCCTGGTAAATCGCCTCGTACGCAGGCAAGGCACGCGCCAGTGCATGATGCTCGCGCACGTCTTCGGCGACGCAAGCGGCGTCGGACGCGTCATAGCGGGATATCTCCTCCATGATCGCCTGGGCGCTGACCGGACGTGTGAGGATCGCCCTTCCGTAGTTGTCTTCGCGCCAGGCTGCCACGGTCTGCATCGTCACGAGACCCGCAAGGCCCCGGGCATCGACCACGACCGCGGCGCATCCGACCGCCATGGCCTCGATCGCCATCCGGGCGGTTGCGAATACGAGATCGTAGCGTTTCAGCCGCTCCGGCAGATCGTCGACGATCACTCCGGCACCGGGGCCGGCGCTGTCGAGTTGCAGGCCGCATCGCTCGCAGGCCTCCTGCAGCATCGGCAGATGCGCCGAGAACTTCGTCAGCGCGAGCGCCCTGAGCGGCTTTGCCGGCAGCGGGCCGCGCGGGCGATAGCGCTCCAGATCGACCGCGTTGTGGATGATCCGGATATCGTCGCGGACACGCGGAAGGTCGCGCGCGATGCGGTCGCGGCACAAGCGGTCGACCGCCACATAGGCCCGAACTTGCGCGAGATCGGGCGGCGAGCAAATCCAATGATCGGAATTGTGGCACACGAAAACGCCACGCGCGCTGCCAAATCGGAGCAGGCCGTGGGCAAGATCGATGCTGTGGTTTCCGTGTACGACGTCCGGATTGAAATTGAGCTCGTCGAGCCGATCCGCCACCCGAATGCCGGATTGGCGAAGCGCGTCGGCCGACGGGCCGGGATCGGGCGAGAACACGACGACGTCGTGGCCGCGGCGTACGAGGCCGCTCGCCATTTCCATCGTGACGACCTCCGTGCCGGATCGGCCCTTGAGCCAGATGTTCGCCAGAAGAATCCGCATGCCGGCCATCGATGGAAATGACTTGTCCGTTCCTGGGCGCGGCAGCACAATCCTGCAAAGCCGCAAGGGAGTCGAGGCGTCGCCCATGATCGACCACATCTCCATCGCGGTGAGCGATCTCCCCCGCTCGATGCGTTTCTACGAAGCCGTGCTCGGCGCGATCGGCTATTCGCCGCAGGATATCCGCGGCTCGACGGTCGGCTTCGGCAGGAAATATTCCGAGTTCTGGGTCAATGCGCGGCCCGAGATGGCGCCGGTGCCGCCGCATTCGGGCGCACATGTCTGCCTGCGGGCGCGCTCCACCGGGGACGTCGATGCGTTCCACGCCGCGGCGCTCGCGAACGGCGGCGCATCGGATGGCCTGCCGGGGCTGCGCCCGCATGACGGGCCGAACGGCTATTACGCCGCCTTCATCCGCGATCCGGACGGCAACCGCGTCGAGGCGGTGACGTTCGTGCCGCCGGCTTGACCCGCCTGCCGGCATCGCGGACACAGGCTGAATGCTGTTCCAGAGCCAATTCTATGTGCTCGCATTCCTGCCGATCACCGTCGCGTTGTACTACGCGGCCGCCGGCTCGGCGTCCGCGCGCCAATGGGTGTTGATCGCGGCATCGCTGTTTTTCTACGGTTGGTGGGATCCGCGCTTCATCATTCTGGTGGTCAGCCAGATCACCGCGACATGGCTGCTGGCGCTGGCCTATGAGCGGACCGGCGCGAAGGCCTGGCTCATCGCCGGGATCGTGCTCAATCTCGCCTCGCTCGGAACATTCAAATACCTCGACTTCCTGCTCGCATCGCTCGAGACCGCGGCCGGCCTCGCACTTCCGCGTGCGCATCTTATCCTGCCGATCGGCATCAGCTTCTTCTCCTTCCAGCTCATCTCCTATCTGGTCGACCGCATGCGCGGCGATGCGCCGACCTATCCGTTCCGGCCGTTCGCGCTGTTCGTGCTGGTGTTTCCGCATGTGATCGCCGGGCCGATCGTGCGGCACAACGAGCTCGTGCCGCAGTTTGCCCTGTCGCCGCTGCGCGACGGGATGTGGGCGCGCATCGGCGCGGGGCTGGTGATCTTCACGGTCGGCTTTGCCAAGAAGGTGCTGCTCGCCGACCGGCTCGCTCCGACCGTCGATCAGCTGTTCTCGCAAGCGGCGCAGCGCGTGCTCGATTTCGGCGAAGCGTGGACTGCGGCGCTCGCGTTCTCGCTGCAGCTTTTTCTCGATTTCTCCGCCTATACCGAAATGGCGATCGGCTCGGCGCTGCTGTTCGGCCTCCTGCTGCCGGAGAATTTCCGCCGGCCCTACCTTGCAGCCGACCTGCGCGACTTCTGGCGCCGCTGGCACATCTCGCTGTCGAACTTCCTGCGCGACTATCTCTACATCCCGCTCGGCGGCAGCCGACATGGCGCCGCGCGCTATGCGCTGGCGACGATGATCACCATGGGGCTGTGCGGGCTGTGGCACGGGGCAGGGTGGACCTATATCGCCTGGGGCCTGTGGCACGGTGTCGGGCTGATCGTGTGCCGCGGATGGCAACAGCTTGGCCGCCCGCTGCCCGCGATTGTCGGCTGGGCCATCACCATGCTGTTCGTGCTTGCCGGCTGGGTTGTGTTCCGCGCCAGTGGCTTTGCGTCGGCCGGCTCGATGCTCGCTTCGCTTGCCGGCATGAACGGGCTCGGCGGCGCGCTCGCCGAGGCGAAGCTGATCGCGATCGCCGCGCTCGCGAGCGCGCTCATTCCCTCCGCGCACGAGATGAAGGACCGGCTGCTGCGGCCGATGCCGGTCATTGCGGCGGTCTCTGCCCTGCTTGCGGCGTTCTGCGTGTTCGAGGTGGGCAAGGGCGCGCCGGTCAACTTCATTTATTTCCAGTTCTGACGATGCTCCAGCAGATGCCCGCACAGTCCGAAGTTGCCGCGCGCAGCGGGTGGCGCCGCTTCGTTCTGCTGTTTCTCGCTATCTTCGCCAGCGGCATGCTCGGTGCGGCACTGTTCATCCTGCTGCTTGATCCGTACGACATGGTCCCGTTCTCGCTCCCGATCGAGCGGCCGCTGGTGAGCGGCAGCCAGCGCTTTGCCTATCCGCAGGTGATGCGCAGCAAGCGCTTCGACTCGATCATCGTCGGCTCCTCGACCGCGCGGCTGATCGATCCAGAACAGCTCAACGGTCCATTCGGCGCGCGCTTCGCCAACATGGCGATGAATGCGTCGAGCGCGTGGGAGCAATGGACCACGTTCGAGTATTTCCGCCGCAACGCCGGCGCGCCGAAAGTGCTGATCGTCGGGGTCGATGACGCATGGTGCGATCCGAATGCGTATCGCCACCGGCTGCGGCATGGTTTTCCCGAATGGATGTACGACGACGACCGCTGGAATGATTATGCCAACCTGTTCAACAGCGGCACGCTCGAGCTTGCTGCGCGCCTCGCCGGGTATCATCTCGGACTTTATCGCGCGCGCAGCCGCTATGACGGGTTCGAGGTCTTTACGCCGCCGGAGCGCGATTACGACCTCACGCGTGCACGCCCCGGCATCTGGACGGGGCGCACGCCGCAGCCGCTACCGGACGCGCAACCGCCGGCGCTTCGGGATGACGAGAAGCGTGCGCTCCAATTTCCTGCGCTCGCCTGGATGGACACGATGCTCGGCGAGCTACCGGCGTCCACCATCAAAGTGCTCGCCTTCATGCCGGTCCACGTCGCGGCGCAGGCGTGGCCGGGCACGCGCGATGCCGCGGTAGAGGCAGAATGCAAGGCGCGTATCGCGGCGATTGCCCGCGCGCACGGCGCCAAGCTGGTCGACTGGCGCATTGCCTCGCCGATCACGACGAATGACGCGAATTATTGGGACGGACTGCATTACCGGTTGCCGATCGCGCGGCGCGTGGCGGACGAACTGATCGGCGCCGTGCTGAATGACAGGGAGTCGGCCGACGGCGATTATCGTCTGGTCGTCCGCTGACTACATGCGCTCAACCGTCTCCGGCTTGCCGCGCTTCTCCCGTTCGGTGACGTCCGCCGCGGCCTTGCGCAATTTCGGCAACACCTCCTCGGGGGTGGCGGCGACGAGCAGCGCCATGCTGCGCTCGGCACGAATGAATTCCATACCGCGCATATGATCGAGCAGCGCGCAGAGCGGATTCCAGAATCCGCTGACGTTGAGGATCAGGATCGGTTTCTTGTGGCGGCCGAGTTGCGCCCAGGTCATCTGCTCGATCAGTTCCTCGAGCGTTCCGATGCCGCCCGGCAACGCGACGAACGCGTCCGCCTTGTCGAACATCGTCTGCTTGCGCACGTGCATGTCGGGCGTGACGATGATCTCCTGCGCGCGGCGAAGTGTGTGCTCACGATCTTGCAGGAACTCCGGGATGATCCCCGTGACGTGCCCGCCGTGATCGAGCACGGAGGTCGCGAGGGCGCCCATCAGTCCGTACGAGCCGCCGCCGTAGACAAGGCCGACACCGTCGCCCGCAAGGATTTTGCCCAAGCGCCGCGCAGCCTCCAGAAAGGCGGGGTCGGTGCCCGGACTGGAGCCGCAATACACGCAAACCGTTCGAATCGCACTCATCGCCTGCATGTGCCTCTCTGCTCCGGCACCGTCAAGCCGGGGAACCCCAACGCGCGAAGGCCCGGAAACCGGCAGCGGAACCGCCAATCTTGAGGGAAATTTTCATTGCAATGCCCCGATCGCTGGTAGAGTCGGGGAGACGGGCGGACAGTCAGGTTGGCGATGACGCGGGCAGGCGTGGGATATGTGGCGATGACGGCGGCCGCTGTGTCGGTCGGCGCGCTCGGCTACGCGGTGCTGTGGGCTTACCACGAGCCTGAGACGCCCCCGGTAGCGGTGTCGGCGGCGCCAGTGCCGCCCCTCATCGGCCATCAGGCTCCGGCGAGCGAACTGGGTGCCTCTGCTCCGCTGCCAGCTCCAGCGACGCCGGCAGGAGCATCCGCCGCGACCCTCGCTCGGCCGCCGGCCAGCAACGAGGCTCCGCCGACGCCGCCGGATGCAAAAGGGGAGGCCGTTGTGGCGGCGGCCCCTTCGTCACCGACGCAACCGCCGTCGCAAAACGCTCCGCCCCGGCCGGAAACGAAAGCTCCGCTGCCCGTGCCGGCCGCGCCGAAGCGTCCGGTCGATGCGCCGTCGGCAGCGCCGGCGAAATCCGCCCCAGGTTCGCCGGTAACTCCGAGAATTGCAGTCGAGCCCCCGAAGACGCCCCCGGCGGCCGTGTTGCCGAAGGAGGAAGAAAAATCTCAGCCGCCATCCGCGAAACCCTCCGCGCCTGTACGATCAGCCGGACCGCCGAAGGTCGTGACCATCTCTCCGCCGGCACCTCAGCCCGCTACCCGGCCGCCGCATACCGCCGCTCCGGCTCCGGTGCCAGAGCGCAACGAGGCTCCGCCTGCATCCATGCCGCCGGACGCAAAAGGTGAGACCGTTGTGGCGGCGGCCCCTTCGTCACCGACGCAACCGCCGTCGCAAATTGCTCCGTCCCGGCCGGAAACAAAAGCTCCGCTGCCCGTGCCGGCCGCGCCGGAGCGGCCGGTCGATGCGCCGTCGGCAGCCCCGGCGAAATCCGCCCAACGCCCTTTGCTCACTCCGAAAGCTCTGGTCGAGCCGCCGAAAGCACCGCCGGTCGGCGGGGCGCCCAGGGAGGACGCAAGATCGCAGCCGTCCTCCACAAGGCCCTCGCTGCCCGCGCGATCGGGCGAACTGCCGCAGGCCGTAACCATCGCTCCGCCGGCGCCTCAGCCGGCTCCTGAGCCGCCGGGCGTCGCTGCTGTTCCGTCACCGGAGCCGACCGCTGCGGCGCCCCCGACGCCAGCGGCGAATCCGAGGATCGCGACAGCAAGTCCCGGGCCGGACGGGCCACGAATCGACCTGCCGGCGCCATCGGCTCCTGCGGCTCAGCCCGCGCCGATCGCTCCGCCCGTTGCCGAGCCGCCGCCCATCGCGGCCGCTCCTCCGCCCGCAGCCGAACCGCCCAAGGCGCAACCGCGCCTGTTGCGTTCGTCGCCGAGGCCGAGCGAAACACCGCCTGCGCCGGCGCCACAAGCGGCGGCTCCGGGAAAGCTTGCGGCGTTACCTCCACCGCAAACAGCACCCCATGCGGCTCCCGTCACGACCGAGAGGCCGCAGATCACCGTCATCCGCGGCAGCCGCCACGCCGTTCGCGCACGCGAGCGCGCCATCGAGACACGCAGGCTCGCCGCCTTGCCGCCGCACGCCTCGTACGCACGAACCGCGACCGATGCGCCGCCGATCATCGTGCTGCGCGGACGCGCGACGCAGCTCGCATCCGCTGCGCGCATCACCCCGGCGCACGCACCCGAACCCGCGGTCTTGACGGTCATTCGCGGCGCGCGCCCGCAGCCGATCCGCTTCATCCCCTATGTGCAGCCCGGGGCGTTGATCCTGCACCTCCCCGGCCGTTAGCCCTTCGGCGCGTCGGGGAGGGTGCCCGCGGCGCCGAAAGCCCCTATATGTGCTGGCAAGCCTGAGCCAACCGATAATTCATGAACGCGCCGCATCCTCCCGCGAGCTTCAAACCGGTGTCCGCCGCGCGCGGTGCATTGTTGCGCACGCTCGCGCATCTGTGGCCGTATATCTGGCCGTCCGATCGCTCCGACCTGAAGTGGCGCGTCGTGCTGGCGACGGTGCTGCTGCTCGCCGCCAAGCTCGCGACCATCGCGGTGCCGTTCACCTTCAAGTGGGCGGTCGACGCGCTGACCGGCGAAACGCATCCCCCGGAGGGCGCGCCCTCATGGACGCTCTGGATGTTCGCCGCGCCGATCGCGCTCACGGTGGCATTCGGCGGCACGCGCATTCTGATGGCGATGCTGACGCAGGTGCGCGACGGGGTGTTCGCCAAGGTCGCGATGCATGCGGTGCGCCGCCTCGCCCTGATCACGTTCGAGCACATGCACGAGCTGTCGCTCCGCTTTCATCTCGAGCGCAAGACCGGCGGGCTGACGCGCGTGCTCGAGCGCGGGCGCAACGCGATCGAGACGATCGTGCGCATGGTCATCCTGCAGCTTGTGCCGACGATCGTGGAGCTGGCGCTGATCGTCGGCGTGCTGCTGTGGATGTTCGATTGGCGCTACGTGCTGATCATCGGCGTGACGGTCGTGCTGTACATGGCCTTCACGTATTTCGCGACGGAATGGCGCATCAACATCCGCCGCAAGATGAACGACTCGGACAGCGATGCGAACACGAAAGCCATCGACTCGCTGCTCAATTACGAGACGGTGAAATACTTCGTCGCCGAGGAGCGCGAGGCGAGCCGCTACGACCGCACCATGGCGCGCTACGAGGACGCGAGCGTGAAGGCTTACACCTCGCTCGCGGTCCTCAACGCGGGCCAGGCGGTGCTGTTCACGCTGGGGCTGACCGCCGCGATGGTCTTGTGCGTGCGCGGCATCCGTGCCGGCACCAACACGGTCGGCGATTTCGTGATGATCAACGCGATGATGATCCAGCTGTACCAGCCGCTGAATTTCATGGGCATGGTCTATCGCGAGATCAAGCAGGCGGTGACCGACATCGAGATCATGTTCTCGATCCTGCAACGCAAGCCGGAGATCGAAGACAGGCCGGGCGCCGCTGCGCTCGCGGTGCCGAAGGGGGCAATCCGGTTCGACAACGTACAGTTCGCCTATGAGCCGGCGCGGCAAATTCTCAAAGGCCTGAGCTTCGAGGTTCCGGCCGGGCATACGGTCGCGATCGTCGGTCCGTCCGGCGCCGGCAAGTCGACGATCTCGCGCCTGCTGTTCCGCTTCTACGACGTGACAGGCGGCAGCATTCGCATCGACGGCCAGGATATTCGCGACGTAACGCAGCGTTCGCTGCGGTCGGCCATCGGCATGGTGCCGCAGGACACCGTGCTGTTCAACGACACGATCCGCTACAACATCCGCTACGGCCGCTGGGATGCGTCCGATGCAGAGGTCGAGGAGGCTGCGGGTCTCGCTCAAATCGACGGTTTCATCCGCATGGCGCCGGACGGATATGAGACCGAGGTCGGCGAGCGCGGGCTGAAGCTCTCAGGCGGCGAGAAACAGCGCGTCGCGATCGCACGGACGATCCTGAAAGGGCCGCCGATCCTGCTGCTCGACGAGGCGACTTCCGCGCTCGACAGCCACACCGAAAAGGAAATCCAGGACGCGCTCGACCGCGTATCGCGCGGCCGCACGACGCTGGTGATCGCGCACCGGCTCACGACCATCGTCGGCGCCGACGAGATCATCGTGCTCGACCAGGGCGTGATCGCGGAGCGCGGCACGCATCACCAGCTGCTGTTGAAGAACGGGCTCTATGCCAGCATGTGGAACCGGCAGCGCGAGGCCGAGGAAGCGCGCGAGAAGCTCGCCCGTGCGGAGCAGGACAAGGCCGCACCGAACCGCAATCCGCCGCGGATGGAGGAGCCTGCGATTGGCGCCGAGCCCGTGACGCCGGATGTCAGCGCGGCCGCAGTCGAGTAATCAGAAAATGTCGGTCGTGAACTCCATCCGCTCGCAGCTTTCGCCCATCAATCCGGAGGGCTATCCGTTCATCGGCGCGTTTGCGCTCGCGAGCCTCGTGCTGTTCTTGTTATGGACGCCGCTCGGCTGGCTCGGCACCGTGCTGACGCTGTGGTGCGCGTATTTCTTCCGCGATCCGCCGCGCGTCACCCCGGTCTCCGACCGGCTGGTCGTGTCGCCCGCAGACGGCAGAGTGAGCCTCGTCGCCGATGCCCTGCCGCCGCCGGAGCTTGCGCTCGGCGACAAGCCGCTGCCGCGCGTATCGGTTTTCATGAGTGTGTTCGACTGCCATGTGAACCGCGCGCCGGTCAGCGGCCCCATCGAGCGCATCGTCTACACGCCCGGAAAATTCCTCAACGCCGATCTCGACAAGGCGAGCGAGGACAACGAACGCAACGCGCTGGTCATTGGCGCTGCTGCCGGCCGCGTGGGTGTGGTGCAGATCGCCGGACTGATCGCGCGGCGCATCGTGTGCTGGGTCAAGGAAGGACAGCAGATCGGCGCGGGCGAGCGCATCGGCATGATCCGCTTCGGCTCGCGCGTCGATGTGTATCTTCCCGCGGGCACTGTGCCGCTGGTTTCCGTGGGGCAAACCTCGCTCGCCGGCGAGACGATCATTGCCGAAATCGGCGCAGCCGAGCCCGCGCCATCATTCCGCGCCGGCTGATCAATTCATCTTGATGTGGATAGCGGTGACGGTAAACGCGCGTTAACCGGCTGCTTCCACCGCACTTAGCACAATCGATCAAGTTTTCCGCTTATCTGCACGCGGACGGGGTTTCCGTACGTGCGGAGACAGGGACTCGATCGATGCCGCACCGCGAGGATGACGAGCGCGCCGCTGCGATTCTTGCCCGCAGGGCGAAGGGTTTGCTGGCGCTCGAGGAGGCGCTGGTGGAGCTGGCGGACGCAAATTGCGTCGCGACGATCGCGGCGGCGATCGCCGAGCGCGTCAAGCTGCAAGCCGACATGGTTGCACGAGCGCTCGATGCCGAATCCGACGAGCCGATTTCGGTGCTGTGCCGCGCTGCGGGCTTCAGCCTCAACGGTTTCTCGGCACTGCTGCGCATGCGGCGCCGCCGCAATCGTGGAAACGCGGGCGCCAGAGACGCGCTGGCATTGTTCTCCGCGCTCAATCGCGCCGCCGCCGAGCGCATGTTGCAGCAGATGGCGCCGCGGCCGCACACCACGGGCCGCCGCTTCCGCTGACAGGGCAGCCGGCGTTAACCATTCGTTCTCGCCGGTGGCGGTGCAGTGTGCGAGCGGGTATATTCGGCCCATGCCTTACACGCGCTTCGATCCCGAACGCCGCCAGCGCCAGCTGCAACGCTTGCGCCAGATTCCCGTACGCCGGCTCGTGCCGAACGTCATCACGTTGCTTGCGCTGTGCGCGGGCCTGACCGGCATCCGCCTCGCGTTCGAGGAGCGCTACGAGCTCGCGCTCGGCGCGATCGTATTCGCCGCCATGCTCGACGCGGTCGATGGCCGCGTCGCGCGCATGATCAAGGGTACGTCGCGCTTCGGCGCGGAACTCGACAGTCTCGCTGATTTTGTGAACTTCGGCGTCGCGCCCGGGCTCATCCTCTATCACTGGGGTCTCAACCCGCTCGGCAATCTCGGCTGGATCGCCGCGATGGTGTTTGCGATTTGCGCGGGCTTAAGGCTTGCGCGTTTCAACGTGCAAATCGAGGACCCGAACCGTCCACCCTGGGCGGGCAATTTCTTCACCGGGATGCCGGCGCCGGCCGGCGCGATCACGGTCCTGCTGCCGATGTACCTGTTCTTCCTCGGCGTGCAGATTCCGGTCGCGGTCACGCTGATCTACACGATCGCGATGGCGGCGTTGATGATCTCGCGCCTTCCGGTGCTGTCGGGCAAGAGGATGGGCACGCGCGTGCCGCCCGAAATGGTGCCGCCGGTCATCATCGTGGCGGTGTTGTTCATCGCGCTGCTGATCAGCTACCCGTGGATCGTGCTCAGCATCGGTACGCTCGCCTATCTGGCGTGCCTGCCGCTCGGCTGGTGGTCCTATCAGCGTTATCGGCAGGCGGACGCCGCTCTCGCCGCCGCGCCGGCGGCGGGCAGCGATCGGGCCGAGCGTGCTGCGCCGGCACAAATGCCCGAGGACGAGCGCCCCGCGCGGCTCAACTGACCCATGCGACGCCTCGTTCGTGTCGTCCAAGCAGGACGAGATGCGCCCGTCGACAGCGTGATCCTGAGGACCGATCAGCGCCGCGTGCAGGCCGGGCAACTGATCGGCGTGAACGGCACGTTGATCGGCGTGATGCTCCCGGAGCCGGTGCTGTTGCGCAACGGCGATGGCCTGGAGCTCGATGACGGCAGCATCGTCGAGGTGGTGATCGAGGCAGAGCCGTTGGTGGAGATCCGCGGGAACGATCTCACGCATCTCGCCCGGCTCGCCTGGCATCTCGGCGATCGGCATGTACCGGTGCAGGTGCTGAGCAACAGGTTGCGCATGCGCCCCGATACGGCGCTGGAGACGCTGCTGCAAAACTTCGGCGCGCGGCTCACGGCGATTGAAGCGCCGTTCGATCCTGAGGGCGGCGCCTATGCGTCCCGGCCCGCGCACGACCATGATCACGATCATCCCCATGGTCATCATCACGGCCATCATCACGACTGACAGCCGCGGCCGTTCGCCGCCTTGTGGAGGCTCCGATGACTCTCACCGTCGAGCGTGACGGTCCCGTCACCACGATCATCCGCAGCCGCACCGAAGCGCGCAATGCGATGGATCCGGCCAGCGCGGAAGCGCTCACGGAAGCGCTGCTCGAATTCGACCGCGCTGACCCGCAGTCGGTCGCGGTGCTGTGGGGCGCAGGCGGCGCGTTTTGCGCGGGCTTCGACCTGAAATACGCAGCCTCGCAACTCGGCCAGAAGGATCCGATGGCGCCGCTGAATTTCCCGGCCGGCGAAGGGCCCGTTCCGCGCGGTCCGATGGGACCGACGCGGCTGCAACTGTCCAAGCCGGTGATCGCCGCGATCGCCGGTCCTGCCGTCGCCGGCGGCATGGAGCTCGCGCTCTGGTGCGACCTTCGCGTGATGGAGCAAAGCGCCTTCATGGGCGTCTATTGCCGGCGGTGGGGCGTGCCGCTGATCGACGGCGGCACCGTGCGGCTGCCGCGCATCGTCGGGCGCGGCACCGCGCTCGACATCATCCTCACCGGGCGCAAGGTGCCGGCGGAGGAGTGCCATCGCATCGGGCTGTGCGATCGGCTGGTGCCGGACGGCGAGAGCCGTGCCGCCGCCGAGGCGCTGGCGCACGAGATCGCGCGCTTTCCGCAAGGCTGCGTGCGCGCGGATCGCCGCTCGGTCTTGCTGCAGGAGGGACTGTCCGAGATGGACGGGCTCAAGTCCGAATGGGCCTGCTCGGCCGGCATGGTGGAGCGTGAGGGTGCAGCCGGGGCGGCGCGGTTTTCGTCGGGCAAAGGGCGGCATGGAAATTTCGGCGATATTTGATGACGGTTCTTGTCATCATCCGCGAAGGCGGATGATCCAGTAAGCATTGCAGATTCGATCAGGCACGATAGAACAACAAATTCGCCTACGTGTTTACTGGATGCCCGCCTTCGCGGGCATGACGGAGTGCCGCATGGGCCGCTTGCGCGACAAGGTCATTCTCATCACCGGAGCTGCGGGCGGCATCGGCTCGGCGATCGCCGAGGCGGTGGTGCGCAACGGCGGGCTCGCAGTCGCGACCGATCTTGCCGGCAGCGCCGGGGTCGATCATCCGCTCGACGTCACCTCGGAGGAGGATTGGCTGCGCGTCATCGGCGCGATCGGCGCGACCGCGGGCCGCCTCGACGGCCTGGTCAATTCCGCCGGCATCGCGCCGCTCGGCACCGTGGAGGAAACCGACTACGCGCTTTGGCGCAAGGTCATGGCGGTCAATCTCGACGGCACGTTCCTCGGCTGCAAGCACGGGCTTTCGCTGCTCAAGCGCAGCGGCGGGTCGATCGTGAATATCTCCTCGGTCTCGGGGATCGTCGGCGGGCACAATCTGGCAGCCTACAACGCCTCGAAGGGCGGCGTGCGGCTGCTGACGAAATCGGTCGCGCTGCATGGCGCGCGGCAAAGTCCGCCGGTGCGTTGCAATTCAGTGCACCCGACATTCATCGAGGGACCGATGTCGGATGCGCTGTTCAAGATCGTGCCGAAGCCCGCGGAAACCAAGGCGCGGATGGAGCGGCAAATACCGCTGCACCGTTTCGGCAAGCCCGCCGAAGTGGCCGAGATGTGCGTCTATCTGCTGTCGGACGAATCCGCGTTCGTGACCGGCGCGGAGTTCGTGATCGACGGCGGGTTGACGGCGCAATAGCGCTTACCGTCATTGCGAGCCGAAGGCGAAGCAATCCAGCAGGCACGAACTGGATTGCTTCGTCGCTCGCGCTCCTCGCAATGACGAATCACGCCGGCAGCGGATGCCCCGGCATCAGATCGTAGGGATGCGCCCAGCCGGGCAGCGCCTTCACGCGCTCGCGCCAGGCCGCGATCGCCGGATGGTCCTTGCCGATGTCGAAGCCGAACTCCTCGGGCGGATAATAGAGGTAGCCCGCGAGCGACACGTCCGCGATGGTGGGCCGGTCGCCGAGCAGGAATTTGCGGTTCTCGAGGCGCTTGTTGACGATGGCGAGATTGCCGTCGATGCGGCCCTTGAAGAAGGCGAGCACGGCCGGATCGCCGGCGGGCTTGGCGAAGTTCTTCAGGAAACGATACGGCCCCAAAAATCCGTTGACCTTCTGGTTGTCGAAGATGATCCAGCGCAGCGCTTCCAGCTCTTCGTCTTCGCCCTGCGGCAGGTACTTGCCGGAGCGGCGCGCCAGATAGGTGAGGATCACGCCCGACTGGGTGAGCTTCTTGCCGCCGTGTGCCAGCACGGGGGCTTCGCCCATTTCATTGACCTGCGTGCGGTATTCCGCCGTGCGCGACTGGCCTTTGAAGAAATCGACGAACACCGGCTTCCAGTCCGCGCCGATCAGGTTGAGCATCAAGGCGGCGCGATAGGCGTTGCCGGATTGGGCGAAGCAATAGAGCTCGTATTCGGGCATCGGGGGCTCCCTCATTGGGCGGCAAGTCTAGAACAGGAGCCCGCCGCGCTCCGCATGAATGATTGTGATGACGGCCATCACCGCGCCAGTGTGATCGGAGCGCCGTTCGCTGCCTTGCCTTCGAAGCGGCCCGGCCCCGCGAGCGCGACTTCGGCGAGCTGCGCGCCGGTGTGGTCGCGGATCAGCAGCGTGCTCTCCTGAAAGGTCCATTTGCGGCTGGTGAAGAAGTTGCCGGGACAGCCGCCCTCCGGCGCGATCGTCCCTTCCGGCGCTTCAGCCGCACCGGCAAAGTTCATGGCGCATTGGCTGGGTCCCGAGGCCAAGACCCAGCGGCCCGCCATCGGCTCCGGTGGCGCGCCGGGACGCACCATGGTGGTGCCGGTCACCGCCTGATCGCCGGCGCAGCCGGCGAGCGCGAATGCGAACGCGAACGCGATGACAATACCAACCCGCACGCCGCCTCACTTCATCGTCGGGATGACGAACTCGGCGCCTTCCTTGGTGCCCGACGGCCAGCGCGCCGTCACCGTCTTGGTCTTGGTGTAGAAACGCACCGAGTCCGGCCCATGCTGATTGAGGTCGCCGAAGCCGGACCGCTTCCAGCCGCCGAAGGTGTGATAGGCGAGTGGCACGGGGATCGCGAAATTCACGCCGACCATGCCGACCTGCACGCGGCTGGTGAAATCGCGCGCGGTGTCGCCGTCGCGCGTGAAGATCGACACGCCGTTGCCGTACTCGTGCTCGCTCGGCAGCCGCACCGCCTCCTCGTAATCCTTCGCGCGCACCACCGAGAGCACCGGCCCGAAAATCTCCTCCTTGTAGATGCGCATCTCGGGCGTCACCTCGTCGAACAGGCAGCCACCCATGAAGTTGCCGTTCTCATAACCCTGGAGCTTGAAGTTACGGCCGTCGACGACGAGCCTGGCCCCTTCCTGCACGCCGATATCGACGTAATTGCGCACCTTCTGCATGTGTGCCTTGGTCACCATCGGGCCGTAGTCTGCCTGTGTGTCGGTCGAGGGGCCGATCTTCAGGCTCTCGACGCGCGGGATCAGCTTGTCGACCAGAATGTCGGCAGTCTTCTTGCCGACCGGCACCGCGACGGAGATCGCCATGCAGCGCTCGCCCGCAGAGCCGTAACCGGCCCCGATCAGCGCATCGACCGCCTGATCGATGTCGGCGTCGGGCATCACGATCATATGGTTCTTCGCCCCGCCGAAGCACTGCACCCGCTTCCCGTGCGCGCAGCCGGTGGCGTAGATGTATTGCGCGATGTCGGAGGAGCCGACGAAGCCGATCGCCTTGACGCGCGCATCGGTGAGCAGCGCATCGACCGCTTCCTTGTCGCCGTTCACGACATTGAGCACGCCCTCGGGCAGCCCCGCCTTGACGAACAGCTCCGCGATGCGGATCGGCACCGAGGGATCGCGCTCGGACGGCTTGAGGATGAACGTGTTGCCGCACGCGATCGCCGGCGCGGCCTTCCACAGCGGGATCATGGCCGGGAAATTGAACGGCGTGATGCCGGCGACCACGCCGAGCGGCTGGCGCACCGAATAAAGATCGATGCTCGGGCCGGCGCCTTCGGTATATTCGCCCTTGAGCAGATGCGGGATGCCGCAGGCGAACTCGACCACTTCCAATCCGCGCTGGATGTCGCCTTTGGCGTCGGCGAAGGTCTTGCCGTGCTCGGAGGACAAGAGCCGCGCGAGGTCGTCGTACTCGGCCTGGATCAACTCGAGGAACTTGAACATCACGCGCGCACGCCGCTGCGGGTTGGTCGCGGCCCAGCCTCGGAACGCGGCTTCGGCGTTCGCGACCGCCTTGTCGACCTCGGCCTTGCTGGCAAGCGCGACCTTGGCCTGCACGTCGCCGGTGTTGGGATTGAACACGTCGCCGGTCCGGCCGGATGTGCCGCTCACCTGCTTGCCGCCGATGAAATGTCCGATTTCGCGCATAGAATGCTCCCGACCGCCAGCTCGTGTTTTCCGTGGCTTGTCTCGTGATAGCGCAGGCGGATGCCGCCGGAAAGCATGGGGAGCGCGGGAGCCATGGGTTGATGGAACCGAACCGCCGGCGGGACGTTAAAAAACTTGGCCCCGTGTTCTGCGAGGCTGTTTTCTCAGCCGGGACAGGACGTTAAATCAGTTTCATGCCAGACGACTTGCGTCCCGTGAGCAAACCGATGCACCCGGCCGGCGAAATGGCCGCGCGGGTCGCCGCGCATGATTGGTCGAAGACGCCGCTCGGACCGCGCGAAAGCTGGTCGCCCAGCCTCAAACTGATCGTCTCGACCATCCTGGCGACGCAATTCCCGATGGCGCTGCGCTGGGGGCCGCAGTTCGTCATCATCTACAACGACGGCTACCTGCCGATCCTCGGCGAGAAACATCCCGAAGCGCTTGGCAGATGCTTCCGCGAGATCTGGCCCGAGGTGCAGGACCAACTCGGGTCGCTTCATCACGACCTCCTGTCCGGCGTGCGGCAGGCGATGTTCGCGGAGGATTTGCTGCTGCGCATCCGGCGCCGCGGCGCGAACATGGAGGATGCCTTTTTCACGGTGAGTTACTCGCCGGTCCCCGACGAGACGTCGCCGACGGGCACCGGCGGCATCCTCATCACCGCGGTGGAGACGACAAAGCGCGTCGCCGCCGAGCGCGCGTTGCGCGAACGCCAGAACGAGCTCGCCCGCGTACAGGAGATCGGCCAGGTCGGCGGCGTGGAGGTCGATCTCGCGGACCACCTGCGCACCCACCGCTCGCCCGAATATTTGCGCATCCACGGATTGCCGCCGGACACGACAAGCGACACGCACGAGGACTGGGCGCGGCGCATCCATCCGGAGGACCGCGACGCGACGCTTGGCCGTTTCTTTGAATCGATCAACGGCGACGCGAGGGAATACCGCTCCGAATATCGCATCATTCGCCCGAGCGACGGCCAGGTTCGCTGGATCCACGTCCGCGCAGAGATTGAACGGGCCGCCGATGGCAAGCCGCTGCGGCTGGTCGGCGCGCACATCGACGTCACCGAGCGCAGGCGCGCCGAGGAGGCGCTGCGCAAGCTCAACGAGACGCTCGAGCAGCAGGTGGCCGAGCGCACACGCGAGCGCGACCGCCTCTGGCGCGTGTCCGACGACCTCATCGGCGTCGCCGACTTCAAGGGTTATTGGACCGCTATCAATCCGGCGGCTAGCGCGATCCTCGGCTGGAGCGAGGCCGAGCTGCTCGCCATGTCGATCGCCTCGTTATGGCATCCGGACGATGTCGCGGCGACGCTCGCCTATCGCGACCAACTCGTGCACGGCGGGCCGACGGTTCGCTTCCAGAACCGTTATCGGCACAAGGACGGCTCGTACCGGTGGCTGTCATGGTCGTCCACGGCCGAAGACGGCTTCATTTACGCGCTTGCGCGCGACGTGACGGCCGAGCGGAATGCCGCCGAGGCGCTGCGGCGCACGGAAGAGCAGCTGCGCCAATCGCAGAAGATGGAGGCGATCGGCCAGCTTACCGGCGGCATCGCGCACGACTTCAACAATCTGCTCACCGGCGTCATCGGCTCGCTCGACCTCATGCAGAAACGCATTGCGCAAAAGCGTTTCGCCGATGTCGAGCGGTATGCGACGCTCGCCACCACCTCGGCCAATCGCGCCGCCGCGTTGACGCATCGTCTGCTCGCCTTCGCACGCCGCCAGCCGCTCGATCCGAAGCCCGTCAACGTCAACCAGCTCGTCCATTCGATCGAGGAATTGCTGCGCCGTACCATCGGCGAGACCATTCAGCTGGACATCCGCGCGGCGGACGGCCTGTGGGCCACGTTCTGCGATCCGCATCAGCTTGAGAGCGCGTTGCTCAACCTGGTGATCAACTCGCGCGACGCGATGCCGGGCGGCGGCAAGCTGACCATTGAAACCGCGAACGCCGATCTCGACAATGTCGAGGCGGCCGCGCTGCGCGATGTCGCGCCGGGTCAATATGTGTGCTTGAGCGTCACCGACACCGGCGTCGGCATGGCGCCCGCCGTGCGCGGCCGCGCGTTCGATCCGTTCTTCACCACCAAGCCGCTCGGCCAAGGCACCGGGCTCGGCCTATCGATGGTTTACGGCTTCGCGCACCAGTCGGAGGGCCAGGCCCGCATCGAGTCCGAGGTCGCGCAGGGGACGAGCGTCGCGCTCTATCTGCCCCGCTATCGCGGCTCGGTCGAGGAGGCGGCTGCCGTCGCGGCGGCCGACGCTTCGGCGAAAGCGCACGACGGCGAGACGGTGCTGGTGATCGAGGACGAAGCGTCCGTGCGCGAGCTCGTCGTCGAGGTGCTGCACGATCTTGGCTACCGCGCGCTGGAGGCGGGCGACGGACCTTCCGGGCTGAAGATCCTGCAATCGCCCGGGCGGATAGATCTGCTGGTGAGCGACATTGGCCTGCCGGGCATGAACGGCCGGCAAGTCGCCGAAGCGGCGCGCGAGCAGCGCCCCGACCTTAAGATTTTGTTTATCACCGGCTATGCCGAGAACGCCGCGATGGCGAACGGCTTCCTCGATCCCGGCATGGAAATGGTGACAAAACCATTCGCAGTCGACGCGTTGGCGGCTCGCATCCGCGACATGATCGGCACCTGAGCCCTGCATACTTTACGGCCCCTTAAGACCCCGCACGCTACGGTCTGTACGGTCTCGCCGGTCGGGATCGCGAGTTCGCGTCGCGTCGTGTTCGGGGTTCGTCAATGGATATCGCAACCGGCATAGGTCTCGTCGCCGGCGCCGTCGTCATCATCACGCTCATTCTGCTGGGCGGCGACCTGCGGATGTTTTATGACGTCCACGCGATCATCATCATTTTCGGCGGCTCGTTTGCGGCGACGCTGATCCGTTTTCCGCTCGCCGCAATGTTGCACGGGTTGCCGCTCGGCATCCGGTTCGCATTCTCGCTGCGCACGACCGGCACACGCGAACTGGTCGACGAGCTGGCGAGCCTCGCCGAGGCCGCCCGCAAAACCGGACCGGTCGGGCTGGAGAAGATGACTCCGGAAGACCCATTCCTCGCCAAGGGCGTACGCTTCGTCGCCGACGGCTATGACGCCGATTTCATCCGCGACAACCTCGAGCGCGACCGCGACAACTTCCTGACCCACCTCGACGAAGGGCAGAAGATCTATCGCGCGATCGGCGACTGCGCTCCTGCCTTCGGCATGATCGGCACGCTGATCGGCATGGTGCAGATGTTCGCCAACATGACCGATCCGGCCAAGCTCGGACCGTTCATGGCGGTTGCCCTGCTCGCAACGCTCTACGGCGCGGTCGTAGCCAACCTGTTCTGCCTGCCGATCGCCGACAAGCTGCACGTCAAGCTGGTCGAGGAGGAAGTCAACCGCACGCTGATCATCGACGGCATTCTGATGATCCGCGAAGCCAAGAGCCCGACGCTCGTGCGCGAAATGCTGCTCGCCTATCTCCCTGAAAAGCACCGCCACGAAGAAGTCGAACTGGCTCCCGCGTAATACGGAAAAAGGCGGGGCGCCCATGGCAAAGAAGCGCGGCGCAGCCCACGGCGGTCACGGCTGGTTCGTGACCTTCGCCGACCTCATGGGCCTGATGATGAGCTTCTTCGTGATGCTGGTCGCGTTCTCCACGCAGGACAAGGAGAAGCTCAAGATCGTTGCGGGTTCGATGCGCGACGCGTTCGGCGTGCAGCAGGTGCGCTACAACGGCATCGTCGAGACCGATGGATTGCCGACGCGCCCCGCACTCAAGAACGCGGCCCGCATCAACCCGGAGGATGCGTCGGCCAACCCGGGCCCGAACGATCTCGATCGCCAGAAGGAGGGCCTGCGGCTCAAGGACGACCGGTCATTCGCGCTCGCCGCCGCCTCGCTCAGGCAGGCGATGCAGGAGATGCCGGAGATCTCCGAACTCTCCAAGCACATCATGATCGAGGAGACGGATACCGGACTGAACATCGAGATCGTCGACCAGGACGGCCGCTCGATGTTTCCCGATGGCGCCAAGGAGCCTTATGAACGCACGCGCCGCATCATTCAGAAGCTGGCGGTGCCGCTGAAGGGGCTGCCGAACCGTGTTTCGGTCACCGGGCATACGGCGGCCAGCCGCGTGCCGCCGCGGCCGGGCTACGGGGCTTGGGAACTTTCCGCCGATCGCGCCAACGCGGTACGGCAAATCCTCGAGGATGAGGGGCTGCCCGGTTCCCATCTCTTCATGGTGGGCGGGCGGGCCGACAGCCAGCCGCTGTTTCCGGACGATCCGCAGATCGCGGCCAATCGCCGCGTTACGATTACGCTGATGCGGGAGGCCCCGCCGCTGCCGGTAGGCTTCAAGCCGTAGCCGGGCGCAACGCAGTGCATCCGCGGGCGAGGCGCCTGAATGAGCGCGCCGGACCGCAATTTTCCCAGCCGGACGCACTTTGCTCCCGGGTGCCGGGTGCTATAAGCGGCCTCCCCATTTTCTACCGCGGCATGCAGTCGGCCTCATGAACCAAGTCGCCCGGGATACCGCTCTGCCGGCCGATCCATCCGCGCCCGCACATGCTGCTCCCAGCGTCTGGGCGCTGACGCTGGGGAGCGTCGGGGTCGTTTACGGCGATATCGGAACGAGTCCGCTCTACGCTTTCCGCGAAGCCGCCACCGCCGCAGCGGGCGAGGCCGGTGTGGTCTCGCGCGACATCGTGCTCGGCGTGCTTTCCATGATCCTTTGGGCCCTGATCGTCGTGGTGACGATCAAGTACGTCCTGATCCTTTTGCGCGCCGACAACAACGGCGAGGGCGGCACGCTCTCGCTTACTGCCCTCGTGTTTCGCGCCATTGGGCGGCGCACGCCGATCGTGCTGTTGCTCGGCATCATCGGCGCGTCGATGTTCCTCGGCGATTCGGTGATCACGCCCGCGATTTCGGTCCTCTCTGCGGTGGAGGGGTTGAAGCTCGTCACGCCCGCCTTCGAGCATTTCGTCGTGCCGCTCACGATCGTGATCCTGATCGCGCTGTTCGCGGTGCAGCGGCGCGGCACTGCCCGGGTTGCGGCATATTTCGGTCCCGTGATGGTGGTGTGGTTCCTCTGCATCTCGATAGCGGGTCTGCTGCACATCAGCGACGATCCGCGCGTGTTTGCGGCGGTCAATCCCTATTACGCGGTGAGCTTCCTTGCCCAGCACGGACACATCGGGCTGGTAACGCTCGGCGCCGTGTTCCTCGCGGTGACCGGGGGCGAGGCGCTTTACGCCGACCTCGGGCATTTCGGCCGCAGGCCGATCAAGCTCGCCTGGTTCGGACTGGTGCTGCCCGCGCTGCTGCTCAACTATTTCGGGCAGGGTGCGATGGTGTTGCGCGATCCGTCGGCGATCGCCAATCCGTTCTACAAGATGCTGCCCGAGATGTTCCTGCTGCCGATGGTCGTGCTGGCAACCGCCGCAACGGTGATCGCGAGCCAGGCCGTCATCACCGGCGCCTATTCGCTCACTTACCAGGCGATCCAGCTCGGCCTGCTGCCGAGGCTTGCGATCCTGCACACCTCCGAGGCGCACTTCGGCCAGATCTACATTCCGCGCGTCAACACCGCGCTGCTCGCCGGCGTGCTGCTGCTGGTGCTGATGTTCCGCACGTCGAGCCAGCTCGCCTCCGCCTACGGCATCGCGGTGACCACCACGATGGTCGTCGACGGCGTGCTCGGCTTCATCGTGATCTGGAAGCTGTGGAAGTGGAAATGGTGGAGCGCGGCGCTGCTGATGGTGCCGCTGGTGATCGTCGATGCGACCTTCCTCAGCGCCAATCTGCTCAAGCTGCTCGAGGGCGCATGGGCGCCGCTGCTGTTCGGCTCCGCCATGGTGATGCTGATCGTCACCTGGCAGCGCGGCAGCCGCATTCTCGTTCAGAAGACGCGGCGGGTCGAGGTGCCGATCGACGCGCTGATCCGCAGCCTGGAGAAGCGCCCGCCGCACATCGTACCGGGCACCGCGGTGTTTCTCACCAGCGATCCGGATTTCGCGCCCGCCTCGTTGCTGCACAATCTCAAGCACAACAAGGTGCTGCACGAGCAGAACATCATTCTCACCATCGTAACCGCCGATACGCCGCGCACCGACGAGGACGAGCGCGTGGAGATCACGCCGATCTCCGAGCGCTTCACGCGCGTCGCGCTGCGGTTCGGATTCATGGAGCAGCCCAACGTGCCGAAAGCGCTGGCGGTTGCGCGCAAGCAGGGCCTGCACTTCGACATCATGTCGACGTCGTTCTTCCTCTCGCGCCGCTCGCTCAAGCCGTCGCCGCATTCCGGCATGCCCGGATGGCAGGACCGCCTGTTTATCGGGCTGGCGCGCTCGGCGAACGACGCGACAGACTTCTTCCAGATCCCCACCGGACGGGTCGTGGAAGTCGGCACGCAGGTGGCGGTGTAGCTTGCTTGATACTTTTGCTTTGCGTGCCATCCCGCTGACCCGACGGCGTTATCTGGGTTTGCCAGCCCGCGGCCGGCGCATGTCTGACCCAGTTCCATCGGTTGGCTGGCGGCGATGACTTCCGCGTTGGGCGGGTGTAAAAGCCCGATCCCTGCGCATATTGCGGCGCAGCATTTGGAGCAGGCGAAGGCCTGATCAACCCCCATGATGCTCAGTCTGACCGCTCCCTCCGGGAGCGACGTGCGCACCGGCGCGAGCGGCGATGCGCGCCACCACGCCAGCTTCTGGACCCTGACCGTCGGCAGCATCGGCGTCGTCTACGGCGACATCGGCACCAGCCCGCTCTATGCCTTTCGCGAAGCCATCGTCGCCGCGACCGCCGGCGGCGAGGTGACACCGGTCGCGGTGCTCGGTGTCCTCTCGCTGATATTCTGGGCGCTGATCATCGTCGTCACGCTCAAATACGTCGTGATCCTGCTGCACGCGGACAACAACGGGGAGGGCGGCACGCTGACCCTGATGGCGCTGGCGCAGCGCGCGCTCGGGCGCAGCACGCCGCTGCTGTTCCTGCTCGGAACGATCAGCGGCGCGCTGTTCTACGGCGACGCGGTGATCACGCCTGCGCTCTCGGTGCTGTCCGCGGTCGAAGGTCTCAAAGTCGCGACGCCGACGTTCGAACCATACATCATTCCGCTGACCGTCATTATCCTCGTCGCGTTGTTTGCCGTGCAGTCGCGCGGCACCGCAAAGGTCGCGGCCTTCTTCGGCCCGGTCACGGTGGTGTGGTTCATCGCAATCGCAATCCCGGCGCTGCACCAGATCGGCGCCAATCCGTCGGTGCTCTACGCGCTCAATCCCTGGCACGCCGTCAGCTTCCTCGGCAGCCACGGCACGATCGGTCTGGTCACGCTCGGCGCGGTGTTTCTCGCCGTCACCGGCGCCGAAGCGCTCTACGCCGATCTCGGGCACTTCGGCCGCCATCCAATTCAGTTCGCATGGCTGGTTTTGGTCTTGCCGGCGCTTGTGCTGAATTATTTCGCCCAGGGTGCGCTCGTGCTCGCCGATCCGAAAGCGATCGAAAACCCGTTCTTCCTGCTCTATCCCGACTGGGCGCTGTTGCCGATGGTCGTACTTGCCACCGCCGCGACCGTCATTGCGAGCTAGGCCGTCATCACCGGCGCCTATTCGCTGACGCGCCAGGCCATTCAGTTGGGCCTGCTGCCGCGATTGGAAATCCGCCACACCTCCGAGACGCAGGTCGGTCAGATCTTCATGCCGCGCGTCAACACGCTGCTGCTCGTCGGCGTGCTGCTGCTGGTCGCGCTGTTCCGCTCGTCGAGCGCGCTCGCCTCGGCCTACGGCATCGCCGTCACGGGCACCATGGTGGTGACCGCGATGATGGCGTTCATCGTGATCTGGAAGAGCTGGAAGTGGTCGCCGTTAGCCGCGGCCGCGCTGATCGCGCCGTTCCTGCTGATCGATCTGATTTTTCTCGGCGCCAACCTGCTGAAGATTCACGAAGGCGGCTGGATGCCGCTCGCGCTCGGCGGCGTCGTGATGCTGGTGATGTACACCTGGCGGCGCGGCAGCCGGCTGCTGTTCGACAAGACCCGCAAGCAGGAGATGCCGCTGCGCGCGCTGGTCGCGATGCTGGAGAAAAAGGCGCCGACCAAAGTGCCCGGCACGGCGGTGTTCCTCACCAGCGATCCGACCAGCGCGCCGACCGCGCTGATGCACAGCCTCAAGCATTACAAGGTGCTGCACGAAAACAACGTCATCCTCACCGTCGAGACGGCGGACACTCCGACGGTGAAACCCGAAGAGCGCGTGCAGATCGAGCAAATCGGCGACAGCTTCTCCCTGGTCACGCTGCATTTCGGCTACATGGAGACGCCGAACGTGCCGAAGGCGCTCGCGATCGCGCGCAAGCTCGGCTGGCAATTCGACATCATGTCGACCTCGTTCTTTCTCTCGCGCCGTTCGCTCAAGCCCGCGGCGAAATCGGGCATGCCGCGCTGGCAGGACCGGCTGTTCATCCAGCTTGCCCGCAGCGCCAACGATGCCACCGACTATTTCCAGATTCCGACCGGGCGCGTCGTCGAGATCGGCACCCAGGTCGCGGTGTAGCGCGGCGCGCACCGACGTTGCGGTTTCGCCGCCCAGGCGATAATGGACGGCGATGGTTTCTGCGTGAGAAGGACCGCCATGGCGCTCGGACGCGACAGTGTGAAAGACCTCCATCCCGAAGAGGTGGCGAAGGGCCTCACCGAGGGCAAAATTCTGCTGGTCGACGTGCGCGAGCCGATGGAGACGGATATCGAGCGCTATCCGCAGGCCGTTGTCATGCCGATGTCGGAGTTCGACCCATCCGCGCTGCCCGATCCGCAAGGCAAACAGGTCGTGTTCGCGTGCCGCTCGGGCAATCGCTCGGTGACGGCCTCGCTCATCGCGCAGGACGCGGGGCTGCCCTACGACGCGCACCTCGCCGGCGGGATCAAGGCCTGGAAGGCGGCCGGCCTGCCGACCGAGACGTGAGCTTGAGGTTCTCCGTCATGCCCGGCCTTGTGCCGGGCATCCACGTCTTGCTTTAACCATGTCAAAGACGTGGATGGCCGGGTCACCAGGGCGTTTACGCCCGTCTTAGCGGGCTATGCCCGGCCATGACGAATTGAGAGTCCGATGAACTCCGTCTTCGCCAACCTGCCGGTCTCCGTCTTCGAGGTGATGTCGCGCCTCGCGCGCGAGCAGGATGCCGTCAATCTCGGCCAGGGATTTCCCGACGGCCCGTTCCCGGAAGACGTGCTGGCAAAGGCGGCCGACGCCGTCGTCAACGGCTGGAACCAGTATCCGCCGATGATGGGGCTGCCGGAGCTGCGCAAGGCGGTCGCCGCACACTACAAGCACTGGCAGGACCTCGACTTCGATCCCGACAGCGAAATCATGATCACGTCGGGCGCGACCGAGGCGATCGCCGGCGCCCTGATGGCGCTGATCGAGCCGGGCGACGAGGTCGTGCTGTTCCAGCCGCTCTATGATGCTTACCTGCCGCTGGTGCAGCGGGCAGGGGGCGTGCCGCGCTTCGTGCGGCTCGAGCCGCCGCACTGGCGGTTCGATGAGGACATGCTCGCGCGTGCGTTCACGCCGAAGACGCGCGTGGTGCTGTTCAACAATCCGCTCAATCCGTCCGCGACCGTATTCCCGCGCGAGAACCTCGAGCTGCTGGCGCGCTACTGCGAGAGGTTCGACGCGGTCGCGGTGTGCGACGAGGTGTGGGAGCACGTCATGTTCGACGGGCGCGGCCACGTCCCGCTGATCGCGATGCCGGGCATGCGCGAGCGCTGCGTCAAGATCGGCTCGGCCGGAAAGATCTTTTCGCTCACCGGCTGGAAGGTCGGCCTCGTCTGCGCGGCGCCGAACGTGCTGCGCGTGCTCGCCAAGGCGCATCAGTACATCACCTTCACCACGCCGCCGAACCTGCAGGCCGCGGTCGCCTACGGGCTTGGCAAGGCCGACGATTATTTCGAGGGCATGCGGCGCGACCTGCAGCGCAGCCGCGACCGCTTCACGCATGGCCTGCGCTCGCTCGGCTTCCCCGTGATCGAGGCCGAGGCGACCTACTTCGTCAACGTCGACCTCGCCTCGCTCGGCCTCAACGAGGACGACGAGAGCTTCTGCAGGCGTCTCGTCATGGAGCACAAGGTGGCCGCCATCCCGGTCTCGGCTTTCTATGCGGCCGACCCGATCCGCTCGGTCGTGCGGTTCTGCTTTGCCAAGCGCGACGCGACGCTCGACGCCGCGCTCGAGCGGCTCGCGGGTGCGCTGAAGCACGCTGCGTGACCAGCGGACCTCATCCTGAGGAGCGGTCCACAGGAGCGCGTCTCGAAGGGTGGCCACATACACCGCGCTTGCCGCCATCCTTCGAGACGCGCGTTGCTCGGGATGAGATTTAACAAAAAACCCCGGGGCGCTTGTCCCCCGGGGCTTTCATTCCGATCAGTTGTTCGAGGCTCAGTAGCGCGCGTTGACGAGCCCCGGAAAACCGAACTTGTAGTTCACGCCGAGCTTCACCGCGTGGACCTGCTGATCGATGTCGGTGGAAGTGCCCGGCGCAAACGCGACCGCGCGGTTGCCGAAGTCCATGTAGTTATATTCGAGCTTCGCGGTCCAGGCAGGCGCGAAGGCGTATTCGACGCCGGCGCCGACCGTCCAGCCGATCCGGGTTTCCTTTACCCCGACTGTCGCCGGCAGCGTGTAGCGGTTCGTGCTGAACGAGTCGTTCGCCCAGGCGACGCCGCCCTTGCCGTAGACGAGCCAGCGGTCGAACGCGAGGCCGGCGCGGCCGGTGAGCGTGGAAACCCAGTTCACGTCGGTGTTGAAACCGTTGCCGAGCGGCGCGCCGACGAGCGGGCCCGTGCTGGTGCTGCCGTTGATGCCGCTCCAGGAGAAGTCGCCTTCCACGCCGAGCACGAACTGGTTGATCTGGTAGTTGAAGCCGACCTGGCCGCCGCCGAGGAAGCCGCTGGCCCTGTTTGAGAGATTGAGGCCGAAGGCGTCGCGCCAATCCTTCTCGGCCCAGCCGTAGCCGACGTGACCGCCGACGTAGAATCCGGTCCAGTCATATGCCACCGGCAGCACGCCGGCGGGCGGCGCCTTGTAGACCGGCCTTGCCATGTCGGCTGCCGGCGCGGCGCCGCTGAGTGCAGTCGCGCTCACCAATCCGATCAGCAAACTACGCATCGTGCCCTTATGCATCTCGTTCTCCGGTTGGAATCACTCGTGCCCCACGGGGTCCGCTCGAGGCCGGCTGGGTAGTGCCGACTCAAGACGGGATTGCGGCAGGAACGGAGCAAATCCGGGAAGGGTTCCGCGGCGGCTGACGTTCGATGAAGCTGTGGTTTTCGCGTCACGAATAGTTCCGCGGAACTTGATCTGTTGCGACCTTGCGTCAGCGCCGCTAGCGTCCCCGCGCCGGAGTGATGGAGGGACGAATGCTGCGGGCGATTTTCTCGCTGCTTGCGCTGCTTGCGTTGATCGTTCCGGCCGCGGCGCAGAACGCGGAACGGACAGTCAACTTCTACAACTGGTCGGATTACATCGCGCCGACGGTGCTCGACGACTTTACCAAAGAGACCGGCATCAAGGTGAAGTACGACACGTTCGATTCGAACGACATGCTCGAGACCAGGCTGCTCGCCGGCCGCACCGGCTACGATCTCGTTGTCCCAACCGCCTACTTTCTCGAGCGGCAGATCAAGGCGGGCGTGTTCCAGAAGCTCGACAAGACCAAGCTGCCGAACCTCGCGAATGCCTGGGACGAGATCGCAAAGCGCCTCGCCGAATACGATCCGGGCAATCAATACGCCGTCAACTACATGTGGGGGACGACCGGCATCGGCTTCAACGCGAAGAAGGCACGCGAGGTCCTGGGGCCCGGGGCGAACATCGACAGCTGGGACGTGATGTTCAAGCCGGAGATCATCGCAAAGTTCAAGGACTGCGGCGTGCACGTGCTCGACGCGGCGGACGACGTGTTTGCCGCGGCGCTGAGCTACCTGAGGCTCGATCCGAACACCAAAGACGAGAAGGAGTTCGAGAAAGCCGCCGCCCTGTTGCTGAAGGTGCGCCCGTATGTGCGCAAATTCCATTCATCCGAATACCTGAACGCGCTCGCTTCGGGCGAAATCTGTCTCGTGCTCGGCTATTCGGGCGATATCAAGCAGGCACAGAAGCGTGCCGCGGAGGCGAAGAACGGCGTCGAGATCGGCTACGCGATACCGAAGGGGGGCGCGCAGCTCTGGTTCGACAATCTGGCGATCCCGAAGGACGCGAAAAACGCAGCCGGGGCGCACGCGCTGATCAACTATCTGCTCAAGCCGGATGTGGCGGCGAAGAACTCCAACTTCGTAGCCTATGCGAACGGCAACGCCGCGAGCCGGCCGCTGATCGACAAGGCGATCCTGGACGACAAATCCGTTTATCCGGACGAAGCGACAATGAAGACGCTCTACATCATCAAGGCGCACGACCAGATAACACAGCGCATGATGAACCGGTTGTGGACGAAGATCAAAACGGGACGGTGAGGATCGGCAGCCGACAAGTTCCTTCATGAACCGGAGATGAGCCGACCGGTTCATCCGCGGTACATTTGACGGCCGCTAAGTCCCGCGCCGGGGAGCACAGTTCTGGTCATCGGGACTGTCATGACACTCTACAAACCAGCGACCCCGTACTCGGACTCGATCAAGCGGCCGCAGTGTCTGCAATGTGGAACCAGCATGCTGCTTGCTCGCATCGAGCCGGATAAGCCGGATCACGACCGGCGCACCTTCCAGTGTGCGGAGTGCGGGCACTCTCTCAGCGAAGTCGTGAAGTACAAGTGAGTCTTGTGCGCCCCGGCCTGACCGCCGGGGATTTTTTCTAACCTCCGCGGCGCTTCAGCGCCATCTTCGATGCAGCCAGAGCCATTGCTCGGGATGCTCGCGCACCCAGCCTTCGACCACGCTGGTGATCGCCTGTGTCGTCGCCTGGATGTCGACCTTGCCATCCGCGTCGCGCACCGGCGCGATCTCCTCGGTCAACTCGGCCCGGAAGTGATTGCCGTCCGGCAGCCGCACCGCGCGCGTGCCGCAGATCGGCGCACCGGTGAGCCGCGCGAGCTGCGCGACCAGCGGGTTGGCCTTGGCCCAGCGGCCGAAGAACACCACGTCCACGCCCTGCGTGGTGTGCTGGTCGACCAGCGCCGCGACAGTTTCGCCGCCGTCGAGCGCACGGCCGAGCTTGAGCGGCGCGTCGAGCCCCGCCGCCACCATGTTGCCCATGCAGCGCGCGCGCAGCGCCACGATCGCATCGCTCGCGCCGCCGATGTTGGGGCGGCGGTAGAGGATCGAGACCGGAAACCCGAACGCATGCGGGCCGAGTGCCGGGACCTCCCAGTTGGCGAGATGCGCGGCGAACACGAGATACGGCCGGGAGCGGTCACCGAGCAGCTTTGTGCGTGCGTAAGTGAGGTCGTCGATCATGACGTCGGGATCGCGGCATCGCTCCGGCTGGGCCGGATCGTGATAGACGATCCGGTCGATGTGCGCGAACTCGGCCGCGACGCGGCCCAGATTGTCCCACACGCCGGCGAGAATCCGCTCGATCTCTTGCGGTGATTTTTCGGGAAAAGCCGCGCGCAAATTCTCGCGCCCGATTTTGTGCTCGGGAAGCCACGGCCCGACGCGCCGCATCAGCCCGCCCAGCACCCCCGCCATGCGCTGGCGATTGATCCGCCGCAGCAGCGCGAGCGCGCCGACCACGAGGAAGCCGGCGACGCGGTCGAACGCGCGCTTCACCGGCCGCAGAAACCTGAGCGATCGGCCCCTGCGCGCCATCGTCGCCGCTAGAACGTCACGATGATCTTGCCGAACACCTTGCGGCCTTCGAGGCGCGCAAGGCCGCTCGCGAACTCGGCAAGCGGCACTTCGGTGTCGATCACGGGGGTCAGGCCCGCCGCCATCTTCGCAAGGCTCTCATGCACGTTGCGGATGGTGCAGCCGAACGAGCCGAAGATGCGGTACTGCTGCAGATAAAGCTGGAACAGGTTGATCTGCGTCGACTGTCCCGAGGTCGAGCCGCAGGTGACCAGCCGGCCGCCGCGCTTGAGGCATAACAGCGAGCCATTGAACGTGTCCGGCCCGACATGCTCGAAGGCGACATCGACGCCTTTCTTGGCCGTGAGCTTGCGGACGACGGTCTCGAACCGCTCGGTGCGGTAGTTGATCGCATGATCGGCGCCGAGCGCCCTGGCCTTCTCGACCTTTTCGTCGTCGCCGACGGTGGTGAAGACGGTCGCGCCGATCGCCTTCGCCATCTTGATGGCGGTCGTGCCGATGCCGGAGCCGCCGGCCTGCACCAGGATGGATTCGCCGGATTGCAATGCGGCATTGTCGAACAACATATGCTGCACAGTGCCGAATGCCACCGGCGCGCAGGTCGCATCGCGCAAGCTGACGCCGTCCGGAACCGGAATCACCAGCCGCGCCCGCAGGTTGACGAGATCGCGCGCAAAGCCGTCGGCGTGGAAGCCCATCACGCCGGCGACGTTTTCGCACAGATTGTCGCGGCCGTCGCGGCACGCCTTGCACATCCCGCACGTCACCCCACCGTAGGCCACCACGCGATCGCCCGGCTTGAATGTCGTCACACCTTCGCCGACCGCCGCGATTTCGCCCGCCGCCTCGACGCCCACCACGAGCGGCAGCTTGCGCTTGGCGAACGCCATGCCGCGCCAGCCCCACACGTCGAGATGGTTCAGCCCGATCGCCCTGACGCGCATCTGCACTTCGCCGGCCGGCGGCGGCGGCGGCGCGGGCACTTCGATGAGCTCGAGCTTGCGGTCAGCAACGAGGGTCAGCGCACGCATTCCAGTTGCGTCCTCATCCTGAGGTGCGAGCGCAGCGAGCCTCGAAGGATGGCCGCAAGCGCGAAGCGTGCCGCCATCCTTCGAGACGCGACCTTCGGTCGCTCCTCAGGATGAGGATCTTCATCAGCGATGGATGCCTATCGCCGCGGTCAGCCCGCCGTCAACCGGCAGGTATGCGCCGGTGATGTAGGCGGCGCCGGGCGAGAGCAGGAATGCGACAATGCCGGCGACGTCCTCCGGCTTGGCGAAGCGCTTCGCGGGAATCTGGCTCTCCATCGACTCGCGGTACTTGCCGTATTTCGACAGCATCTCGGTATCGATGAACCCGGGCGCCACGTAGTTCACCGTGATCCCGCGGCTCGCGCTTTCGATCGCGAGCGTGCGCGTGTAGCCGAGCAACGCTGCCTTCGATGCCGCGTAGGCCGAATTACCCTGATTGCCGCGCTCGGCGGTGATCGAGCCGATCGCGACCACGCGGCCGTCCTTGGCGCGCATCATCTGGCGCACCATGCCGGCGGCGAGCCGCGTGAACGACCAGAAGTTCACCTGCATGGCGGCCTCGGCCTTGTCCTGATCGAGCATCACGGCAAGCGTGTCGTAGGACTGGCCCGCGTTATGCACGAAGCCGGAGTAGGGAGGCTCGCCCTCGATCGTCTTAACGAGCTGGTTCACCGCCGCCCTGTCGGCGAGATCGGCCTGATGCGCGGCGAAAGCACGCCCGGGGTAAGCCGCGCTCAGCTCCCTCAACAGCGCGTCGGCCTCGGCGCTCGCACTGCGATACGTGAAGGTCACGTCATGCCCCGCCGCCGCGAGCGTGCGCACGATCGCGGCGCCCAGCCCGCGTCCGCCACCGGTGACCAGAACGCGCCGTGACTCAGACATCAGCGTGGCTCCCGGCTCATGACGAGCGAAGCATTCTGGCCCCCGAAACCGAACGAATTCGAGAGCACATGCGTGACACGCGCATCGCGCGCCTTGTTCGGCACGACGTCGAGCGGAATGGCCGGATCCGGAATCTCGTAGTTGATGGTCGGCGGCAGGCGCTGATGCTCCAGGGTCAGCAGACTGAACACGGCCTCGATTGCGCCCGCTGCCGAAAGCGTGTGCCCGATCATCGATTTGTTCGACGAAATCGGAATGCCGTGCGCGCGCTCGCCGAAGATCGCCGAGACGCCGAGATATTCCATCTTGTCGTTCTCCGGGGTGCTGGTGCCGTGCGGATTGATATAGTCGATCTCGTCGGGCTCAAGTCCGGCATCGCTCAGCGCCCTGCGCATGCAGCCGATGATCGGCTTTCCGTCGGGGCTGGAACGTGTGCGGTGGAAGCTGTCGGCCAACTCGCCGCAGCCATCGATGACGCCGAGAATGGTTGCACCCCGTGCCTGCGCGGTCGCGAGGTTTTCCAGCACGAGCACGCCTGCCCCTTCCGCCATCACGAACCCGTCGCGATTTTTTGAAAATGGACGCGACGCGGCGTGGGCCGGATGGTTGCTCGTCGATAACGCCGACAGCAGTGAAAATCGAACCAGCGCTTCGCGGTTCACCGAGCCGTCCGTGGCAACGCAGAGCGCAGCATCCGTTTCCAGCCGGCGGATCGCCTCGACGCCGAGCTGGATTGCCGTAGCCCCCGACGCGCAGGCGGTCTGAAGCGAAATGGGCGAGCCTTTAGTGCCGAAGCGTTCTGCGATGTGCTCCGCGAGCGAGCCGAACAAGACGCGTTCGTAAAAATCGTGAAATCGTCCCGTCTCGGCCGTACGCAGAATATCGGAGTACCCGAGGCTCTCGTTTGCGCCCGAGCCTCGCACCAACGCCTCGCGCTGCTCCCATTCTAGCTCGATCGGCGCGACCGCCATGAACAGGGGGCCGGGAAAATCGCTCCGCTTGCCGATACCGGACTGCGCAATCGCCTCCTCTGCGGCAATTTCCGCGAGCCGCTCGGAGAGATCGGCCGAGATCTGCTGCTCCAGCGGGACGAAGTCGACTGTGCCCGCGATGCGCGTCTTCATGCCTTCGGTCGAAAAGCGCGCAATCTCGCGGACGCCGGATTCGCCTGCCGTGAGCTTGCGCCAGTTGTCCTCGCGCCCCGCGCCGAGCGAGGTGACGACGCCCATTCCGGTGACGACGACGATCGGCCGCCCCGCGTGGTCAGTCTTGGCCATTGCCTCTTTCACCCCACGGCTTCGACGAGCGCAAGAGACTCGCCGCGTCGATGCCCAACGCCCGTAACCACGACCTGCCGCAATCGGGCGTCCATCGGACGCTCCATGCCCGAGCCGTCGCACGCGGGATAAAGCCTGCCGTGCTGAATTGCGGCCGCGGCAAGTGCGATATTGGCCGGAAATTGCGTTTCCGGAGCATGCCCGAGATGAGTTCCGGTTGCGCGTACGGCAAGGCCGGGATGGCGGGCGAGAAAGGCGCGCTCCTCTTCGGTCACGCCCGCGATGCCGCTTGCGCCCGAAAGGATGGCCGCGTTGTCCGGCTTCACCTTCGCGGCGATGCCAGACCACATGCGCTCCAGCCGCTCGGTGATCGCGCCGGACGTGCGCCTTACCTGGTCGGATTCGATACTCGCAAGGCGCGCGATCGGCTTTGCGCCGCGATCGAGCGCATGCTGCTTTTCCTCCAGGACGAGAAAGGCCGCGGTGCTGCCGAGCTCCATTCCGCCGGCTGCTCCGGGACGCTCCCACACGCGCCTATGCTGGTCATGCGTGAGCGTGCGCCCAAGGGCGTATGGCAGGAGAATGTCCCAGCGCTCCGCATAGTTGGCCGCTCCGGCGAGCGAAAGCCGGCTCTGGCCCGCCGCAATTCGTGCGCGCGCCACGCGAACACTGTCAACGCCTGCCGCTTCCTCGCCCATGAACGTGCGCGAGGAGCCGGTCACGCCATGCACGATTGAAATGTTACCCGCCATCAGGTTCGCGAGCTGCGCGAGAAACAGGGTCGGGCGCAAATCGTTCAACAGCCGCTGGTTCAGATAGGCCTCGCGGCTTTCCGCGTGGCGCAGCCCGTCGAGAATGCTGAGATCGACATTGGTGTCGCGCTCGCCGGCGCCTGCGGCGACGATCATGTCCATTTCGGAAAGAAGCTCGGCATTGCCTTTGAGACCGGCGCTGTCGAGCGCGAGACCCGCCGCATAGACGCCCATCCGCTGCCAGGTCTCCATCTGGCGCTGATCGCCCTTTTTCGGGATCTGCTTGTCGAAATCGACCTTGACGGCGGGGTGCACGACATAGGGAGCGAAGGACGTCGTGTCGGCGGTCGACGGCTGGTGCAGTTGCTGCCAATGCGCGTCAAGGGTTTCGCCAAGGCAACTCAGCAGACCGATGCCGGTGATCCACACCTCGCGCGGATCAGCCACGGATTGCCTCCATCGGAAACGCGATATCGGCCGCGATCTTTTCCATTCCAGCCCTGAGAGCGGGATCGGGAAACTCGATCAGGCGCAAGGTCAGCTCGGCGCTGCACACCGGCTTTCCATCGCACGCAATGTCGGCCTTGGTGATGGCGAAGCCGGAGCCGTCGTGCACGATTTTTGCCGAGACATTGAGAACCTGTCCCGGCGTCACGACCGTGCGCAGCTTCGCTTCCTTCACGGCGGCAAGAAGCGGGATGCGGGTGAACTTCGTCATCGCGATCAGCAGCCATCCCGCCGTCTGCGCCATCGTCTCGATCAGCAGCACCCCCGGCATCAGCGGATGGCCGGGGAAGTGACCCTCGAAGATCGTGGAGTTTGTCGGGACTGTCGCCTCGGTGCGGATCGTCTGGTCGCCGAGCTTGAGGTCGACAATCCGGTCTATCAGCAGAAAGTAGTCGAGGCGCATGCGATCCCGATTACGCCGGCGCCGCGCCCTTGGCCGCAACCAGTTCGTCGATCCGGGCGGAGAGATTCTTCAGCAAAAAATACTGTTCGGTGGTGGCCTTCCCGTCATTGACCTCCTGGGTCCACTGCTCGAGGGGCAGCTTGATGCCGAACGCCTTGTCGATGGCAAATGCGATGTCGAGGAAGTCGAGGCTGTCGATGCCGAGGTCGTCGATCGCGTGGCTCTCCGGCGTGATCTTCTCGCGCTCGATGTCACAGGTCTCGGAAATGATGTTGGCGACGGTGTCGAAAGTCGAGGACATCGGCAACCCTCTGAAATGCTGACAATTTTTGGCAGTGGCGCCGGATCGCGCACATCCCCGGCCAAGACCCTGAGGCTCCCGTCCGCCGTCTTATCGTGCGGGGCCCGTATAGCCAAGCAGTCCGGTGAGTTCAATGGCGGCCATTCGCGCACTGTCCGGAACGACATTCGCTGTCGATCGTTCTTGCGAACTAGCGCCCTTCTACTTGGGTCGTAGCGGCTTTCATCTGTGCGGCTCCCGCGCGTTGCACGGGACGACAGTATAAATTTACAAAATATTCGTATTGGATCGTAAAGACATCCGATTGCCTTGGCTTGCGCGGCGTGGAATGGAACTTAAGTTATGCGGTGGAAGTCGAGTGACCGAAACGAATGAAAGTTATAGTGCCTAATTACGTCAGGTAGTTCCGTTCTAGTCGCTAGCCGATCGAATTTGGCCACATTGATACCCTGTTGCTGTCGCGATCATGTCGGCAAATCGAACCATTTGCTGTTCAAGCGGTTCCCTTCTCACAACAAAAGAAGGGACCCCGCGAATGGTTATGCGGAAACTTGGATTTTTGGCTCTCATTGGTTCGACGGTCTTCGCTCTGAGCGGGGCAGTGGAAGCGAAGTCTCAAAGGCATCATTCAAATCACGGAGCGACCCAGAGCCATTCCGGCATGGCGTCGATGTACGGCACCAAGGGTGACGGCTACTCGGGCGGTCGCACCGCCAGCGGCGAGCGGGTTCAATCCGGCGCGCTGACGGCGGCGCACAAGACGCTGCCCTTCGGCACGATGGTCCGCGTCACCAACCGGCGCAATAACAGGTCGGTGGTGGTGCGCATCAACGATCGCGGCCCGTTCGTGCGCGGCCGCGTGATCGACCTGACGCCCGCGGGCGCGCGCGCCATCGGCATGTCCGGCCTTGCACCGGTGTCGCTCGCAGTGGTGAGCCGGACCTAGCGTTATTTTGTCGGGCCGGCGGACGGCGTTGTGATCGACGCGCAGTCACGCCGGCCCGACAGGACGCATTCCTGTTTCTTGCGCATGTCCGCCATGGTGTTGGCGATCCACACCCCGATCAGTACCAGCACGACGCAAGCCCCGAACGCCATGCCGTTGTTGATCATCCGCTGGCGGTAATTGTCCGGTTCTCCGGCGCTCCCGTACTTTTCAACGCCTTCGACGGGAGTCTCATGATCCCCGCTCGGCGGGCCATTGGGACGCGGTTTTCCGCGCCGCCGAAACGGCACGATCCGGCCGCGGTCATTGTCGGCGCGAGGTGTGTCCGGTGACATCGGTCGATGCTAGCACTTTCGGCTGGCCGCATGCTTGCGCGAGCCGCCGATCAGGCGTCGCGCGGGTGAGCGGGCTTGCCCGCTACATAGGTGGCGCGGACGGCGCGGTCATCACCCAGCATCATCAGGGCGAACAGCGTGTCTTCTATCGATTCGGAACGTGCATCACGCAGCGCCAGCAGTGGAGTGGCATGGGGGTCGAGCACCACGAGATCGGCTTCGTGGCCGGGGGCGATCGAGCCGATGCGATCGTCAAGTGCCAGCGCCCGCGCGCCGCCGAGGGTTGCTAGGTAAAACGCTTCGACCGCCCTCAGTGGGCGCCCGTTGAGTTGTGCGACCTGGTAAGCCGCGCCCATGGTGGCGAGCAGCGAGAAGCTGGTGCCGCCGCCGATATCGGTGCCGAGCCCGACATGGACCGGCCGGCGCGCGTCCTTCATGGCGGCAATCCGGAACAGCCCGGAGCCAAGAAACAGGTTCGAGGTCGGGCAATGGGCGAGGGCAGTGCCGCTTTCGTGGCAGCGGCAGATCTCGTCCTCGGAGAGGTGCACGCCGTGGGCCAGCACCGCGCGCCGGCCGATCAGGCCGTGGTGATCGTAGATGTCGAGATAGTTCTTCCGTTCGGGAAAAAGATCGGCGGTCCAATCGATCTCGCGCCGGTTCTCCGCGATATGCGTATGCACGAAGACATCCGGATGCTCGCGCCAGAGCGCGCCTGCGGCATCGAGTTGCGCCGGCGTCGAGGTTCCGGCGAAGCGCGGCGTGATCGCATATAGGCAGCGCCCGCGGCCATGCCAGCGCGCGATCAGGGCCTTGGAGGCGTCGTAGCCCTGCTGCGCGGTGTCGCGTAGCTTTTCCGGCGCGTTGCGATCCATCAGCACCTTGCCGGCGATGACGCGCATGCCGCGGCGTTCCGCTTCGGCGAACAGCGCCTCGACCGATTGTGGATAGACCGCGCAGAATACCAGCGCGGTGGTCGTGCCGTTGCGCAGAAGCTCGTCGCAGAACACGCGGGCCATGGTTGCGGCGTGCGCGGGATCCTCGAACGCAAGTTCGGCCGGGAACGCGTAGCGGTCGAGCCAGTCGAGCAGTTGGGTTCCGTAGGAGGCGACGATTTCCGTTTGCACGTAGTGCACATGAGTATCGATGAATCCGGGCGCGATCAGGCAGCCCGAATAGTCGACGACGTCAGCGCCGGAAGGCATCGAACCGAGCAGTTCGCTCGCCGGCCCGACCGCCTCGATGACTCCGTCCCGGCAGAGGACGATCCCGTCGATCTCGACAGCCAGGGCTCTGTCGGGATCGCCGAGAAACGGATCGTCCCGGCACGTCACCACGGTGCCGCGCAGGGCGGTCATCCCTTCCGGTTTACCGGGCGCAGTCATGTGTTCCTCGCGCGCGTGCCTGCGATTATGGCGCAGCCGGCCGGCATCATCTATATCAGCCCGGCGGGCGCGGCACTTGAGGAGCGGTCATGACATTGCGTGCGTTCATCCCGGCCGCGTTGCTCGCCTTGCTGGCGACCGCCGCGCAAGCCCATGATTACCAGGTCGGACCGATCGCCATCGACCACCCCTGGACACGCGCCACGCCGAAGAATGCTCCCGTCGCCGGCGGCTACCTGAAAATCACCAACACCGGCACGACGCCGGACCGCCTCGTCGGCGGCTCTACCAACGTGTCGAAACGCCTCGAGCTCCACGAGATGAAGATGGACGGCGGCGTGATGAAGATGCGCGAAGTGAGGGATGGGCTCGAGCTGCCGCCCGGCGCAACCGTCGAACTCAAACCCGGCTCGTATCACATCATGATGATGGACCTGGCCCGCCCGCTCGCGAAGGGCGACAAGGTGAAGGCCTCGCTGACCTTCGAGAAGGCCGGCAAGGTCGACGTCGAGTTCGCGGTCGAAGCGATCGGCGGCAGCCCGGCCGGCATGAAGACGAAAGAGCACGGCCACTGATGCCCGCGAGCTCATGAATTGCGACCGGGCGGCATCGTTGCGTGATTTCCGCGCAGCCCAACCGGAGGCGGAAACGCGGACAGTCCGATGTCCGCCGGAGAGCCAGAACCCGGCTTGGCGTTAAGGTGCTGACGCATTGTTGATTGCCGGGGCGAGCCAAGCTGGCTTACGCTGGTTCCACACTCTGGGGAGGAAGGTTATGGGCTCCAATTTGTTCGTTCCCGCGGCGCTCGGCTTCAGCGGCGCCTTGATCGCCGGGGCGGCACTGGCACAAACCGCACCGCCCGCCGCGGCGCCTGCGTCGCCTTATCCCCCGACCGCGACCATCGCGAACGGCTATCCGGGTGTCGGACCGGCCGACAACAAGCTGCGCGTGACGACGCTGCCGAACGGCAAGAAAATCCACGTGTTGCCGGCGACGCTTGAGACCACCCAATGGGGCTGGTTCGACAATGCCCAGGCGCCCGTGCTGCGCGTCAATTCCGGCGACACCATCGCGCTCGAAACGATGATGCACAGCCACAATCAGGTGGTGCCGGGCACCACCATCGAGCAGATCAAGAAACTGCGCACCGATTTTCCCGGCCGCGGCCCGCACACGCTGACCGGCCCGATCTACATCGAGGAGGCGCAGCCGGGCGACGTGCTCAAGGTGACGCTGAACAAGATCGTTCCGCGTGCCTATGCGACGAACTTCAACGTGCCGGGCATGTTCGGCCAGTTCCCCAGCGTCTATCAGGACGGGCAGGTCAAGTATCTCTACCTCGATCTCGACAAGATGCAGACCGAGTTCCTGCCCGGCATCGTGCTGCCCTTGAAGCCGTTCCCCGGCACGCTCGCTGTTGCCCGCAAGGAGCCAGGCCGTTACTCCAGCGTTCCGCCGGGCGAATTCGCCGGCAACATGGACATCCGCGATTTCGTTGCCGGGACCTCGCTCTACGTGCCGGTGCACGTGCCCGGCGCGCTGCTGTGGACCGGCGACTCGCATGCCGGCCAGGGCAATGGTGAGATCAATCTCACCGCGATCGAGACTGCGTACCGCGAGCTCAACCTCACGGTCGAGGTCATCAAGGGCAAGCCCCTCGACTTCCCGCGCATCGAGACGCCGAAATCGTGGATCACGATGGGCTTCGACCAGGACCTGAACAACGCCTGGGCGCAGGCCAAGGCGCAGACCGTCAAGTTCCTCGCCGAACAGCGCAACGTCCCGGCCGATCAGGCCGAGAAACTGATGGCCGGCGTTTCGGATTGCCGCGTCTCGCAGGTGGTCAATGTCAAGAAAGGCATCCACTGCCTCAACCCGAAGAACGCGCGCGACAAGGAGGACATGGAGCGTCCGACCAAGGAGACGGCCAAGTATTACGTCTCCCACGTCAAGGACGCCGACCTGAACAAGGCGATGAACGACGCCTCGATGGGCATGATCAAGCTGCTCGAGTCCGAGAAGAAGATCGCACGGCTCGATGCCTACGGGCTCGCGAGCGTGGCGATGGACTGCCGCGTCGGCGCCGTTTCCGACACCGAGAAGAACGTCCATTGCCTGATGCCGAAAAGCATCTGGGTCGCCAAGCGCTGACGGGCCGCATGATCCGTGTGCATCTCGCGGCCCTTGTCGCCGCGTGTTGCGCGCTTGCCTTTCCTGCTCACGCCCAGGACCGCATCGACGTCGTGACCACCACGACCGACCTGCGCAGCCTGACCGAGGCCGTCGGCGGTGAGCGTGTCGCGGTCGTCAGTATCGTGCCGGCCGGCATGGATGCGGAGGAGTATCAGGCGAAGCCGCAAGACGTGTCGCGCCTGAGGAATGCGCGCATGATCGTGCGCGTCGGTCTCGACTACGACCTGTGGGCCGAGCGCCTACTCTTGCAAGCCGGCAATTCTGCGATCAGGCGCGGCGGGCCCGGCTATGTCGATGCCTCCTACGGCATCGCGACGCTGGAAGTGCGCGGGATGAGTGTCGGTCCGGGGGACGGCCACGCACATGGCAACGGCAATCCGCATTACTGGCTCGATCCGAAGAACGCCGAGATCGTCACCGGCACGATCCTGGAGGCGCTCACGCGCCTCGATCCGGCCAACGCGCGGAGCTATCAGGCAAACCGCTCGGCCTTCCTCGCGCGTCTGCAGCTGAAGCTCGCCGAATGGGAGGCGAAACTCACGTCGCTCAGGGGCATGCCGCTCGTCGCCTACCATAACAGCTGGCCGTATTTCGCGCGCCGCTTCCGGCTCGACTTTGTCGCCTTCATCGAGATGAAGCCGGGCGTGCCGCCGAGCCCCGCTCATCTCGCCGAAATCATCCGCAGCATGCGCGCGCGCAACGTGAAGATCGTCGTGCGCGAGCCGCACGAACCGAAACGCGACGTCGACTTCGTGGCCGGCAAGGCCGGCGCGGCGGTCGTGACCCTCGCGGCCTCGGTCGGCGCGCTCCCGCAAGCTGGCGACTACATCGCGCTGTTCGACGCCAATGTCGCGGCGCTGACGGCGACTGCGCCATGAGCGACGCGCTCGCCTTACTCTTCCCGCCGTTCCTCGTCGCGGTCTGCCTTGTCGGTATCCACGCGTATTTCGGCATTCAGGTTCTCGCGCGCAAAGTCATCTTCGTCGATCTCGCGCTGGCGCAGGTCGCCGCATTGGGCGCGTCGGTCGCCTTCATGCTCGGCCACCCGGCGCAGAACTTTACGACCTACGGCTATTCGCTCGCTTTCGCGCTGCTCGCCGCGGTGCTGCTTGCCTTCACGCGGACCTGGGGCACGCGCGTGCCGCAGGAGGCGTTGATCGGCGTGATCTACGTGGTCGCGGCGGCGGCCGCGATCCTGCTGATCGATCGCGCGCCGCAGGGCGCAGAACATTTGAAGCAGATCCTGACCGGGAACATCCTCACCAGCGGGCTCGGCGATGTTGCGCTCATCGTTCCGCTCTACGCCGCAATCGGGCTCCTGCATTGGCTCCTGCATCGCCAGATGACGGGAGCGGGGCCGCTGGCGTGGGAGTTCGTCTTCTATGCGACCTTTGGTGCGGTGGTGACCAGTTCGGTCGCCATCGCCGGCGTATTGCTGGTGTTTTCATTTCTCATCATCCCGGCCGCCATCGGCGTGATGTTCGCCTCGTCGTTGGCGCGGCAGCTCGCGATCGGCTGGATCGCCGGCGTCATCACCAGTGCGGCAGGCCTTGCCGCGTCCTTCGCGCTCGACCTGCCGACCGGCGCCACCATGGTGTGCGCGTTCGGCGGGGTGCTCGCGGTGGCGGGAATGTTCTATCCGTTTTGGCGGGGCGAGCCCCGCGCCGCATTGCGCGTCGCGGGAGCAGCGGCGCGGTGGGGCGTCGCGGCCGTTCTCGCCGCCTCCGCTCTGCAGCTTGCGGCGGCGCCACGCGCGGATCAGCCGCTCATCGATCTCGCCGAATACCTCATTCCTCCGCTGCGCAGCCTTTATCTGTCACCAGCCGAGCAGGCGGCGTTCGCGGATGCGGGTGTCCATGCGGAGCGCTATCGCGCCGAAGCCGAGCAACTCAACGACCGCGAAAGGCGCACGCGCACCGAAGGCGAGGCGCTCGATGAGTTTTCCGTGGCGCGCATTTCGTCTTTTCTCAAATCCTATGGAGAAATGCGCAAGGGCGAGCAGTTCGTGATGCACGAAGTCCGTGCACGGGCGCGCGAACGTATCCGATGGAGTGCTGCGCTGGGATTGCTGGCATTCGCGCTGCTGCTGGCTCCGGTTCCCTGGCGGCAGGTGTGGGCGCGGCTGCGCTGAAGGGTCTGCGTTGGCACGTCTGTTGCGACATTGACGGCGCGATCGGAGCAAGGACCGCGCCGCGCGGGATCACGCCGTTCTGCGCCGCCCACCCGCCGTTTTTGCGCCATTTCGCTTCCTGCAACACCGTTCTGCGCCAAAGTGCCCCCGTTCTGCGCCATGGTTCACCGTGACCGGCGCCTGATTGCCGCCTCTGCTGCGGCACGGTAAGGGAGCAGCGCGCCGGGCCGAGCGGGCTTGCGGCCGAAACCTGAGAACAACAACGCATGGCGACCAGCCCCGCCGTCCTACTCCGCGTCTACGCCGCCGCGATCTTCCTTTCCGCCGCGCTGCTGTTCGCTGTGCAGCCGATGTTCACCAAAATGGTGTTGCCGCGGCTCGGCGGCTCACCGTCGGTGTGGTCGGTCGCGATGGTGTTCTTCCAGGCCGTGCTGCTCGCCGGCTACGCCTATGCGCATGCGCTGACCAGCTATCTGCCCGGCAAGCGCTCGGTGATCGTGCATCTCGCGGTGATGATCGCGGCGACGCTGTTCCTGCCGCTCGCGATCGCCTCGTGGTGGAGCCGCCCGCCGGCCGATGCGACCGCGGCGCTCTGGCTGCTCGGACTGTTCGCTGTCTCGATCGGGCTGCCGTTCTTCGCGCTCTCGGCCAATGGTCCGCTGCTGCAGGCCTGGTTCGCACGCACCGATCATCCGTCGGCCGCGAATCCGTACTTCCTCTATGCGGCGAGCAATATCGGCAGCTTCCTCGCGCTGCTGTCTTATCCATTCGTGATGGAACCGTTGAGTACGCTCGGCCAGCAGAGGTGGGGCTGGGCCGTGCTGTTCGTGGTGCTGATCGGGCTGATCGCGTGGTGCGGCGTGCTGATGCTGCGCTCGGCGCGGACCGCGGATGGGCCTGTGGCAGAGGCGTTTTCGGGGCCGCCACCGACCTGGGCCAATGCGGCGCGCTGGGTCGTGCTTGCCGCCGTCCCCTCGGCGCTGCTCATCTCGGTCACCGCGCACATCTCGACCGACATCGCCGCCGCGCCGTTCATGTGGGTCGTGCCGCTTGCGCTTTATCTTGCGACCTTCGTGATCGTTTTCTCGAACAGGCCCATCCTGCGCCACGAGTGGATGGTGGCGATCGAGCCGTTCTTCATCGTCGCGCTGGTCGGCGCGATGGTGTTCGAGATCCGCGACATCAAGTTCGGCAGCTTCGCGCTGACCACGACGAACAGCCTGTTCGTCCTGGTTGCGCTCCACGCCGCGACGTTCTTCGTCATCACCATGGTGTGCCATGGCGAGCTCGCGCGCAGCCGCCCGCCCGCGCAATATCTCACCGGCTTCTACATGTGGATGTCGGCCGGCGGCGTGATCGGCGGCATCTTCGCGGGACTGATCGCGCCCAACATCTTTACCTGGGTGCTGGAGTATCCGGCGCTGATCGCGCTGGCGATCCTGTGCCGTCCGGGCCTCGAGCTGCCGACCACCGCGCGCACGCGCCTGCTCTGGCTCGGCGCCGCCGCGATCGTCGCGATCGTGGCGTTTCCCGGCCTCACCGAGCGCTACGTCACCGACGAGAAGACCTTCAACTGGACCATCGGCGCGATGCTCGTCGTCGCCGGGCTGGTGTCGCGCGAAGCGCTGCCGTTTTGCGCGGTGATCGCCGTCGTGCTGATCATCGGCAACGCCTACCGCCCCGACACCGACGTGCGGGAGACGATGCGCAGCTTCTTCGGTGTGCACAAAATCACCGAGACCTCCGATGGCAACTATCGCGTCTTCCTGCACGGTACCACGATTCACGGGGCAGAGCGCCTGCGCGATGAAGCGGGCGAACCGATCACCGGCAAGCCGCCGCTGATCACCTACTACCATCCGAATTCTCCGATGGGCGTCACCGTGAAGGCGACCCGCGCGCGTGTCGGCGGTCCGATCAAGGTCGCGGTGGTCGGACTCGGCACCGGAACGTTCGCCTGCTTCAAGGAGCCGGGCGACGACTTCAAATTCTACGAGATCGACGCGAGCGTGGAGAAGCTCGCGCGCGACGGCAATCACTTTCATTATATCAAGGAGTGCGCCCCGGACATCCCGGTCGTGCTCGGCGATGCGCGGCTTACCCTCGCCGAGAGCCCCGACAAATACGACCTGATCGTGCTCGACGCGTTCTCGTCCGACGCGATCCCCATCCACCTGATGACGCGCGAGGCGATGGCGACTTACGTATCGAAGCTTGCGCCGGGCGGCATCGTCCTGATGCACGTGTCGAACCGGCATCTGGAGCTCGCATCCGTGGTCGCCGGCATCGCGCATGCGAATGGCCTTGTCAGCCGCGTCAATAACCGCGCGGCGCGCGACGACGAGGAGGATGCCAGGTACATCTTCACCTCGACCGCCGTCATCAGTGCGCGCGAGGAGAACGATTTCGGCGAGCTGCTGGAAGACAAGGATTGGCAGCCGATCGAACTGGATTCGACGCAGCGCGTCTGGACCGACGATTATTCAAATGTCCTCGGCGCGATCATCCGCAATCTGCGCAAGCAACACGCGACTTCGGGGGAATGACATGCCGTCCGAACGCTTCGACTTGCCCAATGCGCAAGGTGAAAGGCTTTCCGCACTGCTCGACAGGCCCGCCGGACAGCCGGCGGCTTACGCGCTGTTCGCGCATTGCTTCACCTGCGGCAAGGACGTGCTCGCAGCGAAGCGCATCGCCGAAGGGCTGACGGCGCGCGGCATTGCGGTGCTGCGCTTCGACTTTACCGGACTTGGGGCAAGCGAAGGCGAGTTCGCCAACACGACATTCTCCTCCAATGTGGCCGATCTGGTCGCCGCCGCGAACCATCTGCGCCAGTTGTATCGGGCGCCGGCGATCCTGATCGGGCACAGCCTCGGCGGCGCGGCAGTATTGGCGGCCGCCGCACAGGTGCCGGAGGCGCGTGCCGTCGCGACCATCGCGGCGCCGGCGGATCCCGGACACGTCACGGGGCTATTCCGTCAGCACGTCGCCGACATCCACGAGAAAGGCGAAGTCGAGGTGGCGCTTGCCGGCAGGCCGTTCCGCATCCGCAAGGAATTTCTCGACGATATAGCCGAGCAGAAGCTGCAGCAGTGCCTTGCCAATCTGCGCAAGGCGCTCCTCGTGCTGCACTCGCCGACCGACGATCTCGTCGGCATCGAGAATGCGAGCGCGATCTTCACCGCCGCGAAGCATCCGAAGAGCTTCGTCTCGCTCGCCGATGCGGATCATTTGCTGAGCAAACGGCGCGATGCCGTCTATGTGGCAGAAATCATCGCGGCCTGGTCGGAGCGCTATCTCGACATGGTGCCGGAGCCGGACATGGTGCCGATCGAGGGCGTGCTGGTGGAGGAAACGCGCAACGGCAAGTTCGAGCAGTCGATCATCGCCGGGCCGCATCGCTATCTTGCCGACGAGCCGGTTTCGGTCGGCGGCAACGGCAGCGGGCCTAGCCCCTACGAATACCTGCTCGCCGCGCTCGGCGCCTGCACGTCGATGACGATCCGGCTCTATGCCGACCTGAAGAAGCTGCCGCTCGATCGCGTCTCGGTGCACCTCAAGCACGACAAGATCCATGCGGTCGACTGCGAAAACTGTGAAACCAAGGAGGGCAAGATCGACCGCATCGATCGCGTCGTGACCCTGCGAGGCGATCTGAACTCCGAGCAGCGCGCGAAGCTGATGGAGATCGCCGACAAGTGTCCGGTGCACCGCACGCTACATTCGGAGATCGATGTTCGTACGCGGGAAGCCGCATGATCGTGATCGTCGGGGCAGGGCAGGCGGCCGCCCAACTGGTGCTGAGCCTGCGTCAGGGCGGCTACAAGGAGCCGATCCGTATGATCGGCGATGAGCCTTATGCGCCGTACCAGCGCCCGCCGCTCTCGAAGAAATTTCTCGCCGAGCGGCCGCCCGCCGCAACGCTCTATTTCCGGCCGGAGAAATTCTGGCCGGAGCAGGGTGTTACCGCCGACTATGGCGTGGCGGTGGAGTCGATCGACCGCGCGAGCAGGCGCGTGACGTTCCAGGGTGGGCAGGCCGAATACGCCACGCTGTTTCTGAGCACCGGCACCCGTGCGCGCCCACTGCCCGTGCCGGGTGCCGATCTCCGCGGCGTTTTTTCGCTGCGCAAAATCGATGATGTGCGTGCGCTGCGCGCACCGATGGACGCCGCCAAGCACATCGTCATCGTCGGCGGCGGCTACATCGGGCTCGAGGTCGCCGCGGTCGCGCGCAGTGAGGGGCGCGACGTCACGGTGCTCGAAGCCGAGGACCGCGTGATGAAGCGCGTCACCTCGCCGGTGATCTCCGAGTTTATGCAGAACTTTCACCGCAGCCGCGGCGTCGATATCCGCCTCGGCGCGAGGCTCGCCGCGATCGAGGGCGACGGCAAGGTCGCGCAGGTGCGGTTGACCGGCGGCGCAGCGCTGCCCGCCGATCTGGCGCTGCTCGCGGTCGGCGCCAAACCGAACGACGATCTCGCGGCCGCCGCAGGTCTCGCGTGCGAGGACGGCATTGTGGTCGACGAGCACGGCCGCACCGACGATCCGACGATCTATGCGGCGGGCGACTGCACACGCTTTCCGAGCCGGCGCTATGGCCGCAAGTTGCGTCTGGAATGCGTGCAGAACGCAATCGATCAGGCCAAAGCGGTCGCCGCCGCGATCCTCGGCAAGCCGCAGGCCTACGATCCCGTGCCGTGGTTCTGGTCGGACCAGTACGAGCTGAAGCTGCAGATGGCAGGCTTGAGTGATGGCTACGACGACGCGACGACGGTGGGCGATGTCGCGGCCGTGCGTTTCTCGGTCGAATACCGCAGGAACGGCAAGCTGATCGCGGTCGACGCCGTCAATGACGGCCGCGCCTATATGAGCGGCCGCAAGCGTATCGCTGAGGAGACCGGCGCCGCGTCCTAAAGGTAAGCCGGCATGCGCGGCTGGACCTGCAGGTTTTCGGTCACGCTGACAACTCCCGGAGTGACCTCCGCGGCGAGACAGAGCGCTCTCTTTTCCTCCGCCGTTCCCACAAGTCCGGAGAGATGAACGTTGCCATCCTTAGCGGTGATGCCGAGGGTATAGGGCCGGACCAGCTTTGCGGTGTCGATGGTTTTGATCACTGCGGCGCGAACGGCGCGGTCGTCGGGATTGGCTTCAGGCGCGGGCCGGTGCATCGCGGCGAATGCCTGCAACAGATCGGCCCGGCTGACGATGCCGATCACCTTGCCATCGCGCACGACGGGAACGCGCTTGATTTTCCGCATTTCCAGGAGATCGGCGATCTCGGCCAGGGGCGTTTCCGCGCCGACCGAGACCGGCCAGGTCGTCATGATGTCGGACACCTTGCTCGCGTGCGACTTCACGTAATCCATGGCGATGGTGTTGTGGCTCGCGAGCATTTCGAGCCACCACGTGCGGTGCCGTTCGGTGCCGATTTCGGCGCGCCGGATCAGGTCGCCTTCACTAACGATGCCGAGGAGAGCACCCGCCTTACTCACGACCGGCACGGCGCTGATCCGGTTCCTCAGCAGAATGTTGGCGGTCTCGGCAACCGACGCGTCAGGGCTGACCGTGATCACGGGGGAAACCATTACGTCTTTGGCCTGCATGACAGACCTCCTGTTCATGGGTACGCTAGGCGGCATCCGCCATTTTGACCTTGATCTAGCGCAAAAAGGACTTGTCCGGGCCCGCTTGCCGAGATGCGGCTGCGGTCCCACAATTGTCGGACCTGATCCGACCGAGGCCCTGAGATGCGCAGCCGCTCCATCTGCCTCGCCGCTCCCTTGGCCGTGGCTTTCGTAGGTCCCGCAGTCGCCGACGCGATCGACGGGAATTGGTGTCATGTGGACGGCCGCCGCTTCACCATCCGCGGTCCAGCGATAACCACGCCGGCGGGCAATTCGCTGCAGGGCAATTACGAGCGCCACTATTTCTCATATCCCATCCCCGCATCGGAGCCTCGCGCGGGCGAGACCGTGTTTATGACCCTGATGGGCGAATACCTCGTTCACCTGCGCGTCGGGAAGGATTCCGCGAGTTCAGGGCCGGTCGAGGAATGGAAACGCTGCGCGCCTTCGATCAGCCGGCGAAACGTTGACCATGCTGCGGAGAGGAGCGCGTCATGACGATCATGTATCACGAGGGCAACCGCCGCCTGCAGGATCAGTTCGACAGCCGCCCCATCGCGGACCGCTTGGAAGAGAAGCTGACCCGTACGGTATTCACCGCCGACGATAAGACCTTCATCGAGAGTGCGATCTACTTCTTCATGTCCACGGCGGATGCGGAGGGGCGGCCGGATTGCTCGTTCAAGGGCGGAGCCCCCGGTTTCGTGCGCGTGACCGCGGAGTCGGAGCTCGCGTTCCCGGATTACGACGGCAATGGCATGTTCAAGAGCCTCGGCAATCTGCTGGTCAACCCGAATGTCGGGCTGCTGTTCATCGACCTGCATGAGCGCCCGCGGCGGCTGCGCGTTAACGGCACCGCGGCGGTGTTGCGCGAGGATCCGCTGCTTGGCGAAACCGTCGGCGCGCAACTCATTGTGCGCGTGACGGCGCGCGCGATCTTTCCCAATTGCCCGCGCTACATACCGAAGATGCAGCTCGCCGAACCCTCCGCGTATGTGCCGCAGCCCGGTACCGATCCGGTCGAGCCGGCGTGGAAAGGCTTCGACATCTTCAAAGGCTTTGTGCACCCGAGGCAACCGACGAAGCGCTGAAAGCGCGCCGTCCGGTAGCCCGGATAGAGCGAAGCGAAGTCCGGGGTCGCTCTCGACGCTGGCACGACGGGCCGGATTTCGCTCCCGCTCAATCCGGGCTACGATCGATGGGCCGGGGGATTTCGTGACATCGACCGTAACCCTGCCTTTCTGGCTGGCTCTGATCATCAGCGCGCTCGCGATCTGGGCGGCGTTCGAGCGCATCCTGTTGCCCGCGCTACGCTGGTTCCTGCGCCGTCGCTTCAACCGTTCGATCGACGAACTCAACACGCGGCTCAAGTTGCGCATTCAGCCGTTCAAGCTCGCCAAGCGCCAGGCGCTGATCGATCAGCTCCTTTTCGATCCCGAAGTGCTGCGCGCGATCGAGGAATACGCCGCGGCGAACAAGGTGTCGCGCGAGGCCGCGCAGGCACGTGCACGCGACTATGCGCGCGAGATCGTGCCGTCCTTCTCCGCCTACGCCTATTTCGGCATCGGCACGCGGCTCGCGCGCTGGGTTTCGACCTTCCTCTATCGCGTGCGGCTCGGCTACCTGGACGAAGCCGCGATGCAGCCGGTTGAGCCCGACCCGGCCGTGATCTTTGTCATCAATCACCGCTCCAACATGGACTACGTGCTGGTGACCTACATGGCGTCGACCTCATCGGCGCTCTCCTACGCGGTCGGTGAATGGGCGCGCGTATGGCTCCTGCAGAACCTCATCCGCTCGATGGGCGCCTATTTCGTGCGCCGTGACTCGCGCGAGCCGCTCTATCGCAAAGTGCTCTCGCGTTACGTTCATCTCGCGGTCGCCGGTGGGCTCACGCAGGCGATGTTTCCCGAAGGCGGACTGACGCGGGATGGAAAGCTGCGCTCGCCCAAGCTCGGCCTGTTGAGCTACATGGTTTCCGGTTTCGATCCGCAGGGCCCGCGCGATGCCGTGTTCGTGCCGGTCGGCATCAACTACGACCGCGTGCTGGAGGACCGTGTCCAGGTCGCGGCGCTGATGACCCCGGAAGGGGAGAAGCCGCGTTTCACGTTCTCGCCCGTCGTGCTGCTCGGCTTCCTCGCCAGCAATCTCAAGCTCCGCATGCAGGGGCGGCTTTATCGTTACGGCTATGCCTGCGTGAGCTTCGGCAAGCCGGTGTCGCTGCGCCAATTCGTGACCGAGCGGGGCATCGATTTCCGCACCCTGGATGAGAAGCGCCGATTTGCCGAGATCGAAGAGCTCGGCAAAACGTTGATGCAGAGAGTGGGGCAGGTTGTGCCGGCTTTGCCGGTATCGCTGGTCGCGACCGTGATGCTCGCCGCAGCGAAGCCGCTGTCGGCACTAGAGCTGAAGGGCGAAGTCGAAATCCTGATCCGCCGGCTCATCGCGTGCGGCGCGCACATCCACATTCCGCGCTCCGACCAGGACTATGCGATTGAAGTGGGCTTGCGCATGCTGCTGTTGCGCCATTTCGTCGAGGAGCAGAACGGCCTCTATCGCGCCAATCCGCGCGAAGAGATCCTGCTGCGCTATTATGCCAATTCGATCGCGCACCTGCTGCCCGCGGGGCAGCCTGAAGTGGCGGCCGCAGCCGAGTAGACACCGGGACCAGGACGACATGCTCTCCGACGCCGATCGACAGAAGGCCGCCGATATCCTGATGAACGCGGAGAAGACCCGCAAACAGGCCACGCAGCTGTCCGTCACGTTTCCCGGCATCACGTTCGAGGACGCCTATGCGATCTCGACCGAATGCGCCAAGCGCAAAATGGCGGCGGGCGCGAAGCTGATCGGCCACAAAGTCGGCCTCACCTCCAAGGCGATGCAGCAGTCGTCGCAGATCGACGAGCCGGATTACGGCTACCTGTTCGACGACATGATGGTCGCGGACGGCGCCAAGGTGCCGCATGAGAATTACTGCGCGCCGCGCGTCGAGGTTGAGCTTGCCTTCATCCTCGGCAAACCGCTCAAAGGCCCGGGCGTCGGCCTGACCGATGTGCTGCGCGCGACCGAATATGTCATTCCGGCCATCGAGATCGTGGATGCGCGGCTGATCAACCCGCGCAAGATCTTCGACACCATTTCCGATAACGGTGCGGCTGCCGGCATCGTGGTCGGCGGCCGCCCGGTCGGGCCAATGGACATCGACCTGCGCTGGGTCGGCGGCATCATGATGCGCAATTCCGAGATCGAGGAGACCGGCCTCGCGGCCGGCGTGCTCGGTCATCCGGCGATGGGCGTTGCATGGCTCGCCAACAAGCTCGGCGCACACGGCGTCGCGCTGGAGGCAGGCCACCTTGTGCTCGCCGGCTCGTTCACGCGCGTCATTTGGGCGCAGAAGGGCGACACCGTGCGCGCGGATTTCGGAACGCTTGGGAGCATCTCGCTGCAATTCGTTTAGAGGCCACCGCCGGTACGGAGCAACAGATATGGCTGACCTGCATCTCGTTCAGCGCCCGATCTCGTCCCTGCCGATCCTCGCCAAGATTCCGATTCCAGGCAGTCCCGACTGGGTCGGGATCGGCAGCGGCGCGGTGTGGATTTCGAACATCATCAAGAACAACATCTCGCGCATCGACCCGGCGCAGAACAAGGTCGTCGCCAACATCGCGGTCGGGAAGGCCCCGTGTTCCGGCCTGGCGGTCGGCTTCGGCAGCGTGTGGGTGCCCTGCTGCGGCAGCGCCCGGATCGATCGGGTCGACGCGGCGACGAACCGGGTCGTGGCGAGCATCGCGACGACGATCGCCGACAGCGAGGGCGCGATCGGGATCGGCGACAGCGGCATCTGGATGCCGGCCGACGCGCAGGGGACGGTAATCAACATCGATCCGGCGACCAACCGGATCGCGGGCACGGTCAAGACCGTTCCGGGCGCGGTCGCCGCGGCGGTCGGCGAAGGCGCCGTATGGGTGACCAGCACGGAACAAAGTCTGCTGTGCCGGATCGATCCGAAGACCAGGAAACTGGCCGCGAAGATACGGGTCGGGCCGATGCCGCGGTTCCTGGCGGTCGGCGAAGGATCGGTGTGGACGCTCAATCAGGCCGACGGCTCGGTCTCGCGCGTCGATCCCAGGACAAACAAGGTGGTTGCGACCATCCAGGCCGGCATCCCCGGCGAGGGTGGAGACATTTCCGTCGGAGAGGGATTCGTCTGGGTCACGGCGCGCAACGTGCCGCTGACGAAAATCGACCCGCGCACGAACAAGGTCGTCGTGCAGTTCGTCGGCGAGGGCGGCGACGCTCTGCGCGTTGGCGCCGGAGCGATCTGGCTATGCAGCTTCTTTCTGCACGAAGCCTGGCACGTCAGCCTCGACTTGTGATGTGGCTGGGGAACTAGGATTCGAACCTAGATTAACGGAGTCAGAGTCCGCTGTTCTACCGTTGAACTATTCCCCAATCCCGTGACTGCCGGAGATCCGCGCCCCGGCGTGGCAGCACCAGATCGGTTCGCAGGGCGAATTAGCCCAGCAATCCGCGCCGCGCAACCTACCCGGCCTTGCGCGGCGCCACGGCCGCATCCCACCACGGGCACGTCCCCGGCATCAGATCATGGTTCCCGGCGAGCACCTGCACCGGGGCGCGCACGCCATCCGCGGCGAGTTGCGTGCGCATGGCGCGCGCCTGTGCGCGCTTGTCCTCCGAGAGCCAGGCGCGCTCATGCCCCCACAGGCTCGGCCCGGTGGTGTATTCTTCCGCCGTCCAGCTGCCGGGCTCGACGAGCCGTCCGCCCCAGCCGTATTCGACCATGAAGCCCGAAGGCGACCACGAGTAGAACGACGTCATGTAGTCGTTGGTGTGGCGCCCGAGCGTCGCGCCGATCTTTTCCGGCTCCATGAGGGCGATGTCATAGGCCTGTCCGACATCGTCGAGGCTGAACAGCTCGACCATCATGTGGTGGATGCCGTTCTTGCCGGTCTCCAGGAAGGCAAGGCTGTGGTGACGCGGGTTCACATGGAGGAAATAGGCCTTGAACGGCTTGAGGATGTAATCGCTCAAGCCGAAGCCGAGCACGTCGCGATAGAACGGAATCACATCGTCAAGCCGTTCGACCGTCAGCACCGCGTGGCCCATGCCGAGCGGGCCGGTGCGAAAGCCCGAAATCGAGCGCCCCGGGCGGAAAGGTTCGCTGGCGATCTCGGCGCCGTGGAAGGCTTCAAGCCGGTTGCCGATCGGGTCGGTGAAGACGATCAGATCCTTCACATGCCGCTCGTCGGCGAGCGCGCGGCTGCCGCGCGCGACCTTTATGCCGGCGCGCTCGAGACGGCCGCCAAGCGCGTCAAGCGCGGCCGCATCGCCAGCCTCCCAGCCGTAGAACGATGCCGCGCCGCCGTCTGCAGTGACGATCACGCGCTGCTTGCGGTCATCCATCCGCAGCGCGAGCGTCGTGCGGCTCTTGTCGACGCGCTGCATGCCGAGGAACTGCGTCGCGTAGCCGGCCCACTTTTCGAGATCGGCCGAGCCGATCCCGACATATCCGAGCGCCTGCAAGGCCATGATCGCTCCCGCATGCCGCGCCGCGCGCAGGATGCGCGCGAGCGGCCTACCATATCATGGACGATCGCGGAAAATCAGGGATTGCGGGTCCGCACGCCGGCATCGGCTGGACGCCGGCGCCGCGCGGCAAAAGGACCGGGCGGGTGCCGCCACGGGGCGTGGCGGCACGCCCGCGGTTGCGCGTCAGTCGGCTTCGACTTCTGCCAGCTCTTCGGCCATCTCCACCAGCAGCTGGCGGGCCTTGCGGCTCTTGATCTTGTGGAAGGCCTTCACGATGCGGACCGATCCGGAGGTCTGCATGAAGCCGAAGATGCTCTCGGAGCCGCTCCCCGTCTCGCGCGCCGGACCGCCGGCCGTGGCGCCGAAGAAAAATGAGATCGGCACTTCGAGCGCTTCGGAAATGCGCTGCAGCCGGCCGGCGCCGATGCGATTGACGCCCTTCTCGTACTTCTGAACCTGCTGGAACGTGACCCCGATCCGATCCGCAAGTTCTGTCTGGGAGAGACGGCACTCCAGTCTCCGTGAGCGCACGCGCCGCCCAACCTCGGCATCGCGATTGTCGGCGCGCCGCGCGCGCACGTGCTTGTCGATGATCTTGGCCTGTTTCATGTTCGGTATCTTCTATTCTCGCGTCGTTAGGTTTCGTTCTGTGGCGTTTCGCCGGTGAAAAGCGGTCCCCAAACCGCCTTGGTACTGCACGCGCTTTCGAACAACCATAGGGGATTGTGACTCGGCAACGCGCAATTCACTTTTCACGTTGTGGTACGCAACCTCAGCGGACGTAAGGTAAATTCGACCTAAACGAGTTTCTATTGCACTTGAGTCTGATTCGGCGTGGATGTCACGTGGTTTTACCGGCGGTTGTATTTCCGCCCCCAGGTTTCGCAACGTTCAACTTTGCACCCGGTTCCGGGGCTGATACTCTTTTTTCGATCTGGGACAAACGGGCCGCAGTCGTCGAGCTGTCAGGAAAGCTTCGGCGCGGCAGAACGGGCATTCGATGGACGACGAGGCCAGGACTCCGTCCGGCCTCGACCCCGCGCAACGACGGGAGCCGAAAGGCCGGCCCCCGTGGGGTCGGCGCTGGCCACCTCGCCATCCGCGTCCGGATGGCGGGATCAACCACGATTATCCGCGTCCGGCTTACGCGGCCCTTGATTTGGGCACCAATAATTGCCGTCTGCTGGTGGCGCGGCCGGCCCGCGAGGGTTTCCGGGTCATCGATGCGTTCTCCCGCATCATCCGCCTTGGCGAGGGCATGGCGGCGTCCGGCCGGCTGGGGGAGGCGGCGATCGACCGGGCCATGGAGGCACTCTCGATCTGCCGCGACAAGATGCGCAACCGCGCCGTCACCCGCGCCCGTTTGATCGCCACCGAAGCCTGCCGATCCGCCGCCAACGGCGCGGAATTCCGCCAACGGGTGCATCGCGACGTCGGCCTCGATCTGGAGATCGTCGACCGCCAGACCGAAGCCGAGCTCGCCGCAATCGGCTGTACGCCGCTGATGGACCCGGCCGCCCACGGGGTGATCCTGTTCGATATCGGCGGCGGATCGTCCGAGATCGTGCGCCTCGGGCGCAACCATCCGGCCGACGGCGGCCCCCCGGTGCCGAGCATCCGCGGCTGGGCGTCGTTGCCGGTCGGGGTGGTATCGCTCGCCGAGCGCTATGGCGGCGTGAAGGTCGACTATGCCCTCTACGAGGCGATGACCGACGAAGTCGAGGCGCACGTGCGGCGCTTTGCCGATGAATACTGCACCGGCCTCGATCTCAAGGCGATCCATCTGCTCGGCACCTCCGGCACCGTGACGACCATTGCGGGCTTGCATCTGCGGCTCAAGCGCTATGACCGCCGCCAGGTTGACGGCTGCTGGATGCTGGACGGCCAGGTCCAGGCGGTGCTCGATGAGCTGCGCGCGATGAGCTACGAGGAGCGGGTCGCCAGCCCCTGCATCGGGGCCGAGCGCGCCGATCTTGTGCTCGCCGGCTGCGCTATCCTCGATGCGATCCGCCGCGTCTTTCCCTGCGAGCGGCTGCGCGTTGCCGACCGCGGGTTGCGCGAGGGCATGCTGGTCGAATTGATGCGCGCCGACAATGTCTGGGCGCCAAGCCATGGGCACGCATCGTGAGCGAGCGTCCGCTCAAGGTGCGGCTGAAGACCAAGAAGAACCGCACCGTCTCGCAGAAGCGCTGGCTCGAACGCCAGCTCAACGATCCCTATGTCGCGCGCGCGAAGCGTGAGGGCCTTCGCTCGCGCGCGGCCTACAAGCTGATCGAGATCGACGACAAGTACCGCCTGCTCAAGCCGGGCGCGCATGTGGTCGATCTTGGCGCGGCGCCGGGCGGCTGGAGCGAGATCGCGGCGCGCCGCGTTGGGGCAGGTGAGAACAAAGGCAAGGTCGTGGCGATCGACATCCTCGACATGACGCCGATCGCCGGGGTTACGTTTCGACGGTTCGACTTCCTCGACCCGAAGGCACCCGCCGTGCTGCATGAGATGCTCGGCGGCGGGGCCGATATCGTGCTCTCCGACATGGCAGCGAATGCGACCGGCCACAAGAAGACCGATCAGCTCAAGATCATGGCGCTGGTCGAGGCGGGCGCGGAATTCGCCCGCGAGGTGCTGCGGCCGGGCGGGTCGTTTCTCACCAAGGTGCTGCAGGGCGGCACCGAGGCAAAACTGCTTGCCGAGTTGAAACGCGATTACACGACCGTGCGGCATGTGAAGCCGCAGGCGAGCCGGGCGGATTCCTCCGAGCTCTATCTCCTGGCGAGCGGATTTCGCGGCAGCGCTCAGCCGACGCGCTGATCCGACGCGTCCGGCGCGGCGATCGGCTGGCGGTTCGCCATCGAGGCGCCGGCGTCCGGCGGCAGCGTCCAAAACAGAAAAGCCGACGATGCCGAAATCGCGCCGATCAGGAAAAAAGCGGGACGGAAATCCTCCGCCGTGATCACGCCGGTGCCCTTGATCTGCACCGCCATTTCCACCGCGAGCGCGCCCACCGCGACACCGGCCGCGATCGAAAGCTGCTGCGCGACGCTCACCAGCGACGTCGCGCGGCTCATGCGGCGCGCATCGACATCTGCGTAGGCGATGACGTTGGTGGCGGTGAACTGCAGCGAGCGGAAGAAGCCGCCCACCAGCAGCACCGCAATCATGATGCCGAACGGCGTTTGCGGCGTGAACAGGCCGCACGCCCCGGTCAATGCGCTGGCGATCAGCGAATTGACGATCAGGATTCGGCGGAAGCCGAAACGCCGGATGATCCGCGCCGCAAACGTCTTCATCGTGAAGGCGCCGACTGCGGCGGTGAACGTGACGAGCCCGGATTCGAGCGGCGTGTAGTTGAAGCCGAGCTGGAGCATCAGCGGCAGCAGAAATGCAAGCGCGCCGATGCCGAGCCGGAACAGTGAGCCGCCGACCACGTTGGCGCGGAACGTCGGCAGCCGGAGCAGCGTGAAATCGAGTACCGGCGACGGCGTGCGCCGGGCATGAATCACATAGGCCGTCATGAAGATCGCGCCGGTGGCGAGCAGCCCTGCCACGATTGGCGCGGGCACGAGGCCAAGCCCCAGGACCGACAGCCCGAAAGCGAGCCCGGCCACTCCCAGCCCGGCCAGCACCATGCCGACGAGATCGAAGCGCTCCAGATTCTCCATGCGCACGTCTTCGATGTAGCGCGTCGCGAGCACGATCCCGATCACGCCGATCGGCACATTGATGAGGAAAATCCAGTGCCAGCTTGCATACGTGGTGATGAAGCCGCCGACCGGGGGCCCGATGATCGGTCCGATCAGCGCCGGCATCGTGACCCACGCCATCGCATCGACCAGCCGGTGCTTGTCGATCGAGCGCACCAGCACCAGCCGCCCGACCGGCGTCATCATCGCGCCGCCCATGCCCTGGACGATCCGCGCGAAGACGAAGCCGGAGAGCGAATTGGCTAAGGCGCAGCCGATCGAGCCGATCACGAAGATCAGAATCGCGGCGCGGAACACGGTGCGCGCGCCGAAGCGGTCGGCGGTCCAGCCGCTCGCCGGGACGAACACCGCGAGCGAGAGGAGGTAGGAGGTGACGGCGAGCTTGAGCGCGAGCGGATTGGCTCCGATATCGGCCGCGATCGCCGGCAGCGACGTCGCGATGATCGTGGAGTCCATGTTCTCCATGAAGAGCGCGACCGCGATGATGAGGGGAACGAGACGGTCGTGGCTCATGGGCGGATCCGGGGGATTTCTGTCTAGCCCGGATTACCCCGCAGGAACATTGCGCGGCGCGCATGCGTACCTAGATATATCGCCGCCGTTCCGCCGCACGCGCGCCGGAGCAGGGAGGAAAGAGATGATCTACATCCTGGCGTTCCTGGTTCCGCCGCTGGGGCTTCTGTTCAACGGTCAGCCGTTCTCCGCGTTCTTCAATGTGCTGCTGATCGTGTTCGGGCTCATCTTCGGGTGGTTTTTCCCCGTGCTGTTCCTCGTGCCGTCCGTTCATGGCGTCGTTGCCGTGGCCATGAAGCGCGAGGACCGCAGGCATCGGGAGATCGTGGACGCCATCGAACGCCACGGCCCGCCGCCGGGTTACGGCCGCACTTACTGAGGGGCGGCGCGCCGCGCAGCCACGCGTGATCGTGCCGCGCGTAGACTGCGGCAGATCGCATGCCTGCCTCTAGGAATCGGCATTCCGCCGTGCTACCCCCCGTCGCCAACTCCGCACAGGGGCCAAAGTCGCTAGCCCCGGCCATCCGAGCCGGGCGACTGCGCTTTCCCGGCGGGCTGAGGAGAGTTGGCGATGGCCAAAAAACCGAACGGCAGCCTCGAACTGGCGCTGACCTTCGACGACGTGCTGCTCAAGCCCGGCCTGTCGGAGGTGCTGCCGTCCGAGGTCGATATCCGTAGTCGAATCACCCGCGACATTCCGCTCAACGTTCCAATCATCGCCTCCGCGATGGACACCGTGACCGAGGCGCAGATGGCGATCGCCATGGCACAGTTCGGCGGCCTCGGCGTGATTCACCGCAATCTCGAGCCGGAGATCCAGGCCGAGCAGGTCCGGCGCGTGAAGCGCTTCGAGTCCGGCATGGTGGTGAACCCGCTCACGATCGGCCCGTCCGCCAAGCTGGTCGAGGCCCTCGACCTGATGAAGGCGCACGGCATTTCCGGCATCCCGGTGGTCGAAGGGGGCGGACACGGCCGCGCCGGCAAGCTGGTCGGCATTCTCACCAACCGCGACGTGCGCTTCGCGACCGACCCGGACCAGCCTGTCTCGGAGCTGATGACCAGGGAGAAGCTGATCACGGTGCGTGAGGGGGTGACGCAGGAGGAGGCGAAGAAGCTCCTGCACCAGCACCGCATCGAGAAACTGCTCGTGGTCGACGAGAATTACCGCTGCGTCGGTCTGATCACCGTGAAGGATATCGAGAAGGCGGTCGCCAATCCGAACGCCGCCAAGGACGAGCAGGGGCGCCTGCGCGTCGCGGCCGCGACCACGGTCGGCGACAAAGGCTTCGCGCGCACTGAGGCCCTGATCGCGGCCGGGGTCGATCTCGTGGTGGTCGACACCGCGCACGGGCATTCGCGCCACGTGCTCGATGCGGTCAATCGCATCAAGCGGCTCTCCAACAAGGTGCAGGTGGTCGCCGGCAACATCGCAACGGGCGAGGGCGCCAAGGCGCTGATCGATGCCGGCGCGGATGCGATCAAGGTCGGTATCGGCCCGGGCTCGATCTGCACGACGCGCATCGTCGCGGGCGTCGGCGTGCCGCAGATGACGGCGATCATGGATTCGGTCGAAGAGGCGAAAAAATCCGGCACGCCGGTGATCGCCGACGGCGGCATCAAATATTCCGGCGATCTCGCCAAGGCGCTCGCGGCCGGCGCGGATTGCGCGATGGTCGGCTCGCTGTTTGCCGGCACCGACGAGACGCCAGGCGAGGCATTCCTGTGGCAGGGGCGCTCCTACAAGGCCTATCGCGGCATGGGCTCGGTCGGCGCGATGGCGCGCGGCTCGGCCGACCGCTATTTCCAGCAGGACATCAAGGACGCGCTCAAGCTCGTGCCCGAAGGCATCGAGGGCCAGGTGCCCTACAAGGGGCCGGTCGCGACCGTGCTGCATCAGCTCGCCGGCGGCCTGCGCGCTGCGATGGGTTATGTCGGCGCGAACGATCTCGCGGATTTCCACGCCAAGGCGCAGTTCGTGCGCATCTCGTCCGCGGGCCTGCGCGAGAGCCACGTGCACGATGTGACGATCACGCGGGAGAGTCCGAATTATCCGTCACGCGGCTAAACGGTGATGTCCCTCCTCTGGCCGATGCTCTTTCAAATCGGCTGGACATTCCTGCTCTATGCGTGGCTGACGGTGGCGCGCCAGCGCGCGGTCAACCGCGGCGAGGCGGAATACGCCGGGTTCGCGCACGGGCACGAGCCACACCATGTCGCGCGCATCACCCGCAATCTGGCGAACCAATTCGAGCTGCCGGTCATCTTCTATGCGATCGTGGTGCTGCTGGTCGCAACGAGGAACGTTACGACAATCGATCTCGTCGCCGCGTGGATCTTTGTCGCCGGCCGAGTCATCCACACGCTGGTGCAGACCCTGACGGACGATGTGCGGCTGCGCGGTCAGGTATTTCTCATCAACTTCGCCGCGGTCGCCGTGCTCGCCGGGCACGCCGCCGTGCTGGCGCTCGACGGGCTGGGGCGCTAGACCACACGGCTCAGAGTGAGGGGAGTTTGAAATGCCCGAAACCGCCCGCCGCATCGTGCTTGCCTCCCGCCCGGTGGGCGAGCCGAAGCCGTCCGACTTCCGGCTCGAGGAATACCCCGTGCCGCAGCCCGGTCCGGGGCAGCTTCTGCTCAAGACCAAATGGCTCTCGCTCGACCCCTATATGCGCGGGCGCATGAGCGATGCGCCGTCCTACGCCAAGCCGGTGGGCATCGACGACGTGATGGAGGGCGGAACGGTGAACGAGGTCGCCGCCTCGAACAACGGCAGCTACAAGGCCGGCGACATCGTGCTCGCCCACACCGGCTGGCAGACCCACGCGCTCTCGAACGGGGCGGGCCTGCGCAAGCTCGATCCGAACGCCGCGCCGATCCAGACCGCGCTCGGCGTGCTCGGCATGCCGGGCATGACCGCCTACTCGGGCCTGCTCGAAATCGGCAAGCCGCAGGCCGGCGAAACGGTCGTGGTCTCCGCCGCGTCGGGCGCGGTCGGCTCGGTGGTTGGGCAGATTGCGAAGATCAAGGGCGCGCGCGCGGTCGGCATCGCGGGCGGACCGGACAAATGCAAGTACGTGAGGGACGAGCTCGGCTTCGACGACTGTATCGATCATCGGGCGGCGGACTTTGCCGAGAAACTCAAGGCCGCCTGCCCGAAAGGCATCGACGTCTATTTCGAGAACGTCAGCGGCGCGGTGTGGGACGCGGTGTTTCCGCTGCTCAATACGTTCGCGCGCATTCCGGTGTGCGGGCTGATCGCGCAGTACAGCGCGACCGAGGTGCCCGACATGAAGTACCGCACCGCGCAGATTTTCCGTGCGGTCCTGACCAAGCGGCTCACCATTCGCGGCTTCATCGTCACGGATTTTGCGGCGAAATTTCCCGACTTCATCCGCGACATGCCGGCATGGATCAAGGAAGGCCGCATCAAATATCGCGAGGACATCGCCGAGGGACTGGAGCACGCGCCGCAAGCTTTCATGGGCATGCTGAAAGGCAAGAATTTCGGCAAGCAACTCGTGCGCATCGCGGAGTGAAACGATGACGATCCAGATGGTGTTGCTTCCCGTCTTCGTGCAGGTCGCCCTGACGTTCGGGCTGCTGTTCTGGATGGCGAGCGCGCGCACGGGAAGCGTCCGCCGTGGCGAAACCAAGATCCGCGATATCGCGCTCGGTCAGACCGCGTGGCCGGACCGGCCGCAACAGATCAGCAACAGCTATGACAGCCAGTTTCAGCTTCCGCTGCTGTTCTATGTTCTGGTGATTCTGGCATGGATCACCAAGCATGCCGACCTGCTCTTTGTCGTGATGGCATGGATGTTCGTGCTGCTGCGCCTCGCGCATGCTTACGTTCATACGACATCGAACCACGTGCCGACGCGTTTCAGGATTTTCGCCGCCGGTGTGTTCGTGCTGCTGCTGATGTGGATCATCTTCGCGGTGCGCATTTTGCTCGCCATCGCATGATCCCGAAAAAGCATGTCCCGGACTTGATCCGGGATGGGAACCGGTTTTCCGATCAGATCATGCGGAGAAAGAGCGCATGACGCCGGCCGCGCGCCTCTCCGCCGCGATGGAGGTTTTCGACGATATCGAACGACGCCGGCGTCCCGCCGCGCAGGCGCTGAAGGATTGGGGGCTGGCGCACCGCTTCGCCGGCTCGGGCGACCGCGCGGCGATCGCCGGGCTCGTCTACGACGCGCTGCGACGCAAGGCATCGTCAGCGTGGATCATGGGCGCGGATACGCCGCGCGCGGTGTTGCTCGGCATGTTGGCGCGGGAGCGCAGCCTGGACGTCGAGGCGATCTCGCAGCTCGCCAACGGTGCGCGCTTCGCGCCTGAGCCGCTGTCGGACGACGAGCACGCGCGGTTGCGCGCCGCGAGCCTCGAAGGCGCGCCGGCGCATGTGCTGGGCGATTATCCCGAATGGCTCGATGCGCAACTCGCCGCCACCTTTCGCGAGGAACGCGTGGAGGAGGCCGCGGCGCTTGCCGCGCGCGCCCCGCTCGATTTGCGTGTCAACACGCTGAAGGCGACGCGCGGGGACGCGGCCGCAGCTTTGTCCGAGTTGAACCCGCAGGAAACGCGCTGGTCGCCGTGGGGGCTGCGCATCGTCGTCCCGCCGGATGCGAAGAGTCCCGCGATCCACGCCGAGCCGGCCTTTATCAAGGGCCACATCGAAATCCAGGACGAAGGATCGCAACTGGCGGCACTGCTCAGCGGCGCCAAGCCGGGCGAGCAGGTGATCGATCTCTGCGCGGGAGCGGGAGGCAAGACGCTCGCGCTTGCCGCCGCGATGGAGAATCACGGGCAGATCTTTGCGACCGACACCGACAAGCGCCGCCTCGCTCCGATCCATGAGCGGCTCGAACGTGCGGGCACGCATGATGTACAGGTGCGCACCCCGCGCGGCGACAAGGACATGCTGGCCGATCTTAAGGGAAGAGCCGACCTCGTGCTGATCGATGCACCGTGCACCGGCACCGGCGCATGGCGGCGCAATCCGGACGCCAAATGGCGCGTGCGCCCCGGTGCGCTCGCCGAGCGCCTGAAGGATCAGGCCGAGGCGCTCGACCGTGCCGCCCCGCTGGCGAAACCGGGCGGGCGCATCGCCTATGTGACGTGCTCGGTGCTCGACGACGAGAACGGCGCGCAGGTGCGGGCCTTCCTCGGCCGCCACCCGGGTTTCGCCATTGTCCCGCCGGCCGACGTCACGAATGCCCTCGGCGAGCGGGCCTTCCTGTTCCGCCGCGCCGCGCTGCTGACGGAGGAAGGCCTGCTGATGACGCCGCGCCGCACCGACACCGATGGGTTTTTCATCAGCGTGCTGCGGCGAGGTTGAAATCCGCTCGTCCCCGCGAAAGCGGCGACCCAGTTCTGGCCAATTGCTGGATGCCCGCTTTCGCGGGCATGAGCGGAAGGTGTTGGCACGCCGCATCCCGCCATTGCGGCGCGGGCTTTGATTCGCTACCTGCTTGCAATGACGCACGACAAGATTCTCATCGTCGATTTTGGCTCGCAGGTCACCCAGCTCATCGCCCGGCGCGTGCGCGAGGAGGGGGTCTACTGCGAGATCGTGCCGTTCCAGAAGGCGGAAGCGGCGTTCGACCAAATGAAGCCGCGCGGCGTCATCCTGTCCGGCGGGCCGGAGTCGGTGCACGAAGAAGGCTCCCCGCGCGCGCCGCAGACCATCTTCGAGGCCGGCGTGCCGGTGCTCGGCATCTGCTACGGCCAGATGACGATGGCGGCGCAGCTCGGCGGCACCGTCGAGGGTGGGCACCACCGCGAATTCGGCCGCGCCGACGTCGAGGCGAAAGCGCCGAGCCAGCTGTTCTACGAGGTCTGGCGGCCGGGCGAGCATTACCCCGTGTGGATGAGCCACGGCGATCGCATCACCAAGATGCCACCCGGCTTCCAGGTCGCCGGCGTGTCGCCGAATGCGCCATTCGCCGTCATCCAGGACGAGACGCGCAAATACTACGGGCTGATGTTTCACCCCGAAGTCGTGCACACGCCGCACGGCGCGGCGCTTTTGCGCAATTTCGTGCGCAAGATTTCCGGCGCGCGGGGCGACTGGAGCATGCGCGCCTTCAAGGACGAGGCGATCGAGAAGATCCGCGCGCAGGTAGGCAAGGGCCGCGTGATCTGCGGGCTTTCAGGCGGCGTCGATTCTGCGGTTGCCGCCGTGCTGATCCACGAGGCGATCGGCGAGCAACTCACCTGTGTGTTCGTCGACCACGGGCTGTTGCGGCTCGGCGAGGCACAGAAGGTCGTCCACCTGTTCCGCGACAGCTACAACATTCCGCTGGTGCACGTCGAAGCTGAAAAGATGTTTCTCGATGCGCTCGAGGGCGTCAGCGACCCCGAGGTCAAGCGCAAGACCATCGGTCGGCTGTTCATCGACGTGTTCGAGGCCGAGGCGAAGAAGATCGGCGGCGCTGAGTTTCTCGCGCAAGGAACGCTCTATCCCGACGTGATCGAGAGCGTCTCGTTCACCGGCGGGCCTTCCGTCACCATCAAGTCGCACCACAATGTCGGCGGCCTGCCCGAGCGCATGAACATGAAGCTGGTCGAGCCCTTGCGCGAGCTCTTCAAGGACGAGGTGCGCAAGCTCGGCCGCGAGCTCGGCCTGCCCGAGGCCTTCGTCGGGCGCCATCCGTTTCCGGGACCGGGCCTCGCGATCCGCGTGCCGGGCGAGATCACGCGCGAGAAGCTCGATATCCTGCGGCTCGCGGACGACGTGTTCATCGAGGAGATCCGCCGCGCCGGCCTCTACGACGACATCTGGCAGGCCTTTGCCGTGATCCTGCCGGTGAAAACAGTCGGCGTGATGGGCGACGGCCGCACCTATGATTTCGTCGTCGGCCTGCGCGCGGTGACCTCGACCGACGGCATGACCGCCGACTTCTATCCGTTCGACATGGCGTTCATCGGCCACGTCGCGACGCGCATCATCAACGAGGTGAAGGGCGTCAACCGCGTGGTGTACGACGTGACGAGCAAGCCGCCGGGGACTATTGAGTGGGAGTAAGCTGGAATTGCCGAGAAGGCTAACTATTTGAAGCGGGAGATTTGACCATTATTTTGCGCGAGGCGCCGATGTCCGATCTGTTGAACCAGACTCAGGCTGCGCGTGATTGGGCGGACGGCGCGATTCGGCGTCACTCCGGTGGAGTGTTTGGAAAGCTTGTGCCGGCCGTAATCTGGTCCGATGCACGAGGCGACGATGGCGAGCCTCTAGTGCCCGTTGAGCCCGTGGAGTTGGTTGCTCGAATCAATAGGATACCACACATCCTCCTCCACAATCACGATCCCGGAAGGCCAAAAGGGCAGGTTCTTGAAGCAGCGAACTTTGCGACTGAGAGTGGCGAGAAGTTTGTCGCCGCCGTTCTAGCGTACTACGCAGGCGGCGATGTGCTGGACTTTCGAAGATTGGGTGTCGATGCAAACGTATCAGCGGCGCCACCATCGAGCCTGCCGGCGTTTCCGGAAGGCGCTTGGATTCAGTTTGGCGCGGACCCAAACGAAGTAGATTCGGCGTGGCTAGATGATGTCACTAGTGGTGCTCCGCTTCGGGTCGTGCGAACAGAACTTTCGCATTACGCAGCGGATTCCACACAAGAATTGATCAGGGTTGGCCTAGTCTTTCTGGCCCTCGTCTGGAATCCCTTCGTAACATCGATTGCTTCTGAGGCCGGCAAGAATACCTATGCTGCGATCCATGGCTGGATTCGGAGGCTTCTCGAAAGGTTGGCCGAACGACGGAATCCAATACTCAATATCATTGCGCACCAAGATGGCTGTCAGGTGTCATTTCTTTTACGAGGCAAGGAGGTGAAACAGCATTATGCGGCGCACGACGCGCTTCCCGGTGCGGCTGCTCAAGCGGTGCAGTTGATCGCGAAGCTGAAGAGACGGGACATGCCGGTGCGAGAATTGATCTATGAATTTGATAAAGACGCACTGGTTTGGTTTCCGTCGTATGCAGTCCTAGACGACAACAGGATCATCACTGATAACACTGCCCTTATTGCTATTGAACAGCTTCCGACAAGTTTGAGTCTCGGCGTGAGCCGCGGCGAACCGCTGTCTCCCGTAGTCAGGTCAATTCTTGAAGCCGATGACGCGTGAAACCAATTGTGACGCAACGCGCTGAACGGAGACGAACCCAATGCCCCTTACCCGTTGCATCACCGAGATGGGCATGGGCGTCGATGTCCACGGGCGCGACGCCACCAAGGCGGCGAAGCGCGCGGTCTCGGATGCGATCCGCCATTCGAGCCTCGGCTTTGTCCGCATGCTGGGGAAGACGCCGCAGGAGATGTTCGTCGATGTCACGATCGGCGTGCCGAACCCGGAAGGCGTCGACACATCGGCGGTCGCGAAGGAACTCCCCTACGGCACCGTGACCGTGACGGCTGTCAAGGGCGGACTGGAGATTCCGGCCGAAAGCGGCGGCGATGCCATCCTCATCGCCAACGCGGCGGTGATCGTGAGCCTCGACGACGGCAAATGAATGACCGCGGAGCGAATGCGAATGCCCACCCTCTATGGCATCAAGAATTGCGACACGATGAAGAAGGCCCGCGCGTGGCTCGACCAGCGCGGCATCGACTATGCGTTTCACGATTACAAGACCGCCGGCATCGACAAGAGCAAGCTTGAGAACTGGACGAAAAAAGTCGGCTGGGAAACGCTGCTCAACACAACCGGCACCACGTTCCGCAAGCTGCCCGACAAGGACAAGGAAGGGCTCAGCGAGAAGAAGGCGATCGCGCTGATGCTGGCGCAGCCTTCGATGATCAAGCGCCCGGTGCTGGAGCTTTCCGGCGGGAAAATGGTGGTCGGCTTCAAACCCGAGCTTTACGCCGAGGTTCTGCCGGGGCCGCGCTAGCCGCACGCAAATTCCGTTCGAGGCTATTATGGATCGCGGTCGCGGCGATCGCCGCATGCCCGGTCGCGACGCTGATCTGGTGCAGGTCGGTGACCACGTCGCCCGCCGCATAGAGACCCGCGACGGAGGTTTGCTGATGCTCGTCGACGAAAAGATTGCCGAGATCGTTGTGGCGCGCGCCGAGTGACATCGCGAGGTCGGAGCGCACGTCGCAGCCGAGCGCCGGGTAGAGCGTGTCGAGGTGATGGCGTTCGCCGCCTTGCAGAACAGCGACGAGCCCTTCGCCCGCGCGTTCGACCGCCACCACGGGCTTCGGCACGATCAGAACGCCGGCGTCTTCCAGCTTCGCGCGCAGCTCCGCCGGCGCCGATCGCGGATCGTCGGTCGCGAGCAGCGTCACGTCGGCCGAGTAGGTGCGCAGGAACAGCGCCTTGTTGCATGCGGTTTTCACCGAGCCGAGCACGCCGATGCGCTGGTCGAGGGCTTCGTAGCCGTCGCAGACCGGACAGAACCGGATCGCGCCGCGATAGACGACCTCGCGCAATCCTTCCACGGCCGGCTTTTCGTCGACGATGCCGGTGGCGAGCAGGACGCGGCGCGCCGTGATCCGCCTGCCACCGAGGGTCGCGCTGAAGCCATCCCCCGCGCGCTTGAGTTCCTCCACGCGCGCGCGCGCGAAATGCACGCCATATTGCGCCGCCTGCTCTCGCAACCGGCGCAGCAATTCTGGTCCGGCGATGCCCTTGAAGCCGGGATAGTTGTGACTCTCCGGAATGAGCAGCGCGCGGCTGTTGCCGTCATCGACCACGCAAGCGTGCCGCAGATAGCGGGCGAGATAAATCGCCGCGGTCAGGCCGGCTGGGCCGCCGCCCACGATCAAACAGTCGAACGTCTCGGTGGCGCGCTCCATCGAAACGCAACGGCCGGACCGGGATGAGGGTTCCACTGGCGCGGCAATTCGGCTTTGATCCGGAGCGCCGCGCAGCCCGCGCCGGCCATCCGCAACGCCCGAGGAGACCGCAATGGACATTTCGCTCAACGGCCGCTCCGCCATCGTCACTGGCGGCTCCAAGGGCATCGGCTTTGCCATCGCCAAGCGCTTCGCGGAGTCCGGCGCCGATGTGGCGATCGTCGCGCGCGGCGCTGACTCGCTCGATGCGGCCGTCGCCGAGATCAAGACGGTGACCAATTCCCACGTGATCGGCGTGCAGGGCGATGTCGCCAAGGCGACCGACGTGCGGCGTGCCTACGACGAGGCGGTGGCCGCCTTCGGCAAGCTCGACATCGTGGTCAACAATGCCGGGACCTCGCGCGCCGGCCCGTTCGAGGCGATGTCGGATGAATTGCTCCAGCAGGACCTCGAGCTGAAGCTGTTCGCCGCCGTGCGCTTTGCCCGCCTCGTCATCCCGCAGATGAAAGAGCGCAAATGGGGCCGCATCATCAACGTGCTCAACATCGGCGCCAAAGCGCCGCGCGCCGCAAGCGCGCCGACGTCGGTGTCGCGCGCCGCCGGCATGGCGCTGACCAAGGCGCTCGCGAGCGAATACGCGCCGTTCAACATCCTGGTGAACGGCCTGCTGGTCGGGCTGATCGACGCCGACCAGCACGTGCAGAAGGCGAAGAGCCGCGGCGTTTCGCTCGACGAGTACAAGGCGGGGCTCGCGAAGGACATTCCGCTCGGCCGCTTCGGCCGCGCCGAGGAGTTCGCCAACATCGCGTGCTTCCTTGCCTCCGACGCCGGCTCCTACATCACCGGCACGGCGATCAATGTCGACGGCGGGCGCTCTCCGGTGGTGTGAGCCGCGTTTTCCGCTCATTCCCGCGCAAGCGGGAATCCAGTGCCAAGATGAAGAAAGAACTGGGTCCCCGCTTTCGCGGGGACGAGCGGCAGTCAGATCGACAACCCCTCGATCGCGAATACCCGGGCCGGGGCGCCGTCGGCGCCCGGGATCTTCAGCGGCGCCGCGCACAGGAACGTGCGCGGCCCCTTGAGCGCCGACGTGTTCACCAGATACTCGATCAAGGTCACGCCCGCGCGCAGCAGCACGTCGTGCGTCACGTGTTCCGCTGTCGGCGCGACCACGCCGTCGAGCAGCAGGCGGATCGGATAATCCTGCGGAAAGTCGAACGCCACGGCAGTCGGCTTGTTCGCGAGCAGCCACTCGGCCGCATCGCGTGTGAGCCACGGGGCATCCTTCCAGAACGCCGCGGTGGTATTGTCGCGCTTCTCGTCCCAGGCGGCGGAGAGCAGCATGATTTCGCCCGGCGGGCCGCCGCGATCGGCGCGCGCAAGCCGCGCCGCATCGATCGGTGTGTTCGGCGCAACGTCGCGCAAGTTGAATACGCGAGCCGGGCCGACCACGCGCGAGAGCGGCGTCGCCTCGATGGTCGGCGCGTGCGCGACGAAATGTGCCTGCGCGTCGACGTGCGAAAAGCCGTGGCAGGTGGTGGCCAGATGCGAGACGCGGAACTGGTCTCCGCCTGAGATGTCGCCCTTGATTGTCAGCTCCGGCGACCAGCGGAAATGCGGGCCGATCGGCATGCTGAGGTCGATGATGTCCATGCGCGCTCTCGCGTGAAGATGCTTACACTGCGGACAACGTTACCACAGGGTCAGGAGAACAAACGTGGCAGGCCGTCTTGCGGACAAAGTTGCAATCATCACCGGCGGGGCAGGGGGGATCGGCGCCGCCACCGGGCTGTTGTTCTGCGAGGAGGGGGCGCGCGTCGCGCTGGTCGACAGTCAGAGCGATGCCATGGAGGCGGCTCTGTCCGCTATTCGAGCTAGTATTCCGAATGCCAGGGTGACCGGCATCCTCGCGGATGTCGGCCGTGAAGAAGCTGCTTTCGACGCGGTCGCCGCCACGCGCAAGGCCTTTGGCCCGATCGACGTGCTGGTCAATCTCGCCGGCATCCGCGCCTATGAGCCGCTCGCGGAGGCAAAGCGCGACACCTGGGAGCGCATTCTCGCGGTCAACCTGCTGAGCTATGCGTGGTTCACCAAAGCCGCGATCGCCGACCTGCGCGCGCAGCGCGGCAATGTCGTCAACGTCTCATCGACCCACGCCGTCAACGCGCGTGCCGGCATGGGCCAGTACGACGTCACCAAGGCCGGCATCGTCTCGATGACACGGACGCTTGCGTTCGAGGAAGCGAGACACGGCGTGCGCATCAATGCCGTGTGCCCCGGCGCGACGCTCACGCCGTTTCATCTGCGGCGCGCCGCGGCCGCGGGACGCACGCAACGCGAACTCGAGCAGGATGCGAAAAACGAATGCCTGATGGAACGCTGGGCCGATCCGCGCGAGGTCGCGTTTCCGATCCTCTGGCTCGCCTCGGGCGAGGCGTCCTACGTCACCGGCTCGGTCCTGATGGTGGATGGCGGACGGTATGTCCGCTGACGCCACGCCAACCTATCGTGGCTGCGGCCCCTCATAGCCCTCGGTGATGACCATATCCCACACCGACTTCCCTTGTCGCAGCTTCATGGCGGCCGCGTATTCGGGCGAGTGGTAGCATTCGATGGCGGCGGCGTAGCTTGGAAACTCCAGCACGATCACCCGGGATTTCGGCTGGCCTTCCTTCGGTTCGACTCTGCCGCCGCGGGCGAGAAAATGTGCGCCGTATTTGGCAAGCGCCCTGCCGTTGGCCGCAACGTAGGCCTTGTAGCCCTCGGGATCGCTGACATCGGCGAATACGACCCAGTAGCCCTTGGCCATCTCCCCTCTCTCCGCCAGCCAGGCGATTTCTGGCCGCGATTACGTGCAACTGTCCGGCATAACGGGTTTTCGTTTCACCGTGGCGATGGCGGCGTTGGGAGCTCAAGCCGCTTCGCGCGTTCGCCTGCCAGCTTGCGGTAAGCTTCGGCCTGCTTGAGAAGTTTCTCTTTCAGGGCGGCGTCGGTCTCGTCCTGCGCCATTTTTTCAAACTGGAGCGCGTGCTCCAGATACTCGGCAATCATCTTCGCGACTTGGTCCCAGCCTTAACCTGGCGCTTACCCTCGGACAGACTTACTATGTGCTTTCCGCCGAGCGGCGCAAGCGTCCAGACGGTACGGAAGCGCGCCGGCGGAAGGCCGGTACCCCGAAACCGGCTTGCAACGGCACTCCACCTTGTCGCCAGGCCGGGACGAGGAGGGTGAATTGTCTCGTGCAAGAGCGGCTCCCCCGACCCTGCCTTTGGGGGTACGGTCAACCGGAAGCTCGCGCTAATTCACCTTGATCCCGGCGTCCTTGATCACCGGCGTCCAGCGCGCGAGATCGCTGTCGATCTGCGCCTTGAACTCGGTGGGCGTATTGCCGACCGGCCCCATGATCTGCGCGGCGAACTTTTCCTTCAGCTCGGGCGAGTTGATCGCCTCCGCCACCTCGCGCCGGATCTTCTCCAGGATCGCGGGCGGCGTGCCGGCCGGCGCGATCAGCCCGTTCCAGGCATCGGCCTCCACGTCGATGCCGCTTTCTTTCAAGGTCGGCACATCGGGCAGCAGGGGCGAGCGCTTCGCCGTCGTGACGGCGAGCATTTTCACGGTGCCGGCCTGCACGTGCGGCACGACCGAGATCGCCGGCATCACCGCCATCTGCACGTCGCCGCGGATCACGGCGGTCATCGCCTGCGGCGAAGAGCCGTAGGGAATATGCACCAGCTTCGCACCGCTCTTGATCGCGATCGCCTCCATTGCGAGATGCGACAGCGAGCCGTTGCCGATCGAGCCGAAATTGTACTTGCCGGGATCCTTTTTGATCAGCGCGACCAGCTCCGCGACACTATTCACGCCGAGGTTAGCCGGCACTGCGAGCGCGCTCGGCTGCGTCGTCAGGATCGTGATCAGCGCGAGATCCTTGAACGGATCGTACGGCATCTTGGAGAACAGGAGCGTGTTGATCGCGAGCGGCCCGCCGATCGAAATGCCGATCGTGTAACCGTCCGCCTCGGCCTTGGCGACCGCATCGGTCCCCAACATGCCGCTCGCGCCGGGCTTGTTCTCGACGATGAAGTTCTGGCCAAGCTTGGCCTGCAGCTTGTCGGCGATCAGCCGCGCGATGGTGTCGGGGGTCGCGCCGGCACCAAACGGCACGATCACGCGCACGGTTTTCGTGGGCCATTCCTGCGCGGCCGCCGGCACGGCGGCACACAAAACGAACAGCGCCAGCGCAACAATGCGTCTCATCGATCCTCCCACGCGCCGGCCCTCTCGGGCGGTCTTCTCGTTCGGCCCTCAGGCATATGTCCGCCGCGGGTTGCCGAGGTCAAGCGAAGTGTGGTTCCTCAGGGGTTACGCAGCGGGCGGGAGATTCTGATGGGCCTTGCGATCCTGATTCTTGGACTTGTCGTTTTCATCGGGACGCACCTGATCACGACGCGGCGCGGTACGCGCGCTGCGCTGATCGGAAGGTTCGGCGAGGGCGCGTACAAGGGGCTGTATTCGGCTGCCTCGATCCTCGGCGTCGTGCTGATCGGCTGGGGCTTCGGGCTCTACCGCGCGAGCGGCTGGGTCGACGTGTGGTATCCACCAGCCTGGACGCGCCACGTCACGGTCCTCTTGGTGTGGATCGCCTCGGTCTGCGTGGTGGCGGCCTATTCGCCGGGGCGGATCAAAACCACGCTGAAGCATCCGATGCTGGTCGGAGTGAAGCTCTGGGCCTTCGCGCACCTGATTTCCAACGGCGACCTCGGCTCGATCATCCTGTTCGGCTCGATCCTCGGCTGGGCGGTGTTCGACCGCATTTCGCTGAAGCACCGCGCCGACCCGGGCGAGCCGCCGATTCCGGTCGGCGGGCCGGTACGGGACGTCGTGGCGGTCGTCGGCGGGACGGCCTTGTTTCTCGCGCTCGGTTTCCTGTTCCATCCCTACGTGGTCGGCGTGCCCGCCTTCGGCCGGTAAACGGGGCCGTTTTGCCGTAAACCTTGCCGCAAGACGGTTGGAGCTTTTGCCTTGCGCCCGCCATATCGGTAGGTTACCGCCCGCTGCCATGGGGATGGCGTGGGGCCCCCGCTGAAACTGCTTTCAGTCCGGGTCGGAGAGCGTTGAAGTGTCTGATATTTTCCAGGAAGTCGATGAGGAAGTCCGGCGCGAGAAGCTGAAGCAGCTCTGGGAGCGGCACAGCAATCTGATCGTCGCGCTTGCGCTTCTGGTCGTGCTCGCCGTCGGCGGCTGGCGCGGCTACGACTGGTGGGAGAACAAGAAGGCGGCGGAGTCCGGCGCGGCCTTCGAGGCAGCGCTCAACCTCGCCGAAAGTGGCAAGCAGGAGGAGGCGCGCGCCGCCTTTTCCCGGCTCGCGCAGGACGGAAGCTCAGGTTACCGCGCCCTCGCGCGCTTCCGCGAGGCGGCCGAACTCGCCAAGGTCGATCCCGCGGCCGGCGCCACGGCCTACAACGCGCTCGCCAGCGATTCGGGTATTGGGCGCACGCTCCAGGACCTCGCGGCGGTCCGCGGCGGCTTGATCCTGGTCGACACCGCGCCGCTCGCCGAACTCACCGCAAGGCTCGAGCCGCTGACCGCAGCGGATCGCCCGTTCCGCCACACCGCGCGCGAGCTGCTCGCGCTTGCCGCCTGGCGCACCGGCGACAAGGCGGCCGCCAAGCGCTGGTTCGACCTGATCGCCACCGATGCCGAAACGCCTGCTGGCACGCGCCAGCGCATGGACGTGCTGATGACGCTCTCCGGCGAGAAGGCTAGGACATGAGACGAGACCGGACGGAGCCCTGGATGCGCAGGATTGTCACCGCCGCCGCGCTCGCGCTCGGCTTCGCGCTTGGCGGATGCGAGTCCTTCGACCCGCTCGACAAGCTGTCCGAGCTCGACATCATGGGCACCTCGAAGAAACCGCTGCAGGGCGAGCGCCGTCCGGTGTTCGATACCGGCGTGCCCGGTGTGCCGCAGGGCGTGCCGCCCGAAATGGTGAAGGGCTACCAGGCGCCGCCGGAGGCTCCGCCGCCGGTGATCGAGGCAAAGCCCGAGAAAATGCCGAAGCCGAAAAAAGTGGCCGCCAAGCCGCGTCCGCCACGCCCGCAACCGCAGGCGGAGCAGGCCCCGGCGGCGCGGACGACGACGCAGCCGGTCGGGCAGAGCGCGAGCCAGACGCAGACCATGCCGGGCGCGCAGCCGACCTGGCCCACCAACGCCCCGCCCGCACCCGGGCCGTGGCCCGGCCCGCAGCGCTAATTATCCGAAGCTCGGCTATACCAGGCCCGCCTTTCGTGCGGTGACATCGACTTGCCATGAGCTTCACCCTTGCGATCGTCGGCCGGCCGAACGTCGGCAAGTCGACTTTGTTCAACCGGCTGGTCGGCCGGCGGCTCGCGCTGGTCGACGACCGCCCGGGCGTGACGCGCGACCGGCGCGAAGGACAGGCGCGGCTCGGCGATTTGTCGTTCGCGGTGGTCGACACCGCGGGCTTCGATGAAGCCGCGCCGGGCAGCCTGACCAGCCGCATGGTCGGCCAGACCGAACTGGCCATCGAAAGCGCCGACGCGGTGCTGTTTCTCATCGACGTGCGTACCGGGCTCACCCCGATCGACCGCGCCTTCGCCGACATCGTGCGCCGTGCCGGCAAGCCGGTGATGGTTGTCGCCAACAAGGCCGAGGGCCGCGCCGGAGCGGGCGCTGCCGAAGCCTACGAGCTTGGCCTCGGCGATCCGATCCCGATCTCCGCCGAGCACGGCGAAGGGCTGTCCGACCTCTATGACGCGATCCGCGCGGCCTTGCCGGAACACACCGCTCCGCCCGCCGAGGAAGAGGAGGAGAGCGACGCCGACATGGCGAACCGCCCGATCCGCGTCGCCGTGGTCGGCCGGCCGAACGTCGGCAAGTCCACGCTGATCAATCGCCTGCTCGGTGAGGAGCGTTTGCTCACCGGCCCGGAGGCCGGAATCACGCGCGACACCATCGCGGTGATGCTCGACTGGAAAGGGCGCGAATTCAGGCTGTTCGATACCGCCGGCATGCGGCGCAAGGCGCGCATCGAGGAGAAACTCGAAAAGCTCTCCGTCGCCGACACGCTCAACGCCATCCGCTTCGCCGAAGTGGTGGTCGTGTTGATGGATAGCGACCACCCGTTCGAGGAGCAGGACCTGCGCATCGCCGATCTGGTGCAGCGCGAGGGCAGGGCGCTCGTGCTCGGCATGAACAAGTGGGACCTGATGGAGGGAAAGGCGGGCGCGGCGGGCAAGCTACGCGGCGAGGCGGACCACTGGCTGCCGCAGGTGAAAGGCGTGCCGATCGTCGCCCTGTCCGGCCGGCTCGGCGAAGGCCTCGACCGGCTGATGCAGGCGGTGGTCGATATCCATGGCGTCTGGAATCGCCGCGTCTCGACCAACACGCTCAACCGCTGGCTCGCGGATGTGGTGTCATCGCACCCGCCGCCGGCGGTGAGCGGGCGCCGCCTCAAGCTCAACTACATCACGCAGCCGAAGGCGCGACCCCCGAGCTTCGTGCTGTTCTGCTCGCGCGCCGATGCGATCCCCGAGAGCTACCTGCGCTACCTGGTGAACAGCCTGCGCGAGCATTTCGACCTGCCCGGCACGCCGATCCGCATCACCTTGCGCGAGAAAGAGAATCCGTTCAGCGGCCGGGCGAAGAAGAAAAGATGAACGGTCAACCGTGTGCTGACATGCTTGCTAGGGCGCGGCTCCCGAGCCCGCGTTACTCGATCCGAGCAATGTCGCCGTCGAATCCCATTTCGGTATACATGCCGCCGTGGAACTGGCGCGAGATCGCGTCCTCGGTGTCGGGGGTGCGCGAAATGTCGGCCGCATAGTCCTCCGCCTTGTCCTGCGGGTGATAGCCGAGGAATTCCAGGCCAACATTGCGGTAGCGGCTGCGCGCGTTGTCGGAGACGCCGTAGACGGTGATGAAATGATAGTCGGGCGCGTCGATGCAGCATTGAACCAGATGCACCGCGTCGCGCGGACTGAGCCAGACGTAGAGCAGGCGCCGATCCGTGGGCTGGTCGCGAAAGGCGCCGATGCGCAGGCACGCGACCGACAAGCCGTGCTTGTCAGCGAACAGGCGTCCGACCGCCTCGCCGAACACCTTGCTCACGCCGTAGATGCCGTCCGGGCGCGGAACGACGTTCTGGTCGATGACGCGGGCGCGCCGGTAGAACCCGACCGCGTGGTGCGAGCTCGCATAAACGACGCGGCGCACACCCTGCCGCCGCGCCGCCTCGAACACGTTCCAGGTTCCGACCACGTTATTGGGCAGGATCTTGTCCCACGTGTCCTCGCCCGGGAGCGCGCCGAGGTGGACGACGCAATCGATACCGCGCATGGCTGCTTCCACCGCGGTGAGATCGGTGAGATCGGCGCGCACGATCTCTTCGCCGTCGCGCGCCGGATCGAGCGGCGCGATGTCGGACAGGCGCAAGCTCGCATAGCGTCCGCGCAAGCCCTCGCGCACCGTGTTGCCGATTTTCCCGGCAGCGCCGGTGATGAGAATGCGATGCATCAAGACCTCTTTTCGTATTTGTGCCCTCTCCCCTTGTGGGAGAGGGCATCGCCGGTGGCCTCCAATGCAACAAGGTGGGGTGACAGCATCCGCAGCCGCTCGGTCAGCCGATCCAGTCCGGCAGCATTGCGTTCAACCGCGAAGGCTTCTCCGCTTGGGCGCACAGCAACGTCCAAACGATCTTTCGATACGTCGATGCCGACCACGATGGTGTCCATGGCGACCCGTCCTTGCCTAATCGAGCTTCGCAATTTGCGGCCCAGGCGACTGTTCGGGTTCGATGGAACGACAAGCGGGGCGCCAAGCTCACTTACGGTCTTCAACGACCGAGGGGTTATCGGGCACCCGCCTGCCACCGCAACTCGCAGCTTATGCGAGTCGCGACAATGAGAGTTACAAGGGGTTACCCCTCACCCAGTCATCGTCGTTGAATCTCTGAGCAGCCCTCTCCCACAAGGGGAGAGGGCGCAATAACAGCCGCCGATCAATAACCCAGCTTGAGGTTCACTTCCTCCAGCAGCGGTCCCCCGGCCTCGATGCTGCGGATGTTCTTGACCATTTCGGTGACCAACTGGGCGACGGTCGGCCGCCGCGCCACGTGCGGCATCACCGTGACCTTCGGATGCAGCCACAGCGGGCTCTCCGCCGGCA